>NZ_QJVC01000009.1 GCF_003219795.1 Arthrobacter psychrolactophilus | reverse complement strand
ATATCCGGGCATTTTTGCTGGCCACCAGTGGGCAGATAACCTGACCGCTGGTGGGCAGAAACTCATGGCCCTTGACATCCCCGAATTGAACTGCTCCCCCGAAAGTAACGAACTAAATTAGCCAGTCCAACTTTTGAGGATCAGTTCAATTTCCAAGAGGTCTTCTTTAGATCGTGCCCAAGGTGGGATTCGAAACAGACTTTCACCCCCGGAAACAAAAGTGAAATCGCAAATCACCGCGCCAGTACGGCCCAGTAGGAGCCAATCCGGAAGGAAATGTGTTGACACTGTCAACGAACCGATTTAGGGATTGAATTTGGTTCGATTCCTTCCGGAAGTAAACTTACCGACCACGGCAGAAAACACATATCTAGGTCTGGTTCAGTTTGCCGGCCAGGTTATTTGGTCACGTTGAGGTGACTCGTATCGACCTGCACCAGATAGACAACATGGTCCTCAGCATAGAACCAAATACGAGATTCGATGAGAAAAACAAACCCTACGTCGAGCGACGAACCGCAGAGGAAGTCCCGAACGGACTCCGAGGAAAGAGTGTAACGTCAGTCCCCGTCTGCACGGCGGTCCATCGCCCGTGGGTGAAAGCCTTTGCGGGAACCCACTACCTCATCCGTTGCATTCAGCTAATGACAAATAGACGTTCTAGCCCTCGTTTTCGGCGGCCAGCAGTCGAAGGGCGTGGATGCGCCCGGATCTCACACCTTCTGGGGCCACTATCCGCACAATAAGTTCATCTTTCCCGACGGACAATGCAGCCGGTATTTCGTAGTCTTCGTCGATCAATACTCCCACCGCTCCGGCTCCGTCGGGCTTCGTGACGGATAAAATGAGGGCACCGTCCACTAATAGATCGAACCCGTGCGAAGGGCTGGAGTCGAGCCGGGAAACGCGTAGAAGCCGTCCCAATCCATCGCGGTTCCTCATGGTCAGCGTGAACTCGCTGCTCGTCTCACGCCAGTGAATTCCGTCGGACAGGCCCGCTCTCGTTGCGGTACCGGTGAAGCCATGATCTGACTCTGGTTGCTGCTCACCGAGAATCACCTGGTCGAGAGTGCGGGAGTCGACGCCCAGTAACTCCTCATCGAGCTCGAGCAGTTCGCGCCGACGCTCCGCGACGGAAACGCCGGAGGTCAGGGGCCAATAGACGACATATCGGGAATCGTGCAAGGTAAAGAACGGCTCGAGCTCCAGCTCTTGCCCCTCGGAGTCAGACACGGCGAACCGCAGTGTGTTCCGGTCCATCACCCGTAGATTGACAGTCAAATCTTCTGAGTCATGAGTGGGGAGTACCGGCGTTGCGGCCAGAGGCACAAGAGGACCGGATGAGACATGCCCCATCCTGCTGCCGTCGGCTACGAGCCCCACAAGGTGCTCCGTTCCGGAGCGCGCCGCGAGCACAACTGGCCCGTAGAGTATGGCGCCCCAGTCCGTCCGGCCGGGCAAATGCTCGAGACGGGCTGCCATCGAAAAGCGCACCTCTACGGTGTCCCCCTCCGACCAAGTACGGTTTAGGTGCAGCCGTCCCCCCCGCTCCTCGACCGATTCTGTGACACCATTGAGGCTCACGCTCACAGGACCCGTTGTCCAACCCGGTACGCGGATGCTCAGCGTGAAGGTCTGTGCCTGGTCCATACCCGTGAACGTGATCCTGGTCGTGTCGTCGAACGGAAAGTTAGTCTCTTGTCGCACCGTGATATTGCGTTCGGGCAAGCGGATCTCAGAAGCGATGAATAGGTTCACCTCGAGGTCTTCCCCGTTCCGAGCGAAGATCATGTCGCCGAGTTTGGAGTGACTTTCCATTCCTGTACCAACGCAGCACCAGAAGTTTTCCTCCGCATCGGAATAGACACGGTAATGACCGGGGCGGAGAGGGGTGAAATAGACAAACCCACCATGTTCGGGGTGTTGGGACGCGAGAATGTGGTTGAAGAGAGTGCGCTCGTAGTAGTCGAGATATTTGTTGTCCCCGCTCCGTGAGTAGAGCCGGGCGCTGAGTCGTAACATGTTGTAGCTGTTACAGGTCTCGGGTCCTTCACGTTCGATGATCATTGGTGTGAAATCTGATGTGCTATGGAAGTGCTCCCGCACGCTGTTACCGCCGATGACCACGCTTCTTGTATCCACAACGATGCGCCAGAATTCGTCGGCGGCGTTCGCGAGGTGTTCATCGCCTGTGAGCGCTGCCACTGCCTCGTAGCCAATGACCTTAGGAATCTGAGTGTTGGCATGCAGCCCGGTGAGACGGTCCTCGTGTCGGGTAAGCGGATCGGCTAAAGCATGATGGGTGAATCGCTTCGCCATAGAGAGGTACTCTGAGCGCCCTGTTTCCACGGCAAGGTCGGCGAACACCTCGTTCATGCCACCGAACTCGGTGTCGAGCATCCTCTCGAAGTGGCCGTCGTCGATCAATTGGGCAGCATCGAGCCACCAGTCGGCAAGTGCAACGAGGGTCTCCATCGCTCGATTGTTGCCGGCGTACCGGGAAGCGTCGAGCAGCCCTACGAAGAGCTTGTGTAGGTTATACCAGGGCACCCATCGGCCGCCGAGAGAGAAGGAATCCGATCCAACTACGCCGTTTTTCACATCTTCCCAGAATGTGTGGCCATCAGGAATGCCGCCGAGGTAGCCCGATCCGATGGTGCGTTGGCAATCGGAGAGACCGTCGATCATGTATGTCAGCCGATCCAGCAGCCGAGGCTCACCTGTGGCCGCGTAAAGCATCGCCGCAGCCGACAGATAATGGCCAGCTGTATGCCCGTCCAGTCCACTGTTTTCCCAGTTTCCATAGCTTGGCGACAGCTCCGGCAGGCCAGCCTCACGCCGGTATGGTGCGAGTAGGCGGTCTGGGTTAAGTCGTAGCAAGTAGGTAATATTCGCGTTCTGTGAGTGGCTGAACATGCCTTCGAGCAGACGGACGTGCTTTAGGTTGATGGGCTCGATGGATGGCATTGGTTCTCCTGCTGTGATTGCTGTGATTACTGGGGGGGGTGCTCAGTCAAATAAGTGGTCATAGGGACGTCACCGGGTGGTGGACCTGCGCTTGATCAATTCATAGTCCGTAACGATTGGAGCTTGACCTGGTACGTAATCCGGATCGGATATTCGACGATGGAGGGCGGTGACGGCGGCCCGGGCAAGGGCGTCTCTTCCAGGCGACACGGTGGTCAGGGAAGGGATCGAGTATGTGGCGTCCTCGGTGTCGTCGAAACCCACGAACGCAATCTCCTGGGGAATGAGTACGCCGCGCTGGTCGGCGGCCCACATCGCTCCCAATGCAAGGGAGTCGTTCATTGCGAAAACGGCGTCGACATGTTCTTTAGATTCGAGGAGCCGGTTCATGGCGGCAGCACCATCCGCTCGGTGCCATCGTTTGGTCTCCATCATGATCTGTTCCCGCACTTCGAGCCCGCTGGCCGTGAGTGCGTCGATGTATCCCTTTCGGCGCAGGGCCTGCCCCGGGCTTTCCTCCGTCGTGCTAAGCCCGATCAGAGCTATATTTCGGCATCCAATATCAACGAGGTGCGATACGGCGGTGCGCGTTCCAGCCTCATCAGGCATAGTCACGTGATCGAAAGGTCCGTCGAGTACTTTCTCTCCCATAAGCACGATAGGAAATCCTCCATGATGCTTTCTTATGTCCTCTTCTCCAAGGGCTACGGGCTCGTAAATGACGCCATCTACGTTTCTCCCCCGCGAACCTTCGAGGACCTCAATTTCGCGTTCTCGACGACCACCTGTGGTCTCGATCAGCACGCCCAGTCCTAGCTCTTCAGCCTTATGGACGACAGCCTGGGCAAGCTCGGCCAAATATGACTGGTCGAGTTCGGGGATTGCGAGCATGATCATTCCCGTCTTCCCTGATCGCAGGTTTCTTGCGGATAGGTTCATTCGGTAGTCCAGCTCGCTGATGGCAGCTTCGATGCGCTGTCGGGTATCCTCCCGCATATATCGATAGCCGTTGTAGTAGTTTGAGACGCTCTTGGTCGAGACCCCCGCCAACCGTGCAACATCTCCCATTGTTACCGACACTCGTTTTCCTTTCTTGCCTGACGTTCCCTAAAGAAAGCCCCGATGACAGAGCCGCAGGGACAACCACATTCCTGATTGCGAATCCGTTCCGCCACTGCCACTGCATCCCCGTCATTTTCGTGGCATCGTTCCATGCGGCTCTTCGGTGAATCCGTAGGTTGGGGCTGTCTTCGATCAGCAATTTTCGAGCAACGAGTAAATTTTGTTCATCGATGTACAAAATTAGTATGTACATCGATGTACTATTCGTCAAGTATGAGTTGTGAGGCAACGAGATTGTGTCGACCGGGCAAACCGTGTGTTTGGCGATCTACTGAGCCGCTCAACGCGCTACTAGACGGGCAGCATATTCACCCGCACTCCAAATCACATCAAAAACGTTGCACAGGATAGGAAACACAACCGTATGAACACCGCCAGAATCGCCATTGACCGCTCCGCTGTGGTTGCTCCGCTTGACCGTCGGATCTTCGGTTCGTTCGTCGAGCACCTCGGGCGCTGCGTCTACGACGGCATCTACGAGCCGGGGCACGCCACCGCGAACGAGGACGGGTTTCGTCTCGACGTTGTCGCGCTGATTCAGCACCGCCAGACCCCCAAGCAACCCCGTGCTTCGACGCCATTCTCAGTCAACTGACAGACCTCCACGGCGAGCCCACCATTCCCTGGCACGGCCAGAAAGGCTTGCGGAAGATGTGGAACGTCAACGGTATCGACATTGATGTCATCTGGAATGACAGCCGCAGCGCTCTTACGATCGGTATCCAGGACGAACGAGTTTTCGCCGAAGTGGAAGCATACGCCCGAGCCAACAACGTGGAATGAATTCCGCATCTTGAAACGGCTCGTTCACCTAGCCACACAGTGGAGCCGACTGTCCCGCAGGAGGTTGCGCCTACGGGCGCCTGTAGATTAAGACCTCTTTTAGCGGGTGGAATGCTGAAATATGCGTTCGACTATTTGCTCAGGGGTCTCATCAGCAACAATTCGCATCTCTGATACGAACGGTAGAGGTTGCCAGCCATGGTACCAACCGCGCATATCTTTGGCACTGAATTCAGTGGCTTGAGGCCTCGTTGAATGTCGATTCACAGTCTCTTCAAAAGAGAGAGCGAAAGAATAAAATCGGGCGTCATCAGAATGCGCTGCCACGCGCTCTAACATCCCACCGTATCTGGAGGCGTTAAAGATCCCCTCCAGAATTACGTTGTGACCACGGTTTAGACAATGTGTTGCCGCAATTTCGAGGAGGTCTGCGTGAGCCAGGCTTTCCTGCTCTCGCTCATGGTAAATGACTTTGCGGAAGTGGTCTTGTTGAAGCACCGCTGTAAGCTTGCCGAGCTTGGACTGCAACAGGCGCGCGATCGTGCTTTTTCCTGAGCCTGAATTTCCACGAATCACTACCAACATGTACAACACCCTTATTCTTCAAGGCCTTAAGTTTGTCCGGCTGCCGAACGCTGGACGCAGGCGATCTCACTCTAGCCCTGGAACAGAGAACAGCGTCCCACATACCGTTCGGCTTACGGGTGAAGCGATGTTGGGCTAATGGCGTCCGGCCTTCATCCCACATAACGAATTAGAGAATACTCAGCGGAGATGCTGCTGTTGCTGTCACAAAATAGTAGCCAGCCCAATCTACGCCATCATCCGTCCGGTGTTGTCCCGGTAGCCGTTCCTTTTCTGACTGGTGGCCGCTGCCTAGGAACTTTCTTTGTAAGCGTGCAGCATCTGATCCGGCAGGGCATTCGAGGAGTGATTAGCCCGCTCCGCAGCAGCAGCGGATCGCTTCCTTAACTGGTACTCGTGAACTAGAGCTGGGACCGCAGTCCAGGTAAGAACAGCAAGCTTCACCCACATAGGCAGGTCCACGATGAACACGATCGCCACAGCAAAAAGGAAAGTGGCCACATATACGTACCGGAACAACTTCATTGATCGAACCTACCAGCTGGCGCCCGCCCCCGCCGGTGCTGATATTACGTTATGAGGATCCGGCCTCAACATGCTTTTGTTGCCATCCACTGCCCCGCCCGTGGCAGGTTCCCCCGCGGGCTATCGATGCTAACCCCTTGATTGGAAGTCAGTGCGTCGCTACGGACTTGCTACGGGCGAACCCGAAAACCCAAAACTGACCGATTACGGCCGCTTCCTTCGCTATCCCATGGACCACGGGTGGACAGTGCCACGAGAGCAAGCCCGAGCAGTACAACCCAGATGTACCCCCACGAGACCGCTGTCGCGATTCGGACAATTCCAGCCATGGCAACAAAACTACCGATGGAGAAGAGGAAGCGCGTCATTTTCCAGCTGAACATTCCGTGTTTAGATCGCATCCGTCAACACTACGCGAGCGGAGCTTTCAACGCAGTCCGCCCTCATGGCACACGCCTGATTGCAGACTGCCTGGGTTTGAGGTGACTCACTATCCCGCTCAAGGTTGGTCTATGGTGAGCGAATGGTGATTGCCCCAAATGGATGATCCCGCTCACAGGTCACGGCGCTGACAGCAATCGCTGGTGAGCGGGAATCCCCTGCCCACCTTTCTAGTAGCTCCTAGCTATTCATCTCAAAGAGGCGAATTCGGCAGTTGTCGGCTGGCATCATAGGAGTCGCGAGAACACTCAACCTCCTCAATATGAGCCTCGGCCCATCTCCCCAGCGCGGTCAGTGGCTCCTGCAGAGTCTGCCCAAGTTCAGTCAGCGCATATTCCACCCTCGGGGGCATTTCATCAAAGGCCGTTCGCGACACAATGCCATCACGTTCAAGGTCACGCAAAGTGTCTGTCAAGACCTTGCCGCTAATCCCCTGAGCTGCTTGTCGAATATATCCAAAACGAAGCGGGCCACCGCTCAGAGCGATGACAATCATCGCTGTCCACTTATTCGCGATCCGCGCCAACGACGTCCTTGACGGACAAGTCGCAACCATAACGTTCCATTCTGGACGTGTCATTGACAATCTCCTTTAGTTACGTTGAGGTAACAGGTTACCAAATGTAATCATGAGAATGTTCGCAAATAAACGAGGGAGAAAACAATGATGGAACTAACCCCGGCGGCCATAGCCACCACGTACTTTGACGCCCTTGGACGCGGTGATGTAGCCGCTGCCATGGGCCTACTGGATTCTAAGGTGGTTTGGCACCAACCCGGCGCCAACAGGTTTTCCGGTGAGCACACGGGCATCGAAGGTGTTGGCGCGTTGCTGGGCGGAATGATGGAAGTCAGCGAAGGTAGTTTCCAGCTCACCGTCACCGGAGCGCCGATGGTCAACGGCGAACTTGTTGCCGTGCCGGTTCAATTTACCGGCACGCACACTCGAGGCTCAATGGACATGAGTGGCATCGATCTACTCACTATCCGCGATGGCAAAATCATCGAAGTGCACCTCTTCTCCGAAGACGGCCAAGCCGAAGACATCTTCTGGGACTAAGAAGGCCTCTGCAGAGTGTTAGGGGATGAGTTTCCCTAACACTCTGTCCTTCCAAGAAAAAACTTGCCCTCCCCCAACCGCCGTGCCCAGTCCGATGAGGGATCGCCAGACGCCATTGTTCAATGTCCCAACACTTCAGACTGGACGGCCGTAGGTAGTCGCCATCGCATGCACATGAGTCCACCCAACGTCTAGCTGACTGTTTGAGCGGGCCCTCCAAGATCAATTCGTCAGATCCTTGACGCACCTCTCACCTGGCGAGAACCATGCATGCCTTCCCACCAAGGCCCTGGGAATCAAGGGACGTATCATTCGCGTGGCCTGATCAGCAGCCTGGTTCATGAGCTGAATACGACACTCATGCTCTTTCTGGGCCTGGTGGCGCAGGGTGGAATCGCAGGCGCCAGCATTGATTACCGGCACAGCTGCACGCGGAAGAAATCTTCGCGTTCTGGACTGGTTTGCCGCCCCAACTCACGTCGCTGACTCTTCGGCGCACCATGAACTAGGTGTAAGGGAAAATCCTCGAATATCTAGAAGGAAGCTGCCAATAACAAACAGCTGAATCGGCGTCGAAGTATCATGTCGCCGCATAACGGGACCCTCAGGGCAACAATCGGCCAAATTGAATGTTAATTGTTTGTTAAATAATTTCGGGGCGTTTGTAACCGAGGAAGACCTTTTGTCAACATCGTGTCAACACTTAAACACGAAAACCCCCTGTAAACAGGGGGTTTAGCGTGCCCAAGGTGGGATTCGAACCCACACACCTTTCGATACTGCATTTTGAGTGCAGCGCGTCTGCCGTTCCGCCACTTGGGCCTTTATGAAAGTGTTCAAATGATCACTGTCACGAAGATCACGTCTCTGTTTCAGAATCACTTCCGAACCAGTGCGCGCAACTACTCTACATGGAGATAGGCTGTTTTGTGAAACAAAAGCCCTCTTAGGGGCAAATATTGGCAAATTGTGGTGTAAATCACCTCTACTTAGGAGTTTCTTGTGTCAGAACAAACGGAGTCAACTACCCCCGCACGCCGTGTCATCGTTGCCGAGGATGAGACCCTGATCCGCTTGGACATCATGGAAATCCTGCGCGGCGAAGGCTATGACGTCGTGGGCGAAGCCGACAACGGTGAGAAGGCCGTGGAGCTCGCCAAGGAGCTCAAGCCTGATCTGGTCCTCATGGACGTCAAGATGCCCGTCATGGACGGCATCACGGCCGCTGAGATCATCGTCAAGGCCCGCATCGCCCCCGTGGTGCTCTTGACCGCCTTCAGCCAGAAGGAACTCGTCGAGCGCGCACGTGACGCCGGCGCCATGGCTTACGTCGTCAAGCCCTTCACCCCCGCCGACCTCATCCCGGCTCTGGAGATCGCCCTCTCCCGCCACGAGGAAATCAAGGCGCTCGAGAACGAGGTGTCCGACCTCCAGGAGCAGTTCGCCACGCGCAAGCTTGTAGAGCGCGCTAAGAGCCTCCTGACCACCAAGATGGGCCTCACCGAGCCCGAGGCCTTCCGATGGATCCAGAAGACCTCTATGGACCGTCGACTGAGCATGCGCGAGGTCGCCGAGACCATCATCAACCAGGTCAACTAACTCTCCATCAGACCTTGGCTCACCTCGAGCCAGTTAAAGCTCGACGGCGGCACTCACCTTAGGTGGGTGCCGCCGTCGGGCTTTTATCATCTTGCGCCAAGGAAACCTGTGGTTAAACAACTGACCCGTAGGAGTGGATGTCCACTCCTACGGGCCAGTAAAGCTCAACTAGCCAAGGCTAGCCAACCGGCCAGGGGCCGATCTTTTCACGCGTGGTGCGGTCGCCATTGGCGGCCTTGCCCAGGTCGGCGAGGTCGCCGACCTTGTGGACCTTGACCAAGTTCGTGGAACCAGCCTGTCCGGGAGGGGAACCGGCTGCGATAACAACCAGGTCCCCTTCGTTGACAAGGCCCTTCTCCAACAGCGTGGTGTCGACCTGTTCGGTCATGGCGTCCGTGTGGGAAACCATGGGAACCAAAACGGGCTCGATGCCCCAGGCCAGAGCCAGCTGGTTACGAACGCTCTCAACGGGCGTGAACGCCAGAACCGGCTTGGACGGGCGCAGGCGGGACAGGCGGTAGGCCGAGTCACCGGACTGCGTGAACGTCGCGATGTACTTAGCATCGAGCTGCTTAGCGATCTGCACAGCAGCTGCCGTGATGACGCCGCCACGGGTCTTCGGCTCGGAACCGAGCTTCGGGATCAGCTTCATGCCGGCTTCTGCTTCAGCAGCCTCGATGATGCGGGCCATGACCTTGACGGTCTCGATCGGGAACGCACCAACGCTGGTCTCGCCGGAGAGCATGACTGCATCCGCGCCGTCGAGCACTGCGTTTGCACAGTCAGAAGCCTCTGCGCGGGTGGGGCGCGGGTTCTCAATCATGGATTCCAGAACCTGAGTGGCCACGATGACGGGCTTGGCCCAGCGGCGTGCCATTTCAACACACTGCTTCTGAACCAACGGGACGTCTTCCAGCGGAAGCTCAACACCCAAGTCGCCACGGGCAACCATGATGGCGTCAAAGGCGTCAACGATGGCTTCGAGGTTGGCAACTGCCTGGGGCTTCTCGATCTTGGCGATGACGGGAACGCGTCGGCCTTCTTCGTCCATGATCTCGTGAACGCGGCTGATGTCAGCGGCGTCACGCACGAACGAGAGGGCCACGAGGTCTACGCCGCAGGCCAGGGCCCAGCGCAGATCGTCCTCATCCTTTTCGCTCAAGGCAGGAACATTCACAGCAACGCCAGGCAGGTTGATGCCCTTGTTGTTGGAAACCTTGCCCGGAACGATAACTTCGGTGACAACCTTGACCTCGTCGACGGCAGTAGCCCGAACGGACACCTTGCCATCGTCGATGAGCATGATGTCGCCAACACTGACGTCCTCGGTGAGGGACTTCAACGTGGTGGAGCAAATATCCTTGGTGCCGGGGACATCTTCGGTGGTGATCGTGAAGACATCACCAACGGCCAGGGCGTAGCCCTCACCGTTAGCAAAGCGACCCAAACGGATCTTGGGGCCCTGCAGGTCAGCCATGATGGCAACAGGCTTGCCGAGTGCCTCGGCTGCCTTACGTACGTTGTCGTACGTGTTCTGGTGCACGGAGTAATCGCCGTGGCTCATGTTCATGCGGGCTACGTTTACGCCCGCCTCCAGTACCGCAAGTGTGTTTTCATAGCTGGCGATTGCCGGCCCGAAAGTCGCAACAATTTTTGCGCGTCTCAATGTACCTACCTTGTGTGTGGTTTCAGCAGAAATCTATGGTGCCTAATGACAGCCTATCGCTTTTGTACCTAGACGCGGATAGCCGAATCACTGGGTGAGACGGGAGCGGGCAGGAAGGTCTCCCCCATCAGGTGCTTATCGACGGCTGCGGCGGCGGCGCGACCCTCTGCAATTGCCCAAACAATCAAGGACTGTCCGCGTCCGGCATCACCGGCAACGAAGACGCCTTCGCGGCTGGACATGTAGTAGCCATCGCGCTTGACGTTCGAACGCGAGTCGAGGTTCACAGGCAGCTGGTGTGTCAATTCGGCCGTTTCGGGACCGGTGAAGCCCAACGCTAGGAACACGAGGTCGGCGGCGATGATGCGTTCGGTGCCTTCCTTCGGCACACGACGGCCACCCACAAAATCGGTTTCGGCAATCTTGAGCCCGGTCAGGACACCATTTTCACCCAAGAATTCAACGGTGGACGCCAGGTAACTGCGCTCCCCGCCTTCCTCATGGGCGCTGGCAACCTCGAACAAGTTCGGGAAGGTCGGCCACGGCTGCTCAGCGGAACGCTCTGCCGGCGGCTGGTTACCAATCGCCAGAGTCGTCACCGAAGCAGCCTGCTGACGGTGTGCCGTGCCGAGGCAGTCAGCACCCGTGTCACCACCACCGAGGATCACCACGTGCTTGCCGCGGGCATCGATCTGGCCCTCGAGCACATCGCCGGCCACTGCCTTGTTGCCCTGCACCAGGTAGTCCATGGCGAAATGCACGCCAGTGAGGGCACGGCCCGGGATCGGCAGATCGCGCGGAACAGTTGCTCCCGTGCAGACCACAACAGCATCGTAGCGACGGCGCAGCTCATCCCATCCGATGTCCTTGCCAACCTCGATGCCGGTACGGAATCGGGTGCCCTCGGCGGTCATCTGCTCGACGCGGCGGTCAACACTTTCCTTTTCGAGCTTGAAGTCCGGGATGCCATAGCGCAAGAGGCCACCGATCCGATCATCACGCTCGTACACAGCAACCGTGTGGCCGGTTCGCGTCAGCTGCTGGGCAGCTGCCAGCCCTGCCGGACCAGAACCCACGACGGCGACCGTCTTACCTGTGAGCCGGGCCGGGGGCAGCGGGTGTACCCAGTCCTGGTCGAAGGCCTCATCGATGATCGAGACCTCCACCTGCTTGATGGTCACGGCCGGCTGGTTGATGCCCAAAACACAGGCGGACTCGCAGGGAGCCGGGCAGAGCCGTCCGGTCCATTCGGGGAAGTTGTTCGTGGAGTGGAGGCGCTCGATGGCTTCCTGGCCCTTACCGCGCCAGGTCAGATCGTTCCATTCCGGAATGAGGTTACCGAGCGGGCAACCCTGGTGGCAGAACGGCACACCGCAGTCCATGCAGCGTCCAGCCTGTGACTTCAGGACGCCTTTTTCCTGCGCCTCATACACTTCCTTCCAGTCCATGATGCGGACCGGGACGGGGCGACGGGTCTGAGTGATGCGTTCCCGATTGTTCAAGAAACCGTGCGGATCAGCCACCGGTGACCTCCAAAATTTTCTGCCAGACAGTTGCGCCATCCGGGTCTTCGCCCCGCTCGGCTGCTGCCGAACGGGTTTCCAATACTGCTGCGTAATCGCGCGGGAGCACCTTGGTGATGCGGGCTACGGTTGCGGGGAAGTCGACGAGCAAAGCGGCTGCCGTCTCGGATTCGGTTTCATCCATATGGCGCTGCAGGAGCGTGCGGACCAGATCCTGATCTGCGTCGTTGAGCTCGAGCAACTGCAGCTCACCTGAATCCAGCGACACCTTGTTGACACGGTTGGGATCCAGGTCCAAAACGTACGCCGTACCGCCAGACATGCCGGCGCCGAAGTTACGTCCCGTGGCACCCAGGATCAAGGTGCGGCCACCGGTCATGTACTCGCAACCGTGATCGCCAATGCCTTCAACCACGGCCGTTGCGCCGGAGTTACGGACCAGGAAGCGCTCCCCTACCGTACCGCGCAGGAACATTTCACCGCTTGTGGCACCGTACCCAATGACGTTACCGGCAATGACGTTCTCAGCGGCCACGAAGGGGCTGCTGCGATCCGGGCGGACCGTAATGCGTCCGCCGGACAGGCCCTTGCCAACATAGTCGTTGGCGTCGCCGAGCAAACGCAGCGTCACACCGGCCGGCAGGAAGGCACCGAGCGACTGACCGGCCTGACCGGTCAGGGTCACATCGATCGTGTCCGGGCCCAGCACGTCAATGCCGAAGGTCTTGGTGACGTGGTGGCCCAGCAGGGTTCCCACCGAACGGTCCGTGTTGATGACGGGCACGCTGATCTTGACCGGAGCACGATCGGTGAGTGCCTCGGCGCTCATGGTGATCAGCTGCTGGTCAAAGTGCTTTTCCAGCTCGTGGTTCTGGTCCTTGAGGTGACGGACGGGGGCGCTTGCGGGCACACCGGCGTCGGAGAGGATGGGGCTGAGGTCTAGGCCCTCGGTCTTCCAGTGGTTCAGCGCAGCCTTGATGTCGAGCACATTGGACTGCCCAATGGCTTCTTCGAGGCTACGGAAACCAAGTTCAGCCAAGAGTTCGCGGACTTCCTCAGCGAGGAATTCGAAGAAGTTGACCACGAATTCGGGCTTGCCGGTGAAGCGCTGGCGCAGCTCGGGGTTCTGTGTAGCGACACCGACGGGGCAGGTATCAAGGTGGCAGACGCGCATCATGACACAGCCGGAAACCACCAGAGGTGCCGTCGCAAAGCCGTATTCCTCGGCACCCAGGAGGGCTGCGATGATGACGTCGCGGCCCGTCTTGAGCTGACCGTCAACCTGCACCACCACACGTTCGCGCAGGCCGTTCAGGCGCAGCGTCTGCTGCGTTTCAGCAAGACCCAATTCCCACGGCATGCCAGCATGCTTGAGCGAGTTCAGCGGGCTAGCGCCGGTGCCGCCGTCATGACCGGATACCAGCACGACGTCGGCCTTGGCCTTGGTCACGCCGGAGGCCACGGTGCCAATCCCCATCTCGGAGACCAGCTTGACGTGCACGCGGGCGCTCGGGTTGGCGCGCTTGCAATCGTAAATCAGCTGCGCCAGGTCCTCGATCGAGTAAATATCGTGGTGCGGCGGCGGGGAAATCAGTCCGACGCCAGGAGTGGAGTGACGCGTTTCCGCGATCCACGGGTACACCTTCTTAGCCATGAGCTGGCCACCCTCGCCGGGCTTAGCACCCTGCGCCATCTTGATCTGGATGTCTTGGGCGTTCGTCAGGTAGAGGCTCGTGACACCGAAGCGGCCCGAGGCCACCTGCTTGATGGCACTGCGACGCTCCGGATCCAGGAGACGGTCAACGTCCTCGCCACCTTCACCCGTATTGGACTTGGCGCCCAAACGGTTCATGGCGATCGCGAGCGTCTGGTGCGCCTCCTGCGAGATGGAGCCGTAGCTCATGGCACCGGTGGAGAAGCGCTTGACGATACTGCTGACCGACTCGACCTCGTCCAGTGGCACGGGCGGACGCTGGCCATCCTTGAAGGTGAGCAGGCCGCGGAAGGTCATGAGCTTGTTAGCCTGCTCATCGACGCCCTGCGTGTACTTCTTGAAGATGTCGTAGCGGCGTTCCCGTGTTGCGTGCTGCAGACGGAAGACCGTGTCCGGGTTGAACAGGTGCGGCTCGCCATCGCGACGCCACTGGTATTCGCCGCCACCCAGAAGCGGGCGGTGCGGAACATCCACGCCGTCAACGGGGTAAGCCAGGATATGGCGTGCCGAAACTTCCTTGGCGATTACATCAAGGCCGACACCACCGAGCTGAGTCACGGTGCCCGTGAAGTACTCGCCGATGAGTTCCTCGGACAGTCCAAGTGCTTCGAAGGTCTGTGCGCCACAGTAGGAAGCTACCGTGGAGATGCCCATCTTGGACATGATCTTCAAGACGCCCTTGCCCAGACCCTTGATCAGGTTATGGACACCTTCTTCGGGGGTAACCCCGACGACGTCTTCGTTGCGGATGAGTTCCTCAACGGATTCCATGGCCAGGTACGGGTTGACGGCGGCTGCGCCGTAACCGACGAGGACTGCCACGTGGTGAACTTCGCGGACGTCGCCGGCCTCAACCACGAGGGAAACCTTGGTGCGATTGGCGCTGCGCAGCAGGTGGTGGTGCACGGCGCTCAGGAGCAGCAGCGACGGGATGGGAGCCCATACCGCCGAGGAATCCCTATCGGAGAGCACAATGTACTGCACGCCGCGGTTGATAGCACCGGAAACCTGCTCACCGATCTCGGAGAGTCGGGCACGCAGGGCCACCTCACCGCCGTCGACCTTGTAGAGGCCGCGAACCTTCATGGAGATTCGCTCGCCACCGGAGCCATCGGCTGCCAGGGGTGATTCCATGTTGGCGATCTTGGCCAGATCGTCGTTGTTGATCACGGGGAAGGTCAGCGCCAGCTGCGGCGCCGTGACCTTGTTACGGGAGAGCAGATTGCCCTGGGGGCCAATCGTGGTGTGTAGCGAGGTGACGAGCTCTTCGCGGATAGCATCCAGCGGCGGGTTGGTCACCTGAGCGAACTGCTGCACAAAGTAGTCAAAGAGCAGGCGCGGGCGCTCGGAGAGCACGGCGACAGGAGTGTCGGTTCCCATGGCGCCCAGAGGCTCGGCACCGGTCTTCGCCATGGGGCCCAGCATGATCTTAAGTTCTTCGGTGGTGTAGCCGAAGGTGCGCTGACGATGCAGCACCGAGGAACTCGTGTGAACGACGTGTTCCCGCTCAGGCAGATCAGCCAGCTGGATGGTGTTTTCCTTGGCCCAGGTCTCGTACGGGTGAGCCGCGGCAACCTCAGCCTTGACGGTCTCATCGCTGATGAGCTCGCCCTTGTCGGTGTCGACCAGGAACATGGTGCCGGGAGAAACTCGGCCCTTTTGTACGATGGTTGCCGGATCTAATTCCAGCACGCCAACCTCGGAGGCGAGGACAACCAGACCATCGTCGGTGACCCAGAAGCGGGCCGGGCGCAGACCATTACGGTCCAAGGTGGCACCGACCAGGTTGCCGTCGGTGAAGGAGACGGCCGCGGGGCCGTCCCACGGTTCCATCATGAGTGAGTGGTATTCGTAGAAGGCCTTGCGGGCCGGATCCATCGTGGCGTGGTTTTCCCAGGCCTCGGGGATCATCATCATGACGGCTTCGGTGATGGGACGGCCGGAGAGCCAGAGCAACTCGGCAACCTCATCGAAGGAGGCGGAGTCTGATGCACCGGGGGTGCAGATCGGGAACAGTTCCTCCGGGGTCTCACCCAGCAAGGGGTGAGCCATGGTGGACTGGCGGGCGCGCATCCAGTTCCGGTTGCCCTTGACGGTGTTGATTTCACCGTTGTGAGCAATCGTGCGGAACGGCTGGGCCAGCGGCCAGGACGGGAAGGTGTTCGTGGAGAAGCGAGAATGCACAATGGCAAGCTTCGTGGCGAAGCGCGCGTCGGAGAGGTCCGGGTAGAACGGCTCGAGCTGGGCCGTGGTGAGCATGCCCTTGTAAACAATGGTCTTGGAGGAGAACGACGGGAAGTACACGCCGAACTTCTGCTGTGCCAGCTTGCGCAGGCGGAAGGCCTTGCCGTCCAGCACGTTGGCGCTGCGGGCATCCAAGGGCTGTGCGGGTTCCTGTGCCAGGGCGAGAAAGAGCTGGCTGAAGTACGGCATGCAGGCCACAGAAGCGGCACCGACCGAGTCGCTGACGACGGGAACTTCACGCCATCCCAAAACGCGCAGTCCTTCGCGCTCGGCAAGCTCTTCCATACCGGCGACGGCGGCAGCGCGCTCATGCGCTTCCACCGGCAAGAAGGCGGTTCCTACTGCGTAGTTCCCCTGCGCGGGCAGTTCAAAGCCAACGACGGCGCGGAAGAACTCGTCAGGGACCTGAATCAAAATACCGGCGCCATCGCCGGTGCCTTCGTCAGCTCCGACGGCGCCGCGGTGTTCGAGGTTGCGCAGGGCGATGAGAGCCTTCTGCACAATGTCGTGTTCCGGAATGCCGCGCATGGTGGCGACGATAGCCAAACCACAGGCGTCCTTTTCGGACTCCGGGCGGTAAAGCCCCGCCTGCTCCGGCATGCCGGCAAAGCGGGTGAACGGCGATACTGCCGATGGCTGATGGGAGTCACGTGCTTGAGTCTGTGTCACGACGTGTAAGTCCTTCCCCTTGTTAGAGCGATTCGTGGGGACGACGCTGGCCCGATGCGTTGGGAAAGCGGATCTTCCTCAACGGTAGTGATGTCTTGCTGTTACTTGGTGCCCTGCCGGCCGCTGGTGAAGCGTAGGGCAGTTGCACAATTGCACGGTGATCCTTGGGTCACAACTTCCCGTGCGGCGTTTTTACTATATAGCCGTGTGCACGCAGGAAATATGCAGATCTTAGTATCTGACACTTTCTGCACGATCAGTACTATTTGGCTGCTGGGCATTTTCGGAAACGTGCGGGATCGCGCGTAATGTGGCCGCAAGGAGCACTTTGGATGATTAACTTTGGGCAGCAAAAAGGGCGGCCCAGGAAATCCCGGACCGCCCTTGAGCGAATGGCTGACGGCTCAGCGCCGGCAGCTAGTTCTTGATGGCTAGCTGTTCTCGCCCGATTCGTCGTCTCGTGACGTTTCCACCGTGTTGGTGGCGGGGGCCGAGGAGTCGGTCCCGCCGTCGTTCTTGACAGGGTTGACGGCCACAGCGGGCTCTCGACCGGCGAGGAAGACCGATTCCTGATCCTTCCCGCGGCGCACCACGGTCAAGATCAGGAACAAGATCAAGGCGGCCAGGAAGACCACGATGCTGGTCCAGACGTTCAGTCGTGCCGAGATGCCCAGGATCGTGACCTGCTCGGCGGAATCGATGCGGAGCATTTCAATCCATACGCGTCCGGCCGTGTAAATCATGGCGTAGAGCAGGAACAGCCGGCCGCTGCGCAGGCGGAACTTTCGATCCACAAGCAACAAGACCGCGACACCGGCAAGGTTCCACAAGCACTCGTACAAGAACGTGGGGTGGAAGAGTGTGTCGGGGCTGTAACCGGCCGGGACAAACTCGGGTGAAACGCTCAAGCCCCACGGCAAGGTGGTGGGTCCACCGAAGAGTTCCTGGTTGAAGTAATTGCCCCAACGACCCAAGGCTTGAGCCAAGAGGATGCCCGGGGCCGCAGCGTCGATGAACGCAGAGATCTTCACGTTCGCGCGGCGGCAACCGATCCAGGCACCGATCACGCCGAGAACCACGGCACCCCAAATACCCAGGCCGCCCAACCAGATCTGCGGGATGAGCGAGAGGTCGCCCGTGCCGTCAAAGCCGGGGCCGAAGTAGGCATCCGGTGAGGAGACCACATGGTAGAGCCGGCCGCCGATGATGCCGAAGGGGATGGCCCAGATGGCGATATCCCACAGCGAGCCTTCGGGGCCGCCACGCTTCTTCCAGCGACGATCCGTCAGCCACAGGGCAGCGACGATACCGGCCAGGATGCACAAGGCATAGGCGTGAATGCGCAAGGGGCCCAGGTCAACGCCCGACCACACGGGTGCGGGGATGGCGGTGGCGAGGGTCGCGGGCGCCAAGGCGGCGATCATGCAGAAACCGTCTCGGCGGTGGGGAGGTCAAAACCCGTGCTGAGTTCCTTTGCCAGGGCGGCCACGGCGGGTACTCCACCGTCGCGCAGGGCTGCCACGAGGGCGGTGCCTACGATGACACCATCGGCGTAGGCGGCGATTTCACGCACATGGGAGGCCTTGGATACACCCAGACCAACACAGGCACGTTCGGCTCCTGCAGCATGGGCTGCTGCAACCACGGCCTCGGCGGCGCTGGAAACTTCGGTACGAGCGCCCGTGACACCCATGATGGAGACGGCGTACACGAAACCACGGGTTGCCTTGACCGTCATGGCCACACGTTCCGGCGTCGAGGACGGAGCGACGAGGAACACGCGGTCCAGTCCGTACTTATCCGATGCGGACATCCATTCGGCGGCCTCATCCGGGACGAGGTCGGGGGTAATGAGCCCTGCTCCTCCGGCTTCGGCGAGGCGTCGGGAAAATTCGTCGACGCCCATGCGCATGACGGGGTTCCAGTACGTCATGACTAGGACGGCGGCGTCGGTTTCGGCTGTAATGGCAGCGACAACGTCGAAGACGTCTGCAACGTGGAAGCCATTTTCCAGGGCCTGGGTGGTGGCGGCCTGAATGACGGAGCCATCCATGACCGGGTCGGAGTACGGGATACCGATCTCGATGATATCGGCACCGTTGCGCGCCAAAGCGATGGCCGCGTCGATCGAGGTCTGCTTGTCCGGGAAGCTGGCGGGCAGGTAGGCGATGAGGGCCTTACGGCCTGCCTTGCGTGCCCGCTCGACGGCGGCGGCGGACTTGCTCACGATGGCCTCGGACGCGTCGTTGCTGAAGTTGGTCTCACTCATTGCTAGCATCCTCTGCATTCATATCCATGGTGTCTGCTGTTGCCGCACCAGCGCCGTGAGCTGCACCCTTGGCGCTGCGGGTGGAGAGCATGGTGCCCTTGACGTTGCCGTCTTCATCGAGCAAACCGAACCAATCGGCCGCCGTCTGAACGTCCTTATCGCCACGGCCGGAGAGGTTGACAATGACAACCACATCTTCCGGGTTTACGGCGTCGGCGGTGAGTCGCTGGCCGACCTTCAAGGCACCGGCAAGAGCATGTGAGGACTCAATCGCGGGAATGATGCCTTCCGTGCGGCACAGCAACTTGAAGGCATCCATGGCTTCAACGTCGGTGATGGCCTCGTAGCTGACTCGGCCCAGATCGGCCAGGTAAGCATGCTCGGGGCCAACGCCGGGGTAATCCAGACCGGCCGAGATGGAGTGTGACTCGATGGTCTGGCCATCTTCGTCCTGCATCAGGTAGGAGCGAGCGCCGTGCAAAACGCCGGGGCGACCCAGCGTGATGGTGGCTGCGTGGCGTCCGGTGTCAACACCGTCGCCGGCTGCCTCAAAGCCGTAGATCTTGACGGCGGCATCGTCGAGGAAGCCGTGGAACAGGCCGATAGCGTTGGAGCCGCCACCGATACAGGCACACACGGCATCGGGCAGGCGACCGATCTGGTCAATGATCTGACCGCGAGCCTCCTCGCCGATGACCTCGTGGAAGAAGCGGACCATCGCCGGGAACGGGTGGGCACCCGAGACCGTGCCAAGGACGTAGTGGGTATTCTCCACATTGGCGACCCAGTCACGCAAGGCGTCATTGATGGCGTCCTTGAGCGTCTGCGAACCGTTCGTGACCGGAACGACCGTAGCGCCGAGCAGCTGCATGCGGGCAACGTTCAACGCCTGACGGCGGCAGTCCTCGGCACCCATGTACACGACACATTCCAGGCCCAGCAGGGCGGCCGCGGTGGCACTGGCCACGCCGTGCTGACCGGCGCCGGTTTCGGCGATGATGCGTGTCTTGCCCATGCGCTTGGCCAACAAGGCCTGGCCCAGAACGTTGTTGATTTTGTGCGAACCCGTGTGGTTGAGGTCTTCGCGCTTGAGGAACACCCGTGCTCCTCCGGCGTGGGCGCTGAAGCGCTTGGCCTCGGTCAGCAGGGAGGGCCGGCCGGAGTAGTTCTTATTGAGATCGGCGATTTCTGCCAAGAATTCAGGGTCAACCTTTGCTTTTTCAAAAGTTTCCTCGATCTCATCCAAGGCTGCGATGAGAGATTCAGGCATCCAACGGCCGCCGTAGCTGCCAAAGTACGGCCCGGGAGCATGCCGCAAGGACGGCCCCTGGGAAGCGTCTGCCGGGGTTGAGCCCTGCAGGAATGCTGTTGCCGGATCCACCATATCGGCGGGATCCTGAGACGAAGCTGCTGGCACGTGAGCCATCAGTTCCACCGTCCTGTTCTAAGAATAATCATGCGCTTATTGAGCAAATGGCGATCGCGACCGGCAGGGATCTGCCCCTACGTCGCGGTGTAACAGTAAAAATCTTTTCTTGAAAATAATGGACGGAAAGGCCTGCCCGATGCCGGACAAGCCCTCCCTGATAAAACATCTTCTAAGCGAGAAGGCCTGGTCAGCGTGCGCTAATGGCCAGTGCTCCCGCAGCCTTGAATTCGGCGATTCGCTCGCTCGGTGTGGAATCCTTCACGAGTGCCTCGCCCACCAGGATGGCGTGGGCGCCGTTCTCGCTGTAGTGCGTCACATCGCTCGCGTCGCGAACACCGGATTCGGCCACCACGATGGCACCCGCCGGAATCTTGCCAGCCAAGGCGGCAAAGACGCTGCGGTCCACGTCGAGGGTCTTCAGGTTACGGACGTTGATGCCAATGATCTTGGCGTCGACGGCCACAGCCCGTTCGATTTCTTCGGCGGTGTGGGTCTCCACGACGGCGTTCATCCCCAGCTCGTGGGTCAGCGCCAGATAGCTGCGCAGTTCCTCGTCGCTGAGTGCGGCCACGATCAACAGCACCAGGTCAGCGCCATGGGCACGGGCTTCCCAGATCATGTATTCATCGCAGGTGAAATCCTTACGCAATACAGGAATGTCCACGGCAGCCTTCACGGCGTCCAAGTCAGCCAAAGAACCGCCAAAGCGGCGTTCCTCGGTGAGGACACTGATGATGGAGGCTCCGCCGTCGCGGTAAAGAACTGCCAACGCTGCGGGGTCGCTGATACCAGCAAGATCACCCTTGGAGGGGCTCTTGCGCTTGACCTCGGAGATGACCTTCAGATCGGGACGCTCGGCCGAGGGGCCACCCAGGGCAGCCCAGGCATCAAGAGCGGGGGGCACCTGCTTGACCTGCTCCTGCAGCTCGGCGAGGCTCACACGCGCCTGACGCGCCTGCATGTCCTCCCGGACGCCGTCGATGATCTCCATCAAAACACTCACTGCTAGTGGCCGGTGTTCTTCAGCTTGCTTCCGCCAACGCCGTAACCTGCTGCACGCAGTACGGGGCCAAGGATCAGGCCGACGACCATGACGCCAACACCGACGATGAACAGCACGGTGGCCTCCGAGCCCATGACGAAGGCGATGCAGCTAATGAGCGCGCCGATGAGCGTGGTTCCTACCAAGGCCCACGCTGCCGGGCTGTTGCCGTGACCGATCTCAACGCTGTGGTCAACGGGTTCCTGTACGGATACTGATGCAGCCGACTTGTTGCTCATTGGTAAATCTCCCTATTTAATGCGGATACTAAAAATACATTCTGCCATCACTTGCCCCGTGAAGCGCAAAGGTGCGCACTCTGTGGACGCGTGCCGGAACTACTCTGTGGGGTCTTCGCCCCGACTGAGGCGGTCCCAGTGGTCAATCTCGTCGATCGGACCCTCCGATTCCTTCGCCCCTGATGCCTTCGCCGCGTCGTACTTGGTGCGGACGCTCCATCCTCGCCCGGCCCACAGAGCCAAGAGCGTGACGAGGGCCAGCACGATGGCGGCCACAATGGCCAGGATGGGGAAAATGGTGGTCGTGGCATCGGAAGGCACACCCTCGACGCCGGTGGCCGCACCAACCTCGGTCATGGCCGCCGCCGACGGATCCAGCACAATTCCCAGCACGACGGCGATAATTCCGACCGCGCTAGCGAAGACGATGCAGCCGGTGACGATCCGCGCAATTTTCCCGGCGATGGTGGTTGCCAAGGATCCCGCCAGGGCCACCAGGGCCAGGGCTGAGACGGCGACGGCGGCCTTGTTGCCCGGGATATTGAGATCGGACTGAGCCACCTCACCCTGGGCGATGCCGACATGAATCCAGGTCTGTGTGGTGGTACCAAAGACGGCTAAGGCGGCCAGGATCATGAGCAGAATTAGAGAGGCCTTGCGCTGCCAGAACGGCACGCGCTTGGCGGTGGTGTGGGGCAATGCTTCACTCATGCTGTTGGTGCTGCGCTTTCCTCGAGGTCCCTCAGCGAGGCGGCCGCGTAAACTGCCCGCAGGGGTGCGGCAGCCTTGTTGACAGTTTCTTCGGCTTCAGTCTCGTTGACCGAATCGGCCACGATGCCGCCACCGGCTTGCACGTAGGCTTTGCCGTTGCGCAGAAGTGCCGAACGGATGGCGATGGCCATGTCCATGTCGCCGGCGAAGTCCATGTAGCCCACGACTCCCCCGTAAATGCCGCGGCGGTGTGGTTCAAGTTCGTCCAGCAGGCTCAGGGCACGCGGCTTGGGCGCACCCGAGAGAGTTCCCGCCGGGAAGGTCGCGGCCAAGACGTCGTAGGCGCTCTTGTCGGGGCTCAGCGTTCCCACCACAGTGGAGACGAGGTGCATGATGTGGCTAAAGCGCTCCACCTCCATGAACTGGGTGACGTCGACCGTGCCAGGCTGGCAGACCTTGGAGAGGTCGTTGCGAGAGAGGTCAACGAGCATGAGGTGCTCGGAGCGTTCCTTCTCATCGGCCAGAAGATCCTTGGCAAGCCAAATGTCTTCCTCCGTGGTGCCGCCGCGCGGACGGGAACCGGCGATGGGGTGGGTGATGACCTCGTTGCCCAGCAGGCTGACGAGGGCCTCGGGTGAGGAGCCCACGATGGAGTAGGGCTGACCCTGTGCGTCCTCGAAGCTGTACAGGTACATGTACGGGCTGGGGTTGGTGTTGCGCAGCACGCGGTAAACATCCAGCGCGGAGGCTTCGCAGACCATTTCGAAACGGCGCGAGACCACAACCTGGAACACTTCGCCGTCGACGATGGCGACCTTGGCCCGATCCAGGGCCTTGAGGTATTCCTGACGATCCCAGCGTTCCTGGACGCTTTCGGCAAAGCTGGCCGCCGGGACATCAAGGACAGACATGGGCTGGGCTACCGGAAGACGCAATTGATCCACCATGGCGCGCACGCGAGCCACCGCGTCGTGCCAGGCATCGTCAACGTTCTCATCTGTGCCATTGGCATTGATGGCGTTGGCGATCAGCAGCACGGTGCCTTCGTTGTTGTCGTGGACAGCCATATCGGCCACGAGGTTCAAGGCGACCTCGGGCAGCTGAAGATCATCCAGCGGAGGCGTGGGCAGCTTCTCCCAATGGCGGACAGCTTCCCAACCGACAAAACCCACCAGGCCCGAGGTGAACGGCGGCAGGCCGGGCAGGCGCTCGGTCGCCAGTAACTTCAGGGTGGCCTCCATGGCGGCCACGGGGTTGCCGTCGAGGGGGACGCCTGCGGGAGGTTCACCCTGCCAGAAGGTCCCGCCGTCGTCCGAGGTCAAGGTGGCACTGGAGCGCACCCCGATGAAGGAGTAGCGCGACCAGACGCCGCCTGCGGCCGCCGATTCCATCAAGAACGTGCCGGGTGCGCCGGCGGCCAAGGAGCGGTACAGGCCGATGGGGGTCTGCGCGTCGGCGAGGACTTTCAGATGAACCGGGACGACCCGACGTGTCCGGGCCAATTCCCGAAATTCCGTCAACGAGGGGCTGATGACACCTAAATCTTGCATGGAATGAAGGCTTTCTTGAGTCAGACGGTGAATGAAGAGAGGGGTCGAACCGGGCTACGCGTCCCGGTGACCCACGACGGCGGGCAGTGCGCGGCCGTCAAAGCAGGTGGTGGTTCCGGTGTGGCAGGCTGCGCCAACCTGATCGACGGTGATCAACAGGGCGTCTCCGTCGCAGTCAAGGGCAACAGACTTCACGAACTGGAAATGACCGGAGGTATCGCCCTTGCACCAATATTCCTGGCGTGAGCGTGAGTAAAAGGTCACACGGCCCGTGGAGAGGGTCCGGTTCAGGGCCTCATCATCCATCCAGCCAAGCATCAAGACTTCTTTACTGTCGAACTGCTGGATGATGGCTGCAACGAGGCCCGCACCATCATGCTTGAGCTTCGTTGCAATCTCGGCAGGCAAGGCAAGGGGCGACTGACCGGCGGCTTCGGCCGGAGTTGACTGGGGTTCTAGGCTTTGTGGCATCGCCACCAATTCTAGTGCCAGATGAGTACTCAATTGCCATCCGGTCCATGTGCCGAGAGGAAATCTCGAGTCCTTTCGCAACACAGTGACTAAGGTGTCAATTCTCCTGCGGCGGTTCTAGGTGCCTTGATGGCGAATACATGCTAATTTCACAAGTGATGCGATTTGTAGAACCTTCCCGTGAAGTCCTCGCCGAGACCCTGCTGGCAGCCGGTCCCGGCGCTGACACCTTGTGCGACGGGTGGCGAACCCAAGAACTAGCCGCACATTTATTCCTGCGCGAACACAACCCGCGCGCGGGCCTCGGCATGGTGCTCAAACCATGGAAGAAAGCCACCGAAAAGGCCACCGCGAAACTGGCCGCCGAGTCCAGCACACCCGAGAGCTACGCCGCCCTGGTCGAGAAATTCCGGGCCGGCCCGCCCAAGTTGTCACCCTTTGCGCTGAAGGCCATCGACCACAGCGCAAACCTCATTGAATTTTTCATCCATACCGAGGACATTCGCCGCGCCTCCGACCGCTGGGCACCGCGCACCCTGGACGCTGCGTACTCCGAGGTTCTCTGGAACGATCTGGTCAAGCGCGCGGCAATTTTGTACCGCGGCGTGGATCTTGGCATTGTCCTGGTCAACCCCGCCGGACCCCGCCATGTGGCTAAGCGCGCACCTGTTTCCGTCGCCATCGTGGGCGACCCCGGGGAACTGCTCATGCACGCCAACGGCCGCACAAGCCATGCGCTCGTCTCCTTCGAGGGCCAGCCGGACGCCGTCGCGCTGCTCCAAACCGCAGAAGTTGGACTCTAAGCTCAGCGCTTTTCGCATGCTCTCGCTAAGTCTTTGAAGAACCGAGAGCGCCACAGCCCTGCGGTGTGGGCGGCGACCTCCCGCTCGCCACTCTCACCCGTTAACGTCGTAGGTGCCTGAACCCCACGCACTATCGGGTTCAGGCACCTACTGTATGAAATTAAACTGACTTGCTGGTCGCTAGCGGACTTCGTAACCGGCGTCGCGAATAGCCTTCTTGACGTCCGCGATGGCACTGTCCGGACCAAAGTGGAACACTGAAGCGGCCAGCACGGCATTTGCGCCAGCGGCAACCGCGGGCGGGAAGTGCTCGGGCTTGCCGGCCCCGCCCGAGGCGATGATCGGGATGTGGACGGCCGCCCGCACCAGGCGGATCAGTTCGAGGTCGAAGCCTTCCTTCGTGCCGTCGGCGTCGATCGAGTTGAGCAGGATTTCGCCCACACCACGATCGGCAGCCTCCTTGGCCCATTCGATGGCATCCATCCCGGTGCCCTTGCGGCCCCCATGCGTCGTGACCTCAAAGCCCGACGGCGTGCTGCCACCCTGTGTGCGGCGCGCGTCAACGCTCAGGACCAAGACCTGCGAACCAAAGCGGTGCGTGATCTCGTCAATAACACCAGGACGGGCAATGGCTGCCGTATTAATGGAGGCCTTATCGGCCCCATAGCGCAGCAGCTTGTCGACGTCGGACACCTCGCGGACTCCCCCACCAACGGTCAGTGGGATGAAGATTTGCTCGGCGGCGCGGGAGACCACGTCAAAGGTCGTCTCACGGTTACCCGAGGACGCCGTGACATCCAGGAACGTCAGCTCGTCGGCTCCGGCGAGGTCGTAGCGCTTGGCCAGTTCCACGGGATCTCCGGCGTCGCGAAGGTTTTGGAACTTAACGCCCTTGACGACTCGTCCAGCGTCTACGTCCAGGCAGGGGATAACTCTGATGGCAACACTCATGGCATCTACCTTCTGGTTTAAGTTAGCGGCGCTGACGGAAAATTAGATGCGGCAGGCGTGGATGCTGCTGACCAGGATGGCGCGGGCGCCGAGGTCGTACAGCTCATCCATAATGCGGTTCGTGTCCTTGGCTTCAACCATGGAACGGACAGCAACCCAGTCGGTGTCGCGCAACGGGGACACCGTGGGGGACTCGAGCCCGGGGGTCAGGGCCGTGGCCTTTTCCATGAGCGTCTTAGGCACGTCGTAGTCCAAGAGAACGTACTGACGAGCCACAAGAACGCTATGGAGGCGGCGGATCAAAACCTCAACACCGGGAGGAGGCGTGACGCCGCGGCGACCAATCAACAACGCTTCCGAGCTCAGGATGGGCTCACCGAAGATCTCCATGCCGGCGGCCTTGAGGGTGCTGCCGGTTTCCACGACGTCGGCAATCGCGTCGGCGACTCCCAGACGTACGGAGGATTCGACGGCACCGTCAAGGCGAACCACCTGGGCGTTGATGCCCAGTTCGGCCAGGTATTCACGCAACAGGCCGTCATAGCTGGTGGCCAGACGCTTGCCCTCAAGCTGGGCGGCGCTGCTGAAGTCACCGATGGGACCGGCAAAGCGGAAGGTGGACTTGGCGAAGCCCAAGGGCAGGAGCTCCTCGGCGTCAACCTGGGCATCCATGAGAAGGTCGCGGCCGGTGATGCCCACGTCCAGGGTTCCGGCACCAACGTAAACGGCGATGTCACGGGGACGCAGGAAGAAGAACTCAACGTTGTTCTCCGGGTCAACCATGACAAGCTCGCGTGAATCGCGGCGCTGGCGGTAACCAGCCTCCGCCAACATCGCTGAGGCTGCTTCGGACAGGGCACCCTTGTTAGGGACGGCTACACGCAACATGATAAAAGTCTTTCAGATTGGTCAAACTAAAGGTTTCGGCACTGGTTGGCAGTGCCATTTCAGGGTTGGTTCAAACAGCCACGGCATGTGGCTACAGATGCTTGTAAACGTCCTGAAGGGTCAAACCTTTAGCGATCATCATGACCTGCAGGTGGTAGAACAGCTGGGAAATCTCCTCGGCGCAGGCTTCATCCGATTCATACTCGGCGGCCATCCACACCTCGGCGGCTTCCTCAACCACTTTCTTGCCAATACCGTGGACACCGGATTCAATTTCGGCGACGGTACGGGAGCCAGCGGGCCGGGCTGCGGCTTTCTCACTGAGCTCGTCAAAAAGGGATTCGAAGGTCTTCACGGGTTCCACCTTACTTGCTTCACGCGACGAACGCGGATTTTGAGACGGCGCGTGTCCACGATGTGAACACGCGCCGAGAATTAAACGCCCAGCGCGGCGAGGGTCACAGCGGTGGCCAGCGCGGCCGTCACGGCTTCGTGGCCTTTGTCCTCGCTGGAGCCCGGCAATCCGGCACGATCCAGGCCCTGCTGTTCGGTGTCGCAGGTCAGGACGCCAAAGCCCACGGGCACACCGGTACGAACACTGACATCGGTCAACCCCATCGTGGCGGCCTGGCACACGTAGTCAAAGTGCGGTGTGCCACCGCGGATGACCACGCCAAGAGCCACGACGGCGTCATAGCTGGCGGCAAGGCGTGCCGCGGCGACGGGCAGTTCAAAACTTCCTGGCACGCGCACCACGGTGGGGTTTTCAATCCCGGCGTCGGCGGCTCCCCGCAGGGCACCATCTAGCAGTCCGTCCATGATCTCCGTGTGCCAGCTGGCCGCGACAATAGCCAGCTTCAGGGCGCCGGTCTGTGACTTTTCTTCCGCGTTGAATCCGATAACTGGTGCTCCGTGACCGCTCATGAGGTGGGTCCTTCCGTGAGGTGTGAGGTGGTGGGGTTAGAAATGGATAGTGCGTGACGCATGCGGTCCCGCTTGGTTTTCAGGTACCGCAGATTCTCGCTGCGGGCCGGGACCTCGGTCGCGACAATACGCGCTACCTCGATGCCGTGCCGGGAGAGTTCCTCTTGCTTGAGCGGATTGTTGCTCAACAGGGCGATGCGGTTCAGTCCCATGGAATGCAGGATTCCGGCCGCCGCCGAATAGTCGCGGGCGTCCACGGGAAGACCCAGCTGCTCGTTGGCTTCGACGGTGTCGGCCCCGGCCTCCTGCAGGCTGTAGGCACGCATCTTGTTGGCCAACCCGATCCCGCGACCTTCCTGGCCTCGCAGATACACCAGGGTTCCGCCCCGACGATGGATCATCTCCAGAGCATAGTCCAGCTGTTCTCCGCAGTCGCAACGATAGGAGCCAAAGACGTCGCCCGTGAGACATTCCGAGTGCAGCCGGACCAGAGGTGCGGCGGCGGATTCATCAGTGAGCGTCGCATCTCCCCCGGTGATGGTGCTCGCCTCGGCAACGGCGGTGAGAGTGAGATGTTCGGCGCCAGAGTCCTCATCGATCCAGGCTTGTGCCTGAAAGGTGCCGAAGCGGGTGGGCAGTTGCACCACGGGACCGCCGGTGACGGGACCCCCGAGGGTGCTCATTGCGAGGCTCCCGCACCGGATGAAACGTACTCGACGAGATCGGCGATGGAAATCAACGGCACGCCGTGGAGATTGGCAAATTCCCGCAGGCCGTGCAGCCGGACCATTTCACCGCTGTCGTCCACTACCTCGGCAATGACACCCACGGGGGCGCACCCGGCGAGGGCGCACAGCTCAACGGCCGCTTCCGTATGGCCGGGGCGCTGGCGCACTCCCCCAGCCACAGCGCGAAGGGGGAAAATATGCCCGGGCCGGGTGACGGCGTCGGGCATGGACTGTGGATCTGCCAGGACGTTGACCGTCAAGGACCTGTCCGTGGCGCTAATTCCGGTGCTGACACCCACGGCAGCATCGCAGCTCACGGTGTAGGCGGTGCCCTTGGCGTCCTGGTTGTCGGTGACCATGTGCGGCAGGGCCAGGCGATCGGCGTCGGCGTCGCCCAGAGGAACGCAGATGACGCCGGAGCTGTGGCGGATGGTCCAGCCCATCAGCGCGGGGGTGCTGTGTTGGGCCGCGAAGATGATGTCACCTTCGTTTTCGCGATCCTCATCGTCGACCACCAGTACGGCCTCTCCGCGGGCGATGGCGGCAATGGCGAGGGCTACCGGGTCCAGGAGGGACCCTTCCCCGCTCATGCCTGGCCACCCTGAGCCAGGGTGCTGAATTCGAGCAGACGCTGGGCGTACTTGGCGAGCACGTCGACCTCGAGGTTGACGGCGCCGCCGACCGTTTTGTCGCCGAGGCCGGTCTTGGCCAAGGTCACGGGGATCAATCCCACCTCAAACCACTGCTCGTCCTCGCTAGCCGGGCTGACGGCCGTCACCGTGAGGGACACGCCGTCGATGGCGATGGAGCCCTTTTCGGCGATGTAGGGGGAGAGCTCGCGGGGAACGGAGAAGCGCAGCCGATCCCATTTTCCTTGGTTTTCGCGCTCCAACAGGGCGCCAACGCCGTCAACATGCCCCTGGACCACGTGACCGTCCAGGCGACCACCAGCCACAACGCAGCGTTCCAGGTTCACGGCATCGCCAGCGCGCAAGGCACCGGTGGTGGTGCGCAGCAGGGTTTCGCCCATGACGTCGACCTCGATATTGCCCTCGCCGAGGGAAATGGCCGTGAGGCAGACCCCGTTGATGGCAAGCGAGCCGCCCAGATCCATCCCGTCAAGGACGGAACCAGCGGCAACAACAAGAACCGCACTGTCGGTTTCCGGTTGCTGATCGATCCGCACAACCGTGCCGCGACCCTCAATAATTCCTGTAAACATCTCTAGCTACTCTCTACACTGGAGGCTTTAGCCGGCATCAGCGTCAATTTCAGATCGGGGCCCAGCAATTCAACAGGGCCGGTTGTGGTGGCGTCCCATTCCCAGCGCTGCGCATCGGCGAGTGTGCCAATGCCAAGGTCGGTCAGGGCGGGGATTCCGGCGCCTAGGAGCATCGGTGCAAGGTAGACCACGAGTTCGTCGACAAGTCCCTGGGCGAGGAAGGCCGCGTTGATCTTCGCGCCGCCCTCGATCATGAGGTGGCCAACACCGCGTTGGTGCAGTTCCCGGACAACGTCGGCCGGATCGTGGGTGTGCAGCGCGAGGAAGTCATCCTGGCCCAATCGCTCGGGGATGTTGGGGGTTCCCGCAACACCACGAACGGCGGCGTCCTGGGGAATCTCACGCAATCCCATGACGACGCGGATGGGCTGCTGGGCCGCGTCGCTGCCATCGGCCGCACGAGCCGTCAGGCGCGGGTTATCGGCCATGACGGTCCCTGTGCCTACCACGATGGCGTCAACGCGGGCGCGGAGTTCGTGGGAATCCTGGCGGGATTCCTCCGAGGTGATCCACTGGCTGGTTCCATCGACCGCGGCAATCCTGCCGTCGACGGTCTGTGCGAGCCGGGCAGTGATGAAGGGGCGTTGTTCCCGAACGGCAACGAACCACTGCCGGTTGAGGTCCTCCGCCTCGGCAGCCAAGAGGCCCATGCGGACGTTGATGCCCTCATTGTGCAAGATCTCGGCACCACCGGCGGCTGGCAGATGCGGATCGCGGACAGCGAACACCACATTGCCAATGCCGGCATCCAGAATCGCCTGGGTACACGGACCGGTGCGGCCCGTGTGACTGCAGGGTTCCAACGTCACAATGAGAGTTGCAGCCGAAAGGTCTCGCTTAACGCCGGTCCCCAGAAGACGATTGATGACGTCGGCCTCGGCGTGCGGGGTTCCAGCACCGCGGTGATAACCAATCGCGAGGAAGGTTCCATCGGCGTCGATGATGGCCGCCCCCACCAACGGATTCGAGCCGCGAACACCCTGGCGTGCTGCGGACAGGGCCGTTTCCATCCCCAAAATTTCGGCGGCTGTGAAGTGCTCAGACTCAGAATTGTAGGGATCGTGGGTGAAGGATCCATGGTTCAAATTGCCGAAATTCATGAGTTGGCCTTTCTATTGCTCACAGTGATGTCAGGGAACGTGGAGTCTACCGATACTTGGCGGGCCTGAGCATCGGAGGTGCGCCGCACCCTCCACCATACGAAGAATCCGACCAGAGTAAAGGCACCGTAGAAGATATACATGAAGGCCGAGGCGAAATATCCTGCGCTCAGCAGCAGGGGAACACCCACCAGGTCAACGGCAACCCAGATCAACCAGAACTCAACCCAGCCCTTGGCCATGCCATAGGTGGCGAGCAATGAACCCATGAAGATCCAGGCATCGGCCCAGACTGGTTCATAGGAACCCAAGGCACGGAAGATCGGGGTGAGGATGGCAGTTCCGCCAACCATGGCAGCAACCAGGAGCCAGCGTACGCGGGCTCCAGCCCAGCGGGGCTCGACGGCCTCGCCGACGTGAGTTCCGCCGTCGTTCTTCTGGTGACGGCTTTGATTCCAGCGGTACCACCCGAAGATGGAGACGGCGATGAACATGATTTGGCGGCCAGCCTGGCCTAGGAGATTCACATGGTCGGCCGAGCCGAAGACCGAGCCCATGAAGACGGTGAAGAGTAACGCGTTGCCGATGATGCCGACGGGCCATGCCCAAATTTTACGGCGCATACCGCCGAGGGCGCTGGCGAGCCCAAATAAATTGCCTATGACTTCACGCCAAAGAAGGAATCCGCCACCGGCGAATTCAAGTTTGGCGTCAAAGAGCCATCGCAGAAAGTCCATTGTGTACCTTACCTTTCGAGACCGCGATGGCTCCGGGGGTAACGTACAGCAGGGCTCGGGCAGGGTCACATGGCAGGCGGATGATCCGCTGCTGCGCCCCTGACCTGACGGCCAAGACTGTTCGTGCTTCTCCCATCCAGACTTTAACTGTCGGTTCCGGAATTTCACCAGATCAACCGCGCGCCACCCGCTGTTGCCAGCGTGCAGCGCTCGGGTCGCGGACTATAACCGCCGGTTCGGAATTACACCGACCCCGGAGCACGTGATACTACATAAGTTCTTTGCCCGCAGGTGCGAGCGATTTCAATAGTACGACACCCTGAGGGCGACGTAGTTATTCTTTACATATTGTGTAAGGCGGGGACTGGTCAATTCATTCCCCACCTATCAATCTGTGTTGCAGTTATTGCCGAAAATGCGCTCAGAAACCGCTTTCCACGGTATCTGCTGCCACACAGATGAAAATGTGGCGGGTTAGCCGAAGGCGAGCTGACCCTTGGCGCGCAGGGCGTTGATGGCTTCCTCGGGTGAGGGCATGCCGTAGACAGCGGACCCGGCAACGAAAATGTTCGCTCCAGCTTCTGCCGCACGGGTGATGGTTTCCTCCGTGATGCCGCCGTCGACCTGAATGGCCACATTGACGCCACTGCCGTCCACGGCCTGGCGGGCGCGCCGGATCTTGGGCAGCATGACGTCCAAGAAAGCCTGGCCACCAAAGCCGGGTTCCACGGTCATGATCAACAGCATGTCCAGTTCCGGCAACAGATCCAGGTAGGGCTCGATGGGCGTTGCGGGGCGCAGGGCCATGCCGGCCTTAGAACCCCTGGCGCGCAATTCCCTGGCCAGCTTGATGGGAGCGTTGGACGCCTCAACATGGAAGGTCACCGAAGCCAAGCCGGCATCGGCATACTGCGGCGCCCAGCGGTCGACGTCGGAAATCATCAGGTGCGCGTCTAGCGGCACGGGGCTGACCTGCTGAATACGTTCCACCACGGGGAAACCCAGAGTCAGATTAGGGACGAAATGGTTGTCCATGACGTCAACGTGAACGGCATCGGCATTGGCGATCTTCGCCAGTTCCGCTTCAAGGTTGACGAAGTCGGCAGACAGAATGCTGGGGTTGATGCAGCACGTGGGGTTGGTCATGAAGGAACCTCTCTGGTTGCGGGTCAGGCTGGACGCACCCGTGGGGGTGTGCCCAGCCTGGCGGATCACATCAGTTACTGTGGATTAGTTCTTACGAATCAGGGCCAAGAACATGGCGTCGCTGCTGTGGAGGTGAGGCCATAGCTGTGCCATTTTCTGGTGTGCCGGAATGGGTGAGTCCGGGTTGCCGGCGCCCAAGTTTCCATTGAGGCTCACGGCGTCAAGGGCGGCTCCGGCGTCAAGCAGTTCAAGGTCGGTGCGCTTGCGCATGGCGTCCTCCACCACGGCAACCGTCTCGGCCACATGTGGTGAGCATGTCACATAGGCCACGACGCCGCCGGGCTTGACGGCATCAAGCGCCGAGGTGAGCAGCTCGCGCTGCAGCGGGCCGAGCTCGGAGACATCCGAGAGCTTACGGCGCCAGCGGGACTCGGGACGACGACGGAGTGCGCCCAGGCCCGTGCAGGGAGCGTCGACAAGAATACGATCGAAGGCTCCCGGGTGCTCGGCACCAATGTCGCGACCGTCGCCGGTGCGGACGGTCCAGGTGTCTTCCGGAACAGCCACGAGGGCCTGAGAAACCAGCTTCGCGCGGTGAGCCGAGGGTTCATTGGCCAGAATCCAGGCGCCCTTTTCGGCAGCCAGGGCAGCCAGCAGAGCGGCCTTACCGCCGGGGCCGGCACACATGTCCAGCCAGCGCTCTTCGCCGTCGGCCAGTTCAGAGCTAATCTCGACGGCGGCCAGGGCCCGGGCCACGAGCTGTGACCCCGCGTCCTGAACACGCACCGAGCCATCACGAACACTGTCGAGGCGGCTGAGGTCGCCACCGGAGGACAGTGCCGAGTCGGCGACGAGTTCGCCCGGGGTAAATCCGGCGTCGAACGCCTCGGAAAGGTCACCCAGCCCCGGAAGGGCCACGAGGTTCACCACGGGGGCGGCATTGTCGGCCTCCAACAGGGCCGTAATCTCGGAGACATCGCGACCATGAGCCACGAGTGCCTGGCGCAGCGCCCGCACAATCCACTCCGGGTGGGAGTGCTCGATCGAGGCGATCTTGACGTCGTCGCTGAGCCCGTCGGTGAGTTCCGCGAGCCATTCGGGCAAGTCCTTGGCGGCCACCTTGCGCAGCACGGCGTTGACCAGGCCAGAGGGGCCGGCACCGATGACGGCGCGAGCCAAACCAACGGTCTGATCCAGGGCGGCGTGGGTCGGCACACGCATGGCCATGAGCTGGTGAGCACCAATGCGCAGGGCGTCAAGGATGGCCGGGTCGAGCTCGCTGAGCGGGCGATCAACGCACTTGGCCAGGATCGCGTCGTAGGTTCCCTGAGCACGCAGGGCACCGTAGGTCAATTCCGTGGCGAAGCCAGCATCACGGCGGTCGAGACCATGGCGGCGGATACGCGTCGGCAGAACCAGGTTGGCGTAAGCGTCATCGGCCGAGACGGCACGCAGCACTTCGAACGCTACCAGGCGTGCCGGATCGGCGATCCTGGTGCGCTGGCCCGGAGCGGTTTCGGTGCGGTTGCGGGAGGTGCTGCGGTTACGCTCGCGCCCTGCCTCATCACGACGTCGAACGCCGCCCTGGCCTGCGCCTTGCTGGTTGTTGCGGTGGCTCGAACGTCCGCCTTGCTCGCTGGTCATTCAAACACCACATCTTCCTTGTTGGCTAGGCCTCGTGCCCAGTCCGTTGCTTTCATAAGTTTCTTGCCAGAAGGCTGTACATCAATAAGTTCCACGGCGTGGGACCCGGTGCCCACCATCACGGATTTCGCCTCAATCCGCAGCTGTGCGGGGGCGAGATCGGTGACCTCGGGGCGCAAACGCACGGGACCCAATTTGAAGCGCTGACCGGCCAAGGTGGTCCAAGCCCCAGGTTCCGTGGTCACGCCACGAATCCTGCGGTTGATGGCCAGCGCGGGATCGCTCCAGGCCACATGCCCGTCTTCCAGCGTCAATTTCGGCGCCAAGGAAATGACCCCTTGCTGCTCCACGCCGCTGACCATCCCGGCACCGATGCCGTCGATGGTCTGTGCCAGAAGGACCGCGCCACTGTGTGAAAGCCGTTCCAACAGTACTGCGCTGGTATCGGTGGGCTGAATGACCTCGGTCATGGTCCCGTAAACGGGGCCCGTGTCGAGCCCCTTCTCGAGCAAGAAGGTGGAGGCGCCCGTGACTTCGTCACCGTTAATGACGGAGTGCTGCACGGGTGCGGCGCCACGCCAGGCCGGCAGGAGCGAGAAGTGGAGATTAATCCAGCCGTGCGCCGGGATAGCGAGGGCGACGGGCGGAATCAAGGCACCGTACGCCACGATCGCGGCAACCTCGGGGGCGGCCGCGGTGATGGCGGCGGCAGCTTCGGAGTCGATCTTGTCAGCCTTAATGATGGGCAGGCCAAGTTCGACGGCGCGGGCGGCCACGGGCGACGGCGTCATGACCCGCTTGCGTCCTAGCGGCGCGTCGGGGCGGGTGAGGACGGCGACGATCTCGTGTCCTGCGGCGCGCAGGGCCTCCAATGAAGGCAATGCAACTGCTGGTGTTCCGGCGAAAAGTACTCTCATTGGGCGGCGCCTGCACCAAATGCGGAGCCAACCGTGCGGGCGCGCTTGGCCACGGTCTCTGCCGTGACGTCCTGGTAGTTAGCCTGGCGAATGGCGCGGAAGGCGTCCTTGCGGTCTTCGCCGTCGAGTCGATCTACGTACAATTTTCCATCCAGATGGTCGGTCTCGTGTTGGAAGCACTTGGCCAGCATGCCGGTGGCTTCCATATCGAGGGGCTTGCCGTTTTTGTCTACGCCCGTGATACGCACCCAGCGGTGACGCTCAACCGTGAATCCCAGTCCGGGGACGGACAGGCAGCCTTCCGGCTCCCCCACGCCAATGTCGTCGCTGGCGACTAGGACGGGGTTGATGACGTGACCTTCGTGGCCGTCAACGGAATACGTAAAAATACGTTTGTTCACGCCAATCTGCGGTGCCGCCAAGCCAGCTCCGCGGACGTCCACCATGGTCTGGTGCATATCATCGATGAGCTTGGCCAGTTCGGGCCCGAATTCTGTCACCTCTTCGGAGACGGTTCTCAGGACAGGGTCGCCGATGATGCGAATGCTCAGGATAGCCATGATGGGGCACCTCACTTTGGTATTGACGCGACCCGAATGTGATCGCAAACTGCTAGCTCGTCCAGTCTAGTTGGCTGCTAACGCCCGGGCGGCGCAATATCGAGCAAAGGGGTCCCAGCGGAGGCGGCATCTAATGACGTTTGCCACACACGGCGCAACGAGGCGAACTTAAACCAGTGAGCCTTGAGGACTTCAGGGTTGGCACGGAGCGTGCGAACCTCGGTTTCACCGATAGCCACTCCGAGCAAAACCGGGTCCTGACCGTACTTCCAGGGCTCCCAGAGTCCTGCCACTTCATCGACGATGGCTTCCTCCGCCTTCATGCCGGCGACAAGTTGCATAACAACCTTGGCGTCCAGGCTCTTGACCTGGCCGTTGCGGTCGGTGCCCTTGGTCTTGTAATCGATGATGCAGAGTTTTCCACCAATGGTGGCTACAAGGTCAAGCGTTCCCGCGTAACCGACGCTTTCATTCCACACGGTGACCTCGGGAGCGAGCGGCTTGACCTGGAATTCCTCCCACCACGCATCAAAACGCAGGGCGAAGTTTCCCTCGCCGTTCTCAGAGAGCGCATCCAGCGCCTCAGCGATCTGGTGTGGGCGGTCCAGAGCGCGCAGCGCCACCTGCTCGCAATAGTTGTGGACGCGGTCGCCACGCGCGGCCGCGGCATCACGGAACTGTTCGGCGGCGTTGGAGCTGTCTCGAACCACGGTCCGCAATTGGCCAGGGTTGCCTACGGCCGAGCCCAGATCGGGGTGCTTTGCCACGGCCGTTGCGGCCATGTAACCAATCCAGCCATCAAGAGAAGCCGACTGTTGGCCGATCACGGTGGTGATGGAGGGAACCTTGGGCGGTTCCTGCAGGGAACGGGCGTACATACGCCCCAATTCTGTGCTGTGTGCCAATGCTGGTGCTGTCATGCTTCTACTATTCCACTCCCGTGTGACAGTACGCAGCAGCCGGGCCACGCACTGTGGATAAGTTTGTTCCAGCTCCTCGGCCGTAGAGCCAAAAAGGTGCTGGAAAACAAAAAGCCGGAACCCGTGAGGGCTCCGGCTTTTTGTTTACTTGGAGTGGTCGACGAGATTCGAACTCGCGACATCCACCTTGGCAAGGTGGTGCTCTACCAGCTGAGCTACGACCACATGTATAACTATTTTCAAATGAACCTGGTAGCTCATTCGTGGGCGATACTGGGTTCGAACCAGCGACCTCTTCCGTGTCAGGGAAGCGCGCTACCACTGCGCCAATCGCCCATATTTACTTTTATAAAGAGCCGCAGGAAAATGCCGGAATCCATAAGATCCCGGCATTTCACCGCTTTCTCCGAGTGGTCGACGAGATTCGAACTCGCGACATCCACCTTGGCAAGGTGGTGCTCTACCAGCTGAGCTACGACCACATGTGTTACAACTTCAAATGAACCTGGCAGTTCATTCGTGGGCGATACTGGGATCGAACCAGTGACCTCTTCCGTGTCAGGGAAGCGCGCTACCGCTGCGCCAATCGCCCAATGCATCCCGCTGAACTATACAGCAAAATACCTTGATTCAGCCAAATGGAGGTGGGAACGGGATTCGAACCCGTGTGCACGGATTTGCAGTCCGTTGCCTCGCCTCTCGGCCACCCCACCGTGAGAACTGAACGGTGTCATACGAGTGGTCGACGAGATTCGAACTCGCGACATCCACCTTGGCAAGGTGGTGCTCTACCAGCTGAGCTACGACCACTTGAGCTTCATTTTCTCGCTTCAGCGTTTCCGCTTCGGCAGTCCGTGTTGCTGCGGTGAAAACATTACCCGAGCACAATCCCAAACACCAAATCGAGGGTTCCCTGTCGCATCGACCCCCACTCCCCTGCCCCCAAGTTCCTTGAATTGGCGGGGTTTTTGGCCACATCATTCGAATTACATCCATGTCATTTCAAGGCCGATTTTGGTGTTTTTGGCAAAAACTCTTTGTGAGGCCCTCGTCACATTATGGAATAGTTTCCTCTGAAACAGCCTCAAAGGCACGACGTCGGACCCTCCCCTGCCGCTGGCGGCAATCCTCAGGCGAAACTTTCGTATGATTCGAAAATAGAAATTATGACCACGCGAACCTTTGAGCTAATGTTTGAGGCACATTTAGGCACACACGCGTGTGTGATTCTTGGGCGATTGGCGCAGTGGTAGCGCGTTCCGTTCACACCGGAGAGGTCGCTGGTTCGAACCCAGTATCGCCCACCAAGAGAAAAGCCCCTCTGACCAGCGCAAACGCTGATCAGAGGGGCTTTTTCGTGCCCTAAATCTGGGAGCAAATCAGGCGGCGTACCGCAAACGTACCGCAACGCCTGCCACGAGAACGCAGAAAAGAACCCACAGGGCATGGGGTGCAGTTGCGGTTAGCATCCCGTGGAGGCGCCCTCAAATGAGCCACCCTTGAAAATCCGAATGAGTTCGGCACCAATCGAGTGGGCTGCCTCGCTCGTCAGAATATCTCCCGGCATCTCATCGGACGCCCCCAGAGGGCGCGGGCGAAGCCTTCAATGTCGGCCAGCTTGCGCCGATGGGGCCAGCACATTGATTGCAAGCGGCATGGATCGGTAACTTTCGTGGCTGAGGTCTTGACCGTCATCGCACCAAGGTGGACAACGCAAAGGCGGATTCCTTGGGACTGTTTCTCCCAGAGAATCCGCCTGTGGTTCAGCAAGGAACGTGAAACAGTCCTAGTGAGCGAGTTTGAGCCCGATGATGCAGCCAATCAGGCCCAGCAAGAGTAGGACTTTAATGACCGAGATGGCTTCCGATCCGGTGGCCATGGCGTAGGCAACGGTGAGCGTTGCGCCAATGCCCACCCAGACAGCGTATGAGGTCCCGACGGGCAGCGTCCGCATAGCCCACGCCAGACCGGCCATGCTAGCCAAGAGGGAGACGACAAAAACAATGCTTGGGGCAAGCTTGGAGAAACCTTCACTCTTGCCCAGTGCGGTCGCCCAGACCGCTTCTAACATTCCCGAGATGACTAAAACTAGCCATGCCATAGAAAACACTCCTCGACGCCGTCTTGTCGCTGACCGGGTACGGCGCACCTCGTCCGGGTGCCTTGTGGCAAGTTCCATAATGGCACACTCGAACGAGTCGGTAGAAAGAAATCTTCCACGGAATTCCGCCAACATTCAAAATTCACTTATCGCTTTGAGCGCAAAACGTTGACATCGTGAGGCAGCGCACTAAGCTGGAAAAAGTTGGGGCGCCAAGAGCCCCAGGAACGAAGGGAGGTGCCACTTGTCTATTTTTGACGATATTAAGGGCAAGGCCGAAGAGTTGCTCGGAAGCCACGGCGATCAGGTCAAGGACGGCATCGAAAAGGCCGGCGATTTTGTTGACGACAAGACCGGCGGCAAGTTCGCTGATCAGGTTGATGGTGTGCAGAAGGCCGCTAGTGATTTCGTAGATGGCCAGCAGCAAGCCTAAGAGCGGCTCAACCCTTCGCCCCTAATCAAGGCGTCAAAAGAGAGCGTCGGCCCCGTCGAGAGACGGCACCGACGCTTTCTCGCTTTAAGCTAACAAACTCTTAGCCAACAGGAACTGCCGTGCTTGCTTCCTGAGCTTCACGGGCCAGAGCCGTCAAACGCGACACGGCACGGAAGTACTTCTTCTGGTAGCCACCGGCCATCATTTCCGGGGTAAAGAGCTGATCCAACGGCACTCCACTGGCCAGGATCGGCACGTCCTTGTCGTACAAACGGTCCGCGAGCACCACAAATCGCAGCGCCACCGACTGCTCCGTGATGGTGTGCACATTGCGCCACACCACAGCATCGATGTCGGAGAGCAGCTGACGGTAACGCGAGGGGTGAACTCCTGCGAGGTGATCCACCAAGGTTGCGAAATCATCAACTGCCACCGTGCGGCCGGCGAAGTCATGGCGCATGCGAGAGTCGAGGTCACTATTGGCAACGGGCTCCGGAGGCGTCGGAAGGCCGCGGTGGCGGAAGTCCTCCCCGTCGATATGCAAAATCTCGAACTGATCCGCAAGCACCTGGATTTCACGCTTGAAGTCCACCGCCGCAAAGCGTCCGTCGCCCAAGGAACCAGGCAGGGTGTTGGACGTTGCCGCTAACTTAACTCCGGCGTCGGCCAGTTCACGCATCAAACGAGACATCAGCACGGTGTCTCCGGGATCGTCGAGCTCGAACTCGTCGATGCACACCAGCTTGTAGGTGCTCAAGGCCTCAACGGTCTTCCGGAACGACAACGCACCCACAAGGTTGGTGTATTCAACGAACGTTCCGATGGCCTTGGGGCCCTCAACCTGGTGCCACAGCGAGGACAGCAGGTGCGTCTTACCCACACCGAAGCCACCGTCAAGGTAAATCCCTGCGCGTGAATCGGCCGCCTTGGACTTGCCACCAAAGAGTTTTCGCAAGCCACTGACAGGCCTAGCCTTCGTTCCGGCAGCGAACTCCTGCAGCAGCGTGACCGCCTCAGACTGCGACGGCTGGCTCGGATCGGGGCGGTAGGTATTGAAGGAAACCTCGCCAAATCGCGGGGACGGAACAAACCCCTTCAACAGTTCTTCCACCGAGACTGCAGGGCGGCGCGTGGAAAGTTGCTCAACTTGTACCAAGGAATGTTCCGATCGTGAAGAATTTTTAGCCGAGCCTCGGGAAAATACCCTCACGACTCACGGATACAAGAATACCCATCGCATATTGCGTTTCGTTAACGCGAAGGAAGTTTCTGACTTGACCGCTGGTTACTGTAAGGAGCACCACCGGCCGGGATAGTCTGGCACCAGCGATCTATGTAGAAGGGGCATCATGCCTGTAGCAGTTGAAACTAATGAAAAATTTGCCGCTTACGCCCATCCCGAGCGTCTCGTCTCCACCGAATGGCTCGCCGCAGCCCTCGCCGACGGCGCGGCTTCCAACGGCAACCTCGTCGTGGTTGAGTCCGACGAAGACGTCCTCCTGTACGAAACCGGCCACATCCCCGGTGCGGTCAAGATTGACTGGCACACTGACCTGAACGACGACGTCACGCGCGACTACATCGACGGCAAGGCTTTCGCTCTGCTCGCCGCAGCGAAAGGCATCTCTCGCGATACCACCGTGGTGGTTTACGGCGACAAGTCCAACTGGTGGGCCGCCTACGCGCTCTGGGTCTTCACCTTGTTCGGCCACGAAGATGTTCGCCTGCTCGACGGCGGCCGTGACAAGTGGATTGCCGAGGGTCGTGAATTCACCACCGACGCCACCGCCGTCACCCCGGCAGCCGACTACCCGGTCGTGGAGCGCGATGACGCCCCCATCCGCGCCTACAAGGACGATGTGCTCGCCCACCTAGGCAAGCCGTTGATCGACGTGCGTTCCACCGAGGAGTACACCGGCGAGCGCACTCACATGCCTGCTTACCCTCAGGAAGGAACCCTCCGTGGCGGTCACATCCCTACGGCAGCCTCTATCCCTTGGGCTCGCGCTGCAGACAGCGACGGAACGTACCGCTCGCGTGAAGAACTCGAAGCCCTCTACCTGGATGAAGCCGGCCTGGTTGCAGGGGATGAGGTCATTGCTTACTGCCGTATCGGCGAGCGCTCGAGCCACACGTGGTTTGCCCTGAAGTACTTGCTGGGCTTCGAGAACGTGCGGAACTACGATGGTTCTTGGACCGAGTGGGGCAATGCCGTGCGTGTGCCGATCGCTGTTGGCGCTGACCGTGGCGAGCTCCCCACCTCCTAAGGCGCCGGTTTCCCATCTCCTACGAAAGAAAAGTACGCTTTAGCCGATGACCACTTCACCAGCACTCCCGACAGCATTGGCCGAAATCGTTAATGATTTCAAGGAACTCGAAGAACGCGATCGTTTGACGCTGCTTCTGGAATTCTCACGCTCTCTCCCTCCCTTACCGGAGCGATTGGCGAATCATCCGGAATTGTTGGAGCAGGTTGTTGAATGTCAGTCGCCGCTCTTCTTGACCGTTGAGGCCGAGAAGACAGAGACGGGCGAGGTTATTCGCTTGTTCTTCCAGGCTCCCCCGGAGGCTCCGACAACCCGTGGCTTTGCCTCGGTGTTGTTCGAGGGTCTCGACGGCTTGACCGCTGAGGAGATCTTGGCTGTTCCCGACGATATGCCCGAGCAATTGGGATTGACCCGGGCCATCTCTCCCCTGCGGATGCGCGGCATGTCCGCCATGCTCGGACGCGTCAAGCGTAAGATTGCTGGCGGCGTCCGCCCGGCCGTCTAAGTTTGCTTCACCACAGTGCCCCGCCCCTGAGAGCCAGTACGACTCAGACGGTGGGGCATTGTGCTGGCCGGAGCCGTCATCGCGTCACTGCCATAATTGTTCTATGGCGAAAAAGACTTCAGGAACAGGCACTCCGGCAACTGTGGCGCTGACGGCCGCGGGCATTGCCTTCACCCCGCATAGTTATGAGCACGATCCCGCCACCACGAATTACGGTATGGAGGCCGCCACGGTTCTTGGTGTCTCCCCGGAGCGGGTCTTCAAGACCCTCATGGCCGACGTCGCCGGAACGTTGACGGTGGCGATCGTTCCTGTCAACGGCACCCTGGATCTAAAGGCATTGGCCTCCGCGCGTGGGCAGAAGAAGGCCGCCATGGCCGATCCCGCGGCCGCTCAGCGCCGCACGGGTTATGTCCTCGGCGGTATCTCGCCCCTGGGTCAGCGCCAGCTCTCCCCCACGGTGCTGGATGAGTCTGCCCTGATGTGCGAGACGATATTTGTCTCGGGCGGGCGGCGCGGCTTTGATGTGGAGCTCTCCCCTGCCGATCTTCTGACTTTGACCAAAGGGACGACGGCGGCCATCGGCACCGCGAAGCACTAACCTTGTGCGGGGCGAGTCTTAGACGATGCGTCACGAGGTGAGGCGGGCGCACCAGGGTCATTCTCGGCGTCGAACGTGCCACCCTCCGTGTTGAGTCGCCACATCACGCCCTCTCCGCCCGGTGAAGGGCGTGATCTGGCGGGTCAACGTCTGGAAGCGGAGACTGAGGGGCGAGCCTTAGTCTCGAGGAAGACCGTACCGACCCAGGCGTGGACGGAGCCACTCCTCAATGGAGTTCTCCCACCGGGCCGGCTCCACATTCCATTCCTTCGTGTGCCGAGCCTTACTGAAGGGAATGAAGGTCACCATCTCCGGATTGCGCTTGGCCAGCTCGGCTGTGGGCTCAAAGGGGACAAAGTCATCGTCGATGCTGTGCAAAATGAGCGACGGCGTCCGGAGCTCAATGGCCCTGCTCACCCAGTCCATACTCTTGAGGTTCACCGGAGCGGCCAACCCCGTGATACGCCGGCCCAAGGGGTGGCTGAGCATGAGCTGGGCATAGCGCCCAATGTAATTCGGAATACGGTTCAGCGCGGCCTGATGCGCCAGAACATCGATCCAATTGATGACGGGGGCATCAAGAATCATCGCTAGAACATACTTTCGATTCCGGGCGAGGTCGGCCGTCTGCAGACTGATGGCACCACCCATGGAATAGCCAAAGAGCACCACGTCCTTGGCGCCGCGGGACCGAGCATAGTCGATGGCCACCTCAACGTCGGCCCACTCGGTGACCCCGAGGCCATACCTGCCGTCGGCAGTTTTGGGGGCCTCGCCGTCGTTCCTATAAGAGATCAGCAGCGCATTCATGCCCAAGGCGTGGGCGGTGGGCATGGCGCGCAGACCCTCACTGCGGGTTGCCCCTCGCCCATGGACCATGATGGCCCAGGTATGACCCGGATCCGGAGCGGGAAGCAACCAGGCCGGGGCGGGGCCGTCGGGCAGCTCGAGGGTAACGTCCTCGTAGTCCAAGGCCAATTGCTCCGGATGCGAGTAGAGGTTCCCGGACCACCAGCCCGCCGTGGCCGTGCGGAGATCACCGCTGTGGACGGCGAGGACCTCACGGGTGACGCTGCCTTCACGGGGCACATAGGAAATAATGGGGCCGATGATGGCATGCCCACGATTCCCATCGAAGAAGAGCCCGTAGGTGCCCTCGATGACGGTGTCGGGCGTTGCCTCGAGCACCACCTGAAGTTTGGGGCCGTCGGTGATAACGGCCAGGATGGAGAGATCGTCGGCGCGGTGCTTTTCCGGCGTCACCACGCGCCGGGCAAAGTAGGCGGCGAGACCCGAGGTGGCGGTCACGACCGCGAGCGCACCAACCCCTGCCGCTCCGGCGCCCAGGGCACCCCATTTGAGCCATGTACTTGACTGCGTTTCCGAGGTAGCCATGCCCCTATTCTGACGTATCGGTGCGCGGCCGCGAAGTCCGGCACACCGCAGGCCGGGCAACTTTCCGTATCCCACCCTCGAGCGTCCTCTTGCTTCTGAAGAATGTGAGCCTATGCTGGTGCAATGAGTGAGACGATCATCATCCTGACCGAAGAACCACTGACCGCTGTCGACGTCGAGAACATCTCCGATCTCTACAGCCCCGAGGACGACATTGAGCTGGTGTTGCTGGTTCCTGCCGACACCAAGCGCAACCTCTTCGTGGACGTGGTGGATCAGCTGACCATGCTGGATCTGCCCGGCGTGATGCGAGAGCTGCGCGAAAAACCCAGCGCCGAATCCGTCAGGGCCGAGGCAGACGAGATCCTCGCGGCGTCCCTGACTACCCTCTCCACCACGGGCAGGAAGATCTCGGGAACCGTTGCCGAGGGCGACGCCGTCGCCTCCCTCGTTGCGAAGGTCACCGAACTGGGGGCGCGACAGGCTGTTGTCGTCACCCGCCCCCATGCCGTCGCCGACACCTTCCGACAGGACTGGGCGCATCAGGCACAACGCAAGCTGGGCCTTCCGGTTTTGCATTTGTACTCGGGTTCGGGATTTATTGGCGACTCCTAAGCGTTGAGCAAGGTATGAGCACTTATGAAAATACCCCTGTGACAAAAAGCGATGCCCAATGGCGCGAGGAACTCAGCCCCGCCGAATATCAGGTGCTGCGTCAGGCCGGAACGGAGCGCCCCTTCACGGGCGAGTACTGGGACTCCACCCAGGAAGGCGTCTACGCCTGCCGTGCCTGCGGGGCGGAATTGTTCACCTCGCGGGAGAAGTTTGCCTCCCATTGCGGCTGGCCGTCCTTCTTTGCCCCGCTGGCCGATGATTCGGTGCGGTACCTGCACGACAACAGCCTTGGCATGAAGCGCGTGGAGGTCAGGTGCGCCTCCTGTGACTCGCATCTGGGTCACCTCTTTGAGGGCGAGGGTTACGACACTCCTACCGATGAGCGCTTCTGCATTAACTCGGTAGCCTTGACGCTGCGCGAAGGCCCCGTGGAGCTGTCGCCCGAGGCACCTTAAAGCCCCCTAGCATTACAGTCTCTTATGCTCAGCGGTATTTGAGATTAGTTTTCCTGTTCCTTTGCTACGCTCGAAAAAATCGATACGGGCGCCAGCTTAGGGTGTCCGCCACGCGACAAGGACGGGACGCTATGAACGACACACTTGAAGACACAGTTCTCCATCATGACTTCGACTACAGCTCACTGGCACAGCACCCCGCGTGGTGCTCCCTCAAGCAGGCAGCTACGGAGCTGGCCGCCGTCCAGGCCAAGGACGGCTCCGTGGCTGAGGCCAGCGATCACGCACACGCAGCAGCCCAGATCGAGGTCATCAAGGCCTCCGTGACGGAGCTGGCCCCGTACTTCCCGCATGACGGGCGCTACCTGGAACTGCTCGTGCGTGATTTCACGCGCTGGGTCGATGCCGGATTGGGTATTCCCGACTTCCTTGATTCGCTCATGGCCTTCAACCCGCAGGACCAACGGATCAACGGCCTGGGCCACCTCGTAGTCTTCCCCATGTACACCCAGAACGGCTCCACCTCACGCCACGTTGAAGCCGTCCTGGTCGATGTCATCTGGCCCGAGTTCATCGGTGAGCTGGAAGCCGGAGACTACTCCAACAAGCTCTTCGTCCCGTTGCGCTTCATCGACTTCACGGCCGGCTACGACACCAACTCCGCCGTGCTGTTCCCGGAAAGCGTCTCCGTGCGCGAAACGCCCACCTTCACGTGGGGCGCCATCTTCCAGGATCGCGAGGCCGCCCGCTTCCGTCGCGTGCTGCGCGAAGCCATGGCCGTCACGCGCCTCGAACTGCCGGCCGACGCCCTGGAAATGCTCGACAACCAGGCCCTCACCACGGAAACCTTTGTCATGTGGGATTTGATCCACGACCGCACCCACATGCGCGGCGATCTGCCCTTTGACCCGTTCATGATCAAGCAGCGCATGCCGTTCTTCCTGTATTCGCTCGAGGAACTGCGCTGCGATCTGACTGCTTACCGTGAATCGGTCGCCGTCGAACATGATGAGAAGGCCTCCCCCGAGGCGCGCAAGCAGGCCAAGCTGGTCCAGTACGCGGTCATCTTCGACCGGATCTTCCGCTTCGCCATCACGGGCCCGCGGGTGCGCAACTACGACGGCCTCGGCGGGCAGCTGCTCTTTGCCTGGCTGCACCAGCACCACGTCCTGCACTGGACTGACACCAAGCTGACGATTGACTGGGACCAGGTGCCCGACGTCGTCATCGCCCTGGGAGCGCAGATCGAGGAGCTGTACTGGCGCTCGATCGACCGCCCCAAGCTGGCGCACTGGCTCGCCGCCTACGAGCTCGTCTCGGCCACCGTAACCCCGAACCCCGCCTCGACGTGGGCCAAGGGTCCCGAGGCGCTGCCGCTCACGGCACCCCTGCGCGAGATCACCGACCAGGTCATGGACGACGAATTCCCGCTCTCCATGTTCTTCGAAGCCCTCGAGAAGAAGATGCGCACCGTTATCGACTCCACAGCCGGCATCACCGGCACCACCGCGGCTTAAGTGAGTACTGTAGGCACCATGACAACAGCCTCCACACACGTGCCCCTCGTGGTGATTGCCGGCGGCAGCAGCGCCGCCGGCATCGCCACGGCCACCTCGCTTGTCAGCGCCGGTATGCGAGTCCTCACGGTAGGGTCCGACGCCGGACGCATCGGGGCGGCGGCAGAGCTCACCGGCGGTGCCGTCCCCCTCGTGTGCGACCTCACGGACGCGGCTGCCGTCACGGCACTCACGGAGGCGATTCACGCAGAGTATGGCCCGGTGGATGGCCTCATCCACCTGGTGGGTGGCTGGCGCGGCGGAGGAGATATCCCGAGCCAAAACGATGCTGACTGGGATTTCCTGCACGCCTCGGTGCTGACCACGCTGCGCAATACGAGCCGCGCCTTCTACCAGGATTTGCTCGCTTCCCCGTGCGGCCGGCTGGCCATTGTCTCCTCCACCTCGGTCACGGCGCCGACGGCGAGCAATGCCAACTACGCCAGCATCAAGGCAGCCGCCGAGACATGGGTCCAATCCGTGGCCCAGGGTTTTGCGCAAGAAGCAGCCCAGCGCGAGGGGGCGGAGGCCGCGGAGGCGAGTGCCGCCGTCGTCCTTGTCGTGAAGGCACTCGTGGACGACACGATGCGTGCCCGCTCCCCGGAACGGACCTTCCCGGGCTTTACCGACGTGGCCACGCTGGCACAGGCCGTGAGTGGCTTGTTTGGGACACCCGGCCTCAACGGTTCCCGCATTATTCTGTAGTAAGTAGTTTGACCCGATTGACGATTCAACCATCAAAGGCACATTGTGAGCATTGGCAGCACCGAATCCACCCAACTTCACGACGCAAGCGTCATCAGCTTTGCCTCGGATAACTATTCAGGCGTTCACCCCGAGGTGCTCGCAGCCCTCACCTCGGCCAATGGCGGCCATCAGGTGGCCTACGGCGAAGATGTGTACACGGCGCGGCTGCGCGAGGAAATGAGCGCGCTGTTCGGCAAGGACGTTGACGTATTCCCGGTCTTCAATGGCACAGGGGCGAATGTGGTGGCGTTGCAGTCGCTCCTGCCGCGTTGGGGTGCCGTAGTGTGTGCCGCGACCGCCCACATCAACATGGACGAAAACGGGGCCCCGGAGCGGGTGGGAGGCATGAAGCTGCTCTCGGTTCCCACCGTCAACGGCAAGCTCACGCCCGAACTGATCGACAAGGAAGCCTGGGGTTTTGGCGATGAGCACCGCGCCCAGCCGCTGGCCGTGTCCATCACCCAGACCACCGAGTTGGGCACCTGTTACACGCCGGAAGAGGTGCGGGCCATCTGTGATCACGCCCATTCCCTCGGCATGAAGGTCCACATGGACGGCGCCCGCCTGGCCAATGCCGCCGCCCACCTGGGTGTGCCCGTGCGTGAGTTCACCTCCGATGCCGGCGTGGATGTGCTGTCCTTCGGCGGCACGAAGAACGGCATCATCTTTGGCGAGGCCATCGTGGCCCTGAACCCCGAGGCCGCCGACGGGCTCATTTACCTGCGCAAGCTCAATATGCAGCTTTCTTCGAAGATGCGTTTCATCTCCGCCCAGCTTCTGGCGCTGCTCAGTGATGATCTGTGGCTGAAGTCGGCCGGGCACGCAAACGCCATGGCAGCGAAGTTGCGTGCCGCCGTCGAACTTTTGCCACAGGTGCAGTGCACCCAGGCCACCGAGTCCAACGGCGTCTTTGCCATCCTGCCCGAGGGTGTGGCCGAGCGTTTGCGGGAAAAGTTCCGTTTCTACGACTGGGACGAGGCCGCCCGCGAGGTGCGCTGGATGTGCTCCTTTGACACCTCGGAGGCCGATGTTGAGGCGTTTGTCGCGGCGCTGCAGGCCGAACTGAGCTAGTCCACATGGGCCCCACCTCACCGAGGTTGGGGTCCTTTGTGCCTTTAGCGGATCCCTGCTCGGGGATCGACTGTCATGCCTGCCGTAGTGCCTGGCACCGATAATTGCGGCGCGCCTGCCGCGAATCCGTGCCGGAGCGTCATAATCTGCCAATGTGAGCTACCCCTCTCAGCTACCGGCTGACTTCCGAAGCGCCCTGGCCGCGCTGCGCTCCGCCCACACCCGAAGCGAGCTCAATCTCTCCGAGGTGCCCGCACCCGCCCAGCTTGCCCCCTATGGCGTGGCCCTGGGCGCCGAGGTGACCGTCGACGGTGAAGAACTCGCCACGGGCCGCTTTATCCTGTTGCACGATCCCCATGGCTCCGCGCTCTGGGGCGGCAAGTTTCGCATCGTGAGCTATATTCGGGCCCAGCTCGAGGACGATATCGGCAACGACTCGCTGCTGGGCAATGTGGTGTGGGCGCTCTTCGTTGAGGCGTTGGAGGCTCAGGGAGCTCGCTACACTAATTCCGGAGGGACGGCCACCCGGATTCTCTCCGAGAGTTACGGGGCTCTTGCTACCCGCCCTGATACGGTGGACATCGAATTGCGCGCCTCCTGGACGCCCGCGGACGCCTCGGTCGATGCGCATTTAGAGGCCTGGGCCAATATTGTGTGTACGTTTGCCGGCCTCCCACCAGCGTCCGACGGCGTGACTCCCCTTCCCCGACGACGCCACGACACCGGTCGCTAGGGCGCATCTTGGCCATTCGGTAGACTAAGGGCATCATGACCAACCCAGAATCAAGCACGCATAGCCGTGCTAGGACCAAATTGTCTACCACGCGTCAACGCCATGAGGCCAGCGCGCCATCTGGCACCGAGGCGGCAAGCTCCGAGACGTCCGGTGCGACCAGCTCCGAAGTGGCCGCCTCACCCCTGACCAGTGTTGTCATTGACGGGGTCCGCGTAGAACTGGGGGAACTGCCCGACCTTGTGGAACTCAACACCCCGCGCGACGGTATCCCTCTCGTGGTCGACAGCGAACCCGCGCTCAAGCGCTGCGCCGCCGCCCTGGCCGCTGGCACCGGCCCTGCCGCCGTCGACACCGAACGCGCCTCGGGCTTCCGTTACGGTCAGCGCGCCATGCTGGTGCAGATCCGACGCGAAGGTGCTGGCACGTGGCTCATCGACCCCGAAGCCTTTGACGACCTGAAGATCATCGATGACGCTTTGCGCGGCGTCGAGTGGATCCTGCACGCCGCCAGCCAGGATCTCCCCTGCCTGGCCGGAGTTGGCATGTGGCCGGACAAACTCTTTGACACAGAGCTCGCCGCCCGACTGGCGGGATTGCCGCGCGTCGGGCTCGGAGCCGTCGTGGAATCCCTATTGGGCTTCCACCTGGCCAAGGAACATTCGGCCGCCGACTGGTCCACCCGCCCCCTGCCGGAGCCGTGGCTGCGCTATGCGGCACTCGATGTTGAGGTCCTGGTGGATCTCCAGGAGGAGCTGCAGGCACTTCTGGAGAAAGACGGCAAGCTCGACTTTGCGGCCCAAGAGTTCCAGCACCTGATCGATGCTGGCGTCCCCGCGCCGCGCGTTGATCCGTGGCGCCGTACCTCGGGCTCGCATACGCTGCGCAAACGCGTCCAGCTCGGTGCCGTTCGGGAACTCTGGAACACCCGCGAGAAACTCGCCGAGCACCGCGACATCGCCCCGTCCCGCCTAATTCCGGATTCGGCCATCATCGCAGCAGCCAAGGGCATGCCCACCACGGTTCCTGCGTTGCTGGCCCTGTCGGGCTTCCATGGGCGCGCCGCCAAGCGCGACGCCCCCAAGTGGCTGCACGCGATTCAAACGGCCAGGAACAGTGACGATCTGCCTGCCCTGCAGGTCTCCAGCAACACGCCTCCGGCGCCGCGTCTGTGGCTTGAGCGCGACATTGAAGCCGCGGCACGCTTGGCAACGGCCCGCGCCAGCCTGGCCGAGCTGTCCGAATCGCTGAACATTCCGGCGGAGAACATACTCACCCCGGACTTCCTGCGCCGCCTGTGCTGGCGCCCGCCGGCCATCATCACCCTGGAGAGCGTCACGGAACAGTTGCGCGAACTGGGCGCCAGAGCCTGGCAGCTGGAGCTCTGTGCGGGCCTACTGACGGAGGCGCTCCTGCATCCAGCCCCGCTGGAGCCGCGTGAGGCCAAGGGCAGCAAACAAGCCGTCTAGCCTGCCCTCCGCCACCTCCCCCAACGCCGCACCACTTTCCGGCGGTTTTTCCCAAACGCTGCATCATTTCCCGTGAACTGATGCAGCGTTTGGCTTTAATGCCCATAAAGTGATGCAGCGTCGGTGGGGGTTTTGACCTATAAGTTACTCGCAAGTAACATGATGTGTGACACAGTGGTCCCCAAGGTCTTTGGGCTGATCGATACCCGTTGTTTGCACTCGAGGAGCAAGGCATGCGCCAGAATCGGCAAATCAGAGATGTTGTCTTCGTAGACGGCATTCGTACCCCCTTTGGCCGCGCCGGGGAAAAAGGCATCTATGCCAATACCCGCGCCGATGACCTCGTGGTCAAATGCATCCGCGAACTCATGCGCCGAAACCCCTCCCTGCCCGCGGAGCGCATCGACGAGGTCGCCATTGCGGCAACCACGCAGACCGGCGATCAGGGCCTGACGATCGGACGCACCGCAGCGCTCCTGGCCGGACTCCCCCAGTCGGTTCCCGGCTTCGCGATTGACCGCATGTGTGCCGGGGCCATGACGGCGGTCACCACCACGGCGTCGGGTATCGGCGTTGGCGCGTACGACGTCGTGATCGCAGGAGGCGTGGAGCACATGGGACACCACCCCATGGGAGCCGGCTCCGACCCGAACCCGCGCTTCATGTCCGAGCGCATTGTGGATCCTGCCGCCCTGAACATGGGCAACACCGCCGAGAACCTCCACGATCGCTTCCCCGCCATCACGAAGGACCGCACGGACGCCTACGCCGTGGCCAGCCAGAATAAGTTGGCCGCCGCCTACGCCAAGGATCAGATTCAGGCCGATCTGGTTCCCGTCGCAACCCTGAAGCCCGGCGCTGGCTGGACACTCAACTCCGTCGATGAGCCGCCCCGTCCCGGCACCACCATGGAAGACCTCGCGGCCCTGCGCACCCCCTTCCGCGCCCACGGCCGGGTGAGTGCCGGTAATGCGGCTGGATTGAACGACGGCGCGACGGCGGCACTTTTGGCTTCTTCCGACGCTGCCGCCGAGTTGGGTTTACCCGTCAAGATGCGCTTGGTCAGCTACGCCTTTGCCGGTGTAGCCCCCGAGGTCATGGGCATCGGCCCCGTACCGGCCACGGAAAAGGCGCTGCGCCTGGCCGGACTCACGATCGAAGACATTGGCCTCTTTGAAATCAACGAGGCGTTTGCCGTGCAGGTCTTGTCCTTCCTTGACCACTTCGGCATCGCCGACACCGACCCCCGCGTCAACCGCTATGGTGGGGCCATCGCCGTCGGACATCCCCTGGCTTCCTCAGGCGTGCGCCTCATGACGCAGCTGGCCCGCCAGTTCGAGGAAGATCACTCCGTGCAGTACGGCATCACCACCATGTGCATTGGCCTCGGCATGGGCGCCACCGTCATCTGGGAAAACCCCCACTTCACCGCTTCAACGGCTACCGCAACCACCGAAGGGAGCGCAGCATGAGCGCCCAGGACTTTAGCAAACTCACCGCCCTGTTCCCCGACGAAGTGGTGACGCACTCGTACGTGCAGGATATTGCACTGCCCCGGGTGGATGGTGCGCCCAGCGCTGGCACCTTTGCGCTCATCACGCTAGATAATGGCCTGGACCACCGCCGCCCCACCACGCTGGGCCCCAACACCCTCGTGGAACTTGGTACCGTGCTGGAGGCGCAGCGTGAGCGTGCCGCCCGCGGCGAGATCGTGGGCGTGGGCGTGACGGGCAAGCCATTCTTCCTGGTTGCCGGTGCGGATCTTTCGGCCGTCAAGAGCCTGAAGGATCGCGAGTCCGGTTTGCTCATGGCCCAGCTCGGCCACGACGTCTACTCCACCCTGAACGATCTGGGCGTTCCCAGCTTTGTCTTCATCAACGGCCTGGCTCTGGGCGGCGGGCTCGAGATTGCGCTCAACGCCAACTACCGCACGGTCTCCACGGGAGCCGGCGCGCTGGCGCTGCCCGAGGCCTTCCTCGGCCTCGTCCCCGGCTGGGGCGGTGTCTACCTGCTGCCGCGCCTCATTGGCCCCTCCAACGCCGTGACGGTCATGATCGAGAACGCCTTGAGCAATAACCGCACCCTCAGCGGCCCGGCAGCCTACAAGCTGGGCATCGCAGATGCGCTCTTCGAGCCCGCCGATTTCCTGGAGCAGTCTCTCAACTGGGCGGCCCGCGTGCTCGCTGGCGCCGAAAACGTGAGCCGACCCAACGAGGTGAGTGAACCCCTGAGCGAGGACAACAGCGCAGCGTGGGATGCCGCCGTCGTGCGTGCCAAGGCGTTTGTCGAGGCCAAGACCTCCAACGCGGCCCCCGCTCCAGCCAAGGTCATCGAGCTGCTCGAAAAGGGCAAGCACTTCACGAAGGCGGAGTCGTTCGCGGCCGAGGATGCGGCACTGGCCGAGCTCATGGGGACCCCACAGTTCAAGGACACCGTGTATGCGTTCCTGGACCTGGTGCAGAAGCGGGCCAAGCGCCCGGCCGGTGCCCCGGATCCGAAGCTCGCACGCCCCGTCACGAAGGTGGGTGTGGTGGGTGCCGGCCTCATGGCAGGGCAGTTTGCGCTGCTCTTCGCCAAGCAGCTCAAGGTACCCGTGGTCATGACGGACATCGATGCGGCGCGTGTGGAGAAGGGTGTTTCCTACGTCCACGGCGAGGTGGACAAGCTGCGGGCCAAGGGCCGGATCAGCCAGGACGCCGCGAACCGCACCAAGGCGCTCGTGACGGGCTCGGTCTCCAAGGAGGTCTTTGCGGACGCCGACTTCGTGATCGAGGCCGTGTTTGAGGAACTCAACGTCAAGAAGGCGGTCTTTGCCGAGGTGGAGGCCATCGTCTCGCCCGAGTGCATCCTGGCCACCAACACCTCCTCACTCTCTGTGACCGCGATGGCGGAGGACCTGGCGCATCCCGAGCGTCTGGTGGGCTTCCACTTCTTCAACCCTGTGGCCGTCATGCCACTGCTGGAAATTGTGCGCGCCCCCAAGACCGACGACGCCGTCCTCGCCACCGCCTTCGCCACCGCCAAGGCACTGCGCAAGACCGCTGTGCTGGTCAAGGACGCGGCCGCGTTCGTGGTGAACCGGGTACTGTTGCGCCTCATGGCCGAAGTCTCCCAAGCCTTCGACGAGGGCACCGACGCGCACACGGCAGATAACGCACTGCGCCCCATGGGCCTGCCGATGACGCCGTTCACCCTGCTGGCCATGGTAGGCATTCCGGTGGCGCAGCACGTCACGGAGTCGCTCCACACGGCCTTTGGCGATCGCTTCCACGTCTCCGCCAATCAGCAGGCGCTGATCGACGGCGGCAAGAAGGCCCTGTGGGAGACCGCAGCCGACGGTTCCGTCTCCATCCCCGCCGACACCCTGGCGCTCCTGAGCTTTGGCAACACGCCTTCCACGGGTGAGGAATTGCTACTCAAGACGCAGAACGCCCTGGCCGAGGAGATCGGGCTCATGCTCGCCGAAGGCGTGGTCGCCGGACCCGAGGATATTGACCTGTGCATGATCCTTGGCGCCGGCTGGCCTATGCACCTGGGCGGCATCACGCCGTACTTGGACCGCGTGGGCGCCTCCCAGCGCGTCAACGGCAAGACGTTCCACCCGGTGTCCTAGCCACACCCAGTACGACGCCGGACCCTCACCGTGACTGCCACGGTGAGGGTCCGGCGGCGTCCTCGTTAACGGGCACTGGCGGTGGCCGTTTCGCCTTCCGGCTCAGGAACCTGAGAGAATGAGGGCATGATTGTTGAACCATCACTGAGCCGTCGTTCCGCCCTCCGAGCCACCACCGCCGCTTCCGGAGCAGCCTGCGCTCTCGCGTTGGCAGGGTGTGCGCCGGCGGGAAATGCGGGCGCGAAAAAGGGCGCCACGCCAGCCGAAATCCCCACCGGCGGCACCCCGCATCAGGTCGGCAAGGTCTCCGAACTAGCTGTAGGTGCCACGGCGGTGGGCACGGCTAACGGCGTCGACGTGATCTTGTTCCGACCCGATGAAACCACTATTTTGGCGTACAGCGACATCTGCACGCACGCCGGATGCAAGGTGGCCCCGCACAACGAAGACTTCAAATGCCCCTGCCACGGCAGCGTCTTCAAGGGCAGCGACGGAACGGTGGTCTCGGGCCCCGCAAAGGAAGCCCTCCCCCGTTTCGCCGCCGCCATTGACGGTGAATGGATCACCGTCTCGATGTAGCGAGCACTTTAGAACAGGGCGACCTTGGGCACCTTCGGGAAGATGGTGTCCAGCTCGGCCAGATCCGCGGCCGTGGGCTTCCAGCTCACGGCCGCAGCATTTTCCCGCACCTGCTCGGGCTTCGTGGCGCCGGCAATGACACTGGCCACGGCGGGCTGAGCGGCCAGCCAGGAGAACGCCACCTGCACCTCGGTCAGTTCCCGAGCCGCGGCAAAGGCGCTAAACGCAGCGAACTGGGCCTGATCGGCGTCGGAGACCATGTGCTGACGGGTATGCGAGAGGCGGCTACCTTCCGGAACTGCGCCGCCCTTGTACTTGCCCGTCAACAGGCCGTTCGCGAGCGGGAAGTACGGCATGACGCCGAGCCCGTAGGCTTCAGCGGCAGGAGTGACTTCCTGCTCGGCACGACGATCCAGCAGGTTGTAGTGATTCTGGCTCGCGATGAAGCGCTCGGTGCCGCGGGCGCGCGCGGTGTGTTCGGCGTCGGCGATCTGCCATCCAGCAAGATTTGAGTGACCGAAGTAGCGAATCTTGCCCTCGTGGACCAGATCGTCCAGGGTAGAGAGTGTCTCCGCCATCGGGGTGTGCCCGTCCGGGGTGTGGTAATAATACAGATCCAGGTAGTCGGTGTTCAGGCGTCGCAGGGATGCCTCGATGGCCTGACGGATGTACTTGCGCGAACCGCGACGGCCCCAATCCACGCCATTCGCACCGCCGGTATCCATGCCGAACTTGCTCGCGATCACCACGTTCTCACGCTGGGCGCCCAGGGCCTTACCCAGGATGGTCTCACTCAGGCCAGCGGTCATGCCATAGTTATCTGCCACGTCAAAGTGGGTGATGCCGGCATCCAGTGCGGCATGCACGACGGCGTTACTTCCCTCTTGCGTCTGCGTCACCGTCCCGCTGCGGCCGAGGTTGTTGCACCCCAGGCCAACGGTGGAAGCGGTCAAGCCGGAGCGGCCTACTTGGCGGTATTCAATGTGGTTCTGCGTCATAGCTCCACAATAGCCAAAAGATGCCCCACTCATCCCCACCCCTGGATCTGAGTGGCAGTAGATACCGAATTTCCGACGAGAAAGCGCTTACTACGGTATCAACTGCTACACAGATCCGAGGAAGGAGCAGGCTGTGGATAACTCCCAGCAAAGAACGGCAAAAGTTGCCATTCTTGTTCCATGAGCGCCTTCGAAAATTTTCCCTCGAGCATTCGCAATTCCCCGTTTACCGTAGCCCAAGCCCAGGAACTTGGACTGAGCTACGCGCGATTGCGACGCCAAGACATCGTCAACCTCAGTCGCGGCATCAAAGCCATCCACGGACAAGATGACGCCGCGCTTTCTCTGGCCCTGCTCACCCGCCCCTACACCCAGGTCACGGGCTATTCGGCGGCCTCCCATGCTACGGCATTTATCCTCTGGGAACTGCCCGGTTTTCTCCCTGAGGCAACGTCGGGAACCATCCATATCTCGCGCCAGTATCCGCACTCAATACCGCGGCGCTCCGGCATCCAGGGCCATCGCACCATGTTTGACACCGACGAGGTGCAGCTTGTCGACGGTCTTTGGTTGACCTCACGGGCGAGGACATGGCTCGATTGCGCACGGAGTATGTCCGTGGAGGAATTGGTGGTCACCGCCGATCACCTGATTCGGATTCCGCGGCCAGCGTTTGAACGACGAAACGAGGAGTATGTAACTCTCGAGGAGCTATCCGAACTACTCTCTCGTCACCCCGGCACCCCCGGAATAGTCAAAGCCCGGGCGGCACTCGAGTTGGCTCGCGTCGGTTCTGATTCGCCGCAGGAAACTAAACTGCGCCTCGCGTGTAGCGCTGCGGGCTTGCCCGAACCTCATCTCAACGAGCCAACCCTTTTGGTGAACGGTGTCATCCGACAACCGGACCAGTCCTATCCCGACTACAAGGTCGCGGTGGAATATGACGGCAATACGCACGCTGACCCGCGCCAAGTAGAGAAGGACGTTCTCAGAGCCGAGGACTACGCCAACGCTGGATGGAGCGAGGTGCGCATCATGAGGCATCACATGCAAAACGACGCCAAAGAAGCCGTCCGCAAAGTACGCGAAGCCCTTTGGGCCCACGGCTGGCGCCCCTCCTCCGATCTGTGATCCAGTTGCTACCGCAAATCGAGCAGATCAAGCGCTTGACGCAGTAACAACTGCCACACAGATCAGAGGGGAAGGGAAGAAGGGAGGGATGACGGGAGCGGGTAGGCTCGGCGGAGGGTTACAGGCTGAAGATGGTGGTGCCTGTGGGGCTGTGCTTGGCGCGCAGGGCACTGGGATCTTCGATGGGGCCCGTCGCGACGGTCAGCTTCGTGAAGTCAAGCTTTTCCTCGCGGATGCAGACCTTGATGTTGGCGACGGCGCGGGCCGGGTCGGGAGCCACGATGTAGACGTTGAGCTTGCCCAGGCCGTGACCTGCCGCAGTGAATTCCATCTTTTCCAACACGCCACTGCCACGCCAGGCTAGGTGCGAGGTCAAGGACTCTTTCACGCGGAAGGCTAGGTGCTTGTCGCGATCGGACACCCGGTCATTCTTCAACGCGAACTGAGCCACGACGAGCGTCTGATCCTCGCGGGCGAGTACGGCGTAGCCATCCTCGGCGCACTGCTCGGCAAAGGCGACGAGCATGGCTTCGGCCTCTTCAAGGGTTTCAACCGTGACCTCTTTGGAGGTGCTCAGGTGTCCCACGGCTCCGTGGTTGACAACGAAGAAGATCGCGGCAGCCTCGTCCGTCTCCTCGGTTCCCCCAGCGTCAACCCACGCTTCACGGAAAGAAAGGGCTCCGGCGTCGTCCTTCTTGTACATGCGCACAATATTCGGGTCCAGGCCCGCCAAAATTGTTGCGTTACTCTGTTCGCTGGTGTTGTGATCGCTCATAGTGATGGCGACGTCCTTCCTAGGGTGAACCAGGCCGCATCGCGACCGTCGAATGGGGCGTTAGCGCCGGCCACGGCCGTGACGAGGTCCGCGCAGGCGGATTCCATGCGGGTGCACAGCTCGTCAGGGTAGGCCAGCTCAATGCGGTGCTGGGCAAATTCATCTTCGTCATCGACGTACAGTCCGCGCGCTTGGGTGCGCACCACGTCAAGGTCCATGTCGATGATGTGAAACTCAACCACGTCGGGGCGAATGCGGCGCCAAGCAAGCTCAATCGCTAAGTCGATGTACAGCTCGACGCGTTCCGGGTGTGCCTCATCATAAAAGGTGGCCACCCAGTCGCCGGTGAACGGGATGAGTAAGATGGCGTCGGATTCAGTGTAGAGCGCGGCACCGGGGCGCGAAATGAACTCGTTCGTGCCCTGAAACATCCAGTGCCCAAACTCGTCGCTGCCGAGGTAACGTCCCGGGACAACCCAGTGCGCCGTGCCATCGTACTTCCGGTTCCGGGCGACCACTAGATCTCCGGGACGCGGGGCGTCGGCAGCGTGCTGCAACGGGAGCAGAGCTTCCTTCGCAGCCGTCACAGGATCGGCAGCTGACCCGTGCGCGGGGCGGCCTGGCCCGGGAGCGGACGGGCAAAGGGCACCTTCGTGCCAAGGACCTGTTCGACGACGTCCTGGGCCACGCGCTGAGCGGTGAGACCCACGCGCTCCAAGACTTGGGCGCGGCTACCGTGGGCCAGGAACTCAACCGGCAGGCCGACCTCGTTCAGAGCCGTGTCGATGCCGGCGGCACGGAGCTCCTGGCGGATGCGTGAGCCCACACCACCGGCGCGGACGCCGTCCTCGACCACGATGACGATGCGGTGCTGCGAGGCCAACTGCACGATGGAACGCGGCACCGGCAGCACCCAGCGCGGATCCACCACGGTGGAGGTGATGCCTTGATCGCCGATGCGCTGAGCCACCTCGAGCGAGAGCTCGCTCATGGCGCCAACGCTGACAATCAAAACGTCGGTTTCGGTGTCCGAGTTGGCCTGCGCCATGTCTTGACGCTGACGCGCCAGGACGTCGACGCCGTCGTACAAGCGCTCGATGGCCGCGATTTCCGGGCCGGCCTTGCCCTTGGAATAACGCACAACGCTGGGTGCATCAGAGATGGCCACGGCCTCGCGCAATTCCTCGCGGAGGCGCACGGCATCGCGCGGGGCAGCCAGGTGCAGGCCGGGAATGATCTGCAGCATGGACATATCCCACATGCCGTGGTGGCTGGGACCGTCGGGTCCTGTCACGCCGGCACGGTCAAGCACGATCGTCACGCCGGCCTTGTGCAGGGCCACATCCATGAGGAGCTGATCAAAGGCGCGGTTCAGGAACGTCGCGTAGATGGCGACGACGGGGTGTAGGCCGCCAAAGGCCATGCCGGCCGCCATGGTGAGGGCGTGCTGTTCGGCGATGCCCACGTCGATGACGCGGTCGGGGAACTTCTGGGCGAACTTCGCCAAGCCAACGGGCAGCAACATGGCGCCCGTGATACCGACGATGTCCTGGCGTTCCTCGGCGATTGTGGCAATTTCCTCGCCAAAGACGCTTGTCCAGGACATTCCGCCGGATTCCTCAATGGAGGCACCGGTTTCGGGGTCGATGACTCCCACCGCATGGAACTGGTCGTTGACGTCGGCGCGGGCCGGCGCGTAGCCGCGGCCCTTCTCCGTGAAAGCATGAACGATGACCGGTCCGCCATAGTTCTTCGCGGCGGCCAGGGCGTTTTCCATGGCTTTTTGATCGTGGCCGTCAATGGGGCCAATGTACTTAATGCCCAGATCTTCGAAGAGCCCCTGGGGTGCCCACCAGTCCTTGACGCCCTTCTTAGCGGCGTGAAGGCTCTTGTAGACAAACTGTCCGACGACGTTGCCGTCCTGCAAACGCTGCTTGCCCCACGACATGGACGCCTCGTAGCGTCGGTGGGTTCGTACCTGGTCTAAGGCCGGGCGCAGGGACGCCAAATAGTCGGCCACACCACCAATGGTGGGGGCGTAGGAGCGGCCATTGTCGTTGACCACGATCACGAGCCTGCGATCCTTGTCGGCGGCAATATTGTTGATGGCTTCCCAGGTCATGCCGCCGGTCAGCGCACCATCACCGATGATGGCGACAACGTAGCGGTCAGTTTCACCGTTGAGTTGACGTGCCCGGGCAATTCCATCGGCCCAGGAAAGTGAGGAGGAGGCATGCGAGCTTTCGACGATGTCGTGCTCGGATTCGCCTCGGTCGGGGTAGCCGGAGAGTCCGCCCTGCTGACGCAATGTGGAGAAGTCCTGTCGACCCGTCACGAGCTTATGCACGTAGGACTGGTGGCCCGTGTCAAAGATGACACTGTCGCGGGGTGATTCAAACACCCGGTGGACGGCCAGCGTCAATTCAACAACACCAAGGTTGGGGCCAAGGTGGCCGCCGGTTTGTGAAACGTTCGTGACGAGGAAGTCCCGAATTTCTTGGGCCAAGGCTTCCATTTGCGTGTCACTGAGTTTTTTCAGTTCGCGCGGATGCGTGATGGTTTCTAAAAGTCCCATTGGTACCTCCCTGGGTGCACAGTCAACGTCTACAATATCGCGTCCCTGCCGCTCCCCACACCGAACTCCGCCCGCGGCAGAGAATTTCTCGTGTGAATTGCGCCCAGGCGGGGCTGCCAGGGCATCAGCAACCGCCAATTCATGCCTCTGGCAGCGAATTAACGCAAAAAGGCGGGTATTCGGTTTCCCGAATACCCGCCTTTAGATCAAAGCTCGCTAATTATGCCTTAGCGGAGATCTGACGCAGTACGTACTGCAAGATGCCGCCGTTACGGTAGTAATCAGCTTCACCGGGTGTGTCGATGCGCAGATCGGCATCGAAGCTCACCGTGGTGCCATCTTCAGCAACAGCCGTGACCTTGAGGGTCTTGGGCGTGGTGCCATTGTTCAGCTCGGTGACGCCTTCAACAGAGAAGGTTTCCGTGCCGGTCAGACCCAGTGAGGCAGCGTTCGCACCAGCCGGGTACTGCAGCGGCAGGACACCCATACCGATAAGGTTCGAGCGGTGAATACGCTCGTAGCTCTCGGCAACGACAGCCTTGACGCCCAACAGTGCGGTGCCCTTGGCGGCCCAGTCACGTGAGGAGCCGGAGCCGTATTCCTTACCAGCCAAGACAACCAGCGGGGTGCCGGCAGCCTGGTAGTTGACGGACGCATCGTAGATGTACGCCTGCGGGCCGCCAGCCTGGGTGAAGTCGCGAGTGAAGCCACCCTCGACGTTGTCCAGGATCTGGTTGCGGATACGGATGTTCGCGAAGGTTCCGCGAATCATGACTTCGTGGTTTCCACGGCGTGAACCGTAGGAGTTGAAGTCCTTGCGCTCGACACCGTTAGCCAAGAGGTACTGTCCGGCCGGGGTTTCCGACTTGAAGGAACCTGCGGGGCTGATGTGGTCGGTCGTGACCGAATCGCCGAGCTTCAACAGCACGCGTGCGCCGGCGATGTCGGAAACGGGATCAGCTTCAGCCTTCATACCCTCGAAGTACGGCGGCTTCCGGACGTAGGTGGACTTGGGATCCCACTCGAAGGTGTTGCCTTCGGGAGTTTCCAGAGCCTTCCAGCGATCGTCGCCATCGAAGATGGTGGCGTAGGAGTTGGTGAACATCTCGCGGTCGATGGAGGCGTCCATAACTTCCTGGACCTCAACCGGGTTCGGCCAGATGTCAGCCAAGAAGACATCGTTGCCGTCGGCGTCCTGGCCGAGTGCATCGTTGTCAAAATCGAAGTCCATGGAACCGGCCAGGGCGTATGCGATAACCAACGGCGGTGAGGCCAGGTAGTTCATCTTGACGTCCGGGTTGATGCGGCCTTCGAAGTTACGGTTACCGGAAAGGACGGCCGTCACGGACAGGTCGTTTTCAGCAATTGCTGCTGAAACTTCGGTGTCCAAGGGGCCGGAGTTACCGATACACGTAGCACAACCATAACCAACGGTGTAGAAGCCGAGCTTCTCCAAGAAGGGAACAAGTCCGGACTTCTCGTAGTAGTCGGTGACAACCTTGGAGCCCGGAGCAACGGAGGTCTTGACCCACGGCTTGGACAACAGACCCTTGTTGACGGCGTTGCGAGCCAAAACGGCTGCAGCGAGCATCACGGAGGGGTTGGAGGTGTTGGTGCAAGAGGTGATCGAGGCGATCGAGACTGCACCGTGGTCCAGCTCGAATTCAACGCCTGATTCGTTCTTGACGTGGATCGGGTTAGAGGTACGACCCTGGGCACCGTTGGCGGCGGAAACTACGACGCGCTCGGTGTCGTGGGTGTGTCCGCCCGGGTGAGTGAAGGACGGGGCATCCGAGGCCGGGAAGGATTCTTCCAAGGACTCGTCAACCGTGTTGCCATCGGCGTTTGCATCTGCAGAGACGTAGTTCAACAGATCCGAGCGGAACTGCTCCTTGGAGTTTGTGAGCTCGATGCGGTCCTGGGGACGCTTCGGGCCAGAGATCGAGGGAACCACGGTGGAGAGGTCCAGCTCGAGGTACTCGGAGAACTTGATCTCAACCGAAGGATCGTGCCAAAGGCCCTGTTCCTTGGCGTAAGCCTCAACGAGAGCAAGCTGCTCTTCGGAACGGCCGGTCAGGCGCAGGTAATCAACCGTGACAGAGTCGATCGGGAACATGGCAGCCGTGGAACCGAATTCCGGGCTCATGTTACCGATGGTTGCACGGTTGGCCAACGGCACAGCCGAAACACCTTCACCGTAGAACTCAACGAACTTGCCAACAACGCCGTGCTTACGCAGCTGCTCGGTGATGGTCAAAACAACGTCGGTTGCGGTTGCACCGGCCGGGATGGACCCGGTCAGCTTGAAACCAACAACGCGCGGGATCAGCATGGAGACGGGCTGGCCAAGCATGGCTGCCTCGGCTTCGATGCCGCCAACGCCCCAACCCAACACGCCCAGGCCGTTGACCATGGTGGTGTGGGAGTCGGTGCCGACCAGGGTGTCGGGGTAGGCGCGCAAAACGCCGTCGACCTCGCGGGTCATCACGGTGCGGGCCAAGTACTCGATGTTGACCTGGTGCACAATGCCCATGCCCGGGGGAACTACCTTGAAGTCTTCAAAGGCGGTCTGGCCCCAGCGCAGGAACTGGTAACGCTCACCGTTGCGCTGGTATTCGATCTCCATGTTGCGCTCGACGGCGTTGGAGTTACCGAACACGTCAATCTGGACCGAGTGGTCAATGACCATTTCGGCCGGAGCCAAGGGGTTCACCCGGGTGGGGTCTCCGCCGAGTTCCTTGACGGCTTCACGCATGGTGGCCAAGTCAACGATGCAAGGAACTCCAGTGAAGTCCTGCATGATGACACGTGCCGGGGTGAACTGGATTTCGGTGTTGGGCTCCGCTGTGGGATCCCATTCGGCCAACGCACGTACGTGGTCGGCCGTGATGTTCGCACCATCTTCGGTGCGAAGCATGTTTTCCAGCAATACTTTGAGGCTGAACGGAAGGCTCTTGGCGCCTTCGACCGAGTTCAGTCGGAAAATCTCGTAATCGGTTCCGGCGACATTAAGTACGCCTTTGGAACCAAAACTGTCCACATTTGTCATTGATGGACTCCTCTCGCCACTGCTTTTATCTTGGTCACGCACGGGGCAGGATGCCAGTTAGGCACGCCTTACTCGCGTTCGGAGACTGCTCCGCGCTTCTTCAAAAAACGGTAGAGCAGCTCGATCGCCAGGCATCCCATTGCAGTCACGGCAATCGTAACCGCTAACAGGCCGCCTTGGGGTATATCGAGTGCGAAGAACTTCCGGGCGAAGGGAATCGCCATAATCAAGACCAGACCCAGCACCATGGCGGCAACAAGGAGACCGCGCCACTTATCGAAAGGCCGGGCCAAGGTGCCCAGAATCCACAGGGCCACCAGTAGCACCGTCATGGTCGCCGCCGTTTGAGCCTCCCCCACAGCAATGTCCGCCGCAACTCGTGTGTTGGGGAACGTGATGGCGTAGGAGTAAACGGCCATGATGCACGCAGCCACGACCGTACCGGAGGGTATGGCGAACATGAGTGTGCGCCGCAAGAACCCGGGCTGATAGCGCCGCGCATTGGGCAAAAGGGCAAGGAAAAACGCGGGAATTCCAATCGTCATGGAACTCACAATGGAGAGCTGGCGCGGCAGGAAGGGGTAACGCCACATGAGGATACCAATCACGATGGAAATGATGATGGCGTAGGTGGTTTTCGTCAGGAACAGGTTGGCCACACGTTCCACATTGGCGATGACCCTGCGCCCCTCGGCGACGACGGATGGCAGGTGCGAGAACTGCCCGTCAAGGAGGACCAGCCGCGAGACAGCCTTGGTCGCGGCAGCGCCGCTGCCCATGGCGATGCCAATGTCGGCATGCTTGAGAGCTAGCGCGTCATTGACGCCGTCGCCCGTCATAGCCACGACGTGACCGTTGCGCTGTAGGGCCAAAACGATGGCTTTTTTCTGCTCGGGGGTGACCCGGCCCAGGACGTTTTCTCGTTCCAGCAGCTCTGCCAGAACCGCTTCGTCTTCTGGGAGTTCCCGCGCGTCATATCCATCACCGCTGAAGTCAAACCCCACCTCACGAGCCACGGCTGCGACGGTGCGGGGGTTGTCTCCGGAGATAATCTTCAACTCCACGCCTTGTTCGCGGAAGTAGCGCAGTGTTTCCGCGGCGTCGGGCCGAACCTTCTCCCGGAAGAGAAGCAACGCGACGGGGGCCAGACCGGCAAGGGAGAAATCCTCCGCCGCAACCTCTGGCTCCTCCGATTCGACGAAGGGCCGGTGCGCCAGGACGACGGCGCGTAATCCCCGCCCTGCGGCCTCAAAAGCAGCCGCGAGCGGTTCCGGGTGCTCCCCGCCGGATAAGACAACCTCAGGGGCACCCAGGACCCATTCGCCAGCCACTGAGCCCTGAGCGAAGGTGACAGCACTAAACTTTCGGGCGCTACTGAAACTCAGCTCCGCCGTCGGGAGCTCATGGGGTGAATCCTGATAGCTCGCTGCCAAGGCTGCAGCTGTTGCATTGGCGTTGGGGTGCGCACCCATCCAGGCGAGCAGTTCTTGCCATCCCGGGACCTCGTCAAAGGCCATGGACCGGGCCAGCTCCATGCGTCCCTCGGTCAGGGTGCCGGTTTTATCCAGGCAGACCACATCGACGCGGGCGAGCCCTTCCACGGCCGGCAGTTCCTGCACCAGCACCTGACGGCGAGCCAGGGACACGGCCGCCATGCCAAAGGAAACACTCGTCAATAAGACCAGGCCTTCGGGAATCATGGCCACGATGCTAGCCACGGCACTGACCACGGCGATGCGCCAGTCCCCCGAGGCGATGGCAGCTTTCCAGCCGCCATGGGCGCTCATCTGGCCGTTGATGACCAAAATGATGATGGGGATCAAGGCCCACGCAATATACAAAATGATCCGGTTGATGGAATTGCGGATCTCTGAATTGACCAGCGAGAAGCGCCGCGCCTCGGCCGTCAGTGCAGCGGCATATGATTCCGCGCCAACCCGGTGTACGCGCGCGGAACCGTGACCGGCCACCACCACTGAGCCGGAGAGCGTCAGGTCCCCCGTGGATTTTTCCACGGGGTCCGACTCCCCCGTGAGCAGCGATTCGTCAATTTCCAAACCCTCGGAGGCCACCACGATGGCGTCGGCAGGTAACTGATCCCCCGTGTGCAGCAGGAGCAGATCGTCCTGCACCACCTCGGCGACGGCCAGCTCCGTCAGTGCCCCACTACGGCGCACCTTGGCTTTGGGCGCGTGCAGCACCGCCAATTTATCGAGGGTGCGCTTGGCACGGTATTCCTGCACCACGCCAATCGCGGCGTTGGCCACCACAATGAATCCAAAAAGCGCATCCCGTGGATCACCCACAAACAACACCAGCACAAGGCAGCTGCCCAGCACGGTGTTGAAGAGCGTGAACACATTGGCCCGCACAATCGCCCAAATGCTGCGGCTGCTCTCATGGGCCACCGCATTGCTCAGCTCGGCCGTGTGCCGCTCCCGAACCTGGGCGGGCGTGAGCCCGTCGTGTTCAAGAGCGGCCGCGTCCACGGGAGCCAGCCGCCCTCGAGCCGCCGCCATGGCAGAACGGCGATGGTCATCGCGCCGTTCCGCCAGGAGTGTGCCCTTGGGTTTGTTGCGGGTCAGATCACGCTTGGGCGGGCGGACCTTGGGTGCGCTTGGATTCAAAAAGTGTTCCTACTCGGTGGTGGTAACTTTCGATGCCGGTACCAACAAGGCGACGGATTCCACATGGTGGGTGTGCGGGTACAGATCGAAGGCCCGCAGCTTCTCGACCTTCCAACCGGCATTGGCAAAGTACTTCACATCGCGGGCAAAAGCTGCCGGATCGCAGGAAACATAGGCGATAGCCGAAGGTGTCGTGGCCACGAGGGCACGCACAACGGCCTTGCCGGCACCTGCGCGGGGCGGATCAAGCACGACGGCGTCGAACTGGCGACGCTGTCCAGCTGCGGATTGTGAGGCTCGAGACTGAGTACCTAAAATCTTTTCCACACGGCCCTGCAAGATTTCCACGTGGGCGCTGGCGTGCAGGTTCTTTCGTGCGTCGCGGCTGGTTCCGGGGGAACCTTCCACGGACAGGACGCTGCCATCCGCGCCCACGGCGTCAGCCAACGGTGCCGTGAACAGGCCGGCCCCGGCGTACAGATCCGCGACATCGGCGCCGTCGTTCAAGAAGCCGCCCTGCAACAGGTAGCCCAAGGCTGCATCGGTGAGCACCTTGGGTGCGTTGCGGTGAATCTGCCAGAAGCCATCGCCGGTCACACGGAATTCGTGATCGTCGGTGGTTTCCTTGACCCAGCCGCGGCCGTTGATGACCTCGATAGCACTGTTCTCCGGGTTCCAGCGAGCCACGGACGGTGCAGTTTCCAGGGCGGCCAGGGCGCGGGCCACGCGCTTGACGGCGGCACCGGCAGCCTTCTCGCTCAGGCCGTGGACAGGTGCCAACAGCACCAGAACGCCGGAACCGTTGGCCGGAGCCGCAACCTCGATGCGGTCGATGCCGGTGAAGTCAATCTCCCACAGGCGCAGTGCATTGATGGCGGGCACGGCCAGCGGCATTTCCTGAACCGGCAAGATGCTGTGGGAGCGGTGAGCGTGCATGCCCAGCTTGCCGGCGGAGGTGACGGCGAAACCAACGCGCGTACGCCAGCCCATGCCGGACTTCTGCTCGGCGTTGCCGGCGGCATCCACATCTTCCACACCAGCGGCGAAGAGTTCGTCAACGGCTTCGCTGCTCAGGCCGCCGAGGCGTTCGAGCTGTTCGCGGACCACAGCGGTCTTGAGGGCCAGCTGGCCGGTGCGGGAGACGTGGCCAAATTCGGCGCCACCAATCGGGGACGCGTGGCGGGCACCGGCGCGCAAGGCGTCCGCTTCGGGCCAGAAGTGGGTCACACGCTCCGGTGACGCCTCGACGACGCGGACAACGTCGCCGCGCCAGAACTTCGCGTCCTCGCCCTGCTCCGTGAGGACGATCTCCACGGTCTCGCCAGGAATGGCGTGGCGGACAAAGATGACTCGGCCGTCGTGGCGGGCAACGCAATGGCCGCCATGGGCCACCCGTCCCACGCTCACGATCAGGCGGTCGTCGACGGTGGGGCTGGGGGTGTTGGTGGTCTCGCTCATAAGCTCTATTCCTGATATTTCTTCGCGTCAGTGGAGGACTTCAGCTGCCAAGGCACGCTGGCAACCACTACTCCTGGTTCAAAATGCAACCGCGTCTTAATGCGCAGGGCCGTCTGGTTGTGCACCAGTTGTTCCCACCATTTGCCCACCACGTATTCCGGGATGTACACCACGATCAAGTCCCGCGGGGAATCCCGGCGCATGGCCTTAATGTGGCTGATCAGCGGTGTCAGCGTTTCCCGATAAGGACTCGCCAACACTGTCAACGGTACCGGGATGCTCAGCCTTGCCCAATCCGCGATGGTCGCTTCGGTCTCCGCGGAGTCCAAATCAACCGTGATTGCTTCAAGGGTTGAGGGCCGGGAAGCCCGGGCGAACGCAATGGCGCGCATGACGGGCTTGCGCACGTGCGAGACCAAGATCACCGCGTGAATGCGGGCCGGAAGGGCCTTAACGGCCGCATCCGTCTCGACGGCAAGTTCCTTGGCCACGTTGTCGTAGTGCGAGCGGATGCTCCACATGATGACGAACAAGATGCCCATGGCTAGCAAGGCAATCCAGGCGCCCTGCTCAAATTTTGTCACCAGGACAATCAACAGGACCGTCAGGGTCATGCTGAAGCCGATGGTGTTGATGACCCGTGAGCGCATCATGCGGAAGCGGACGGCCTTGTTCTTGACCATGAGGAGTTCTCGGGTCCAGTGCCGCATCATGCCCAGCTGGCTGGCCGTGAAGGAGATAAAGACGCCCACGATGTACAGCTGGATGAGTCGTGTCACGTCGGCGTTGAAGGACACGATGAGCACGAGGGCGCCAGCGGCCAGGAGCAACACGCCGTTGCTGTAGGCGAGCCGGTCGCCGCGGGTGCGCAGCTGACGCGGCAGGTAACCATCCTTGGCCAGAATGGAGGCCAGCACGGGGAAGCCGTTGAAGGCCGTATTGGAGGCAAAGACCAGGATGGCGCCGGTGGCGGCCACGATGATGAAGAACGGGATAGATCCGGAGCCAAAGATGGTCAAGGCAATCTGACTGATCGAGGGGTTTTGCACGTAATTTTCCGGTAGCGCCACCCCGTTCAGCAAGAATTCGGTGTGCGGATCGGCCACGATGTGCACGTCGATGGCGTTGGCGAGGAACAAGATGCTGGCCATCATGCCTGCGGCGATGGCGCCCAGCAGCAACAAGGTCGTGGCCGCGTTCTTGCTCTTGGGCTTGCGGAAGTTCGGCACACCGTTGCTGATGGCCTCGACACCCGTCAGGGCGGCGGCACCCGAAGAGAAGGCGCGCAGGAGCAGGAAGGCACCGGCAAGGCCTACCAAGCCCTGGTTGAAGGCCGCCTCCGGCACGATCTCAAATTCGGCCGACGGTGCCCGTCCCAGAGTTCCCGTCACGGCTTGGAAGATCCCGGCGGCGGTCATGGCAAAGATGCAGAACATGAAAATGTAGGTCGGCACGGCAAAGACGCTGCCCGCCTCGCGTACGCCGCGCAGGTTCACAAGGGCCAGGATAATGACACCGACGACGGCGATAGCGGCTTGGGTGCCATGCCATCCCGGAACCGCTGTGGCCAGATAATTGGCGGCCGAGGACATCGACACGGCCACGGTCAAAACATAGTCAACAAGCAAGGCGGAGGCAACCGTCAGTCCGGACCTCTTGCCCAGATTGACAGTGGCAATCTCGTAGTCGCCACCACCGGAGGGATAGGCATGAACGTTTTGCCGATATGAGGCCACAACGGTCAATAAGACCACCATGACGGCCAGGCCCACCCACGGCGACAGCGACACCGCGGCCACACCGGCCAGGGCCAGGGTGAGCAGGATTTCATCGGGGGCATAGGCCACCGAAGACAGCGCGTCAGAGGCGAAAACGGGCAGCGCAATGCGTTTGGGCAGCAGCGTGTGGGCAAGTTTGTCGTTGCGGTAGGGACGCCCCACAAGGATCCGCTTAAACGCGTTGAAGAAGTTCAGCACGCGGGTAACGCTAGCATCACCTCGCAGCTCGGGCCTCGTGAGCGGCGAATTATCTTTAACCCGGCACGGTGTATGACGCTATGAGCGCGGGCCACAAGTGATGCGAGAATGTAGCGAGAACTACTTAGTTACCCCAACAACAAGGAGCATCAGTGGCACATTTCGTGATCATGGGTTGCGGACGCGTGGGTGCCACCCTGGCTCATGCCTTGGAGGATTCTGGCCATTCCGTGGCCATCATCGATCAGGACGAACATGCCTTCCGCCGCCTACGGACCGGGTTCACGGGACGCAAGGTCACCGGCGTCGGATTTGACCAGGAGACGCTCAAGCAGGCGGACATTGAAAACGCCTACGCCTTTGCCGCCGTCTCCAGCGGTGACAACTCGAACATCTTGGCCACCCGCGTCGCGCGCGAAACCTTCCATGTTGAGCACGTTGTGGCTCGGATCTACGATCCGGGCCGAGCCGAGATCTACCAGCGCCTCGGTATCCCCACGGTCGCTGCTGTGCGGTGGAGCGCCGATCAGGTCTTGCGGCGCATCCTGCCAGAGTCTGCCATCAAGGGCGATTTCCGGGAGCCCTCCGGCCGGCTGATCCTGACCGAACTGACCCTGCATCCGGAGTGGATCGGCCACCATGTGCTCGATATTGAAAACGCCGCCCAGGTGCGCGTGGCCTATCTGACCCGTTTTGGAGAGGGCTTACTGCCCGACCCGAGCACGAGCTTCCAACAAGGCGATACGGTGCATGCCATGATCGTGGGTAGCCAATCCTCCGAAGTCATGCATATCCTGTCGCAGCCACCGGAAAAGGAGTCCTAAACCATGTTGGTTGTCATTGTGGGTGCGGGCAGCGTCGGCTGCTCCATCGCCAAGGAGCTGCTCTCCAACGGCCACGACACCTTGCTCATCGATCCCAAGCCAGAGGTCATTGGCAAGAGCGGGCTGCGCGGTGCCAGGTGGCTTGTGGGCGATGCCTGCGAAATCTCCACGCTGCGCGAGGCGAAACTCGAGGAAGCCGATGTGGTGGTCTCCGCCACCGGTGACGACAAGGTCAATCTCGTGGTGTCCTTGTTGGCGAAATCCGAGTTTGGGGTGGGGCGCACCGTAGGGCGCGTGAACAATCCCAAGAACGACTGGATGTTCGATGACTCGTGGGGCGTCGACGTGGCCGTTAACACCCCTCGGCTCATGACGGCGCTCGTGGAGGAGGCTGTCGAGATTGGCGACCTCGTGCGACTCCTGACCCTGCAGGCCGGCGTGGCCTCCCTCGTGGAGTTCACGGTGCCCTCGGAATCGCACATCATTGGCCAAACCGTGGCGGTCATTCAGTGGCCGCTCGATTCCACGTTGGTGGCGATTTTGCGCGACGAGGCTCCCATCACGCCCAGCCCGGACGATGTCCTCGAGGGCGGCGATGAGTTGTTCTTCGTGACGACGATCGCTGCGGAAAACGAGCTGCGCGCGCTGCTCTCTTCCCAGCCCAACCCCGAACGGTAACTTAAAGCAACGCTAGGGCCCGGTTCGTATGAACCGGGCCCTAGCGTTGCTCTCAGCGTGCCTCGCGACTCACGGGCCGGCTAATGAGCCAGGCGATCCAGAGCCCGAAGGCGTACAGCGGCACACCCATGATGAGCCGCATGGCGCCCAGCGCATCGACGTGTTCGGTCAGATACAAGGGCAGCTGAATGGCGATCCGGGCCGCCATGACGCCCACGATGATCCATGTCGCGGCGCGGTAGGCGCGCAAACGCTCCGGCTCCTGCCGCCATTTGAGCCCCTCATTGCGGGCATAGCCGAACAGCAGCCCCAGAACCGGCCAGCGCACGGCAATCGAGATGACCATGGCGGCGATATAGGCGGCGTTGGTGTAGAAACCCACCAGGTAATAGTTCTCGGCCTTGCCGGTCTTCATGGCTAGGAACGCTGAAAGCGCGACGCCGACAATCCCGGCCAGCGCCTGCGTCAAGGGGGTGCGCTGGATCAGTCGGGCGACGAGGAAGACCGCGGCCACGGCCACGGATCCGATGAGTGCCGCACTGAGATTCCGCGTCGCGGTGAACATCACGAGGAACACGAGCCCGGGCAGGATGCTTTCGGCGATGCCCCGGATGCCACCCGCGGCGGCCAAGAGGTCGATGTGTCCATTGTCTTTGCGGACCAAGGGATTCTTGGCGGCCATTTCTTGGGCCAGGTCGGCAAAAGATCCGGCGGGTTTCCCAGCTACAGGAGTGCCGTCGGCCGCTGCGGCCTCGTTCGCATCGTCAGCGCGGGAGTTCTCTTCGGGGCTCAACTAGCTCTCCTGTTTTCCAATGATTTCGTAACGGGGGTTGTACATGGTGGGCAGGCCATCGCGCTGCGACACCATCCCTTCGACCCGCAAACGGGTGCCGGCAAGGATGCCGGGTACGCGCCGTCGTCCGATCCAGACCAGACGCAGCCGGTGACTTCCCCCGTCACTGGCAATCCGGTGAAATTCCCGATCGCTGACGATCGCGGTGTAGGCCGGGGCCATCGATTCGGGCAGAATCGTGACGGCCTCGATGACCCCGGAACACACGGCGCGACCACGCAGGGGTAGCTCAGCGATGGCTGTGGCCTTGGGCCATTCCCCCTGGAGTACGGGCGTCAAAATCAGCCGATCGCTGTGATCTCAGGACCGCGCCGGAAAGGTTCGCCACCCTGTGCCGGTGTTGCCTGATCTGCCGCGAGCTGACCCTGGGCGCCGGCGACGGCGTCCTTGGGCAGGCGCAGCAACAAGAGATCGCGAGGAGGCAGCGGTGTTTCGCCACGGACCACGACGACGCCGCGGAAGAGGTCTTCCAATTCCTTGGCTGCCTCGGCCGTGACTGCGGCATTTCCGCCGAGGACCCCGCGCAGGAACCAGCGCGGGCCGTCGACGCCGATGAAGCGCGCCACACGGAAGCCCTTGCTGCCGTCGGCTGCCTGGGCGGGAACCTTGGCGAGGACTTCCTTGCCAAAGGTGCCGTCAAGAATTTCAATCTCGCCGCCCTGAGATCCAACGGAGAGGCCGATCTGCTCGCGGATGTCGTGCCACAATTTTTCCGAGCGTGAGGCGGCAAAGGCCTGCAGCTGGAGGCTTGAACCGTTCAGGTCAAGCGTGACGGCGATGACGCGGGAGGTACTCTCTTCGACCTCAAGTCGCAGGGACAGCCCTTCCCGCGGGGTGATGAGCAAGGCTCCGAGATCTACATAACCGTCGGTGGAGGCAACTTCCGATTCATCCAGTGGGCCGTGGACCTGGCGCTCATAGGCAGTGTCAGCCGGGTTGGGCGGCAGGTCCAGGATTGAGTCTTCCTTGGCGTCGCCTGCGACAGTACCCGCCGCCGACTCAAACTCATCGGAGGTGTTGACGCTGATCTTCTTTTTCTTACCGAACCCAAAAGCCATGGGATTAAAGACTCCTTGAAGTTTTCATGAATGAAGCGATTTGTGGCCGGTTGCCAATTAAGCGGAAGGGGTGAACCCGCCGGTGGAACCAAATCCACCGGTGCCGCGCACCGAGTCAGGCAATTCGTCAACGGCAATGAACTCTGCCATTTCCACGCGCTGGATGACCATTTGGGCAATTCTATCGCCCCGGGACAGGGAGATGGAATGGCGTGAATCGGTGTTCAGCAAGGTCACGGACAGCTCGCCGCGGTAGCCGGCATCCACTGTTCCGGGGCTGTTGACGATCGTCAGACCGGATTTGGTGGCCAGACCCGAGCGTGGGTGAATCAAGGCGACGAAGCCAAACGGCAGGGCAATGCTGACGCCTGTGGGAACCAGGGCCCGCTCCCCCGGTGCGAGGACAACATCAATGCGGGTGCGCAGATCGGCTCCGGCATCACCGGGGTGAGCATAGCTGGGAGGTTCGACCCCGGCGTCGAGCATGCGAAGTTGCACGCTCAAGGTGGGGCGGCCAGCTTCGTGGCCGTCGTTCAAATTGTCTACGGGAAAAGTCTCATGGGTCACAACAGCCCACTCTATCGCTAACAGACAGAGGATGCCGCCCGCCAATGGGTTGGCGTCAAAGTGATTTACTCAGGAAAAGATGAAAAGCTAAGGACATGTCTTCTCAAACTCCGCATGACCCCACATCCCCCGCAACGGCAAACTACACAGAGAAGCTGTGGCCGAACTTCTGGGGGTGGGTCATCGTCTTGGGGCTCTCTGCCGCATCCGTGCTCATCTTTATCCCGATCAGCCCCCTCGCGGGCTACATTGCCTTCTTCGTCATGCTCGTAGGCCTGACGATCTTGCTCGTGGCAACGACCCCCACCATTTCAGTCACGGCCGATACCGTGCAGGTGGGCCGGGCGCAGATTGAACGCAAGTTTGTGGGTGCGGTCAGCATCTATAGCGGCGAGGCTGCTTTCGAGCAGCGTGGCCGGAAGCTCAATGGCTTGGCGTACCTGTGCATTCGCGGCTGGATCAAGCCGGTGGTGAAGATTGAAATCACCGATCCGGCCGATCGCACACCGTACTGGTTGACGTCCTCACGCAACCCGGAATACCTGGCCGCAGCCCTCGGCGGGGTGACACCCGTTCCCTCCGAGCAGGACTAAGGCTACTCTCGCGACTGAGAAGATACGCCAATAGCTGGGGTAGATGCGTGCAAAATTTCGTGCGCTCCGTGTCCTTAAACGGGCACCAGCGGGCGCGGTTCTGTGCGTCATGGCAGGGCTTCGAGGTGGGCGTGACCCACAGACTGCGTTCTCGGCACTGGGCATGACTGACACGCGTTGACCCGGCAGATCACGCCCAAAAGACCGAATCTAAAGGGCGTGATCTGCCGGGTCAACGTATGGAAGCGGCGGGTGAGAGGCGCGCCGTCGCACGTTGACGAGCCACACAAGGGACATTGACGGGCACACACGAGGGAACCCGCCGCGTGGCAGACCCCCTCCTGGCGGATTCTGCTACCCCTCGCAGTCCTTGCAGTACTTCACGCCGTTCTTTTCCTTCGCCAGCTGAGAGCGGTGCCGGACCAGGAAGCAGGATCCGCAGGTAAATTCATCGAGCTGTTCGGCCAGGATTTCTAGGGCGAGCTCGTCGGGCGGCAAGTCCCCACCGGGAAGCTCGTACGACTCGGCGAGCTCAGACTCCGCCAGATCAATCACGGCATTCGCCCGTGAGGCGTGCCCCTGCGGCGCAGTTGCCGGACCGGACGTGTGGCGGGCCGTGCGTGGCCGGTGGTGACCGGTAGTCATGATCTGTTCCTTTGGATAGCTGCCCATGTGTCATGGGCGATAAACACTGCAAATACTTTAAACCTCGCAGCACCTTTGAGCAGCCAAGGGGACCCTGAGTTCGCAGCTGGCTTAAGGCCCATGACGCCGTTTTCCACCGCTCTCGGCCGTGGCGAAGCGCACATTCTTGAAGGCTTCTCGCGCCACGCCTAAGCGGTAGTAGGAAATCACGCCCATCAGTGGCAAAGTTTCGAAGTGAACTAAAAGACTTTTTGGGAGGACGGCATGGCTGATCTGCGGCTGGTGGGTGTCCACGACGACGGCAGAAATCTGCTTCTAAGTGGTCCCGATGGGAACATCTACCTTCTCCCCATGGACGAGGCGCTGCGCACAGCGGTTGGCAAATCTGCCAACCGCCCTTCACGTGCGAGCCAGGGCTCTGGTACCCGGATGACACCTCGAGAGATTCAAAGCTTGATCCGTGCAGGGTCAAGCGCGTCTGAGGTGGCCGAGGAATCGGGTCTCTCCTTGGAACAGGTTCGACGGTATGAGGGGCCGGTGCTGGCCGAACGCGAACATATTGCTGATCAGGCCCGCGCTGTCATCGTCTCGGCGCCTGCCCCGCACAACGACGGTTATAAGTCTGCGTTTGGGGAAGAACCCGCATCTTTGGATGAGATGGTCAATCACCGCCTCGTGGCGTTCGGCATTGATCCCAAAACCTTGCGCTGGGATGCGTGGCGCAATAGTGCCGGCGCCTGGACCATCAGCGCGGACTTTGAGCCCGGAACGGAGCGGCCCGCCAGCAGCATCGGCGAACCTGCCCCGGCCCTGTGGCGTTTCCATTCCAGCCGCAAGGATCTGCACAACGCGAATCGTTGGGCACAGCAGCTCAGCGAGCTTGAACCGCTGGACAGCCCCGTTCCCGAACGCCGCCTCAGTGCCGTCATGGACAAGCCCTTTGATGTTGAGGCTGGCAGCCCCGAAGCTGAAGCTGAGCCCGAGGTTACTGCCGAGGTGAGCGAGGACGGCGAGGACTACCCCGCCCACGGTGGCCTCCTGGAGATGTTGCGTTCACGACGTGGCGTACGTCTGGGACTCGACGAGGATGGCGACGACGAGCTCGCCGCCATGCTCGGCACGCACATCCCCGGCGCTCATCCCCGCGATGAGAACTTGTACGGCGCAGCCGGCAACGAGAGCGTGGAGCAGCTTGAGGAGCCGCAAGAGACCTCTCCGAAGGAGCGTCTGCGCTCTATCCCGTTCTTGAAGTTGGCGCCTCAGTTACCTGAGGATGATCATGTGCTCGACGGCGTCTCTGACGTCAGCAGTGACACTCGCGAGATCGTGCTCTCGGGCGAGCCGAGCACCGCGCTGCGTCCCTTGCGCCTGCAGGGCGAGGCCACAGCAACAAGCTCGGGCAGCGCTCAGCCTTCCGAGGATGATGAGGAAGCCGGGCCCAGCGACAGCGAGGTGGCGGCGCGTCTGGAACGCAAGGCTGCTGGTAAGCCCAAACGCTCGAGCGTTCCCAGTTGGGATGAAATCGTTTTTGGTACCAAGGGCGATTGATTTCACCTTAAAAATGCTGTGGGCTGGACTCTCCAATGCGGAGTGTCCAGCCCACAGCTTTTTAACGGCGTTTGCCCTTAGCCTTTTTTGCCGTGACGGGTATCCGCAGCAACGGCACCTCACGCTCGGTTTTTGTGATCGATCCGTGCTGGCCCACAACGTCCATGGCCTGCAGCCGGACGCGGCGCAGATCGTAGAAGGCGATGGGTTCGCGGGCCAGGATGAGCACGTCACCTATGCGAGCCTGCACACCATCGCGCACCTCACCAAAGTATCCGGCGTCGATGGCTTCTTCTCGCGTCAAGACCCACGCCTGTTTGCCAAACTTTTCCAACCAGGCGGCCATCAGCTGCTGACGGCTCTCTTCCGTGGCATCTGCTTCGAGGTAGAGGTGAACCATGCGCGGCTCCCCTGCCGTGTGCCGGACGCCGTCCACGAGCTCGGGGAAGAGCGAGTAGTCGATCCGGGCCGCCCGTGGCACGTCGATCATGCCGTGATCTGCCGTCAACAAAATCAACGTATCTGCTGGTACCGCTGCCGCTAAACGCTTCATCCCGGCGTCGAGCTCTTCTAGTTCACGTTCCCACGCAGGAGAGTCCACCCCGTGGGCGTGCCCGGCCTTATCCAGCTCGCTCCAGTACAGGTACACAAGAGAGGTGGGTGTTGCGGCTAGAGCCTCCGCGGCAATCTCCACCCGTTCGCTCTTGGACTGCACGCCTCGGAAGGAACCGCCGCGCAGTGCAGCACGGGTCGTGGGCGAGTTGGCGAAGTGGGGCAGGCTCACCGTCGTGGTGGGGACGGTGGCGCAGGCCTTCTCAAAGACGGTGCCATAGGGCTGCCAGGTGAGCGGGTCAACGCCAGCGTCCCAGTTACCGAGAAGATTGACCACCTTGTCCTGCCGGGGGTCGAGCACATCGTAGCCCACCATGCCGTGCAGGCCAGGAACGACGCCGGTCCCCAGGGAGGTCAGCGAGGTCGCCGTGGTGCTGGGGAAGGCTGCGTGCAAGGTTCGGGGGTGCTCGCCGCGAGAGTCCTCGGCCACCACGGTGCGTAGGAAGGGCGCGTGCGAGGCTCGTTGCTTGAGCTGCGACTTGCCGAGCCCGTCCACGAGCACTACGCAGATGCGCGGCGCTACGGGGAGCTTGAGGACATTCTCGTATCCGGGGACGCCCAGCACGGCGGCGGCGCTGCTGAGCACGTCGCCGATACTGGATTTTCCGTACCCGGGCGCGCCCGGAAGCGCCGGCTGGCGAGTCAGGAGGGAGGGCATCAGATTCGGGGCTTTATCGGCGGTAATGTGAACGCCCCAAGCGTGCTCCAAAGACCGGGAATTTACTCCCCGGCAGGGCCGTATGGGCAGCCCCCACGTTGACGGCACCGGTGTTGACCGCGCGCAGCGCCCTGGCAAAAGCTTTCGCATCGGCAACAGCCTGCAGACCTTCGGCCTCGGCGCTGATGCGCAGGGCGATGTCTTCCTGGGCAATGGTGCCGGAGTAGCCGTGGTCTGCGTCGCAGTCAGCATCACCGCACGACGCCGGACCCATTTCCACACGCTGTCCGCCAGACCAGGCGATCGCGAGGGTTAGTTCACGGGCCGGATCTGAGGGTTTGTAATCTTGCGGCTGGGCGTAAATATAGCTCAGGACCACGGATTTGATCTGACTGACGGGCACCGACTCGGTCGAGACCTGAGCAACCATCTGCTCCCCGGATTCATCGAGCTGGTGATCATCCACGTGCGTGATGACGAGCATTTCCGAGGTCAAGGCTAGGACCGTGATGTGACGGTGCACCTCGTTACGCTCGAAGTGTGTTTCCAGATGGACCAGATGGGAGAGGCTTTCCTGACCATCGAGGGCGTCATTGACCACATCCGCAACGAGTCGGGGGTAAAACCCCGAGCGTTGGAGAGCGGCTTCTAATTCACGGGCCGTGGTGTTGGCCGGGGCACCGGCTCCGAAGCTGTTCATATCCCCCATTTTCGCACTTTGGCGGCGGCGTTGCGAACCGGGCCAGCCTGGCCCGGCCCACATGGTCAGGATCGCATGGCCCGGCGTGCGCTGTCGGTGCGCTGGGCAGGATTACCAATGCGAACATCGACGGCCAAGACCGTGACGTCGGTGGGTCCCACCAGGATGGGACGGAATTCGATGAACGCCACCTCAGGATGTTCGTCTTTGAGCATGGCCACCCGGGCCACGAGATCCTCCAGGGCAGCCACATTTCCCGGCGGCAGCCCCTCGTAGCCAAAGAGTTTCACAGAGGCCCGGGGCGAACGAATCAGCTCTGCCGTGTCGGCCCTCGACAGGGGTGGCACGCGGTGTGCCCAGTCGTCGAGGAGATTCACGGCGTCCCCTGACAGGCCGAAGGACACGACAGGGCCCAGGAGTGGATCCTCGATGGCACGCAGTGTGCAGGACTGGCCAACCTGGGCCATGGACTGCACCTCGAGGGACTTATGCCCATACGGCTCAAGGAGTTTGCGCATCTGGATAATATTGCGGCGCAGTGAATCAGCATTTTCAATGTTGATCCGTACCCCGCCAAGGTCGAGGCGGTGGCGCAGGCTCGCATCGAGGGTCTTGATGGCCACTGGCCAGCCCAGGCGTTCGGCGGCCATCACGGCGTCCTCGACGCTGTCGAACGGGGTGGATTCGAGGACCGTAATGCCGTAATGGCTCAGTAATTCTCTGGCCTGCTCAGGACGGAGTGTGACTAGGCCATCTCCGGAGACTCCCTTGAGCCAGCCGTCGAGCAGTTCCTCCGCGGCGTGCGGGTTGACGCCCGCGGGTGCCTCGAAAAGTGGTGCCTCCAGGGTCAGCCAATGAGCGTAGCGGGTCACCGCGGCCAGGGCGGCCGTGGCCGCACCCGGGCTGGAATAGGCGGGCAAGGATCGGGCCATCTGCCGGTTGATCTGTAGCTGCGCGTCCATGCTTCCCGTGAAGCTCGCGATGACAGGCTTGCCCGCGATGTCCGAGCACTCTTGCAAGGTTGCGCCAATGCTCTCGAGCGTGAGCCCGATGATGGGCAGCAGCGTGACGATGGCCGAATCCACGCCCGGCTCCCCCAGAGCCTGAAGAACGGTCTTCTTGAGCAAGGGCAGCGCTCGTGATTGCCCCACATCAAGGGCGAGCCGGGAGTGTACGGCGACAACGCTCAGCCCGTGCCGCTCGGCTGAATCGGCAACCACGGTGCCCATCGCGGCAGAATTGCCAATGATGGCCAGTCCCGAGCCCTGCGGTAGCGGTTGCCCCGCCACGATTTGGGCGACGTCGGCCAGCTCCTCGATCGTGTTGACCCGGATGACGCCGGACTGCCGCAGCATAGCATCGAGGGCACCGGCAGGAGCCACCGTGGTGCGCACGGCATGGCCCGGGGGTAGGCGCAGGCCCGTGGAATCTGATTTCGCCACGATGACGGGCTTGCTGCGCGAGAGCCGTCGTGAAATGCGGGAGAACTTACGAGGGTTACCCACAGACTCCAAATAGAGCGCACACGCCGTCGTGTGGGGATCGTCTTCCCAATATTGCATGATGTCGTTACCGGAGACATCGGCCCGGTTTCCCGCCGAAAGCACGGTGGACATGCCCACCTCTCGCCGCGTCATGGACGCCACGAGAGACACGCCTAGGGCAGCCGACTGGCTGAAAATCCCCACGCCACCCTGGCGCGGCAAATACGGCGCCATCGAGGCATTGAGGGAAACAGCCGGATCGGTGTTGGCCAGGCCCAACGACGCCGGCCCCACCAAGCGCATACCGTTGGCTCGTGCCTGACGCACGAGGGCGCGCTGCCGCGCAAGGCCGCGGGCTCCGTTGTCCGCAAAACCGGCCGTCACGACCACGAGGCCCTTGACCCCGGCCTTGCCACACTGATCGACAACATGGGGAACTTGATCGTAGGGCACGGCGATAATGGCCAGATCAACAGGTCCCGGTACGTCTTCGATGCTGGCGTAGGGCATCATGCCCTGCACCTCGAGGGCGTCCTGATTGACGGCGAAGACCGCTCCCGTGAATTTTCCTTCCACCACATGCTCCAGCAATTGCTGCCCTACGCTGCCCCACTCCCGGCTGGCGCCGATCACGGCCACGGATCCTGGTGCGACAAGGCCCGCAACACTGCGTGCCTCGGCCCGGTGTTCGCGAGATTCCATGACGGCCCGAGATTTGTCGGTGGGGTCAATATCAAAGTGCAAGGAGATGACCCCGTCATCAAAGTGCCGGTGAACCTCGTACCCAGCCTCGGAGAAGACCTGGATCATCTTCCTGTTCTCCGGCAACACCTCAGCGGAAAACTTATCGATTCCCTTCTCGCGGGCAGCCGCGGCAAGGTGTTCCAACAGGATAGATCCCACGCCGCGGCCCTGATTGGAGTCGGAGACGTTGAACGCCACCTCGGCCTCGGTGGGGTCATCGAGCCGGTCGTAACGGCCGATCCCAATAATTTTCCCGCCCCGCGTTATGACAAATGCCACACGGTTGGAATAGTCCAATTCCGTGAATCGGCGTAATTCTTTCGCCGTGAGCTTGGATTTGTAGGTAAAAAAGCGCAAATAGATCGAATTTTGCGACTGAGCCATGTGAAAAAGCTGCACAGCGTCAGCATCTGCGACCGTCATGGGGCGTAAATGGCCCGTTCCACCATCGCGGAGAACAACATCAGCTTCCCAATGGGCCGGATATTCGGGCGCGGGCTCTGGCTTCACCATAGAATCACTGTACCGACATGATCTGCTTTTAGCGTCGTTGTCGCCTTCGCAACACCCCATGTAGAAAAGGAACCACTGCCATCATGGCCAAGCGTCAACCTCCCGTAGCCGACGACTTCGTTGAGAACATCGTAGATATCGATGTTTCCAGTGAAATGGAAGGCTCCTTCCTTGAGTACGCCTATTCGGTGATTTACTCCCGCGCGCTGCCTGACGCCCGCGACGGACTCAAGCCTGTGCAGCGACGCATCCTGTACATGATGAGCGAAATGGGATTGCGCCCCGACAAGGGGCACGTCAAGAGCGCCCGCGTGGTGGGCGAGGTCATGGGAAAGCTCCACCCACACGGCGACACCGCCATCTACGACACCATGGTGCGCATGGCCCAGGACTGGACGCTGCGTCTGCCCCTCATTGATGGACACGGCAACTTTGGCTCGCTCGACGACGGCCCCGCAGCCCCTCGGTACACCGAGGCCCGCCTTGCCGCAGCAGCCTTGGAGCTGACCGGGCATCTGGATGAGAACGTGGTGGACTTTGTCCCCAACTATGACAACCAGATGATGCAGCCCTCCGTGATGCCGGCGGCGTATCCCAATCTGCTCGTCAACGGCGCTAGCGGCATCGCGGTGGGCATGGCCACCAACATGGCTCCGCATAACCTGGGCGAGGTCATTGCCGCCGCCCAGCACCTCATCGCAAACCCCGAGGCCACGCTCGAGGACGTCATGGCGTACGTTCCCGGCCCCGACCTGCCCTCGGGTGGGCGCATCGTAGGGCTCCAAGGTATCCGGGACGCTTACGCCAACGGGCGCGGTTCCTTCAAGACGCGCGCCAAGATCGCCGTCGAACAGCTTTCCGCCCGCCGCGTGGGACTGGTCGTGACCGAGCTGCCGTACCTGGTCGGTCCGGAAAAGGTTAAGGAAAAAGTTAAGGACGCCGTCAACAACAAGAAGTTGGTGGGCATTGCGGACTTCATCGATCTCTCCGACCGCAAGAATGGCCTGCGTCTGGTCATTGAGCTGAAGAACGGTTTCAACCCGGCCGCCGTCATGGAGCAGCTCTACCGGTACACACCGCTGGAGGAATCCTTCGGCATTAACAACGTCTGCCTGGTCGACGGCCAGCCGCAGACGCTCGGGCTCCTGCAGCTGCTGCAGGTCTTTGTGGCGCACCGTATCGATGTGGTGCGGCGCCGCACGGCGTTCCGTCTGGGCAAAAAGCAGGACCGCCTGCATCTGGTCGAGGGCATGCTCATCGCCATCGTGGACATCGACGAGGTGATTCAGATCATCCGCACCTCGGATGAGGTGGCGTCGGCTCGCGAACGGCTCATGTCGATCTACGATCTTTCCGAGATCCAGGCCAATTACATCCTGGACCTGCAGCTGCGCCGCCTGACGCGGTTCTCCATGGTGGAACTGGAAACCGAGCGTGATGACTTGCGCCGCGAGATCGCAGCCCTCGAGGAAATTCTTAGCTCGCAGGAGGTGCTGCATCGCCTCGTATCGGATGAGCTCGGTGAGGTTGCCGCCAAGTACGCCACCCCGCGCCGCACGGTCCTGCTCGAATCCGAGGCCTTGGCCCCTTCGGTGGCTAAGGCTTTGGCTGCGGGCCCGGGCGGGAAACCCGGAAAGGCTGTCCCGCTCGCCCTGGAAATCGCCGACGATCCGTGTTGGGTGCTGCTCAGCGCCACGGGCCAGATCGCCCGCACCAGCACGGCCGATCCCCTCGTGGAATCCGGCGGCCGCAGCAAGCACGATGTCTTCTCCTCCGTCCTGAAGACCACCGCACGGGCCGAGATTGGCGCCCTGACCTCGCTGGGCCGCATGCTGCGCCTGCAGGTGGTGGACATGCCCGTACTGCCTCCCACGGCCGCCCTGCCAAACCTGGCCGGAGGCGTCGCCGCCAAGGACTTCATCACCTTGACCAAGGGCGAATCCCTCGTGGGCTTCGTGCCGCTCAACAGCGTCTTTGCCGTGGGAACGGCCACGGGTGTGGTCAAGCGCGTCACCCCGGAGTACCCGCTCAACCGCGACGATTGGGAGTACATTTCCCTCAAGCCCAAGGACTATGTTGTAGGCGCTGAGGTAGCAACGGACGACGACGAACTCGTCTTCCTCACGCAGGGCGCCCAGTTGCTTCGGTACAGTGCCGCTAACGTCCGTCCCCAGGGCCGTACGGCCGGCGGCATGGCCGGCATCAAGCTCGGCGCCGGCGACGTGGTGCTCTCCTTCAACGTGGTCTCGCCTCACGATGCCGAGGCTGTTGTTGTCACGGTCGCTGGCGGGCAGGACGCCTTGCCGGGCACGCCGTCGGGCTCGGCCAAGGTGACGGCCTTCTCCGAGTATCCCGCGAAGGGACGTGCCACCGGCGGCGTCCGGGCGCATCGCTTCTTGAAGGGTGAGGATCGCTTGTTCGTCGCCTGGGCAGGTCATGGCCCGGCCAAGGCCTCCAGCAGTGCCGGCGTGGTGCGGGCCTTGCCGGTGGAGCACGGCCACCGCGACGGTTCCGGCGTGGCGCTCAGCGCCGCGATTGACCTCGTGGGCCCGAGCCTAAGCAGCATCGACACGGCTCCCGTAAGCGGCGACGCCGCCCCGGTGACGACGGCACCTGTGACGGCCCCCGCAGTGACAGCGCCCGTCCCGGAAGTCACGCAGGAAGCATTCGAACTTCCCTTGGAGTAATGAAGCCGACGCATCGGGGCAGGCGTGGAAGGAATCCATTTAGACTGAGCGCATGGCGATCATTTCTGACACAAAAGACTGGACCTGGGTTCTGGAACGTACCTGCCCCGACTGCGGTTTCAATGCGGCGACGGCGACCCCTGCCACGGCGGCCACCCTGCTTCCGGCGCTCCTGCCGCGCTGGCAGGGCGCCCTTCGACGCCCCACTGCTGAGGAACGACCCAACCCTGAAACCTGGTCTGTCGTGGAATACAGCGCGCACGTGCGAGACGTCTTCGAGGTCTTCACCGAACGCTTAGAACTCATGGTGCGCGAAGACAACCCCACCTTTGCCAATTGGGATCAAGATCAGGCTGCCTTAGACGGAAACTACTCCGCCCTGGATCCCGAGGTGGTCTCGCGCGAGCTCGTGCAGAACGGGCTGGACGCCGCGGCCGCCTTTGCCGCCGTTACGGTGGAGCAGTGGGGGCGTCGCGGATTCCGCAGCAACGGATCCACCTTCACCGTGTTGACCTTGGCCGGGTACTTCCTCCACGACGTGGTGCATCACCTGCACGACATCAACGCCTAAGCCGCTCTAGTGTGTGCGCAGCTGCGCGGAGCACACACTAGAGCGCTTTGTCCCAGGCCATGCTGCTACGCACCGGCGCATAACCCATGCGGGCGTAGAGTCCGTGGGCCCCACTGGGATTTTCCGTGTCGACATCCAGGGCCGCAAATTCCAAGCCGTTAGCGCTAAAGCGAGCCATAGCGTCGAGCAACAGCGCCGGGGCGATGCCACGCCCGCGCCATGGACGCCGGACACCCAAAAGCTCCGTGTAGCCTTCCTTGCGACCATTGCTGGAGTCCGGGTCAACCGAGGCCAGCTGGTATCCGGCGATCTCACCCGTCGCGTCATCCACGGCCAGGGTCGAGAGATCCAGGCGCAGATGCTCGTGTTTCATTTGAATCTGCCACTGTTCCACGGAGCGCGGCTCGGAACCCCAGTGGTCGGCAAAGGCCTCATTGTGCGCCACACGTGCGGCCTCGCTGAGTTCCGGGGTCCACGTCACGATGGAGATCCCCTCGAGTTCACCAGGCTGGGGCGTCTGGTCAAGGGGCCTGACCATCTCCGAGAAGTACCGCACGATCGAGTACCCGGCAGCCGACAAGAGAGCCGCCAGTGCCGGGTTGTCCTCCTCGACATAGTCGCGGGCCGTGGGATGTCCCTGCCCATCCTGCAAGAACCGGACGGCGGTCCGTGCCTCTTGCCACGCCAGGATCGCCGCACCCACCCCACGGCGCTGCCAGCTCGGATCTACCCCGCCGGAGACATGCGCCTTCTCGCCCGCAACGTTCTTGGACACGCGCCCATATGCCCGCGGCACGCCAGCATCGTCCACCCCGACGATGGAATTCTCCGTCACCGGGTTGACCTCGTCAAAGATCGCGGCCACGAGCTCGGAGTACTGGGCATGCCACGGCGCCTTCTCATGGGCGGCAATGCGTTTGACAAGCTCCAGCCACGCGTCCACATCGGGCTCGGCCAGGGACCGGAAGCTCAGCCCAGGCACAACAGGATATGGCGGACGGGCGGCGGCAGGATGTGCATATGTCATCGTCCCAGCCTAAAGCCGAGCGGTCGCCACTTCCACCCCAGTCTCCCCGAGGCGAAGGTGCGTGTCGCCGCTATGGGCCAGTTCGTCGTCGTGCGTCACCAGGACCACGGCAGCCTGCGTCAGGGCCGCACGCAGATCCACGATGAGTTGTTCCGCCTCGTCCTCGCCCAGGTGTGCTGTGGGTTCATCGAGAAGCACGACGTCGGCCCCCGCCACGAGCGTGCGCGCCACCGACACGCGGGTCCGCTGCCCACCCGACAGGTGATGCCCGCCGGGGCCCACCCGGGTGTCCAGTCCCTGCGGGAGACTCTCGAGCCAAGGCCCAAGTCCCACCGTGGTCAGGGCCTGGCGCAGCGCTGCCTCCGTGGGCGGCTGGTGTGCCGGCTTCGCGATGGCGAGATTTCCGCGCAGGGTGGAGTTGAAGAGGTAAGAATCCTGCGGGCACCAGGCAATGTGCTCCAGTGCCTGGGCCGTGGCCGGCTGACCGTTGAGCAGATACCGACCCCGCTCGCTCGGCAGGAAGCCTAGGAGCACGGCCAGCAGGGTGGACTTGCCCGATCCCGAAGGACCGCTGACGGTCCACCACTGGCCGCGACGCGTGCCGCCGCTGACATTGCTCAAGACCGGATTGGCCGTGGTGGGGTAGCGAGCCGTGATGCTTTCTACGGCCAGCTCCGTGACGGCGTCGCTGGTACCGAGGTTCTCCGGAGCACTCAGGACGGTCGTGGGAGCATCCAAAAGCGGCAGGGTGCGGCGCATCATGGCAGCCAGAGCCGGCAAGGCGGACACTGCCTCGACGAACTGCCCCAGGGGTTCTGCCAAGGCCAGCATGAGGAGGGCCACGACGGCCGCCGCTCGAGGATCGGCCCCCGCAGCAATAGCGGTGGCGGCAACGGCGATGGCCGCCACGGAGGTCAGCAGCGTCACGGCGCCCTGTCCCAGCCCGTCGGCCCAGGCGAGACGTCGCAGCGGCTTGGCCACGGCAGCGTCTTGCGTGCGGAATCGCTGCGCCTCGGCCCGGCCCACGCCGTTGGCGCTGAGCTGCTGCGCCGCGGCAAACAAGGTGGTGATGCGTCCGGCAAGCCACACACGATGCAGCGCGGCCGCAGCCGAGGCACGGCGCTGAGCCGCGAGGACCACGATGGGCAAGACCACAAGGGCCAGAACCCCGAGGGCCAGCACGATCCAGGTGACCTCGGGGACCATGAGGAACACGGTCAAGAGCACGGCACCGTAGGACAGGATCGCGGCAGGAAGCGGGACCACGGCGCGGGGAACGGCGTCGCGCAGCTCATCGACGTCGGCCACGAGGCTACCCAAGGCGCCGCCGGAACGGCTCAGCTTGCCCCAATGCAGGACAGAGGATCCGAGGGAGTCCCACAGGCGCAGGCGCAACTGTGCGGCCCAGCGGAAGACGGCGTCGTGTGTCATGAGCCGTTCACAGTAGCGCAAGATGGAGCGGCCAATGCCGAAGGCGCGAACGCCCACGATCAAGGTCATGAGGTACAAAATGGGCGGCTGATCGGCAGCCCACACAATCAACCATCCGGAGATGCCACTCAACGCCGCCGCGCTCAGGGTGGCAAGGGCCGAGAGCAGCACGCCCAACGCAAATCGCGGCGAGCGAAGAGGCAGGGCCCGCACATGGCGCCACGAGAGTTTCGGCACAGCAACCTCCGGGAGCTCTTCCCAGGGCGACGGAGCGTCGCTGGCCGTCGCGAGGAGATCCTGCGGCCCAGTAGCTGCGAGCGCGCCCGCAGTTGCTGGTACGGTTCCGTTCAGGAGGGCTGCCAGCACGTGGTCGTGGGTGGCCACGATGAGAGCCACGCTCCCCCGGAGCTTGAGCAAGGCACCGCGTACTGCCGTGGCGGACATGGGATCGAGATGGGCCGTGGGCTCGTCGAAGAGTCCGAGTTCGATGGCCGGATCGGCGGCGATGCGTGCCAGCGCGCGGGCCACGGCAACACGGCGGAGTTCACCGGGGCTGCAATCAACTACGGTGCGCTGTGCCAGGTGTGCGGCATTGACATCCTTCAGGGCTGAGATGAGCAGCGCGGTCTCGACGGGGCGAGTCTGGGGACCTGCGGCGTAAAGGGCGAGCTCGGCGAGAACCGTCTCTTCCGTAAAGACCGGGTGTTGGGCCACGAAGACCTGTGCCCCCGGAGTACGACGCTGCAGGCTTCCCGTGATACTGACTGTTTCACGCTCCGTTGCGCCGCCATCGAGGGTCCCGGCGATCGCGGCAAGGATCGTGGACTTGCCGCTCCCACTGGGCGTTGCGAGCACGAGAGCCTCACCCGGCGCCAGCTCCGCACTGTATCCGTCCACCACAGCGGCACCGCGTCCGGGATAGCTGACCGAAAGATTCTCGATCCGCAGTACCAGTTCTCCCTGGACCGCGTTGCCATTCGTGACGGCTGCGAGCGCCTCATCCTTCTGAGTCGCAGGCGTTGTCTCCTCGCCAAGAATTTCCTTGACCCGGCGCAGTGCTTCCACTCCGTCCTCGCTACCGTGGTGAGCGGCTCCCACGTCGCGCAAGGGGCGGAAGCACTCGGGTGCGAGCATGAGGGCCAGGAGTCCGGCTTCGAGTCCCATGTCCCCGCTGACAAGACGGACACCAATGAACACGGCCACCACGGCAACAGAGATGGTACTGATGAGTTCCAGCGCCATCGAGGACAGGAACGCGGTACGCAGTGTTGCCATGGTCGAGACGCGGTACGACTCGCACACATCGGCCAGGGCCTTGCGCTGGGCTGCCGCGCGGCGCAAGCCGACGAGCACGGGCAGGCCGCGGGCGAGCTCGAGCAGGTGGTTGGAGAGTCGATCCAGTCCGCTGGCGGCGGCTTCCACACGTTCTTGTGTGTGGAAGCCAATCAAGATCATGAAGACGGGCACGAGCGGCACCGTCAGGACCACGATCAAGGCACTGACCCAATCGGCGATGAGGATCTGCACCCCGACGAGAAGGGGCAACACGGCACAGCTCACGAGGGCCGGGAGGTAGTTGCTGAAGTAGTTGTCGAGCCCATCCAGGCCACGGCTGGCGAGCATCGATTCGGCTCCCACCCCGCCCCGCGTCTCCCCACCATGGGATGAGCCTCCGGAGCGGGGGTTGAGTCGGTGCGCGACGAGCTTGGCCCGTAACTCCTCCTTGGTCCCCAGCGCGGCGCGACGAGCCAACACGGACTGCCCCCACACCGTGAGCCCCAAGAGACCGGAACCCACACTGCCCTGCACGATCAACTGGGTCGCGTTGAGCTCATCGCCAGCAGCCCACTGCCCGAGGGCATGGGCCAAGGCACCCATGAGCAGGACCAGGGCCACGGCCTTGAGGGCGGAGAGGCCGGCAAGACCAGCCAGGGCCAGACGGGTGGATTTTCCTTCGGGCAGTGCGGGACGGGGGCTCATGTTAGTTCTTTCCGCCTACGGCAGCAGTTCCCGCGGCAGGTCCGACGGCGGGAGCAAAGTCATGCGGTTCGGGCAGGTGTGCCACGCTGATGCGCTTGCGGAAGATCCAGTAGGTCCACGCCTGGTAGGCCAACACCAAGGGAACACCCACGGCAGCCACGATAGACATCAGCGTCAGCGTATAACTCGAGGACGAGGCGTTCTCCACCGTCAGATTCCACAGCGGGTTCAGGGTGGATGGCAGGACCACGGGGAAGACCGCACTGAAGATTGCAGCAACGCCCGCCAGGAGGAAGCCACCCAGGCCTAGGAAGCTGCGTCCCTCACGCCCTGCACGGTTAGCCACCCATGAGGCGACGGCAGCCACCACGGCAACGGCGATCAATACCCAGCTAAACCATTTGCCGTTCTCCACTGCCACGGCAATGGCCCACACGGCCATGGGGAGCAGGGCGAACGGCAGGTATCGGCCCACGAGCCGCCGGGCGCGGTGGCGGACCTCGCCGTCGGTCTTGAGGGCGATGAATGCGGCGGCGTGGACCAGGGCAAAGCCGACAAGGGCGAGACCTCCCACGACGGCGTATCCCGTGAACCAGGCGAAGGGGCCACCCACGCGGTCGCCGTTCTCATTAAGCGGCAGACCGGTGGTCGTCAGCGCCAGCATGGCACCCACACCAAAGGCGGCAACGAAGGATCCCAGCGCGATGGCCCAGTCCCAGGTTGTGCGCCAGCGATCCGAATGGATCTTGCCGCGGTATTCAAAGGCCACGGCCCGGAAGATCAAGGCCAGCAGCACGAACACCAAGGGAATGTAGAGCGCGGAGAAGAGCGAGGCGTACCAAAACGGGAACGCGGCAAAGGTTGCCCCACCAGCGGTGAGGAGCCACACCTCGTTGCCGTCCCAGACGGGCCCCACCGTGTTGAGCAGCAGTCGGCGTTCCTTCTCGTCACGGGCAAAGGTCTTCATGAGCATGCCAACACCCAAATCGAAGCCCTCGAGGAAGAGGTACCCGGTCCAGAGCACGGCGATGAGTATGAACCATAAAGTAGGCAGAAAATCCATCATTAGTCCTTTAGTTCCAGCAAACGTCTCATGGTGATATCGGCACAAGCGCGCCAAGGAAGTACCTCAGTAGGCAAAGGCGAGAACATCGTCGCCGCCTTCCGCGCCGGGGCCGTGTTCGTCGTCGTGCTTCTTTTTCGTCTGGTCCAACTCAGGCATGGCCGAGACCACACCGCCGCGGATGTACTTGGTCAAGAGCTTGACCTCCACCACGAGCAACACCGCATAAACCGTGCCCAGGGCTACGAGGGAGAAGACCATCTCCCCCATGGAGACGCCACGAGAGACGGCGCTGGCGGTAAACATGAAGACCTGGTCGACGCCGCTCATCGCCGGGTTGGGAGCCACGACAAAGGGCTGGCGGCCCATCTCCGTGAAGATCCAGCCGGCAGCGTTGGCGCCAAATGGGGCAAGGATGCCAAAGATCGCCAGGCGCATGAGCCACGTGGCCTGCGGAACCGTGCCCTTGCGGGTCACCCACAACGCCACGGCCGCGGCGAGGGCGGCAATCCCGCCAAAGCCAATCATCATGCGGAAGCCCCAGTAGGTGACAGGCATAATGGGGACGTAGTTGATCTCCGTATTGGCCAGATCTCCGTACTTGGCCTCATCCGGGTAGTGTGTGCCGTACTTTTCCTGATATTCGGGCACCAGGGTATTGACGCCCTTGATGTTGGTGTCGAAGTCATTGTGAGCCAGGAAGGACAGCAGGCCCGGAACCTCCATGACGGCTACGACGTCGGAGCAGTCCTTAGCTCCCACGTCGCCCAGCGAGAGAATAGAGAAGCTCGTGCCATCGTGGCAGGCGGCCTCGGCGGCGGCCATTTTCATGGGCTGTTGTTCAAACATGAGCTTTCCGGACAGGTCACCGGAGATGGCCGATCCGGCGAAGGCAATCATGGCCACCACGGCGCCAATTCGCAAGGATTTGATCCAGACCGAGTGATCGAGCTTGTCGCGGCCCGGAATCGTGGCGGACTCCCCCACAATGACGCGTCCTGTGGCATCCACGGTGTCGATCCCGTCCTTACGACGGCGCCACAGCTGGTACCAGGAGATACCCAAGAGGAAGCCACCGGCCACGGCCATAGCTCCCGTGATGGTGTGGAAGAAGGCCACGAGGGCGGTGTTGTTGGTGAACACGGCCCAGGCGTCCACCATGACAGGGCGCCCGTCCAACATCTCAACACCCACGGGGTGCTGCATCCAGGAATTAGCGACAAGGATGAAGTAGGCCGAAACAATTGAGCCGCACACGGCAATCCAGATGCAGGCGAGGTGAATCTTGGCCGGCAACTTCTTCCAGCCAAAGATCCAGAGGCCCAGGAAGGTCGACTCCACGAAGAAGGCGAGCAAGGCCTCCATGGCCAGCGGAGCTCCGAAGACATCACCGACGAAGCGGCTGTATTCGCTCCACGCCATGCCGAATTGGAACTCCTGAACGATTCCGGTGGCCACGCCCATAATGAAGTTAATGAGGAACACCTTGCCCCAGAACTTCGTCATACGCAGGTACGCCTCGTTGCCACTCTTGTGCCAGCGGGTCTGCAAAAGCGCGACCAAGGTGCCCAATCCGATCGTGAGCGGCACCATCAAAAAGTGGTACACCGTCACGATCCCGAACTGCCACCTGGCAATGTCCAGAGCTTCCACGAAATTCCCCTCGTCCTTGAAACACATCGGGTCCGAATACTTTTCTACTTGTTGTAGAAGTTCTATTTCTACTCTGTGTAGAACATTGCTGTCAAAAGCTGTACATTAGAGGGGTAGACGTGCTTATGTGTCACGTTTTTATGCACGCGGATTTTAGTTGAAGGATGTACATGGCAACGCTTGGAGATCTCGAAAGGGCAGTCATGGACCTGCTGTGGGAACATCAGGAAGCCATTACAGCCAATAGTTTGCGGGACCTGCTCTCGCAGCGCCCGTCCACCGAGGACAGCACGGTGGAGTCGCGCCCCTTGGCGGTCACGACGGTTCTGACCGTGCTCTCTCGCTTGGAAAAGAAGGGGCTGGTAGAGCGGGAACGCTCTTCACGCCCCCACCGCTACCGCGCCGTGACGAGTCGCGAAGATCACACGGCCGAACTCATGCTTGAGGTGCTCGGCTCCGCTCCTGACCGGGAAGCAGTTTTGGCCCGATTCATCGGAACGGTCAGCCCCGGAGAAGCCGAAACCCTGCGCAAGCTCTTGGGCCACTAGGTTCACAGCACTACCGTTGGCCCTCTTTCACGGTAAGTTGTAAAGCATGTTTTGGACCTCTTGGTTCCTCGCCGTTCTGGCCGTGGCTCTCGCCTGGCCGGTTCCGGTTTCCTTAGCCCGTGCAGCCTGGCCTGCACGGGCTCCTTTTGCTGCCATGGTGTTGTGGCAATGCATTGCACTTGCCGGTGGTTTATCCATGATCGGCGCCATGCTGTGTTACGGCCTGGTACCCCTGGGCGACAATCTAGCCAGCGGTCTCCGCGGGCTGTTCAACATTTTGGTGGGCCAGCAATCGCTCGACACGCTGGGCCTCATCCATGCCTTCGCTCTCAGCGCGGCAGCACTGCTGACCTCCCACCTCGTCTTCACGCTGTGGCTCAGCTACTTCCGGATTGTGCGGCAGCGTCGGCGCCATCGTGACCTCTTGACGCTCTTGAGCTCTCCCTCGGACGACCGCCCGGACACACTCGTGATCAGCCACCAGGCACCGGTGGCGTATTGCCTTCCTGGCGGTTCACGCTCCATCACCGTCTTGTCCGAGGGTCTGTTGCAGCTCCTCTCCCCCGAGGAGTTGCGTGCGGTCCTGTTGCACGAGCAAACGCATCTGACCCAGCGCCATCATCTCCTGCTGTGGGCCTTTGCCGCGTGGCGTTCGGCGCTCCCGTGGCTGCCCACCTCGAAGTTGGCGCAGCGCGCCGTGTCCTCGCTCATCGAGATTATGGCCGACGACGTCGCCTTGCGTTCTGTCAGCAAGTCCACCTTGGTCACGGCCATCGCCTTGGTAGCCAGTGGCCCGGCACAGCTCACCGCTGATTCTTTGGTCTCGGAGAGTTCTGGACAGATCGACACCCCGGCCACAACCTCGGCACGCTTAGGCAGGCTCCTGAACCCCGTTCCGAGCCTCTCCTCCGGCATTCAGTGGTTACTGGTCGCAGGTTCCTTATTGTTGCTCGCCGTGCCCACAGCCCTGCTGCTCGTCCCCGGAATCCTTCCCTAAGCATCAACCCCAGAACGACGTCGGGAGGCACCCTCAGTGGTGAGGGCACCTCCCGACGTGGTTCCTGTCTGACCGCTCCGCGGCCGGGCGCTAGGCGTCGATGCGCCCCTGATCCAGGAACTCGCTGCCGGCGACTATGAATTCCTTGCGCGGAGCAACATCTGAGCCCATGAGCAGTTCAAAGGTATGTTCGGCCCGGTCAGCGTCCGCGCTCGTGACGCGGCGCAGCATCCGGTGGCGCGGGTCCATCGTGGTCTCTGCCAGCTGGTCGGCGTCCATCTCACCCAAACCCTTGTAACGCTGAATCGGTTCCTTGTAGCGCTTCCCCGACTTGGCCAGCTTGGCCAGCAAGGTGTGAAGTTCCTTCTCCGAATAGGTGTAGATCATCTCGTTGGCCTTGGTGCCAGCGTTGACGACCTCTACCCGGTGCAGGGGCGGAACGGCAGCAAAGACTCGTCCGGCGTCGATCATGGGGCGCATATAGCGGAAGAACAATGTCAACAGCAGGGTGCGGATATGGGCGCCGTCAACGTCGGCATCGGTCATCAAAATGACCTTGCCATAGCGTGCGGATGCAATGTCAAAGCTGCGCCCCGAGCCGGCACCTACCACCTGAATCAAGGCAGCGCATTCGGCGTTGGCCAGCATGTCACCCACGGACGCCTTTTGAACGTTCAGGATCTTGCCACGAATAGGCAAGAGAGCTTGGAAGTCAGAGGACCGTGCCAGCTTTGCCGTACCGAGTGCACTGTCACCTTCCACGATGAACAACTCGCTCTTTTCCACATCGTTGCTGCGGCAATCGGCCAGCTTGGTGGGCAGCGAAGAGGTTTCCAGGGCGTTCTTACGACGCTGAGTTTCCTTGTGAACACGGGCGGAAATACGTGACTTCATTTCCGAAACGACTTTTTCCAGCAGTGTCGCGGCTTGAATCTTCTCACCACGGGCCGTGGATTCCAGTTTGGCCTTGAGTTCCCTCTCCACTACCTTGGCCACGATGTTCTTCACCGCGGGTGTGCCGAGAATTTCCTTGGTCTGGCCCTCAAATTGCGGCTCAGCCAGGCGGACCGTCAGGACGGCTGTCATGCCCGCCATGACATCGTCTTTTTCGATCTTGTCATTGCCTGCCTTGAGCTTGCGGGCATTGGCTTCGATAACCTTGCGGAAGGTTTTTAGGATGGCTTGTTCAAAGCCTTCCTGATGGCGTCCACCCTTGGGTGTGGCAATGATGTTCACGAAGCTGCGCATCGTGGTGTCATAACCAACACCCCAGCGCAGGGCGATGTCGACCTCGCAGTCGCGTTCCACGGCGGTGCTCTCCAGATGCCCCTGCGCGTTGAGTACAGGGACGGTCTCGGTGAAGGTGCCGTGGCCTTGAATTCTCCAGATATCCGTCACGGGGCCACCCACAGAGAGGAAATCAACAAACTCCGAGATCCCGCCGTCGTGGTGGAAGAACTCTTCATGGGTGGCAAACTCTCCCGGAGTTCCGGCGATGCGTCGTTCATCGACGATGCGGATCTTCAGTCCCGGAACGAGGAAGGAGGTTTGACGCGCGCGGGCGACGAGTTCGTCGTAGGAGAACTTTGCGTCGGCCGTGAAGATTTGGCGATCCGCCCAGTAGCGGATGCGGGTTCCTGTCACGCCTCGCTTGGTGGTGCCCACAACGTCCAGGCTGGAGCCATCAATAAAAGGCTCAAAGGCCACATCGGGGCTGAGCGTGCGGCCAGAATCCTTAAAATGGCCGGGCTCGCCGCGACGGAAGCTCATCTGGTAGGTCTTGCCGCCACGATCAACTTGAGCGTCCATACGGGCTGAGAGGGCGTTGACCACGCTGGCACCAACACCGTGCAAACCACCCGAGGCCGCATAGGAGCCGCCGCCAAACTTACCGCCGGCATGCAGCTTGGTGAGCACTACCTCGAGGCCGGTGAGCCCCGTCTTAGGTTCCACGTCTACGGGGATGCCACGGCCGTCGTCGTGCACCTCAACAGAATTGTCCTTGTGCAAAATGACCGAAATGTTCTGGCCATATCCTGCCAAGGCTTCATCGACGGAGTTGTCGATGATTTCCCAGAGGCAGTGCATCAGACCCCGCGAGTCGGTGGAACCAATGTACATGCCGGGGCGTTTCCGGACAGCCTCGAGCCCCTCCAAGACAGAGAGGTGGCGGGCGCTGTAATCGGAATTCGAACGTGCCACGGTTGGCATACTCCTTATGACTTGTGAGCAAAGCTAATGGGCAAGCTTACGCCTGTCCCACTCAAGGTTAACCGCTGCCACTGACACGCAGCGACAGCTGTGCCCGCCGACACAGCTACGCGGTGAGCGAAAGTACACCCATCCAGGGATGGAACGGCTACGAATAATGGTTATATAGGTATCAAGATCAATGAAGGAGGCCATCATGACTACCACCGCCATCGCCAGCCGCGAGCTGAATACTTTGGACCGTTGCGACCGCTGCGGCGCCCAAGCCTACGTGCGGGTTGTCCTAGAATCCTCCGGCGGGGAACTCCTCTTCTGCGGACACCATGCCCGTGCAGTTGAGGCTAACCTGAAGCCCATCTCCTCGCAGTGGCACGACGAGACCAGCCGTCTGACCGAAAAGACTCCAGTCTCCGTCGACTAATTAATTATTCAAAAAGTAGGGTTCCGGATTGATCCGGAACCCTACTTTTTTGCCCTTTTGCGCCCGCTGGGCTCTTGAGGCTATAAACAACACAACCCGCCGGTGCGGGCGCAACCAAGCATGGCTGTCCCCCGCACCGGCGGGTTGTTCTCAGACGAACTGTGAGAGGATCTGTATCCGATCCTCTCGGCTTTAGTCTAGGTAGTCGCGCAGAACCTGTGAACGCGACGGGTGACGCAGCTTAGACATGGTCTTGGATTCGATCTGACGGATACGCTCACGCGTGACGCCGTAGACCTTGCCGATTTCGTCTAAAGTCTTCGGCTGGCCATCGGTCAAACCAAAGCGCATGGCAACAACACCGGCTTCGCGCTCGGACAGTGTGTCCAGAACGGAGTGGAGCTGTTCCTGCAAGAGCGTGAAGGACACGGCGTCGGCCGGTACAACAGCTTCGGAGTCTTCGATCAAGTCACCGAACTCGGAGTCACCATCTTCACCCAACGGGGTGTGGAGAGAGATGGGCTCGCGGCCATACTTCTGAACCTCGACAACCTTTTCCGGGGTCATGTCCAATTCCTTGGCCAATTCCTCGGGTGTGGGTTCGCGGCCCAGGTCCTGCAACATCTGGCGCTGAACGCGAGCCAACTTGTTGATGACTTCAACCATATGGACCGGGATACGAATCGTACGGGCCTGGTCGGCCATGGCACGAGTAATGGCCTGACGGATCCACCAGGTTGCGTAGGTGGAGAACTTGAAGCCCTTGGTGTAGTCGAACTTCTCAACGGCGCGGATCAGACCGAGGTTACCTTCCTGAATCAAGTCCAAGAAGAGCATTCCGCGGCCGGTGTAGCGCTTAGCCAAGGAAACAACGAGACGCAGGTTGGCTTCCAGCAGGTGGTTCTTGGCCCGCTTTCCGTCGTGCACAATGCGCTGAAGATCGCGCTTGAGCTGAACGTCCATGGCGTCGCCGGCTTCTTCGATCTTCTCGTGCGCAAATAGACCAGCCTCGATGCGCAACGCCAGGTCGACTTCCTGCTCGGCGTTGAGCAAGGCAACCTTACCGATCTGCTTCAGGTAATCCTTGACAGGGTCAGCTGTTGCACCGGCTGACATAACCTGCTGAACGGGTGCATCGTCATCGTCAGAATCGGAGTAGACGAAACCAGTGCCGGTAGCGACAGGACGCTCGGCCTTGGCATCGTCTTGTTCATCTTCTTCTACAACCGAATCAGAGCCGGACTCTTCATCGTCTTTAGCCTTGGCCTTACCGCGGCGAACCGGGGCTTTCTTAGCGGCGGCGGGTGTTGCATCATCACCGGCTGCTGCCTTCTTGGCAGCGATGGTGGCAGCGCGCTTCTGTGCGGGAGTCAGCGGCGCGGTGGCTGACGAGGTGGGATCCTCGTTCTCCTTCGTTGGGGAGACATTGCTCTTGTCAGTAGCAGACACAGAAAACCTTTCTTACGGCGGTCTGTGGAGTTACCTTCGGGCAACACCACTATGACCCTGTCAAGTCCGCGTTGCTTGGCGCATCACTTCTGCTTGGAGGGTCAGAGGGTATAACTCTCTGTGATGCGGTTTTGTTCCCGCCCCACCGGAAGAAAAAGCCTTCCGAATCCCATTTTCCAAACTTATTCAATGCCTCAACACGAACCCAACCGGGTCTCGACTTATAGTGTCTCACGATTTGCACCGTGCTCCTTGCGCAACTCCATGGATGGGCCAGAATTTTCCGCCCGGCTCCGTCACAGCATCTCGGGCCACACCGTCCCTATCAGTTCACGCAGCCTTCTCTTCCGAGCTTTCATTCGAGGATCCATGCCACGCCGTGCGTTCGTCTTTGGCGCAGCTGGCAATGTGGCCAATAGCCAGAAGCTGATCCAGCATGCTGGCTAGCCGGTATCCGGGCTGGAACGCTTGACACTGCTGGAAGTAGGTGCCAGCCCAGGTGCCTCGGCCCTTGCACCATTGAATCCATCCCAAGATGCACAGCACGGGCGCCTTATCGGCTCCTCGTGTGGTTCGGCAGAGGAACTGGAGGAGAAGTTGCGCTTTCTCAAGGCGCTGCCAATCGGGGCCCTTGATTCTGCCATCGCCGTCGGAAATCTCCCCGATCAAAATGTTGCCAAAGTCTCGGCAGGCATACAGATACGTGGTGTCGGCATAGCTCTCGACATGCACGCTGCAGGAAGCTGCTTGATTCCCTCCATGCCAGGCGTGTGGGACATGCAGTTCACCCTCGTCCTCTTCCACAAGACGCAAAGCCATAGCCCCGGTGAACGCATGGTTGGGCGTCGTTGCCAGCGCGACCATGACGATGTCACGTATCGTCGTGTCGGCCAGGCTCGCAAGAAGGAATGCGGTCATGGATGCATCAGGAGTTGTGGGCCAGCGAGTTAAGCTGTGCTCCCAGGCTCCGAGAGTCACCGCCATCTGCTCTTCACCCAGGCCTCGTTGAGCCAGTGGCTCTCGGTACTCCTCGCCGGCTGCGAGAACTGATGCCGCGAAGGCCTCGTCCTCTACGGCGATGAGCTCTTGAATCTGTTCCGCCGGGCTTTCTCGGACCAGACTGCCCCGATAGATGAACTCCGTGTTGACGAAACTTTCGCGAATAGCTGAGTTGTCTTTCCCTGGCCACGAACAGCAGCCCGCGTCCGTGCATTCCAAACTTCGCCAGTGATCAGGTCCCACGAACCATGCGTCGCGCACCGGCAAGCCGACTTCGGCCAACGCCATCCGAAGTGCGGAGTAGGTTTGGGCGTGCGGTATCTGCTTCGGAGCAATCCAGTCTTCGTTGCCGAAGATGGCAATGAGACAGCCATCGGCATCCGGATCACTGGATAATTGAGATGCCGCAATCTCGGCAAAGCGATGCACCTCGGAGTAGTCCTCCGCAGGTAGGTCTAGTCGCATGGTGGCCCGCAAGCGCTTCCCGCTCATCCCGATACAGACGATGCTGCGGTTCGGCCAATATCCCACCATGTGGGGGATGAATGCCAGGAGATCTTCACCGGCGCTGACCCTGATCTTGTCTGGTTGATTTCCCATGCCTTTAGGTTCCCGCCGGAAGGTCAAGGATGTAAGAGCCTTCCGGCGAAAACGCCAAATCTGTGGATAACGCAGCCCCAGATCCGCATAAGATGCCAAAGTTTTTTCCCGACGACTGCGACAACAAGCCTAAAGTCGGGCCCCTACTGCTATCGCTTGCGGGACTCGCGTTGTGCTTGCTGCTCCTTTTTGAACTGCTCACGACGGCGACGGTTATCGGCAAGGACATCGCGCAGCGGCGGCACAACTTCTCCACGCTCGGCCATCCCGCGACGGACCTTTCCACGTGTAATGGCAACAGCGGCAAAGCCAAATCCCAGAACAATAAATTGGAAGGAGAAAGCGACGCGGAAGGCGTCCAACGAATACAGGCCGTCGGAGGAGAATCCCACACTGTTGAGGAGGTCCAAAATGATGCCGATGATGTACATGCTGATGAGGGCGGCCACAAAACCACCAACGTTGACGATTCCGGTGGCCGTTCCAATGCGATGAGAGGGATTAAAAGTTCGGGCAAAGTCGAAGGCGATCATGGATGCCGGCCCGCCAATAGCTAAGACGAGAACCAACAGCACGAGCAGCCACAAGGGCGATGGGCCCGACTGAGCGATGACCGCGGCCCAGGCAGCCGCCGTCGCTAGTGTCACGGCGAGCACCATGCTGGAGCGGCGCAGCGGGTGACGACCCACCCAGCTTCCTAAGAAAGGACCACAAATGATGCCGACCACAACAAAGAGACTCAACAAGACACTGGCCGTTCCAGAGTCCAGGCCCTGCCCCGAGACCAGGAAAGGATATCCCCAGGTCAGCACGAAGACCGTGCCGCTGAATTGGGTCGCGAAGTGGCTCCACATTCCCAGTCTGGTTCCGGGTTGCTGCCATGCCGTGGTCAAGTTCACGGCTGTTTCTTTGATGCCGTCCTTTGACGCGGGGGCTTCCATGCCTTGAGGCGCGTTCCGTAGAAGTGCCGCGGACAAGACACAGGCCAAGACACCGAGCCCAGCCAGGCCGGCAAAGGCGGGGCTCCAACCGGCAGCATGTAGGACAAAAGCAAAGGGTACAAGACTGATGAGCTGTCCCAGCTGTCCTAGTTGACCGGTCAGCTGGGTGAGTACGGGGACTCGGAAGGAGGGGAACCACAACGGAATAATACGTATCACCGCAATGAAGGTCATGGCGTCGCCAGCACCAACAAAAATCCTACCGACGACTCCGCCAGGCACGGACGTCGCAGCCGCCAACTGCAACTGTCCAACCGCCATGAGCCCGGCACCTGTGGCGATCATGACCCGGGGGCCAAATCTATCGACCAGTACCCCGACAGGAATTTGCAGGACCGCGTAAACCACGAGCTGGATGACGGTGAAGGCCGAAAGCGCTGAGGCCGTCGCATCGAATCGATCCGTCGCGACGAGACCTGCTACACCAAATGAGGTCCTGTGCGTCACCGCAATCAGGTACGCAAAAACACCAACACCCCAGACCAACCACGCGCGTTTACCATTCACGCATTTAGCTTATGTCAGCTGGCCCCAGCCCTTGCTGTCCTGTGTCACGGCTCGCTAAGTAAGCCTCAACGGCTGCACCTAGTTCATCAGCGTCGGGAAGCTCATCGTTCTCGTCCGCAAGGAGGGAGCGACGAGCAGACCCTTCTGTATGTTCGTCGTATTTCTGTTCCAAGTTGGAGACCACGGCAGCCACCTCGCTGGAGCCTTCTACCTGCTCGGTGATCTGGCGCTCCACAGCGCGACCCGACTCGCGTAAGCGTTCGCTGGGCAGCATGAGGGACGCGGCGGCTCCGAGGAATTCCAGTCCGGCAACAGCGGCCAACGGGTACTCGGCGTCGGCAAGGTAGTGGGGTACATGGATCGCGTATCCCACGACATTGCGCCCGGCCTCGGCCAGCTTGTATTCAAGGACGTGGCCGATCGCCGCAGGAATCTCAACGATTGATTTCCAGGCAGAAATGCCCTCGATCAAGTCCGGACGGTTCCCATGCACGGTGGCGCCGATGGGCCGGGTGTGGGGAACGGCCATAGGGACGGAATGGACCCAGGCCACCAAATTCACATCGAAGCGTTCCACCAGAGACAGCACGGCAGCGCTAAACCGTTCCCATTGCAGATCCGGCTCACTCCCCTGCAGGTAGAGGAATGGCGTCCCGAGGGCATCGACCATGCGATACAGCATCAGCGACGGTGCCTTGTAGTCCGTGAGGTGGTCCTCGGCAAAAGTGATGCGAGGACGACGAGAGCGGTAGTCAATGAGCTGATCGATATCAAAAATGGCCAAGGGGGCGTTCGCCAGCTGCTCTTTGAGCTCTTTGGAAATTTGTGTCACGACATGACCCGCGTCGGAAAATCCGGTGAAGGACATGACCATGTTCACACCACGAAGATCCTGCTCGCCCGCTAGTTCTTCGTTGACGATAAACAGGGATTCTGGACGGTGAAAAGGCGTGTGTTGCGTGAAATTCATGATCTTCCTCAGCTGCTTGTTTCTCTAGAGAGCACAACGCCGCACACCCGTCGATCATTCCTTACAACGATTCGTCGCGCCTCAGCTCTTTATTCTTTCCACGGTACCGGAGCGCGGCAACACCCACGCTGGCGAGCATTCCTGAGGCGTTGGGGATACGATCGAGGGCAGAGACACCCGTTCAATATCACCAAAAGTGAGGACTGTATTTCAGTGAGTGTGAAAGAAAACATCAGCTTCCGCGTCATCAGCACGGATCTGGCGAAGGTAGCAGCAGATGCGTTGGTCATTGCTGTCAGTAAGGGCACCGACGGTCCAGTCATCCTGGGCGCTCCCCTCTCCCCCGCATCCATTGCATCGCTCAACGGCTCGATGACGGCTCTGGGCGTCACCGGCGCAGCCGATCAGCTCGTTCGCCTTCCCGGCTTGCCCGAGACCGGCACCAAGGTTTTGGTTCTAGCCGGCGTGGGGACCGCCAAGAATGGTGTCGTCAGCGATGAGGCTCTGCGTCGTGCGGCCGGATCCGCTGCGCGTCAGCTCTCTGGCCTGAACCATGTGCTTTTCGCGTTCCCGACGACGGCGGTCGCCCAGGTTGCTGGGATTGCGGAAGGTGCCGCTATGGGCGCCTACCAGTACGCAAGCCTGCACTCGAACACCAAGGGCAAGTTGTCCCCCATTGCCAAGGTCACGATCCATTCAACGCTCGCAAAGGATCCGGAGCTGGCCACAGCTTTGGAGCGGGCCACGATCGTAGCCAATGCTGTCAACGCAACGCGCACCTTGGTTAACGAGCCGCCGAGCAAGCTCTACCCGGCTACCTTTGCCGAAGCAGCCAAGGACTTGGCTAAGGGCTTGCCCGTCAAGGTCACCATCTTGGATGAAAAGCGCCTCCTCAAGGAGGGCTACGGCGGAATCATGGGCGTAGGCCAGGGTTCCTCTCGTCCCCCGCGCATGGTGAAGCTGGAATACAAGTCCGATCGCGCCGTGGCCGATCTGGCACTCGTAGGCAAGGGCATCACCTTTGACTCCGGTGGAATTTCCATCAAGCCCGGCGCTGGCATGGTGACCATGAAGTGCGATATGGCTGGCGCCGCGGCAGTACTGAACGCCATCTTGGCTGTGGCAGCCCTGGGTCTTCCGGTCAACATGACCGGTTGGTTGTGCATTGCCGAGAACATGCCTTCCGGCACCGCCATCCGCCCCTCTGATGTTCTGACAATCTTGGGCGGCAAGACGGTTGAGGTCCTCAACACCGACGCCGAGGGCCGCTTGGTCATGGCCGACGGCTTGGTTGCCGCTTCACAGGAATTCCCCGATGTCATCATCGACGTTGCTACCCTGACCGGCGCTCAGGTTGTTGCCTTGGGTCACCGTACCGCCGGTGTCATGGGTGACGAGGGTGTCAGTGCCGCGTTGAAGGCTGCCGCAGACCGCGCAGGCGAACTGATCTGGCCCATGCCGTTGCCGGAGGAATTGCGCCCGTCGCTGGACTCTCCCGTAGCGGATATGGCCAACATTGGCGAACGTATGGGTGGCATGATGACCGCCGCTGTGTTCTTGCAGGAATTCATTGGCAAGGGCAAGGATGGCGAAACCATTCCGTGGGCTCACCTGGACATCGCCGGACCGGCCTTCAATGAGGGTTCAGCCTACGGCTACACCCCCAAGCAGGGCACCGGCATGGCTGTGCGCACATTGGTTGCCTACGTTGAAGATGTAGTAGCTCGTAGCCACTAATTTCAAGAAAAAGTGCTGGTTGCGGCGTCAAGAGGTATTGGCGCCGCAACCGCACCGCGTTACCGAAAACTTCCCACCCTAGAAATTCGAGGGGTGACTATGACCACAATCACCATTACTGTGACCGCAACAACGGCGTTGAATGGAACAACTGACGTAAGGTGAATGCTGAAAGTATTTGTCTTTGACCGGAAGAAACGTTGCATCCGCATCGGATGGAATGGTTTCTCTCAATAATTGATGAGATGACGCGCCAACAATGTGCGCATCACCTGAACGCGAGGGAGCGTCTACGTGGCCGAACAGGCAGCTGGACAAGAATTCGATATTTTGGTTCTCGGCGGTGGCAGTGGCGGATACGCAACTGCACTGCGGGCAGTCCAATTGGGTATGACCGTAGGTCTCGTGGAGAAGGGCAAGTTGGGCGGCACCTGCCTGCACAACGGTTGCATCCCCACGAAGGCCCTGCTGCACGCAGCAGAGGTTGCTGACCACGCTCGTGAAGGCGCCTCCATTGGTGTCAACACTCAGCTCAACGGCATTGACCTGGTCGCTGTAAACAAGTACAAGGACGGCATCATTGCCGGCAAGTACAAGGGTTTGCAGGGCCTCATCAAGGGCAAGGGCATCACCGTCATCGACGGTGAAGGCAAGCTCACCGCCGCTAACACCATCACCGTCAACGGCGTGAACTACACCGGTAAGAACATTGTTCTGGCCACCGGTTCTTACTCACGCAGCCTTCCGGGTCTGGAAATCGGCGGCAAGGTCATCACCTCCGACGAAGCCCTCACCATGGAAACCCTGCCCAAGAGCGCCATCGTGCTCGGCGGCGGCGTGATCGGCGTTGAATTTGCTTCCGTATGGAAGTCCTTCGGCGTGGACGTCACCATCATCGAAGGCATGGCCTCCTTGGTCCCCAACGAAGATGCCTCCATCATCAAGGTTCTTGAGCGCACCTTCCGCAAGCGCGGCATCAAGTTCAACACCGGCACCTTCTTCCAGGGCGTCGAGCAGAGCAACGACGGCGTCAAGGCCACCTTGGTCGATGGCAAGACGTTCGAAGCGGACCTGATGCTCGTAGCTGTTGGCCGTGGCCCGTCCACTGCTGGCATGGGCTTCGAAGAAGCTGGCGTCACAATTGACCGCGGCTTCGTCATCACCAACGACCGCCTCCACACCGGCGTCGGCAACATCTACGCAGTGGGCGACATCGTTCCTGGCGTTCAGCTGGCACACCGCGGTTTCCAGCAGGGCATCTTCGTCGCCGAAGAAATTGCCGGCATGAACCCGGTCATCGTTGAAGATATCAACATCCCCAAGGTCACCTTCTGTGACCCGGAGATCGCTTCCGTTGGTTTGAACGAAAAGCAGGCCAAGGAAAAATTTGGCGATGCCAACGTTGAAAGCACCGAGTACAACTTGGCTGGCAACGGTAAGAGCGCCATCTTGGGCACCGGCGGCATCATCAAGTTTGTTCGTGAAAAGGACGGCCCCGTAGTTGGCGTTCACATGATCGGCAGCCACATCGGTGAGCAGATCGGTGAAGCACAGCTCATTGTTAACTGGGAAGCATACCCGGAAGACATTGCTGGCCTCATCCACGGCCACCCCACGCAGAACGAAGCTTTGGGAGAAGCGGCAATGGCCTTGGCCGGACGCCCGCTCCACGGCTAGCAACAAACCCGCTTAGTGCACCCGGCGCCCGCGCCGGGTGCACTAAGCTAAAAACACACTTATATTAAGGAATTTCGTGGCGATGCACCTGAGTGCACCATCAGCGAAATGCAGCGCATTAGAAGGAGAACGGGGACGAAATGTCTGAATCCGTGAACTTGCCCGCCTTGGGTGAAAGCGTCACCGAAGGTACCGTCACGCGATGGCTCAAGCAGGTCGGCGATCGTGTAGAAATCGACGAACCCCTGCTGGAAGTTTCCACCGACAAGGTTGACACCGAAATTCCGTCACCTTTTGCTGGCATCTTGGAAGAAATCCTCGTACCTGAGGACGAGACCGCAGAAGTGGGTGCACCCCTGGCCCGCATCGGCACCGGCGCAGCCGCTCCGACCGAGGCTCCGGCCGCTGCAGCAGCTCCGGTTGCCGCACCCGTCGAAGCTCCGGCTCCTGTCGAAGCACCGGTTGCTCCCGCAGCTCCGGCTGGCGATGCTCATGAAGTGACGCTGCCTGCTTTGGGCGAATCCGTCACCGAAGGCACCGTCACCCGTTGGTTGAAGGCCGTTGGCGACACCATCGAGATCGACGAGCCTCTGCTCGAGGTTTCAACCGACAAGGTTGACACCGAGATCCCCTCCCCCGTAGCTGGCGTGCTGCTGGAAATCCGCGTTCCCGAAGACGAGACCGCTGAAGTTGGTGGCGTACTGGCTCTCATCGGCTCTGCCGCTGCTGCTCCCGCCCCGGCTGCCGCTCCTGCTCCTGTTGCAGCCCCCGTGGCAACACCGGCCCCCGTTGCCGCGCCTGCTCCTGTTGCAGCTCCGGTCGCAGCTCCCGCCGCACCTGTTGCTGCTCCGGCAGTTCCCGCTGCGCCCGCAGCTGGCGCCGAGTCCAACTACGTGACCCCGTTGGTGCGCAAGCTTGCCAACCAGCACGGCGTTGACATCGCAACCGTCACCGGCACCGGTGTTGGTGGACGCATCCGTAAGCAGGATGTTGTTGCCGCTGCTGAGGCTGCCAAGACTGTTGCCGCACCGGCCGCTCCCGCAGCGTCCGCTCCCAAGGCTGCTGCCGCCGTCGTACCGTCTTCATTGCGCGGCACCACGGTGAAGGCACCTCGCATCCGTCAGGTAATTGCCCGCCGCATGCGCGAGTCGCTGGAAGCCTCCACGCAGCTCACGCAGGTTCACGAAATTGACATGACGCGCATCGTCAAGCTGCGCAACCAGGCCAAGGGACCGTTCCAGGCTGTCAACGGCACCAAGCTGACCTTCCTGCCTTTCATTGCCAAGGCAGTGACCGAGGCCCTCAAGGTTCACCCGAAGGTCAACGGTGAATACAACGAGGAAACTCAGGAAATCACCTACCACAACGCCGAGCACCTCGCGATTGCTGTGGACACCGACAAGGGCCTGCTGGTTCCTGTCATCTCCAACGCAGGCGATCTGAACCTTGCTGGCCTAGCCGGCAAGATCGCCGATGTTGCCTCACGCACCCGCAGCGGCAAGATCGGTCCGGATGAGCTTTCCGGCGGCACCTTCTCCATCACGAACATCGGTTCGGTTGGCGCACTGTTCGACACCCCGATCATCAACCAGCCCAACGTTGCCATCCTCGGCACCGGCGCGATCGTCAAGCGCGCAGTGGTTGTTGCTGATGCAGACGGTGACGACACCATCGCGATCCGCCACATGATGTACCTGTGCCTGACGTACGATCACCGTTTGGTGGACGGCGCAGACGCTGGCCGCTTCTTGCAGACCTTGAAGGCTCGCTTGGAAGCTGGCGCATTCGAAGCTGACCTGGGGCTGTAATACGCCCTAGTCGATGAATGCTCGACGGCGGCCTGTGACTTAATCTCTCAAGTCACCGGCCGCCGTCGTTGTGTCTGCTGTCATATCTGACACATAAGGCCGCCCTTGATAGACACTGTGTCACTAAGTTGCCTAAGCTGGGACCATGGACTTTTTACGCTTAGTGCTCGTGTTTTTGCATATTCTTGGTGCCGCTGCGATCGTTGGTGGCTGGCTCGCCACCTTCAAGACGCCCACCGTTAGCAAGTGGCAGTGGATTGGCGCGCTCACCCAGCTCGTCACCGGCCTGTTGCTGGTTGGTTTGGCTGAAATGGGCGACGGCGACGTCAACCACATGAAGATCGGCGTCAAGCTGCTCATCGCCCTCGTTATTGCCGTTGCCGCCTTCATCGGCCGACGCAAGGTCAAGAACAACCAGGACGTCTCCAAGGGCATCGCCCACGCAGTTGGCGGCATGGCGTTTATCAACGTTGCCGTTGCTGTTTTCTGGGTCGCATAACTCAGTCATCCCGTGTGAGTCCGTAGTCTTGCCCCCTTGAGAACATCTCGAAACCGGCAAGACTACGGACTCTAACTCGTTAATGACGCTGAACTAATCAATCTTTCCTCCCAGATGCCCGGGAAGCGCCTCGACCGCATAGGGTGGAGTTGCATGCCAAGGATTATCGCGGCAGCAACATTTTCTAATTCTTCACAAGGAGTGAACATGGCTACAACACGTAACGCCCACGCAGGCTGGGTCGGCGACCTTCCCACCGGTGGCGGACAAGTCACACTTGACAGCTCAGAACTGGGTACCTTCGACATCACATGGAAGGCTCGCACCGAGGCTTCTGAGGGCAAGACGAGCCCGGAAGAGCTCATCGCCGCCGCTCACTCCTCCTGCTTCGCCATGGCGTTCTCCCATGAGCTAGCTGGCGCCGGTTTCGCAGCCGACTACGTCAACACCAGCGCAGCCGTCACGTTCGTACCGGGCACCGGTATCACGGGCAGCCACCTGACCCTCGCGACCAAGATTCCCGGCATCAGCCAGGAAGACTTCGAGAAGATCGCCAACGGCGCCAAGGCCGGTTGCCCGGTTTCCGCTGCTCTGGCCGGCGTTGAGATCACTCTCGACGCAACGCTCGAAGCATAATACTGGCGGAGAATTTCTCCGTTGATTTTTCTAGAAGGGGTAGTGGCCGGGGTGACCGGCCACTACCCCTTCTCTGTGCCTGGCACCGATCACCCGCCGTCGAGGATTTCGGTAATGGCCCACCTCTCTGCCACTCGCGTCATGATGATCTTCAACTGCTGTAATTGCTCCTCCGCTTGCCTATGCACGAGTGCACCTGAGCCATCCAGTTCGGCAAAAGCACTCGTAGTTATCGTGGCCCGAACGGCAATTGTGGCCGGATCACTAGCACTTCCGCTGTCACCCCCGGAGCGTAAGCTTTCCAGCGAATCCGTGCTGGCTTCGGAAATGCGAATATCTAGCCCGGACAGCGAGTGCCCCTGCTCCTTCAGGCTCTCGACAATGACACTATCCGCCGCCAGAGTCGCGGAGCCGGGTGCATTGATGCGGGCCAGCAGCTCCTCATCGGCATTGGAGAGGGCGTAAGAACGCGTCCAGGCCAGAGCCTGCAAAGCCTTCACGGGGTCCTGATCCTTCAGCCCCTTCATAATCTCTGAGGGTAGCCCCACGGCCCACTCCATGGAGTATCTGGCATCGGTCGTCAGTTTCACCGCACCCGCATCGTTCGGCTCACTCTCCACTCTCGTCGCGCCCCGCAGGGTCGAGACCGTCAGCAGGGCTCCCCCAAGAACTGCGACTGACGCGATAGCGAGCATTCCGTTCACCCAGACACGCTTTGTCCTCGAGCGACGAACGGTGCCCAGCCTGCTCTCCCACATCATGCCCATGCCACTCCCCGGACGCGCCCCTCGGGCCGCGCTCCGCCACGAGGGACGAACTTTGCGCCTGAACCAGCCAAAGGAAAAGACCTTGGCTCGTTTCCTGTCAGCTTTTCCATGAATCTCATGTCGGGTCATAAGTTCCGGCAAGACGCTCGGATGTACCGCATTGCCCAAGGCGACGGGCACGGCCTTGGCACTGCGAAACACCGCCTGGGCAAATGCCGCAGCACTCGGTCTTTGAAAAGCGTCATCAAGCAGGCCGGCTTCAAGCGCCGCCACCAGTTCAGCAGGTACCTCCGGAACGAATGTGCCCATGGGAAGCCGTTCGCGTGTCGGTGGCGCAGGCCGCCCCGTGAGGAGGAACCAGCCCACAGAAGCCAACGCATAAACATCGGAGGCGTCAGAGCGTTCCATATCCCCCGGACTGTAGAAGCCCGGAGTACCGGACACCTTCTGAGCTTCTTGGCCCAGCATCCGCGCAAAACCAAAGTCCGCGAGAAAGGGCTTCCCTGCCGCACTCAGCAAGATATTGCCGGGAGAGACATCACCATGGACTGCTCCCCTACCGTGCAGGAATGCCAGCACCTGCCCCATAGGAGTGAGGACTGTCACCGCCTCCCCAACACTCAAAGGACCGCGCTCTCGCACTATCTGGGCCAGCGAACCACCTGCGGCATGTTCCATGAGCAGTACCTGTCCGCCCCGAGCATCACGCACCAACTGACGCAAGGGAATGAGGTGCTCATGACGAAAGTGCGTCAAAAGACGCCATTCCTGTGTGATGTAGCTTTCATTGTGACGCGGCGGTTCACCATTGCTGCTACCGCTCTCGGGCGCCCCAGGTGGACCAACGAACTTAGCCGCCACGGGAGGCGAACCATCTCGTGGCGCCATCAACCAAACCTGCCCCTGAGCCCCGGATCCTAGGCAGCGCACCGGATCGTGGTGGGCGATGTCTGGCGGCCCGTTGACCCCGCCGCCGTGGCTAAAAGTGTCCATAAATTAGTAATAGTCCTCTTTTGGATTTCCTGCTTGAAGTTATCCACAGGCCAGAGGGGAAATATGAATTTCATGATTTAGGCGAGAAAGTATCGTCCTCTAAAGTGACTCCTATGAGTGTTCAGTTCACCGAGCTCGGGTTTGAGCCAAATTTCATCGACTACGTCAGCGCCTGGGATCAACAGCGAGCGATTCATGCTTCCGTTGTTGCCGGCACTGCTACCAACACTGTTTTACTGCTGGAACACGCCGCCGTGTACACAGCAGGCAAACGGACCGAAGACCACGAACGCCCCTTTGATGGAACACCGGTGGTCAATGTAGACCGCGGCGGAAAACTCACCTGGCATGGCCCCGGCCAGCTGGTGATGTACCCCATCGTGCATTTGGCCGACGTACGTGGCATCAGGGCCTATGTCCACGCCCTTGAAGACATCATCATTGAAGTTCTCGCCCACTTTGGCGTGGACGGCTTGCGCGTCGAAGGCCGCGCTGGCATCTGGCTTTTGGCTGACGCAAAGGGCCCCGATCGTAAGATTGCAGCCATCGGCATCCGCGTCCACGAAGGCGTCACCATGCACGGCATTGCCATCAATGTGAACAATAGTCTGGCCCCATATGCCCAGATCATTGCCTGCGGCATTCAGGATGCAGGCACCACAACCTTGCAAGCCGAAACCGGCCTCGCCGTGACCCCCAAGGACATCGCACCGCTGGTTCAGGCAGCTACCGCCCGAATTCTCGCGCCGCTTGTCACAGACATCCAGGCTGAATCTTCGACGGTTACACCCAACGCAGAAGGAGTTCTTTCATGACGTTGGCGCCTGAGGGTCGTAAGTTGTTGCGTATTGAGCAGCGTAATGCTGCTGTT
>NZ_QJVC01000008.1 GCF_003219795.1 Arthrobacter psychrolactophilus | reverse complement strand
TCATGTGCAGGCGTTCGCTCAGGGTGGTTGGAGTGTGTTCGATAACCTGGAGCATCTGTGTCATCGCCACCACGTGTGGGGGTGTCTAATTAACTGTGTATTGGGGTTCCTGATTTGAGATGAGGAATTGTGATGACAACGCTGAAAGGACATGAGCAGGCCGGGGCTTCCTTTGGGGTTCCAGAGCCGGAACCGGAGTCTGCCCGATCGGTGATCAACGAGATGGTTGATGCCGGTTTGTTTGATGATTTGATGGCCCGGATTGATAAGGGCACGCTGCAGCTTACGGGCGAGGGCGGATTCTTGCCGGAGATGGTCAAGGCCGTTTTGGAACGTGGATTGCAGGCCGAAATGGCCGGCCATCTGGGCTACGAGAAAGGCGAACGCTCGGCGGCGTCGCCGAACAATTCCCGTAACGGTTCCACGCCGAAAACGGTCGCTTCGGAGATTGGTGACATCGCTTTGGTGACGCCTAGGGACAGGGATGGGTCCTTCCAACCGGCGCTGGTGCCCAAGGGTTCCCGTCGTATCGGCGGGCTTGATGAGATGATCATTTCCCTCTACGCCGGTGGGATGACGGTCCGTGATATCCAGCATCACCTGGCCCGGACTCTGGGCACGGAGCTGTCCCACGAGACGATCGCCAATGTCACCGACGCCGTGTTGGAGGAGGTCCTGGCGTGGCAGAACCGGCCGTTGGAGGAGATCTATCCGGTTCTCTACCTCGATGCTTTGGTGGTGAAGGTCCTGGATGGGCATCATGTGATGAACCGTTCCGCCTACATTGCTGTGGGTATTGATCTGGAGGGTATCAAGCATGTGCTGGGGATTTGGGTGCAGGCCAGCGAAGGGGCGAAGTTCTGGGCCGGGGTCTGCGCCGAGCTCGCCAACCGCGGCGTGAAGGACGTGTTGATCGTGTGCTGTGACGGGCTCACCGGTTTCCCCGAGGCGATCGAGGCGACTTGGCCCCACACCACGGTGCAAACCTGTGTAGTTCACTTGATCCGCAATGCCATGAAGTTCGTGGCCTACGGTGACCGGAAGAAGGTCGCCGCTGCGATGCGTCCGGTCTACACCGCTCCGAGCGCCGACGCCGCCCGGGTGGAGTTGGATGCCTTTACTGGCTCCGAGTTGGGCCGTAAGTATCCGGCCGCGGTCAGTGTGTGGGAACGTTCCTGGGAGCGGTTCATCCCCTTCCTTGCCTTCCCGGCGGCTGTTCGGCGGATCATCTACACCACGAACGCGATCGAGTCGTTGAACTACCAGCTGCGCAAAATCATCAAGAACCGCGGTCATTTCCCCAACGATGCCGCGGTCGTGAAGCTGCTCTGGTTGGCGATCCGCGATATCGAGGACAAGCGCGCTAGGGAACGCGCCAAGGACCGCAAAACCGACCGCGCTTCCGACGGTAACCACCTCATTGAGGGGGCTGCCAGCCTGGGCTGGAACGGCGCGCTGGGAGCCCTGGCCCTGGCCTACCCGGACCGGATCAACGGCTACCTGTAAGGGTGCCGGGATGCTTTGATGAGGAGATCAGGACATGGATGAGCGCAATGACCCCGACAGCTACCAAGACAGCGGCGGCGCCCTCCAAGACGGTCTGAACCCGGCAAGTGACGATGACAGTTACGCCGTCATCGACGACGCCCTGGCAGCCCTTGCCGCCCGCCGACACAGTAATCTCGGCGACGACATCGAGACTATCGGCCTGCTCGCTTCCTTGATTGACCAGGCAGAACGTTTCTTGCCCGAACTCGTCACCAACTCCCGCGAGAACGGGGCCTCCTGGCGCCGCATCGCCCAGACTCTGGGCACCAGCCCCGACGAAGCCCGGCTGCGCTTCGCACCCGATTCACCCATCGCTGATACCCGATGGCCCTACAACTTCTAAAAACCAACAAAAGAAAACGAACTACTTACACAGAAATATTGACAAGCTCCCACGTGTTGAAGCATTTCAAAGACGATAGGACGAAACAGGGTGAGTTTCGTACGGATCAAAGCCCGGACCGGGAACAAGTACGACTTCGGGGCTGGACGCCCTTGAAGACAGAAACTGGTATTGCCTGGACGTCACCGACCGGCAGGTATTACCCGCCTGAACCTCCCGATACCCAGCCACCGGTCTATCCGCAATGGCTCAAAGACAGCATTACCGGGGATGCTGATGATTCCTTCGACAGGCCACACACTATGACCGAACCGGCCTACCTCGCTGAAGAAGACCAGGAACTCAAGAACAACCACGACTACCAAGAAACACTCGACCGCGAATACGAGCACTACGCCCTCACCCACCCCAACGAATAACCCCCAGTCTCGGGGCTAGGAATTGTCAATAGCGTTCGGGTTCCGTTCCTAGCTTGAACCGAAGGCCACGCACACTGTTAGGGGTAATTTCTACAAAGGTGTACTTGAGAGTTTGCAGCCACGGAAATAGCGGCAACTCGCTGAGTTGTTCAATCTCCGTCTGAGATTCAACAACCCGAGCAGTTCCCCTGAGCACGACGCTCCACGCCTCGTTTTCCGTTAGGCCATCAATTTCAAAGGCCACGGATGAGTTGACGGTCAGGCTCGCGAGTTTGGTTCCGGGGTTCGTGCGAATCAACACCCTGCCATGGTGCGCCAGATAGTTGATCGGGAAAATATCTGGTGCATTGGCCACGCTGAGGGCCAGACGACCAAAGTGTGTGTGCTCGAGGAACTTCCATGCGTCGTCCTCGGACATGGCAATACCGGGCTGCTGATCACCGTTCATACTGTGATTATGCCCTAGTCAGCGGAAACCGTTGAGTGCCCAGCGCTTTCTCGCAAGACCACCGAGCCCGTGACGCTTGGTGGAGCTTTGGTCAGCGGCGTCAGGGCCAAGTGAGCGGCCATTCGACCAATGTCCTCGAGCGGGAGGCGGTAGGTTGTGAGCCCCGGGAAGTGGTCCCGCAGGGTGGGAATATCGTCAAAACCAGCAACCTGGGCGTCCTCCGGGATGCGTAGCCCACGGGAGCGCAGCGCCGTCATGGCACCGAGAGCCATGACGTCATTGGCGGCCAAGAAGCAGAGCGGGGAGTCGCCGTCGGCCGTCAAGGGAGACACGCCCGATGCGCCAGCTGTGCCCAGCGAGTCGAGAAATTCTAGTGTCGAGTCGAAGCCACCCTGGCTGTTGAAGGAACCCTGAACGACAGCGATCGGTTCCAGTTCATCTTGACGCAAACGCTCGAGGAAGCCCTCCACACGCACCCGGGCCGTGTTGCGCTCGTGAGGGCCGGCCAAGATGACGAAACGCTTGAGGCCCCGCCCGAGCAAGGTGCCCACGAGTTCGGCGGCCCCGTCGTGGTTCGCGACCGTCACGACGTGAGCCTCAGGGATGGAGGAAGTGCCAAGGGTGACGACCCGGCCACCGTTGTTGGTGTATTGCGTGAGGGCCTTGATGAGGCGAGGGTCTTCCTCGATGAGGCGTGAGGCCGCCAAGATTATGGCATCGGTCCGGTAAGAGATGAAGGCATTGACGGCTGCAAGTTCGGCATCTGCGGAGGTTCCGCCGTCGCCGGTCAGGTCCGTTCCGGCCAGAAGCACCTGATGGCGAGCGTCGAGTGCTACCTGCTGCACGCCGTGGGCGATGGCAGAAAAGTACGGATCGGCGATGTCGTGCACCACGAGGCCCATGAGCCCCGTGGTTGAGCGGGCCAGGGCCTGCGCTTGGGCGTTCGCCACGTAGCCAAGTTCCTCCGCCGCAGCCCTGACCCGGTCGGCAATAGCTGCTGCAGGCGTACGGCTGGAGCCGTTCAGCACACGGGAAGCAGTCGCCAACGACACGCCAGCTTGCCTAGCAACTTCGGTGAGTTTGACGGGCACGGAGGGCTCCTTTTGTAGAAATGAGTCCTAGCTAACATTTTGCTCTTGACCCGGTGGATACTTCAGCATATATTGGAAAGCGCTTTCCAAACTTCAGGCCACGCCGGTTTTTCTGGCATGTGCTTACTACTACCTCCGGGAGAACCCAGTGACTCTTACCGCCACCACCGAGCAGGCCACTGCAACAAGTGCAGAAACTGCTCCCGCCGTCAGCGCCGCCGGCACCCAGGCAAACGAACCCCGCGTGATTCGTATTGCCATGAACGGCATCACCGGACGTATGGGCTACCGCCAGCACCTGCTCCGCTCGATCTTGCCGTTACGGGATAGTGGCCTGACACTGGAAGACGGCACCAAGGTTGCCATCGAGCCCATCCTGATTGGCCGCAACGCCAAGAAGGTCCGCGAGCTGGCTGAGCTACACAACGTTGAGCACTGGTCCACCGACCTCGATGCCGTGATTGCAGATCCCACGGTCGACGTCGTCTTCGATGCCTCCATGACGAGCCTGCGGGCCGCCACCTTGAAGAAGGCCATGGCCAACGGCAAGCACATCTTCACCGAAAAGCCCACGGCTGAGACTCTGGAAGAAGCCATCGAGCTGGCTCAGATTGGCAAGGACGCCGGCATTACCGCAGGCGTCGTGCACGACAAGCTGTACCTGCCGGGCCTGGTCAAGCTTCGTCGCCTCGTGGACGAAGGCTTCTTCGGCCGCATCCTCTCGATCCGCGGCGAGTTTGGCTACTGGGTCTTCGAGGGTGAACACCAGGCAGCCCAGCGCCCCTCGTGGAACTACCGCAAGGAAGACGGCGGCGGCATGACCACCGACATGTTCTGCCACTGGAACTACGTGCTTGAGGGCATCATCGGCAAGGTCAAGAGTGTCAACGCCAAGACCGCCACGCACATCCCGGCCCGCTGGGACGAGCAGGGCAAGGAGTACAAGGCCACGGCAGACGATGCAGCATACGGCATCTTCGAATTGGAAACCCCGCAGGGCGACGCCGTGATCGGCCAGATCAACTCTTCCTGGGCCGTGCGCGTTTACCGTGATGAGCTCGTGGAATTCCAGATCGACGGAACCCATGGTTCGGCTGTTGCCGGCCTGAACAAATGTGTTGCTCAGCAGCGCGCCCACACGCCCAAGCCGGTCTGGAACCCGGACCTGCCCGTGACCGAATCCTTCCGCGCCCAGTGGCAGGAAGTCCCGGCCAACGCCGATCTGGACAATGGCTTCAAGTTGCAATGGGAAGAATTCCTACGCGACGCCATCGCCGGCCGCGAACACCGCTTCGGCCTGTTGTCGGCAGCTCGCGGCGTGCAGCTGGCTGAATTGGGCCTGCAGTCCTCGGCCGAGCGCCGCACCCTGGACATCCCGGAAATCGAGCTCTAACCATGACCACCTCAATCACTCTGCCCCTGCCGGACGGCAGCCTTGAGACCCTGGCACTGAACCCGACGGGGCCCTGGCGCAAGCCCACGGAACTGCTCCGCTCACGCAAGGTGTACGCGGCAGCGCACGTCACGCCCAAGGTTTTGGGTAACAACACCCCGGGTGCCCCGGCCGACATCGACTGGGATTCCACCTTGGCGTTCCGTCGCGAATTGTGGAGCTGGGGCGTGGGCATCGCCGACGCCATGGACACCGCCCAGCGCGGCATGGGCCTGGACTGGGCCGCGACCCAGGAACTCATCAGCCGCAGCGCCGCCGAAGCTGCCAATATTGCGACGCCGGAACGTACTGTCCGGGATCTTCTCGCCTGTGGTGCCGGAACTGACCAGCTGGATCCTGCCACGGTTGAGGCCGGTGAGGCTGGTCTGGCCGCTGTGTTGGCTGCCTACCGGGAGCAGATTGCCGCGGTTGAAGCCTCCGGGGCCAAGGTCATCATCATGGCATCGCGCGCCCTCGCCAAGGTCGCCGCGGGTCCCGAGGACTACCTGGCGCTCTACGGAACGCTGCTGAGCGAGGTCAAGGAGCCCGTGGTGCTGCATTGGCTCGGTACCATGTTCGATCCAGCACTGGCAGGCTACTGGGGAAGCGATGACGTGGCAGCCGCGACGGCAACGTTCCAGCAGCTCATCGCCACGCACGCCGCAAAGGTCGACGGCGTGAAGGTGTCCCTGCTCGACGCCGGACACGAAGTAGCGCTGCGAGCCAGCCTCCCAGCCGGCGTGCGTTTGTACACGGGCGATGACTTTAACTATCCCGAGCTCATCGACGGAGACGGCGAAAACTACTCCGACGCCTTGCTTGGCATCTTTGCCGCCATCGCCCCCGCCGCGTCGGCTGCATTGCAGGAGTACGACGCGGGCCGCCCCGCCGAGGCACGCGCCATCCTGGATTCCACCCGGGATCTGGGATTGCACATCTTCGAAGCGCCCACGTACTACTACAAGACCGGTGTGGCGTTCCTGGCCTGGCTCAATGGTTTCCAGCCCGGTTTCCAGATGATTGGTGGCCTGCACTCGGGGCGCGACATCAACCACCTCGTCAAGCTCTTCCGTCTGGCCAACACAGCCGGGCTGTTGCTGCAGCCTGAGCTGGCGGCCTCGCGCATGGCTGGTTTCTTGAACGCTGCCGGCATTCCCTCCCGCATCTCGAGTCTGGAAGAGGTCAGCGCATGAGCGCCTTTGACAAGCTGTCGATCAACACGGCCACGATTAAGAAAGCCACCCTCGCCGAGGCGCTCGAGCTCAGTGTCGCCGCTGGCCTTTCCCACATTGGCCTGTGGCGTGACAAGGTGGCCGAGGTTGGCCTGGACACGGCCGTCGAGATGGTGCGGGCCTCCGGCTTGCAGGTCTCGAGTCTGTGCCGAGGCGGCTTCCTGACGGCAGCCGATCCGGCCGGTCAGGCCGCCGCGCTGGAGGATAACAAGGCGGCGATCCTGGAAGCGAAGGCCTTGGGGACCACCGAGATCGTCATGGTGGTTGGTGGCCTGCCCGATTTCAGTGTCTCGCCCGGCGCCGTTGACGGGGGAGGTGCGGCAAGCGCCGTCGTGGGTGGCAAGGATCTGGTCCTAGCCCGGCAGCGGGTGGCCGACCGCCTGGCCGAGCTCGTGCCGTTCGCCTTAGAACATGGCGTCCGACTCGTTCTCGAGGCGCTGCATCCCATGTACGCTGCGGATCGTGCCGTGCTCTCGACCCTGGGCCAGGCCCTTGATCTGGCGGCACCGCACCCCATTGAGGCGGTGGGGGTGGTCGTTGACACCTTCCATGTGTGGTGGGATCCGGCGCTGCGGGAGCAGATTGCCCGGGCCGGCGCCGAGGGGCGGATCGCGGGCTACCAGGTCTGCGATTTCAACCTTCCCATCGCCGCCGACGCGCTGCTGTCGCGCGGCTTTATGGGCGACGGCGTGATCGACTTTGCCTCGATCGGCCAGTGGGTTGCCGAGGCCGGATATGACGGCGTTGTTGAGGTGGAAATCTTCAACGAGGACATCTGGAACCAGCCGTTTGCGCAGGTCATCGACACCGTCAAGGCCCGTTACGCCGAGCTGGTGGCCCCGCACCTGGCCACGGTCAGCGTGTAATCTCCACGACTCGATCATCGCCCGGTTTCGGGCTGCCACGGCCGTCTGTGTTGTTCGTGAGAACAAGCAGGCGGCCGTTGGGCGTTAAGGCCACATCGCGCAATCGGCCCAGTTGACCCACAAGGCTCGCCTCGGCCGATGGTGTGTCGGAGAGTTCGACGTGCCACAGCCGTTCGCCGCGCAGCGACGCCATGTAGAGGGTGGTGCCGGCAATGGCGATGCCGCTGGGGCTAGCCTCGGAGGTGGGCCACGTCAGCACGGGGTTCGTGAATCCGGCAGCCGCGTCCGTGTCGGCATCCTTGCCTTCCATGAGCGGCCAGCCGTAGTTGTGGCCGGGCTGGATCTGGTTTAGCTCATCCCAGGTATTTTGCCCAAATTCGGAGGCCCACAGGCGGCCGCTGGCATCCCAGGCGAGTCCCTGAACATTGCGATGGCCCAGACTCCAGACGTAGCTGTTGGGGAAGGGATTGCTCGGGGGTACTTCGCCCTCGGGTGTCATACGCAGGATCTTGCCGCCCAAGGAGGCGGTGTCCTGGGCATTGCCGCGATCACCCGCATCGCCTGTCCCAATGTAGAGCATACTGTCGGGACCAAAGGCGATCCGACCGCCATTGTGGTTGCTGCCCCGCGGGATGCCCGTGATGATGGCGCTGGCCCGGCCGAGGGTCCGAGCGCCAGATTCGCCCAGCAACGGCATCCGCACCACACGGTTGTCCTCGGCCGTGCTCAGGTAGGCGTAGACGCTCAGGCAGCCCGTCGCGGGATCTGGTGTGGGATGTTCGCTGCAGCCGCCCCGTCGCGTGGCTAGTCCCAGCAATCCGCCCTCGCCCTGATGCACTGCGCCGGGCACCTCGCCCACCTGATGGTCAATGCCCGACGGCGAGACCTCCACGATCTGCCCCGAGTCCCTTTCGCTCAACAATAGGGAGTCATCGGCCAGCGGGATGAGCGACCACGGTGCCTCGAGGTTCGTGGCCAGATCCTGGGTGGGGAGTGGGCTGGATATCGGATCCGGCGTGCTGGCCTGACAGGCGGAGAGCATCACGCCAAGGCCTACAAGTGCCACCGTCGTGCGCCACCGCCCGTCTCTACTCATAAGCCCAGCGTAAGCGACGAGGGGCGCGGAGGGGAGGGTCGGCGTCGTTCTTCAAAGAAGAAGAGTTAAACAGTTGTGGCGCATCAGTTTCCTGATGCGCCACAACGAATGAACAGAAAGGGTGGTTACCGGCCCTTGACCGGGATACCGTTGCGGGTCATCGACTCGGCGTAGGCCTTAGCCGATTCCAGCAGCCACTGCTCCTGGCGCTCGGGGGAGCCGGCGAAGCTGCGGCCCGAGAGTGAACGGACCTTGTAAATGCCAAAGCCGCGCTTGTAGAGCATGGGGCCCTGAGCCTTGAGGAGCTGATCGGCCAGGCGGTGAGCCTCGGTGCCGTGAGCCACCAGGGCGGAGGCGCGGGGGACCGCGTTCACGAACTTCACGAGGGGACGCAAACCCTGCTCGATCTGCGGGGCGGTCAGGCGGCCGTTGGGCTGACCCGGGGTGAACCACGGGTGGACGTTCCAGGGCATGACGTAGCTGGGGCGCAGGCCAATCTGCCAGTGAATGCCCAGCAGGCGGGTGGCAGCCTGATCGTCACCGGCGGTGATGAAGCCCGAGGGATCCATCTCGCCAACGTTGGAGAACAAGCTGATGATCCTGCACTCATCTACATCGTGAACGGGGTCCACGTAGGCCACCTGCTGCTCGGGCCGGGCTTCCGCCAGGGAGTCGCACAACTCGGTGATGGGAGCAATGTTCTCGTCGTAACGGCGATTCCAAAGCTGGTCACGCAGTGATTCAGTGGCCACGGATGTCATTGAGGGCTGATGCTCCTTAGAGGGAATAAGAATAGGGATTGGCGTTCTTCCCGACGAAGGGAATTGCCCAGCTCTCTAGCTTAGCAATCTTCCTCGGTCTTGGGGTCTTCCGAGGTTGTGCTAAGGGAGTGCGGAAAGTTGTATTTGTGAGAAACACAACAGGGAAAAAAGGGGAGTGAGACTAGCCGCCGAGCTTACCCGCCAGGCGGGTGTGCATTTCTGCGCTAGCCTCATTGAGCCCCGTGATGCTCACGTTTTTCCCGAGTCGGCGGTACTTTTCCTGCACGGCGTCGAGGGTGGCAATCGTGGAGGCGTCCCACAGATGCGAGCGGTGCATATCGATGACAATGTGGGCCGGATCGAGCGTGTAGTCAAACTGGGTGTAGAGATCGTTGGACGAGGCGAAGAACAATTCGCCGTCCACGAGATAGCTGGCCGTCTCCTGTCCGTCGATCTCGCTGACGGAGCGCTCCACCGTGACAAAGTGCGCCACACGGCGCGCGAAGAGCGCCATGGCCACCAAGACGCCGGCAGCCACACCGATCGCCAGGTTGTGGGTTGCCACCACCACGATGACCGTGGCAACCATGACGAAGGTTTCACTCTTGGGCAGCATCTTCAACGTGGAGGGTCGGATGCTGTGCCATTCAAAGGTGGTCAGTGACACGAAGATCATGACGGCCACGAGGGCCGCCATGGGGATCAGGGCAACGATGTCGCCCAGTACCACGACGAAGATCACGAGGAAAACCCCCGCTAGGAAGGTGGAGATGCGGGTGCGGGCTCCCGAGGACCTCACATTGATCATGGTCTGGCCAATCATGGCGCAGCCACCCATGCCGCCAAAGAAGCCCGTGACGATGTTGGCAATGCCCTGGCCCATCGCCTCGCGGGTCTTGGAGGAACGGGTATCGGTGATGTCGTCCACCAATTTTGCCGTCATGAGCGATTCGAGAAGGCCAACGAAGGCCATGGCGAGGGAGAACGGGGCGATGATCTTAAATGTCTCCCACGTCAGCGGCACCGACGGGGAGAAGAGGGAGGGCAGGCTGTGGGGCAGTTCGCCCTGGTCTCCCACCGTGGGGACAACGACGGCGGCCAGCACGGTGAAGAGCGTCAAAGCAACAATCGCCACCAGCGGGGCCGGCACGGCCTTGGTGAGTTTGGGCAGGAAGAACATGATGAGCAACGCCGCGACGGCCAAGGGGTACACCATCCAGGGCACGCCGATTAGCTCCGGCACCTGGGCGATGACGATCAAGATCGAGAGCGCATTGACGAAGCCCACCATGACCGAGCGCGGGATGAAGCGCATGAGTTTTGCCACGCCGCCTAGCCCCAGCAGGATCTGAAAAACACCGGCCAGGATGACGGCCGCGATGAGGTAGTCGAGCCCGTGGCTCCTCATGAGCGGGGCAATGACCAGGGCCACGGCGCCGGTCGCGGCCGAGATCATGGCGGGTCGACCGCCCACAAAGGAAATCGTGACGGCCATCGTGAAGGCCGCGAAGAGGCCCACGCGCGGGTCAACACCGGCAATGATGGAGAACGCCAACGCCTCTGGAATCAAGGCCAGGGCCACCACGAGCCCGCCGAGCACCTCGGTCTTGAGCCGACGCGGGGACCGCAACGTGCCCCAGACGGATTGCAACTCGCGCGGGGTCAGGGGCGCGAGTGTGGGGGTGGTGGGTGTGGCCATAACTGTTTCCTTTGTCCTGCGGAGATGTCCGACGGCGACATTTCTCACGTTCCGAGGGGCGCCTATAACCCTAATGCACGGGGGCTCGCGTGGGCGGGGTCTCCCGCGATTCATTCGACACCGCCGTCGTCCTAGCGGCAAAATGGAAACCATGCCGAACTCTGAGCGCACCGACGCCATGCAGTCCCCGAACACTCCCGCCGCCGATTCACCCTCCGCCTTGATCCGGCCCTGGGTGAAGAACTATCAGCCGGGCGTGCCCGCCGAGATTGAACTGCCCACCGAATCGCTCGTGTCAATGTTCGAGCGCTCCGTGGCCGAGGCTGGCGATGCTCCGGCCACGGAATTCTTTGGCCGCCGCACGAGCTACCGGGAGTTGGGGGAGCAGGTGAGCCGCGCGGCCGAGGGGCTGCGTCGCCTCGGCGTACGCGCGGGGGATCGGGTGGCCTTGATTCTGCCTAACTGCCCGCAACACGTGGTGGCCTTTTATGCTGTGCTGCGCCTGGGTGCCGTGGTGGTGGAACACAACCCGCTGTACACCTCGCGGGAATTGCGTCACCAATTTGAAGATCACCAGGCGCGCGTCGTCATCGCGTGGGACAAGGTGGTGGAGACCATCGAGGAATTCCCCTCCGATGTGGGTGTTGAGCACGTCATTGCCGTCAATATGCTCGCCGCGTTCCCCACACTCAAACGTGCGGCCCTGAACCTGCCGCTCAAGAAGTTGCGCGAGAGCCGTGCCGCCCTGAGCGCGCCGGCACCTCGGGCGATGAGCTGGAAGAGTCTGCTCTCCAGTGGCAGCCTCGACGCGGCCCATCCGCGCCCCAGTGTCAACGACCTGGCCGTCATTGGGTACACCTCCGGCACCACGGGACGTCCCAAGGGCGCCATGCTCACGCACCTGAACTTGTACGCCAATGCCTTGCAGGGTGAGGCCTGGATGCACGGGGCGCAGACCGGTAAGGAAATCTTGTACGCCGTGCTGCCCATGTTCCACGCCTTCGGTATGACCCTCTACCTAACCTTTGGTATCCGCAAGCAGGGGCTACTGGTCTTATTCCCCAAGTTCGACACGGACCTGGTCTTAGGCGCCATGAAAAAGTCGCCCGCCACCGTCTACTGCGCCGTGCCGCCCATCTACGAGCGCACCGCCATGGCCGCGAAGGACCGCGGCATCTCGCTGCGGTCGTGCAAGTTCTGCATCTCTGGCGCCATGAACCTACCGGACCATGTCGTGGAGCTGTGGGAATCCGTCTCGGGTGGCCTTTTGGTTGAGGGCTACGGCATGACGGAATCCTCACCGGTGGCCTTGGGCAATCCCTTCCACCCCACGCGTCAGGCCGGCACGATTGGTGTGCCGTTCCCCTCTACAGACATGAAGGTGGTCGACGTCGACGATCCCAGCAAGGAGGTGACCCAGGGGGACCCGGGTGAGTTGCTCCTCAAGGGCCCGCAGGTGTTCCAGGGCTATTGGAACAACGCGGCGGAGACCGCCAAGTCGCTGACCGAGGATGGCTGGCTGCGGACGGGCGACATTGTCACCGTGAGCGCCGAGGGCTTCACCAAGATTGTTGACCGCGCCAAGGAACTCGTCATCACGGGAGGTTTTAATGTCTCGCCCTCCGAGGTGGAAAATGTGCTGCGCCAGCACCCCACTGTGGCCGACGCGGCCGTTTTTGGTAAGCCGCTAGAACGTGGCGGGGAGATGGTCGTGGCCGCCGTCCAGATGGAAAGCGGAAGCGAGCTCGATGAAGCCGAGCTGCGGGCCTTCTGCAAGGAACGCATGGCCCGTTACAAGGTGCCTGTGCGCATTGTGGGCATCGATGACATGCCGCGCTCGATGCTCGGCAAGATTTTGCGCAAGCAGGTCAAGGAACAATCGCTGCCCCGGCTTTAACCATCCCGCACGGGGTGCCCGAAACCTTGGATCAAAATGTGGACGAAGCGGGCACCTCAGGGCGCTGGTATGTGAAGATGGAGGGTATGCGCCCCATGCAACATTCCAGTAAATTAGCCAATGTACGGTACGAACTTCGCGGACCAATCCTCCACGCAGCGCAAAAGATGGAGGCCGAGGGACACCGAATTTTACGGATGAATCTCGGCGATACGGCACCCTTTGGTTTGGAAGCGCCGGAGTCCATCGTGGTCGACATGATCCACCACCTGCGTGGGGCACAAGGCTATAGCGATTCCAAGGGCATCTTCTCCGCGCGCACAGCGATCTCGCAGTACTACCAAACCAAGGGCCTGATGAAGATCGGCGTCGATGATATCTTCGTTGGCAACGGCGTCAGTGAGCTCATCTCCATGACGTTGCAGGCGTTTTTGGAAAACGGCGACGAGGTCTTGATCCCCGCCCCGGACTACCCGCTGTGGACCGCCTCCGTCACGCTGACCGGCGGCGTCCCCGTGCACTATCTTTGCGACGAGGACCAGCAGTGGTGGCCGAATATGGCCGACGTCGAGGCCAAGATCACCCCGCAAACCCGGGCCATCGTCATCATCAACCCCAACAACCCCACGGGTGCCGTCTACCCGCGCGAGATCCTCGAACAGTTCGTGGATCTGGCGCGCAAGCACGATCTGGTCCTGTTCGCGGATGAGATTTACGAGAAGATCCTCTACGACGGCAATACGCACATTCATATGGCCTCGCTCGCGGAGGATGTCTGCGTCCTGACCTTTAGTGGACTCTCCAAGGCCTACCGTATGCCGGGTTACCGTGCCGGCTGGGTGGCGCTCTCGGGCCCACGGGCCGCCATGGCCGATTTCAAGGAATCACTCGAGCTTCTGGCGTCCTTGCGCCTGTGTGCCAATGTGCCGGCGCAGCATGCGATTCAAACATCCCTGGGCGGTTACCAAAGCATCAACGATCTCACGAAGCCCGGTGGCAGGCTCCGGGAACAGCGGGACCGGGCCTCGTCCCTGCTCAACGCCTTGCCCGGTGTCTCCTGTGTTCCGGCGGCCGGTGCCATGTACCTCTTCGTCAAACTCGATCCGCAGATGTACCCCATCGACTCCGATGAGAAATTTGTGATTGACCTCCTGCAGGACCAAAAGATCCTGGTCTCGCACGGCACGGCCTTCCACTGGCCCACGCCCGATCATTTCCGCTTCGTGATCCTGCCCTCCGTCGGTGATATTGAGGAAGCTGTACGCCGGATCTCCTCCTTCCTGGCGGTGTATCGGAGCAAGGCGGCCCTGATGGCTCCCGCGCGGGAATAGTTTCCAGTGCCACGAGGTTCCCCATATAGATGCAAACGCATATTCTTTGGAAAAGGATGGAATCCCCGTGGCAGATGGACACTTTGAACTAGGACTCGACACCTTTGGCGATGTCACCCTCGACGCGGACGGCACACCGAAGTCGGCCGCGCAGGTCATTCGTGACGTCGTAGAGCAGGCCGTGCTGGCCGACAAGCTGGGCCTTGACTACTTTGGTGTGGGCGAGCACCACCGTGATGATTTTGCGGTTTCGGCACCCGATATGGTGCTGGCCGCGATTGCCACGCAGACGAAACGCATTCGTCTCGGCTCTGCCGTCACGGTGCTGAGCTCGGATGATCCCGTGCGGGTCTTCCAGCGTTTTTCCACGCTCGACGCCGTCTCCCACGGCCGCGCGGAGGTCACCTTGGGCCGAGGTTCCTTCACGGAATCCTTCCCGCTCTTTGGCTTCGATATGGCCAACTACGAGGAATTGTTCGAGGAAAAGCTTGAACTCTTCTCCGAATTGCTCAAGGAAAAGCCTGTGAGCTGGAGCGGCAACACCCGCCCCGCGCTGTCCCAGCAGATGGTCTACCCGCACACCGAGTCGGGAACCCTCAAGTCCTGGGTCGCCGTCGGCGGCAGTCCGCAGTCGGTCGTGCGCGCCGCACACTACGGCATGCCCCTGATGCTGGCCATCATCGGTGGGGAGCCTTTGCAGTTCGCGCCGTTCGCCGAGCTATACCACCGGGCCCTGAAGGAATTTGGGCAGCCGGAACAGCCTATCGGCGTGCATTCGCCTGGTCATATTGCCGAGACGGATCAGCAGGCACAGGATGAGCTGTGGCCGCACTACGCAGCCATGCACAGCCGGATTGGCCGCGACCGGGGTTGGCCGCCGCTGACCCGTGCCGAGTTTGACCTCACGGCTGGTCCGCGTGGTGCGCTCATGGTGGGATCACCGGAAACGGTGGCGGCCAAGATCACGACGGTGGCCAAGGCTTTGGGGCTGTCCCGCTTCGATTTGAAGTTCAGCCACGGAACCCTGCCGCACGAGGCCATGATGAAGAGCATCGAGCTCTACGCGACCGAGGTGGCTCCTCGCGTCCGGGCTAATCTCACGAAGGATTAGAGCGCGCGCGAAGCCTGACGGTGGGCAGCACGGGTGCCGGCAACGGCGCATCGTGCTGCCCCGTCGGCAGGCTAAAGGGATTCTCGACTGACGGGCTCCCACCCTCTAGGCCGATGGCATGCTGCCAGGCGGCCCGGAACTCCACGATCTCCTCGTGACTGCGGCCCACGAAGTTCCACCACATGACGATGGATTCGTTGAGCGGCTCGCCCCCGATCAACATCAGGCGCACGGGTGTTGCCCCGGCCCGCAATTCAACAGCGCCATGCCCAGTGCCCAGATACGCCAGTTCACCTTCGGCGGTGTCCGTTCCGGCAACGACCAGTGAACCGGAATCCACGAGAAAACCATGCTCGAAGTCGTCGGCGAGGTCCAGCACGAGCGTGGCCCCGGCATCGAGCAGGATTTCGGCACCGACCATAGGGGAAAAGGTCTTTACGGGTGAACTTTCCCCGGCCACGGTGCCCATAAAAACACTTAAAGTTGCGCCAGACACGCGGAAGGGCGTGGGGCTAAAGTGCTCAAATCCCGGATCCGTGAAGCGTGCCTGATCCGGAAGTGCCGCCCAGAGCTGCACGCCGTGCAGCACCGTGGTGTCGGCCGTGGAGTACTCGGAATGGCTGATTCCGCGCCCCGCCGTCATGAGGTTGAGCTGCCCCGGACGCACCATGGCGTGATTTCCAGCACTATCTGCATGCTGAATTTCGCCCGTGAAGAGCCAACTGATGGTTTGCAAACCTGTGTGCGGATGAGGTGGGACGGCCATTCCCTCCGCTTGGCTCACATCCTCGGGACCGTAGTGGTCCAGGAAGCACCACGCGCCGATGAGGGACCGCTCGCGTTGCGGCAGTGTGCGCCGCACCAGCATGGCGCGCGGCCCACCCAGGGGGACGAGTCGCGGCGCAAGGACCTCGGCGCCAGTGCCGCAGGACTCCGGCGTGCTGGGGCAGACTAATTCCTGCGGGCTGCTTTCAACGTTACTCATGGGGTCCTTGTCAGTTTTGGTGCAGTATTGCTGCTCCGTGGTGCAGCAAACATTACCCACTGCGCCACACGATCTCCACGCTTTCGCTCAGGAGAGAAGCCACTCTTAACCCTCAAGGGCACCATCCTTTCACCCTGAGATTCACCTTGTCACAAAAAAGTGGTTACGAGAAAGCAAACTTGAGGCAAACGAATGGTGCAAAATCGTCGTAGGATCGTAGCGGTTGGATTCCTTCGTTCTGCGAATCCTCCTCGACTTCTTCACCGTCTTGTTTTTGCCCTCTTTAGATTGGATCGCGGGTGGATCTCACCTTTATGGTCGTGCTTGTCATAGCACTGGCCCTTTTCTTTGACTTTACGAATGGCTTTCACGACACAGCCAACGCAATGGCAACCCCTATCGCCACGGGAGCCATCAAGCCCAAGACGGCCGTTGCGTTAGCCGCGGTCCTGAACCTCGTCGGTGCGTTTCTGTCCACCGAGGTGGCCAAGACGATTTCCGGAGGCATCATCAATGAGGGTGGGCCCAACGGGGTCGCCATCACTCCAGAGATGATCTTTGCCGGCCTCATGGGTGCCGTGCTGTGGAATCTGCTGACCTGGCTCCTTGGCCTGCCATCGAGTTCCTCCCATGCACTCTTTGGTGGTTTGATCGGTGCGGCCATTGTGGGCACCTGGTCCCTCGGCGCCATCAACTTCATGGTTCTGGTCTCCAAGGTCCTTTTGCCGGCCGTTCTCGCGCCAACCATCGCCGGGCTCGTGGCTTTGCTGTGCACCAAGCTCGCCTACGGCATCACCCGCCGATCCGATCCCGATTCGGGTGACAAGCTGACGCAGAAGCGCGGTGGCTTCCGTCGCGGTCAGGTCTTCAGCTCCTCGCTGGTGGCTCTGGCTCACGGAACCAACGATGCCCAGAAGACCATGGGTGTTATCACCCTGGTTCTGGTCGCCTCGGGCATGCAAACCGCAGGAACCGGCCCGCACATCTGGGTCATCACTGCGTGTGCCATTGCGATCGCCGGTGGTACCTACGCCGGCGGCTGGCGCATCATCCGCACCCTCGGCTCCGGCCTGACAGACGTCAAGCCTGCTCAGGGCTTCGCTGCCGAAACCAGCACCGCGGCCGCCATCCTCGCCTCCAGCCACCTGGGCTTTGCCCTCTCCACCACACACGTGGCCTCCGGCTCCGTGATTGGTTCGGGCCTGGGCCGCAAGGGCTCCACGGTCCGCTGGGGCGCCATCGGCAAGATCGGTATTGCCTGGCTCCTGACCCTCCCGGCCGCCGCCATCGTTGGTGGCCTGGCCGCCCTGCTGATCCGCACCGGCGTCGTGGGCATCGTCATTGTCGCCGTCCTCGGTCTGAGTTCCATCTTGTTCATGTTCGTCCTCTCGCAGCGCGAGACGGTCGATCACAGCAACGCCATTAGCGACGTTGACGCCGTCGGCGAGGCGCTGCACATTCCTAGTAAGAAGGAGCGGGAGAAGCTGGCTGCCAAGGCTCGCGCCGCGCAGAAGATTGCCGACAAGGCCGCCAAGCGTGCCGCCGAAACCGACGCTGCTCGGGCTCTGGCTCAGACAGCTTTGGACCGTGCCGACACCGCCGTGCTCAAGGCCATGACAAAGGCCGCCGAGAACGCTCAGGCGCCGAAGAAGGCCTCCAAAGCACCCAAGCCCGCCGCTGAAAAGCCGATCGCAACCCCGGCAGCTACGCCGGCCGACACCGAGCAGGAGAACTCATGATTAACTGGATGTCCTTTGTCGCGGTGGCTGGCACGACGCTTCTCGGTGCCGGATTTGTTGTCACGATGTACTCGTTGGGCGTGCGCTTCACGGCCGTCAGCGGCGACGACGACGGCCGCGTCAACCATGCCGCCCGTTGGGGTTCCTACATTTGCTTCGGCTTCTGTGTCCTGGCCGTGGTCATGGCGATCGTCTTGATCGTGCCGTTCCTTAGCGATAACTTCTTCGAACTTTTGAACCACCTGTTCTAGCGTTTCGTTAACGTACGACGCCGGGCACTTTCCTTCCGCTATTTCGGAAGGACAGTGCCCGGCGTCGTTGGTTAACGTCTCTACGGGGCGAGTTAGCGGTCCAGGATCATGTTGGTGATGCGGCAGGTGGAGAGGCGGCGACCGGCCGGATCGCGCATCACGACCTCGTGGGTTGTGAGGGTGCGGCCCAGGTGGATCGGCGTGGCCGTCCCCGTCACAAGGCCCTCGGCAATGCCGCGGTGATGTGTGGCATTGATCTCAATGCCGACGACTTTTCTGCCCGCGCCAGCATGAAAAGCGGCCGCAAAGGAGCCCAGGGTCTCGGCCAACACCACGTGGGCGCCGCCGTGCAGCAGGCCCGTCACCTGGGTGTTGGACTCGACGGGCATCGTAGCAACCATTGATTCGATGCTCATCTGCGTGAACACAATGCCCATCTTGCTCACGAGGGTGCCCACCCCGTGCGGGCTCATGAGGGGGTGCAGCTCGACGGGGACTCCGGCGGCTAAAAGTTCGGCGGCCAAAGGATGCGGTGTGAATTTATCGCTCATGATGACTAGGCTGGCACTTGTGAGTGAATCTGCCAAAACGGCCCCCCAGTCCAGCGCTAGCCCCAGCCCCCTTGCAAGTCCCGTCTTCGGACTCCAGGAAGGCGCAACGCCGCGCCTGCTTGTCTTGGATGGGCACTCCATGGCCTTCCGCGCGTTTTACGCCATGCCCGTGGATAAGTTTGTGACGCAGGCGGGCCAGTACACGAATGCCGTCCATGGCTTTACGGCCATGTTGTTGACCATGATCCGCCAGCAAAAGCCCACCCACGTGGTGGTCGCCTTTGACCTGGACACACCCACCTTCCGCTCGCTGGATTACACCGAGTACAAGGGCGGGCGAAATAAGACGCCCGAGGAGTTTTACGGCCAGATCGATTTGATCATCAAGGTCATGGAAGCCATGCGGATCCCCACGATCTCGGTGGATGGTTTTGAGGCGGACGACATTATCGCCACGCTGTCCACCCAGGGTGAGACAGCCGGCTGGGACGTTGTGGTGGTCTCGGGGGACCGTGACGCCTTCCAGCTCATCACCGACAAGGTCTCGGTGTTGTACCCCAAAAAGGGCATCTCCGACATCCCGCCCATGGATGCGGCAGCCGTTGAGGCCAAGTACTTTGTCTCTCCGGCCCGCTATTCGGATCTGGCAGCCCTCGTGGGTGAAACCGCCGATAACCTCCCTGGTGTTCCGGGCGTAGGACCCAAGACGGCCGCCAAGTGGATCAACCTGTACGGGGGACTCGAGGGCATCTTTGAGAACATCGACGCCATCGGCGGCAAGGTCGGCGATTCCCTGCGGGCCCACATCGAGGACGTCAAGCGCAACCGCCGCCTGAACCACCTGTTGCGCGACATGGAGCTTCCGGTGGCCCTCGAGGACACCGTGCTGCAGTCCCCAGATCGGGACGCCGTCGAGGAACTCTTCGATGCCCTCGAATTCAACCAGCTCCGCAAGCGCCTCTTCGATTTGTTCGGCGAGGAGGAAGCCCTGGATGCTGGCGCCACCCACGAGGTGCCCGCCCACCAGCTCGTGAGCGACGCCGCCGCCCTGAACGCCTGGGTGGAGGCCACCACAGGGCTCGTTGCCGTGGACGTGGTCTCCGAAAAGGTGGGGCTGGCGCACGAGGCGACCGCGGTCGCGCTGGTAGGTCAGGAATCCGCCGTCGTGGTTGATCTAGGAACGGCAGACGCCGCCCTGGACTCGGCGCTGGCGGCGTGGCTGCTCTCGGACGCGCCCAAGGTCGTCCACGAGTACAAGGAAGCGCTCAAGGCGCTGTCCGTGCGTGGCCTGAGTCTGGGCGGCGTAGTCGATGACACCTCGCTGTCCGGCTATTTGATTCAGCCCGACCGTCGCAGCTACGAGCTGGCCGAATTGAGCCAGGTTCACCTCAAGGTCAGCTTTGAGGCCGAGGCCACAGCCGACGCCGGCCAGCTGGATCTGGGGCTCGAAAGCGAGAAGAAGTACGACGAGGCCGTGCAGCGTGGCTATGTGGCGCTGTTGTTGAGCGAATACTTTGCCCCGCTGCTGCAAGAGCGCAGTGCCGCCGTGTTGCTGCGCGAGCTCGAGCTTCCGCTGGCTGCGATCCTGGCCCGCATGGAGCTGACGGGCATCGATGTGTCGCAGGAGCGCCTCGCCGTGCTGCTGGATGACTTCACGACCGCCATGAACGCGGCCAAGGAGGCTGCGTACGCCGCGATTGGGCACGAGGTCAACCTCGGCTCGCCCAAGCAGCTGCAGGAAGTCTTGTTTGAGGAATTGGCGCTGCCCAAGACTAAGAAGATCAAGACCGGGTTCACCACGGATGCCGCCTCACTCAAGTGGCTGCTGGAAAAGACCGGGCATGAATTCCTCGCCCAGCTCATGGCGCACCGTGAGGCATCCAAGCTCAAGCAAATGGTGGAGACCCTCAAGAAGTCGCTCGCCGAGGATGGCCGGATCCACACGACTTACGCGCAAAATGTTGCCGCGACGGGCCGTTTATCCTCCAACAATCCGAATCTGCAAAACATCCCGATCCGTACGGAAGAGGGCCGGCGGGTCCGCGATATCTTCGTCGTCAGCGAGGGCTATGAATGCTTGCTGGCTGCCGACTACTCGCAGATTGAAATGCGCATTATGGCGCACCTTTCCGGTGACGCCGGCCTGATTCAGGCCTATGCCGAGGGTGAGGACCTGCACCGTTATGTGGGTTCCCACGTGTTTGGTGTGGCTCCGGAAGATGTCACCTCGGCCATGCGCTCCAAGGTCAAGGCCATGTCGTACGGCCTGGCCTACGGTCTGACGAGCTTTGGCCTGTCCAAGCAGCTGGAGATTTCCGTGGACGAGGCTCGCACGCTCGTCAAGGACTACTTCGACCGCTTTGGTGGCGTGCGTGATTACCTGCGTGGCGTCGTCGAACAGGCCCGTAAGGACGGCTTCACCTCCACGATCGAGGGACGCCGCCGCTACCTGCCGGACCTCTCCAGCTCGGATCGCCAGCTGCGGGAACTGGCCGAGCGCATCGCCCTGAACTCACCCATTCAGGGTTCGGCCGCCGACATCATCAAGCACGCCATGCTCGGAGTGGCCGCTCAATTGCAGGCTCAGGAACTCAAATCCCGGATGCTGCTGCAGGTCCATGATGAATTGATCCTGGAAATCTGGCCCGGTGAGCTCGAGACCGTCAAGGCTCTTGTCATCGCGCAGATGGGAGCAGCTGCGGACCTTCTGGTGCCCCTGGAGGTCCAGGTCGGCGTCGGCTCCAGCTGGAACGACGCCGGACACTAATCCACGCACGACCAAGCAAAGGAACGCCATGAGCCAAGCGCGTGACACCTCCACCCGACAGCAACGATCATTTCCCTACGAATTGCGCTCCTTCCCCGTCCGAACGGTGGACGGGGAGGTGCCCGGGGACATCGATCATTGGATGAAGGCCGTGTCGCTGGGCTTCTACGGCAACGCGCCCACCCCGGAGATTGCGCGGCGCCTGGTGGAAAGCCAGGAGGTGGATGGGCGCGTCGTGACCGGGGCGTATTTGAGCGACACGGAGGCTCCCGTTGGTGCCTGGGGTGTCGAGTATCCGGTCGCAACGTATTCCTATCACCGCAAGACGCTCAACATTGGCCGGGGAACGCTCCTGCCCGTGCACCAAATCACCGCGGTGACGGTCCGGCCCAGCCACCGGCGTCGGGGCTTATTGCGAGCCATGATGAGCTCCGATCTGGCCCAGGCCAAGGCGGCAGGTTTGCCGATCGCGGCGCTGACCGCGTCCGAGGCCACGATCTATGGCCGTTTCGGCTTTGGTGTGGCCACGCATGAGTGCGCCATTGAGGTCTCCGTCAAGGGCGGAATCGTCTTCCATAACCCGGCTGCGGCGGCGCGGGGCACGGTCGAGGTTGCCGAGGCGAGCACGATTCTGCAGCAGCACAATGAGGTCTTCGCGCAGGTGCATGCCTCCCGCTTTGGCTCGATTGGGCGGCAGGACTGGTACCGGTTCACGGCCTCGGGGCAGGGCAATTTCGAGTCCCTCGATGCCGTGAAGAACATTCGGGCCGCGCTGCATTACAACGCGGCCGGCGTGGTCGACGGCTATGTCAGCTACAAGCCCGTCACGGATCCCAACCGTTCTGCCATCGAGATTGTGGACCTGCTGGCGGCCACCGAGGATGCGTACCTGGCGCTGTGGAATTTCCTGGGCTCCCTGGACCTGATCGACGCCATCACCTGGGCGCACGCTCCCGAGGTGGATCCGCTCGAGTGGGCCATGGCCGCCAAACGCGACTACAAGCGGATCCGGCAGGAGGATTTGCTGTGGCTGCGCATTCTGGATGTTCCGGCCGCCCTAGCCGCCCGGCATTACGAGGGCGACGGCGAGATCACGCTCCATGTGGGTGACCCTCTGGGACATGCCTCGGGTGTCTTCCGGTTGATGGTCGACGGCGGATCAGCCAAGGTCACGCGTCTCGCCGACACCGTGGACGCCGAGCTAAACCTTGGGGTGGCCGAGCTATCGAGCCTCTACCTGGGCGGGGTGTCAACTCAGACCCTGATGGCTGCCGGCCGGGTGCAGGAGAATGTTCCGGAAGCCGCCGCACGTCTGGACTCGCTCCTGCGTCCAACGCACTCGCCCCACTGCCTCACGCATTTCTAACGTTCCACGGTCGCCGGCCTGGTCACCGCCGTGAGGGGCCTCGGCGGCAAGAAATCCTCCACCAGTGGTGAATGCCTGGCCGCTATCCATAATCGGCGCTCGTGGCGATCCCTGGGCCGCGCGAGGCCCGGCCGTGGCGTGTGCTCGCATACAAGCGCCGCGCGACTACAAGGATTGCGAACGTGGGGCTGTGGGCCCAAGGTTCACATCACGCGCAGTTATGCGCCTATCGGCTCATCCTGGAGTTTGACGGCTGGGGAAATACTTTGACTATCGCCCCACGCGGAAGCGATAGCGCAGGAACGGCAGCGTGAAAAGGACCTCATGAGTTGAGCGATCCCTCAGCCCTTGGGCTGCGTATTCGAGGCGCCTTGCTTCGTGCGGGCGCCAAGCTTCCACCCGTGCGAACGTCCATTATCGTCTAACTGCACCTTTACTGCTTTAGGGTGGATATCAGTTCCTTATCCGCGAAAAAGGTGCGGTTAGGCGCTGACCCTGGCCGGACGGTCCCACGTCTGGCGGCAACCAAGCCAGGGTGTTGCCGCGGCCGCCAGAGCATTCACGAGCAGCAGCGAAATGAGCACGAGCAATTGGATCAGCCCGGCGTCGAGGGGAGCAGCGCCACCGAGGATCATGCCCACGAAGGCGCCGGGCAACGCCGGCCAGCGACTTTGCCGCCATCAGCCGTGATGTTGGCCACGTAAAGCCCAATGCCACCGCTGCCTCTACCTCGCCATTGCGGAGTAATAACTCATCGCGCACCCGTCGTCCGGCCAGCGTCACGACCGACATGACCCACCGATCTGCTGTCCCAAGACGGCAATGATGGCCAGCGCGGTGAAGGGTAGAACGCCAGCGACAAACATGAGTGCGGCGACGGGTACGACAGCAATCGCAATGCGGATGACGGCGATCCGCCAGCGCCCCGTGGAAGCCACCCGATGGCCCGAAATCCATACAGCCACGGCAAACATGAGGGCTAGGAAGGCAAATGCCCAGCCGGCGCGGTTGCTGAGCCAGGCAATGACGAGCGCGACGGCGGCCAGCTGAATTGGGGCGTGCAGCCCGGCGATCAGCATCTCCCGTGGCGAACGACCCAGGGCAGCACGCCACAGGAGAACGGCCATCATCAGCATGATGGCCAGTAGGATCCACGTCTGCGAACCCAGAATTAGACGGGTCGAGTTCTCCACTTTTGACATTGTGGCAAGCTACCGGTGAACTTTTGCGCTCCTTGTTCCAAACAACTAGACTGAATAGGCATGTAATGCGTGAAGTGACTCGACCTGGTCGGGGCATGAGAACGCGGAGCGTGTGTCAATATCTCTGCAGGAACCCCTGCAACCATAATAATTCCGGACTCATTTCGGTCATACAGCGGTCAATCGCGGCATGGCTCGGGTTCGGCGAAACCAACTATCCACATCGGAGCCCCTACTACATGACCATCACGACCCCCGAGAAGACGAGTACCCCCGTTGTTGCAATCAACGACATCGGTACTGCTGAAGAATTCCTCGCCGCAGTGGACGCAACCATCAAGTACTTCAACGACGGCGACCTCGTCGAAGGTGTAGTTGTCAAGGTTGACCGCGACGAAGTTCTGCTCGACATCGGTTACAAGACCGAAGGTGTCATCCCCTCCCGCGAGCTGTCCATCAAGCACGATGTTGATCCCGGAGACGTTGTTTCCGTTGGCGATCAGGTCGAAGCTTTGGTCCTCACGAAGGAAGATAAAGAAGGCCGCCTGATTCTCTCCAAGAAGCGCGCTCAGTACGAGCGTGCCTGGGGCGACATCGAGAAGGTCAAGGAAGAAGATGGTGTCGTTACCGGTACCGTCATCGAGGTGGTCAAGGGTGGTCTTATCCTCGACATCGGCCTGCGCGGCTTCCTGCCGGCATCGCTCGTCGAAATGCGCCGTGTGCGCGACCTGGCTCCTTACATCGGTCAGCAGATCGAAGCCAAGATCATCGAGCTCGACAAGAACCGCAACAACGTTGTTCTGTCTCGCCGTGCATGGCTCGAGCAGACCCAGTCCGAGGTTCGCTCCACGTTCCTCAACAAGCTGGAAAAGGGCCAGGTTCGTCCCGGCGTTGTTTCCTCCATCGTTAACTTCGGTGCATTCGTGGACCTTGGCGGCGTAGACGGTCTCGTTCACGTTTCCGAGCTGTCCTGGAAGCACATCGACCACCCGTCCGAGGTTGTCGAAGTTGGCCAGGAAGTCACCGTCGAGGTTCTCGAAGTGGATCTGGACCGCGAGCGTGTATCGCTCTCGCTCAAGGCTACGCAGGAAGACCCGTGGCAGACCTTCGCCCGCACCCACGCCCTCGGGCAGGTTGTTCCGGGTAAGGTCACCAAGCTGGTTCCGTTCGGTGCGTTCGTTCGCGTTGAAGACGGCATCGAAGGCCTCGTTCACATCTCCGAGCTGGCCGTGCGCCACGTTGAGCTGGCCGAGCAGGTTGTCTCCGTTGGTGACGAACTGTTCGTCAAGGTCATCGACATCGACCTGGAACGCCGCCGCATCTCGCTGTCCCTCAAGCAGGCCAACGAGGGTGTTGACGTCGACTCCACCGAGTTCGATCCCGCACTCTACGGCATGGTTGCTGAGTACGACGAAGAAGGCAACTACAAGTACCCGGAGGGCTTCGATTCCGAGTCCAACGAGTGGCTTGAAGGCTACGAGACCCAGCGCGCCGTTTGGGAGCAGCAGTACGCTGACGCTCAGACTCGCTGGGAAGCTCACAAGAAGCAGGTTGCCGAGCACGCCGCAGAAGATGCAGCTGCCGACAACGCCGCAGAAGGTGGCGAGTCCGCAGGGACTTCCTACTCCTCTGAGCCTGCTGTTGCTGAAGCCGGTGCCGGTACCTTGGCATCCGACGAGGCACTTGCTGCACTGCGCGAAAAGCTGACCGGAAACTAATTTCCGCTAGGTAATTCACCGCATCAAGCGTTGAACGGGTCCTTCACCTTCGGGTGGGGGACCCGTTCTGCGTTAACGGTGTGCCCTGCTGCCCGGGCTGTCATTTCAACGGATATGATGGGGGAAATTGCCCAGCCAAGGAGTAAGCCCGCATGTCGAATCCGGAGTACCAGTCGCAAGAGCCCAAGGTTTTGCCTGGCTATTTCAGCCCCGCAGCACCTCCGCCGCAGGCGCCCGCCCAGCAGTCCGCTCCACACATGCCGTCTCCCGTGCGGCCCTATGCGGCGCCGCAACTGCAGCTCAACCCCACATTGGGTACCCAGCCGATCAGGGGAGCGACATTTATGCAGGCACTCGGTCGTTTTTACAGTCAATACGCGGTCTTCAACGGTCGGTCCAGCCGCAGTGAGTACTGGTGGATCGCCGGAGCCACGACAGGCCTCTTCGTCGTTTCTGCCATCCTGTCAGATATCACGGGGGGCGACTGGATCTTAGGTCTCTGGGCCATTTTCATGCTGGCCAGTTTGATTCCCAGCGTTGCCGTGACGGTCCGTCGCCTGCATGACGTGAATCTGAGTGGCGCTCTGGCATGCCTGTGGCTTGTGCCTTACGTAGGATTCATCGCCGTTTGGGTCTTGGCGTTCCTGCCGGAAAAGGCTCAAGGTGCCCGCTTCGATAAGTAGTACCAACGCGAGATGCGAATTAGCGCAGGGGAGTGTCGACCCAGTCGCTCCCGGCGCTGGTGAGCGTGCATCGCCCCGCGCTGAGCGAGGCAAGACGTTCCATGGCCGCGGAAATGACGCCGGCGTCGTCGGGCATGGTCAGACCAATATGGGTGTCGACGGCGTCATAGTCATTACCCGTCATGAGGTAGCCTGCGCTACGCAGCTCATTTTCCAGGCGCCCGGCCTCGTTGTGGGGAACGGCGACGGTGAACAGTTTGAGTCGTTCGCGCCGAACGAGCGGCACCAACGCCAGACTCGTGCTGACGGATTCCGAGTACGCGCGCACAAGCCCGCCAGCCCCGAGTAAGATGCCCCCAAAATACCGGACCACGACGGCGCACACGTCACTAAGATCAGCGGCGGCTTCTCCGGGCTGTGGATCGAGACGGGTCACACGCTTGACCAGGGCATCCAACATGGGTGTGCCTGCCGTGCCGGAGGGTTCGCCGTCGTCGTTGGAACGCTGCAGGCTGCGGTCGGCCCCAATGACGAAAGCCGAACAATGGTGCCGGGCGTCGTAAAATTCGCGGCGCAGCTCGGCAACGAGCTCGCGGGCGGAGGATTCTTCCTCAACGCGGCGCAGCACGGTAATGAAGCGGGAACGTTTGATGGAAATTTCATGGCGGAAATCCGGGCCCGATGCCAGAGTTGTGTAGCTGTTGGGGCCTGCGCCCGCCTGAGAAATTGTCACGCAGCCATCTTAGCCCTGACCCTCAAGAACCGCCGATTCCCGGCTAGGACTGCTGCTCGTGAATGCCAAGGCGCTCGAGGAGTCCAAACTTCACGGTGGGCCATTCACCGTCAATAATAGAAAACACCACGGTGTCGCGGACCGTGCCGTTCTCGAAGATCGTGTGATGACGGAGCACCCCGTCTTGCTTGGCGCCCAGCCGTTCGATGGCACGCCGAGACTGTAGATTGTGCCAGTGCGCACGAAACTCCACGGCCAGGCAGTCCAGTTCCTCAAAGGCTCGTTGCAGCAGGAGCAACTTGGCCGCGGCGTTGATGCCCGTTCCCTGGGCCGTCGAGCTAAGCCATGTAGAACCGATCTCCACACGACGATTGCCCGGGTCTAGGTTCAGATATGAGGTCATGCCCACCGCGCGAGAGCTCGCTGGATCGATGACCGCCCAGGCAACCATACGACCCTCAGCCTGCAAGGCGCGCCGCCGAATGATGTCCGCTGCCATCGTGTCGGGACCGGGAATATGTGTGTACCACGTGCGCCACAGATCGTTGATCTTGACTGCGGCAACAAGGTCATCGTGGTGCGCCTGACACAGCGGTTCAAGCCGAACGAACGGGTTCTCCAGGGCAATAGCATCACTAAAATTCACACCCTGAGTCTAATGGGGTGATTGAGTCATAGTGGGGAGGCGGATGAGACCGTCGTGCCCGGGACTAGTAGCCGACGGCAGCTTTTTGTTCGATGTAATTGATGATCAGATAGCCATCGAACGGCACCAGTTCAACGTACCAACGGCTTGCCGTGGCCAGTCCTGACCAGCCGTCGGGATCGGTGGGGCTACCAGGTGCTGGATGATAGATCGCATCAAATTTCAGAAAGGTGCCATGGTCGGTGGCGCTCGATGAGATGTCCTTGAGGAGCGCAAAGCGTCCTTGATTCTCCGGTGCCGCAGCCCCGGAAGCCATGAGATTTCGTCATGACTGGGACGTCAGCTGCTTTTGCCCGTCATAGTAGTGCTGCCACGCAAGGTCCGTGTGGGTGACAAAAATTGTTTGAGAATAAGCAAGGCTGCCTTGTTCTGCCAGCCCGTCGATGCAGACCTCAGGTATCTGTCTTGAGGTCTCGAGCCAGCCAGTGAGGATGTCGCTTCCAGCGCTCATCCAGGCACTATAGGCAGCTAGGACGCTGTCGATGGCTTCGGCGGGGGTGCCCGGGGGGATCCTGAGCGCCTCAATGGTATCGGGGGCTAGGACCGGGCAGCTGGGGTCAAGGACTGAAACCGGAGTCTGTGCCGGAGTGGGCTCAGGCTGCGGAGGCGTACAGCCGCCTCGTCCGCCTATCAAGGCGAGGCCCAGGCCCGTCGTCGTCAATGTCTTGAGATAGCAACGTAAAACTTACCCCCAAAATGTGTCAGCCTTCCTGGCAGACGCCACCAAGTCTAATAGCCTCAAGAGGACGACCATTACGCATAGCCGAGGGGAAATAGTGTGTCAGGGATGAAGGAAATGCCACGCTTTCAGGGTCTGCTCGACGTTGGTGAGGGGCAGAGTATTTACTGGGAAGAGTGGGGTGCGCCCCATGGTGTACCGGCGCTGTACCTGCACGGTGGTCCGGGCGGCACGCTGGGGACAAGCGGGTATCGGAAACGCTTTGAGCTGTCGCAGAGCCGTGTCATTGGATTTGAACAGCGCGGTTGTGGCCGGTCGACTCCTCATGCCTCGGATCCAGAGACGTCGATGCGGAGCAACACCACGGCGCATCTCATCGCCGATATCGAGGCACTTCGCAAGGCGCGGGGTGTGGATTCCTGGATTCTCAATGGTGTCTCGTGGGGTTCGACGCTGGCTCTCGCCTACGCTCAAGCCCACCCCGAGCGCGTGAACGGCATCGTCCTGTTCGCCGTCACGACAACAGGTCGGCAAGAGGTGGAATGGATCACCGAGGGCGTCGGGATGATCTTTCCGGAGGCCTGGGACCGGTTCGCCTCATATGCCGAAGCCGGCGGAGTTGGATACAGGCGTGGGGTGGGTCGGCTCGTGGCCGCTTATGCGCAACTTCTGAGTTCCCCAGACCCGGCGGTCCGAGACGCAGCCTCACGTGAATGGGCGCTCTGGGAAGACACGCACATTTCCCTCGGCGCTGGCGGGCTCGTCCGCGATCCCCAGTGGGAGGACTCTAGATACCGGTTGGCCTTCGCCCGTCTCACCTCGCACTATTGGACGCATCTGGGCTTTAGCGAGGTGCCGCTACTAGAGGGCATGGTACGCATCGGTCATATTCCGGGGACCCTCCTTCACGGTCGGCGCGATATTTCCGGGCCCGCGATCACCGCATGGGAGCTGCATCGTCGCTGGCCTGCATCAACGCTCATCATCGACGAAGGAGAAGGCCACGGCGGTCCCAGCATGGTTAACTCGTGGAGTCAGGCCAATGCTCAACTTGTCGCCAGGCAGTGCGGGCAAGCTTGAGCGTGTAGGGTCGCCTACAAACATCCTGAGGCTTGGGGGGAACGATGCGGATGACTATTGTAGCCATAGCGGCGTGGGTGCTGACGGGGTTGATCCTGCTCCTGGGAATCAACGTCGGACGGGCTTTTTGGTTCTATATGGAGCCGGTGGTCGATACGGTTCCTGTCCCAGCGAGCTACACGATTGCTGCCGTTGCGGGAATCTTGGCGTTATTCCTGAGTCTCTTTGTCAGTGTGGGTGCGACGCTTCAGGCCGTGCGCCCGAGTGCCACGACAACGAGCAAGAGCTCCTGACGGCGGGAACCTTCTCGGCTGGACGCAGCACAAGAGGCTTCCCCGAACGCCTACAACCATCTGGGTGACCCGGCTGGATAAGATGGAGTCATGCTTTCCTTGGGACTGACCGGTGGCATCGCCGCCGGCAAATCACTGCTTGCCAACCGCTTTCGTGAGCTGGGCGCCGTCGTCATTGACGCCGACCAGCTAGCTAGGGACGTCGTGGCCCTGGGCACGCCCGGGTTGGCGGCCATCGTGGAACGCTTTGGGTCAGAGATTCTCTTAGCCGATGGGACGCTCAACCGCCCGGTGTTAGGTTCGCTCGTCTTTGCCGACGGCGAGGCGCTCCAGACTCTCAACGCCATAGTTCACCCTCGGGTGCGGGCGGCCGCCGCTGAAATCAAGCGAGGGGCCGACCCCGATGCCATCGTCGTTCAAGACATTCCGCTGCTGGTCGAATCGGGGCAAGGCGCCAATTTTCACCTCGTCGTGGTGGTGCAGGCGCCGCTGGAAACACGGGTGAGCCGCATGGTGAGCCATCGGGGCATGAGCCGGGATGAAGCCCTGTCCCGGATCTCAGCGCAGGCGAGTGACGCCGAACGCGCCGCCGTTGCTGACGTGCTCATCATCAACGATGGCGTGGCCGAGCAGGCGATGGCGGAGCTCGATGTGCTGTGGCATGAGCGACTGCTGCCATTTGCTGTCAATCTCAGGGCACAACAAGCCGCGACAGAGCATGACGAGCTTTCGCTGCCCGGTGCGGCCAGCGTGGCAGCGGGGGAGCGGCTGGCCCGACGCCTTGGCAAGGTGGTAGAGCCGTTCGACGTGACGCTGAGCCAGCTTGCCGGGGATGCAGCACCTCTGGAGTATCAGCTGAGCCTGAAAAATGGACGCGACAGGGCCGCGATCATGCAGGCTTTAGGCACTGCCGGATGGTTCCCCCGGTCTTCAGGACCAGCCATGCTGTTGGCATCAGCCGATCCGGCAGTGCAAGCCACCGTGACGCTTCTAGAGGTCAGTTGAGCTTGACCCAACAAGCACCACGATGAAGATGACGTATCCGACCAGGCCAAGGAAGCCAAGAATGGTGAAGATCCAGCCGAGGATGACACCAATCTTGGCAGGCGTGTTGTCCATGAAGCCGGCCTCTTCGGACTTCTTCTTAGCGATGATCGAGATGATGAGCCCCGCCAACGACACGACAAAGCACATCACTAAACCGATGATGCCTAGCGTCTTGCCGGGGTCTTCCTGCGGTGGAGCCGACATGGCGCCATACGGTGTGCCGTAGGTGGGCTGGACGTAGGGTTGCTCGGGATTCTGGGACATGATTTCCTCTCGTACCGTGAAAACGAAGGGTCCTAAGAAATGCTGATTCCTATACTCACATAGAAATGGTCCCCCGTACGGAATATCTTTCGAGAGATTGACCCATGCTTGTGGCGGACAGAGCTTGCAGCGGTGCCGGAGGGATGTAGCGTTAATGCCATGAGTCTTGCCCAAGAAATTAACCGCGTCGTTGCCCCTTTTGAAGTCATCAGCGAATTCAAGCCTGCCGGTGATCAGCCCACGGCGATCAAGGAGCTGACGGAACGGATTAACAACAGTGAAAAGGACGTTGTACTCCTAGGCGCCACCGGCACGGGAAAGTCCGCGACCACGGCCTGGTTGATTGAACAGGTGCAGCGTCCCACCTTGGTGTTGGTGCAAAACAAGACCCTGGCCGCGCAGCTGGCCAATGAGTTCAGGGAGTTACTACCCAACAATGCTGTTGAGTACTTCGTTTCCTACTACGACTACTACCAGCCTGAGGCGTATGTACCCCAGTCGGACACCTTCATTGAAAAAGACTCCTCGGTCAATGAGGAAGTTGAACGGCTGCGTCACTCCGCCACGAATGCGCTGCTGACCCGCCGTGACGTCATCGTCGTCGCCACGGTGTCCTGCATTTATGGCTTGGGTACTCCGGAGGAATACGTCGCCGGCATGGTGACGCTGACCCGTGGGGATCAGATGAACCGCGATGATCTGCTGCGCAAATTCGTCAGCATGCAATACACCCGCAATGACATTGACTTCCATCGCGGGACGTTCCGCGTCCGCGGCGACACCGTGGAGATCATCCCCATGTACGAAGAGCAGGCCATCCGCGTCGAGTTCTTCGGCGATGAAATTGAGAACATCTACACCCTGCATCCGCTCACGGGCGAGATCATCCGGGAAGAAAACGAGATGTACGTCTTCCCGGCGTCGCACTATGTTGCCGGACCCGAGCGGATGTCCCGAGCCGTCAAGCAGATTGAGGACGAGCTTGCCACTCGAACCAAGGAACTTGAAAGCCAGAACAAGCTCCTCGAAGCCCAGCGACTGCGCATGCGCACCACCTATGACCTGGAAATGATGGAGCAGATGGGCTTCTGCAACGGCATCGAGAACTATTCCAGGCACATCGATGGCCGTGACCAAGGAAGTGCCCCGCACTGTCTCATCGACTACTTCCCGGACGACTTCCTGCTGGTGATCGACGAGTCTCACGTGACGGTTCCTCAGATCGGTGCCATGTATGAGGGCGATATGTCCCGCAAGCGCACCCTCGTCGACCACGGCTTCCGGCTGCCATCAGCCATGGACAACCGCCCCCTGAAATGGGATGAATTCCTGGAGCGCATTGGCCAGACGGTGTACCTTTCGGCCACGCCGGGCAAGTACGAGCTGGGTGTCTCTGATGGGTACGTGCAGCAGATTATTCGCCCCACGGGCCTGATCGATCCCGAGATCATCGTCAAGCCCTCGCAAGACCAGATCAACGACCTGTTGGTTGAGATCCGCAAGCGTACAGCCAAGAATGAACGTGTTCTCGTGACAACCCTGACGAAGCGCATGTCCGAGGATCTGACCAACTACCTGTTGGGCAACAACATCAAGGTCGAGTACCTACACTCCGACGTCGATACCCTGCGCCGTGTGGAATTGCTGCGTGAGTTGCGCATGGGTGTCTTCGATGTCTTGGTCGGTATTAACCTGCTTCGTGAAGGCCTTGACCTGCCAGAAGTCTCGCTCGTGAGTATCCTCGACGCCGACAAGGAAGGCTTCCTGCGGTCCTCCACCTCGCTCATTCAAACGATCGGTCGTGCGGCACGTAACGTCTCCGGCGAGGTGCACATGTATGCCGATCGCATCACGGCATCCATGGAGTTCGCGATCGAGGAGACGAATCGCCGCCGAGAAATCCAGGTCAGCTACAACAAGAAGCACGGCATCGACCCGCAGCCCCTGCGCAAGAAGATCGCCGACATCACCGATCAGTTGGCCCGCGAGGATGCCGACACCGCGGCCCTGCTTGAGGAAGCTCGCTTGAAGCGTGAAGGCTCCAGTAAGGGCGGCAAGAAAAAGACGTCCGACGGCGGGGCGTCCCGTCCCGCTGCTGAGCTCATCTCCCTCATTGAGGAACTCACCGCCCAGATGCACGGTGCCGCCGCCGACCTCCACTTCGAGCTGGCCGCCCGCCTGCGTGATGAGGTGGGCGATCTGAAGAAGGAACTACGTCAGATGCGAGAAGCCGGCCACGCCTAGTCGGACGAACCGGCAGTCGTTGGCGGAGAACCCTGACGGAAAGTCCCGGCTCGGCGCCTGGGTGGGTTCTCGGCGTCGAACGTGACTTACTCCGTGTTGACTCGCCACGTGACGCCCCTCTGAACGAGGTTTAGGGGCGTCATGTGACGGGTCAACGGGCGCAAGCGGGTGCTAAGCTCCCGCAGGCTACGCGGGAGCTTAGCGCTAGGCGCGGACCAGGCGAAGTAGGCGCGCGAAGATCCCTTCGCCGTCGTCGGCAATACCGTCGTGGTGGAAATCAGCACTTTCCCACACATGGAGGCCCTTGACGGCGGCCGCCGTGGCGAGTGAGATCTCACGGTCCACGAAAATGTCGTCGGAGTACACGGCAGCCGCGACGGGAACCGTATTGCGGGCCAGCTGTTCAAGGTCGTAGAGCGCACCCCAGCCTTCCGTGCGGGCAGCCAAAACATCGGCCAACTCGCGCAGCGGAAGCAGTGCCGGATCCTGTTCGAAGTACCAGGGATAGATGGCCTCGCCGGTCAGCAGCGGTTCGGCAGCGTCGGGGCGGAAATCCGGATTGGCCGCCAAAACTCGTGCGGCGGCCCAGTTGCTGGCGGCTCCCTGAACGTAAATGGACTCGTGCATCAAGGCGTACAGCGGATTGGCGGCGCGTCCCACATAGCTGGCCACGGTGGCCAGGAAGTTGTCGGAGAGGCGGGCGCCGTCGAGCGTGTCAAGGAAAACGTCCTCGAAGACAAAGTGCAGGGCATCAAACCGGGTGTTGCCACCGAGATAGTTACCCAACATCTGCACGCGCTCGGGGGTCAGCTGTTCGCCTGTTGGAAGGAATTCGGGGACGTCGGAGACGTGGCGCATCAGCTGGGTCAGCAGCTCGCGATCGGCCGGGTACTTGGCAAAGTATTCGGCATTGCGGCGACGCAGGCGCTCAAAGGTGGCCTGATAGACCTGATCTGCCGGGCCGGACAGCGGGCCGAGGCCACCGGTGATGAGGACCTCCTTCAAGCCTTCCGGGGCAAAGGACAGGTACGTCAGGGCGCAGAAGCCGCCGTAGCTCTGGCCGAAAATGCTCCATGGACCGGACCCCAGTTCGGCGCGGATGAGCTCGGCATCGGCCACAATGTCCGAGGCGCGGAAGTGCGAGAGGTAGTCGGCCTGAGCCGCCAGGTTGCCGACCCGGGGCAGAGTTTGGCGATTGACCGGGGTGGACAATCCGGTGCCTCGCTGGTCGAGCATCAGGATCCGGAAAGACTTGGCCGCCTCGGCAAGCCAACCGTTGAGACCTGTGGGACGGTTGCCCTTACCGCCGGGGCCACCCTGCAGGAACAGCAACCACGGCAAATCCTTGCCCTCGGGGTCGCTCAATTCCCGGGCAAAAAGGGTGATCGAGGGTCCCTCGGGATGAGCATGATCGAGGGGTGCCGTGAAGCGGTGGTCCTGCACGCGCAGGCCCCGGACGAGGTACGACTCCGCGGCGCTCATGCCGTGACCTCCGCTGCCGTTGCGCTTCCGAAGGCGGTCAGTTCGGCGCCGTCGAGGCGGAAGACATGCCAACCATCCATGGGGTTGGCGCCCAGCGCCTTGTAGAAGTTGATCGACGGCTCGTTCCAGTCGAGCACGCTCCACTCAACGCGGGCATAACCGCGCTCCACGGCGATCCTGGCCAATTCGCGCAACAGCATCTTGCCATAGCCGCCGCCGCGAGCCTCGGGGCGCACATAGAGATCCTCGAGGTGGATTCCGTGGGTTCCCTCCCACGTGGAGTAGTTCAGGAACCACAGCGCGAAGCCCACGATGGGCTCGCCCGCAGTGGGCGAGTCCACCACGTGGGCAAACACCTGAGGGTTGTCGCCGAAGAGGCTGGCATTCAGCATGTCAGCGGTGTTTTTTACGGCATCCGGCTCCTTTTCATAAACAGCCAGATCCTGGATCATGCCAAGAATTGCGGGGACATCGGCGGGCACAGCGGTGCGAAGAAGACTCATAGAACGAGCTTATCGCGCACCTCACATTCGGCTGAATTCCTTGAAATGCACGACGGCGGCACCCGCCTCATTCGACGCGTCCAGATCCACTGTGGCTCGCATAAACCAGTCGTGGTTGCCTTCCGGGTCAACGATGGTTTGGCGCACATCCCAGGTGTCCTCCGCCGTGGTGATGGTCAAGAGCGCCGGGCCACGAGCGGCCGCGCCGGACTCGATGAACTCGTGTTCGTCCCAGTACTCATCCAAAGCATCGGCCCAACGATCGGCATCCCAGCCGTGGTCGCCGTCGAGCGCTGCAAGAGCCTCAAAGTCGTCGTCGGCCGCGAGCTCCACGCGGCGGAACATCTCATTGCGGACCATGACCCGGAAGGCCCTGGCATTGTCGGTGAGGCGCGGCGGGGCCGGGGGAAGAGCCGTTTCCTCCACAACGTCCGAGCTCTCGCCGTTCGTCATCTTTTCCCACTCGTCGAGCAGGCTGGAATCGACCTGGCGGACCAGCTCGCCGAGCCAGGAGATGATGTCCTCAAGGTCCTCGCGGAGCGCATCCTGGGGTACGGTCTGGCGCAGCGCCTTGTACGCGTCCGTCAGGTATCGCAGCACGATGCCCTCGGAACGGGCCAGCGAGTAGTACTGGACATATTCGCCAAAGTTCATGGCGCGCTCGTACATATCGCGAATGATGGACTTGGGCGTCAGCTCAAAGTCACCCATCCACGGCGACGCCTTACGGTAGACCTCGAAGGCGCCAAACAGCAGCTCCGAGAGCGGCATGGGGTAGGTGACCTCGTCGAGGATCGCCATGCGTTCGTCGTACTCGATGCCCTCGCTCTTCATGGCCGCAACCTTTTCGGTGCGTTCGCGCTTGAGTTGGGCGGACAGGATCTGGCGCGGCTTCTCCAGCGTTGACTCGATGACGGAGATGACGTCGAGGGCGTAGCTGGGGGACTCTTGATCCAACAGATCCAGGGCGGCCAACGCGAAGGGGGAGAGCGGCTGGTTGAGCGCAAAGTTCATCTGCAGGTGGACCGTCAGGCGTACCGTGCGACCATCGGCTTCGAGCTCGTCCTCGGGAATGCGTTCGACCACGCCGGCGCCGAGCAATTCTCGGTACATGCCGATGGCCTTGCGCATGAGGACGCGCTGCTTCGACGGCGACTCATGGTTCTGAGTGAGCAAGGTCTTGGCGGCCTGGAAGGGATCGCCCGGGCGCTCCAAGAGGTTCAGCAGCATGGCGTGCGTGATGGTGAAGCTGGAGGTCAAAGGTTCCGGAACGGATTCTGCCAGACGGGTGAACGTGGGCTCGCCCCAGCTGACAAAGCCCTGCTGCGGCTTCTTCTTGACCACCTGGCGGAGCTTCTTTTGATCGTCGCCAAACTTCGCGACGGCCTTCGCCATGGACTTGGCGTTTTCAATGACGTGCTCGGGAGCCTGCACAATGACGGTTCCGGCCGTGTCATAACCGGCGCGGCCCGCACGGCCCGCGATCTGTTGGAACTCTCGCACTTGCAAGACGCGAGTGCGGACGCCGTCGTACTTGCTCAGCGCCGTCAACAAAACCGTACGGATGGGCACATTGATGCCAACGCCCAAGGTGTCGGTGCCGCAGATGACCTTCAGCAGGCCAGCTTGGGCCAACTGCTCCACGAGGCGACGGTACTTGGGCAGCATGCCGGCGTGGTGTACACCAATGCCGTGGCGGACCAGACGGTTGAGCGTCTTGCCGAAGCCGGCGGAGAAACGGAAGCCCGCCATGAGCTCGCCAATCTTGTCCTTTTCCTCGCGGGTGCAGACGTTGATGCTCATCAGGTTCTGGGCGCGGTCGATCGCCTCGGCCTGGCTAAAATGCACCACATAGACCGGGACCTGCTTGGTGGCGAGCAGCTCCTCGAGGGATTCGTGCACGCCGGTCTGGACATAGTAGTAATGCAGCGGGATGGGGCGTTCGCCAGAAGAGACCGTGGTGGTGGTGCGGTTGGTCAGCTCTGTCAGCTCGCGCTCGAAACGGCTGACGTCACCGAGCGTTGCGCTCATGAGCAGGAACTGCGACTGCGGCAATTCCAGGAGGGGCAGCTGCCAGGCCCAGCCACGCTGCGGGTCAGAGTAGTAATGGAACTCATCCATGATGACAACGCCGACGTCGGCATTCTCACCTTCGCGCAGCGCAATGTTCGCCAGGATTTCCGCCGTGCAGCAGATGATGGGCGCGTCCTGGTTGACGGAGGAGTCGCCGGTGATCATGCCGACGTTTTCTGCGCCAAAGATCTCGCACAGGGCAAAGAACTTTTCCGACACGAGCGCCTTGATGGGAGCCGTGTAGTAGCTCGCGGCACCACGAGCCATGGCGTTGAAGTGGGCGGCGATGGCCACCATGGACTTACCCGAACCCGTGGGGGTGGACAGGATGACGTTGTTTCCGCTGACCAGCTCGAGCGCGGCTTCCTCCTGAGCGGGGTACAGCTCCAAGCCCTTTTCAAGTGTCCACTCCAAAAACGCGTCCAGAACGTCGTCATCGGTTGAGGTTTGCGGATTCAGGGTGGCAAGCTGTTCAAGAAGATTCATGGTTCTCCCAGCTTAGGCGCTTAGTGCTGCCGCGGAGTAACGGTATGTGGCAGGATGGCGCCATGAGCGAACAAGCATTTCTCTGGGAACCGGCAAAATACGTACAGTTCAGTGATTTTCGTGACAGACCATTCTTTGATCTGACCTCTCGTATCGCTGCGCAGAACCCTTCGCAGGTGGTAGACCTCGGCTGTGGTCCGGGAAATCTCACCGCCACCCTGGCGCTGCGGTGGCCCGAGGCTACCGTGCTGGGAATCGACAGCTCCGAGGCGATGATCACGACCGCCCGTCCCGCCCCAGGCTTGCACTTTGAATTGGGCGATATTGCCCAGTGGTCACCGGCTGAGGACACCGACGTGGTGGTCTCCAATGCCGCGCTGCAGTGGGTGCCGGGGCATCGTGAACTGATGTCTGGCTGGTTGGCGGCTCTGCGCCCGGGTGCGTGGCTGGGTGTCCAGGTGCCCGGGAACTTCGGGGCGCCGTCGCACGTCCTCATGCGCGAGCTCGCGGAAAGCGCGACGTGGCGAGATCGGCTGGAGGGCGTGTTGCGCCACGATGACGCGGTGGGGGAGCCCAGCGAATATCACGAGCTCTTCATCCGCGGCGGGGCGCAGGTGGACGTGTGGGAAACCACGTATAGCCAGCTACTCACGGGCGAAAATCCCGTGCTCGAGTGGGTGCGCGGCACCGGCCTGCGACCCGTTCTGGCGGCTTTGGGTCCCGCTGATAGCGTGGACTTCGAACGTGACTATGCGGCGCTGCTTGCGGAAGCCTATCCGGCCGGCGAATTTGGCACGGTCTTTCCGTTCCGTCGCATCTTTATGGTGGGAGAGAAACAATGACCGAGCTCCTGGAATTTCCGCAGGACTGGCAGAGGGCGTTGGTCATTGTGGCTCACCCTGACGATCCCGAATATGGCATGGCTGCCGCGGTGGCCGAGTGGATCGCCGCCGGGAAACACATCAGCTATGTTCTCGCCACGCGGGGCGAGGCCGGAATTGCGGGCCTGGCTCCCGAGGAATCTGCGCCGTTGCGCAGTATGGAACAGGAAAATGCCTGCGCTCGGGTGGGCGTGACGGATTTGGTGTTTCTTGACCATCCCGATGGTCGCATCGAAGAAGGCTTGGCGCTGCGTCGGGATTTTGCTCGCGAGATCAGGCGGGCGCGCCCCGATCTGGTCCTGACGTTGAACCACCGGGACGAATGGGGTCCTGGGCAGTGGAACACGGCCGACCACCGTGCCGTGGGACGGGCAGTTCTCGACGCCGTCGGAGATGCCGACAACGAATGGATCTTTCCCGAACTGCTGGCCGAGAGGCTGCCACGCCACAAGGCCCGCTGGGTTGCCGTCATGTCCCCGGCGCCGACACATGCCCAAAAAGTCTCACAGTCAAGCATCGACAAGGCCGTGGCCTCTCTTGCCGAACATCAACAGTATTTGATGGCTCTCAGTGACGAATCTGTCGTAGATCAGGCGCGTCAACAAACCGAACGCGCCACGGTTGGAGGGGTCGTGGGATTCGAGCTCTATGGCTAGCCAGGGCCAAAATATCGCGATATCCAGCCATAAAAGAATTCCATAGCAATGGATAATTAGCTAAGCATTGATATGATTAGGCTATGGCAACGGTTGAGAACAATTTGGGATGGCCACCGCTGAGCTTCGAAGAGCGGCCCTGGCGGTCTGATCAGGATAGCTATGGCTCGCGCACAGAGAAGCGACGTGTGGCCGGCCCGTATCTGGCCGCCGTGCCGCCCGCCATTGCTGCCCTGGACGTTCACCTCGAGGGTGAGCTGCAGGCATTGAGTGAAGAAGCCGCCACGGAACTGGCCCGTTTTGATGCCGAGGTGGGACAAATTGCAGCACCCTTCGCCGCGATCTTGCTGCGGACCGAAAGTGCCTCAAGTTCTGAAATTGAAAACCTCAGCAGCGGTGCTCGGCAGATTGCCCTCGCAGAACTCGGTGCCCATGCCTCGAAAAATGCGCAGCTAATCGTGGGCAATGTGCGCGCCATGCAGGCTGCCTTGGCTTTGTCGGAGTCCATCGATGGACAGGCCATCATCGAGATGCATCGGGCCTTACTGGAAGAGAGCAACCCCGAGATCGTGGGTCGCTGGCGCGATCAGCAGGTGTGGATCGGTGGCGGCAGCCTAGGACCCCACACGGCACAGTTTGTTCCTCCGCATCATGACCGGGTGCCGGTGCTCATGGACGATCTTGCGGTGTTCGCGAATCGCTTAGATCTGCCGGTTCTGGTGCAGACCGCCCTTGCTCACGCGCAATTTGAAACCATCCACCCTTTCCCTGACGGTAATGGTCGAGTCGGTCGCGCCTTGATTCAAGCGATGTTACGAGGTGGACAGCTCACCCGAAATGTTGCCGTTCCGGTGTCTGCCGGGTTGTTGCATGACACCGCAAGTTATTTCGAGGCGCTTGGCGCTTACCGGGCGGGGGATATCTCCCCGATCGTTCGCGCTATCGCCGATGCGGCATTTGCCGCAGTGCACAACGGGCGCATTCTGGTGGCGGATCTTGAAACCGTGCGACTGGGGTGGCGTGAGCGAGTGAAGGCACGTCGTGACTCTTCTGCGTATCGACTCGTGGATGTGTTGCTGCGCCAGCCCGTCATTGACAGTGTCACGGCTGCAGCGCAGCTGGGGATTTCCAGCGTCAACGCGCAGCAGGCCATCAATCGCTTGGTCGACGCCGACGTGTTGGCACAAATTTCCACAGGCAAACGGAATCGGCTGTGGCTGGCGAAGGACGTCGTGCGTGTCCTGGACGAGTTCGGCGCCCGGGCCAAACGGCGTCGCTAGCTGTCATTGACGGGCAACACGCAATCTCAAATTTCAGGGAAAACAGTAGGGGAACTCGCCATGGTCACACTGTCCAGATTCGTCAGCATTGTTGAGGCTAACGAGAGCTCCCACTCTCCAAGTCTCTCTGTCTCGGTGTCCCTCTTTGCCGAACTAAAAGATGGGCGACTCATATTAGTGCTGGATGATCGTGGTTGGAATTCCAATCAGCGATGGGCTGAGGCTACGTCCGCGGAGATTGAACAGACAGCGCGCGATGTTGTGGGCCCCGATGAACCGTATGGCGAGCAAACCATGGAGGAAGCAATTGCGGCCCACTGGGAATACCTGCGGAAGATTCTGGCCGCCCAGGGCGTTGACACGGATTCAGGGGTTCTCAAGACAGCGCCGCATGATGTGGTTCTGAGTGAGAGCGTTGTGACGCGATTGAACCTTGACTAACAGACTTTCATCTCCGAGGAGCCATATGACTTTCCTGTCAGATCCGCTGCCGCTACGCCACGGCCGGGCCCTACCCAATCGATTGGTCCTCGCGCCCATGACCAATCAGCAGAGTCACCCGGACGGCACGTTGTCGGAGGACGAGCTTGCCTGGCTGATCGCCCGCGCTGACGGCGGGTTTGGCCTCTTGCAGACAGCGGCCGCGTATGTGCATCCAGCGGGACAAGTCTGGCCCGGCCAATTGGGGATCTCATCCGATGCCCACCTCCCCGGGCTGGAGCGTCTGGCTGTGGCCATCGCCGCTGCCGGTGGCAGGTCCTCGGTGCAGCTGCATCATGGTGGCGTGCGGGCGGAGAAAAACTTATCTGGTCAGGACGTCGTGGGTCCCTGGGACGATGCACAGACCGGAGTTAGAGCCATGACAACCACCGAGGTTCAGCAAGCAGTCGAAGATTTCGCCGCGGCCGCGGCACGAGCTGAACAAGCCGGCATCGACGGCATCGAGGTGCACGGCGGACATGGTTACCTCGTCGGCCAATTCCTCGACGCCTCCAACAACCTCCGAGACGACGGCTACGGCAGTGACCCCGTTGGGCGGAGTCGTTTCGTCAAAGAAGTCGTCGCCGCGATCCGGGAACGAACCGGACCGGATTTTCATGTTGGGCTCCGCCTGTCCGTTGAACGCTACGGTCTGGTTCTGGAGGACATGGTTGCGCTTGTTGGCGAGCTCATGGCTAGCGGGACCATCGACATCCTCGACCTCTCACTCTGGGATGTCGATAAGCTTCCGGCGCATGCCCTCGAGGGAAGTCGAACCCTCCTCGAGCACTTCGTGGACGTGCCGCGCCACGGAACCGTTCTTGGCGTCGCGGGGCAAATCACCAGCGCCGAGGACGTGCAGCAGGTGCTCGATCGGGGCGCTGACCTGGCCTACATTGGCAAGGCCGCCATCGCCGACCATGCATTCGCCCACCAAGCCATGACTGACCCTAGCTATCGCGCGCCATCCTTCCCCGTGACACGGGAGCACCTCCGGGCGGAGAAATTATCGGAGCAATTCATCACGTACTTCGCGAGCAACTGGCCTCAACTGGTGGACGGCTAAGGCACGCATCACGAGGACTCGGAGCCGGCCTCCGCGACGAGCTCAACTTCGAAGCCATCGGAATTGACCAGATACGCGGCGTAGTGATCGTCGCCGCCAGCGTGCGGATACTTCTCGGCGAAGAGCTGCTTCCAGCCATGCGCCATTGCGGCCACGACCAAGGCATCAACCCTTTCTCTCGATCCGGCATGGAACGCGAGATGATTGAGCCCGGGAGCTGTCCGCTCATGCTGGTGAGCGCTCATAGCGGGAGATTCCTCGGTGACTAGATAGCTGCTGCCCCGACGCCAGCTAGCTCCCTTGCCCCAATTTTGATCGAGTGAGTATCCCAGAGTTGTCAGCATCCAGCCCCACTCAACCGTGGCGCGTTCTATGCTTGGTACCCATAGCTCAATATGATGCAGGGCTCCCGCTACGTTCTCGTCCATTCGGTAAGTGTCACATATCTAGCGGCAGAAGAAGTGATTTCAGCCATGACTAACTGTTGGCTCGCGGTGCTTTCAATTACGATCAGTAACTAGCCACCATTTGGTGGCGCCAATGGTGGAAGAGGCGAGCCCGGTATGAATGCCATGGATGTCATGATGCGACGTTGGCGCCTCGATACGGAATCGAGCGTTCCACCCTTTGAGCAGATCAAGTTGCGAATCCTCGATCTGGCCTCATCAGGGGAATTTGCCGTGGGAACCAAGCTGCCCTCGGTCCGTTCCCTGGCCACAGATCTTGGCGTTGCCGCCAACACGGTGGCCCGCGCCTATCGCGAGTTAGAGCAGACCGGAGTGGTCATCACGGCGGGTCGCAGCGGAACCGCTGTTGCCTCCGGTGGTGACATGATTGCCGCCCAGGTGGCGAGTGCCGCGGACGCGTTTGCCGCCGTCGTGCGTGATTTGGGGATGCCAACAAGCCAAGCCCTCAAGATCGTGACGGCGGCCCTGGAACGCAGTTAGCCGCACGAGAAAAATCAGCATGCGTTCGAACGAACTTTCGATTACACTCAATATTGTTTGCACTGCACGGCGCCAAAGCGGCCGTGCCCTTGTCACGCCGGCGTCGTGGCAGTCAGCGATGTGAAGGAAATAATGGCCCAGTCTGAAACCCCCGAAATTGCTTTAACTCGCCCGGACCTATCCCGTCTGGTGGTCAAGGGAGCGCGTGAGAATAACCTTCGCAACGTCGATCTTGACCTGCCCCGCGACTCCATGATCGTCTTCACCGGCCTGTCCGGATCAGGCAAGTCCTCCCTGGCCTTCGATACGATCTTCGCCGAGGGACAGCGCCGCTATGTCGAGTCGCTCTCGGCCTACGCCCGCCAATTCCTGGGCCAGGTGGACAAGCCCGACGTCGATTTCATCGAGGGCCTGTCCCCGGCGGTGTCCATCGATCAAAAGTCGACGTCCAAAAACCCGCGCTCTACCGTCGGTACCATTACCGAGATTTACGACTACATGCGCCTGCTCTGGGCCCGTGTGGGAACGCCGCACTGTCCCGTCTGTGGTGAGCCGATCGCCAAGCAGACGCCGCAGCAAATTGTCGACCAGCTGCTGGAGATGCCCGAGGGCACCCGCTTCCAGATCCTGGCCCCCGTGGTCCGCGACCGCAAGGGCGAGTTCGTGGAGCTTTTCAAGGAGCTCACGGCAAAGGGTTATTCACGAGCCAAGGTCGACGGCGAACAACTCCAGTTAAGCGATGCTCCGAAGCTCAAGAAGACCTTCAAGCACACCATCGAGGTAGTGATTGACCGTCTGGTCGTCAAGGACGGCATCCAGCAACGCCTCACCGACTCGGTAGAAACGGCGCTGGGCCTGGCCGAAGGACGCGTCCTTGTGGAACTCGTGGACCTGGCCGAGGGGGATGCCGGACGCATCCGCTCCTTCTCGGAAAACCTGGCCTGCCCCAACGAGCACCCGTTGGCGATCGATGAGATCGAGCCGCGCTCCTTCTCCTTCAACAACCCCTTTGGTGCGTGCAGCGCCTGTAGCGGTATCGGCACGAAGCTGGAGGTGGACGAGGAGCTCGTCGTCCCCAATCCGTTCCTGTCACTGCGCGAAGGTGCCATCGCCCCGTGGTCGTTGGGTACCGCCACGACCGAATATTGGAACCGCCTGCTCGAGGGGCTCTCATCCGAGCTCGACTTTGAGTTGGACACACCTTGGAACAAGCTCGAGGACGCCGCCCGCACCGCCATTTTGTACGGCAAGGACCACAAAGTCGTGGTGCAGTACAAGAACCGTTTTGGCCGGGAACGCAAATACAGCACCGGCTTTGAGGGTGCCATTCAGTACATCCATCGCAAGCACACCGAAACCGAATCAGATTCGGCCAGGGACCGCTACGAAGAGTACATGCGCCAGATTCCGTGCCCGGCCTGTGGCGGCGCACGCCTGAATCCGGCCTCACTCTCGGTCTTGATCAACGGCAAATCCATCGCCGAGGTCTGTGCGCTCTCCATGCGCGATTGCTTCAACTTCCTCTCCAACCTGGTCCTGACGGGCCGCGAGGCGCAGATCGCCAGCCAGGTTCTGAAGGAAATCCAGGCGCGCCTGAAGTTCCTGCTCGATGTGGGTCTGGAATACCTCAATCTGGAACGTGCTTCGGCCACGCTCTCCGGTGGCGAGGCTCAGCGGATCCGGCTGGCCACACAGATTGGCTCCGGCCTGGTGGGCGTGTTGTACGTCCTGGATGAGCCGTCCATCGGTCTGCATCAGCGCGATAACCGCCGCCTCATTGAAACCCTGACCCGGCTGCGGGATCTGGGCAACACCTTGATCGTCGTGGAGCACGACGAGGACACCATCAAGGAAGCCGACTGGATTGTGGACATTGGCCCCGGCGCCGGTGAGCACGGTGGCGAAGTGGTGCACTCTGGTTCCTTGCCGGATCTGCTGGCCAATACCCGCTCCCTCACGGGCGACTACTTGTCCGGGCGCAAGAGCATTGCCCTGCCGCAGAAGCGTCGCAAGTACGACAAAAAGCGTGAGCTCGCGGTGATCGGTGCCCGCGAAAACAACCTCCTGAATATCGACGTGAAGTTCCCGCTCGGCGTCCTGACGGCCGTAACAGGCGTCAGCGGCTCGGGTAAGTCCACGCTCGTCAACGAGATTCTGTACAAGGTGTTGGCGAACAAGCTCAACGGAGCCAAGCAGGTGGCCGGTCGTCACCTGCGCGTGGACGGTCTAGAACACCTGGACAAGGTGGTGCACGTTGATCAGAGCCCCATCGGCCGCACCCCGCGCTCCAACCCGGCCACCTACACGGGCGTCTTTGACAACATCCGCAAGCTTTTCGCCGAGACGAACGAATCCAAGATGCGCGGCTACCAGCCGGGCCGCTTCTCCTTCAACGTCAAGGGCGGCCGTTGTGAGGCCTGCACGGGTGATGGAACACTCAAGATCGAGATGAACTTCCTGCCCGACGTGTACGTGCCTTGCGAGGTGTGCCACGGCGCCCGATACAACCGCGAAACCCTCGAGGTGCACTACAAGGGCAAGTCCATCGCCGACGTATTGAACATGCCCATCGAGGAAGGTGCCGAGTTCTTCGCCGCCTTCACCCCGATTGCCCGGCACCTGCGTACTCTGGTGGACGTCGGACTGGGGTACGTGAGGTTGGGACAGGCCTCCACGACCCTCTCCGGAGGTGAGGCGCAGCGCGTCAAGCTGGCCGCGGAACTCCAGAAGCGCTCCAACGGCCGCAGCATTTACGTGCTCGACGAACCCACCACGGGCCTGCACTTCGAGGACATTCGCAAGTTGTTGCTGGTGCTGCAGGGTCTCGTCGACAAGGGCAACACCGTGATCGTCATCGAACATAACCTCGATGTCATCAAGAGCTCCGACTGGATCGTTGACCTGGGCCCCGACGGTGGCACCGGCGGCGGACGCGTCATTGCCTCGGGTACCCCAGAAAAGGTCGCCAAGAGCAACGACAGCTACACGGCCACGTTCCTGCGCGAGGTCCTGGACGTCTAGCTTGGGAGGGAGGGGCCGGTGTTCAGAGACGGCTGAGATATGCCGTCTCTGGTATGGATGCGGGAGGGTGCGGCTCGGCCGTGAGAAACTATGGACGTGACTACTGCTTCTTCTGCCCTCAATCGTGATGCCCTGAACCGTTCGGGCCCGGATTCTGGAGGGCCCCGCACGGCTGTCCTCTTCGACCTCGACGGAACCCTCGTTGACCCTGCCGGAGGCATCACGGGCGGCATTGCCCGCGCCCTGAGCGCCCTCGAGCTGCCGGTTCCCGAGCCCGAGGTCCTGCAGTCCATGATCGGTCCCAAGCTGGCCGACGCTCTCATGACGATCCTGGACGTGCCCGCCGACAAGGTCGATGAGGTCATCGCCGTGTACCGCCAGTGGTACACGAGCGAGGGCATGGCCATGTCGCGGGTGTACCCGGGCATCCCGGAGCTGCTGGGCCAGTTAAAGTCCGACGGCGTCGCCCTGGCAGTTGCCACGCAAAAGCCTGAGCCGCTCGCCAAGAAACTCTTGGCCCACCACGGTCTCGACGGGTACTTCCACATCATCCGAGGCTCGCACGCCGATGAGACCCTCAAGCCGGGTCATCCTGATTACCGTGCGGGCAAGGCCGAGATCATTGCCGCGGCTCTGCGCGATCTGGCCGCCGAGTCCTTCGATGTCTCCGCCCCCATCATGGTGGGGGACCGCCATCAAGATGTTCACGGGGCCAGGAGTAACGAGCTAGACTGCATCGGCGTCGCCTGGGGTTTCGCTCCGGAAGGTGAGCTGGCAGCGGCAGGAGTGTCCGCCGTCGTGCTTTCAACACAAGAACTTGCTATCGAACTCGCTGGGACGGGGCTCTCGCTCGACGCCGCAGCATCCGGAAAGGGAGCCCATGGCGCTCTATGATCTGACACGAGTCCTGACCAAGGGGACCATCAGTTCGCTGTGCCGGCCAACCATCGAGGGCCTGGAGAATGTGCCCACCGATGGGCCGTTTATTGTGGCACCCAATCACCTGTCATTTTTTGACTCCGTGATTGTTCAGGCGCTCACGCCGCGGCCGGTGTCGTTCTTCGCGAAGGCCGAATATTTCACGGGCAAGGGCGTCAAGGGCAAGCTCATGAAGACGTTCTTTGAATCCGTGCACTCCATTCCCGTGGAACGTGGCGAGCAGGCCGCCAGCGTGCAGGCGCTGAAGACCCTGTTGGAAATTTTGGGCCGCAACGAGGGCGTGGGCATCTACCCGGAGGGCACACGCTCCCGCGACGGGATCTTGTACCGTGGCCGGACCGGCGTGGGCTGGCTGGCGCTGACCACCGGTGCGCCCGTGGTCCCCGTGGGCGTGATCGGCACCGAGAAGCTGCAGCCCGCCGGCTCCAAGGGATTTAAACCGGCCAAGTTCACGTTGCGTTTCGGTAAGCCGCTGTACTTTGAGAAGACCGGTCCGGATCATTCCCTGCCGGCCCGACGGCACGTGACCGACACGATCATGGATGCCATCGCAGAATTGACCGGTCAGGAACGAAGCCCCAAGTACAACCAAAGCCCCAACATCGAGTGAGTCATGGCCGATCCAGCTTCCTATAGACCCAAAACGGGCGAGATTCCCACCGACCCGGGTGTCTACCGTTTTCGCGACGAGCACGGGCGCATTATTTATGTGGGCAAGGCGAAGAACCTGCGGTCGCGCCTCAACAGCTATTTTGCGAACCCCGCGACCCTGCTGCCGAAAACTCATGCCATGGTGCACCACGCGGCCAGCGTGCAGTGGACCATTGTGGGCAGCGAGCTCGAGGCGCTGCAGCTGGAATTCACCTGGATCAAGGAATTTTCCCCGCGCTATAACCTAGCGTTCCGGGATGATAAGACGTACCCCTATCTCGCCGTGTCGATGAGCGAGAAATACCCGCGCGTGCAGGTCATGCGAGGCGAACGCCGCAAGGGAACCAAGTACTTTGGGCCCTACACGGCCGGTGCCATCCGCGAAACCATGGACACATTGCTGCGGGTCTTTCCCGTACGCAGCTGTTCCGCCGGTGTGCTGCGCCGTGCCGAGCGAAGCGGGCGGCCATGTCTGCTGGGCTACATCGACAAGTGTGCCGCCCCGTGCGTGGGCCGGATCAGCCCCGAGGAACACAAAGACCTCGCGCAGGACTTCTGCGATTTTATGGGCGGTGAGGCGAAGCGCTTCATCGGCACGCTGGAGAAAAAGATGGCCGACGCCGTCGCCGTGCTTGACTATGAGCAGGCCGCCCGGGTGCGCGATGACATCATTGCCCTTCGCAAGGTGTTTGAACGCAATGCCGTGGTACTCACGGAAGACACCAATGCCGACATTTTCGCCGTCGAACAAGACGATCTCGAGGCCGCCGTCCAGGTGTTTTATGTGCGCGGTGGCCGGATCCGTGGTCAACGCGGCTGGGTCGTGGAAAAGGTCGAGGACGCCTCCGACGCCGAGCTGTGGGAACACCTCATGCAGCAGGTGTATGGCAGCGAGGGCTCGCAACAAGACGCCATTCCGCGCCAGATTTTGCTCCCCGAACTGCCCGCCAACCACGAGTACCTCGCCGAATGGCTGGGCGAAATCCGACAGGGCAAGGTCTCCATCAAGGTGCCGCAGAGAGGCGAAAAGGCCGCGCTCATGGATACCGTGCAGGCCAATGCACGCCAGGCGATGATTCTGCACAAATCTCGCCGCGCGGGGGACCTCACCACACGTTCCCTGGCCCTGCAGGAGCTACAGGAGGCGCTCGATCTGCCCATGCCGCTGCTGCGCATCGAGTGCTATGACATCTCCCATGTCCAGGGCACGAATGTCGTGGCCTCCATGGTGGTGGTCGAGGACGGCATCGCGAAAAAGAGTGAATACCGCAAATTTGCCATCACAGGCGCCGCAGCCATTGACGACACCGCCTCGATGTATGACGTCATCACCCGGCGCTTCCGCAACTACCTCAGCGAAAAAGAAGAGCGCGCCCAGGCCGTCCACGCCTCCGGCAGTGTCGCCGCTGCCAGTCTCGAGGACGCCGCCGAGACGCCCAAGTCAAAGTTTGCCTACCCGCCCAACCTCGTCGTGGTCGACGGCGGTGTGCCCCAGGTCAACGCGGCCTCGCGGGCCCTCGCGGATCTAGGAATCAGCGACGTTGCCGTGGTGGGACTCGCCAAGCGCCTCGAGGAGGTGTGGGTGCCCGAGAGTGATTTCCCGGTCATCTTGCCGCGCTCCTCCGAGGGCCTGTACCTGCTCCAACGCATCCGAGATGAGGCCCACCGCTTCGCCATCACCTTCCACCGGGCCAAGCGTGGCAAGGCCATGGTGGCATCCGTATTGGATCAGGTTCCGGGCTTGGGTGCCGCCAAGCAAAAGGCCCTGCTGGCTCACTTTGGCTCGCTCAAGAAGGTGCGTGCCGCGAGCGTCGAGGAACTGGGCGAGGCCAAAGGGGTGGGGCCGGTCCTGGCTCAGGCGATTTACGCCGTCGTCCATGGTGACGGTGAGGCAGGAGCCGACGCGGCACCCGCCGTGAACATGACCACTGGTGAGGTTCTGGACTAGGCGCATGCGGGCGCTAGGCTTACACATAGACGCGGTGGGGCCTTGACATGTCCCCTTATCCAAGCCAGCAAGTGACAGGGAAGAGCAATGACAGAACTTCAAAACCCCTCCGATAGCGGAGCCGATGAGTCTGCCAGCACGGTAGACCTCACTCCGGTCAAGCCCGTTGAACCAGAATTGCTGGTGGTGACTGGCATGTCGGGCGCTGGCCGGAGCACCGCGGCGAACGCGCTGGAGGACCACGGCTGGTACGTGATTGAAAACCTCCCGCCGCAGATGTTGGGCACGCTGGCTGAGCTCGTCTCGCGCATGCCCGCGGCTCTGCCCAAGCTCGCCGTTGTGGTTGATGTCCGAGGCAAGGCGCTCTTTGCCGACATTCGTGAATCCCTCAACGCGCTCTCGGCTGCTGGTGTGAAATACCGGGTGCTGTTCCTCGACTCGAACGACGACACGCTCGTGCGACGTTTCGAACAGGGCCGACGCCCGCACCCGCTGCAGAAGGACGGGCGCATCCTCGACGGCATCGCCGCGGAACGTGTGCTGCTCGCCGAGATGAAGAGCCAGGCCGAAATGGTCCTGGACACCTCTGATCTCAACGTGCACCAGCTGGGCACCGCCGTCACAGAACTCTTCTCCGAATCCGGTCCGGTCGTCCTGAGCCTGACCGTCATGAGCTTTGGCTTTAAATACGGCCTGCCCGTTGATGCCAACTACGTCGCCGATGTGCGTTTCATCCCGAACCCGCATTGGATTCCGCAGCTGCGCCCGCTCACGGGTCAGGACGAGGCTGTCAGCAACTTCGTGCTCAAGGACAACGGCGCAGCGGACTTCGTTGACCGCTTCGTGCACATGCTGGAACCCGTTCTTGAAGGATACCGCCGAGAAAATAAGCACTACGCCACGATTGCCGTCGGCTGCACCGGAGGCAAGCACCGCTCCGTGGCCGTCGCCATCGAACTGGCCAAGCGCCTCGGACAGCTGCCGCGCGTCACGACCGGCATCCGCCACCGCGACCTCGGCCGGGAGTAATAATGCACACAGGGATTTTGCCGATTATCCCCTCGGCCTCGAAACTCTCCAGCCCGGAGACAGGCGTCAAGGTCGCCGCATTGGGCGGTGGGCACGGACTCTACGCCTCGCTCTCGGCCCTGCGCCTGGTGACCGGCCAGGTCACCGCCGTTGTGACCGTGGCCGACGACGGAGGCTCCTCAGGTCGCCTGCGTGAAGAACTGGACGTGCTGCCTCCCGGCGACCTCCGCATGGCGCTGTCGGCCCTGTGCGATGACACCGACTGGGGGAGAACCTGGCGTGATGTCATGCAACACCGCTTCTCCTCGCGGGACGGTGTGAAGGGCTCGCTCGACAACCATGCAATGGGCAACTTGCTGATCGTCACCCTGTGGGAGCTCCTCGGCGATACCGTGGCCGGGCTCCGATGGGCCGGCGCCCTGCTGGGTGCCCGTGGCGAGGTGCTGCCCATGGCAAGCGTCCCCTTGACCATCGAGGCGCGCGTCAACCGGGATGGTGAACCAGACCAGCTGGTCCAAGGTCAATCCGTTTTGGCTAAGGCCGGTCAGCTGGAAGATGTCCGGCTCCTGCCCGAGAACGCCCCGGCCTGCACCGAGGCTGTCATGGCCATCCACGATGCCGACTGGGTCGTCTTGGGTCCCGGTTCCTGGTACACCTCGGTTCTGCCGCACCTGCTGTTGCCGGAAATGCGGGAGGCGTTGTGCACCACGAAGGCCAAACGCCTGCTCACCATGAACCTGGACGTCAACGACCTCGAGGCCACGGGCATGAACGCCGCTGATCATTTGCACGTCATCGCCCGCTATGCACCCGAATTTCGGATCGACGTCGTCATGGCGGATCCGGACTCGGTGGGTGATGTTGCCGAATTCACAGACGCGGCCGCAATGATTGGTGCCACGGTGGTTTTCGGTAAGGTAGGAAGTTCCGGCGCGAAAGCTGTTCACGACCCACTGCGGTTGGCAGCGGTCTATCGGGATATTTTTGGGGACCAAAAAGTAACGTGAAAGTGAAGGCTGAATCATGGCGCTGACCGCAGCTGTCAAAGAGGAACTGTCCCGGCTGGACGTAAAAAAGTCCTCGGTGCGCAAGGCGGAAGTGTCGGCCCTGCTGCGCTTTGCCGGGGGATTGCACATCATCTCCGGGCGCATCGTCATCGAGGCCGAGGTCGATACCGCCGCAACCGCACGGCGTCTGCGCGCGTCCATCGCCGAAATGTACGGGCACCAGAGTGAGATCGTTGTCGTCTCCGGTGGCGGATTGCGCCGCGGCAGCCGCTACGTGGTGCGTGTCGTGCGCGACGGCGAGGCTCTCGCCCGTCAGAGCGGCCTGCTCGATGGCCGTGGCCGCCCCGTTCGAGGGCTTCCCTCTGCGGTTGTCAACGGCTCGACGGCGGACGCCGAGGCCGTCTGGCGCGGCGCCTTCCTCGCGCACGGCTCCCTGACGGAACCGGGGCGGTCCTCTGCTCTGGAAGTGACCTGCCCGGGTCCCGAGGCGGCGTTGGCGCTCGTTGGTGCCGCGCGTCGCCTCGGAATTACGGCCAAGGCCCGCGACGTCCGGGGGATCGACCGGGTGGTCATCCGCGATGGCGACACGATCGGAGCCCTGCTGGTGCGCATGGGCGCCCATGACACCTTCCTCGTGTGGGAAGAACGACGCATGCGCAAGGAAGTGCGAGCCACAGCCAACCGTCTGGCGAACTTTGATGACGCTAATTTACGGCGCTCGGCACAGGCCGCGGTGGCCGCTGGTGCCCGCGTAGATCGGGCCCTGGAGATCCTTGGCGAGGACGTGCCCGAACATCTGCGATATGCCGGCGCATTGCGCGTTGCGCATAAACAAGCGAGCCTGGATGAGCTGGGCCGACTCGCCGACCCGCCCTTGACCAAGGACGCTATCGCCGGACGCATCAGGCGATTGCTGGCCATGGCCGATAAAAAGGCCAAGGATCTTGGCATTCCAGGGACTGAGTCCAACGTCACTTTTGACATGCTCGAGGGCTAACACGCCTAGTATGGAAGAGTAGAGACGAGGCGTGGTCAGCAATGACCGGCTTTGTACTGCCTGGTCTTTTCGAATGTGAAAAGCACCGACGGCAAAACCACAGAAGAATCGCAACGGAGGAACCGTGACTAAGTACACACTTCCAGAACTCAGCTATGACTATGCTGCCCTGGAGCCCAATATTTCCGCCCGCATCATGGAACTGCACCACAGTAAGCACCACGCTGCTTACGTAGCTGGCGCCAACTTGGCCCTTGAGCAGCTTGCCGAAGCCCGTGAAAGCAACAACTTCGCCAATATCAACAGGTTCTCCAAGGACTTGGCATTCCACTTGGGTGGTCACACCAACCACTCCATCTTCTGGAACAACCTGTCTCCCGAAGGCGGCGACAAGCCTGAAGGCGAGCTCGCAGCAGCCATCGATGATGCTTTCGGCTCCTTCGATGCCTTCCGCGCCCACTTCTCGGCCGCAGCCATGGGCATCCAGGGCTCCGGCTGGGCGCTGCTGTCCTACGAAGGCCTCGGCGGCAACATGGTCATCGAGCAGCTCTTTGACCAGCAGGGCAACGTTCCCGTAGCTACCACCCCGCTGCTGATGCTGGACATGTGGGAGCACGCCTTCTACTTGGACTACGTCAACGTGAAGGCGGACTACGTCAAGGCTTTCTGGAACATCGTCAACTGGGCCGATGTCTCCATGCGCTTTGAAGCGGCTCGCAAGAACGCTAGCTCGCTGATCCTGCCGTAAGCTAGTTTCTAGCCTACGCAACCGCCGCAAGGCGGTATGTGTGACCAATATATGGACGCCCGCTCCGTTTGATTTACGGGGCGGGCCCCAAGGAACGTAATATAGATCACGGCGCGCTCTTGTCGATCCGCGCCATGAAAAATCTCTGCCCAACGTCGTGCGGGAAATAATGGCTGAAGGAGTCCTTCAGCCTGACTACGTGTGTTCGTACAGAACACCAAGGAGAGAATAAGTGACTACTCGTATTGGTATTAACGGGTTCGGCCGCATCGGCCGCAACTACTTCCGTGCAGCTTTGGCTCAGGGTGCAGACATTGAGATTGTTGCTGTCAACGACCTCACCAGCCCCGAGGCTCTTGCACACCTGCTCAAGTACGACTCCGTAAACGGCCGCCTGTCCGTTTCCGTTGAGGTCGTCGATGGCCACCTCGTTGTTGATGGCAAGACCATCACCGTCTTGGCCGAGCGCGATCCCGCAAACCTCCCCTGGGGCGAGCTGGGCGTTGACATTGTCATCGAATCAACCGGTTTCTTCACCAAGGCTGCTGCCGCTCAGAAGCACATTGATGCTGGCGCCAAGAAGGTTCTCATCTCCGCTCCGGCATCCGATGAAGACATCACGATCGTTTTGGGCGTCAACGACGACCTCTACGACCCGGCTGCGCACCACATCATCTCCAACGCTTCTTGCACCACCAACTGCCTCGGCCCGCTGGCCAAGGTCCTGAACGACAACTTCGGCCTGGAACGCGGTCTCATGACCACCGTTCACGCCTACACTGCCGATCAGAACCTGCAGGACGGCCCGCACAGCGACCTCCGCCGTGCCCGCGGTGCAGCCATCAACATGATCCCGACCTCCACAGGTGCTGCCAAGGCTATCGGCCTGGTTCTCCCGGAGCTCAAGGGCAAGCTCGATGGTTACGCCATCCGCGTACCCGTCCCCACCGGTTCAGCAACCGACCTCACCGCAACTGTGAGCCGCGAGGTCACCGTTGAAGAAGTCAACGCTGCCTACAAGGCTGCCGCTGCTGAAGGTAAGCTCGCCGGCTACCTGACCTACACCGAAGACCCGATCGTGTCCTCGGACATCGTCGGCGACCCGGCTTCCTCCATCTTTGACTCGGGCCTGACCAAGGTCATCGGCAACCAGGTCAAGGTTGTTTCCTGGTACGACAACGAGTGGGGCTACTCCAACCGCCTGGTCGACCTGACCGAACTCGTCGCTTCCAAGCTCTAAGGTAAAACGCGAATGACTCTTCACACCCTCAACGAACTCATCGATGAAGGTGTCCGCGGGCGGTACGTACTGGTCAGAAGTGACCTGAACGTGCCGCTCGACGGCTCTAACGTCAGTGATGATGGACGCATCAAGGCGTCGATCCCTGTTATCACGGCCCTGGCTAACGCCGGTGCCCGTGTTCTGGTCAGCGCCCACCTGGGCCGTCCCAAGGGTGCCCCCGAAGCAAAGTACTCCCTGGCTCCGGCCGTGGCACGCTTGGCTGAATTGGCTCCGGAACTCAACGCCACCTTGGCAGCCGACACGACCGGTCCAGCCGCTCAGGCTGCCGCCGCCGATTTGGCTGACGGTTCGGTTTTAGTTCTGGAAAACGTGCGCTTTGATGCTCGCGAAACCTCCAAGGACGACGGCGAACGCGCAGCTTTCGCTGCCGAGCTCGCCGCCCTGACGGGCACGAATGGCGCTTATGTTGACGACGCTTTCGGTGCCGTTCACCGCAAGCACGCCAGTGTCTACGACATTGCCAAGGTTTTGCCGTCCTACCAGGGTGATCTGGTCCGTACCGAGTTGGAGGTGCTGCGCAAGCTCACCACCGAGTCGGAACGTCCCTACGTCGTGGTTTTGGGTGGATCCAAGGTTTCGGACAAGTTGGCCGTGATCGATAACTTGATCGGCAAGGCTGATTCTATCCTGGTTGGTGGCGGCATGCTGTTCACCTTCCTGGCTGCTCAGGGCCACAAGGTTGGCGCCTCGCTGCTCGAAGTTGACCAGATCCCCGTTGTTCAGGACTACTTGGCACGCGCCGAGGCTGCCGGAACGACCTTCGTGTTGCCCAGCGACGTCGTCGTAGCCGCCGGCTTCGCTGCCGATGCCGCTCACGAAGTGGTTGCCGCCGATGCCATCGAAGGCAGCTCCTTCGGTGAGAAGGGTCTTGGCTTGGATATCGGCCCGGTCTCCGGAGCAGCGTTCGCCGAGGCTATTGCCGCTGCGAAGACGGTGTTCTGGAACGGACCCATGGGTGTGTTTGAGTTTGCTGCTTTTGCCGGCGGTACCCGTGCCGTCGCCCAGGCATTGAGCACTAACAGCAGCAATGGTGGCTTCACCGTTGTTGGTGGTGGCGACTCGGCCTCGGCCGTTCGCTCCTTGGGATTTGCCGATGATTCCTTCGGTCATATCTCCACTGGTGGTGGCGCAAGCCTGGAGTACCTTGAAGGTAAGGAACTCCCGGGCCTCTTGGCCCTGGACCGCTAGAGACTGAAGATGGCGGCAGGTCTTCCTGCCGCCATCTTTTTGTGCACGCAAACTTTTGCCAAAGACTCTTTGGCGCTGAATGACAATAGTTGTATTTAAGTTACGCAAGAATCGAGATGACGATGACAACTTCAACCAACGGTAATTTTGACCGGACGCCGCTGATCGCTGGCAACTGGAAGATGAACATGGACCACGTCCAGGGCATCACCTTGCTGCAAAAGCTCGCCTGGACCTTGTCCGATGCGCGCCACGACTTCAGCCGGGTGGAAGTTGCTGTCTTCCCGCCGTTCACCGACCTCCGCGGTGTCCAGACCTTGGTCCAAGGCGACAAGCTCAAGCTGGCCTATGGTGGACAGGACCTGTCTGCTCAGGATTCCGGCGCCTACACCGGTGATATCTCCGGTGCGTTCTTGAACAAGCTCGGTTGTGCTTATGTTCTGGTTGGTCACAGCGAACGCCGTGAAATCCACCAGGAAAGCGACGAGCTGCTGAACTCCAAGGTCAAGGCCGCTTACCGCAACGAGGTTACCCCCGTGCTGTGCGCTGGCGAGGGCTTGGAAATCCGCCAGGCCGGAACCCACGTGGAGCACACGCTCGCACAGGTTCGCGCCGGCGTTGCCGGTTTGACCGCTGAGCAGGCTGCAACGCTCGTTATCGCCTATGAGCCCGTCTGGGCCATCGGCACTGGCGAAGTTGCTGGACCGGAAGATGCGCAGGAAATGTGCGCCGCTATCCGCGCCGAACTCGTGGAACTCTTCGACGCTGAAACCGCCGCTAAGACGCGTCTGCTCTACGGCGGATCAGTCAAGGCCAACAACGTTGGTGCCATCATGGCAGAGCGCGACGTTGACGGTGTACTCGTGGGTGGCGCAAGCCTGGATGCCGGCGAATTCGCTAACATCGCCCGCTTCGAAAGCCACCTCGTCACGAAGTAGTCCCCGCGCCCCATTGGGGTCAGTCTTGAACCGTGTCCATTCGCTATGTGTGGGTGGACACGGTTAGACTTGATTGCGGATACTCCGAGGCCCTCGGACGAGGCGGTGTATCTTCGAACGCACTAATTTTTTGGCAGCCCAAGTCCTGGGCGGCTCCATCCCCACGCTGAAAGGCAACTCGTGGAAGCACTACAAATCGCCCTGCAGATCCTTCTGGGTGTCACCAGCTTGCTGTTGACCTTGCTGATTCTGCTGCACAAGGGCCGTGGCGGCGGTCTGTCTGACATGTTCGGTGGCGGCATGAGCTCCAACCTTGGCTCCTCCGGTGTAGCCGAGCGTAACCTCAACCGCTTCACGGTGGTCCTCGGACTCGTGTGGGGTGCGGTCATCATTGGCCTTGGCCTGATCATGTCCTACGGCAACATCGGCGGCTAAGCACGCGCCACAGCACGTAGAACGCAAAAAAGTCCCGTCCTTCTTCCGCTGGACGGGACTTTTTTGCGCCCTTTTGGGCTGGTAAGAGCTGCCCTACGAGAAATGCCATAGCTGGGCATTCTCGCTATAGCTCGAACTATAGCGAGAATGCCCAGCTATGGCATTTATGCCCCAAGGGGCTCTTGCTGCTTTAGTGCTCGCGGCGCATCAGCGCCGAGGGAACCTTTGCCGCTGCGGCTTCGTCAATCAGCCACATGGTCTTGTTGACGCCGCGGGCACCGGACGCCGGTACCTGGAAGGCATTGGCGCCAGCGAGACCGAGGCCAACGGCCGCAGCCTTGTCCGCTCCCGCTGCAACAATCCAGATTTCCTGGGCCGAGTTGATGGTTTCCAAGGTCAAGGACACACGCGTGGGCGGAGGCTTGGGGGAATTGTGCACTCCCACCACGGAACAACCCTTGGTACGGATTCCCGCCATCTCGGGGAAGAGCGAGGCAATGTGAGCGTCCGGGCCGAGGCCCAGCAGCAGAACATCAAAACGGGGTACGACGGGAGCTTCCGCGGGGGACGCGTCGTCGTTCTCCCATTCCTGCCGGGCCGCATCGGCTAGCTCGGCAGCATACCTGGCAACAGCCTCATCCAGATCGGCCACCTCATCCGAGGCGGCCATGATGTGAACACGCGCCGGATCCACGGGGATGTGGTTCAACAAGGCCTCGGCTGCCTGACCGTAGTTACGGTCAGCAGAATCGGCGGCCACAAATCTGTCATCGCCGAACCAGAAGTTCACCTTGCTCCAGTCAACCGCCAAATGGGCCGGTGACTGGGCAATCTCACGCAAGGTGGCGATGCCGACGCTGCCGCCCGTGAGAACAACGGTTGCCTCGCCACGTTCGCTTTGAACGTCCAGAAGCCGAGTGATCAGTCTGGCAGCCGTGGTGGCGGCCAAGACGTCAAAGCTCGGATGGGGAGTGATGCGGACATTTTTGCTCATGCCTTAACAACCTTTTCTTCGGCCAACAACTTGATGAGGCCCTCGGTGATGACCTCGCCAAAGACCAAATCCGGGTCGAGCCGACGCAATTCCTCGGCCAAGCAGTCCTGCAAAGAACGACGCGGCAGGGAAATCTTCTGCTCCGGTTGGCCCGGCTGAGTCAGGGAAGCTTCCATGGTGCCCGGGCGGGTCAGGGAAATATTGCCCTTGCTCCGCTCAATGATGACCTGACGGATTCCGGTTCCGCGAGGATCCTCGGTCACTGTGACGGGGACGTCCAAGGCACGGTGGAGCCACGCCGCCAACAACAAGGTGCTGGGGGAGTCGCTCGCGCCTTCCACCTGAAGACCCTCGATGGGATCTGAGCCATCGTACTGGTCCAGGGCGGCGGCGAGCTGAACACGCCAGCTCGTCAAACGCGTCCAGGCCAGGTCGGTGTCGCCATCTGCATACGTGGCCGCAATGTGCTTGAGCGCGTCACGCGGATCGGCCGCATTGGCCGAGTCGGTGATGCGACGGTGCGCAATGCGCCCCACGGGGGACTTGATGGGAGACTCGGGTGCCTCGCTATGCCACCAGGCCACAATGGGAGCATCTGGCAAGAGCAACGCCGAAACGACTGATTCGCTCTCAGCCGCCAGCTCACCTGAACCGCGCAGCACAATAACCTCAGAGGCACCGGCGTCGCCGCCAACACGAATCTCGGCATTCAAGCAGGTTGCCGCTTCCGGCGAACCGGCAGCCAGGACAATAATGCGGCACGGGTGCTCGCGGCTGGCCAGGTTGGCAGCCTCGATGGCTTCTTCTTCCAGGCCACTCTTCGTGATGACCACCAGGGTCAAGACGCGACCCAGGGCGACAACGCCACCCTGCTCACGCATCTTCACGATGCGCTTGGTGATCTGAGAGGTGGTTGTATTGGGGAGGTCAACGATCATGGTCGGCGCCACGTCCTTCCATCACGCTTCAAGAGTTCGTCAGCTGAAGACGGACCCCAGCTGCCGGGTTCATAGGCTTCCGGCTGAATGCCTTCGGCCGCCCAGAATTCCTCAAACGGGTCAAGGATCTTCCAGGACAGCTCAACTTCTTCGTGACGGGGGAACAGCGGCGGCTCACCGAGCAACACATCGAGGATGAGTCGTTCGTAGGCCTCCGGGCTGGACTCGGTGAACGCGTGGCCGTAGCCAAAGTCCATCGTGACATCCCGAACTTCCATCTGGGTTCCTGGAACCTTGGAGCCGAAACGGATCGTGACACCCTCGTCGGGCTGGACGCGAATAACGACGGCGTTCTGACCGAAGTCATCCTCGGCGTGGTCCGTGAACAACAGATTGGGGGCGCGCTTGAACACAACAGCAATTTCCGTCACGCGACGGCCAAGACGCTTGCCTGCGCGCAGGTAAAACGGCGCACCGGCCCAACGACGGGTGTTGATGTCGAGGCGGATAGCGGCAAAGGTCTCGGTAGTGGAGTCAGCGGGAATGCCCTCTTCTTCCAGGTAACCGAGCACATGCTCGCCACCTTGCCAGCCACCAGCAAACTGTCCGCGTGCCGAGTGAGCCGAGAGGTCCTCTGGCAACTTGACGGCTGCGAGAACTTTTTCCTTTTCAGCCCGCAGGTGATCTGCGTTGAAGGAGATGGGCTCCTCCATGGCCGTCAGGGCCAGCAACTGTAGCAGGTGGTTCTGGATGACGTCGCGGGCAGCACCCACGCCGTCGTAGTATCCCGCACGACCGCCGGTACCGATATCCTCGGCCATGGTGATCTGTACGTGATCGACAAAGTTTGCATTCCACAACGGCTCAAAGAGCTGGTTGGCGAAACGCAGGGCCAGGATGTTTTGAACGGTTTCCTTGCCCAGGTAGTGGTCGATCCTAAAGACAGCATCCGGCGGGAATACCGATTCAACGATGTCGTTGAGCGCGCGCGCCGACTTGAGGTTGTGACCAAACGGTTTCTCGATGACAACCCGACGCCAGGATCCATCAGGAGCCTGTGCCAGTTTGTGCTCCGAGAGCTGCTTACACACCAGCTCAAAAGCCTTCGGCGGAATCGAGAGGTAGAAGGCATGGTTGCCTCGTGTACCGCGCGTTTCGTCGAGCTCGGCCAAGGTGGCCTTGAGCCGCTCAAAGGCGGCATCGTCGTCAAACTCACCCTGCACAAAGCGAATACCTTCGCTGAGCTGATTCCAGACGGTCTCATCATAGGGTGTACGGCAATGTGCCTTAACCGATTTCTGGACCTCCGCTGCGAATTCGGCATCAGACCAGGCCCGACGGCCAAAACCTACTAGGGCAAAGCTAGGCGGCAACAATCCGCGGTTCGCCAGATCATATACCGCAGGCATGAGCTTCTTGCGGGACAAATCCCCGGTGACTCCAAAGAGCACCAGGGAAGACGGGCCCGCCACCCGGGACAGTCGCCGATCGCGACTGTCCCGGAGCGGGTTTTCAGTGTTTTTTGTGGCAGAGGATGACATCTTGAGAGAGGCTGCCTTATGCGTCTAAGGGACGGCCAGCAAGTTCGGCCACCACAGTTTCTAGTTGAGCAACGCCGGCGGCAACGTCCGTGAAATGCAGACGCAGTACCGGGCACCCATGGTCAGCGAGGACGGCTGCGTCGCCAGCGGCTTGAGCTGCAATGAGCTCTCCGAAGCTAAACGGCCGTTCCGGGATTGCCAGATCTTCCTGTGCGGCACCTGTTACCTGAAGGAAGACACCCACTGCGGGGCCGCCCTTGTGGAACTGGCCGGTGGAGTGCAGGAAGCGCGGGCCCCACCCGAAGGTGACGGGACGGCCGCTGAGGCCTGCAAGCTCGTCGCGAACCTGCTCTAGGGGAGCGTTGGCCAAGCGGTCGAGGTAAACCTGAACGCTAAGGTAGCCATCGCTCTGCAAGGTACCGGTCAAGGCGGTGATAGCGTCGGCGAGGGTCGAAACCTCAGCCAGCCATCCGGCGTCGTTATTGGCCGTACGGACCTCGACGGCACCGTCGGTGAACAGTGCCGGGGTCGGGGCCGGAGTCGCGTCGAGCAGGCCGCGAGCAGCAGACTTCGCTGCCTCAACGTCCGGCTGATCGAAGGGGTTGATGCCCAGCAGGCGACCGGCGACGGCCGTGGCAAATTCCCACACCATCATCTGTGCGCCCAGGTCACCGGCGATGCTGACTTCGTTGTCACGAAGTTCGACGTCGGAGTCCCCGGCTACCAGCCGCACCACAAGAACGTCCGCGGCACCGTTGAGCACCTCGGGGGAGTTCGGCGAGGCAACAACCGGCAGAACGCCCGTTCCGAGCTTGCCCGTGGATTCGGCGATGAGCTGTTCGGCCCAGTCGGGGAAACCAACAATGCCCGAGCCGTCTTCGACGATCACGATCTTGTTGCGCAGGGGCGAGGTGCCACCGAGGGCGGCGCCGAGGCGCAGACCTACGTTGTCAACATCGTCATCACGCAGCATCTCTGCTGCTTCTTCGGCGGAATCAAGCAAGGCGGCAAGATCCACGCCGGCCAAGCCGGAGGGGACCAGACCAAAAGCCGTCAGACCCGAGTAGCGGCCACCCACGTTGGGGTCAGCGTTGAAGACCTTGCGGTAGCCAGCCTCGCGGGCGGAACCGTCCAGCGGGGAACCCGGATCCGTGACAATGATGATGCGTGACTTCGCATCGATGCCAGCGGCATTGAATTCCTGCTCGAAAATGCGGCGCTGTGAGTCGGTTTCCAAGGTGGAACCCGACTTCGAGGAGACAACGATGGCCGTCGTGGCCAGGCGGTCGCTAATAGCGGCGCGCACCTGGGCGGGATCGGTGCTGTCCAGAACGCTCAGCTCAACACCGGCGGTACCGGTGATGACCTCAGGCGCGAGGGAGGAGCCACCCATGCCGCAGAGCACGATGTGGTTGATGCCTTCGGCACGCAATTCATCGCGCAAGGCGGTGATGTCGGCCAAGAGCACGGCGGAAACCTCGGGGGCTTCGACCCAACCCAGACGGATGGCCGATTCTGCTTCAGCGTCGGCGCCCCACAGGGTGGCGTCCTTGGCGAAGATCCGCGAAGCAACCTGATCGGCGACAAGCGTCATCAGGTGAGCATCGCCAGCAGCCTTAGCCGCACCAGTGGCTGCAAATGCCAGTGATGTCATGGTGCTCAGCCTTCCGCGCCGGCAGCGTCAAGAGCAACCTGAACGTGGTTCAGGAGGTCCTTCCAGCTGGCGACGAACTTGTCCAGGCCTTCGGTCTCAAGAACGCCGACAACGTCGTTGTAGGAGATGCCGAGACCTTCGAGCTGGTTCAGAAGAGCGTTAGCTTCTTCGTAGCCGCCCGTGATGGTGTCGCCCTTGACCACGCCGTGGTCGAAGGTGGCATCCAGAGTCTTTTCCGGCATGGTGTTGACGACGTGAGCGGCAACCAATTCGGTGACGTACAAGGTGTCGGGGTAGGCGGGGTTCTTGACGCCGGTGGAGGCCCACAGCGGACGCTGGGGGAGTGCGCCGGCTTCGGCGAGAACGGCCCAGCGCTCGGAGGAGAAGACTTCCTCGAAGGCCTGGTAGGCGAGACGAGCGTTGGCCAGTCCGGCCTTGCCCTTCAGGGCTGCAGCTTCCTCGGTGCCGAGGGCATCGAGGCGGTTGTCGATTTCCAGGTCCACGCGGGAAACGAAGAACGAAGCAACGGAGTGGATGTCGGCCAGATTGTGACCGTTAGCCTTGGCCAGTTCAAGACCGCTCAAGAAGGCGTTCATGACGGCGCGGTAGCGCTCGAGGGAGAAGATCAAGGTGACGTTGACGCTGATACCCTCGCCCAAGGTGGACGTGATGGCGCCGAGGCCTTCAAGCGTTGCGGGGATCTTGATCAAGACGTTCTTCTTGTTGACCTTGGCGTAGAGGCGCTTGGCTTCTTCGAAGGTGCCTTCGGTGTCCCAGGCCTTGCGGGGATCAACTTCAATGGAGACGCGGCCATCGACACCCTTGGTGGCGTCGGCGATGCCAGCGAAGATATCGCAACCGTCAGCAACATCTGCTGTGGTCAATTCAAAGACAGCTTCTTCGGCGGAAATGCCAGCAGCGGAGAACTTCTTCAGCTCAGGCTTGTAGTCATCGCTCTTCGTGATGGCTGCTTCGAAGATGCTGGGGTTGGTCGTAACGCCAACAACGTTCTTTTCGGCAATCAGCGCGGTGAGGTTACCACTGCTGATGCGGCTGCGGGAGAGATCGTCAAGCCAGATCGAGACACCGGCAGCTGAGAGGTCTGCGGTGGGAGTTGAATTCGTCATTGTGCTTACTTCCTTGAACTTAAGTACCGGCAGATTGCATGCTTCTTTAGTGTGCAACCTATTGGTGGGGTGTCGTGTTCCCGCGGCCGGAGAAGGAAGGCCGGATTGAGTCGGCGAGGCTAGTTGGTGCCAGCGGGAACACCTTGAAGATGAGGGGTGGTGCGAGGTGCCGTGTCGCTCAGGATCGTCCCGAACGACACGGCATCCTCAGTTTTCGCCTCTTAGGCGTTAGCGTCAGCCAAGGAGTCCTTGGCTGCTGCGGTCACGGCTTCGGTGGTGATACCGAATTCGTTGAACAGCACCTTGTAATCAGCGGATGCACCGAAGTGCTCGAGGGAGATGGAGCGGCCGGCGTCGCCGACGAATTCGCGCCAGCCCAAAGCCAGACCGGCTTCAACCGAAACGCGGGCCTTGATGGCCTTCGGCAGAACCTGCTCGCGGTACTCGGCGCTCTGAGCGTTGAACCACTCGACACACGGCATCGAGACAACGCGGGCAGCGATGCCATCGGCGGCCAGTGCTTCGCGGGCTTCCACAGCAAGCTGAACCTCGGAACCCGTGGCGATCAAGATGACCTCGGGGGTGACAACAGCGCCGTCGGACACTGCTTCTGCCAGAACGTAACCACCGTTAGCTACCAGCTCAGCCGAAGCGAACTCGGTGGCGGTAGCCGCACCTGCGCCACGGGCGTAGGTGGGGATATTCTGACGGGTCAGCACGATGCCAGCCGGGTTGTCCTTGGTTTCCAGGATCTTCTTCCAGGAAGCCGAGACCTCGTTGGCGTCACCGGGGCGGACAACGTCCAGTCCCGGAATCGCACGCAGGCTCGAGAGCTGCTCAACCGGCTGGTGGGTGGGTCCGTCTTCGCCGAGGCCGATGGAGTCGTGCGTCCAGACGTACACGGACGGGACACCCATGAGAGCCGAGAGGCGGATGGCCGGGCGCTGGTAGTCGCTGAAGATCAAGAAGGTACCGGAGAAGGCGCGTGTGGGCCCGCTCAGGTGGATACCGTTCACGATCGATGCGGCAGCGTGCTCGCGGATACCGAAGTGGAGTACGCGGCCGTAGGGGCCACCGGACCAGGTTTCGGTCTGCTTCGAGGCCGGGACGAAGGATCCGCCGCCCTCAATAGTGGTGTTGTTGGAACCGGCGAGGTCGCAAGAACCGCCCCAGAGTTCCGGCAAAACGCCACCGATAGCGTTCAGGACCTTGCCTGAAGCCACACGGGTGGAAACATCCTTGCCACCTTCGAAGACCGGAAGGTTTTCTTCCCATGCTGCGGGAAGTTCCTTCTTCTCGATGCGATCGAGCGTTGCGGCGTTCTCCGGGTTAGCGCTCTTCCACGCTTCGAAGCTGGTGTTCCACTCTTCACGTGCTGCCGCGCCGCGCTCAACGAGCTTGCGAGCGTGATCCAGAACAGCAGGCTCAACCTCGAAGTTCTTTTCCGGGTTGAAGCCCAGAACTTCCTTCAGGGCCGCAACTTCGGCTGCACCCAAAGCGGAGCCGTGAATGGCGCCGGTGTTCTGCTTCTTCGGTGACGGGAAGCCGATGATGGTGCGCAAGGAGATGATGGACGGCTTAGTCGTCTCGGCCTTGGCAGCAGCCAGGGCTGCGTGCAGCTCGGCAACGTCTTCAACGTATTCGCCGGTCTTGGTCCAGTCAACGCGCTGTACATGCCAGCCGTAGGCCTCGTAACGCTTGAGGACATCTTCGGAGTAGGCGATGTTCGTGTCATCTTCGATGGAGATGTGGTTGGAGTCATAAACAACAACCAGGTTACCCAGTTCCTGGTGACCGGCAAGGCTGGAAGCCTCGCTCGTGACACCTTCCTGGAGATCGCCATCAGAGGCGATAACCCAGACGGTGTGATCGAAGGGGCTCGTGCCCTCAGCAGCGTCGGGATCCATCAGGCCGCGCATGCGGCGCTGTGAGTAGGCAAAGCCAACAGCCGAGGCCAGGCCCTGACCCAACGGGCCGGTCGTGATTTCAACACCGGCGGTGTGCTTGTATTCGGGGTGACCCGGGGTCAAGGAACCCCAGGTGCGCAAGGCTTCAAGGTCAGAAAGTTCCAGGCCGTAGCCGGACAGGAACAACTGCACGTAGAGCGTCAAGGACGTGTGACCGGGGGACAGAATGAAACGGTCGCGACCGAGCCAGTCCGGGTTCTTCGGGTCAATGCGCATGACCTTCTGGAACAACAGGTAGGCGGCCGGAGCCAGGGACATTGCGGTGCCCGGGTGACCGTTACCGACCTTTTCCACAGCGTCAGCGGCGAGAATACGTGCAGTATCGACTGCTCGCTGATCTTCGGCGGTCCAGGTAAATGTAGGCAATTCCAGATGTGACACTGACAGGTCCCTCTCGTTATGGGAATAAAAAATGCAACTCCGGGGCATCCATAGAACATCAACCGAATCATTCGTTGTGTCCCGCGCCCCAGTACTCCTTCAGTAAACTTTAGCCATGTCCAGACGAGCGGCACTATAGCTCGACTCTGCTGTGTTAGGCGCTTCTAAAGCTACACGACATTAGGCGTTAGACGTGATTAGTTTTCACATGCTGAGAACAGTTCCGTCATGCTTTGACATTCCTGCTTTTAGTGGTGCAGCGGTAAGGGCGGCTATGATATGGAGTGATTAGCTACGGCGCAGGCCGGTCCCGCAAGACGCGTGCCCGTAGGTTCAAATGAAGTAACAGTTCGGCATTTTGCGGCAGGTGCGGAATTAACAACGAAAACATGGTGACATACACGTGAGTGCGACGCATGCCCCGAGCTCCGAAACCTCCCCTAAGGTTTCTGTCGGTTTTTCAGAAAAAGCCAAAGGCTATTTGGCCCTGACTAAACCTCGGGTCGTGGAACTATTGTTGGTTACCACTTTGCCGACCATGTTCTTTGCGCAGGGTTACTCGGGCAAGAGCGGTGTTCCCAGCCTCTGGCTCATGATCGCCACCATGGTGGGCGGCGCCCTCGCGGCCGGCGCATCGGGTGCCTTCAATTGCTACATCGACCGCGACATGGACAAACTCATGCACCGCACGTCCAAGCGCCCCTTGGTGACAGGCGTCATCACCCCGCGTGAGGCATTGGTCTTTTCTTGGGTGCTGACGGTGCTCTCGATTGCCCTGCTCTGGAGCATCAACCCGCTGACCGGCCTCCTGGGCGTCGGCGCGATCTTCCTCTACGTGGTGGTCTACACCTTGATCCTCAAGCGCCGCACCACCCAGAACATTGTCTGGGGTGGCGCCGCCGGTTGCATGCCCGTACTGATCGCTTGGGCCGCCGTGACCAACACGGTGCAGTGGCCGGCCGTCATTCTCTTCATGATCATCTTCCTCTGGACCCCGCCACACTACTGGCCGCTGTCCATGCGCTACAGCGACGACTACAACGCCGCCAACGTCCCCATGCTTGGCGCAGTTGCCGGATCCCGGACGGTTGCAGTTCAGGTTGTGCTGTACACCTGGGCCATGGTCGCCTGCTCCCTGCTCATGATCCCGCTCGGTGGCGCAGGCATCGTCTACACCGTGGTGACGGCCGCGGCTGGTATCTGGTTCCTCATCGAGGCACATACCCTCTACAGCAACTCCAAGAAGGACCTCGTCACGAAGAAGAACGCCATGAAGGTCTTCCATGCCTCCATCACGTACTTGACGCTGGTCTTCCTGGCTCTGGCCGTCGACCCCTTCGTCGGCTCGGCCCTCATGGGCTAGTCACCTCAAGAAGTACGACGGCGGCCGGCTGGCTCTCAAAGAGAGCTCGCCGGCCGCTTTTCTGATGTCTGCAGCGGGCAAGTAGCTTTCACAGCTGCCGCACAGCAATGGTATGGCGCGCACCTATTGGCTGCAGGGAGACTTGAAGTATTCCCCACAACGAGCCAAGCGAGGCCACCTGATGAAGATTCCAGAACCACAGAACAGCCCAGACGGTCTGCGCTACGAAGGTCGACTCCTTGACCGGGCCGATGAAGAGGTCGTTGACCACGGCATTTCCTTCGACATCGGCACCCTCGTGAGCCGCCGCTCGATGATGGGTTTGCTGGGCACGGGAGTAGGGGCTTTTGCCCTGGCTGCCTGCTCCACCGGCACCTCTCAAACCACACCCACGCAGAGCGCCAACGCGGCAGCCATTGCCACGCCATCGGCAAGCGCCGCCGCTACGGTCGGAGCGGTGGAAGAAATTCCGGAATGACACGGCGGGCCCCTACCCGGGTGACGGCTCCAACGGCCCCGATATTTTGGAAGGCGCCGGCATTCTCCGGAGCGATATCCGATCCAGCATCGGGGGCGGCACCACGGCGACAGGTGTGCCCATGACCCTGACGTTGAATATTAAGGACATATCCAAGGGCAACACAGCTTTCGCGAACTCGGCCGTCTATGTCTGGCACTGCGACGCCAGCGGGGCCTATTCGATGTACTCATTGGGGGTTGAAAACGAGAGCTACCTCCGGGGTGTACAGATCGCCGACAGCGATGGCAAGGTGACCTTCACTTCCATTTTCCCAGCCTGTTACCCAGGTCGCTGGCCACATATTCACTTCGAGGTGTACTCCGCCGCGGCGGACATTACGGATTCCTCCAAGGCGATTTCAACCTCCCAAGTTGCCCTGCCACAAGACATCAGTGAGGCCGTGTATGCTCTGGCCGACTACGAGGGTTCTACTGCCAATCTCTCCCAGCTGAGCCTCGATTCGGACAATGTCTTCGGCGACGACGGCGGCGCCTTGCAACTGGCATCCGTCACCGGCGACGTTACACAGGGCTTCCAAGTGGAGCTCACTGTGGGCGTCGACACTGCCACGGCACCTACAGCCGGAGCCGCTCCGGCCGGAGGTATGGGTGGCTCCGGGAGCACACCGCCCGAAGGTGGCCCGGGAGGTACCCCGCCGAGCAACTGACAACTGTCAGGCCCGGTGCTGTCGTTGCGATCCCGCTCCTGGGACTGCAGCTGCAGGCCACTACGGCGAGCATGCTCACCAAGACCCGCAAGCACGCTTCAGCCTGAAACCCAGGTTTCTCCTGTCTTCAGCCTCCGTTGACGCCTACGTCGAAAGCCTATTCAGCGTCAAGGATTGTTGGGGCTAATGACCACTCGATAGGGAATGCCGTCGTCATTCACGGCCATATGGAGCCCGTCCATAGGGTCCCCAGGGACGGGTGCCGGAGCCTGCAACTGACCTTGCCGTTCCAAATCAATCCGAGCCTCATAGCTCGACGGAGCGAAGCGGCTCTCCACCGAAAGCAAGCCGGCAGCCGCGCCTGTCCCTTTGCGACCGCCGGGATGGGCAAGGTGCCGTTGAAAATTGATCAGCACACCTACAATGACGCCAACGAAGACAACTATGAACAGAGCGTTACCCAACCAATCCATGGATTGATCCCGGCTCAGAACGGCCAGCAAGCTCCCGCGGTTCCGCAACGGCCCTAGAATCGGGGTCAGCGACAATTCCAGTCAAGATTCAGGCAATCCTGCTCGAGCTTCCGTTGCAGAAGCGGCGCGTTTCTTTTTCGATTTAGACTGTTGGCAGCAGCTAAAGCTCCTTGTCTCGCGCCTGAAATCAGTCTGAACGAGACTCCTTTAAGCTATTTTTCCGGTAACGATGGGATTCTCTCCCATGCAGTTTGCCAGCGCCATGGTCAGTCATGACTGGAGAAGACTGGGCTACCCCAGCGTACGTGTCGCCAAATTCTGGGACAGCAGATCCTGTGGCATTGCGTGCCTGAGAATGGCTTTCGGGGCACTAAACGTTGTTGGGTCCCTAGGGCCAGCCGCCCTGACCGAAGCCCTGTTAAAACGTGGAGCTTACTCGGAAGCCTCCGGATGGAATCACAGCCGTCTCGCGGCGTATGCCAACGAACTGGAGTTATCCGCCGCACCGCAGCGCATTGACAGCATTGACCAGTTGCTGAGAATCCTTGCCAGTGGCGCAGTCGTCATTGTCTCCGTCGGCCACAATTTTGAAACGCCAGGAAGGGCCGGCCACCTTGCCGTGCTCCTGTCAATCGTCGGGAACGGCGAAGCTGTTTTGCACATGCCCTCCGGGGACGACCCGCATCAGGGGAGAGGAATCACTGTTTCGACCGACGTTTTCTGGGAGCATTTCTCCGGGCGGGCAGTCGTCCTATCGAATCCCGATCACCCATAACGAGGCCCGATGCGGCATTTTTTCCCTCGTTCTTATTGCGGAAATTCCCAAGCGTCAGGACTCTGCCCGCTCAAGGTTCGGTTTGCGAAACGACGTTGCTTCGCGAGGCCGATGCTCTCCGCTGTAAATTGGCGGGCTGTCTAGGGTCCCCGCCGCGGGCCGGGACGTGAGCGCTAGGCTTGTGGGATGGAAGAGATTCTCCTGGTTGGCGGCAATGCCAGCGATGATGTTGTGCGTGTGGGCTCAACGGTACGAAAACCGTGGACGGCAGCGACTCCGAGTGTGCTCGCATATATGCACGCCGTGCGCGAGGCTGGCGTTGATGTGCCTGCGGTCCACGGGCGGGACGCCCAGGGGCGGCAAATGACGGAATTTATCCCCGGTGGCCTCGCCATGGATTCGGAACCGCTGTCACTCTCCGAGCTGTGCAGGGTCGGTCGCATCGTGCGCGCAATTCACGACGCCAGTGCCGCCTACAAGCCTGACTCCGAAGCAACGTGGAGCGCACTCATTCCGGCACCCGGGGCCGAACTGATCTGCCACAACGACCTGGCACCGTGGAATCTGATCATCGGAGAGCGATGGGTGTTTATCGACTGGGACGCGGCAGCACCGAGCACCCGGCTGTGGGACCTCGCGTACGCCGCGCAGACGTTCACGCTGAACGACGCATCCGCGGATCCCCGCGTGGCGGCACGGGCATTGGCGGCCTTCATTGACGGTTATGGTGCCGACGACGAGCTCCGGGCGGCCCTCCCCGTCACCATGTGGCAACGCACAGCGGCCATGCATGAACTGCTCAAGAATTCCCATGTATCAGGAATCGAACCGTGGGCGACAATGTTCACGAGCGGCCATGGTGACCACTGGCTCTCCGTGACCCAGTTCGTGAGGAACAACGAGCCCGTATGGGCAGAAGCGGTCCAGATTGCCCGGTAGACCTCTTCTTGCAGGACGAGTCGGGACTCTGGCGGGCAGGAATGCAGCCGAGTTCACATGTTCCTGCTCTAGTCCATCGTTGGGTTGATGGTTCACGGCGATATTGCCGAATTACGTGAGTTGAAAGATTAAATCTGTCGCGATGGGCTGCTTGCCTTTTCAAGGGTGTTTTTTTGGCCAACCGACGATGTTCCGTGCCAAAAGTGCCGCGTTCGGAAGGCCAATTTTCGACAGTCTCCGTTGCGGAACGTGGCGTCATAAGGAAACCACGGATTTCCGCCAGTTTCCTTCCCCGTGATTGAAAATCGTGACTTGGGCTGCTTGGGCTGCTTGGGCCCTCACTGGCTCTGAATTGCGCAACATAGCCGCCGCTCAGAGCCATTTTTGGCGCTCCGGGCGGTGCACCAGACGTGACTTGAACCCACGTCCAAGAGACACACAGGGCTCTCATGCCACCAGTGATCTTTTCACGTCAGAAACCGTGTGTTTGCGGGGGAGTGCGGAACAATAGTGCCCCTTTGGCTTGCCAAGGATTGGCGTGGGTTTCGTTCAATAACGTGAGAAAAACGTGACGAGCACCTGCACCGTGACGCCAAGGTTGCTGTTTGGTGGCCGGTCACATGCAATACTTCGTTGCATGCATTTGCCTTCTTCACTGCATCGGGCCGCTCGCGCATCAGCACGTGGGGTCGTTGCGCTACGCGGCGCGTAGGCCCGATGGCAGCAGAAACAATCCATTCTTCAATGGTCACCAAGGGAACTCTCGGTCGGTTGGCGTTGACACTGAGCCGCGCCCACCACAACTACGTCCACGTCAAACATTCCAACAGTTGCCAGATACTCATTCAGTCATATACACAACAGTGAGGCCACGATCGGCCTCACTGTTGTGTCACTATCCGGATTGATCAGGCGACCGGTGCGAATGCTGCCCGGCCCTGCACGGCCGAGGATCCCAAGTCGCCTTTGGGAAGGGTGGTTCCCGACGTGACGGCCTGCACCCAGTCGTTCGTGGTGGCAACGGTGGCGAAGTTGGAGTGCAGCAGGACCATCAGTGTCTCGTGCAGCTGCTGCGCGCCGACCTGGCCCGCCTCATTGGCCAGATGGACCGCGCCACTGGCATCGGAGAGCACTTCAACCCCGAAACCCAACGGTTCGGCTGCTGCTGCGGTGGCCAGATCGCAGTTGTTGGTCATATAGCCGACTACGGTGATGACCTCGACATCGTTGGATCGCAGCCACCCTTCGAAGTCGGTACCCGCGAAGACGCTGGCATGGCTCTTGGTGAGGTGCTTCCATGAATCCTTTCGGCGAGCGGATATCTCCGGGTGCAGCTTCCAGCCTTCAGAGCCCTCGGCGAACACCGGGGCACCTGCCGGATATTGGTGCTGCACCACGGCTACAGGCATGCTCTGAGCTTCGGCGAGGTCGATCACTTGGGTGATGTTAGCTAAGGATTCATTGCGATCAGGGTACTGGATTGCCAATGGTCCTTCATCAGCAAAATAATCGTTTTGCACGTCGACAATAACCAGTGCGCGGCGCAATTCAGCCATGGTGGGCTCCATTCGTTGTATGTGGTTGATGATTCCAGCATGTCATCGTGCTCTCCGGTACAGTGAGTGGCGTATATGCATACTTTCGATGGAAATGCGCCAAGTTGAAGATTGCCATCCACGCCTTCGACGGCATGACCATGTTCCACTTGGCGACACCGCTACTAGTCTTCGGTGAAGTGGTGCGGTTGGGTTTGGACGACGGCTGGGAGACGAGCGTATTCACCGAGGGTGGCCGGTCGGTGCACAGTGCCGAAGGGTATTTGATTGGGGGAGTCTGCGGGCCGGAGGCAGTCGATGACGCCGATCTTGTGGTGTTTCCGTCATGGTTGTCAGAGCTGCCGGATCCGTCCAAAGCTCTGCTTCGACTGGTCCGAAAATCCCACGAGCGGGGAGCCATGATTGCCGGCCTGTGCCTTGGCGCGTATCCGGTGGCGTGTAGCGGCGTTCTTGATGGACGCGCTGCGGTGACACACTGGGGTGCCGCCCGGACCGTGGCGGGCAAGGCTCAGGCCGTGAATTTTGACGACTCCGCGCTCTATGTCGATCACGGTGATGTACTCACCTCGGCAGGCACTGCTTCTGCGTTGGATGCTTGCCTTCATATTGTGCGAACACGTCTAGGTTCGGCGGCCGCGGCTGATGTGGCGCGTCAAATTGTCATAGCTCCGCACCGAGAAGGTGATCAGGCGCAGTACATCGCCCGACCCCTGCAGGATCCTGACTTGGACGGGCCGCTGGGCCGTACCATCCGATGGGCGATGGCGAACCTAGACCAGGACCTTGAGGTCGAGGGGTTGGCGGCGCACGCCTCAATGAGCAAACGGAATTTCACCCGTAGGTTCAAGGAAGTCACGGGGCTCTCCCCGGCGCGGTGGGTGCTGGGCCGCCGTCTCGACGACGCGCGTCAGTTGTTGGAAACCACGAGCTGGAGCATCGCACGCATTGCGGAATCGTGCGGTTTCGGCAGCCCGGTGACCTTTCGCCAGAACTTCATCGCAGCCTATGCCACGACCCCGACTTCCTACAGGGCCCGCTTCACCAGCCGCTAGGCTCCACTTCCCTCAACTGCCCGGCCCGGGCTCGACGTGGTACCGATCCCGTCACGCGGCCGGAGATTTGTCCTGCTTGCGGGCATAGGCGCGATTGGCCCTTTGTCTGGCGCCGCAGCGTTCCGAGCACCACTGCCTCCTTGCGTGCGTTCGAATCATGAACCGATCACACGGTGCGGCTGCGCAGCGTGCAATGCGGCGTGCATCCGGGCCAGTCAACAAGGCGGCGGCATCTTCGGCGATGTGAGCCATGGCGTGATTGACGAGCTGGCTCGTTGGGTGGTTCACAACCCGCAATAGCCCTTTGTCGGGGTCGTAGTGCAGCAATGCGGCGCTGGGCAAAAAGGGGGATCGAACTTCGCGGAAGATCTTGATGAAAAGGGGAGCTGACCCTACTCGCCTCTGAGGTGCGGATATAACCGCTGGTCCGAGGCCCTTTTGTGCCCCGGCGGGAATTGAACCCACGATCAAGAGAAACTCAGGACTCTCATGCCAAAAGCCTCCGTTGACAGTCACAAACATCGTGTTTTTCGGAGATTCTGGGACGACGGGGTCCCTTGGGCATGCCAAGGATTGCCAGGGGGCTTTCGTTCAAAAACGTGGGTAAAACGTGATGAGGCCCTGCAACGCAGCGCCGAGGCTGCTGTTTGATGGCCGTTTGGAGGTTCATCAGCATGATCGACGGTATGGCACCAGTTGTCGATGGCGGACTGTCATGTGTCAACGGCGGGTGCTGTCAAGGGTGCGGTTTCCTTCCGGTCCACCAGATGGATAATTGCCATTGCAAGGAAGCATTTCGGTGACTTCTCATTGGGCGATTGGAGGAGCATCAACTGCCGTGGTTTAGGGGGCAATTTGGGCCCGGTCTGTCGTCGTGCCCGGTATGGATTGGGATCATTTCTCGGGGTTAAATTGCAAACCAAAAGACGACTGTCGGACGCGATGAGGTGCGAATCTGGTTCCTGATCGCTTTGAGCGGGCCCCAGCTCGTGTTGTGAATACTCGCCGCGGGGTGTTCTCTGAGTTAGGTGGCCCAGATTGCGTGAGTCTGCCAGTTCTCTGGTGCGCCGATGTCATTGAGGGTCGGGCCTGGAACGCTAGGGAAGGAGGCCACGAGAGCCTGTGCCTTGTTCGTCCAATCGCTATTCTCACCAAGGCTGTCAAGGAGGAACGCGCAGAGATATAGGACTGAGTAGATGCGGGTTTTCGGCGTTCCGGTCAGCGTATTGAGTGGGTCTAGAAGGGGTGATATTCCGGTGGGTATTCGTTGGAGCCGGAAGGTCACTGGCTGGTTCCATACGCGCGCGTGGTGAGCGCACATATTGCGGACGTGATTGAGGACTTTGATCCAGTTGACCAGAAAGCTACCTTGGGAGATGCCGAAAGTCCGTGAGATTTCGCTTTGCTGGGCTTTGGTCAGAAATTGCCTGAAGAAGGTAGAGAGCATCCCGAAGTCAAGCAGCTCAACGGCAACCCATACAGGGGGTTTGAGCTCCCAGCGGGACCTGTACAACCGCAGAATGTCATCGTGTGTGCTTGCAAGCTTTTCTTCGTAGCGGGCCACCCACCATTGATGGGCGGTCATTGATCCTTGCGGTGTATGCACGATTGCCAGGCAGCGGGCCGTGTCCAAGTGGAAGGCGTTTAAGTGAGCGAAAGGATCCTGAGCGCCGATGCAGTGAGCCGTCCGGACACGCAGGGCAACCTCGATCTGTTCCAGCGCCTCCAACAGTATGAGACGCAGTCGTTGGTCGAACGTCCACAAAGCGTGAGCGTCATCGAACGTCGTTCCTGCTTGCAGGAGATCCGAGCGTACAACGGTCCCGTCCGCATCAACGTGGTCAATTTCGCGGAATGGATACCAGTAAGCGGCCAATCGGTAATAGCCAACATTGCGCAGATCTCGTAGCCCATGCTCGTGGCTGGGGATGATCATCCCGCGTGAGAGGAGGATTTCCAGCTGTTGCTCGTAGGTGCGATGCGGTTTCGGCTCCAGAATGGCCCCTTCGAGTTAAAGAAAGCCAGCCCTTGCCGATGGCAGAGGGGCTGGGGCTTAATACATACAGTCTATCGCAAACCGTGCGCAACTGGGGTATCTGTTCTCTGGGTTTTGACTACTTCCGCTTTGTCACACACCCTCCACCAGTAGTGCCGTCGTTCAGATGATCTTCGGTCCGGAAAACGACAGCTGCAATAGGCTAAGATCACGAAACGCGGGCCTGCATACCATCTCGATGCGGTAGCAATACGCGTCGCAGCGGTTGATGAACGGATCCAAATCCCACAAACACCCGACCAGGAAGCAACATCGAAACATCATCGGCGGGGTAACTGTGGGACTTTCTCGTGATCTTAATGGTCGCTGGACTCTCTGGATCAGAACCTGACGGCAAGTCGAGCACTCGCCTGGATTCGGGGCCGAGAGGTGTCCCAAATAACTTCGCGAGACCGGACTTTTTCTCGGGCACGGTATGCGGGAGTCTGACGCCTGCGGAACCACACAGATTCGAATGTTCAGAAGTCGTCTGCACCCGATCCGGTGAACTCACCTTCCCGCTACAAGAATGGGTACGTTCAGTACAAGGACACTCCGCGTGGCTTGATCCACGTAGCGTGAATTTCCGTACCGATCGTCCCCAGACCCCGGGGTCTGAGTAATCTTTCTTTCGGGATAATTCTGAGCTTCAATCCTGTCTTCGCGTTACTCACCGGCGTGATTGTTCTCGTACATCGTCTCGACGCAGTTGCCGCGTCGGTAATGCACCGTAAACGGCAGTATTCAGTGGCTGACGCCGCCGACACGTTGCACCCCAACGTCATCTGGCGACACATGGGAATACGGCGCCCAGCGGCATCGTTCGAACCAGCATGACAACCATAGGAATCATCGGAGCAGGACACATTGGATCACAGGTCGCTCGCAAAGCCGTGCAGCTGGGATATGACGTGGTCATCGGCAATTCGCGTGGGCCAGAAACCCTGACGGACCTGGTGGCCGAGTTGGGTCCGCGGGCGCGTGCAGCAACAGCGATCGACGCCGCGGAGGCGGGCGACTTCGCCGTGGTCACCATCCCAATGAAGAACTACACGGACCTTTCCGTCGAAGCGCTGGCAGGAAAGATCGTGATCGATACACTTAATTACTACTGGGAGCGCGACGGTCACATCGAGGTACTAGATGATGGCGAAGCCACAACCTCCGGCCTGGTCCAGGAACACCTGAAGGGTTCTATGGTGGCCAAGGGCTTCAACCACATCGAATCCGCGGACATCACGACCACCGGCGCGCTGACCGGCACCGACAACCGCCGCGCTTTAGCCACCGCGAGCGACCATCAGGAAGCGGTGGAGCTGATCACCGAGCTGTACGACGAATTCGGTTTCGACACCGTCAACATTGGCACGTTGGCCGAGAGCTGGCGGGTGGAGCGCGACCGCCCGGCCTACGGTCCGCGGCAAAACGCGCAGGAACTGACCGCCAACCTAGCCAAGGCGCCACGGGTCATTTAGTTCAGTCGCCGCATCGTCTGACAACGAGAAGGGGGTTCGTCACGGATCACAAACCGTGACGAACCGCCTTCTCGTTTGTTTGCGCTGCAATTCGCCGAGGCGAAGGCTTAGCGTCGGATATTCGACTTTTTCACAAGCCACCCATTACCGTCTCGCGGATGCAGCGGACACCATGGCGATCTTCCTTGCCCCAGTTACTGACACCGCTGCCGCCGATTACTCGCCGGAGCAGATTCAGGCGTGGGCACGGTCAGAAGAGCGCGAAGTATCCACTTGGCACGCCGCGATGCAATCGCGGAACAGCTATGTGGCTACCGTGGATGGGAACCAGCGGGATTCTCTGATGTAGACCCGAATGGGTACATAGACATGATGTTCGTGGCCCCTCGCTTTCACCGCCGTGGAGTAGCGAAGCAACTCCTGGCCCATGTAGAGACCCACATGCGCGCAAAGAGGTCTGATAGACCTCACTTCCAATGTCAGCATTACGGCCCGTTCCTTCTTTGAGAGATACGGATTCATCGTCCAAGTCGAACAACATCCTGTTATGGTCGGCGTGTAGCTAACCAACCACGCAATGAAGAAGAACCTGATCGCCACCTAATCCGCACCTGAAACCAGACTTCTCCCAACGGCAGGAGTCAACTGACGGCCTGACTTACCGGTTCCGCGGCGTGAGTGTCCGCCGGCATGGTGGGCGTGATGACCAGGAGAAATTCTGTGTGTCTGAAGCTTGGGAATTGGTGGTAAATGCTCGCGGGAAGCCGGTACGCCACCCCGCAACGTACCGGCTGCTCCTGGATGACGGCCGGGTCCTGCGAACCAGCATTTCTCGACCGGTGGACCGGACCACATAATCGCCTTCGATGTGGAACCATATTCTCCAGGAGCAGATCATCGTTGGCGGCGACGAATTTTGGTCCTGCGTTGCGGGTGGAGTGTTGCCGGTACGCGGTACCACGCCCGTTCCTGAGTCAGAGCTTCCGCTGGCCCTGGTCTGGCAACTCACCCACACTGCGGGTATTGATGAAGGGGGCGTGGCTGGGATGACAAGGGAGCAGGCCGTGCAGGCCATCAATGACTACTGGATGTCCCAAGGGAAAACCCGGCCACTGACGGATCGGTCCAGCAGGCAGTATGGCCTTGTGTGATGAGGCCGGGCGGATTCAAACGGGTCGGCTGCGGATTGGTCAATGGTGCCAGCTGCAGAACACCCAGCTGCTTGGCTAACATTTTGGAGCTAACCCCATTCGCCTTTGAGCTGCGAGGTATATCCGCAGGTCAGAGACTCTTTTGCTTGCCGCGAGTCGTGTGTGAGTCGGAATTGAACCCACGACCAAGAGATTCGTAGGTTTGAGACAGACACATCCACAAAGCCCGGTTCACCGCTTGACGTAGCGGTGAACCGGGCTTTGTTATGGGGTGAAGCTTGCGGGAAGAGTCCTACTGGGTAGGGGCTTGATCCTTGCCGCGCTTGAGGGCAATGTCGACAATGTTGGTACCCACCGCAAGGGTCAATGACGCTCCCAGCATGTGCACACCAACGAGCAGAGCCGGAATGCCAGTGAAGTACTGCCAGTAGCCGATGAAGCCCTGGAAGATGACCGTCACGAACAACAAAATCGCCGCATGACGAAGGATATCGCCCTTGCCATTGCGCCACAGCAGGATTAGCAGCAGCAATGAGGTGATGACCAGAACGTAGACGGGAACCACGTGAATGCGAGTGGTGAGGTATCCATCAAGTTCCATACGGGGGGAGGTGGAATCGCCCGAGTGCGGACCGGATCCTGTCACGAGCGTGCCCAGAACGACGGCGAGGTAGCTGGCGCAGGCGGCCACAACACTGAGTTGGCGGAGGAGGCGAGCCGGGCGCTTAATTGAGGTAGGCGCCGTCGTACCTGTCCTGCCATAAACCCGGTTGACGAGCAACATCGACACGACCACGAGGGCAGCCGAGACGAGGAAGTGCAGGCTCACAACATAGGGGTTTAGGCCCGACAGAACCGTGATTCCGCCGATGACGGCCTGGGCGGGGATGCTGGCGAGGAGGCCAAAGGCCAGCCAGAACAGGTCCTTTCGCTCCTTACGCAGGTTCCAGAGCAGAACCAGCAAGGCCAGGGCTACGGCGGCCAGAACGAAGGTGAGCGTGCGGTTGGCAAACTCAATCACACCGTGGATGCCCATCTCGGCGGTGTTGGTCAGCGACTCCTCCGTGCACTTGGGCCAGGTGGGGCAACCCAGACCCGAACCTGTCACGCGCACCACGCCGCCGGAGACGATCAAGACACCCTGGCCGATGAGGCTGCCAATGCTCAGCCGCTTGATGGCCGGCGTAATGGTCGTGGGTAGCTTGTTGGTGAAGCTGTGGAACGCATTCTGCAATGCGATGGTACGTTGACTCACTTTGGTGACGCCTCTCAATTCCATTTGAACCACTTAAGCGCGGCGACGGTGGCAAGCACGCCCCACGCGAGCAAAATAATCAAACCCCACACATCGAGTCGGCTCTCAATGAGTGCCGCCCTCATGAGGTTACCCAGTGCCCCTGAGGGGAGCCACTGGACGTACGCCTCCATCGAGCTGGAGAACTTTCCGGCGGGGAGCACGATACCGCCAACCGCGGCCAGCAAGATCCAGCCGAGGTTGGTAATGGCCAGAGTGGCCTCGGGCCGGACCGTGCCGGCGATCAGCAAGCCAATTGCCGTAAAGGCTGCGGCGCCAAGAATCAACAGCGGGATGCCCAGCAGGATCCCGGAGAGCGGGGGACGCCAGCCCATAAATGCTGCGACGGTCGAGATGAAGACCATCTGCAACAGCAGTACAACGAGAACGGCGATGACTTTCCCGGCGATCAAACCACCCTTGCCCAACGGGGTGGTCGAGAGGAAGCGCAGAACCCCGTAGCGGCGGTCGAAGCCGGTCGCGATGCCCTGGCCCGTGAACGCTGTGGACAATGCGCAGAGCGCCAGGATGCCCGGTGCGGCGATGGCGACGCGAGAATGGCCCATGTCATCCAGGAGCGGAGTTGCCACGAGTGCCAAGAGGCCCAGTAATGGCATAACGGCCATCAAAACGAGTTGCTCGCCATTGCGCAACATGGTGCTGGCCTCGTACTTGCCGTGGCTGATGATGCGCTGACTCAGTGTTGCGGGACGGCCCGCGGGGGAGTCGTGGAAGATGGTGCTCATAAATTTCCCCTCGTTTCGTTGCCGGCTCCGGCGCCCGAGATGGACAGGAACACATCTTCCAGTGACTGAGAAGCCAGATGGATCGACGTCGGCATGATGTTGTTGCTTGCGCACCACGCACCAAAGTTACCCACGTCCACCGGTGTGAGCTCACCCGTCAAGGTGTAACTGCCGGGGCGAGACTCGGAGCAGCTAATACCGGAGCGCAGCAACGGCTCGGTGTCGAGCTGTGGGCTCGCCTCAAAGGTCAGGGCGCGCTTGCTCAGCGCCGCCGTCGACTGTTCCAAAAGCTCCTGCACCGTGCCCTCGGCCACAGACTCGCCCTTGTCGACGATGTACACGTAGTCGGCAAGGCGTTGGGCGTCGTCGAGTAGGTGGGTCGTCAAAATGATGGCCTTGCCACTGTCGCGCAGTTCGCGGATCAGCTCAAAGACCATAAGGCGAGATTGCGGGTCAAGGCCGGCGCTGGGCTCATCGAGGAACAACACCTCAGGATTGCCGATCAGGCTCGCGGCCAAGGCCACGCGCTGCTTTTGGCCACCCGAGAGACGCCGGATCGTGGTGTCGGCGAAGTCGCCGATTCCGAGGCGATCAACCAGTGCACTCACGCTGAGCGGATTCTCATACAGGCTGGCGACATGCTTGAGCAAGGCGATGGGTCGTGCAGACGGGGGTAGGCCGCCGTCTTGGAGCATGACACCCACTTTGGCGCGGAGTCCGGCGTCGGCCTTGTGGGGGTCCTGCCCCAAAAGAGAAATTTCACCGCCCGTGCGCGGCTGCAGGCCCTGAGCGCATTCGATCGTGGTGGTCTTGCCCGCGCCGTTAGCGCCAAGGAGGGCCGTCACAGCACCGAAATGAGCCGTCAGGCTAATGTTAGATATAACGCGTTTCATCCGGCCGTCCAGACCCGCTACCGGGCCCACGTCCTTGATGAGCCCAGAGATCACCAGGGCAGGGGAAAGTGTGTTTGTCACGCGGCCATTCTACGCGACGTAGATGAGCGATTGACCGGGCGAAACTGCGCCTATGAGTGGGTAGGCTCACCTTAGTGGAACCGTTAGGGTAATTACGGCATACTTGTGTTGTGTAATGCTGTGTGTTATTTCGACTGCGTGGAGGTGTCAATGAGTCAGCATGTAGAAACCGATATTAGTCCCGGGATCGATCCTGATGAACGTACCCGAGACCGTGTCCTGACGGCGGTGCTAGAACAAGGGCCCGTCAGTGCTGCGCAACTTGGCAGCCTCCTGGGGTTGACTCCGGCAGCGGTGCGCAGGCACCTTGACACCTTGACCCGTGAGGGGATTATCGAGGTTAAGCTCATTAGCAATGCTAAGAGTGGTGCCGGCCGACCTGCTCGCCGCTATGTTGTGTCCCGCCGCGGACAGACAGAGATTGGCGACGACTATCTAGAAATTGCCACGCTGGCGCTCAGCGAGCTTGCCAAGACCAGTGGAGCCTCCGCTGTCAGTGATTTTGCTGAAAGTCGCTTTGCCAAGATGGAAGCCAAATACCAGTCTGTCGTGGACGCCGCCGGTGACGATGTTGCCGCACGCTCCAAGGCTCTCGCGGAGGCGCTGCAGCTGGACCACTTCGTCGCGAGCTCAAACTCCTTGAACCCGGGATCGGCCATGGCTGCCGAACAGTTGTGCCAGGGCCACTGTCCCATTCAGGAACTTGCCAGTTCCTTCCCCGAATTTTGCGACGCCGAGACCAAGGTTTTCTCCCGACTCATCGGCGTCGATGTGCGCAGACTCTCCACCATGGCCAGTGGCGGACATGTCTGCACTACCCACGTTCCAACAGGGCGTGCAGTTGTCCGCAAGCTAGCCACGACGACGGCCGATGCCGCCCCGTCGGCCGGCCGTACGGTGCGGATTCAACGCCCCTCCACCTTTGTTTCCAAACATCAGCAAGAAAGGCCGTGATGACGGATCAATTAGCGCAGGATGTACGCGCCGATGGTGAGGTGGCAGATGCCACCAACCACGACATTCTCGAGAGAAACCCCGAGCTTGAAGGCCTAGGCAACTATGCCTTCGGTTGGTCGGATAAGAATGCTGTCAGCGACAACGCCCGACGCGGCCTCAGCGAAGAAGTCGTCCGCGACATCTCCGCTAAAAAGGGCGAGCCCGAGTGGATGCTAGATATGCGTCTGAAGGGCCTGAAGTACTTCGACCGCAAGCCCATGCCGACCTGGGGTGCAGATCTCTCCGGCATTGACTTCGACAATATCAAGTACTTTGTCCGCTCCACTGAAAAGCAGGCCGGTACCTGGGAGGAACTTCCCGAGGACATTCGCAATACGTACGAGAAGCTCGGTATCCCCGAAGCTGAGCGTAACCGCTTGGTTGGTGGCGTTACGGCTCAGTACGAGTCCGAGGTTGTGTACCACCAGATCCGCGAGGACTTGGAAGCACAGGGCGTCATCTTCACCGACACCGACACCGCGTTGCGCGAACACCCGGAGATCTTCCAGGAGTACTTCGGCACCATGATTCCGGTGGGCGATAACAAGTTCGCCTCCTTGAACACGGCCGTCTGGTCCGGCGGTTCCTTCGTGTACGTTCCCAAGGGCGTTCACGTAGAGATCCCGTTGCAGGCTTACTTCCGTATCAACACGGAGAACATGGGCCAGTTCGAGCGCACGCTCATCATCGCCGATGAGGACAGCTACGTTCACTACATCGAAGGCTGCACGGCTCCTATCTACACCTCGGACTCCCTGCACTCGGCCGTCGTTGAGATCGTGGTGAAGAAAAACGCCCGCGTTCGCTACACCACCATCCAGAACTGGTCCAACAACGTGTACAACCTGGTCACCAAGCGAGCCATTGCTCACGAAGGTGCCACCATGGAGTGGGTCGATGGCAACATCGGTTCCAAGGTCACCATGAAGTACCCGGCCGTTTACCTCGTGGGTGAGCACGCCAAGGGTGAGACCCTGTCGGTAGCTTTCGCCGGCGAAGGCCAGCACCAGGACACCGGATCCAAGATGGTCCACATTGCCCCGAACACGCAGTCCTCGATCATCTCGAAGTCTGTTGCTCGTGGTGGTGGACGAGCCGCTTACCGTGGCCTCGTGCAGATCCGTGAAGGTGCAACACACTCGGCTAACACCGTTCGTTGTGACGCCCTCCTGGTCGATAACATCTCCCGCTCGGATACCTACCCCTACGTCGACGTACGTGAAGACGATGTCTCCATGGGTCACGAGGCAACCGTATCCAAGGTCAGCGAAGAGCAGCTGTTCTACCTGCAGTCCCGCGGCATGCCCGAGGACGAGGCCATGGCCATGATTGTGCGCGGCTTCATCGAGCCCATCGCCAAGGAACTGCCCATGGAATACGCACTCGAACTGAACCGCCTGATTGAACTGCAGATGGAAGGGGCCGTCGGCTAAATGACCGAGCTCACGCAAGAACAAGAAACAGAGTCAAAAATCTGGTCCCAGGGCTTCATTAAGGGCATGACCGAAGAGGGCGAAAGCCTCTCCGAGATCAACCCCGAATCAGGTCCCCTCGGCGGCAACGCAGCCAAGGCACACAGCCACGGCGCGGGTGCCGGCGTTCCGGATAGCTCACGTGCAGGCCGTTTGACCTCGTACAAGCTCGCCGACTTCCCGGCCATCACAGGCCGTGAAGAAGACTGGCGCTTCACCCCGCTCAAGCGTCTGCGCGGCCTGGATCGCGTTGGCATCAAGGGTATGGAGCTTAACGGCGCCGCTCCCTTGGTTGAGGCTTCCGCCCCGGAAGGCGTCACGGTTGAAACCGTGGGCCGTGACGACGCGCGCATTGGTTCCGCCGGTATCCCAGAGGACCGCGTAGCCGCCGCCGCTTGGGAAAACTTCAGCGAAGCAACCATCGTGACCCTGCCTGCCGAGTTCGTTGGCAACGCAGATAACGTGACGACCTTGACTCTCACGGGCCAGGGCGACACCCCCGCCGCATCGCACATCCTGGTTCACGCCAAGAAGTTCGCCACCGGTGTTGTTGTTTTGGACCACCGCGGTACCGCGGTTCTGTCTGAAAACGTCGAGGTTCTCGTCGAAGATGGTGCCGATCTGACGGTCGTCAGCATCCAGGACTGGAACGACGACGCCGTCCACGCCAGCGCCCAGCACGTCATGGCCGGCCGCGACTCCAAGGTCAAGCACGTTGTGGTCAACCTTGGTGGCGACTTGCTGCGCACCACACCGACCGCTCGTTACAGCGGCACGGGTGCCGAGGTTGAAATGTACGGACTGTACTTTGCCGATGCCGGCCAGCACCTGGAACAGCGTTTGTTCGTGGATCACTCCACGAAGAACTGCAAGTCTCGCGTGACCTACAAGGGCGCCCTGCAGGGCGACAACGCCCACGCCGTCTGGATTGGCGATGTGCTGATCCGCAAGCAGGCCGAAGGCACCGACAGTTACGAGATGAACCGTAACCTGATCCTGACCCAGGGTGCACGTGCCGATTCGGTGCCGAACCTGGAAATTGAGACGGGCATGATCGAGGGCGCCGGACACGCAAGTGCTACCGGTCGCTTCGATGACGAGCAGCTGTTCTACCTACAGACTCGCGGTATCGCCGAAGATGTGGCACGCCGCCTCGTCGTGCGCGGCTTCCTCAACGAAGTGATTCAGCAGATCAAGGTTCCGGCCTTGGAAGAACGCCTGCGTGACTCCGTCGAGCGCGAATTGGAATCGAGCGCACTGTGAGTGATTCCTCCACGCCAGCCGGCGTCATTGTCTGCCAAGTCGACGACGTACAGGTCAAGTCTTCCTTGCTCGTCGAGGTTGATGATTGCCCCATCGCGATCGTGCGGGACTCCTATGGAGAACTTCACGCGATTGGAGATACCTGTTCACACGACGATATCTCCTTGAGCGAAGGCGACGTGGAGGATGGCACGATCGAGTGCTGGGCACATGGCAGCTCATTTGATCTGAGCAGCGGCCAGCCGTTGACCTTGCCAGCATTTGAACCCGTGCCGGTCTTTGCCTTGACCGTTCACGGCAGCGACGTCTATGTGGACGTCACCAACATTCTTAATGGCGTCAGCGCTCAGTAGCGCCGCGGCCTGTTCATTAAACTTTTTAGGAGAAAATAGAGTATGTCTACTCTGGAAATCAAGGACCTGCACGTCAGCATCGAGACGGAACAGGGCATCAAGCCGATCCTCAAGGGTGTCAGCCTGACCATCAACACGGGTGAAACTCACGCCATCATGGGCCCCAATGGCTCCGGTAAGTCCACCCTGGCCTCCACGATCGCCGGTCACCCGCGTTACACGGTCGACAGCGGTTCCATCACCCTCGACGGCGAAAACGTCTTGGAGATGAGCGTTGACGAGCGTGCCCGCGCCGGTCTCTTCTTGGCCATGCAGTACCCGGTGGAAATCCCCGGCGTCACCATGACCAACTTCCTGCGCACCGCCAAGACCGCGATCGACGGCGAAGCCCCCAAGCTGCGTACGTGGACCAAGGACGTCAAGGCTGCCATGGCTCAGCTGCGCATCGAACCCGAGTTCGCTGAGCGTAACGTCAACGAAGGTTTCTCCGGTGGCGAGAAGAAGCGTCACGAAATTCTTCAGCTCGAACTGCTCCGCCCGAAGTTCGCCGTCTTGGATGAGACCGACTCCGGCCTGGACGTTGACGCACTGAAGATCGTCTCCGAAGGTGTCAACCGTGCCATCCATGCAGGTGGCCTCGGTACCTTGCTCATCACGCACTACACGCGCATCCTGCGTTACATCAAGCCGCAGTTCGTGCACGTATTCGTTGACGGAACCATCGCTGAGCAGGGTGGCCCGGAATTGGCTGACCGCTTGGAAGAAGAAGGCTACGACCGTTACTTGGTTGCCGAGACGGCCACGGCTTAATCGCCTCGCCAACCAACCGACCATCGTCAAGAAGGAATCATGACTGACATCAGCGAAACAAGCCCGGCCGTTGCCGCCGGGCAGACAAACCTGGAAGACGTTGAGGAAGCCCTGCGGGACGTCATTGACCCCGAATTGGGTGTCAACGTCGTCGACTTAGGTTTGCTTTACGGTCTTCGTTACGGCGACGACGGCGCACTGCTGCTGGACATGACGCTCACCACGGCGGCTTGCCCCCTGCAGGACGTCATCGAGGAACAAGTAGAAGCTTCGCTTGGGCCCATCGTTGACGAATGGCGTATCAACTGGGTGTGGATGCCGCCGTGGGGTCCGGAACGGATCACAGACGACGGTCGCGACCAGATGCGAGCCCTGGGCTTTAACATCTAGGCACGCACGCAAAAGGCCCGGTTTCTTGCTTCAACCAGTCATGGTGGAAGTAAGAAACCGGGCCTTTGCTTTTAATCCGCTGGATGCATTCCGTGGCTAGACCGACGGGACGGCGAAGGTGTCGCAGGCCGCAAGGTCAGCTTTTTGGTAGCCCGTGTAGAGCCATTGCTGGCGCTGTTTACTGGAACCGTGCGTCCACGACTCCGGATTGCTGCGCCCTGTTGCGGCTTCCTGGATCCTGTCATCGCCAACAGATGAAGCAGCGGAGAGGGCGTCGTTAAGGTCCTTTTGCGTCAGAGGAATCAGGAACGGTTCGCTGCTTCCCGGCGCGGGGTTGGACGAGGCGTACCGCATCCAAATGCCAGCGTAGCAATCAGCCTGCAGCTCGGTGCGTACGGCGGCCGATTGCGCGCCCTGCGGGTCTTGCTGCGCCTTGCCGATGGTTCCCAATAGATCCTGCACGTGATGGCCAAACTCGTGCGCCACCACGTATTCCTGGGCGAGAGGGCCGCCCGAGGAGCCGAACTGTGTCTCCAGCTGGGAGAAGAAGTCCGGGTCAAAGTAGGCTTTGTTGTCGCCGGGGCAGTAGAACGGTCCAACGGCAGAGCTGGCTTGCCCGCAGGCGGTGTTGACACTGCCCTGGAAGATCACGGTTTTGGGTGCTGAGTAATCGATCCCGCGTTCTGCGAGGTAGCTCGGCCAGAAGCTATTGAGCGAGTTGGCCGTGCCGAGAATACGGCAGTCCAGGCGCTCGTTCGCGTCTTGCCCGGTCAGGCAGCTCTCCAACGCTGAGTCGCCAGTTTGTTCGATGGCCGGCTGCGTTGAGGTATCCCCAAGAATGGACGAGAGTATCTCTGGATTGATGCCCAGCAGGGCGCCGATGAGCACGACGATGCCGCCGCCTAGGCCGAGCCCTACCTTGCCGCCGCGCCCCATGCCGCTGCGGCCTCTCTGGTCTTCTGCCTGCGATGGGTCCAGCCGGGCCCCCTGGTTAAATGTCATGCCACAAGAGTAGCGGCTGACGGGCCACAAACTCATCTACCATGATGACAATGCCATTCATCAAAGAACTCAGACACTGGGCCGCCGTGCGCGGGGACCGGACCGCCGTCGTGGTGGGGGAGCAGCGGCTCTCGTATGCGCAGCTGCTCCAGGCAGCTCAGCATCAGCCAAAGCAGGACGCCGGCACCTCGCCCGTCGTCGTGATTGAGCTCCCCACGAGTGTGGAGTTGGCGATCAAATTTTGTTCCGCGGTGGTGCAGCGGCGTCCCGTCATGGTCCTCGACACTCAGTGGCCCGACGGCGTCCGCCGGGCACTCATGGGTCAGGCCAGGGCGTGGGCCTCGAGTAGGCGACAACAGCCGGAAGCACCCGAGACCTTTCTCCTCGGACTGTCCTCGGGCACGAGCGGAGTACCGAAGGCCTTTCTCCGCCCCGCCATCTCGTGGCACACCTCGTTTCTGCGTAGCGCCGAATACTTCGATGTTGGGGAATCCACTCTCACGCTGGCCCCCGGTCCATTGGCCGCCAGCATGAATCTCTATGCCTTGGGGGAGTCGCTCTTCAGCGGCGGGACCTTCCTCGCGCTGCCCCACTTCAGCCCCGACGCGGCCCTGGACGCCATGGTCGAGAATGGGGCAAGCCGGCTCGTGCTCGTCCCGACCATCCTGGGGCTCATGGCGGCTCGAGGCCTGGCTACGGGACGCAGTGGAGAGCAGCTGAGCTCGATCGTGTGTGCCGGTTCCGAGATGCCGGACACACTCCTGGCCCTTGTGCAGGAATGGGCACCGCACGCGCGCATCCAGCAGTATTACGGCGCCGCGGAGTTGGGCTTCGTTTCGGCTGTCACCATGACCGGCACCGATACCGCAGGGGATCAGGGCGTGGGTCAGGCCTTTCCCGGAGCCGAGATCGCCATCCGGGACGAACTCGGCCAAGACTGTGCCCCCGGGCAGCAAGGCGATGTGTGGGTCAAGGGCCCCTATGCCTGCGATGGCTACGCCTGGGGCGACGACGGGCTCGCCTTTACAGTCGAAGCGGCCGCCGAACCAGACCAGAGGTGGTGCACGGTGCGTGACCAAGGCTCCCTCGATGCCCGTGGTCGCTTGCATCTGGCGGGTCGAGCGAGCGACATGGTTAATGTCTCGGGGGCCAATGTGTATCCGCACCCTGTGGAACAGCTCCTCAGGAGCGCCCTGGAGGCAGCTGGCGTGCGGGCCCCGCGGGTCATCGTGGCAGGGATTCCTGACCTGATCCGCGGGCAACGGCTCATCGCGGCCTGCCATGACGCGGGTGCCGAGCAGCAGCTTCTGGACACGCTACGCCGAGCCGCGCAGCACCTCCCCGAATCCCACCGGCCCCGCGCCTTCTTTGCGCTCTCGGAACTACCCCTCACCGGCAGCGGTAAAATTAGCCGTGCACTCTTGAGCCACTGGATCACCGAAGGAGACCCGCGTGCCCAGCGCCTTCGCTAACAGTCCCGACACGACGCCCGTGATCATTGCGGCCAAGCGGCTGCCCATCGCCAAGGTCGGCGGAGCCTATAAAGACATCCGGGCCCACATGCTCGCCTCGGCCGTGCTCGAGGACCTCGTGCGTCAGCCAGGTGTGGCCGCCGCGGAGATTTCCGACGTCATCCTCGGAAACGCCACCGGCGGAGGCGGCAATGTGGCGCGGCTGTCCGCCCTCACCGCCGGACTGCCCGAGAGCATCCCGGGCCTGACCGTAGATCGGCAATGCGGCTCGGGCTTGGAAGCGATCGTGCTGGCCTGCCGACTCATTCAGGCCGGGGCAGGCGAACTGTATCTAGCCGGTGGCGTGGAGAGCATCAGCACCGCCCCAGCGCGTGCCCATCGCGGCCCACAGGGTGAGTTGGAGTTCTTCGACCGCGCCCAGTTCGCACCTTACGAAACTGGCGATCCCGACGCCGGAGAAGCCGCTGAAAACGTGGCCAGCCACTATAAGATCACCCGCCAGCGGCAGGACGCCTATGCCTTGGAAAGCCATCGGCGCGCCGTGGCAGCTGCCCACAACGGCCATTTCGATGAGGAACTCATCCCCTTTGCGTCCCTCACAGCGGATCAAGGTCCCAGGGCCACGCTCTCGGCCAGCCTCTTGGCGCGATTCCCTGCCGCCTTTGTGCCCGGGGGAACCGTCACGGCCGGCAATTCCTGTCCCTATAGCGACGGCGCGGCCATCGTCGCCGTCACAACGCTCGCCCGAGCCCGGAAGCTAGCGGCCGCTGGTTTGGTCTTTTGCGACAGCGCCGTGACGGGCAACGATCCCACGCTCCTTGGCGTGGCTGCGGCGCATTCCACCCGGGCGCTCATGCGCCGCACCGGGCTGTCTCCGGAGCGCCTGCGGGCCAGCATGATCGAGTACAACGAGGCTTTCGCCGCCCAGGTCCTTGCCACGGCAGATCTCCTCGAGCTGGACCCGGCGCTTTTTAACCACGACGGCGGAGCGCTGGCTTTGGGGCACCCGTACGGCGCCTCGGGGGCAGTGTTGGTGACGCGGCTGCTGGCCCGGGCTAGGCGCGAGGACAGATCAGCGGCGGATGCCGTCGCCATGATCAGCATGGCCGGAGGCATCGGCATTTCGGCGCAGTTTCAGTGGCGTGCGCTGTAGCTAACGTGCCTCCGGCGGTTCGGGATCGCCCAGGCCACGGGCAGCAAGGGCATCGCCCGTTGCCCGGGCATATGCCACGGTGGAGATGACAACAGGTAGTGAGCGGGCCACGAGGTTACGTTCCAAGCCGCGGGCCCGTGCGGCATCACGCACGTCGGCAAAGGCGCCGATGACGTAGGGGATGCTGCGCAGCATGAGCGCCACCGTGAGGGAGAACCGCTCGGGGTCGGCGCCAAAACGGCGCAAGGGCCGCACAAGGGCCGCCAGACCATCCAGGAGCGTATCCACGGGCGTCGTGGACGTTAGAACATTGGAGGCGAGTACCGTTGCCACGATGGCGGCAATGACCTGCCACGCAATCAACGGCCCAAATTGCCACCACTGATAAGCCGCAATCAAGATCAAAAAGATCAGCATGAGCCGCACGGCACGCCAGAGCCGTTGCCAACCCAGCCCCGCGACGACGTGGCCGATGACGACAAGGATCAGGGTCGCCGTCGTAATTCCCACGCTGAACTCGGGGGACAGTGCGGGCGAGGCGAGGCATAGCACGGCCACGAGCAGCAGCAGAAGTGCCTTCAGGCCCAGGCGTGTGCGATGCACGATGGACTCGCCCGGCACGTACCCGGCCACCATGAAGGCGTGACCTCGCACTAGCCGGCCAGCTCTCGATATCGGGCAATGCCACGATCTGGCTCTCCGTCGAAGACGAGCTGGCCGCAATCGATCACCAGGATCCTGTCAAAGCGGGCAGCCAGGTCCAGATTGTGCGTTGACATGATGATTTGCTGGGGGAGAGCATCGAGGCGTTCCATCAGCAGCCGGGTATTGCGTAGATCCAGCAACGTGGAGGGCTCGTCCAGGACCAGGATGTCAGGGGCGACGGCGAGCACCGTCGCCAGGGCCGTCAGCTGGCGTTCCCCGCCGGAGAGTTCGTAAATGCTGCTCTCGGCCAGATGTGCCAGACCGTAGTCGGCCAGGATGGCGGTGGCCTTGTGGCGACGCTCGGCCTTGCTTAACTTTTGGCGGCGCAGGGACAGTTCAATGTCTTCCTGGGGTGTGGGCATGACCAGTTGCGAGAGTGGATCGGTGAAGACAAAGCCGACGCTGCGGCGCACTGCCGAGACGTCCCTTTGTGTGCTGTTGCCGTTGACCTGAACCGTTCCCGAGGAGGGGAGTACCAGGCCGTTGAGGAGGCGTAGGAGCGTGGATTTACCCGAACCATTTGCGCCGATGATGGCGATACGCTGCTCCGTCAGCGTCAAGGAGACCGGGGCGAGGATGGTTTTTGTTTCCTGCGACCTTGGATCGGCTGCCTCAACAGTGACGGCGGCGCGATCTAAGACAATGCAGTTATTTCCGGCGTTTCTCACTTGCGTCGGCGCACCAACAGGTCAGGGAAGGCGCGGTGCAGGCTCAAGGCAATCACAACGGCCAAGACATTCTTAATCACGTCACCGGGCAGGTAGATGACATCGGCGGCGATGGCGGCCGGCAGGGCCATCCCCTTGATGAGGAATCCCACAATGCCGAAGCTATGAACAACAATGGTTCCCACCATGGCTGCGCCAAAGAGTGCACCCGCGCGCCACCGGCTGCGAAGGGCGAAACGAGCGAGCAGGCCGATCACGGCCGCGCCAAAGATGAAGCCCACAATGTACCCGGCGGAGGGGCTGGCCAGGACGGCAGGTCCGGCGCGGAAGCCACTAAAGATGGGCAATCCGATGAGGCCAAGGAGAATATAGAGGCTCACTGCCGCGGTTCCCCGGCCAAAACCGAGAACGAGTCCACACAAGGCCACCACGAGTGTCTGCAGCGTAATGGGCACACCTAAAACGCCAACATTGATGCCCGGCACGGCAATGGAGGCGGCCATGAGGGCGGCAAATACCGCAATCAGTGAGAGATCCATGGCGCCCCACCGGCGTCGTGCGGGGGTGAAATCTACGGAGTCGCTGGGCTTCTTCGTTGTTGCCAACGTCTCATTTGTGGGTCGAGAGGAAGTCATTATGGCTACTTTCACTGAATTTTTCTTGATACCGGATTTTCCCCACCCCGGAACCTCGTTAGACTGGCTTGGTTGTACAACGTTCGTCTCAACCGGAATCGGCGGAGAAACGTTTCGCGGCATATACCCACTTACGTGAAAGGTTACTACGTTGATATCGGTCCAAGACCTTGAGTTACGTGCTGGAGCGCGCCTGCTCATGGACGAAGTATCATTCCGCATCGATTCCGGTGACAAGATTGGACTTGTGGGCCGAAACGGCGCCGGCAAGACCACACTGACTCGAGTTTTGGCCGGAGAAGGCCTCCCCGCCGGTGGCAAGGTCACCCGTTCGGGTGAGATTGGTTACCTGCCTCAGGATCCTCGCACCCCTGACATGGAACAGCTGGCCAAGGATCGCATCCTCGCCGCTCGTAACCTGGATAAGGTCATCGGCAAGTTGCGCAAGGCCGAAAGCGATATGGCCAGCGACGACAACAACATTCGCGACAAGGCCATGCGTCGCTACGATCGTCTCGAAGCCGAGTTCCTCGCCAACGGTGGCTATGCTGCCGAGGCCGAGGCCGCCGCGATCTCCTCCAACCTGGCCCTGCCCGAGCGCATCCTCAACCAGCCGTTGAAGACCCTCTCCGGTGGTCAGCGACGTCGTGTTGAGCTGGCTCGTATCTTGTTCTCCGGTGCGAAGACCATGTTGCTGGATGAGCCCACCAACCACCTTGACGCCGATTCGGTGGCCTGGTTGCGTGACTTCCTCAAGAGCCACACTGGTGGCTTGATCGTGATCAGCCACGATGTGGAGCTCCTCGATGCAACGGTGAACAAGGTCTACCACCTTGACGCCAACCGGGCCACGATCGATCAGTACAACCTTGGCTACAAGAAGTACCTCGCGCAGCGCGAAACCGATGAGCGTGCCCGACGTCGGGAACGCGCCAACGCCGAAAAGAAGGCCGGCGTCCTCATGGAGCAGGCCAACAAGATGCGTGCCAAGGCCACCAAGGCCGTTGCCGCGCAGAACATGGCCAAGCGTGCCGAGCGCCTGCTGGCCGGACTGGAAGAGGTCCGGGCGCAGGACAAGGTGGCAGCGCTGCGCTTCCCCGAGCCGTCGCCGTGTGGCAAGACCCCGCTCATGGCCGAGGGACTCAGCAAGTCCTACGGTTCGCTGGAAATTTTCATGGATGTCAGCCTTGCGATCGACCGCGGCTCCAAGGTTGTCATCCTGGGCCTCAACGGTGCCGGTAAGACGACCCTGCTGCGCATGCTGGCCGGCGTTTCTCAGCCTGACACAGGAAAGATCATTCCCGGTCACGGCCTCAAGGTTGGCTACTACGCCCAGGAGCACGACACGCTCGATGTCTCCCGCACGGTGCTGGAAAACATGCGATCGGCAGCCGGTGACATGAATGACGCCGAGGTGCGCGGCATTCTTGGGTCCTTCCTGTTCTCCGGCGATGACGTCAACAAGCCTGCCGGTGTCCTCTCCGGTGGTGAGAAGACACGTCTGGCCCTGGCCACGATCGTTGCCTCCAGCGCCAACGTGCTGCTCCTGGATGAGCCCACAAACAACCTTGACCCCGCCAGTCGTGCGGAGATCCTCGGTGCCCTGAAGAACTACACGGGTGCTGTGGTCTTGGTCAGCCACGATGAGGGTGCCGTTGCGGCGCTTGACCCCGAGCGCGTCGTGCTGTTGCCCGACGGCGACGAGGACCTCTGGAACCCGGATTACCTGGACCTGATCACGCTGGCCTAGCCTTCGGGTCTAACAGCCACGTACGACGGCGGGAGGTGACGAAAGTAAATTTCGTCACCTCCCGCCGTCGTTGTGTTCAGCTACGTGGCCCAGAGGGTCAGTTAGCGCACGACAGCTTCCGTAGCGCCCGTGACCGCGAGGAGTTCGTGGTAGCTCAGGGACAACATCGCCTGATGGCTCCCGGCTCCTGCCCACAAGCGGGAGTGCGCGGCCAGATCCGTGTCGAGGAAAGTTCGGATGGGGGCGGGGTGCCCCAGGGGTGCCACGCCACCCACGGGCTGACCGGCGTACCGCAACACAAAATCGTGATCGGCGCGGCTGATTTTCCCTAGTCCCTGCTCGAGGGCCAGCAACTTCACGTTGACCTTGCCCGCGCCGCTAGCCACGATCAGCAGTGGAGCGCCGTCGCACTCAAAAATGAGGCTATTGGCGATTGCCGCAACCTCGCAGCCTAAGACGGCGGCCGCCGTGGCTGCCGTGGCGACGGAGTCGGGAACCACCACGACGGTGTCCTCGAGCCCGGCCGCCTTTAGGGCAGCGCGGACATTCTCAACCCGGGGATCGGAGAGGGAAGCGGCGGGAATCTGCTCAGTAGTCACGCCGTCATTCTATGACAAACCCAGCTGTGAGAATTGCCACAGCTGGGTAGTTGGCGGCACCGCCTGTTGCTGCCGGGCTTAGAAGCCTTGGGCATCCAAGATGGCGTCTTCGGCTTCCTCGGCGGTCTGCCGGGCACCTGGCTTGCGCACCTTGGGGTGCTGCCGGGGGTGGAAGGCGGAGCCGCGACCGTACAGCTCCTCGACGGGAATGCCTGACTCTTCAGCCTCCAATGCATCGAATTCGTCGTTACGACGCTGCATCCTGGCCGCGTAACCAAAGCCGATGAAGGCCAGGACACCGAAGGCGATCCACTGCATGGCATAGCTCAGGTGGGAGCCCTCGTCGATCGAGGGTGCCGGGAAGGCCACCGGATTGCTGGCCGCGGCCGGGCTTTCCTTGGCCACCTGACCGTAAGCGCCGGTCTTGATGGGGTAGCTCAATTGGGCTGCGTAGTCGTTGAGCTCAATCGAGGCAAGCTGTCCCGCCGGTGCGCCGCGGTCCAGACGCGGCTCGGCCGGCTTGAGTCGGGCGATGACCTCAACCGTGCCAGATTCTGGCTCCGGGACGATGTCCGGGTGACCGGCTTCCTTGTTGCCGATGGGGAGCCAACCTCGGTCGATGATGACGGTGTCACCATTGACCAATCGCAAGGGGACCAGGACCTCATAGCCGGGCGTGCCATTGAGCGGCCGGTTCCGGACGATGCGCTGATCTTCCGTCAGATACTGGCCCACGAGGCGAACCTGCGTCCACTCCTTGGCAGCGTCAAAGTCTGCAAAGTTCCCGGCGATATCGGCGTAGTCGATCACCGTCCCGGAGTAGTTTTCCTGAATTTTCGTGATGTTGGCAACGACGGCCTCGCGACGGTTCATCTGCCAATTGCCCAAGGACACGCAGGCGATGGCAAAGATGAGAGCCACCGCGAAGTAGCCCATCCAACGACTTGAGAAGAGGAACTTATAGGTCTTCATGTACTTACGCGACATCCTTCGGGCTCAGAGGCAGAGTTTCTTTCCAGAGGGAACGACTCTGCAGATAGTCCTCCAGCCAGGCCACATGCTCGGAACAGGCCAGCCAGATCTTGCGACGCTCCGGGGTGTGGATCTTGGGGTTGTTCCACAAGAGTTGTTGCGTGGCCGCCGCACGGCAGCCCTTCCGGGAGCAGATGGGCTCCGGAGTATCGGCTGCCGGGGTGGTTTCCGGGTTGTGGGCACCGGGCAGCATGTCAAAGATGTTCATGGCGGTCCTGTTTCTCTGACGAATTCTCTGACGCGGTCTCGGCGGGCCCCGCTTCGCTGGGCTCCTCCTCGTCGGGGACGATTTCTCCCGTGAGGATCTCGCCTAGCTGATCCTCGTCGTCGTGCTTCTCTTGCTGGCCGGACTCCACCTCATACAGGGGAGCGGCGTCGAGCAGCTCAACGGTTTTGCGGTGGACAATATCGGCCCCGCCATTGGCGATCATGACGGCAACCCATGGCAAGATCACGGCTCCCACGATGGGGATAAGCACGTACCAACCGTGAAAAAGGAAGATGGCGCCCAGACACACCATGCGAATTCCCATGGTGACGGCGTACTTGATCATGCGTCCACGCATCTCATCGCTGTGCGCTTGCGTGGCATTGGTAATCGCGGGAATTTCTGATTCGGCGGCACCTTGACGGAACTTGCTTCGCCGGGGCGCACCGAACTTCGGCGTAGCTGGTTGCTCTTTCATCACACTCCAAAGGGACACACCCATTCTGTCACCGCAGCGGTACACAACCAAAAGTCAACTGTGTGGTGCTCGGTGATTCACCGTAGGATTCATTAACTAGAGTTGAATCATCTGTGTCATTTTTTATGAGCTTTTCTATGGAGGAATACATGAGTGCACCGGCAGGCGAAGTAAGCCAGGGTCGCAGCGTTTTAGTCACCGGCGGAAACCGTGGCATTGGTTTGGCCATTGCCCAGGCCTTTTTGGCCAATGGTGACAAGGTCGCGGTGACCTACAGGAGCCCGTCCGAGCTGCCCGAGGGCATCCTCGGCGTTCAGGCCGATGTCACCGATGCTGCCTCCATCGACGCCGCCTTCACCGAGGTTGAGGCCGCCCATGGACCCGTTGAGGTGCTCATCGCCAATGCTGGCATCACGAAGGACACCCTTCTGCTGCGCATGAGCGAGGACGACTTCACCTCCGTCGTGGACACCAACCTGACCGGTGCCTTCCGTGTCATCAAGCGCGCCTCCAAGGGCATGATCCGTAAGCGCAAGGGTCGCGTCGTGTTGATTTCCTCCGTGGTCGGCCTCTACGGTTCACCGGGACAGATCAACTACGCGGCGTCCAAGGCCGGACTGGTGGGCATCGCCCGCTCCCTGACTCGCGAGCTGGGATCACGCGGCATCACCGCCAACGTGGTGGCCCCCGGATTCATCAGCACCGATATGACCGCGGCGCTGCCCGAGGAAACGCAGAAGCAGTACCTCTCCACGATTCCCGCCGCTCGCTTTGCGACGGCGGAAGAGGTCGCCAACGTGGTGCGCTGGGTCTCCAGCGACGAGGCTTCCTATATCTCCGGGGCCGTCATCCCCGTTGACGGTGGACTTGGCATGGGGCACTAAAGAAGCTCTTCCACAGCTTCCCTACCGCCCAGTAGGGGAGCGCCCGGATATGATTCTTACAGACTCGCAGGTGGCCCCGGCCGTCTGGATTACTGAATGTACCGTTGAAACTTAAGGATATTTTTTATGGGAAAGCTTGACGGAAAGACAGCCATTGTTACCGGTTCCTCACGCGGAGTCGGTGCCGATGTAGCCAAGTACCTGGCCGCAGAAGGCGCAGCGGTAGTAGTTAACTACCGCCAGAAGGCGCCCCGCGCCAACAAGGTTGTCAGCCAGATCGTAGAAGCTGGCGGACGCGCCGTGGCCGTCGGCGCCGATCTGACCACCCAGGAAGGCGTGCAGGCTCTTGTCAGCGCAGCCCTGGAAAACTTCGGGTCCTTGGACCTGGTGGTTTTGAACGCTTCCGGTGGCATGGAGTCCGGCATGGCCGAGAACTACGCCCTGAAGCTCAACCGCGACGCTCAGGTCAACCTGCTCAACGCCGCGATGCCGCTGCTGCCGGCCGGATCCCGCGTGGTCTTCGTCACGAGCCACCAGGCACACTTCATTGAAACCGTGCCGACGATGCCCGAGTACGAGCCCGTTGCCAAGAGCAAGCGTGCCGGCGAGGACGCCCTGCGCGCCCTCATCCCGAACCTGGCCGCCGAGGACATCTCCCTCGTGGTGGTCTCCGGTGACATGATCGAGGGCACCGTGACGGCGACCCTGCTGGATCGTGCCAACCCGGGTGCCATTGAGGCTCGTCGCGCCGAGGCCGGCCGCCTCTACTCGGTGGCTGAATTTGCTGCCGAAATTGCCAAGATGGCCACGGCCGAGGTTCCCTCGGGCCACACCGAATACGTTGGCGGAGCCGACTACTTCAAATAAACACCAGCATGAGACCCTCACACGAGGGTTAAACGCCGACCGCTCCCGCACTGTGCAGTCAGTGCGGGAGCGGTCGGCGTTTAAAGCTGGTGTCTAGAGAACCTGAGGCAGTGCTGGATCAGGCAATGTTGGCTAGGGCCAGCGCCACGTCGAGGTTCGGCAGATTGATCTGCGCGTCGGCGACAGCCCGCACGGCCGGCTTGGCGTTGAAGGCCACACCCAGACCCGCCGCGGCCATCATGTCGAGGTCATTGGCGCCATCGCCAATAGCCATCGTGGCCTGCGGAGCAATGCCGGACTCTTGGCTCCATAGGCGCAGCTGCGTGGCCTTAGCAGCCCGATCTACAACAGCCCCGGAGACCTTGCCCGTCAGTACCCCGTCGATGATCTCCAGATCGTTCGCCATGGCGTAATCCAGTCCCAAGCGTTCGGCGAGGGGAGCGAGGATCTGGGAGAAGCCTCCCGAGACGGCAGCCACGACGTGACCGGCGGCCTTGGCCTGAGCCACGAGGCGCTCGGCACCTACGGAGAGCTTAATTTTTGCGCCAACTTCGGCCAATACGCTTTCGGGCAGGCCGGCCAGTGTGGCCACTCGATGATGCAGGCTCTGGGCAAAGTCCAACTCCCCGCGCATGGCGGCCTCGGTCACCTGAGCCACCTCGACCTCTGTGCCTGCATGAGCGGCCAAGAGTTCAATGACTTCCTGCTGGATGAGGGTCGAGTCAACATCCATGATGATGAACTTGCGTTCCGCGGCGCGCAGTGAATCAGGCACGACGGCGGTGCTCACCTCGTTGCCACCGGCCACGGCCAGCGCCGCGCGTAGGCGAGCCAAACGGGCCGCGCCCTGCTCATCGGTAGTCCCGGAAGGGTTCAGGGAACCCAGTTCCAAGACGACGGCGTCAAAGCCGGGATGGCTCTCACGGCGTTCGGAGGCGACCGTGTAGCCGTGCTCGGCCAAGACCGAGCGAACGGTGTCAAGGGCTGCGGGGGTGAGCGTTGTGGCATAGCTGACTGCTGTGAAAGTGGAAGGCATACTCTCGATTCTATCCATTGCGCCCCCTTCGGCTGTGAATCATGGCTCACATAAGGCGCAGAAATGCGCGCCCAGTTAGCGTTGGTGACCCCTCGTGTCATAGGCTCAGTAGTTATGAGTGAAGTTCTGGGATTGGCCGGTGTCAGCGTGGTCCGCGGCACCAAAACACTGTTGAATAATGTTGATTGGCGCGTCGCTGAAGGTGAACGTTGGGTTGTCTTGGGCCCCAATGGCGCCGGCAAGAGTACCTTGTTGCAAATTGCGGGCGCGCGGATGCACCCCACCCGCGGTGTTGCGGGAATTTTGGATGAGGTCCTCGGAGCCGTTGACGTCTTCGAACTACGCCCCCGCATCGGCGTCGCATCGGCAAGCGTTGCCCATCAGATCCCGGAGCACGAAAAAGTTTTGAATGTGGTGGTGACGGCCTCCTATGGCGTCACCGGCCGCTGGCGTGAAGACTACGAGCGCGACGACGAACGCCGTGCCTTCCGCCTCCTCGAAGAGTGGGGTGTCTCCACCTTCTTCAACCGCCCCTTCGCATCCCTCAGCGACGGCGAACGCAAGCGCGTTCAGATCGCCCGCGCCTTGATGACCGACCCCGAACTGCTGCTGCTGGATGAGCCGGGCGCCGGTCTTGACCTGGCCGGCCGTGAAGGCCTCGTGAAGCGCCTGAGCGAATTGGCTGCCGACCCCATGGCGCCGAGCACCGTCCTGGTCACTCACCACCTCGAAGAAATCCCCCCGGGCTTCACCCACGCGCTGCTCCTGCGCGACGGTGCCGTGGTGGCTCAGGGACCCATGACGGAGGTCTTGACCGAGGAAAACCTCAGCACGACCTTTGGCCTGCCCCTGAACGTCTCCAACAACGCCGGTCGCTACACAGCAACCGCACGCCACTAGGATCCCGCCGCACCCGTGAACGCCCTCGAATCAATATTTATCCTGCTGGGCGGTCTCTGGGCCGGAACCATCAACACCGTGGTGGGTTCGGGAACGTTGGTGACCTTTCCCATCCTGATCGCCCTCGGAATTGCGCCGGTCATGGCCGTTGTCAGCAACGCCATGGGCCTCATCGCCGGGGGCGTCTCGGGTACCTGGGGGTATCGCCGCGAGCTGCGGGGGATGGGGCATAACCTCGCCCGTCTCGTACCCGCATCCCTGCTCGGTGGCATCACGGGTGCGTATCTGCTCCTGCACCTGCCCGAGCAGGTCTTCCACTTCGTCGCGCCGATTCTGATCGTTCTGGCGCTGACGCTCGTCATCTTCCAGCCGCGGCTGCAGGCCGCCATCAAGAAACGGCGCGAGGTGGCGCCCGCGGGCCGATCTCACGACGTCCTCATGATGGTGCTGGTGTACCTAGCCGGTGTGTACGGCGGCTACTTTGTTGCGGCCCAGGGCGTCTTGCTCGTGGCGATTCTAGGAATCTTCATGCGCGGCACGCTGCAGAATTCCAATGCCGTCAAGAATGTGCTGTCACTGACGGTCAACATCGTGGCCGCCATTTCATATCTTCTTTTCGCCCCCGACAAGATCATCTGGAGTGTTGTTGGCTTAATCGCCGTCAGCTCACTCGTAGGCGGCTTCGTGGGCGCCCGTATTGGCCGCAAGCTCCCGCCCGTAGTGCTCCGCACAGTCATCGTGGTCCTCGGACTCGTAGCTCTCTTCTTCATGGTTCAGAAACTGGTGTCCGCGTGATTATCCATATTGACGACGCACAAGATCCCCGCGTCAGCGACTATTTGTCCTTGACGGACGTGCAACTGCGCCGGCGTAAGGAGCCCGCCGAGGGCTTGTTTATCGCTGAAAGCCTCAAGGTCATCCGCCGCGCCCTGGCCGCTGGCCATGAGCCCCGCTCCTTCTTCATGACCGAGCGTTGGCTGCCAGATCTGGCCAGCATCCTGGCCGAGTACGAACACATCCCCGTGTATGTGGGAACGCCGGAAATCCTCGAAGCCATCACGGGCTTCAACCTCCACCGCGGCGCCATGGCCGCCATGCACCGCCCGGCCCCGCTCGACCTCGACGCTCTTCTCTCCGGAGCGCGCCGGATCGCAGTGCTCGAGGACATCGTGGACCACACCAATATTGGCGCGATTTTTCGTTCCGCCGCCGCCCTGGGTGTCGACGCCGTCGTGGTGACCCCGCGCTGCGCCGACCCGCTCTACCGACGCAGCATCCGCGTCAGCATGGGCACCGTGTTCCAGGTGCCGTGGGCCCGGCTTCCCGAGTGGCCAGGTGGCATGGAGGTGCTGCGTGCGGCTGGATTTACGACGGCGGCTCTGGCCTTGGTGCCCGAATCGTTGACTATTCAGCAACTCGCCGCCCGCAATGACGAGAAGTTGGCCCTCATACTGGGAACCGAGGGTGACGGGCTCAAGGCCCGGACCTTGGCTCAGGCCGATCATGCCGTCATGATTCCCATGAAGGCCGGTGTCGACTCACTCAACGTTGCCGCGGCCAGCGCCGTTGCCTTTTTCGCCACCGCCGTCGCCGCCGAAGAGGGATAGGCTGGGGTCATGAAACTTGAGCAGGAAGTTCCCGATTTTTCTTTGCCCGATCAGCACGGAAACGTGCGAACCCTGAAGGAATTGACGACCGCGGGACCCCTCGTAATCTTCTTTTACCCTCTGGCAGGAAGCGGTGGCTGCACGAAGGAGGCCTGCCATTTCCGGGACCTTCAGGCCGACTTTGCGGCGGCGGGGGCCGCCATCGTGGGCATCAGCACCGACGCGGAAGCAAAGCAACTGGAGTTTGCGAACAAAAACTCTCTCTCGTACCCCCTCCTGAGTGACCTCAACGGTGAGGTGGCAGATCTCTTTGGGGTTCGGCGTCGACTCTTAGCCATGTCCCTGCCCACCAAGCGGGCCACCTTCATCGTGGGCCAGGATGGGCGCCTGAAATTTGAGCTGTCCAGCGAAACCAATATGAATGTCCACGCCGACCAAGCCCTCGAAGCGTTGCAGAAACTCGGCTAAATCGTGTCGGGCTTGGCGAAATGGGTTGGAGACGGTAAAGTTTCTAGCTGGTCCTTGTGACCATAACATTCATCTGTCTGGCAAAATCCAGGCAATTACACTCTGAGGTTTAAAGTGAAGCAGAACGCTCACCCGAAGTACGAAGCAATCGTTTTCAACGACTTGGCTTCTGACACCAAGTTCCTGACGCGCTCCACCGCGACGTCCACGAAGACCATTGAATGGGAAGATGGCAACACCTACCCCGTCATCGACGTGGAAATCTCCTCCGAGTCACACCCGTTCTACACGGGTAAGCAGCGCATCATGGACAGCGCCGGCCGCGTCGAGCGCTTCAACGCTCGTTTCGCTGGCTTCGGCAAGAAGTAATACTTCTTTCCAACGCTTTACGAGAATAGGGTCCGCACCAATTGGTGTGGGCCCTGTTTTTATATCCCGCAGCTTCTGAAAGACTGATTTTATGACTGAATCATTGCATGGCGAATACAAGGTCCACGGCGGAAAGCTCGTTGTGGTGGACTGCTCCATCAGGGACGGCGTGCTCTCCAACGTCCGGGTCAGCGGCGACTTCTTCCTCGAGCCCGACGAGGCGCTGGATGACATCAACGCTGCCCTGAATGGGCTCTCCGCGGATCTTCCCGGTGCCGAGATTGCCGCGGCCGTCACGGCGGCCCTGTCGGAGGATGTGGTGCTCTTTGGCTTCTCGGCCCAAGCCGTCTCGATCGCCGTGCGCCGTGCGCTCACGAAGGCCTCCAGCTGGGTAGATCACGAATGGGACATCATCGCACCCACGGTGCTGCCGACGGCCCTGAATGTGGCCCTGGATGAGGTGTTGGCCGAGGAGGTTGGCGCCGGAACCCGCAATCCCACGCTGCGCTTCTGGGACTGGGACGAGCGCTCTGTAGTGATCGGCAGCTTCCAGTCCGTGCGCAACGAACTGGATCCTGAAGGCGTCAAGAAGCATGGCGTGAATGTGGTTCGCCGCATCACCGGCGGTGGCGCCATGTTCATGGAAGCCGGAAACTGCATCACCTATTCGCTGTACGTACCGCAGACCCTGGTTGATGGGCTCAGCTTTGAGGATTCCTACAAGTTCCTCGACACCTGGGTCATGGCGGCCCTGGAGTCCATGGGTATCGAGGCGTTTTATGTCCCCCTCAACGACATTGCCACGGACAAGGGCAAGATTGGCGGAGCCGCCCAAAAGCGTTTCGGCAAGGGCGGTCTGCTCCACCACGTCACGATGAGCTACGACATTGACGCTGACAAAATGGTCGAGGTCTTGCGCATCGGCAAGGAAAAGCTCTCTGACAAGGGCACGCGCTCCGCGAAGAAGCGCGTGGATCCCTTGCGTCGTCAGAGCGGCATGAGCCGTGCGGAGATCGTCGAGCGGATGTCAACGACCTTCGCCGACCGTTACAACGCCAAGCCCTCGGTGTTGACGAGTGCGGAATTGGCTGAGGCGCAGCGCCGGGTCGAGGCTAAGTTCGGCACGGCGGAGTGGCTCCACCGCGTCCCTTAAGGTTTCCCGGGAGCAGGAGAGGGCCTGGAAGAGGGTCGGAGCTCTTAAGTGAGCAGCCTCACGGTGTTACCCCAGGGATCGTTGACGGTCACCATGCCGCCGTCCTGGGTGAACTCCAGACCAGCATCGGAGAGGCGCGCCGTGGCGGCGACGAGTTCGGCCTCGCTCGTGAGCTGGATCGTGAGGCTGCCCAGCCCGAGTGATTCGGGCCGTTCGGCGGCGTTGGCGCTACCCCAGGTGTTGGTTGCCAGGTGATGGTGGTAGCCGCCTGCGGCATAAAAGAGCGCCCCCTCGGATTCGGCGGTCACGGCAAAGCCGAGCGTGTCAGCGTAAAACGACCGGGCCTGGTCGAGATCTCCCACGCGCAGATGCACATGACCCATGCTGGGTGAGTCGTTGCTGGCCGGCGTGGCTGCGGCTGAGCCGAGGTGCTTCTGAATGAAGGCGTTGGGATCCAGGGGTGCCGCGCCCATCGTGACGAGGCCGTTCTTCCATTCCCAGCTATCTTCCGGGGTGTCGGCGTAGAGCTCTAGGCCGTTGCCATCAGGGTCCTGGAAATAAAAGGCCAGGCTCACGGAATGATCCGCACTGCCGGAATAACTTTGCGGTGCCGTCGTGGCGATGTTCATCAAGACGCTGGCCAACGATGTCTCATTGGGGTACAGCAGCGCCGAGTGGTAGAGGCCCGCGTTCGCCGGGCTGTCGGCGGCTCGCTCCGGAGCGTGCACGATACTCAACAGCTCCGTGCCCTCGCGGCCGAGGCTGAGCCGATCGGCCGATTCCTGCAGGACCTCCAGGCCCACAGCGTCGACATAATACGAGCGCATGGGGGCCAGATCGGCCGTCAACAGTTCGACAACACCCATCTGCGTGCCGTCGAGCAGGGTTGCCGCCGCGGGCTTATCGTTGCCTGTCGCTGAGGAGGAGCGGACTCCCCACCAGACGCCAGCGATGATGAGTGCCAGGGCTAGAACGGACGCGAGCGAGATATACAGGGTTCGTGTGGCCATACTCAACTCTAACTAGTTGAAGGCTAAAGTTATTCCTGTGGCTCTCGCTCGCTTTCCGTCCCGCCTCTACGCTAACGCTGCAGGGCCTGTGCCCTGAGCGAACGGTGCAATTGATCGCGCTGTTCGAGGATGATACGACGCAAGCCATTGGCGGCCGTCGCGTGCTCGGCCAACCACCGATCCGTGCGCACCAACACAGGCTGTTGCTCGGGCAAGGCACCCGGCAGCAGATCCTGATGCGCTGGGAACAGCTCGCGCACAATGCGCCCGGCAATGCCAAGACTCCGCTCGGCCCAAATCTTCTCAAGGACCTCGAAGTACGGCTCGACGTAGGGGTCCAGCAGCTCAGCCCCCGCCATCATGAAGCCCGCGATGGTAGCGCTGAGCAATTGATTGCTGAGCTTCGTCTGCTCGACTGCCTCCTGCCAAGCCTGTGCCTTGCGCTCGGCCTCAGGTAGTGCCGCCACGGCCGTGACGTGATGGGCACGGAACTCGGCAGTGGTATTGGCCGCGAGCTCGGCGTCCAGCTCCGCACTAGTGGCCTGACCTCTGGCTGCCAGCTGCTGCCACAAGAGCCAGCGCAGCTCACCGTCAACCGAGAGTCCCTCGGGCACATCCACGCCGGCGAGCAGGGCGCGACTGCTCGCCACCTGAGTATCGCTGCCACGACCCACAACGGCCAGAGCCCGGGTCCACACGAGCTGCTCATCGCTGCCGGGAACAGACTGTGAGAGGTGCGCGCGGAAGCCTGTGATGACATGTTCGCGTGCCGCTGCGCGCTTCCCCGCAGGGCAGTACGCGCCCAGGGCATGAATGGCGTTGTCGGCCAGAGTTTGCAGCAGGCTGATGTCGCTCTCGCCACCGCCATGGTGGGCGACGGCGTTCAGGTACAGTTCCGCTGGCAGGAGGGCATCCCGCGTCGCGTTCCACAACACAGACCAGACGAGGGAGCGCGAGAGGGGATCGGCAATGGTGCTCACCGAGGCCAACGCGGAGGCGAGAGAGACGTCGTCGAATCTGACCTTGGCGTAGCTGAGATCCTCATCGTTGACGAGCACCAGATCCGGGGCCGGCAGGCCCGCGGCACCGGGCACCTGCGTCACGGACCCGGCCACATCGAGTGTGATCGAGTGCGTGCGCACGAGGGTTCCGCCGTCGTTCGTGAAGAAGCCAACAGCCAGACGATGGGGACGCAAGGATTCCAAGCCCGTGATGGGATCCACGGAGAGCTGAGTGATCTCGAGGGAGGCAATCTTGCCGTCGGCAATGTCCAGACGCGGCGTCAGGGTGGACATGCCAGAGGTCTGGAGCCACTTCTGGGCCCACTCGCCCAGCTCGCGGCCCGAGGCAGCGCTCAGGGGAGTCAGCAGATCAGTGAGCGAGGTATTGGCGTATTGATGCGCCACGAAGTACTCGCGGGCTCCCGCAAAGAAGGCATCCTTACCCACATAGGCCACCAACTGCTTGAGCACCGAGGCGCCCTTAGCGTAGGTGATGCCATCGAAGTTCGCCTTAGCCGCCTCGAGATCGGGGATGTCCGCCGTGATGGGGTGCGTGGTGGGCAGCTGGTCCTGCGTGTAGGCCCAGGCCTTGCGACTGCTGGCAAACAGGGTCCACGACTTCGAGCCCCAGGGCGTGGCCTCCGAGACCGCGAGATGTCCCATGAAGTCGGCGAAGGACTCCTTGAGCCACAGATCATCCCACCAACCCATGGTCACGAGGTCGCCAAACCACATGTGCGCCATTTCGTGCATGATCGTGTTGGCGCGTTTTTGATACGCGGAATCCGTGGCACGGGAGGTGAATACGTAGGCTTCCGTGAAGGTCACGAGGCCGGGATTTTCCATCGCGCCCAGGTTGTATTCGGGGACAAAGGCCTGATCATACTTGCCGAAGGGGTAGGGGAAGTCGAAGAGCTCGTTGAAGTACGCCAGGCCGGCCTTGGTGACCTGGAAGATCTCGGCGCTGTCAAAGTTCGGGGCCAGCGAGGCGCGGCAGTAGGCGGCCAGGGGGATGTCCAGGGTTTCGCCGTGATGCTTGCTGCTGGTGCCGAAGGACATGGAGAAGTGATCCTCGGCCTTGAAGTATGGGCCGGCCAGCACGGTGGTGATGTACGTGGAGATGGGCAGTGTGGTGTCAAAGTCCCAGCGCGTGGCATCTGCGCCGATGCTCTTGAGGGCGACGGACTGGTTGGAGGCTACTTCCCAGCCGTTCGGCGCCGTGACGTGGAAGGTGTACGGCGACTTGAGGTCCGGCTGTTCGAAGTTGGCAAAGACGCGGCGCGCATCGGCCGGTTCGTACTGCGTGTAGGTGTATGTCTGGCCGTCGGCCGGGTCGACGAAGCGGTGCAGACCCTCGCCGCTGCTGGAGTATGCGGCGGTTGCGGTGACAACCACCTCGTTCTCCGGCGCCAGAATCGGCAGCTTAATACGCTGAGCATCGACAACCTCGGAGACGTTAAGCTCCTGGCCGTTCAGACGAACCGACTCCACACTCAGACCGATGAAGTCAAGGAAGGTGCCGGCCGTGCTGTTGGCCGAAAAATTGATGGTGGTGCGGCTTGAAAACCCCGGAACACTCAGATCGGCGGCCTGGCTTAGATCCAGTTCGACGTCGTAGTGGCTGACACTGACACGGGCTTTTCGGGCTGCGGCTTCACTGCGCAAAAGATTAATATTAGACACCAATTTATTCAATCACGCTTCTGCCGGACCCGCCGTCAGCTGGAAGCCCTAGCTGGCCATGAGGTGCACCGCACCGAAGGCGAGAGCAGCAATGAGCGCCCAGGAACACAACGCCATGACCGTGGCGCGCAGGCCGGTCTCCAGCAACTCCCGCACCCGCACGCTGGAACCAAGGCCAAAGAGTGCGGCACCCAAGGCGATGTCCTGGAGCAGCGCGCCAGTTTCGATGACGCCCTCGGAAAGCCAGCCCGTGCTGCGCAAGGCAACCATGAGCAGGAAACCAATCACGAACAGCGGAATAACGGGTGGAAACTTCGAGTCCGCGCCACCGTTAAGCGCCGAGGAACGCGCATGGCGCCTGCGCTCGATGACACCGGTGACCGCCACGATGGGTGCCAGGAGCAAGACGCGCGTCAGCTTGATGACAATGGCCGCGCTGAGCGCCACTGCGCCGGCCGTCTGCGCGGTGGCCACGACCTGACCCACATCGTGAACACCCGCGCCGACCCACTGGCCAAAGCGCAGCGGTGTGAGCCCCAGCGGGGTCATGAGCAACGGCAGGACGCCGATCGCGAGTGTGCCGCACAGGGTCACGAGGGCGACCGGCAATACCGTGTCCTCATGTTTAGTGCCTTTGACGGCAGCCATGGCGCCAATCGCCGAGGCCCCACAGATCGAAAAGCCGGTGGCAATCAACAGGGGAGTGTCGCCGTCGAGCTTAAACAGCTTCCCCAAAGCAAGGGTTCCGGCAAAGCTGAGTAACACCACGGCCACGACAAGGCCCACGCTGAGCCAGCCCAGATCCATGATGTCGCCCAGGCTCAGCTTGAGGCCCAGGATGACGATGCCGACGCGCATGAGATGTTTGCCGGCAAAGTTCAGCCCCGCCCGCCATGGTCCCTGACAGAGTGCGGTGCTGCCGGGCAGGTTCACTGCGGCGATGCCGAGTACGACGGCGACTGTCATGGCCGGGACCACCGGCACCAGTGTGTGTACCAGGAGGGAAACGACAACCGCCCCGAATGCTGCGGCAAGGCCAGGTGCTAAGGAACGCGCCGTGCCCCCAAAGGTGGGGCTGGCGCCGTCGGGCTTTACCACGGGCTGGGCTTGTAATCCTTAAGGAAGACGCCGTACTGGTCTTCGCCACCCTCGCCCATGACGATGGGATCATAGACGCGGGCCGCGCCGTCGACCAAGTCCAGGGGAGCATGGAAGCCCTCCTCGGCTAGGCGAACCTTGGTGAAGTGCGGGCGTTCGTCGGTGATCCAGCCGGTGTCGACGGCGGTCATGAGGATGCCGTCCTCGTCCAACATTTCCTTGGCGCTGGTGCGCGTGAGCATGTTCAGCGCTGCCTTCGCCATATTGGTGTGGGGGTGGCCGGGGCCCTTGTAGGCGCGGGAGAACTGGCCCTCCATGGCTGAGACATTAACGATGTACTTGCGGTCCGCGGTCGAAGCCTTCATAGCCGGGCGCAGACGCGAGACCAACAGGAACGGCGCCGTGACGTTGCACAGCTGCACCTCGAGCATTTCCAAAGGATCAACCTGATCGACGACCTGAGTCCAGCTATTGATCGTGGCAATATCTGGGACCAGACCGCCAGCGTCGATGGCCGTGCCAGCCTCGATGCGCTCCAACGAAGCCGAACCCATCGACAGCGCCAGGGCGGCAATCTCATCGCCGGCAAGCTGCGGGTGTTCCATCATCTGGGTAGCCAGGGCCAGCGGGTGCTTGTCATGGGCATGGCCAAAGGTGACCAGCTCCGGCATGGGGGTGTTAGTGGGGAGCTCTTCCAGCTCAGCGTCCACCAACGGCTTGTAGGCGTTGCCTGAGCGACGGACCGTCTGGGCGGCATTGTTGATGATGATGTCGAGCGGTCCAGCCTCGATCAGGGAATCCGTGAGGGCTACTACCTGGCTCGGGTCGCGGAGGTCAATACCCACAATCCGCAGGCGGTGAATCCACTCGCTGCTATCTTCCATGGCGGCGAAACGGCGAGCGGCATCTTTGGGGAAGCGGGTCGTGATAGTGGTGTGCGCGCCATCACGGAGCAGTCGCAGCGCAATGTACATGCCGATCTTGGCGCGGCCACCCGTGAGGAGGGCGCGCTTGCCTGTGAGGTCTGTTCGGGCATCACGTTTGGAGTGGTTGAACTCGGCACACTCTGGGCACAGCTGGTGATAGAAGGCATCCACCTGCGTGTAGCGCTGCTTGCAGATGTAGCAGGGGCGGGAACGCAAAAGCGTTCCCGCCGTAGCGCCTGTGGTTGACGGCTTGAGCTTATTGCCCCGAGTTTCATCGTCTATGCGGTCAGGTGCTGCTGTCGCGGTTTTCGCAAGAACAGCCTTGTCGGCGTCATTGACGGCGTCACGCTTGACGTTGCGACGGTAGCGTTTGACTGCCTTGAACATCTTTCCTGTAGCCCGGCGAACCAGGACATAGTCGGGATGCTCTTCGTCATAGACATGGATGTTCTCCAAAACTTTAAGACAATTTTGGATTTCTTCAGGGGTTAAGTCAGGGGCAGTCACCCCACAATTTTAGCCTCATGGCGCGGGTAGAACCGACTCGATCGCCGAGACCTGGTTTTCAACCACCTTATCGATGGTTTTCTGAGCAATTTTGTCTTGGCCAATAGCCAAAGCAAGTGCCTCGGGGAGTTCGGCAGCGGCCGCTAAAGCCAGTGCCCGTTCGGCCTCATCCGGGGCAGGAACTACTTGCCCCTTACTGAGAACCGTCAGGCCAGTTTCGGTGATGGCGAAGCCTCGAGCTTTATCCAATTTAGGATCCACACCGATGGTTGCCCCTGCAGGGATCCTGACGTTCTTATCGATGATGGCGCGGCGTACGACAGCCCCGGCGCCAACAATCACCTTGTCCATCAAGACCGAATCCTGCACGCGAGCTCCTGTGCCGACGTAGACGTCATTGGACAGGACCGAGTTCTCGACGACACCACCGGACACCACGACGCCGGGGGCGACGATCGAGTCCAGAGCAGCTCCGATGGAATTGCGTTCACCTCGAACAAACTTTGCCGGCGGCGAGGTAGTTCCTCGAGTGAAGATCGGCCATGCACGGTTGTACAGGTTGAACACCGGCACCGGCGAGATGAGGTCCATGTGTGCGTCGTAGTAGGACTCGATGGTACCGACATCGCGCCAGTAGTTGCGATCACGATCTGTCGCGTCCGGGATATCGTTCGTGGAGAAGTCATAGACAAAGGCTTCGTCGCGGTTCACGAAGTAAGGAATGATGTCCCCACCCATGTCATGCTTCGTACCGTCCGTCACTGCGTCAAGCTCGAGAGCCTCGACCAGAGCGTCAGCGTCAAAGACGTAGTTACCCATAGATGCCAGGAACTGATCCGGGGCGTCAGGCAAGCCCGGCGTCGTGGCAGGCTTCTCAACAAACGCGGAAATCTTGTGAGCGCCGATGGCGCCCGGGATTTCAGCTCCATCGACCTCAATAACACCGAACTGGTCGGCGAGGTTCAGGGGCTGGCGAACGGCGGCAACTGTGGCGCGCGCTCCAGAGTTGATGTGGCTCTGAACCATCTGCTCGAAGTCCATGCGGTAGACGTGATCGGCACCAACCACCACGATGATGTCGGGCTCGGCATCAACGATGAGGTTCATGGACTGATAGATGGCATTGGCACTGCCAAGGAACCAGTCTTTGCCGCGTCGCTGCTGAGCAGGAACGGAAGCGACGTAGTTTCCCAACTGGGTAGACATACGCCACGTTTCAGAAATGTGGCGGTCCAGACTGTGTGACTTGTATTGCGTCAACACAACAATTTTTAAATAGCCTGAATTCGCTAAATTCGACAAGGCAAAGTCGACCAAGCGAAAACCAGCAAAAGGTACTGCAGGTTTTGCGCGGTCCGCTGTCAAGGGCATCAAACGCTTACCCTCACCGCCTGCTAATACGATTGCCAGAACTTTCTTTACTGACATGATCCATAACCTCCGACAGCTTCTTATTTACACTACGTTGCTCCACATGAGAGTCACAACAACTTCACACTAGAACAATTCCGTCCGGACAGACTACCGTGAGACTGTGCGTATAGATATTGTGACGAAAGAATTCCCGCCCGAGATTTACGGAGGGGCTGGCGTGCATGTTGCCGAGCTCAGTCGTGTCCTCGCTGCGAAGGTAGATTTACGGGTTCATGCTTTCGGCAAGCCCCGCGAAGCGGACTTCCATGGAGCCACTGTGAGCTCCTATGAGAACCTGCCGGAGCTTGACGATGCGAATCCCGCCGTCCAGACTTTGGGTGTCGATTTGCAGGTAATTCCTGAGATTGCGGGCTCTAGCCTTGTGCATTCTCATACGTGGTACGCCAATATGGCCGGTCATATTGCCTCGCTACTGCACGGAATTCCGCATGTTCTCAGCGCTCATAGTCTTGAACCGTTGCGCCCCTGGAAAGCCGAACAGCTAGGTGGCGGTTATGCGGTCTCCTCATGGGTTGAAAAGACTGCATATGAAGGTGCTGCTGCCATCATCGCCGTGTCCGACGGTATGCGCCAGGACATTCTGCGTAGTTACCCCGATGTTGACCCTGAAAAAGTAAAGGTCATTCACAACGGGATCGATGTCGACACCTGGCAACGGGATGAAAATGACGACGCCGTCCGTGCCCTAGGTATTGACCCCGACCGTCCCAGCGTCGTTTGGGTAGGACGGGTAACGCGGCAAAAGGGTGTGCCGTACCTTTTGAAGGCTGCTGCTGCTCTGCCGCCAGAGGTTCAGCTCGTCCTGTGCGCTGGTGCGGCCGATACGCCGGCGCTTGGCGCGGAAGTTAACGCATTGATCGAGGGTCTCAAAGCCCAGCGTGATGGCGTCATTGTTATCGAGCGGATGTTGCCTCGTGCTGAACTCATTCAGGTTCTCAGCCATGCAACTGTTTTTGCTTGCCCGTCGATTTACGAGCCCTTGGGCATCGTCAACCTTGAGGCTATGGCTTGCGGTGCGGCTGTTGTTGCAAGTGCCACGGGTGGAATTCCTGAGGTTGTCGCCCATGGAGAGACTGGATTGTTGGTTCCACTTGAGCAAGTCTCAGATGGTACCGGAACGCCGCTTGATCCAGATAAGTTTGTGGCAGATTTTGCTGCGGCCATGATTGAGGTCGTCAATGACCCGACTCGTGCACGTTCTATGGGTGAAAAAGGTCGACAGCGCGCAACTGACCATTTCTCGTGGGAATCAATTGTTGAGCAAACATTGGAAGTTTACAAAAGCGTTCTTCCGGAGTAATAAAGTTTTCACTTTTAATTCACATTTGTATAGCTGAATTTGACGCTTCCATTTGATGTGTTTGCATAAACAGCGGGTTCTGGCCTTTGGGCTGGGGCTCGTTGTTTTTGTTACGGGTGTGGTTTTAGTTCCAGCCTTGGCCGCGGAGTGTGGGGTAGTTGGGGCGGGGTAGTCCGTGGTGGTAGGTGTTGCGGCGGGGTGTTTCACTGGGGTCTAGGAGGTAGGGGGCGGTGAAGAATGGTGTGCCCTGGATGAGTTGCATGCTCCAGTCGGTGTGGTGAAGGAGGGAATGGTGTCTGCTACAGAGTAGGGCGGCGTTGTTGATGTTGGTTTCGCCGCCGTGTTGCCAGGGAATGATGTGGTGCGCTTCGCA
>NZ_QJVC01000007.1 GCF_003219795.1 Arthrobacter psychrolactophilus | reverse complement strand
CGAGCACCTGGCACATATCGCTGAAGGCATCGAAGATTCCGGCCATACCCGCCAGGAAGCCGCCTCCCTGATCACCACACCATAATTTCCACCAAAACCCGCTAGACTTGATTTACTATGGCCAAAACGACTGACACAGCATCCAGTAACGCTGACGAACCCAAGCGTTCCCTCTTTTCTCGCAAGCCCAAGCCGGGTAAGCCGAATAAGGTCAAAAAGCCCAGCCGCGTCAAGCAAATGGTGGACATCTTCAAGATGACCCGCCGTTATGACCCCATGATCACATGGCTCATGCTTGGCGCCTTCCTGGGCTTGATCTTGGTTTCCCTCCTAGTGACCTTGCTGGTTTCCCCCGGCAACTGGATCACCGGTTTGCTCATCGGCATCCCGCTGGGTCTTCTCGGTGCGTTGCTGATCATGTCACGCCGCGCCGAGCGTGCCGCTTACTCTCAGATTGAGGGCAAGCCCGGTGCAGCAGGAGCGGCCTTGAGCTCGCTCAAGCGTGGCTGGATCTTTGACGAGCAGCCTGCTGCGGTTAACCCGCGTACTCAGGACGTTGTGTTCCGAGCCATCGGTAAGCCCGGTATCGTACTGGTCACCGAAGGCCCTTCCACTCGCGTGAAGAGCCTGGTTGATGCAGAACGACGCCGCCTCTCCCGTATCTTGCCTAACGTCACCATCACGGTCATCGAGACTGGCAAGGGCGAGGGTCAGACCTCGATCGCCAAGGTCACCAAGCAGATGAACAAGCTCAAGGGTGAACTGACAAAGGTTGAGGTTAGCACTGTCAACAAGCGCATTACTTCCTTGGGAAACAAGCTGCCGATCCCGAAGGGTATCGACCCGAACAAGGCACGTCCGGACCGCAAGGCGGCTCGCGGCCGCTAAATCAGCGCCAACATTTTCGAGAATAACGTAGGCCCGGCAGATTTCTGCCGGGCCTACTGCTTTAAGTTATGCTCTGTAACACTCGCGAAGCTTCAGAATCGCCTGAACGGGCATCCCTGCGCCGCTGTCTCGGCACAAAAAAGGTGCGGCCCCGAGACACGCCCGGAACCACACCATAAATAAAATTAGCGACGAACAAGAATGGTCTTCATGGCCTTGTCATGGAGTCCACGATGGTCAGCGTCGGTGATGATGACCGGGATCAAGAGACAGAGCAGCACAGCGCGAACCACGCCTGCCAGCAGGCCTGGAGGTCCGCCGTCGATACTCATCACCTGAATACCCATGATCCTATGGCCCACGCTGTATCCGAGGGTTCCCACGAGAAGCATTTGCTCAATGGCGAAGATGGCCAAGATCGCGGTGGGGTCTGCGTTGAAGAAGGCAATCGCAATGAGATGCGACAGTCCCCAGTCGATGCACAAGGCCACGATTCGTCGGCCCGCCCTCGCCATGGAACCTCGGCCAGATTCTGGCAAACCCAACCGTTCGCCTGGATATTTGGATATATTGGACGTGTCCGGCCCTGAGAGCCACGAACCTATGTCTTTACGATCTACCACCCCTCCAGACTACCGCCGCGGCGTCAAAGCCCGAACTTTCGCACTTTTGGAGGGCTTGTAACCTGCCGGAAACAATTCGGACACGATCAAGTAACGGGCTAGTTCTAGGCTGGACACAGTTGCACAGGCACCATGGCCGCACCCAGCGGCCACAACCCACAGCGCCGAGGAGCGTAGATGTTCAAGAACGCGGAAGAAGTCCTTCAGTTCATCAAAGACGAAGATGTAAAATTCGTCGATATTCGATTCACAGATTTGCCCGGAGTTCAGCAGCACTTCAATGTGCCCGCCAAGACAGTGGACCTTGACTTCTTCGTCAACGGCCAGCTCTTCGATGGTTCCTCCATCCGCGGCTTCCAGGGTATTGCCGAGTCGGACATGCAGCTGATCCCGGACCCCAAAACCGCATTTGTGGACACGTTCCGCAAGGAAAAGACCCTTGCACTGAACTTCTCCATCGTGAACCCCCGCACAGGCGATCCGTACCACCGCGACCCGCGTGGCGTAGCCGAAAAGGCTGAAGCTTACTTGGCTTCCACCGGCATTGCCGACACCGCATTCTTCGGTGCCGAAGCTGAATTCTTTGTCTTCGACAACGTTCAGTACGAATCTTCACCCCAGGGTTCCTTCTACAAGATCGATTCCGAAGAAGCTAACTGGAACACGGGCCGCGAAGAAGTTGGCGGAAACCTTGGTTACAAGACCCCCGTCAAGGGCGGTTACTTCCCGGTTGCGCCGATTGACCACCAGGCAGACCTGCGCGACGCCATGTGCATCGAACTCGATGCCGCTGGCCTCGAAGTTGAGCGTTCACACCACGAAGTTGGTGCCGCCGGTCAGGCTGAAATCAACTACAAGTTCAACACGCTGGTTCACTCAGCTGATGACTTGCAGAAGTTCAAGTACGTCATCAAGAACACCGCATGGGCCGCCGGCAAGTCCGTCACCTTCATGCCCAAGCCGGTCTTCGGTGACAACGGTTCAGGCATGCACTGCCACCAGTCACTCTGGAGCAACGGCGAGCCGCTGTTCTACGATGAGAAGGGCTACGCCGGTCTGTCCGATATGGCTCGCTGGTACATCGGTGGTCTGCTCAAGCACTCCTCCGCTGTCTTGGCCTTCACCAACCCGACGGTTAACTCCTACCGCCGCCTGGTCAAGGGTTTCGAAGCTCCCGTGAACATGGTTTACTCGCAGGGTAACCGCTCTGCCGGTATCCGTATCCCGATCACCGGTTCCAACCCGAAGGCCAAGCGCCTCGAGTTCCGCGCACCGGACCCGTCCTCCAACCCGTACCTGGCCTTCTCGGCTCAGCTCATGGCTGGCCTTGACGGAATCAAGAACCGCATCGAACCCCCGGCTCCCATCGACAAGGACCTCTACGAGCTCCCCCCGGAAGAAGCCAAGGACATCCCCAAGGCTCCCGAGTCGCTCGAAGAAGCACTCATCGCCTTGGAAAACGATAACGAGTTCCTTCAGGCCGGTGGCGTGTTCACTCAGGACCTGATCGATACCTGGATCGACTACAAGCGTGAATACGAGATCAAGCCGCTCTCACTGCGCCCGAACCCGTACGAGTTCGAGCTCTACTACGGCTGCTAAGCCTCATAGCTAGACAACATTGAAGGGCCGGAACATTTTATTCCGGCCCTTCAACGTTTAACGATCACCTTTTAGAATGGGCAGTACATGATGTGTTGCGGCCCGGAGCGGCCACCTAAGTAGCGGCCACTGTCGACGAACCCAGCCTTGAGATAGGCCGCATGGGCAGCCGTATTTCTCTCGTTGACACCCAAGACAACTCCCGTTGCAGGCAGTCCGAGGTCCGCCACCAGTTCCCTGGAAAGCTCGACGGCGGCTCGAGTCGCCGCGCCGCCGTAGCCACGTCCTTGTTCGCGGTGATCAACAAGGAATCCGCGTAAGAGCACAGCAGCATTGGCATCCGGCCACCCAGTGTCTGTAGCCGCGCCTACGTGCAGCACTCCCATTCCGACGACCCGAGCCTCGGAGCCCACATGTGAACCCTCCACAGCGGCTTCAGCGGCCGCTGAGACCACGATGGCGAAAGGGTGCCGGGCAGGATCATCCAAGGCCAGCTGAGCCATCTCGGTGGGCTCACCAACAAAGGCGTCCTGGCCGGCCGCTAGTTCTAGCCCGGCGATGCCTTCTCGGAGAGCATCTAGTTCCGGTTCCATAAGGTTTTTCAACGGCAGCAGTCTGAGCGTCGGCACGGAGGTCATCATGCCTCCAGCCTAGACGGCGACGGTGACAAGGCCGTAAAGTGATGCCGCGTCCACGAAAAACCGCCGGAAAGTGATGCCGCGTTGGAAGGGGGCTAGAAGATGGACCAGCCGGTTCGGCTTGTGAACGCGTCAAGGGCGGCAATGCCGGCCACGGAGTTGCCGTTCGGGCCCAACGCTGGACCCCAGACCGTGATGGAACAGCGACCCGGGATAATCGCCACGATGCCACCACCCACACCACTCTTGCCCGGCAACCCCACGCGGTAGGCGAACTCCCCCGCCGCATCATAGGTGCCGCAGGTCAGCATCACGGCATTCACACGCTTGCTTTGATTCGGACTCAGGAACGGAGATCCTCCCGCTGAGACACCCTGACGGGCCAGGAACAGTGACGCCTTGGCCAGATCCTCACAGTTCATCTCCATGGCACACTGCTTGAAATAGTTCTCCAACACCAGATCCACGGGATTCTCTAGATTGCCGTAACTGGCCAAAAGATGCGCCATGGAGGCGTTGCGGTGTCCATGATCGGCCTCGGAGGCGGCCACGACGGCATCGATGTCGATGGACGCGTTGCCTGATTCACTGCGCAACAGCCCGCGCACCGAACCTGCCGCGTCACCTGTGAGCGTCAGCAGTCGATCCGTCACAACGAGCGCCCCGGCATTGATGAAGGGATTACGCGGGATGCCGCGATCGGCCTCGAGCTGGATCATGGAGTTAAAGGGCGTGCCGGAAGGCTCCCGGAAGACGCGCTTCCAAATCGACTCATAGTCGTAGGACATCACGAGCGCGAGCGAGAAAACCTTGGAAATACTCTGGATGGAAAAAGGGGTGCGCCAATCCCCCGCCCCATAAATGGAGCCATCGGCCATGGCCACGCACATGCCAAAGTTATCGGGCGACACCTCCCCAAGGCTGGGAATATAACTGGCCACCTCACCCTGCCGGCACAAAGGTGCCACAAGATCGGCAATCTCGTGCAGAATGCCTTGAAGGTCTTTCATTCCCGCTCCCAACTGAAGTGTGCACGCCGTCGTGCATTAAAAAGAGGGGCGACTGGCACATAGCCAGCCGCCCCCGAAACGCGATAAATCTTTAGAGAACCTTCGCCAGGAACTCCTGCAGACGGGGCTGCTGAGCGTTACTGAAGATCGCCTCGGGGCTGCCCTCTTCACAAATGTAGCCGCCATCCATGAAGATGACACGGTCAGCAACTTCGCGAGCGAAGCCCATCTCGTGCGTGACAACCACCATGGTCATACCTTCCGCGGCCAGGTCACGAATAACCTGCAGCACCTCGCCCACCATTTCGGGGTCAAGCGCGCTGGTGGCCTCATCGAAGAGCATGATGCCGGGGTTCATGGCCAGCGCACGGGCAATCGCCACACGCTGCTTCTGACCACCCGAGAGCGACGCCGGACGGGCATCAGCCTTCTCGGCCAAACCCACACGCTTGAGCAGTTCCATGCCCTTGGCACGCGCGGCAGCCTTGTCCAACTTCTTGAGCTCGACAGGGGCCAGCATGATGTTCTGGATGACAGACATGTGCGGGAACAGGTTGAAGTGCTGGAAGACCATGCCGATGTTCTGGCGGACGGCGTTGAGATCAACCTTGGGGTCGGTCAGGTCAAATCCATTGACCGTCACGGTGCCGCCGGTGATGTCTTCGAGCTTGTTCAGGCAACGCAGGAACGTGGACTTTCCCGAACCTGAGGGGCCAATGACACACACGACCTCACCCTCAGCAATATCAACATCGAGGCCCTTGAGAACCTGGTTGGAGCCGAAGGACTTCTTCAGTTCGCGGACACTGATTTTCGCGGTTTTTTCGCTGACGCTCATTTGTTGAACTTCCTGTCCACGACGTTGGAGAGTTGGGTCAAGATCGTGATGACGATGAAGTACAGCGCGGCCACGATCAGCAAGGTTTCACCTGTACGGAAGTTGGAGGCGTAAATCTGCTGCCCCTGGTACGTCAATTCCGCGAAGCCAATCACGGCCAGCAAGGAGGTGTCCTTCAAGGTGATGACGAACTGATTAATGAACGACGGCGTCATGATCTTCACAGCTTGCGGCACCACGACACGGCGCATCGAGGTGACGTAGCCAAGACCCAGGCTACGGCTAGCCTCAAGCTGACCGGAGTCAACGGACTGAATACCACCACGGACGATCTCGGTCATGTACGCACCGGCGTTCAGGCTCAAGGTGATCACACCGGCCGTCAAAACGTCGATGGGCTGTCCCGTCATCTGCGGCAGACCAAAGTAGAAGAAGAAGGCCTGAACCAGCAACGGCGTGCCTCGGAAAATCGCCACGTACACTGTGGCCACTCCGCGCAGAATCTTGCTTTCGGAAACCTTGAAGAAGCCGAAGAGAACACCGAGCACAAGGGCAATCGCGAGGGAGAGTGCCGTGGCAACGAGGGTCAACCACAGGCCCTTCATGAGCGAGGGGAAGCTGTCCTTGACGAGCTGGAAGAAGCCGCCGTGCTCAACAGCCTCGGTCTTAGCGAGGTACTTGTCCAGAATTGCCTGGTATTCGCCGTTAGCCTTTAGATTGGCCAGACCCGTGTTGAACGCCTGCAGCAGTTCCTGGTTTTGCCCCTTGTTGACGGCGAAACCGTAGGAACTACCCTGCTCCTTTTCGGTGACAATCTTCAGGCCGTTGTTCTGGCCAACACCGTAGGCAAGCACCGGGTAGTCATCGAAGACGGCGACGGAGTTGCCGGCCTTGACATCGTCATACATGGTGGCAGAATCGGCCAGGGCCTTGACCTTGAAGCCGTACTGATCCTTGATGGAGTTAGCGAAGGTCTCACCTTCGCTACCGCGCTTGGCGGTGACGGTCTTGCCCTTGAGCTCTGCATAGCTCTTGATCTCTTCGTTGTTCTTTGCGATGGCCATTTGCACGCCGGAGTCAAAGTACGGATCGGAGAAGTCAAAGATGTTCTTGCGTTCATCTGTGATGGACATACCAGCGATGACACCGGCCACCTGGTTGGACTGCAGGGCCTGCAGGGCAGCATCGAAGCCCAAGGACTTGATGTCTGCTTCGAAGCCCTGATCCTTGGCGATGGCACGCAGCAGGTCCATGTCGATACCCACCAGCTCGCCACTGCCGTCACGGAATTCAAACGGGGCAAAAGTGGTGTCTGTGGCGATGGCAAACTTCTTGCCCGCCAGATCGGCACTCTGCACGCCGTGTTCCTGAATGGCGGGGGCCGGCACGCTCAACGCCGAGGCGCCAACCACCCCAAATGCCATAAATACGACGGTAAAGAAGGCGGCGAGAGCGGCAAAGGCGCCGCCTCTACGCCGCCGTATCGGCGGAATCCTCAGCATAAAATTTCCCTCACAAAGGTGTCGCGCCCCCTGTGGGGCGATGGAATTACCCCTTGACGTTACAGCGTTTGGCGCCGTCATGCGACACGCACCACCTTTGGGTAGCAGTCAGCCTCCCTAGAGCCAACTCATTCCACCCCTTAGGACGGGCACGCCACGCTAGGCTAGCTGTGGCCTACGTTATGTCACCACCCCGCATTGGAGAAGAAACCACATGATCAAGCCCAACGTCATCCTCATTTGTGTCGACGAATGGCGTGGCGACTGCCTCGGTGCCGAGGGGCATCCCTATCTGCAGACCCCGCATCTGGATGAGCTGGCGTCCAAGGGTGCCCGCTTCCGACACGCCTACTCGGCGACCCCCACCTGTGTGCCTGCACGGGTGGCCTTATTTACCGGGCAGTCTCAGGAGCGGCACGGTCGTGTGGGGTATGAGGAAGGGGTGAAGTTCGACGACGCCCATCCCGTCACGCTGGCCGGAGAGTTCCGTCGGGCTGGCTACCAGACCCAGGCCATTGGCAAACTGCACGTGTATCCGGAGCGTAATCGTGTGGGCTTTGACGAGGTCATCTTGCACGATGGCTTCTTGCATCACGCCCGGCGGGAACATCGACGCGACTTTAAGTTCTTTGACGACTACGTTCCGTGGCTGCGGCGCCAACCCGGCGTCACGGCCGACGAGGAGTACTTTGACCATGGCGCCGGGTGCAACTCCACGGTGGCCCGGCCATGGGATAAAGCCGAACGGCTCCATCCCACGTCGTGGACGGGCTCGCAGGCTGTTGAGTGGCTGTACCGCCGCGATACCACGGCGCCGTTCTTCTTGTACCTGTCCTTTCATCGTCCGCACCCACCGTACGATCCGCCGGCATGGGCTATGGACATGTATCTGGATCTGCCCGCCTTTGAGCGCAGGCTTGGCGATTGGGAGCACCACTACGAATCAGTGCGAACTAATGGCCATCATCAGTTGTCTTTCGGCGCACTGGCGCCAGCGGTCACCCACCGTGCGCGGGCCGGTTACTACGGGCTCATGACGCAGATCGACATGCAGTTAATGCGGGTCTTCGAGGCCTTGAACGAGTTTGGTCTAGCCGATGACACCATCGTGGCCTTCACCTCCGACCACGGTGAAATGCTCGGCGATCACGACTTTTACCGCAAGGCCGTCGGTTATGAGGGTTCCGCCCGTGTGCCCTTGATCGTCGCCCCGGCCCCCAACGATCCCGCCGCCCTGCGCGGGAGTGTCGTCGATGAGGTGGTGGAGCTGCGCGACATCATGCCCACGCTGCTGGATCTGGCAGGAGTCCCCATCCCGGAGAGCTGCGACGGGAAGTCACTCGCGCGGTTCCTGCACGAGTCCCCCGCCGACACGGTCGCACCCGAAGAGGAACCGTGGCGCGAGTGGCTTCATGGCGAACACGTGTATTTTGGCCAGTCGCTGCAGTGGGTGACCGACGGTCACGTGAAGTACCTGTGGGCCTCGGAGTGGGGCAGCGAAGAGCTCTTTGACCTCGACGCCGACCCTGGCGAGCTGCGGAATATCGCCCCGCTTCCCGAGTATGCCGAGCTTCTGAAGCTGTGGAAGGGCCGGCTCATCGCAGACCTCACCGGGCGTGAGGAAGGATTCGTGCGCGACGGCGAACTGGTCACCGGGGCACTGGTGGTCACCATGCTGTCCCACACTCGCGCCCTCCTGTCGGCTTAGCTTCTTTCCTCCGCGAAAAAGGCTGGGTTCCTGCACCTTTGCTTTGGTGAAGGAACCCAGCCTTTTCCTGAGCCTGAACTCTGGCACGAATGCGAGTAGTCCTACTCGGGAATAGCTGCGGCTGGCGCCGTCGTGGCGGGCGGAACCACAGCAACCGGAACAAATGCCACGCCAAAGATGTGAATGTTGGCGTTGCTGGGCAATGTCACCATGCTGACGGTCTTGGCCGGGTCAATGGCGATGGTGTTCGTGAACAGACGATAGGCAACATCTTGGTTCATGAACCCTGTCGGCGTGTTACGGCCCATGGTGGTCTTTACCAGCGTGGCACCATGTGCCGTGGGTTCCTGGAAGCCCCAGTTCGGGAAGCCGAAGGTTCCTTTTGAACTTGATCCATCGGTGTAGTGCACTGTGGTTTCACCCGAGGCACCATTGGCGACACCGGCACCCAGGAAGGCCAACTTGCTACCCTGACCGGTGAGCTTGAAAGTTTGCCCGCCGCCTGTGACGTTGTCCGGCTTGCCTGCTTCGGCAGCGGGCCAGGTGAATTCCGTGCCAGCGGCCTTGATCGTGGCACCCGGTGTGACGCCTTGCTCAGCAAGGCGCTCACGGGAGAAACTGTTCTTCTCCCCGTCGTAGTTGCCCTGGGCAGTGGTGCCAAGTGTTGTCGTGCCAACGTTGTTGAAAAGTTCGGCAAGGGATCCCGAAATGGTGCCTGTGAGCTGATTGCGCTCCACGAAGGACGTCTTCACACCGTCACCGCCAGCGTAGGAAGCCGTGGCGGTGAAGCCTCGGGTGACCGAACTGGCGGGACTATTGGGCACGTGAATTTCGCTGGTCACTGTGGTGGTGGCACCGGGGGGCAGTGCTGCGAGAGTGTGGGTGTCCGGGTACAGCGACCAGTTGATGGGCCCGGTGACCTTGACTTGAACCTTCGTCATGGCCTTGCCCGAGGTGTTCTGTAGCGTCACGACAATGTCCGAGATAGCCGGCCCTTCAAGGTCAACTTCGGCAATGGTCATGACCAACGCGGAATTGCTTCCCTCGGCCTCCGCGGGCGTGCTGATGACCGCCATGCCGCCACCAAAAACCAACGCAGTCGCCAGCATGGCAATGATTGCTCGTACTTTTTTCATTTCTTAGTTGCTCCTTTCTGAGGAAATTCTTAGACCACTGCTGGCATGTCGAGGGCAACTGAATCCAGACCAACGCGGGGGCGGACCCAGCCGCCGCGCGTGAAGTCGGGAATGTCCACCGGACGGCCGCCGTCGGCCAGAGACTGCACACTCAGGGGCACCGGCGCACACCAGGCGGCTGAATCGTAAACGTCGATGTCCGGGACGGTGCCGGTCCGCATGGACTGGATGGTGCGCCACTGCAGGATGTAGTCCATGCCGCCGTGGCCGCCGTTGGCAGCCGCGTCGTCGCCCACCTTCTTCCACAGCCAGTGATCAAACGAGCCGCGCGAGGGAGCGAAGTCAGCCCAGTTGTGGCCGCCGTGGTCCGGTTCCAGGTAGACACGTGCGCCAGTGCTGCCACCCCCGGCGTAGTCCTCAAATATCCCGCGGCTGCCGGCCAGACTGTTGATCCGGCTGTAGGGACGCGGGGTGGAGACGTCGTGTTCGGCGCGGATGATCCGGCCCTTTTCGGTGCCGATCATGCAGGTAACGAGGTCACCATTGATGTACTCCTCGTTCCACGAACGGTGCCCCTTGGGGACTTTGCGAGCACGATAATCCGCCAGGCCCTTGGGAGGGGTCGCAGTAGCGGAGAGCGTCTTCATGCGGTCGCCGCGGTTGATGTCCATAGCAGCGGCAATGGGGGCCAGACCGTGCATGGCGTAGAAGCTGGCGGTGCTTCGCGTGTGCCATTTCCGCCGCCAGTCGTCGGTGTAATAGCCGTCCGCGAACAAGAGCTCACGCAGGTCATGGAGGTAGCCACCGTGGCCGTTGGTGACATCTCCGAAGACCCCCTCATGAGCCATCTTGAGCATGGCCAGTTCATTGCGGCCGTAGCTGCAGTTCTCCGCAAGCATGAGATGCTTGCGCGTCCGCTCGGAGGTGTCAACCAGGTCCCACAGCTCGGCGAGCTCGGTGGCAACAGGCAGCTCCACCATGGCATGGGCGCCGGCCAGCATGGCGGCCTTGCCTTGTTCGTGATGGAACTCCCACGGAGTGGCGATGTACACCAGGTCCAGGTCCATAGTGTTCAGCATCGTCTTGTAGGCATCAGCCGTGCCGCCGAAGTCTGCCGGGCGTGGCCGTCCCCTGTTTTGCAGATTTGCAGCCATGTTAGTTGCCCGGTCCTTGCGAATGTCACACACGGCCACGACGGTGGCACCGGGGACGGCCGACCAACCTATGCTCATACTGTTGCCCCGGTTTCCCACGCCAATCACGCCCACCCGCACGGTTTCATGGCGCTCAAAGGGAACGCCAATCATGGTTTCCTGGCCGGGCGGACGTCCTAGCGGGTTCTTGTTGGCTAGGGAACTGGGTGCCATCGCCGCCATGAGCGTCGTTGCTAGCGCACCTCCCAAGACCGTTCGTCGAGAAGCCGTGGATAGTTGAACCATGAGCAATCCTCCTGCAAGAATCCCAGCCCACAGCTGTGCTGCTGAATGTGGCTGGATTGGTGAGTGATGCCTATCAATGTGACATGGCTCATACTTCCAAGCGCAAACTCCGAATGTCAATTGATGACTAATACTGACCAATAAAACGCATCATCAATCATAGTCCTGGAACAATTTCTCACAACCGCGAGCGTCGCCACGCACGACCACCCAGGAGGACAGCCTCAGCAGGAACGCAAAATTGTTATGGATAACTTCCACGGTGCCGGGATTCCGCGGCTAGGCACCCCGCAGCCTGGGCAGGAGTAGCGGCGAGCTGGATGTCTCCGTGAAATAACTACGGCCGCTTGAGAGGGCGATCAATTCATGAGCATCCACGGGTTTCCGGCTCAAAGATGCTGAATAGAACCCGAAGATTCTATCCCAATTGTCCACAAATGATTGAAATTGTTTGATATATACATCCGATGTTTCGTCATCAGGACGTCCCCGTCGCCACCTCACAACGGGGAATGGCTGGTGCCGAGCTACCCGTAAAACAGGCGTTCAAACACGGCCCGGGCGCGGCGCGTCAAGCTCAGGTAGTTCTCCTCGAAGACCGCGGCACTGCCCTGCTCATAACCGCAGAGCCGAGCAACAGCCTCAAGATCACGCCGTGCTGTTGGCAAGAGATCCGAGGGTGTGCCTGTCCACATCACGTTGGCATTGCGAATGCGTCCGGCGAGCCGCCACGCACTCTCGAGGATCTCGGCGTCGGCCGCGTCCACGAGCCCCAACGCCTGCGCCGCATGCAGGGCCGGCAGTGTCTGCGTGGTGCGCAGCTCCGCGTAGGTATGCGCATGCTTGAGCTGCAAGAGTTGGACCAGCCACTCGACATCGCTGAGCCCGCCACGACCCAATTTAACGTGCCGGGCAGGATCCGCGCCACGAGGGAGGCGTTCGGATTCCATTCTGGCCTTGATGCGCTTGATCTCTCGCAGACCGTCCTCGGACAGCGACTGCGGGTACCGGATGGGATCGGCCATGGCCACGAAGCCCTCCGCCACGGCATCCGATCCGGCCATGGGCAGGGCCCGCAGCAATGCCTGAGCTTCCCAAGTGGATGACCAGCGGGCATAGTATTCCCGGTAGGCCTCCAGCGATCGCACGAGGGGCCCGTTGCGACCTTCGGGGCGTAGGTCTGCATCCACGCTGAGCACACGTTCGGCCTGGATGGCAGGACGCAGCGGAGCCGTGAGTAGCGCCGTCAGCCGTTGCACGATGGCCTTGGCCTGTTGCGTTGCGGCCTCGTTCTGGCTTTCCGGCAAGTCGGCCACGGGCTGGTGCACAAACAAGACATCGGCATCGGAGCCGTAGCCAATTTCGCGGCCGCCCTGACGGCCCATCGCCACCACCAAGACCTGGGTCAGAGGTTCGCTTCCTGCGTAGATCTCTTCCTCGGCCACCATGAGAGCCCCGAGGACGGCGGCCCGGTCGGTGTCACTGAGCGCTGCGGACACCTCATCCTGAGCGAGCAAGCTGCAGCTATCGGCGATGCCGATGCGCAGAATCTCACGCTGACGCAGCAAACGGATCAAACGAATAGCCTCGGAGCCCTCGCGGTGCCGGGACAATTTCGATTGAATCTCTGTCCACTGAGATTCAAAGCTGACGGGCACCAATTCCTTAGAGTTCCCCAACCATGCCGTGGCCTCGGGCGAAACCTCCAGCAAGTCACTGACGAGGCGGGAGCTCGAGAGTAAATAGCACAGGCGCTCGGCGGCGGCCTGATGGTCACGCAGCATGCCGAGGTACCAATGGGAGGTTCCTAGGGCATCACTGACGCGGCGGAAGGCGAGCAATCCGGCGTCGGGATCAACACCGTCTGCCAACCAGCCAAGAAGCACAGGCAGCAATTGACGTTGCAGCGCGGCACGCCGGCTCACTCCGGCGGTGAGGGCCTCGATGTGGCGGGTCGCACCGGCAGCATCTCGGTAGCCCAGGGCTGCCAGGCGGGCCCGTGCGGCATCCGAGGTCAAGGCCGCATCCTCGGCGCTGAGGTGCGCCGCCGTGGCCAGGATGGGTCGGTAGAAAATTTGCTCATGCAAGGAGCTGACGGAGCGTTTGACTCTCGCCCAGTCGGCCAGCAAGGAGTCGGCACTGGGCCGTTTCAAACTCAGGGGCCCCTCGAGGGACCTCGCCAAGGCGCGTAACTGCTCCGGAGCCGTCGGCATCATGTGCGTCCGGCGCATCTGAACCAGCTGAATGCGGTGCTCCAAAACACGCAAATAGGTGTAATGGTTGCGCAGCAGCGCCGCGTCGGTGCGGCCGATATAGCCGGCCTTCGTCAAGGCGTCGATGGCAGCTGTTGTGGAGCGAATCCGCAGGCTGGGATCGTTCTTGCCATGGACAAGCTGCAGGAGCTGGACGGTGAATTCAACATCGCGCAAACCTCCCTTGCCGAGCTTGATCTGGCGATCGGCCTCCGAGTCGCGAATGTTGGCTGTCACGCGACGGCGCATGGCCTGCACAGATTCGACAAAGCCCTCTCGCTCGGAGGATGCCCAGATGAGCGGGGCTACAGCCGCCTCGAAGGACTCCCCCAGGCTCTGATCGCCCGCGATGGTGCGCGCCTTCAAGAGTGCCTGAAATTCCCAACTCTGGGCCCATCGTTGGTAGTAGGCAAGATAAGAGTCAAGGGTTCGGACCAGTTGCCCGTCTTTCCCTTCTGGCCGCAGGTTGGCGTCAACCTCCCATAGACCAGGCTCCCGCTCGGGCGCGTAGATGGCGCGTGAGAGTGCCGTGGCCATAGCGCTTCCCACCTTGACAACCTCACCCTCATCGAGCACCGAGGCTCCCGTAGCAGGGTCCACCACCGACTCCACGACATACATGACGTCGACGTCGGAGATGTAGTTCAGCTCGCGGGCGCCACATTTGCCCATCCCCAGGACGGCGAAGCGCACTGCGGCTACCTTGTCGGACCCTTGGGCCTCGCCCACTTCTGCCCGAGCCACCGCGAGGGCGCCCTCGAGGGCGGCCGCGGCCAGGTCGGCGAGCTCGGCACCGACAAGGGGCATGACCGACTGGGGCGAGGCCGCACCCAAATCACGTACGGCTAGCTCGCACAGGTGCCGTCGATAGCGGCTGCGTAAAGCCAGCCGCGCGGTGATTCCCGTCATCGCGGCCGTGGGCATCTCGGCCGCGGTATCGGCTCCGACGGCACGCAGTACAGAGGCCCGGAGCCCCGCCGCGTCTGCGGCCATCGGTTCAATGGACGGCACGCCATCGACGACATCCAGATGCTCCGGATGCCGCATGAGAAACTCGGCCAGAGCCTCCGAGGCTCCCAGCAGGCGGAAGAGCGACTCGTTAGAGATCGGCTCGCCACCTTCTGGATCGGCCATGGTGAGCTTGGTGCGGGCCTCCGGCACGGCACTGAGCAACCGCACGAGCGATTGCAGAGCCAAATCCGGATTGTCGGCAACCGACAGGGCATCCAGCAATGTCCCCTGGTCGATGTCGGCCAGCTCGGAGAAACCCAGAAACCGCTCGGAGGTTTCTAGGTCAGAGAAACCACGGGAAATGAGGGTACGGGTCAACGAGCTCATGGTGATTTTTAGAGCACTCCCAGGTAGCGGTTAATTTCATACGGGGTGACCTGCAGACGGTATTCCTGCCATTCGGCCCGCTTGTTGCGCAGGAAGTTTTCAAAGACCTGCTCGCCTAGGATCTCCGGCATAAGCTCAGATTCTTCCATCTGACGAATAGCATCGTGCAGGCTGGACGGCAACGGGTCATGACCCAGAATGCGTCGTTCGGCGCTGCTCAAGGCGCTAATGTCTTCTACAGCGGCGTCCGGAAGTTCGTAGCCTTCCTCGATGCCCTTCAGGCCAGCGCCCAGGAGTACCGCGTACGCCAAATACGGGTTCGCGGCCGAGTCGATGCCACGGTATTCCAGACGCGCGGCCTGGCCCTTGCCGGGCTTGTACAGCGGAACACGCATGAGAGCCGAACGGTTGTTGTGTCCCCAGGACAGGTAACTGGGAGCTTCTCCCCCACCCCAAAGGCGCTTGTACGAGTTCACGAACTGGTTCGTGACCGCAGTGAACTCCGGGGCGTGCTTCAAGATGCCGGCCATGAACTGGCGTGCGGTCCTGGAGAGCTGGTACTCAGCACCGGGCTCGTGGAAGGCATTGCTGTCGCCCTCGAACAAGGAGAAGTGTGTGTGCATGCCGGATCCCGGGTGCTCGGAGAACGGCTTCGGCATGAAGGTGGCGTAGGTGCCCTGCTGGATGGCTACCTCACGGATGACGGTGCGGAAGGTCATGATATTGTCGGCGGTCTGCAGCGCATCGGCGTAGCGCAGATCGATCTCGTTCTGGCCCGGGCCGCCTTCGTGGTGGCTGAACTCGACGGAAATTCCCACATCTTCGAGCATCGTGACGGCTGTTCGCCTAAAGTCCTGGGCGACACCGCCGGGGACGTGGTCGAAGTAGCCGGCCTGGTCAACGGGAACAGGAATGCCGTCCGGGCCGGGCTTGTCCGACTTCAACAGGTAAAACTCAATCTCGGGGTGGGTGTAGCAGGTGAAACCCATGTCGGCAGCCTTGGCCAGGGTGCGCTTGAGAACGTTACGCGGGTCAGCTGCGGAGGGTTCGCCGTCGGGCGTTAAAACGTCGCAGAACATGCGGGAGGTTTGTTCTGACTTGCCATTACCGCGCCACGGCAGGATCTGGAAGGTCGAGGGATCCGGCTGGGCGAGCATATCGGATTCAAAGATGCGGGCGAGCCCCTCGATCGCGGAGCCGTCAAAGCCGAGGCCTTCTTCAAAGGCGCCCTCCACCTCTGCGGGGGCCAGTGCCACCGATTTCAGACTGCCCACCACATCGGTGAACCACAGACGCACAAACCGTACGTCGCGCTCTTCAATGGTGCGAAGTACAAATTCCTGCTGACGGTTCATGTATGTGCCTCTTCCTGATGACGCCCCACCCCGACACCGATTGCGGGCAGGCAAGTGGATAGCTTTGCGGGTTGTTGTGTTCCCTGCAGTGATTACTCTACTAAGTCCTGCGCCATGGATTGCCCAATTCGACATACGACTCGTAATAAGGTGGAGGCATGGCACCCACAAGTACCCCCGATTCCACTGCAACGACCTCGAGCGCGACTGCTTCCGCTGAGCTCGTGGCCCCCTACGGCACTGGCGCTGGCGCCACTGCTCAGAGCACTGCACCGAAAAGCACCCACGCAATTCCGGGCACCGCACCCAAGGTCCGGACGCATCATTTGCGCGCGGCCAAGGAGGCTGGCGAAAAATTTGCCATGCTGACCGCGTACGACCAGTACACGGCACAGATTTTCGATGAGGCCGGCATTGAGGTGTTGCTCATTGGCGACTCCGCCTCCAACAATGTCCTCGGCAACGAAACGTCGCTGCCGATCACCTTGGATGAAATGATCATCTTTTCCCGCGCCGTCACGGCCGGGGCCAAGCGAGCCTTGATCGTGGCCGATCTGCCATTCGGCAGCTATGAGCAGTCCCCTGAGCAGGCCATCGCCTCCTCCGTCCGCCTCATGAAGGAGGGCCTGGTTCACGCGGTGAAGATGGAAGGCGGCGCCTACTACGCCCCCACCGTCAAGGCCTTGACGCAGGCCGGCATCCCCGTCATGGCCCATATCGGCTTCACGCCGCAAAGCGAACACACGCTCGGCGGATATCGCGTGCAGGGCCGTGGCGAGCTGGCCCAAACCCTGATCGACGACGCCGTGGCCTTGGAAGAGGCCGGCGTGTTTTGTGTCTTGATGGAAATGGTTCCGGCCACAACGGCGGCCGCTATCGATGCGGCGATCTCCGTCCCCACCGTGGGTATCGGGGCCGGCAAGGAGACCACGGGTCAGGTGTTGGTCTGGCAGGACATGGCCGGCTTACGCACGGGCAAGATGGCCAAGTTCGTCAAGCAGTACGCCCAGATGCGTACCGTCCTCGCCGACGCCGCCACGGAATTTGCCGACGAGGTACGCTCGGGCACCTTCCCGGGACCGGAGCACACCTTCTAACTCAGGCGTCCTCGTCGTCGTCCTCTTGGGCGTCGGCGAGCTCATTGCGTTCCCGGACCTTTGCCAACGCTTGTTCGGCTTCGGCTCGGCTCTCGTAGGGCCCAATCAGGGACTTCCACCCTGATTGGGCATCCTTTTCCACTTCGTGCGTCTGAACGTTGTACCAGTACTGCGCCATCATGCCCTCCGGAGCTGCTCAACAATGTGCCTGTCAAGGCCCATCATAGGCTCGCCTCGAGCAGGTCCCGGCAGCCAACGCCTAAAACTTATAGGATAAAGGCATGTCTTCAACAGCAACCACGGCTCCTATCGGCAAACTCGTTCCCGGAATTATCAGCCCGGAACTGCCCGTCCCCCTCTCCATCCCGCGTCCTGAGTACGTGGGCAAGGCAGGCCCGGCACCCTTTAAGGGTTCCGAGGTCAAGGACGCAGAAACGTTGGAGAAGATCCGCATCTCCTCCAAAATTGCCGCACAGGCCATCGTGGAAGTCGGCAAGCACATTGTCCCGGGCGTCACCACGGATGCCTTGGATCGCATCGGGCACGAATTCTTGCTCGACCATGATGCGTACCCCTCGACGCTGGGCTACCGCGGTTTCAAAAAGTCCTTGTGTTCCTCGATCAACGAGGTCATCTGCCACGGTATCCCCGACACGACGGTCGTCGAAGATGGCGACATCATCAACATTGACATCACCGCCTTCAAGAATGGCGTCCACGGCGACACGAACTGGACCTTCACAGTGGGTAACGTTGACGAAGAGTCCCGCCTGCTTGTCGAGCGCACGCAGGAGTCGCTGCGACGTGCCATTCGCGCCGTGGCTCCGGGTCGTGAAATCAACGTGATTGGCCGGACCATCGAGTCCTACGCGAAGCGATTTGGCTACGGCGTGGTGCGTGACTTCACGGGCCACGGTGTTGGCGAAGCGTTCCACACGGGACTGATCATTCCGCATTACGACGCCGCTCCGGCCTACAACACGGTCATGGAAGAAGGCATGGTGTTCACAATTGAACCCATGCTCACCCTGGGCGGTATCGAATGGGATATGTGGGAAGACGACTGGACCGTTGTCACCCGAGATCGCAAGCGCACAGCACAGTTCGAACACACTATGGTTGTGACCGCCACAGGTGCAGAAGTTCTCACACTTCCATAGACTCGCGACCCTTTGCGGTACCGGCGGTCTGTGAGCTGAAGTACACTACCAAAGGCGCCCATTGTGGGGTGTCGCTTTATACCCTTGCCATTTTTCTACTCTTCAGGAGTCTGCATGTCTAAGAAGCACTCATCCGCCAGCACTGTCATTGGTATCGATATTGGCGGCACGGGCATCAAGGGTGGGATCGTTGACTTGGACAGCGGAGAGGTTCTGGGTGATCGCTACCGCATCCCCACACCGACCCCCTCCACGCCGCAGGCAGTGGCCAAGGTTGTCAAGGAAATCGTTGACGAGCTCATGACCCGTGAACACGCACCTCACGAGGACGCACCCGTCGGCATTACCTTCCCGGCCATCATCTCCCACGGTGTGGCCCGCTCGGCCGCTAACGTGGACAAGTCCTGGATCGATGCCGACGTCGATAGCATCTTCACAAAGGAACTGGGCCGCGACGTTCAGGTCATGAACGACGCCGATGCAGCAGGCCTGGCTGAGGCCCGCTACGGCGCCGGCAAGGACGTCGACGGAACCGTTCTGGTCATCACCTTGGGCACGGGCATCGGCTCGGCCTTCATCTACGATGGCAAGCTCATCCCCAACGTTGAGCTCGGTCACCTGGAACTCGATGGCTTCAACGCCGAGTCCAAGGCCTCCGCCAGCGCCCGCGAACGCGACGACATCTCTTGGGATGAATACTCACAGCGCCTGCAGCGCTACTTCTCCCACGTGGAGTTCTTGTTCTCCCCCGAGCTGTTCATCATCGGTGGCGGCATCTCCAAGCGCAGCGAGGACTACCTGCCGCAGCTGAAGTTGCGCACCAAGATCATCACGGCCGAGCTGAAGAACAATGCCGGCATTGTCGGCGGCGCCTTGCAGGCAGCCGTCCACTTCAAGCTGACCAAGTAGTCACCGTGGCGGCATCTGGGCACGGCGTAGCCATCATTACGGGGGCTAGCCGAGGGATAGGTGCCGCCATTGCTGTCAGGGCCGCCGCGGCAGGCTATGCCGTGGTGGTCAACTTCAGCACCGATGCCGCCGGCGCCACGTCCGTCGTGGACCAGATCGTGCGCGACGGCGGGACCGCCTTCACCGTTCAAGCCGATGTCAGTGACGCCCAGGCCGCGACAACACTCTTTGACGCGGCAGAAGCCTTGGGCCCCGTGACGGCCGTGGTGAACAATGCCGCCATCACAGGTAACTACCTCGGTGAGCTGATCGATGTCCCGGCGAAAATCGTCAAACAGGTACTGGACGTCAACGTCTCCGGGACCATCTTCATGTGTCAGGAGGCTGCGCGCCGTATGTCGCGCCTCGCAGGCGGCAGGGGCGGCTCAGTCGTCAACATCTCCTCCACGGCCGTCAAGGCCGGCTCCCCCGGCGCCTGGGTGCACTACGCGGCCTCTAAGGGCGCCGTGGATGTCCTCACCGTGGGTTTTGCCACGGAAGCTGCTCCGCTGGGGATCAGGGTCAATGCGGTGTCGCCGGGTATGACGAATACCGGGTTGCATGCCGCCGCCGGAATGCCGGATCGGGTAGAGAGCCTCAAGCATCTCATCCCGCTGGGTCGTGGCGGCGAGCCGGAGGATGTCGCCTCGGCCGTGCTGTGGCTTCTGAGCGAGGAAGCTTCCTACGTCACGGGGGCCATTCTGCCGGTGGCAGGCGGACGCTAAGTCACAACTTTTAAAGCAAGAAGAGGGCTTGGACGGTGCACAATGCACCGTCCAAGCCCTCTTCTATATATGAACTAATTATCCGAGGCGTGAACGCTGGCTTCCGCCTTGTCGCTGCGAAGCTGCGCAATCGAGCTCTCGAAGTCCTCCAGCGATTCGAAGGCCTGGTAAACACTGGCAAAGCGCAGATAGGCCACCAGGTCCAGCCGCTTGAGCGGCGCCAAGATCGCCAGTCCTACGTCGTTAGCCTCAATCTCGGCCGCACCACTGGCCCGAATCGACTCTTCAACTTCCTGCGCCAATTTCGCCAGGTCATCGTCCGTGACGGGTCGACCTTGGCAGGCCTTGCGAACACCGCTGATGACCTTGCTGCGGCTAAAGGGTTCGGCTACTCCGGATCGCTTACTCACCGAGAGGCTTGCGGTTTCCACGGTGCTGAAACGTCGTCCACACTCTGTGCACTGTCTCCGTCGACGAATGGATGATCCGTCGTCGGAGAGGCGCGAATCAACGACCCGTGAATCGGGATTACGGCAAAACGGGCAGTACATGCTGATCCCCTCGAGAGTTGGTGTTTTCCAGTCTAAGGTGAGTTTTTCTCAAACAACAATTTCGCCGATACCACTTCTACACATCCACCACAAGGGCTAGCGCTAAAATCATGCGAAACGAACAGCCACCGCATCTCCGTGAGCGGGCAATCCCTCGGCTTTGGAGAGCGTGATGACGTGTTCGGCCACCTGCTCCAGCGCATCCTTGGTGTAGTTGATGAGCTGCACGGCACGCAGGAATGTGGTGACATTCAGGCCCGAGGAGAAGGCCGCCGTGCCACTGGTGGGCAGGACGTGGTTGGATCCTGCGCAGTAGTCGCCGAGGCTGACGGGGCTGTAGTTGCCCACAAAAATGGCGCCGGCGTTTGTGATCCGAGCCGCGATGGCCGGGGCGTCCTCCGTGGCAATTTCCAGGTGCTCGGCCGCGTAGGCGTTGCATACGGCGATACCTTGCGCCAGATCATCCACGAGCACAATGCCCGACTGCGGACCGCTCAGGGCAATCTCCACACGTTCCCGGTGTGAGGTGGCCGCCACCTGCTGTGCCAGTTCACGTTCGACGGCGTCAGCAAGTTCCACCGAGGTCGTCACCAAGACGGAGGCCGCGTGGGGATCGTGCTCGGCCTGGCTGATGAGGTCGGCCGCGACAAACGACGGGTTAGCCGTGTGATCTGCCAAGACAGCAATCTCGGTGGCACCGGCCTCCGAGTCGATCCCCACGACCCCCTTGACCAGACGCTTAGCCGTTGCCACAAAGATATTGCCCGGGCCGGAGACCACGTCCACGGGGTCGATGGTGTCGCCTCCCCCGTTCGGGCCGGTACCCGCCTGGACCCCGTAGGCGAAAGCAGCGATGGCCTGGGCGCCGCCCATGGCATAGACCTCGTCAATACCGAGCAGGGCTGCCGCAGCGAGAATGGTTTGACCCGGCATTCCCCCATTTTCCTTCTGTGGCGGGGAGGCCAGTGCGATTGATGCCACGCCTGCAGCCTGAGCGGGAACGGCATTCATGATGACGGAGGATGCTAGCGGGGCAAGGCCCCCGGGCACGTACATGCCAGCGCGGGAGACGGGCACCCAGTGCGAGGACACGACGGCGCCATCGGCAATCGGGTAATCAACGTCGGCGGGCTTCTGCGCCTGCGCGAAGGCCTTGGCTCGGGTGATGGACTCTTCCAGCGCTGCCCGAACCTTCGGGTCCAAGGATTCCAGCGCCGCAGCAAGGGCCTCGGCCGGGACCCGGGGGTGTTCCTGCGTCACGCCGTCGAACTTCTGAGCGAGATCTGCCAACGCGGCATGGCCACGCTCCCGGACGTCGGCGATGATGCCGAGAACGGCGGTTTCGGCGGTCGTGACAGTTGCCTGGGCCGTGCGAGGAACGGCACTTTTCAACTCGGCAAGGCTCAGGGCGCGTCCGCGCAGGTCGATGCGGTGCAAGGGTGCAAGGCTGCTGGCGCTGGACGGGGCGGTGGACACGGAAGATTCAAGGTTGCTCACCCGTGTAAGTTTACCCGTTGAGCTTGCTTTCCTCGTGCAGCGAGTCCTTCATGACGGGCACAAATGAGTAGGAGATCAGGCTCCAAATCCAGACCACGAGGGCGCTTGTGAGCGGCCAGAACAACAGCACAGGCCCAGAACGCAGCGAGAACACCATGCTTGGATGGGGCATGTTTTCCGGCGGTGTCTGGAACAAATCTCCCGCAAAGACGCCCATGCGCCAGGCAACGACGGCTCCGAGGAATCCCGAGAGCAGCAAAATGATGACCCTCAGACGCGTGTCCTCGAGCTGGTTCTGGGAGGAAGCACGACGGCGGCGCGGCCGCGGGTGGCGCATCGAAAAGAAAGCGCGGAGCGCCCCCGCGACGATGAGCAGTCCGGCCAGGACCGCGTCACGCGGCAGCCAGCTGAAGAAGTCCGTGCCAGCACCATACAAGGCCCCGCCGGGGGCCAGCAGCCACCAGAGGATTCCCGCAACAATGCCGGTGAGCACGGAGGATGTGATCCCCCGACGCCACAGCGTTGCGCTGCCTTCACGCATCAGCCCTCCAAACACGTCGGCCCCAGCAAGACTTTCAGGTCACCAAAGAGCGCCGGAGTGGGATTGACCCGGTGATGCAGAGGCAGCTTCATGACCTTCATGGAACGAGTGCCGGAGAGATGCATCTTCACCTCGGTCGTCCCTCGGTGGTCTCCCAACACATTCTTCAACGCCAACAACACCTGCTCGTTGGCCTTGTGCTCCGGCATCGAGATCACGAGCGGGCCGGTCAGCCCCTCCGTCAGGTCCGGAACCGTCAGCTCCATCGCGTTCAAGGTGACGGCTCCGTCGTCGCGCTTTTGCAAACGTCCCTTGATGACCACAATCAAGTCCTCCGCCAAGACATTGGCGATGGGACCATAAACCTGCCCGAAGAACATGACCTCAACGGAACCGCCAAGATCTTCCACCTCGCAGCGAGCATAGGGATTGCCGCTGCTCTTAGCGATACGGCGCTGGAGGTTGGTGATCATGCCCGAAATCGTCACGATGTGCCCATCCTGGGGGCCGTCGTCGCCGAGGAGGGCGGTGATGGTGATGTCGGCGTTCTGACTTAAGACCCCCTCAAGACCACGCAGCGGATGATCCGAGACGTAGAGACCGAGCATGTCACGTTCAAACGCGAGCTTGTCTTTTTTCTCCCACTCGGGCAGATCCGGAATCTCGGTAATCAGGGCCGCTTCGGGTTCCGCGTCGCCTCCGAGCCCCGCGAACAGGTCAAACTGTCCCACGGCCTCGTTGCGCTTGATGGTAATGACCGAGTCGACCGATTCCTCATGAATCATGGCCAGGGCACGGCGCGCATGGCCCAGTGAATCAAACGCTCCGGCCTTGATGAGAGATTCAATCGTGCGCTTGTTGCAGACCACGGCCGGAACCTTCATGAGGAAATCGGCGAAGTTCTCAAAGTTTCCGCGTTCGTTGCGGGCCTCCACCAAACCGTTCACAACATTGGCACCCACGTTGCGGATGGCCCCCATGCCGAAGCGAATATCGCGACCCACCGGGGTGAAGTTCAGCGCTGACTCGTTGACGTCCGGGGCGAGCACTGTAATGCCCATGTGGCGGCACTCGTTGAGGTACAGGGCCAGCTTGTCCTTGTCATCGCCGACGCTGGTGAGTAGCGCGGCCATGTATTCCGCCGGGTAGTGGGCCTTGAGATAGGCGGTCCAGTAGCTGATGACACCGTAGGCAGCCGAGTGGGCCTTGTTGAAGGCGTAATCGGAGAAGGGCAACAGAATCGCCCAGAGCGTTGCGACGGCGGCGTCTGAATAACCGTTGTCCAACATGCCCTGATGGAAACCGGCGTACTGCTTATCCAGCTCCGACTTTTTCTTCTTACCCATGGCACGGCGCAAAATATCGGCCCTACCCAGAGAGTAGCCGGCCAGCTTCTGCGCGATCGACATAACCTGCTCTTGATACACGATCAAGCCGTAGGTACCGCCGAGAATCTCCGCGAGCGGCTCTTCCAGCTCCGGGTGAATCGGGGTGATCGGCTGCAACCCATTTTTACGCAGGGCATAGTTGGTGTGCGAGTCGGCACCCATGGGGCCCGGTCGGTACAGCGCCAACACTGCGGAAATATCTTCAAAGTTATCGGGACGCATGAGCTTGAGCAGGCTACGCATGGGCCCACCATCGAGCTGGAACACGCCCAGCGTGTCACCGCGGGCCATGAGCTCGTAGGATTCGGCGTCGTCGTATTCCAAGCCCTCAAGGTCAAGCTCGAAGCCGGTGTTGGCCTTGATGTTCTCCAACGCGTCGGTGATGATGGTGAGGTTTCGCAACCCCAAGAAGTCCATCTTGATCAGGCCTAGGCCCTCACTCGTCGGATAGTCGAACTGGGTGATGACCTGCCCGTCCTGGATACGACGCATAATCGGGATGACGTCGATGATGGGGTCCGAGCTCATGATGACACCGGCTGCGTGCACACCCCACTGCCGCTTCAAGCCTTCCAGACCCTTGCTGAGTTCAAAGACCTTGGCGGCTTCCGGATCGGTGTTGATCAGATTACGGAAATCGCCGGCTTCCCCGTACCGCTTGGCTTCGGGGTTTTCAATGTCATTGAGCAAAATGTCCTTGGCCATGACGGCCGGCGGCAGCGCCTTGGTGAGCATTTCACCCATGCTGAAGGGGTGTCCCAGCACGCGCGAGGAGTCCTTCAAGGCCTGCTTGGTCTTAATGCTGCCGTAGGTGACGATCATGGCCACACGCTCGTCGCCGTACTTTTCGGTCACATACTTAATGACCTCATGGCGGCGACGATCATCGAAGTCCACGTCAAAGTCAGGCATGGAGACGCGCTCAGGGTTGAGGAAGCGCTCAAAGATCAAGCCGTGGCGGATCGGGTCAAGGTCGGTGATGCGCATGGCGTAAGCCACCATGGAACCGGCACCGGAACCACGGCCCGGGCCAACGCGGATGCCGTGGTCCTTGGACCAGTTAATAAAGTCGGCAACCACCAGGAAGTATCCGGGGAAGCCCATCTTGATGATGACGCCGAGCTCGTAGTCGGCGCGTTCGCGGACATCGTCGGGGATCCCCTTGGGGTACCTGAACTTCAGTCCGGCGTCGACCTCCTTGACGAGCCATGAGGTTTCGTCCTCGCCGGGCGGGCAGGGGAACTTCGGCATGTAGTTGGCGTCCGTATTAAAGGACACCTCACAGCGTTCGGCAATCAGGAGCGTGTTATCGCAGGCGGAGGGCAGTTCCGAGAACAGTGAGCGCATCTCGGCCGGGGACTTGAGGTAATAGCCGCTGCCGCTGAAGGCAAAGCGCTTACCGCCTTCGTCGTAGGTGGGCTCCGTCAGGGTGGAGGCCGATTGCAGCGCCAGGAGGGCCTCGTGGGCCTTGGCATCGTGCTCGTGGGTGTAGTGCAGATCGTTCGTGGCGACCAGTGGAATGTCCAGTTCCTTGGCCAGTCGCAGGAGATCCTTCGTGACGCGTCGCTCAATGTCCAGACCGTGGTCCATGAGTTCGCAGAAGTAGTTTTCTTTGCCAAAGATGTCTTGGAACTCGGCGGCGGCAGCCTTCGCCTCGTTGTACTGGCCCAGACGCAGTCGAGTCTGCACCTCACCGGAGGGGCACCCTGTGGTCGCAATCAGGCCGGGGTGGTACTGGTTGAGCAGCTCACGGTCTAGGCGCGGGTACTTGCCCATGGGCGAGTCCAGGGAGCCGATGGAGGAGGCCCGGAACAAGTTGCGCATGCCCTGGTTGTTGTAGCTCAGGAGCGTCATGTGGGTGTAGAAACCACCACCGGAGACGTCGTCCTTGCGCTGGGATTCCTCGGTGCGCCATTTGACCCTGGTCTTGTCTGTCCGGGCCGTGCCCGGGGTGACGTAGGCTTCAACACCAATGATGGGCTTGATGCCGGCGTCGGTGGCCTTCTTCCAGAAATCAAAGGCGCCGAAAAGATAGCCATGATCCGTCGTAGCCAAGGCCGGCATTTCAAGCCGCTTTGCCTCGTCGAAGAGTTCGGTCAGACGCGCCGCACCGTCCAACATGGAGTATTCGGTGTGCGTATGAAGATGAACAAAACTGTCAGTCGATGAGCTAGCCACCGAACCATTCTAGTGCTCATTTCCTCTTCCGTTTCCCCAACGCGGCACCACTTTAGTGCGTCGTCAGGCAGACGCGGCACCACTTCACTGCTACACAACAAACCCTGCACCACAAGGTGATGCAGGGTTTGTGAAAAATGGCCGTATTGTGATGCCGCGTCCGCGAAAAACGCCCGGAATGTGATGCGGCGTTGCTAGTGCTCGCCGCGCAAGTGCTCCAAGGCGTAGCTCAGATCCTGCGGGTAGGGGCTCGTGACCGAGACCGGCTCCCCCGTGGACGGGTGCGTGAAGCCGAGTCGGTGCGCGTGCAGCCACTGACGGGTCAAACCAAGTTCGGCGGCCAGGGTCGGATCCGCACCGTAGGTCAAATCTCCTGCGCAGGGATGACGCAGCGCGGAGAAGTGCACACGAATTTGGTGGGTGCGACCCGTTTCCAGGTGCACCTCCACGAGGGAGGCCTTACCGAAGGCCTCGAGAACTTCGTAATGCGTCACGGAGGGCCGACCGCCCTCGATGACGGCAAAACGCCAGTCATAACCGGGATGCCGACCCAGGGGCGCATCGATCGTGCCCTTGAGGGGATCGGGCAGACCCTGCACGACCGAGTGGTACACCTTTTCTACCGTGCGGGAGCGGAAGGCTTCCTTGAGCACAGTGTAGGCGTGTTCGGTCTTGGCGACGACCATGGCGCCGGAGGTGCCCACGTCGAGGCGGTGCACAATGCCAACGCGCTCTTGCGCGCCCGAGGTGGAGATCCGGTAACCGGCAGCGGCGAGTCCGCCCACTACGGTGGGACCAACCCAGCCCGGTGAGGGGTGCGCGGCAACTCCAACGGGCTTATCGACCACGACAAATTCATCGTCGTCGAGCAAAATGTTGAGGCCGTCGACGGGCTCGACCACGATTTCTAGCGGGTCGCGGCGTTCCGGGATCGTGACCTGAATGCTCGCGCCGGCACGGAACTTCTCGCTTTTGCCCAGAACGGCGCCATTTTGCAGCACATTGCCTTCGGAGCACAGCAGGGCCGCGGCGGAACGCGAGATGCCCAGCAAAGCCGCCAGTCCGGCGTCGGCCCGGCTTCCTGAAATGTCCTCGGGAACGGTAAAAGTCTCAGTCATTATTGTTGTCCTCTGCCGCCTGCGCGGGGTTTTGCTCTGATGAAACGGCCTCTGCCTTGACACCGTTCATCGGGATGCCGATAAGCGTCAGGAGGCAGATCGTAATAACTCCGCCCACAACGGCCATATCGGCCATGTTAAAGATGGCGAAGTTGGGGAAAGAAATAAAGTCAACAACGTGGCCCATGGCGAACGACGGCGGACGGAACAGTCGGTCCGTCAGGTTTCCTAGCGCGCCACCTAAGACGAGTCCAAGACCAACACCCCACCAAGCCGAGCCGATCTTGCGCGACATGACGATGATGGCTGTTGCCACGACCGCCATGACGATCGTGAAGAACCAGGTGAAGTTCTCACCGATGGAGAAGGCTGCGCCGGAGTTGCGAATGAAGTACCACTGGAGGACTCCAGGAATAACGGCCGTGGTCTGACCCTCAACCATGGTGGAGGTGACCCACCACTTGGTGAGCTGGTCACATACATAGGCAAATGCGGCGCATCCCACCCACAGCCACCAAAAGCGTCGGTGACTGCGTGCCGAGATAACTGTCGGGCCCTGCAAAGAGTTCTCGCTCATGATACTTTCATTTGTTCTGGGTCAGAAAAGTAATTGCTCAATCAAAAAAAGCCGGTGGAACAAGTTTCCTTGCACCACCGGCTTTTAGTTCTTGGCTTAGGATTCCGAGGTACCCTCGGCGAAATCCGGTGCTGCGACCGAACCGCGGGCATCCAGGTCCCGTAGCTGACCTTCAATGTAGGTCTTCAGGCGTGAACGGTAGTCACGCTCGAAGCCGCGCAACTGCTCAACCTTGCGTTCGAGAACCGAACGCTGCTGCTCCAAGGCACCAAGCGTCTTACGGCTCTTCTCCTGGGCGTCGTTGACCAGCGTGCTGGCTTCGATCTGTGCTTCTGCGATGATCTTATCGCGCTGCTCCACACCTGCGTTGACGTATTCGTCATGCAGACGCTGTGCCAAGGCGATAACGCCTGTTGCGGACTCAGCCGTGGTGGCGGACTCTGCCTTGGCCGCCGGAGCAGCCGCAACAACGGGCGCCTCGACAACTGCGGGCTTGGCCTCAACAACGGGCTCGGGCACGACAACGGGCTCGGCCTTGACCGGCTCCTTGACAGCTTCGGGTTCCTTCTTCAACACCGGTGCTGCTGCAGGAACGACCGCCGGGCTGGCACCACCGTCGGCGAGCTGCTTGCGCAGGTCGTCGTTTTCTTGGTGCAAGCGGCGAAGCTCTACGACGATTTCGTCAAGAAAATCATCAACTTCGTCCTGGTCGTAGCCTTCGCGGAACTTCGTCGGCTGGAACCGCTTGTTGACAACGTCTTCTGGCGTAAGCGCCATTTAGTCACCTCATTGGTTTTAGTGAATCTGATACTGACCGAAGTCGTCCAGACTACGGTACCGAATACAAATCTAATGACCTGTATAGGGGTCTATCGCTTTTTACAATATAACTTTTCGTCGGCGAAAACTAACGACGCGGCTCTAATTCACAAAAGTTTTTGTGAGGCTCATCCCAATGCCTACGACAAAGAGCAGCAAAATGAAGCCAATATCAAGGGCAACAGTGCCAATTCGCAGGGGCGGAATGAGCGCCCGCAACTTACGCAACGGCGGGTCGGTGAGCCGGTAAACAAAGGACGCACTGATCAAGGCAGCCCCCTTGGGGCGCCAGTCACGGGCGAACACCTGAATCCAGTCAAAGACCATGCGCAACAAAAGAGTCAGGAAGTACAGGAGCAACAACAGATACAGAAGAGCAAAGACAATTGTCACGCGAGGCACACAATCCCTAGGTGGCGGAAAATCGAACACAAATGTTGTGTCCAGAATAGACCAATACCCGGCACACATAGTGTCCGGGTATTGAAAATCATCGCTGGGCGCAATGGCACGGACTCAACCGGCCCCCGCGAACTAGCTCTGGTTGAAGAAAGTTGCCTGCGTGTCGGACAGCTTCTTGTCGTCGCCCAGAACCTCGATGTAGGACGGTGAGAGCAAGAAGACCTTGTTGGTTACGCGCTCAATCGAGCCGCGAAGGCCAAAGACAAGTCCTGCCGAGAAGTCCACGAGACGCTTAGCGTCGGCTTCGCCCATGTCGGTGACGTTCATGATGACAGGAATGCCATCCCGGAAGCTTTCACCAATGATCTTTGCGTCATTGTATGACCGGGGATGGACGGTGGTGATCTGGCGCAAGCTTTCAGCCTCTTCCCGATTGGATGCTGCACGTTTGATGGGGGTCACCGGAGCTCGGTATTCTTCGTCGCCGGCCTTGGGTGCGGCGGCTTCTACGACCGGAGCGGGCGTAACGGCCGGCTCACGTTCGATAGTTTGGGCGTAATCTTCGTCTTTTTGGACTGACGGAGCCTGCTCAGCGTCATAGTGCTCGTCACCATCGGCGAGTCCAAGAAAGATCATTGTCTTGCGCATAGCGCCAGCCATGGTTGCTCCTCATTAGTCTGCAATGCACACAACACGTCACCGTTAGCTTGTGCGATACTTCAGCGTTGTTTCCAACACTCAAAACGCTACAGTACTGCAGGACGGGGGCCGAGTATATCGGAACCGACACGCAGGTGTGTCGCCCCTACAGCCATGGCGGCCTCCAGATCGTGGCTCATTCCCGCAGAAATCGCCCGCGCGCCCGGATGTTGTGCGATCAGCGCCGCCGAGGTTTCTGCGAGAAGACAAAAGGCCGGCTCGGGCGCCACACCGAGAGGTGCCACGGCCATGACGCCTGCCAAGATCAAACCTTCAGTCGCAGCGATCTGATCCGCCAAACGAGCCATGTCCGACGGCGCCACCCCTCCCCTGCCGCTGTGGCTGGCAATCTGGGCATCCGCCAATCCGGGGTAGGCCTCGCTGAGGTCGAGTTGGATAAAGCATTCTAGATCCGCCCGGCCGGTAGCCTGTTGCTGGATAGCGACGGCCTTGCCGAGCGCCGTCACGAGCGATCCACGATCGATCGAGTGCACGGACTGGGCGTAGGCGGCCACCGATTTGGCCTTATTGCTTTGCAATTGGCCGATGAAGTGCCAGCGCAGATCAGCGTCAGCTACCTCTACCGCCTTTGCTGCCGCTTCCTGGTCCCGATTTTCTCCCACATCGGCCACGCCGAGGCTGCGTAAGCGCACAACATCGGCGGCCGGATGGAACTTCGTCACGACAATGAGCGTGGGGGCAGTGCTCGTGCCCGCCGCCGCTTCGATGCGCTGGCGAACGGCTGTGAGGCGTTCGGCGAGAACTGTCGTGCGGGCATCCTGCAAGGTCATGGTGTTGACGCGCTTTCCTTCAATGGTTCGACGTGCGGGTCCGAGAGTGCTGCGACTAGGCCGATGAAACGGCCCTCGCTTTCTCCATCTCGCTGTGCACGCCGATGAGAGTAATACTGGGAATCTTCTAGGGTACAAATGCCGGAACCATGAGCCGAGGCACCATGGGAGGCCAATTGCTCAAGCACGGCGGCTGGCAGGTCAAGGGCCGGGGTCCCCCATGAGGTGGTGGAGTACGACGCCGGGGCCACGGCGGCGACCGTCGCACGCATGTCTTCGGGCACCTCATAGCAGTGGCCACACACGCTGGGCCCGAGCCACGCCTCAAGGGCGACGGCTCCGGCCTGGCGCATGTGCGTAACGACGGCGCCGATGACGTCCTTCTCGACTCCTGGACGTCCGGCATGAGCCACCCCCATGACGTATCCGCCGTCGGGCTTCTCCCCCACCAAGACCACGGGAACGCAGTCGGCCACCATGACGGCCAGACCGGTTACCCCGCCCCCCTGGACGGGAGTTGCCACGGTCACCATGGCATCCACGGCGGGTGCGGCATCGCCGGTGAGAACGGGAGCGGCTGGGTCAATATCAGCCACGTCGGCACCATGGACCTGGTTCATATATCCAAGAACAGGCACGAGCGAGCCGGGCAGCCCGGCCTGCGCAGCTAGGCGTTCGGCCACCTGCGAGCGACGCTGCGTAACGGCTTGCGCGTCATCACCAACATGAAAGGCCAGATTGCCTGCCGTGGTATCGGTAAAGCCAACCCAAATTCCGGGACGGACTTGCTCTGACCACCACATGCAAACAACCTGACCTTTGTGGCGTCAGCGGCCTAAGCCGCTGACGCAGGGACGTACTTTTGTAAGGCGTGTTCCTACTTCAAGAAGTCCGGAACATCCAGATCATCGGCACGGTGACCACTTAGATCCGGTTCAACGATGGCCGGAAGCTCAACGTCGAAGCCACCATCGGCGGGAACGTTGTTGCCGGAGTGCTGACCCCACTGGTTCAGGTTAGTGACCGTGGCGCTGGCGGGAACGGCCGAAGGAACCGGAGGAGCCACAGCCACGACGGGCTCGGCTACCTCGGCGACGGCGTCGGGAGCGTCAAAGCCGGCGGCAATCACCGTGACACGCACCTCGTCACCCAAGGCGTCGTCAATGACGGCACCGAAGATGATGTTGGCCTCGGGGTGAGCGACTTCCTGTACGAGACGTGCAGCCTCGTTGATCTCGAAGAGACCCAGGTCGGAGCCACCCTGAACAGACAACAGCACACCGTGTGCGCCGTCAATGGAAGCCTCGAGCAAGGGCGAGGCGATGGCAAGCTCGGCAGCCTTGACTGCACGGTCTTCGCCCCTCGCCGAACCAATACCCATCAGAGCCGAACCGGCTCCCTGCATCACGGACTTGACGTCCGCGAAGTCCAGGTTGATCAGGCCCGGTGTGGTGATCAGGTCGGTGATGCCCTGGACACCGGAGAGCAGCACCTGGTCAGCGGAGCGGAAGGCATCCATGACGGAGACGTTGCGGTCGCTGATGGACAACAAGCGATCGTTGGGGATCACGATCAAGGTGTCGACCTCGTCGCGCAAAGCTTCAATACCAGCGTCGGCGCTGGAGGCGCGGCGGCGGCCTTCGAAGGTGAACGGTCGCGTGACGACACCAATGGTCAGGGCGCCCAGGGTACGTGCAATGCGGGCTACGACGGGCGCGCCACCGGTTCCGGTGCCACCACCCTCGCCGGCCGTCACGAAGACCATGTCGGCGCCGCGGAGGACTTCCTCGATCTCTTCCTGGTGGTCTTCGGCTGCCTGGCGTCCCACATCGGGGTTGGCGCCGGCGCCAAGGCCACGTGTCAGCTCGCGGCCAACGTCAAGTTTAACGTCGGCGTCGCTCATCAATAGCGCTTGTGCGTCGGTGTTGATGGCGATAAATTCAACGCCGCGCAAACCCACGTCAATCATGCGGTTCACTGCATTTACGCCGCCACCGCCGATACCGACGACTTTGATGACTGCCAAGTAATTCTGGGGTGCTGCCACGTTAGGTGTCCCTTGTTCGTATGTTGCTTCGAAGATCAATATTTACTGCTGCCGCCAAAGATTCCGGCTCCTCCATCAAGCCACCGGCGTCGATCTCCGGAGTAACCTTGAAGTCTTGCTTGAAACTTTAGTAGCTTAACCCTCAACTTGAAGGTTATAGTTATGTCAACTAACTCTTACCAGTGACGCTATGGTGCATCCCGGCCGCATGCAATGACCATTGCCGCGTGTCGCCCGAATCCGCCAAAAAAGACCCTCTGCTGGGCCGCTGCAGTGCCACAGCCCACTCCATCATCCCTTATCTGGCGTACCTTAGCGCTCATCGAGTCACCGGATGACGCGGCGCACTGACATCAAATACCTTGGCCGGCGCCGGATTAGGCTTCCCTGCGGGGGCCGTGGGTGCCGGGGCCGTGAGCAAAGCCTCAAGGACTTGAGCCTTCAATTCCATGTCGCTGGCGTTGCCCCAGATGACACTACGGCCGTCAGACAAGGCCAGCTCCACAGCATCAGGCGACTTCGCCGTGGCGTTGGCCAATTGCTCGAGAATACTCTGCGGCAGGTTCGACAAGACCGCGGTCATGGCACGGAAGGTGTCTTGTCCGATGGCGGCCGTGCCGCCATCGATCAGAGGCAAGGCCACCGTGGTGGGATCCTTGGTGGCGCCCAGTTGCACGCCGTCCTGATCCACCAGGAGGTACTCGTCTCCGTTTTTTAACAGGGCCACAGGGATGCGCTCCACAATGTGCACCAGCAGAGTCGACGGCGGTCGTGCCTCGATGCGAGAACTTTTCACCTGCACGACCGTGCTGAGCAGTTCTTGCACCTCGGCCTCACTGACCTGGGGCAACGGCGTGTTCACAATGGGAGCCACGGCCAGCTGCAAAGTTGCCTCCCCCACCAATTTCTGACCATCAAAGACCACGGTCTTGACGTTCAGAACAGGCGAGAACAAGGCCATGCCCATGACGAGCGCCAGTACCGCGGCCACTCCAGCGATGGAATACCACACGGTGCGTCGGCGCCGCTTGAAGCTCGGTACCGGGAACGCCAAGACCTTGGCATCCTCGCCAGGTGCATCTTGAGCAGCTGTGGCCGTCTTGACCGTGGCGGCTTTTCCACTGTCTTTGGAGTGTGGTCTCGGCTGTGCCTTTGCCTCGGACTGCGACGTCGGCTTCGGCTTCGGCGCCAATTTTTCCTTGAGCGCGGCCCCCTTGAGGGAAGGCCGCGGGATCTTACGCGCTGCCTCCTTCTTCGATGGTGCCGTCACCAAGGGCTCAACAGAGACCTTGGAGCTAGTTTTCCGCACGGCCGTCTTCTCGGTAACGTCCGGCGCAGGATCGTGAGCGGCGGGGGCCGGCGACTGCCGCGTCTTGATGACCCGAGGCTTGCGTGGCTCAGCCATCACTGCCCTTGACCGGACCGTCACCGTTGAGCGCGGCAACAAGCACCGGGCCAAATTCCGTCACGTCTCCGGCGCCGATGGTCAGGATAATATCGCCCGCGGCGGCACCATCTGTTAGTCGGCGCACGGCGGCGGCGCCGTCGGGGGCGTATCCGTCATCTTGACGCAAGGCACGCGTAATGAGCTCACTCGTCACGCCGGGGATGGGATCCTCGCGCGCGGGGTAAATATCCAGCACGGCCACGGTGTCGGCCAGATCGAGCGCCTGGGCAAACTCGGCAGCAAATTCGCGGGTCCGTGAGAAGAGGTGTGGCTGGAACAGCACGTGCACCTTGTGCTCCCCCGCGACGATCCGGGCAGCCTTGAGGGCGGCCGTGACCTCTGTGGGGTGGTGAGCATAGTCGTCGTAAACGCTCACGCCACGTCCCTCACCCTTTGCCTCAAACCTTCTGGCGGCGCCGCTGAAGTTCGCCAAGGCGAGCAGGGAGGACTCGAGGTCAACGCCGAGCGCCACGGCAACCGCCACGGCGGCCGCGGCGTTGCTGAGGTTATGGTTTCCCGGCACCTGCAGACGCAAGGTCAACGGGGTCTCCTGGACGCCCGGCAACAATCCCTCACGGAATTCAAGGGTTGCCGTGCTGTGCAGGCCCTGTTGCGTGCTGGGAATCAAACGAATATCGGCACCCTCGGCGAATCCGTAGCTCAGGCAACGTGTTCCGGAAGCCGCCGCCTTGGCAGCCAAGGCGAGGGATCCGGCGTCGTCGGCGCACGCAACCAGCGTACCGTCGGCCGGAATCAGGGCCGCGAACTTCTCAAAGGCGGCAAAAACGGCCTCTGCCGTTCCGTAGTGATCCAGGTGATCGGCCTCAAGATTAGTCACCACGGCAATATTGGGCCGGTAGTTAAGGAAGGACGCGTCGGATTCATCGGCCTCGGCCACGAAGACCGGGGCCTCGCCGTGAGCGGCGTTGACGCCCAAGCCCTGGACCGTGCCACCAACGGCAAAGGAGGCATCTACGCCGGCACCCTTGAGCATGACCGTGATCATGGAGGTCGTGGTGGTCTTGCCATGCGTTCCGGCAACGGCCACGACGGCGTCATCGGCCATCGCGGCGGCGAGGGCCTGGGAACGGTGCAAGATGCGCAAGCCGGCGGCACGAGCGGCCATCAGCTCCGGATTGCTGTCCCGGATCGCGGTCGAGATGACGATGGTGTCCGCCCCGACAACATTTTCGGCAGCCTGACCAACGTGCACCGTGGCACCGAGGACGCCCAGCTCGGACAGTCCAACGGATGCCTTCGCGTCCGAACCACTCACGGGAACGCCCTGGCCCAGCATGATCCGGGCAATGGCTGACATGCCAGCCCCGCCCATGCCGATGAAGTGGACATGACCTAGGTCAGAGAGTGTTGGTGGAATATAGGCCACGGCGGTTGTTTCCTCAGTGCTTGATTGTTCGGTCATGGTGGTTACTTCCCGCTCGCGGCAAGAACCATGGCCGCCATGCTTTCGGCGGCGTCACGGATGCCCAGATGTTTCGCAGACTCCCCCATCGTGGCCAATCGGAGGTCATCTTTGCAGAGCGGGATGACGTTCTCCGCGATCCATGCGGCATCCAGAGACGCGTCGTCGACCAGCAGCGCGGCGCCCGCGGCGACCAGCTCGGCGGCATTGCGAGCTTGTTCGCCATTGCCAATGGGCAGGGGAACAAAGACGGCAGGCAAGCCCACGGCGGCCACCTCGGAGACCGTCCCGGCACCTGATCGGCAGAGCAGCAGATCGGCTGCCGCGTACACATCTTCCATGCCGTCAACGTACTCCCTCTGCTGGTACAGGGGCGCGGTGAGCAGTTCGCCGCTAGCCGTTTCCACGGCCTTGCCCTTACCCGTGATGTGCAGTGTCTGAATTCCTGCCGCGGCCAAGGCCTCGAGTGAGGCGGCCACGGCCTTGTTGATCCGCAATGCACCTAGGGAACCACCTGTCACGATCAGGGTTGGCCGATCGGCGTCGAGCCCCAAGCGTTCCCTCGCTGCGGCACGTTCGGCAGCGCGATCCAGGGTGGCCACGGCCTTGCGCATGGGCATGCCCACGAGATGTGCGTGACGGATCTGCGTCGCGGCAAAGGCGGTGCCCACGAAGGTCGTGTACCGGGCACCCACCTTATTGGCCAGGCCGGCCTTGGTGTTGGCCTCGTGAATAACGATGGGCACGCCCAGGGATTTCGCGGCCAGGTACATGGGGGTGCACACATAGCCGCCCACACCCACGAGCACATCGGCGTTGGCATCCCGAAGGATCGACTTGGCCGTAGCAATCGCACGGCTCATGCGCATAGGCAGTTTGAGCAGATCGAGCGAGGGCCTGCGGGGAAAAGGAATACGGTCAATGAAGGCCAACTCGAAACCCGCCGCCGGAACAAGCCGAGTTTCCAAGCCATCCTTGGTACCCACGGCCACGATGGCCGCCTCCGGCACGGTGGCCTTGATCGCGTGGGCGATGGCCAGCAAGGGGCTCACATGACCGGCCGAACCACCACCGGCCAGCACGACAGATAGCGGGGCGTTGCTTGAACGAGTCATTCTTGTCTTCGACATCAGGAGCTTTTGGTTCTTTCTTTAATGGCGGCGGTGGGATCGGTGCGGGCGAAGGACAACACGATGCCTATCGCCGCGAGCACCATGATCAGCGAGCTACCGCCGTAGGAGATCAAGGGTAAGGGGACGCCGATGACGGGGAGCAAACCCGTCACCATGGCGATGTTGGCCACGGCCTGGCCGATGACCCAGAAGAGAATCGAGCCGCAGACGACCCGGGCAAAGGTGTCATTGCGCTTCATGACCACGGTGAAGATGGCAAAGGCCAAGACCCCGTAGAGCCCCAGGATGACGATGGTGCCCAGCAGCCCAAATTCTTCGCCGATAATGGCGAAGATGAAGTCATTGTGGGCTTCGGGAATCCAGCTCCACTTTTGCCGGCTTTGTCCCAGCCCGACACCAAACCAGCCACCCGAGGCCAAGGCGTACAAACCATTCTGAGCCTGGTCGCAGAGACCGTCCGTGTCATTACACTTACCCAACCAACCAGCCAGGCGCGCGGTTCTATTGCCACTGACGGCCGCCAAAATAAGGGCCGCCGCAGCGCCGACCACAATGGCCAGGATCAAGACGCGCTTGCTGCCGCCACCAAAGAAGAGTCCGGCGCCGAGAATACCCATGACGATCACGGCGGTTCCCAGATCGTCACCCTTGAGAATCAGCGCAACGAGGGCGATCCCGACGGGCACGACGGGCAAAATGGTGTGGCGCCAATCGGAGACGAGCCGGCCCTTGCGGGCCATGACAGCACCCATCCACAAGGCCAGGGCGAGCTTGGCCGCCTCGGAGGGCTGGAAGCTCAGCGAGCCACCGAGGTTGATCCAGTTCGTGTTACCACCGGCGGACCTACCCAGCGGGGTAAAGACCACGGCCATCAACAAGATCACGGCCAGGATGATGGCGGGCCAGGCAATCTTTCTCAAACCCTCGGCGCCGACGAAGGATAGAGCCATCATGACGACCATGCCCACGAGGGCAAAGATGGCGGCGCGCACGAACAGCGCGTACGGATCGGCGCCTTCGGAGATGGATTCTGCGGCTGAGGCCGAGAGTACCGTCATCAGGCCGATGCAGGTCAGCGCCACCGTGGTGGCAATGATCCAGTAATAGGACGCACTGGGGCGTCCCGCACGGGCATTGATGCGCCCAAAGATCCGTTGCCACTTTTTTGCGGACTTGACCGGAGCAACAGGCGCGGCAGGAGCTTTCGTGCCAGCCGCCGTCGAGCTTTTCGACGGCGACACGGAAGAAGCCGGCTTGGCAGTGGATCCCCCAGCAGCCTTGGCCTGCGCTGCACGGGCGGCGGATGTGCCTGGCTGTGTGGGGGTCCTAGCCACTATGACTCCTTATCGGCGCTTGCCTGTGATTCCAACAGCTCACGAACCGCGTTGATAAACGCTTGGCCTCGGTGGGCGTAGGAAGAGAACTGATCCATGGAGGCCGACGCCGGTGCCATCAGCACGGTGTCTCCGTCGGCTGCCAGCGACGCGGCGATCCCGACGGCCTCGGCCATGACGGCGTCCCCGCGGAGCGTGTCGGCATCGGCATGCCGTCCGCCCTCTGCCCGAGTCACGATGACTTGAACCTCGGGGGCATGGCGTTCTAAGGAACTCGCGAGAGCGGAGCTATCCGCCCCGATCAGCACCACGGCCTTGAGTCGCTTCGCGTGTTCTTGCACGAGCGCATCAAAGTTCACGCCCTTGGGCAAGCCGCCGGCGATCCAGATGACGGGCTTAAAGGAGGCCAGGGAGGCCGAGGCGGCGTGGGGGTTGGTGGCCTTGGAATCGTTGACCCACAGGACACCACCGGAACTGGCCACGGGCTGGATGCGGTGATCGCCCGTATGGTAGTTCTGCAGGCCCAGGCGCACATCCGCCGGCGTCACACCGTAGGCGAGCACGAGCGCCGCGGCGGCCGCAGCATTGGCGACCAGATGGCGCGGCACGAGGTCACCGATGTCGCTCATGGTGGCCAGCTCTGCGGCTGAATCTTTGCGCTCTGCAATGAAGGCACGGTCAACGAGCAAGCCCTCAACAACGCCGACCATGCTCACCGATGGCACACCGGTCGTGAAGCCCACCGCGCGGCAGCCTTCTTGAACGTCGGCGTTTTCCACCATGCGTTCGGTTTCGATTTGCTCGGCGTTGAAGACACAGGCGATCTTCGTATTTTCGTAGATCTTGGCTTTGTCAGCGGCATAGGCCTCAAAGCTGCCGTGCCAATCAACATGGTCCTCGGCCAGGTTCAGGCACACGCTCGAGACCGGCGCCAAGGATTCACTCCAGTGCAGCTGGAAGGTGGAGAGCTCCACGGCCAGCGCATCATAGCCTTCGGGGTCGCGCACCGCGTCAAGAATGGGCGTACCAATGTTGCCGGCGGCGATGGCGCGTAATCCTGCGGCCTGCAGCATGGACTCCACCATGGTGGTGGTGGTGGTCTTACCGTTCGTGCCGGTGATAGTGATCCACTCGGCCGTCTTTCGGCCAGCCTTGGTGCGCACGCGCCAGGCCAGTTCGACATCTCCCCAGATAGGAATGCCGGCCTCGGCGGCTGCGGCCAGCAAGGGGTGGCTGGGCTTGAATCCGGGGCTCGTCACGACGAGTTCGGCGGGCAGCCCATCGACGAGTGGGAGGACCCAGGAGGTGTCCTGGCCCAGGATGACCTCCTGGACCCCCACGATCTTGAGGGTATCGGCGTTGGCCCGGGCCTCGTCGTCGTCCGACGCGGCAACAACCACCACGTGGGCACCCAACTCGGCCAAGGTGTCGGCCACAGAGAAGCCCGTCTTGCTGATGCCGGTGACGACAACTCGCAACTTAGACCAATCGGCGTCCCAACTTGTCAGCGACTCAAGCCGGTTTTCTTCAACACTCACAGGCGAACAATCCATTCAGCATAAAAAGCTCCAAGCCCGACGGCGACCATCAGGCCAGCCAGGATCCAGAAGCGGACAACAACCGTCACCTCACGCCAGCCCTTCAGCTCAAAGTGGTGCTGCAACGGCGCCATGAGGAACACGCGCTTGCCCTTTGAGAGCTTGAAGAAGCCCACCTGAATGATGACCGAGAGGGAAATAACAACGAACAGGCCGCCGATGATGGCGAGCAAGATTTCGGTGCGGGAGAGGATGGCGAAACCAGCCATGGCACCACCGATCGCGAGGGAGCCGGTGTCGCCCATGAAGATCTTGGCCGGGGAGGTGTTCCACCACAGGAAGCCGATGAGGGCCGCAAACATGATGCAGGCCACCAGGGCGAGATCTCGGGGGTCACGAACCTCGTAGCACACGGTCTGGCTCGGCAGCTTGTGAGATCCACAGGCCTGGCTGCTCTGCCAAATACCGATCAGCGTGTAAGCAGCGAAGACGAGAATCGAGGCACCTGTGGCCAGACCGTCGAGACCATCGGTGAGGTTCACACCGTTGGTGGCGGCCGTGATGATCAGGTTCGACCAGATCACAAACAGCACCACGCCCAGACCCGCGCCAGCAAAGGCCAGGTTCAGGGCCGGAATATCGCGGGCGAAGGAGATGAAGGTACTGGCGGGCGTACGCCCCGCATCATCCGGGAAACCCAGGGCCATGACGGCGAAGGAAATACCCACGACAGCCTGCCCAATGAGCTTGCCCTTAGGGTTCAAGCCCGTGTTGTGCTGCTTGGAGATCTTCAGGAAGTCATCAAGGAAACCAACCAAGCCCATACCCACCATGAGGTAGATCATGAGCAGGCCCGAGGCCGTGGGGCCTGTCCATTCCGGATTCAGCAACCACACGATCAAGTGCGTCAGGAAGTAGGCAGCCACGACAGCGCCAACAAAGACGGTGCCGCCCATGGTGGGTGTACCGCGCTTGATCTGGTGCGAGGTGGGACCATCCTCACGGATGATCTGTCCGTATCCCTGCTTGACGAGGAATCGAATGAAAAACGGGGTGCCTGCCAGGGCAAAGGCCAAGGCCAAACCTGCACCAATGAGCAATGCGATCACGGCTGGACAGTCCTTTCACCTGGAGTGGGTTCACTTGTCTTGGTGGGGATATTCCCCGTGGGTAATGCTATCCGATCACCCAAGAAGCGCAGTCCAGCGCCATTGGATGATTTGAACAACACGACATCTCCGGGCGCCAATTCGGCGCTCAAAAGTTCATAGGCCGCCTCGGCATCTGGCAGGAACATTGATTCGTCCCCCCAAGATCCCTCCATCACGGCACCCACATGCATGGCCCTGGCACCGGCGCCAACCACGATCAGGCGGGAAATATTCAGGCGTACGGCGACACGGCCAACGGCGTCGTGTTCGAGCACCGAGTCCTCGCCGAGTTCGAGCATTTCACCCAACACGGCCCAGGTGCGGCGTGTCCCGCTGCCACCCAATTCCGCCAAGGTGCGCAGTGCGGCACGCATCGACTCGGGGTTGGCGTTGTACGCGTCGTTGATGACGCTCACGCCATCGCTGCGATCCGTACGCTCCATGCGGTAGCGGCTCGCCGCCCGTTGTTCGTTGAGCGAGTCCACGATGTTTTCGGCAGAAATACCGAGCACGTGCGCGGCGGAGGCCGCGGCGAGCAGGTTCGTGACGTGGTGCAGGCCAAGGAGCTTGCTGTGGACCTGGTATTCGCTGTCCTCTCCGGGGAAGAGCAGATCAAATTCCGGCTCCCCCTCGGCGTTAGTGCGAACGTTGCGAGCCTGCACGGTGCTCTGAGCCGTCTCGTCCGGGGCAGCGTCGGCGCTGCTGAAGAAGGTCACGGGTGCGCCGGAGCGCTGCGCCATGGCCCGCACTCGGCCGTCGTCGAAATTCAAGATGGCCCGGCCGGCGGGTGTGAGCGCCTCAACCAGTTCGCCCTTGGCTGTGGCGATGTTGTCGATGGAGCCAAATTCGCCCGCATGCGCGCTGCCGACGCCCAGGACGACACCCAGATCGGGGTGGACCATGCCGCTGAGATAAGCGATGTGGCCAATCTTGGTGGCGCCCATTTCGATGATGAGGTAGCGCGTGTCTTCGACGGCGCGGAAGACCGTCAAAGGCACACCAACCTCACCGTTGTAGGAACCAATCGGTGCCACGGTGGCGCCCGCTGCGGAGAGAATACCCTCGAGCAGATCCTTCGTCGTGGTCTTACCGGCGGAGCCCGTGATACCGATAACGGTGAGCGGTGAATGGGCGCGAATCTGGCGCACCACCTCGGCCGCCAACGTCCCCATCGCAAGGACAGCGTCGGCGACGATGACAGCGGGGAAGGGAGTTCCGGCGTCGTCCGCTAAGACCTCACGCTCGGCCAGGGCCAGCACGGCACCGGCAGCAAAGGCGGGGGCCATGAAATCGTGGCCGTCAGCGTTCTCGCCGGCTTTCGCGACGTAGAGTCCCCCGGGGATCACCTCGCGTGAATCCGTGGCGATGCTAGCCACCTCGATGGAGGTAGCCGGGTCAGTGCCAGCGGTCAAGGTGCCGCCGGTCAGTTCGGCAATCTGGGCCGCAGAAAATTCAATCATTAGTTGTGGACTCTATCTTGCTTGCATCTGTCAGGGGGAATCCGTGGGCCAGCAGTGCCGCCCGTAGTTCCACCCTGTCGTCGAGGGAAATATTGACACCCTTGACCTCTTGGAAAACTTCATGGCCGCGCCCCGCAACCAAAATCACGTCATGGGGTGTGGCTAAGTCCACGGCTCGGGCGATGGCTGCGGCACGCTGATCAAATTCCTCAACGACCCGGCCCAGGCCCTCGTGCGTGTTGGCGTCGCGTGCCCCTGCCAGCACCGCGGCGCGAATGACGGCGGGGTCCTCGTTGTGCGGATCGTCGTCGGTGATGATGACAACATCAGCTCCGCGCGCCACAACGGCACCCATGATGGGACGCTTCGTGGCATCCCGCTCCCCCGTGGCGCCAAAGACGGCAATGACGCGCGCACCAGGGGTTGTGGGACGGACAGCGTCGAGGGCACGTTCGAGGGCGTCGGGATTATGGGCAAAATCCACCACGGCGACAGGAGCGGTCCCGACGAGCTGCATGCGCCCGGGCACCTCCACCGTGAACGGGTCGTGGCGGTCGAGTGCACCCTGGACCCGCTGGAGCACATTGTTGACGGAAAGTTCGACGCCGGATCCCGCGTCCTCGGCGATCGCGAGCAGGCGGGTGGTCACCATGAGCAACGCCAGGGCCGCGTTGGCCACGTTGAAGTCCCCGGGCAAGCCGGTGTGGGCCTCGAGCACAACGCCGTTGGGGCCTGACAGGCTAAAGCGCGAGCCAACGCCCTCGCGGCGAATCGTGCGAACCTGCCACATGGCGGGAGCGTCTGTGCTCTCCTGTGGCCTCGTGGAGAGCGTGACAACGGGAACCGTGGCGGCCGCGGCCATACGGCGACCCCAGGAATCATCTACCGTAATCACGGCAGCGCGGGCGTGCTCGGGTGTGAACAAGGCCGCCTTCGTCTCGAAGTAGCCTTCCATGCCGCCGTGCAGGTCCAGGTGATCCTGGGTGAGGTTGGTAAATCCGGCTACCTGGAAGTTCACGGCATCCACGCGCCCAAAGGCCAGGGCGTGTGAGGAGACCTCCATGGAGGCTGCGCTGAGCCCTTTTTCCGCCATGACGGCGAGTAAGGCATGTACGTCTGTTGACTCGGGCGTGGTCAATTTGCTGGGAATGGCTTCTTCACCGGCCAAGATCTCGATGGTGCCGATCAGCCCGGTGGTGTTTCCCAGCGCCCGGAGCAGGGAGTTCAGGAAGTACGTTGTGGTGGTCTTGCCGTTAGTTCCCGTGACAGCAAAGAGTTCGAGGGGCGATTCGCCGCTGCCATACACACGTGCCGCCGCCGTTCCTGTGACCGCGCGGGCGTCTGCCACCGTGAGGACCGGGAGAACCGGCGCTTCTCCGAGAAGCCGCGTTCCGGCGTCGTCCGTCAAAATCGCCACGGCACCTGCCGCGATGGCTTGTGCCGCAAACTTGGCGCCGTGGACGCGGGCGCCAGGAAGCGCCACGTACAAATCCCCGGGGCAAATGGCGCGAGAGTCAAGGCTGACACCGCTAATACGCACGGGAGCATCCATGCTCGCAGGGGCGCTCTGGGCGGCCCCCACCAGGGCAGCCAGCCCCGCAAGATCCGCACCACGATGGTGCTGCGGACGGAGCGGGGCGGCTGAAGTATTCACAGGCACGTGCTCAAAATCCTTTTCTGTCACTTTTACTCGGCTCGGGTCTTGGCGGCTATTCATAGAACTTAGCTGGCTTGACCGCAGGTGTGGTGGAGGGCGGCACATCGTTGCTGCGCAGGACCTGTCCCATCACCTGATTAAACGTATACCCCTGTGTGACTCCGTAGATGCTTCCCTTGGGGCGTTGGACAGTAATACCCACCACATACCGCGGATCATCCATGGGAGCCATGCCGATGAACGAAGAAGTGTAACCGTCAAAGCCCACTCCATTATCCGCCGGAGCCTCAGAGGTACCCGTCTTGCCGCCCGTTCGGTAGCCGGGGACGTTGACGACCTTGTAGTCGGTCATGGTCACAACGCCCTCAAGCATGTCGCGGGCGGCCTGAGCGGTTGCCGGGCTCACAACCTCGACGCCGGGTGCCTGGGCTACCTGATCGACGGTGCCGTCGGCATGCGTGAAGGACTCAATGAGGGCGGGCTTGAGGCGCACGCCGTTATTGGCGATGGTCTGGAAGATCATGGTGGTCTGCAGCGGCGTTTGGGCCACACCCTGGCCGAACAGAACGGTGTAGCGCTGACGACCGTCCCAGTTTTGCCAATTGGCCAAGATGCCGGGGCTCTCACCGGGCAGAGGAATTCCGGTTTTCTCGCCCACGCCAAATTTGCGCATGTAGTTGTAATACTGCTCCAGCGACAGCTTGGAGCCAGCCATGACGGTTCCGGTATTCATGGAGTCGGCGATGATGCCGGCCAGCGTCCGCTTTTCCGTGCCATGGACGAAGGAGTCGGAGAAGTTCTGCCCGCCAATATTCAGCGTGGGAGGGACCAGGTACTGGCTCATGGGGGTCGCGAGACCTTCCTGGACCAAGGCCGCGGCCGTCATGATCTTGCTCGTTGAGCCCGGCTCCACGACGGAGCTGACGGTGCGTGAACCAATATTGGCTACGGCCGAGGCCCCCACGTTATTGGGATCGTAGGAATCGCTGTCAGCCAGGGCTACGACCTTGCCGGTCTTGGCCTCAATGACGGTGATGCTTGCCCAGTCGGCGCTGTACTGTTCCTTCTGCTGCTGTGCTGCTTGCTGGGCGTAGTACTGCAGGTCTTGATCGATGGTGAGCGTGACGGTCTGCCCATCGACGGCTGGTTCGGTACGGACAGGAGCCGTGGGAATGATGATGCCGTTCTTTCCGGCCTGGAAGGTGCGCTTGCCATCTACACCTGTCAGCTGTTTATTCATGGTCTGTTCGATACCGGCCAAAGGATTTCCATCAGCGTCAAGGAAGCCAACGAGGGGGCCACCAACGGCTCCCATAGGGTAGACGCGCTTGGTGATGGCTTGGGGGTAAATACCCGGAATGCCGAGCTCAGCTACCTGCTTCTCCACGAGGGGACTGACATCCCGGGCGATGTAGTTAAAGTTCGCCGTTCCCGTGGCGTTCTTCTTAACGTCGGCATAGTTCAGATCCAAGACCTTGGCCAGCTGGGCCAGACCCTCATCGACGGTGTAGGTGGCCTTGACCTTGTCACCTGTTTTGGGGTCTACCTCGGTCCGGCTGAAGTCCTTGACTTCGGCAAGATTGTTTTGTGCCACGGTGATGTCGTAACGGATGATGCTTTCGGCCAGTACATGACCCTTGGAATCTACGATTTTGCCGCGGACTGCCGGCAATTTTTGAACCACGGTGCGCTGGTCTTCGGCCGCCTGTGCCATGTTGCCAACATCCAGGCCCTGGATCAGGATGAGCTTTCCCGCCAAGATCAAGAGCACAATCATCATGAGTACAAAGCCGATACGCATTCGCGTTCGGCCGACTTTATTGAGCTGTTGTGCAGTTGCGCCGTGTGCTGACTGGGTCGGTTTCTGTGCCACTGCTGCTGTTCCTTGCGCTGTTAGCTTTGGGGGCGATCATGCCACCTGAGGTGATGAGGCTTCTCGTTTAACTCTAGTCGCCCTTCTCGAGCGGTGCCGGGATGGTACCGCCGTTGAGTTCTGGAGCGAGAACAGCGGCAGGAGCCGGAGCGGTCTTTTCTGCCGGGACTGCGGGTGTCTTGGACGCATCGTCCTTGACGGCCGGAGCCTCGGGTTCGGCCACGACAGGAGCAGTCGGCGTGTCTATGAGGGCTGGCGGAAGCACGACCAGGCCCTTAGTATCTGCCGAGGCAGGCTGAGGTGAACCACTGACCTGTTTGGTCCGCACATCGATCTGCCCGGTGGTGCTGGCCGGAACCATACCGAGGGCAGAAGCCTGAGCAACGAGTTCCTGAGGAGCCTGCTTAGCTGCAATGTCCTGCCGCAGTGATTGATTCACCTTGTACAGATCTTGCTGCTGGTTCTTCAGTCCTACTAATTCGTACTGGCCCTTGGATACCGAGATGCTTATGACGAGCACCACAGCCATCGCGGCGACAATCACCATGAACAAAATCACCACGAGGGAGCGGGAGCTGCGCTTGGGCGGGGAAACCACCAAACGAAGGGGTGCGCGGACCTTTTTCGCCTTCTCAGGAGCCTGGGTGGGGCTGCCAATGAGTGGGTCAAGCAAGGGCGCACGCAGCACAGGGGCAGAACTGCCCGACATCACCGGGATATTGCGTGCCGCTTGCTGGCTCATTTTGCGCTCCTGATCCTAATCTTTTCCACGGCCCGCAAACGCGCTGACGCGGCTCGCGGATTCTCGGCAATTTCTTCCTCGGTGGGTATCTCTGTGCCCTTGGTGAGGCGTTTGAGCGTTGCTTTGTGTTCTTCGAGCTCCACGGGGAATCCCGCGGGAGCCGAGGACTGGGCACCTGCAGCGAAGACAGACTTGACGATCTTGTCTTCTAGCGAGTGGTACGACATAACGACGGCGCGACCGTGGAGGACCAGTGCATCGACGGCGGCGGGAATGGCGGTTTCCAGCACGCTCAATTCCTCGTTGACCTCGATGCGCAGCGCCTGAAAGGTGCGCTTGGCGGGGTGTCCACCCGTTTTCGCGGCTCCCGAGGGAACGACATTGCGGATGATGTCTACGAGCTCGCCCGTCCGGGTCAGCGGGGCCTTGTCGCGGGCAGCCACAATGTGGTTGGCGATACGCCCGGCGAACTTTTCTTCGCCCCACTTGCGGATGATACGGACGAGGTCCTCTTCGGAGTAGCTGTTGATGACGTCTGCGGCCGTCTGTCCGCGGCTGGTATCCATGCGCATATCCAGCGGCGCATCGAAGGAGTAGGCGAAGCCGCGGTCGCGCTCATCCAGCTGGAGTGAGGAGACGCCGAGGTCCATCAAAATTCCGTCGATACCCGGCACGCCCAGGTCGGCCAGGACGTCGGTGATCTCGTCGTATACGGCATGGACCAGATCGGTGCGATCGGAGAAGGGGGCCAATCGCTCGCCGGCGAGGCCCAGCGCCTCTGTGTCACGGTCGATGCCGATAAGATGCAGATCGGGATAGCGCTGCAACATGGCCTCGCTGTGACCGCCCATGCCCAGGGTCGCATCGATCACGATGGGGGTCCGGCCAGCCACGCGGGCCAGCTCAAAGGCGGGGGCTAAGAGGTTAATACAACGATCTTTTAGAACAGGAGTGTGGCGTTCGGACGTAGGTGGCGTGGGGTTCTCCGACGTCATCACGACTCCGTTTCTCTTCGGTCAAAACCGGCTAGGGTATGCAATCCCCGTGGGGCAAATCTTTACTAACAATGTGTACTGCGGTGGTGCCTTGGTTCATCCCCATGGGGAACTCTTGCTCTTGAACCAGATCCCCCTCCGCGCCAAGCTGTGCCATGCCTGACTCCGGGGAAGGTGAGTCAGGAAGGGCTGTGCTGGGCGGCTGGAGATCTCATGCAAGACCATCGCTGAAGGCGAAACTACTGCCTCTCAGCGAAAACATCATCTAGCTGATACCTGGAATAGCGAGTTCGTCAGTTGCTGCGAAAGCGCTCTCCTTGGCGGCTAGATAATCATGCCAAGCTTGGGCGTCCCAGATCTCTGCCCGGCTACCGGCGCCAATAACCACCAGTTCCTTCTCGAGGCCTGCATAGGATCGCAGGGTGGCCGGAATGGTCACCCTTCCCTGCTTGTCGGGAACCTCGTCAGAGGCTCCCGAAAGAAATATTCGAATGTAGTCTCGTGCCGCCATGTTGGACAGTGGAGCATCCTGCATTTGAGCTAAGACTTTTTCAAATTCCCTTGCACTGAAAACGTAAATGCAGTTTTCCTGGCCCTTTGTCAGAACCAATCCGCTGGAAAGTTCCTCCCGGAACTTTGCGGGAAGGATAATGCGACCCTTGTCATCAAGGCGCGGTGAATGTGTTCCAAGAAACACCGTCCACCACCTTCATTGCCGAGAGCCTACCCAATCCCCTCTTACGTGCTCCACATTACTCCACAATCCTCCACCGTCAACTCCACTTTTGGGCGTGTTGACCATGGAATGGATTAATTTTCCGCGTCATTTCAAGGATTCTCTTGAGGGTTTGCGGTGGAGGGAAAAATAGGGTGTGCACCACAGTTGGCACCGACATCGCTCATTTGGCCCCATGGAGGCACGATTTGGCAGCACAATGCCCACCCGGTGGCGCAAAGTGGAGGGATTTAGGGTTGGCGGTGTTTGAGGCCTGATTCACAGGAAACTATTTCGAACGTGCCCGCCTTAAAACAAAAAAGACCCCTGAGGGTCTTAGTTGTTAAGGCCAAACGTCAACGTTTGAGGTGGTGCCGCTATTGCTGGCGGCGCCGCTCTTCCCACTTTTCCTCGAGGCCGTTCATGAAGCCGCCTTTTTGCTTGGCTCCGCCGTTCCCGCCAGCCCTCGTGGACTGCTGCGAACCGGAGGCCGACTTGGACTTGGCCAGTGCAAGGTAGACGCCCCCGCCCATAACCAGGAATCCGAAAACTCCGAGCAGCAAAATCTTCAAGGCGACTGCGCCAAGAACACCCACCAAACCGACAATAACTATGAGCACGCCGATGACAACGTTCCGCATGGACATGGAATGCTTTGCTTCCGAGGACAGTGCCTGGGCAAACTTGGGATCTTCAGCATGCAGCTGCTGTTCCAACTGGTCCAACAGTCTCTGTTCGTGTTCAGAGAGGGGCATGACGACCTCCTTCAGGTCAGGGCCGCTGGGGTCTTTCATTGTTAACGACAATACCGTCGAAATGATTCCCGAAGAACCAGTTCGATGTGAGAACGTCACGATCGTGTTTATCGTGACATCTTCACCGTAGCGGCGCCAATCAATTAACTCCTATGACTAACAATAATCCTGATTTTCTCGAACTGAAAGTCCACTCGTACTAGTCTCTGCGAGGCCTAATCAGCCGTGCCGGAGCTATTTTCGCGGTCCCGAATTTGGCGGCAATCGCGTCGGCCACAACCTCCGCATTGCGTGAGTGGTCATCCCGCGGATCCAGGGTGAATTGCAAGGGGGCACTCTCGAGAGATTCCAGCTTTTCCACTCGGAGTCCAATGAGTCGCACGCTCTGCGGCCTGTCGCCGAGCGCCTGCAGCAGGGCCACGGTGCCGGCATAAATTTGCGTGGCGCTATCGGTGCTGGCGGGGAGCGCCTTGGATCGGGTGATCGTGGTGAAATCTGAGTATTTAATCTTCAGGGCGAGGATGCGACCGCTGAGGCCTGCCTCTCGGAGCCGTCCTGCGACGCGGTGTGAGAGCCGCAGTAGTTCTCGTGTGAGCAATTCCGTCTCAAAGGTGTCTTGCGCGAAGGTCTCCTCCGCACCAATACTCTTCTCTTGATGCTCTGGGGTGACTGCCCGGGGATCTATCCCCCATGACAGTGCATGGAGCGCCGTCCCGGTACTGCCCAACGATCGCTGCAGGGAGGGCAAGGGAGTTGCGGCAACATCGGCGACGGTAAAAATGCCCAGCCTAGCAAGCACCTCGCGGGTCTTGGCGCCGACGCCCCACAGCGCTTCAACGGGCAAGGTGTGGAGGTATTCGACGGTTCGCGCCTTTTCGATCAGCAGCATGCCGTTGGGCTTGCATCGGGTCGAGGCGACCTTGGCCACAAATTTACTACCGGCGATACCCACCGATGCCGTGATACCAATCTCGGTCAGAATCCTTGTCCGAATCAAAGCGCCAATCTCCAGGGGCGTGCCGAGCCGTCGCAGGGAACCGGCGATATCAAGGAACGCCTCGTCAACGCTGAGCTGCTCCACGGTGTCTGTAATGGAGCGAAAGACCTCCATGACCTCTCCTGAGACCTGGTAGTACAGCTGGTGCCGAGGCTCGATCACGACGGCGTCGGGACACATCCGCAGCGCCGTGGACATGGGCATGGCCGAGCGCACCCCCACGGCACGCGCCTCATAGGAGGCCGATAAAACCACCGAGCGCCCCGTGGGGAACCCCACAATAACTTTCTTGCCAATCAACTCCGGGCGCTCACGGAGCTCAACGGACACGAAGAAGGCGTCCATATCAACATGCATGACGGTGCAACCCTCTTGCACGGGAGCCCGCTCACCGCCTACCTGCCGATCTTGATCCACTCCTCAAGTGTAGTGATTGCCGAAGAACTCCAGCAGCGGCTCTTATCGTGGGTAAACTGGACAAGATGCCATCTCGCAGGCTCCGGAAGCTAAGGAAATGCTCATGACTCTTGTTTCACCCTTGACAGGGCGCACACTGCCGTTGATGCGTCGCCGACTTGCTGTTGCCATGGCAACGGCCGCCGTCATCTTTCTGACCGCCTGCTCCGGCGCCAGCACCGGGGATTCCTCGGCCACCAGCTCTGCCACAGTCGCTACAACTCCAAGCCCGACGGCGTCAGCCACCGCCGATGCGGTATCCACGGCCGCCGCCTCAGCAGAAACGGCCGTCAAGGAACTTGTCGCCGGCTTCCCCACCACTGTCATGCCCCTCATGAAGGGCGCACAGATTCAGGCCTCGAGCCTCCAACACGGCCAGCCCGTCTCCTTGGCCTCCTTGACGGCGACCGTGACAGCCCCCTCAGCCGATGTGGTCAGCAACTACACCAAGGTCTTTACCGACCAGGGTTTTAAGGCTCAGCCGGGCGACTCGGTGGACGGCGTTCCGCTGAAAACCTTCGTCCGGGCAGAAGGCCAGGAAATCGTCACCGTCTCGGTGGTTCAGACCGGGGCAACCGCCACCTTTACACTCGGCGCGACTCTGCTGCCGGCGTCGTTCAAGTAATAGCAGTACCTTCCGTACCCGCACTTTTATTCACCGCACCAGATCAAACAGCAAGGAATCTTGAAAGCATGAACGCAACGTCTGTCCCTCGTGGCGCGAACCCAGCGGCCGAACAAGAGGCCTTCATTGCAGCCGTTGCTACAGAGCTCACTAGTTTCCTGGCCGAGAAGCATGCCTTGTTGGCACGTATCTCCCCCGACACCTTGGTGTTGATTGACTCGATCAGGAAACTTGTCACGGGTGGAAAAAGGATGCGGGCTTTGCTCTGCTACTGGGGCTGGCGTGGGGCCGGCGGCGCCGCCGATGACCGGGCTATCATTCAGGCCGGCGCCGCGCTGGAGCTCTTTCAGGCGGCGGCGCTCATTCACGATGACATCATCGATCGCTCCGACACCCGCCGCGGCGGTCCCAGCGTGCACCGACAGTTCGGCACCCTGCACACGGACAGTGGCTGGGCGCTGGACCACGAGCGCTTTGGCCATGCGGCAGCGATCCTGACCGGCGATCTATGCCTGTCCCTGAGCGAGGAGATGTTCTCGCTGATTGCCGCAGGTAGCAACGAGCCCGTTTCGCGTGCCGCATCCTCGCGGGCCCGCGCAGTGTTCAATGTGATGCGGACCGAGGTCATGGCCGGACAGTACCTGGATATCTTGGAGGAGGTGTCCGGACCGTCCAAGCCGCACGGTACGGCGGTGGCGCGCGCCTCGGCGATCATTCGTTTTAAGAGTGCCAAATACTCCTCCGAGCACCCCTTGGTCATGGGCGGCGCCCTCGCCGGTGCCGATGACGAGCTGCTGAGCGGCTACAGCGACTTTTCCTTGCCGCTCGGGGAAGCTTTTCAATTGCGCGACGACGTCTTGGGTGTCTTCGGCGATCCGGCCACAACAGGTAAGCCGGCCGGCGATGACCTCCGCGAAGGAAAGCGCACCGTCTTGGTCGGGCTGACGATCGATGCCGCCGCTGCTGCGGATGGGGAATTTGTGGATCAAAACCTCGGTCGACAGGACCTCAGTGACGCAGAGGTGGAGCGCTTGTGCGCCATCATGGTCGACTCCGGGGCACTGGCCAACACCGAGGCCATGATCACCGAGCTGAGCGAGCGTGCCTTCGCAGCCCTGAAGCGGTTGACGATTGCAGACTCCGTGACAGAAGCCCTCTCGGCGCTGGGACTGGCCGCGGTCGCGCGGACCTCATAATGCAGCAGATCGCCACGAGCGCTTAAGTAATAAAGGAGAGGTTGGGCACCATGCCCAACCTCTCCTGTTGTCTTACTTAGCTAATCGAGCGTGCCTTACCAGCCCAGGGCTGAGGCACGACGACGAATCTCGGTCTTGCGGCCACCGATCAGTGCGTCGATGGGACGGCCCGGCAACGACTCGTCGGGGGTGTACAGCCACAGAATGGCCTCTTCGTCTTCGAATCCGGCGTCCTGGAGGACCGTGATGGTGCCTCGCAGGCTTTCCAGGATATGGTCACCGGCAATGAATTCGGCCGGAACGGACCGAATCTTGCGTTCCCCCACACGTGCGGCAAGCAAGGAACCATCCTTGACCAGTGCGTGGACTTTGGTGACCGAGACATCAAGCATCTCGGCGACATCGGGCAGGGGCAACCATTCGCTGACTACTGTTTCAACATTACTCACCCTCAAAGGTTCCCACATATTGCCGTTAACCGTGTAGACGAGAGGGCAAAGTAGCTAAAATTTGTGCGCCAATCCACAGCGGGGTCCCGAAGAACTGGGTTTTAGGGTAAATTTTTGATAGCACTTTAGTAACATCAACCCCATTGGTCTCATCCGTAACGGAAACTTGAGGTACGCACCCATGACTCCCACACGCCCTTCTTCTGCCGCGACAAAATCGGCCGCGGGTGGTAAGCAGCTGGTTGCGGTCGCCACCGCGGCGATCCCGGTTGTTATGCTCTCCTCCTTAGGCCTCGCGGCTCCCGCGTCGGCAAGCCCGCAGCACACGGGGATTGCTCCTCAGGGAACGCACGGAAGCCTCGATTCCCAAAAGGTGCTGGCTGCCGTTCAGGCACGCACCGCCGCCAACCGTATTCCCACGGCTCTTGTGGCCAGCTCGGTGCCGCGTGCTGTCACAGCGCTGAGCCCTAGCGAGACGAGCTTCAAGACCACGCTCACCGGAACCCTTGCGGGCGCCTTGAAGGCTCAGGCAGGCATCACCTCCCACACCGTCGTGGCTGGCGATACCGTCTCAGGGATTGCCGCCAAGTACGGGGTCTCCACGGAGTCCGTCCTGACACGCAACAAGATCTCGGCCAGCACCGTCATTTACCCCGGCGAAGTTCTGAGCATCTCAGGCTCGTCGGCAGCAGCGACGGCTCCGAGCACCTCAAGCACCACGGCATCGGCCAGCTACACCGTCCGCGCCGGGGATACCCTCAGCGGGATTGCCGCCGATCACAAGATCAGCCTCTCCAGCATCTTCTCCCTGAACAGCCTCGACGGACGCTCCATCATCCATCCTGGCCAGAAGATCAAGGTGGGCGGCGCTGTGACGACAGCTCCGTCGTCGAGCCCGGCGAAGGAAAATAAGCCAGCCACGGGCGAACGCTACGTTATCAAGGCCGGCGACACGCTCTCCGCCATTGCGGCCAAGAATAACGTCAGCTTGGCAGCCCTCGTGTCGGCCAATAATATCGACGCCAAGGCCACCATTTACCCCGGGAAGACCCTGAGTATTCCGGGCCTGAACGCGGCCTCCAGCGAAATCGCCCCGATCACGCAGAAGCCGCAGGATGTCCCGGCCGCACTCGCTCCCGAGGACCAGGTCCCCAGCACCTTCTTGCACTACACCTACCCGTCTGCCGTCGTGAATGACGCCAATCGGAATAAGGCCCTGCTGCTGGCGGCTCCTGCCCCCTCGGTGGAAGAGATCAAGTCGCTCGTGGCCAGCACCGCCTCGAGCATGGGCGTAGACCCGTCGCTGGCCCTGGCCTTTGCCTTGCAGGAATCCAGCTTCAACCACCAGTCGGTGTCCCCCGCAAATGCCATCGGCACCATGCAGGTCATTCCGGACTCTGGCGACTGGGCCTCTGGCCTGGTTGGCCGCAAGCTAAACCTGCTCGACCCCACGGACAACGTCACGGCCGGTGTCGCCATCATCCGCGCACTCCTGAAATCGGCACCGAACGAATCCGAGGCGATTGCCGGTTACTACCAGGGCGCCTACTCGGTGAGCGTCAATGGCATGTTCTCCGACACGGCCACCTACGTTGCCGGCATTAGCTCAAAGCGCGAGCTCTTCCGGTAGCAACAACCCCGAATACGGGCCGAAAGTACGCTTTCAACGAAAAGGGACCGCCAGCACGGTGTTGCTGGCGGTCCCTTTTCCATACTGCTTCTAAGGTGGAAGGGTGCAAGAAGTCTCTAACGACCCGCTGAACGGGTCAACCATCGATGGTCGCTATCTGGTTGTATCCAAGGTGGCGCACGGCGGCATGTCCACCGTGTACCTCGCCAAGGATCTGCGGCTAGGCCGCAATATCGCCCTCAAGATTCTGCATCCCCATCTGGCCACCGACACCGCGTTCATCACCCGGCTCAGTCGTGAGGCGCAAAGTGCCGCGAGCCTGTCGCATCCGCATGTCGTGCAAATTCACGATCACGGTGTGGGGCCGCAGCACGCCTACCTCGTCTTTGAGTTCATCGATGGCTACACGCTCCGCGACGTGATCAATGAAAACGGCGCCCTGAGCTTGCGCCAGGCACTCGACCTCCTGGACCCCGTCGTGGAAGGTCTCGCCGCTGCGCATAACGCCGGCCTCGTGCACCGAGACGTCAAACCCGAGAATGTGTTGATCTCCCGTCAGGGGTGGGTCAAGATCGGCGACTTTGGGCTGTCCCGTGCCGTCACCACCTCCACCAACACCGGAACCCTCCTGGGCACGGTTGGCTACATCGCCCCCGAGTTGGCTCGCGGCCAGGGCGGAGATGCGCGCAGCGACATTTACTCTGCCGGCATCATGCTCTATGAACTGCTGACCGGCCAGCAGCCCTTCCGTGCCGAACTGCCCGTGGCCGTGGTCATGTCTCATATCCAAGACGAGCTTCCTGCGCCCTCCTTGGCCGTTCCCGGACTCCCGCCCGTCATGGATGAGCTAGTGCGGTACATGACGGAGAAGGACCCAGACCATCGTCCGGCCAACGGTGCCGCCCTGCTGGAGGATCTGCGCCATATTCGCAAGACCCTCTCCCCCGCCGAACTTGATTTTGGTGCGAGCCCGGACGGTCCCATCATTCCCTCCGGGAACCAGCACACTGCCCTGACAACTACTCTTGAGCCCGCGGAGCATACCGAGGTCATCACGGGCCCGCGTTCCTTCCCCGACGCCACGAGTGTCATTGCGCCCCCCTCTTTCCCCACCTCCGTCTTGCCGTCATCGCCCAAGCTCTACGCCGAAGATCCGCACGCCGATCTGTACCCCACCGTCGCTCTGGCTGTGGAGAAGGACGACGTCGCACAGGCCAGCCACGCTGACGATGACAGTTCCGAGGAAGCTCCTCCTCTGACAAAACGTCAGTCGGCGCTGGCCGCGAAGGAGCGAGCCAAGGCGGCGGCAACGCCCACGAAGAACCTTGGACCAGCTAAGCCCAAGCGACGCGCCCTGCTGTGGATTTTGTTGGTCCTAGTGCTGGGAGCCTTGGCTGCTGGCGCTGGTTGGTTTGTGGGCTTTGGGCCAGGCGCTCTCGCGACCGTTCCAGATGTGCACAACCAGAGCGTGCCTCAGGCGCAAGAAATGTTACTTGCGGCCGGGTTCGAGCAGATCCCGACCTCTGAAATTTTTGATGAGAAGGTCGCCGCGGGCTTGATCGTGGCCACGGATCCGAGCGCGGGATCATCTGTGCGTAAGTTCAAGACCGTCACCTTGCAGGTCTCCCTTGGCCCCGTGCTGTATCCGGTCCCGGCCGTGACGGGGCGGGCCCTCGATGCCGCGACGGCCGCACTGAAAGAGGCGCAATTGACGGCAGGAACCGTCACGGAGGTCTTCGACGAGAAGGTGCCGGCCGGCGTGGTCCTGAGTCAGGATCCGGCTGCGGGTAAGGAATTTCGCGCGGGCACCAAGATAAATCTCGTGACCTCTAAGGGCCCCAAACCCATCCCGGTGCCCTCCGTGGCCGGGATGAGCGAGGGTGACGCCATCGCGGCACTCAAGGCCGTAGGGCTCGTCTCCGTGACAGCGCCCGAACAGGTCAACAGTAAGACCGTTCCCGCCGGTGTAGTTCTTTCCCAGTCCCCGGACTCCGGAAACCTCACAGCGGGCGGCACCGTCACGCTCACCCTCTCCAAGGGGCCAAAGATGATTGGCGTGCCGAACACGGTGGGTAAGCAGGTTGGTGCGGCCACGGCCGAGCTCAAAGCCCTCGGCTTCGAGGTCGAGGTGAAGAACCTGCTGGGCGGTTTCTTCGGCACGGTGCGTTTCCAAGACCCGAGCGATGGCCAGGCCCCCGAGGGCAGCACCATCACGCTCCAAGTTATCTAGCCCAGACAGGCTACTGGGGCTTAGCGCATCGGGAGCCGAGATCCTCGGCGCGGCTGAACCATCGATCCCCGCAGGAACGACAAAAGGCTCCCACTCTAATGAGTGGGAGCCTTTTGCATGGTGCCGAAGTTACTTGTTCTTGCGCAGACCTTCGGAGACCAGGAACGCCATTTCCAGAGACTGCTTGTGGTTCAGGCGCGGGTCGCAGACAGACTCGTAACCGGTCAGGAAGGCTTCCTGGTCGATCGGATCGGCGCCGCCGAGGCACTCGGCCACGTCGTCGCCGGTCATCTCAACGTGCAAGCCACCGGGGACTGTGCCCTGGGCTTCGTGCACCTCGAAGAAGCCACGGACTTCGTCGATGACATCGTCAAAGTTACGGGTCTTGTAACCGTTAGGTGAGGTGACGGTGTTGCCGTGCATGGGGTCAGTAACCCACAGCACCTGAGCGCCGGAGGCGGTGACCTTTTCCACCAGGTTCGGGAGTTTCTCACGAATGTTGGTGGCACCCATGCGGGTGATGAAGGTCAGGCGGCCGGGCTCGCGGTTCGGGTCCAGTTTCTCGATGAGGCGCAGGGCATCATCGGGTGAGGTCGTGGGGCCGAGCTTAACACCGATCGGGTTGCGGACGCGGGACAGGAAGTCCACGTGTGCCTGGTCCAGATCGCGCGTGCGCTCACCGATCCACAGGAAGTGTGCCGAGGTGTCGTAGGGCAGGCCCGTGCGTGAGTCGATGCGGGTCAGGGCCCGCTCGTAGTCCAGCAGGAGTGCCTCATGGCTGGCGAAGAACTCAACGGTCTTGAGCGCATCAAAGTCGGCGCCGCAGGAGGCCATGAACTTAATGGCACTGTCGATTTCCTTGGCCAGCTGCTCGTACCGGCTGTGGGCCGGGTTGGAGGTGAAGCCGCGGTTCCATTCGTGCACGCTGCGCAGATCGGCAAAGCCGCCCTGCGTGAAGGCGCGAATCAAATTCAGGGTCGAGGCAGAGGTGTGGTAGGCCTTGAGCATGCGGGACGGGTCGTGCTGGCGGGACTCCGGGGTGAAGTCGTAGCCGTTGACGATGTCGCCACGGTATGCCGGAAGGGTCACGCCGTCGCGCGTTTCATCATTGGAGGAACGCGGCTTGGCGAACTGGCCAGCCATACGTCCCATCTTGATGACGGGCAGCTGAGCACCATAGGTCAGCACCACGGCCATCTGCAAAATGGTCTTCACGCGGGCACTGATCTTGTCGGCGGTGGCAGCCTCGAAGGTCTCGGCGCAATCGCCACCCTGCAGCAAGAAGGCCTCGCCCTTGGCGGCCTGAGCTAGGCGCGACCGCAGCACGTCAACCTCACCGGCAAACACCAGCGGAGGCACGGAGGACAATTCCTTGACCGTGGGCCCGAAGGCCGGGTGTTCGGACCAGGTCGGCTGCTGGGCGATAGTCAGCTCGCGCCAGTCATCAAGGCCTGGGTAAACGGCGGCACCGGGGACGGAAATTCCGGCAGCGGGTGCAAGTGATTCGTTTAAGGTTAGATCAGTCACGTGTTAAGGGTATCCCCCAAAACCGCGGTGGACTAAACAGTCCGACACCTGAGATGGCGATGTTCGCTTTCGGCCCGCCACGGCGCCTGCAAAAAAGCCGCAGGCCTCAGTTTTGAGGAGCCTACGCCTCGGGGGCAGCTTTCTCCTCGGGGGTGTCCTTGTCCTTTTTCGCGCCGATGACCGTCACCGCACCGGGGGCGATGACGGCCGGCGGGTCGATCCGGATAGCATCGCTGGCGGCGGCCGGTTTGGCTGACTTGTCGGCGGCGAGCTTGTCCTTGATGGTGCTGGCGTAGGAGTCGACATATTCCTGGCCGGAGAGGCGCATGAGTTCATACATGATCTCGTCCGTGACCGAGCGCTGGACAAAGCGGTCATCGGCCATGCCCTGATAGCGGCTAAAGTCCATGGGCTCACCAAAGATGACACCCAGCCGGCGGATCGAGGGGATGCGGCGGCCGATCGGCTGCACCTTGTCGGTGCCGATCATGGCCACGGGAATCACGGGAACGTTGGCCGTCAACACGAGCTTGGCGACGCCCACCTTGCCACGGTAGAGGCGACCGTCGGGGCTCCGGGTGCCCTCGGGGTAAATGCCGAGCAGGCCGCCGTCGTTGAGGACATCGATCCCGGTCTGCAGCGAATTCGCGGATGCGGCGCCACCGGAGCGGTCCATGGGCAGCTGGTTCGTCAGAGTGAAGAAGGCCGCCGTCAGGCGCCCCTTGATGCCCTTGCCCGTGAAGTAATCGCTCTTGGCAAGGAAGACGACGGGCCGCGGGACCATGAGCGGCATGAAGATTGAGTCCGAGAAGGACAGGTGGTTGCTGGCCAGAACGGCCGGGCCGTCAACGGGTAGATTATCCAGCCCCTTAGTCCAGGGACGGAACAACAGCTTCAAAATGGGGCCTAGAAAAATCTTTTTAAGTACCCAATAGATCACGGTCGTGCTCCTCCTCTGGCGCTGCCGGTTGCACACGAACCGGGTTCACGGCGGTTCCCCCCACTGTGAACGTATCAACAGTAGTCTAATGAAAGCGGCTGTTAAACGCGGTAGCACGGCCGCAGTCACGCGAGGACGTCCCGAATGGCAAAAATTCGGGAAGAAAAGGGGCTACACATCATGGTGCAATCATTCCGCTCCCCCGGGCACGGGGAGCTGGCTCGCATTGGCGTCGCTGTCTGCCACGGATTCACCGGTTCGCCCGTCAGCATGCAGAGCTGGAGCGAGTCCCTGGCCGAGGCAGGATTCGCCGTGAACATGCCACTTCTGGCCGGCCACGGAACGTCCTGGCAGGATCTGGCCAAGACGCCCTGGGAGGACTGGTACCGCGACTTTGAGGCCGCGTATCTAGAGCTGGCCGCCCGTTGCGACTCGGTCTACGTCGTCGGCATGTCTATGGGCGGGGCACTGTCGCTGCGGGTCGCGGCCCTCCATCCTGTCGCCGGAGTCGCCGTCGTCAATCCCGGGCTCACCTTCGGTGATCCCAAGGCCAAGTACGCCGGGCTACTGAAGTACGTCCTCAAAAGCGTTCCGGCCATTGGCAATGACATGAAGCTTCAGGGCGTGAGCGAGGGCGCCTACACCCGGACCCCTGTTGCGGCGGTGCATCAGCTATCCCAACTCTTTAGCAACACGATTGAGCTGCTTCCTCGTGTGACGGCCCCAACCCTGGTCTTTCGCTCCACGGTGGATCATGTGGTGCCCGATTCCAGCATCGAGGTACTCAAGGAACGGATAGGCTCCTCCGAGCTTCGCATCGTGCCGCTGGAAAACAGCTACCATGTAGCCACGATGGACAACGACGCGCCCTTGATCTTTTCCCAGTCGGCCGACTTCTTCCGAAGGACCCTTTAATGCAATCTGATCCCGGAGCGGGTTCGCCACAGACCGGCGGAAATGACGAGGAGATCTGGCTCGACCTTGTCGCCAGGCTGGAGGACGTGGAGGATTCCTTCATGTCCGAGCCGGGCTTGGTGGCTCCTCCCGAGACGAGTCGGTCTGAGCCCAAGCGCGTGCAAGATTTTGACCCGCTCGGCGTCTGGGCTGCTCAGCCTGCCGCGGACGACGGCGACACCTCCACCAGTGGGCCCCGAGACTATGCGGTGGAGGACTCCGCTGACGACTTTGTTCCCGAGGAGCCGCCCGTGCTGCGGAACACGGAGCCGGCCATCTTGCTCTCGTGGATTGGGGCCGCGGGAGGCCCGTTATTCCTGGTCTTTGCCTCGATCTTCTGGCGTCAGGCGCCCATGATCTTAGTCATCGGCGTCATCATGGCATTCCTCGGGGGCGCCGGTTACCTGCTGTTCCGCCTGCCCGACCACCGTGATGACAGCAAGGGTGACGGCGCGGTCGTCTAGCTGCTAGCCAGAGCGCCGCTAGCGGCGGGCGCGGGAGAGATCTGCCGCGCCGATGAGTCCAGCGGCCGCGCCTAGCTGAGCCTCTTCAATGGCCGCTTCCTTGCGATATCCACGTCCGGTCAGATTCCGGGAGTAGGCCCGACGCGCGGGCTCGAGCAATAGCTCGCCGGCGGCGCTCAGGCCGCCGCCAATGACAAAGAGCGCCGGATCCAGCGCGGCGGCCAGATTGGCCATGCCGAGGCCCAGCCAGTCCCCCACCTCAGCGATGAGCTCCTTGCTCGTGGCCTCGCCCTGCAAGGCCAGATCTGTCACGACGGTGCCGGTGATCTCTTCGGCACGTCCGTCGACCGCGGCCAGCAGTGCTGCCGCCATGGGTGATTGTTTTCCAGCCAATTCGCGAGCCTCGCGGCCGAGCGCATTGCCGGAGGCGTACTGTTCCCAGCAACCGCGGTTTCCGCATTCGCAACGATGACCGCCGGGCATGATGATTTGGTGGCCAAATTCTCCGGCCATGCCAAAGGCGCCGCGTTCCACCTTGCCGTCGAGAACCAGGGCACCTCCGATGCCGGTGCCCAGCGTCAGCATGATCATGCGAGAGTGACCCTGGCCGGCCCCGAAGCGCGCTTCGGCCCACGCGGCCGCGTCGGCGTCGTTAGTTACTAGGACGGGGCGGTGCAGCATGGCCTCGAGCGTGTCGCGCAAGGGTTCGTCGCGCCAGGCGAGGTGGGGGCTAAAGACGACCCGGGCGCCGTCGAGGTCCATCCATCCTGCGGCACCGATACCCACGGATTCAATGGCGTGCCGGGAGCCCAACTCGGCGACGAGGTCGACGATGACCTGCTCCACGGCACGAGCATCGCGACCCGGCGTGACACGCCTGAGTTCTTCCACGATGACGCCGTGGCCATCGACCACACCAGCGGCGACCTTTGTCCCACCGATGTCGATCCCCAGGGCCAGCGGCACAGCGTCGGCGGCGTGGGAGCGTGCGGCGGAGATGGATTCGGAGCTAAAGGCAGGCATTGAACGATTCTACCCAGCACTGCTTCGCGGCATGCGCGCCCCGCTCCCGCGATGATGACTGGCCACCGAAATGGAAAGTATGAGCTCGATCACATAATGTTACTGGTAAGTAATATAGTTCGCCGCGCCAAACACGCGTTTCGCGGATAGAGTGAAGCAACACGATCGCAGAGCCACATATCAAAGGAGCTATTGTGCAAGAGATTTCCGTCCCGGCCAAGGTCGTCAGTCCCCCGACCATGAATACGACCGAGTTTGTGCTGCGCCAAGCCAAACTAGCCGCCAATCCCGCACTATTCTCCAAACGCAACGCTGACAACGTCTGGATAGATGTCTCGGCGAAGGAATTCCTTGCCGACGTCAGTGCGATCGCCAAGGGCCTGATTGCCTCGGGTATCAACGTTGGCGACTGTGTCGGGATTATGGCGCGCACCCGATATGAATGGTCACTCGTTGACTTCTCCATCTGGTTTGCCGGCGCCGTCTCCGTGCCGATTTATGAAACCTCGTCCCCGTCGCAGGTGGCATGGAATCTTGGCGACTCCGGGGCCGTGGCCGTGTTTGCCGAAACGGGAAGCCACGAAAACATCATTCGTCAGGCCGCACACAACGAGGGCCTGACCGCTTTGCAGCACGTCTGGCAGCTCGAGGGCGACGGTCTGGATGTTTTGCGTGAGGCCGGAGCGGATGTCAGCGACGAAACCCTGGAAGCGGCACGCACCGCCAACGGGCTCGCCGACGTGGCAACCATCATCTACACCTCCGGCACCACGGGCCGCCCCAAGGGCTGCATGCTCACGCACTCTAACTTTGTCGAGCTCAGCGAGAACGCCTTGGCCGTACTAGGTCAGAGCGTGGTTCCGCCTGGCTCACAGACCATCATGTTCCTGCCCCTGGCACACGTCTTTGCCCGCTACATCTCGGTCCTGGCCGTGGCCGGTGGCGCCAAGGTTGGCCACACCCCGGATATCAAGAACTTGCTCAACGATCTGCAAAGCTTCAAGCCATCGTTTATCTTGGCCGTGCCGCGCGTCTTTGAAAAGGTCTACAACTCGGCTTCGCTCAAGGCCGAGGGCGAGGGAAAAGGCAAGATCTTTGGCCTGGCCGCTCATACCGCGATCGATTATGCCCGTGCCGCGCAGGCGGGCAAGGTTGGCATCGTTCTCAAGGCCAAGCACGCCTTGTTCGACAAGCTCGTCTACAGCAAGCTCCGCGCCGCCATGGGTGGCAATGTCCGCCATGCCGTCTCCGGTGGTGGCCCGCTCGGCGAGCGTCTGGGCTACTTCTTCCAGGGCATCGGCCTGCAGATCCTCGAAGGCTACGGCCTCACGGAAACCACGGCCCCCATCACCGTCAACCGACCCGAGCGCATCAAGATTGGCACCGTCGGTGCGCCTCTGCCCGGCAACGCGGTGAAAATTGCTGACGACGGAGAGATCCTCACCCAGGGCGTCTGCGTCATGAAGGGGTACTTCGGCCGAGACGATCTGACGGCCGAGACCTTCATTGATGGCTGGTTCCGCACGGGTGACATTGGCGAGCTCGATGAGCAAGGCTTCCTGAAGATCACCGGACGCAAGAAGGAAATCATCGTCACCTCGGGTGGCAAGAATGTGGTTCCGGCCCTGCTTGAGGACCAGATCCGCGCCGATGCCATCGTCTCGCAGTGTGTTGTCATTGGTGAGCAGCGGCCCTTCATCGCCGCGATCGTCACCCTCGATGAGGAGGCGCTGCCGCAGTGGGGCAAGGCGCACGGCCTGAGCAGCGTCATCACAGTAGCCCAGGCAGCTAAGGATCCGATCGTGGTGGCCGCCGTGCAGAAGGCCGTTGACCGCGCGAACGGCACTGTCTCTGCCGCCGAGGCCATCAAGCAGTTCCGTATCGTCGACACCGACTTCACGGAGAACTCCGGCCACCTGACCCCGTCCATGAAGGTCAAGCGCGGCCAGGTCTTGCAGGATTTCAACACCGTGGTGGAAGAGATTTACCTGAGCAAGAAGCCGTCCTAAGCCCTGATCGGCTTAAGCAAAAGGGCCTCGGCGGTTCCGACCAGATCTGGTCGGAACCGCCGAGGCCCTTTGTGTCTCTGGCTAGCCGATGACGAGCAGCAGGTCCCCGCCTTGCACCTGGGCTACCCCAGAGACGGCCAGACGAGAGACCGTGCCGCCGACCGGCGTCGTAATGGAGGCTTCCATCTTCATGGCCTCAATCGTGGCGATCGTGGCGCCCGCCTCGACGACGTCGCCGACGGCCACCTTGACGCTGACAGCGCCGGCGAAGGGTGCCGCCACCTGACCCGGCACGGTTTCATCGGCCTTCTCGGCGGCCTTGACGGTGCTTTCGATGCTGCGATCGCGCACCGTGATGGGGCGGTTCTGGCCGTTGAGCTTGCACACCACCGTGCGCATGCCCTTTTCGTCGGCCTCGGAGATGGTCTCGAGCACGGCGATCAGGCGCACGCCCTTGCCCAGGTCAATCGTATGTTCCACGCCACGGCGCAGACCGAAGAGGTAGTCACGCGTATCCAGCACCGAGACATCGCCGAAGTCCTTGCGGATGGCCTCGAAGTCCTTCGTGGGGCCAGCGAAGAGCAGACGGTTCAGGGCCGCGCGTCGCGTGGGGCTGTCGCCAGTGAGTTCGGCGCTGTCCTGCTCGCTCAAGGTACCCATGCGTTCCACCACGGTACGTCCCTGAAGCGCCTTCGTGCGGAAGGGCTCGGGCCAGCCGCCGGGAGGAGTTCCCAGCTCGCCACCGAGGAAGCCGATGACGGAGTCCGGGATGTCGTAGTTCTGCGGGTTCGCCTCGAAGTCGGCCGGGTCGGCCTTGATGCCCACCAGGTGCAGGGCCAGATCGCCCACCACCTTGGACGACGGCGTGACCTTGACCAGGTGCCCTAGGATGCGGTCCGCAGCCGTGTACATGTCCTCGATTTCCTCGAAGCGCTCCCCCAGACCTAGGGCGATCGCCTGCTGGCGCAGATTGGACAGCTGACCTCCCGGGATCTCGTGGAGGTACACGCGGCCCGTGGGTGCGGCCAGGCCCGATTCAAACGGGGCGTAGAGGCGACGAATTGCTTCCCAGTAGGGTTCCAGCGAGCTGACGGCCGCCAGATCGATGCCGGTGTCACGCTCGGTGTGCGCCAACGCGGCGACCAGGGCCGAGGCTGAGGGCTGGCTTGTGGTGCCGGCCAAGGCAGCCGAGGCGACGTCGACGGCGTCGACCCCGGCATTGATGGCCGCCATCAACGTGGCGAGCTGGCCGCCTGCCGTGTCGTGGGTGTGCAGGTGGACCGGAAGCTCAAAGCGCTCACGCAAGGCCGTGACAAGCTTGGCTGCGGCCGCCGGGCGGAGCACCCCTGCCATGTCCTTGATGGCCAGGATGTGCGCTCCGGCGTCAACAATGCGCTGCGCCAGTTCCAGGTAGTAGTCCAGCGTGTAGATGGTTTCGGCGGGATCCAGCAGATCGCCCGTGTAGCAGAGTGCCACCTCGGCCACCGCGGTGCCCGTGGCCCGGACGGCCTTGATAGCCGGTTCCATCTGAGCAACATCGTTGAGCGCGTCAAAGATGCGGAAGATGTCGATGCCACTCGCGGCAGCTTCCTGGACAAAGGTGTCGGTCACTTCGGCCGGGTACGGCGTGTACCCCACCGTGTTGCGCCCACGCAGCAGCATCTGCAGGCAGACGTTGGGCAGGGCCTCACGGAGTTTAGTCAGACGCTGCCACGGGTCTTCACCCAGGAAGCGCAGGGAGACGTCGTACGTGGCGCCGCCCCAGGCCTCAACGGAGAGGAGCTGCGGCGTCAGCACCGATACTGCGGGTCCGGCGGCGAGCAGGTCCCTTGTGCGCACCCGGGTCGCCAGAAGCGACTGGTGCGCGTCACGGAAGGTGGTGTCGGTGACAGCGACGGCGGTCTGTGCGCGCAGGGCTGCAGCGAAACCTTCCGGTCCAAGCTCGGCGAGCAGCTGGCGCGATCCCGCAGGCGCCGTGGCCACATCGACGGCCGGGAGTTTGCTGGCAGGATCGGCCAACACCGAGAGCTCGCCGTGGGGCTTGTTGACGGTCGTGTCGGCGAGCCAGCTCAGCAGCTTCGTACCACGGTCCGAGGACACCTGGGCGTTGAGCAGTTCGGGACGTTCGTCGATGAAGGACGTGGCCACGTCTCCGGCATTGAACGCCGGATCTGCCAAGACGGCCTGCAGGAAGGAAATGTTGGTGGAGACGCCTCGGATACGGAACTCGGCCAGGGCACGACGTGCGCGGGCAACGGCTGTCTTGTAGTCGCGTCCACGGCAGGTGAGCTTGACCAGCATGGAGTCAAAGTGCGGGCTGATCTGGGCACCGGCGTAAATGGTTCCGCCGTCGAGCCGGACACCGGCACCACCTGCGGAACGGTACGTCGTGATCTCGCCAACGTCAGGACGGAAGCCGTTAGCCGGATCTTCCGTGGTGATGCGGCACTGCAGCGCGGCGCCCTTGACCTGAACGGTGTCCTGACTCAGGCCGAGATCGGCCAGGGTCTCACCGGCGGCAATGCGCATCTGCGCCTGCACGAGGTCCACGTCGGTGATTTCTTCGGTCACGGTGTGCTCAACCTGGATGCGCGGGTTCATCTCGATGAACACATGCTGTCCGGCACGCTCACCCACCGTGTCAACGAGGAACTCAACGGTTCCAGCGTTGACGTACCCCATTGCCTTGGCGAACTTCACGGCGTCGGAGTGCAGCGCCTTACGGATGCCCTCGTCTAGGTTCGGGGCCGGGGCGATCTCAACAACTTTTTGGTGGCGGCGCTGCAGCGAGCAGTCCCGCTCAAAGAGGTGGATGACGTTGCCTTCGTTATCGGCAAGGATCTGGACCTCAATGTGACGGGGGCGCAGCACGGCCTGCTCGAGGAACATGGTGGGGTCCCCGAAGGCAGCATCGGCTTCACGCATGGCGGACCTGAGGGCTTCTTCCAGGTCCTCAGCCTTCTCCACGCGGCGCATGCCACGGCCACCACCACCGGCAACGGCCTTGGCGAAGATGGGGTACCCAATCTTTGCTGCAGCGCCGAGCAGGTAGTCCAAATCAGCGCTGGGCTCGCTGGACTCCAGAACCGGGATCCCAGCCTCGCGGGCAGCGTTGATGGCGTGAACCTTATTACCTGTCAGCTCCAACACTTCAGCGGGCGGGCCAACAAAGGTAATTCCAGCGTCCCGAGCCGCAGCGGCCAGGTCCGGGTTTTCAGAGAGAAAGCCATAGCCGGGGTAGATGGCATCCGCGCCGGCTTCTTTGGCGACGCGGATAACCTCTGCCACGTCCAGGTAGGCACGAACAGGGTGGCCCTCTTCACCGATCAGGTAGGCCTCGTCGGCCTTCTGGCGGTGGATAGACGTCCGGTCCTCATACGGGTAGACGGCCACGGTCTTGGCGCCGAGCTCGTAGCTGGCACGGAATGCCCGGATCGCGATTTCACCGCGGTTGGCAACCAGAATTTTCGAAAACATCTCACTCCTGTGTGAACATTGGTGGCGAAACGCGTGCCCCACACTTGGCAGGTACGCGCCTCACCCGTGAGGGCTGCGGCGCTGGCCCGGGAGGCCAGAAACGTGCCGCACTAAAAACCGCCCAGTAGAAATTTGCTGTAGTTCTGTGACACAAAGTGGTGCCAGTGTGACCCCTGGAACTATTTCACAGCAAATCGTGTGGTGCACATCACTCACGGTGGCGTAACAATACGGCATGGATCACTCATCCCTCCGACCACCCTCGCGGACGGCGGCTGCAGCACAACCTCCGACGCCAGCACGCCACCTTTTTGCGGGCTCCCCTTTAATCGTTCCAGAGGTGTGAGTCTCGTAACGATTTTGATCCAGATGGATCGATTTTCGCACCTCGTGCCTCGAAAGCTCCCCCAAAGAAGCAAATCCCAGTGTGCGCCACATATGATGAAGGTGGGGCTGCGCAGCAACCCCACCGCGCCGATCAGAAAAGTCGGCCACCATCAGGTTGTTTGCGCTCTGGCGATCCGGCAAATTCTCAGCGTTGTTTGTCAAGGGGTTCTCCACATCGCGAACGTTCCACAGCTATTGTATGTGTTGTAGCTAACAGCAAACGGCGCATGATTGAGTAAGCAACGCAAAGGGTAATGGTTCATCCGTGCAAGTAGTGAGTATCAGCAGCCTCAAGGGCGGCGTCGGCAAGACCTCAGTCACGCTCGGCCTAGCCTCAGCGGCTTTGGCAGCCGGCATCCCCACCTTGGTGATCGATCTCGATCCCCACGCGGATGCCACGACCGGTTTGGGCGTCAATGCCCGCGACCAGCTCGATATCGGCCAGATGATCAAGAACGCTCGCAAGGCAGATCTGGGTGCCAATGTTGTTCCCAGTGGCTGGCTTGCCGCTCACCAGCACGACGGCGGGACCACGCCAACGCTCGACGTCGCCATGGGCTCTGCCTTCAGTGGGATTTACGACCGCCCCGACTTGGGCAAGCGCGATCTTCGTCGCCTCTCAACCGTGCTGGCCAATGCCGACCGTGATGGTCGTGCCCCGTATCAGCTGGTTCTCATCGATTGCCCACCATCGCTCAATGGTTTGACGCGCATGGCCTGGACCGCCAGCAGCCGCGTGTTGCTGGTTGCTGAACCCGGGCTCTTCTCGGTAGCTGGCACGCAGCGCACGCTTCGGGCCATCGAACTGTTCCGCACCGAATTTGCCCCGGCACTGGTTCCGGCGGGCATTGTGGCCAACCGCGTCCGTACCGGTTCCAATGAGCACGCTTACCGTTTGGGCGAGATGAAGACCATGTTTGGTGATTTGCTACTCTCCCCTACGATTCCAGAGCAGGCTAACTGGCAGCAGATTCAGGGTGCCGCGCATCCCGTGCATCAGTGGCCCGGAGACTCGGCCAAGAACGCCTCGGCACTCTTTGATCGGCTTCTGGATTCCGTCCTGACGCAGAGCGCAACGAGAAGCCGCCTCTACCGCGGCTAGACGCAGGGCGTCGGGGAGCGATCTGGGGCATTCCGCCCTGAGTGCTGCGCAAGGTACCGCGCCGGAATGTACCCCGTTGGAAGGTACCGGATTGGGTGAAGAGTTAGCTTAAGAGATCTTGCGTGCTACGCGGCGCTGGCTGAGCTCATCGTCAGGGAAGGCCTCAAGGGCGGCATGTTCGCTGGGCAGGGCAGCAAGGCTACCTTCTACCTCGCGCCAGACACGCCCAACGGCAATGCCGAAGACACCCTGTCCACCCTGAACGAGGTCAATGACCTCATCGGCCGAGGTGCACTCGTACACTGAGGCGCCGTCGCTCATCAAGGTGATCTGCGCCAAATCTTCCACGCCACGTTCCCGCAGGTGCTCCACGGCGGAACGAATCTGCTGCAGGGAGACGCCAGTATCGAGAAGTCGCTTGACGACCTTCAAGACCAGGATGTCGCGAAAACCATAGAGTCGCTGTGAGCCGGAGCCGGCTGCGCCGCGAACGGCAGGCTCGACGAGTCCCGTGCGCGCCCAGTAGTCGAGCTGACGGTAGGTGATTCCGGCGGCCTTGCAAGCCGTAGGGCCACGGTAACCGGCATTGAGGTCAAGGACGGGCAGGTCCTCTGTGAACAGCAGACCCTGCGAACCTGCGCGCAGTGCAGCACTGGAGGCAGCGACCATCGTCGGCTCGCCGGCATCACTCTTAGCACTCACGTGGATCCTCCTGTTCACAGTCCCCCTGCAACGGTTGGCCAGTAGGCGTCGGAAAGAGCGCAATGCACTTCTGAGGGAGCGCCGCTGGGGGCGCTTAACTCAAGTGTGCCCGCGCCAGCCGAAGCCTGCAATGGGGAACTCTCTACTTTGACGTTAGATCCCAGTCGGGGCAAGGTCAAAGACGTGCGCACAACATTTTCATCGTGTCGAAAGTTTCAGGCTCAGCTTTAAGGTTAGGTTAGGGCAAAAATCCGCGTGATTTCGCGGTTTACTTGTCAAAATCCTCGGGCTCGACGTCATTGAGAAATTCTCTAAATTGACGAACCTCACGTTCCTTCGCCTCGTCATCATCAGCGACCACGTCGGTGGATTCATGCGCCTCGTCACCGCCAATCACCACGCCGGCCTCCTCGATGAGGGATTCCGCGGCCAGAATGCGGCAGGGGGCGCGTTGGGCAATCGCAATCGCGTCCGAGGCCCTGGCCCCAATCGTGATCCCATTCTCGAAGTGCAGTTCGGCAAAAAACACGCCGTCTTCCACCTTGGTCAGGGCAACGTGGCGAATGCTGTGCCCCAGGGCCCGAACGACTCCGCACAGCAGGTCATGAGTCAGCGGGCGGGGCGGTACAACGCCTTGTTCGGCGAGGGCGATCGCCGTGGCCTCTGCCGCCCCAATCCAAATCGGGATGTGCCGTTCCCCTGCCTTTTCACGCAATAAGACCAGGGGTTGGTTTGAGGGCAGCTCGATTCGTACGCCCACAATCTCAACCTCAATCATCAGGATTCCATCTCCGCAATGCGCGTCTGCACGAGGGCGCTGTGCAGGCTCAGGCACAATTCGGCAATCTCACGGGCCGACTCTGCGGCACGCATCGCAGCCGTGCTGTCTTTTCTGGCCGACACCGGGCCAACAGCTCGTTCGACCAGACCGAATTCCCGATCCGCGGCAGCCTGAAAGGGCCGCAGATGCCGGGGCTCGAGTCCGTGGGCCGCCAATGCGGTACAGGCCTGGGCAACCTTTAAGGCATGATCGTCAAAACTGCCCTCGTGTGAGGCGATCAAGCCGTAGCTGATCATGGTGTCAAAGAGTTCCGCTCCGCAGCCAGATTCCGAACGTAGCTGTTCGGCAGTCAAGCGGCGTGTTCGGCCCTTGAGCTCACGGAGCACCTCGTCGGAGACCATCCGTGGGGCGATCGAGACCCCGGAGGGCAGATTCTGCGGCGTCAGTCCCTGATCAATGGCATCTAGGTATTCCCGAATGACTTTCAGGGGAAGGTAGTGGTCGCGCTGGAGCGCCAGCACAAACCGCAGGCGTTCGACGTCGGACTCCCGGAACTGGCGATATCCCGCGGCCGTGCGCTGCGGGGTAATGAGTCCCTTTTCTTCATAAAAACGAATCTTCGATGCCGTCACCGAGGGGAAGTCGGCGGTCAGTTGCGCCAGAACCTCACCGATGTTCAGGACAGCGGTGGCACCGGTTCGCCGGCTGGTGGACTGCACGTCCACCAGCCGGCGCCCCGCACCAGTCGTCACACTTGCCACAGCGCCCTAGGAATCTGCGGCGCTGGTGTTGGAGCTGAAGTAGTAGGTGAGGCGGAACTTGCCTATCTGTACTTCATTGCCGGTTCGCAGACGCACAGCGTCCACGCGATCGCCATTTACATAGGTGCCATTGAGGCTTCCTGCGTCAATTGCCTCAAATCCGCCGTCAATCTTGTTGAAGTTCACGTGGCGGCGCGAAACCGTCACGTCATCGAGGAAGATATCCGCGTCGGGGTGACGGCCGGCCGTGGTGACCTGACTGTCCAGCAGGAAGCGTGCCCCTGCGTTGGGCCCAACATGCGCGATGAGCAGTGCCGAACCGGCCGGAAGCGAGTTCACAGCGGCCTGCTCGTCGGGCGCCAGAACCGGCACCGTGGAAGGTCCGGTCTGGACGGGAGGAAGCTGAATTGAGGTTGTATCTGTCGCACCGGGCTGATCTTGGGAGATCGCCTGATCATTCACCCCGGCGCCGTTACCCGCGTCAACCATTGGTACTCCTCCTTGTTGAAAAATTCTTGCAGAGAAAGCGGTCGCTTTCTCAGTTACTAACAACGTATAAGCCGATACTGAAAATCATCTGGAAGGGAGAGCTGCTGCCGTATTACTCAACGGAATACCTTGAGTCGATCCCTGCCACATAATTCTTAGCTACTAGCCTACCTTTTCTTGGTACGCAGCTGCGCTGAGCAGGCTCTCCACACTGGAGGCATCGGCGAGCGTGATTTCGACCAACCAGCCGGCGCCGTACGGATCGGAGTTGATCAAGGACGGATCCGAGTCGAGGTTTTCATTGCGGGCCGTGACGGTTCCCGTCAAGGGAGCGTAAATATCGCTGACGCTCTTCGTGGATTCCACCTCGCCAATGACCGTATCTGCGGACACTTCGGTGCCCAAGTCCGGAACCTGAACATAGACAACGTCGCCGAGTGCATCCTGGGCAAAATCGGTGATACCAACCCGCACCACGCCCTCAGTCGAAGCGGCCTGAACCCATTCGTGTTCGGCGGTGTAGGACAGCTCTGCTGGAATATTGCTCATGATGCGCACCTTTCGGGATTCTTCGCGTGAGAGCGCGAGGAAAAAGTGAAGTCTAAAGTGAAACTAAAACACATTTGGCCGTGGATTTCTCCTTCGATCCACAACCAGTCTTTAGTGTGTGGACGTTCTTGACAAGTCGAAGGTACTTTCTAGCATTTTTATACGAAATGACGCAGCCTGTTGGCGGCAATTCTGAGATGATTCATCCATGACTGATTCCGCAGCCCCCACCCCGATTCCCGACACCGGCGATTCTAAGCCCCCGAGCGACACCCTCGGCAAAAAGAAACTGCCGGTGTGGCTTTTCCGCACGATTCTTGGCGCGATCATTGCCGTGATCCTCGTCGTTGGCTACTTGATCGCCTCCGTCACGGTTCCCCTCTACTGGGCCAAGTCGATCGGCAGCCAAATTGGGGACCAATGGGGCAATAGCATTCCCTTGGGCATGTTTTACGGTTTCGTCTTCTCCTTCATCCCCGTTCTAGTGGCCTGGCAGGCACACCATCGCAAGCTCAACAAGTGGGTGCGAATCTCCCTGGTGGTCTTGGGCATCATCCTCACGATCCCTAACCTGCTCACGCTCGGCGTACTGTTCGGGACCACTCAAACGGCGGTCAACGCCCGAGCCATCTGGGCCAATAGTGCCAATTGGTTTGGAACCTGGAGCAAAATCTTCATGGTCGTCGGCGTGGTGTGCGCCGTCGTCGTCATTATCCTGAGCCGCATGTGGCTTCGTCGGGGACGCAAGATCCGGGCCATCAAATCCGCCGAAAAGCTCGTCCGCGACAATGAAAACGCCAAGCTTCGGGCCGCTAGGAAGGCAGCCAAGGACCAGCCTGTTCCCACGTCCGACGGCGGGTTCCCGGCTTCGGCACCTTCCCCCACCGACACCCCCGAGGCCTAGGCGCAACATATGTCCTCGTCCGTGCCGTCTCCTACTGGGTCAGTTGTTCTCGTCGGTGTTCACTCGGGCCAGCTACCCGCCGTCGTGCTTGAGGCCGCCAAGCTGGCTGCCGCCTTGGACTGCCCGCTAGTCTGCGCCTACGCAAATCCGGCGCGCTTTGCTGTTCAGGAGTTGGACGACGGCACGGTCATTGCCGAGGCGCTCGACCCCGACTATATGGATCAACAGTCCTTGAGTGGACAGGCCGAGGAATTCCCCGAGCAACTGGCTGGCGAATTAGCAGAGGCGCTGCAGCTGTGTCGCGTCCCGTGGCGGAGCGTGCTGTTGGCGGGAGATCCCGCCCGCGCCTTGGCCCACTGCGCCGAGACCGTGGGTGCCAGCATGATTGTGGTGGGCACGCACGCAGACACACGGACTCCGCTGCGGGAGATCCTGCGGCTTTCCGTAGCGGCGCACCTGACCCGGCTGGCGAGCTGCCCGATCCTCGTGGTGCCCGTGCACCGCGACGGCACTGACAAAGGACGGCAGTGAAGCCCCCACTGATCCAATCCTTGATCTTGGTCGGCCTTGGCGGATCCTTCGGTGCTGCCGCACGGGAGGGACTCGTTCTGGCGATTCCGAACGACGGCGGCGTCCCCTGGGCCATTCTCCTGGCCAACATCGTAGGTGCCTTGATTCTGGGGCTGTTGCTCTCGACGCTGACGCGGCATGCGAGTCATGACCTGTCTCCTGCGCCACCTCGTCGAGGCGCCATTTTGCCACGCCGAAGGAGCCTGCAACTGCTGCTGGGCACCGGATTTTGTGGCGGTTTCACCACCTACAGCACCCTGGCCGTGGGATTCGTGAGCTTGTCGGGGACCGCATCACAGGGCCCAAGCGTGGCCGTTGCTTATGGCCTGGGCACCGTGGTCCTCGGCGGCGTGGCCACCTGGCTCGGCATGGCGTGGGGTAGCCGATCATGACACCCTGGGTTTTTATCGCCCTCGCAGTGACTGGCGGGATGGGCGCCGTCGGTCGTTTTCTCGTCGACGGCGCGATCGGCCGCCGTTTTCAAACGACCTTCCCCTGGGCCACCTTCAGTATCAATGTCTCCGGTTCTTTCGCGTTGGGGCTCCTCACCGCTCTTGCTGCGGGGCATCTGGTGAGCACCGAGTGGGCGCTCATCCTCGGCACAGGTTTCCTCGGCGGGTATACGACTTTCAGCACCAATAGCTACGAGACCCTTCGCCTCCTGAACGAAAAGCGCTACGTCGCCTCACTGGCCAATGCTCTGGGCACGCTGTTGGCAAGTGTGGCCGCAGCCGCTCTGGGTTTCTGGCTAGGTACCGTTATTTCCTGAGCCGGCTTATGACGAGGCGGTGAGTGCCGTCGCCAGTTCGGTACGATTCGCAATTCCGAGCCGCACGAAGATGTTCCCCATGTGGGTATCGACCGTGCGAACCGAAAGCTGCAGCTTCAGCGCGATGGCCTTATTCGACATGCCAGCTCCGGCCAGGGCAGCAATTTCGCGCTGCCGCTGCGTCAGGGTGGCAAGCTGCACAGGTGCCGGCAACCAAATTCCGACAGCGACAAGGCCGGCACCGCCGGCAGCGATCATGCCCGCGTCGCCCGCGATCAACGCCGCGGCGTGGCGCAGCATCGCTTGCGGAATCAGTCCCTCAATATCTTCGGCGGCGAGCTCAAGGGCGGGAAGCAGCTCGGCCCGCTCCCCCGGTTCGGCACACACGATGAGTAGATGCCGCACGTACAGCACACCGAGCGCGTGACCTTCCCGGGTGGCCCAGAGGAGGTAGGCGTCAAGGAAGTCGGCGAGCTGCGGGTCTCCCACAGCGTAACGCGCGAGCAGGATGCGGTATCTACTGTCGACCTCGATGCTGCGATTCATGACGGGTGCCACGCTGAGATAGTGTTCGACGGCGGCGCAAGCCAGTGCACGCTCCCCACACATGGCATAAGCGTGCGCCAGGCCCGCCCACGCCATGGCCTCGAGGCCGGTCGGGGCCATGAGCCCTAGGCGTGAAAGTCCGCCACGGAGCTGTTCTACCGCCTGCACCCAATCGCCAAAGATCAGGTAGATGTAGCCTTCACCGATTTGGTAGAGCCCCGAATGATGCCGCTGACCACCAGCGCCATCAAGGTCCGGCACGGTGAGCGCCATGGCCGGTTGGCCGGCCCAGACGGCCGCCCAGAATCTCGCCGCGACCAAGTCCGTGCGAGCAAAGGGATACCGCGCATGATCCGGACCAATGAGTGCCAGTTGTGTTTCGGCCACCGCCAGAGCGCTCTGGGCCTTTCCTGTTTGCCCTAGGGCATAGATGTACGACGGCGACAAGGTAATGTTCGCGGGTAGATCCGCTGCCGCGACTTGGGCGGCCCAGCCCGCCAATACTTCCGCGTGTCGCCCGCCGTGGCCAATTCGAGCCAGCTGGTCGATCGCCAATTCGGTCGCGGCATTTCCGGAAGGATCCAGGGTTTTGGCCGCGGCGGCTAACCCTTCGAGCGCACCATCTAGGTCTCGATAGTGGAGCTCTTGAATGTCTGCCCGGATCCTGGCAGCGTGCACCACGATGTCTTCCGCACGCTCCGGAGCTGCCGTGACCGTAACCTTGGAATCCTGACTTTCTTCCAGCAGGATCAGTAGTGAGTCAAGGTCGGCTTCGGCACTTTCGGACCATCCGGCGTCGCGATTAGACCGTGCACGCAGCAGGAGCGCCTCGATCTCCTGCTCCGCAGGAAGGTGTGGGTGTTCCAAGGCCAGCGTTGCGAGGGTCACGGCGCGTCCCGGTTGCGTGAGCTCCTCGGCGGCTGTGCCTGCGGCGATGAGCGTGGACACCCCGGGCATGACGTCACATTCCAATGCCCAATCAACCCAGCGCAAGAGTTCCTGCGGGCCGTGTTCTGGGCCCGGCTCGGGCATGAAGTCAAAGAGTTCACGTTTCCGCCGCGGGTACAGCAGAGAGCGCAACGTTTCTGCATAGAGGGGGTGGGCAATACTGACCGTAGCGGCGCCGTTGCCGTCTGTGACGAGGATGAGTCCGCGTTCGACGAGAAACTTCAGGTCGTCGTCGTTCGCTTTTGACGTCAGGATCCGAAGCGGCACCATTTCGGCCAGGGCCAGTAGGTCCATGACATCGCGAGCCGGGCCACCTAATGTCTTCAAATCCGTCGCGAGAAGGTCGACGAGACGACGATTTGCGCGGAGGGGCGCAACCCAGATCCAGGCATGCTCGGCATAAACCACATCCCCTGTTTCCACGATTGAATACAGCAGTTCTCGCACGTGGAGCGGATTTCCGGCCGTGGTCAACCAGAGTCGATACGCCATGTCATTCGACGCGGGGTCGGGCAGGACGGCGCGCAGGATCAGGCGCACACTGTCATAGCTCAGGGGAACAAGATCGCTCCGGTCAAGATGACCGCTACGCCACAGGGCATCGAGGGCACTGGGCAGTCCAGGATCTTCCCGGCAGGTTGCCACGAGTCGGATCTGTCCCGCCTCCACCAGGCTACGAAACACAGCTGCGCTAAATACATCGAGTAGGTGAATATCATCCAGCGCAAGGATGGGCGCCAGTGCGACTTCTGCAGATACTTCCGGATCGCCGGACGTGCTCGACGTGCTCAACAGTAGCTGGCCCAGGATTTGGGTGGCAACCATATCGACAGAGACGGAGCTGGGAATGGGAACACCAAGCCACTGCTCGATATAACTCGCCGAGGAGTCGCGTTCCAACGGGGCGGGGAGGCGCATAGCGCGCTGACCTATGGCATCAATCTTGGTTAACACCGCGGCCATGACGGTCGATTTCCCGAGGCCCGGGGCTCCCATCACGATGACGCCACCACTGCCAGCAACGAGACGTTGCATCAAGAGTTCAATGTCTGCTTCTCTGCCGACGATGGGCCAATTCGACCGCGGGGGCAGGGATTGAAGCAATGAGCCATGCGAGACCATAGGTTTTCCCTATTGAAGATTAGAGTAATCAAGCTGCGGATAGATGCCGCGCGTCAACCGTAGTTCTCCACCAAGGAGGACTTCAAGCGCGTTACGTGAACCACACTACAGCCCGAGAATGCCCTAGATTGCCCAAGAAAGGGACTTTAAACTAAGACGACCCGCAGAGCATCGGCGAGATACTCGTACGGGCCTAACCGCCGCTAACTCTGAGATGAGCGCCTTGGCTACAAAGAACATTACCTGCAGGAGATCCAATTGCTTGCACCCCGGGCCAACAATGAGCGCCAATTCACATTTTTCACTCCACGATTAGGGGTGTGAGGTGCGCAACAATACCGGCAAGTAATGAAAACCCGAGACAAATAAGTTACTCGAGGGTACGCTGACGAACATGAACGACTATCAGCCTCCCATTGCCGACATCGCCTTCGCCCTTGAGCATGTCGTGGGTTATCCAGACATCGCCGCTCTGCCAGGCTTCGAACACGCTGACTTGGATACCGTCGTCGAGCTCCTTGAGCAGTGTGGCGAGTTCATGGCCGAGGCAGTAGCCCCGACAAATCGTCAGGGCGATATTCAAGGATCCCAACTCCAGACCGACGGCAGCGTCGTGACTCCGAAGGGATTCAAGGAGCTGTATCAGCAGTACGTCGAGGCTGGTTGGGGATCCGTGCCGCTCCCAGAAGAATTTGGCGGAGGCGGCTTCCCGCGCACCATTGGGCTCGTCATCCAGGAGCTCATGACAAGCGCCAACATGGCGTTCTCACTGTGCCCCTTGCTGACCCAGGGAGCCATCGAGGCACTACTGCACTATGGCAGCGATGAGCTCAAAGCACGATACTTGCCGCCCATGGTCAGCGGCGAGTGGACGGGCACCATGAATCTGACGGAGCCTCAGGCCGGATCAGATGTTGGCGCCCTGACAACTCGTGCCGTCAAGAACGACGACGGCAGCTACGCCATCACAGGGCAAAAGATCTTCATCACTTATGGGGATCACGATATGGCCGATCAAATCGTCCACCTCGTCCTGGCGCGCACCCCCGGCGCCCCCGAGGGTACTCGAGGTATTTCTTGCTTCATCGTCCCGAAATTCCTGGTCAACGACGACGGATCTCTGGGCGAGAGAAATGGCATCAAGACTGTCTCCTTGGAGCACAAGATGGGGATCCACGGCTCCCCCACCTGCGTCCTGTCCTATGAGCAGGCCACCGGCTACCTCATCGGCGAAGAAAACAAGGGCATGCGCATTATGTTTGTCATGATGAACAGCGCACGACTTGGCGTTGGCGTTCAGGGCGTGGCGCTGGCCGAACGCGCCTACCAGCAGTCGTTAAGCTATGCACAGGATCGGCTGCAGGGTGTGGCCACTGGGTCGAAGGGAGCTAGCTCCCCCATCATTGATTTCCCCGATGTGCGGCGCATGCTGCTGACCCAGCGCGCATCCATCGCGGCACTCCGGTACCTCACCTTGCAGGACGCCATCTATGTGGATCGCAGCACCAACGATCCCGACCCGGCCGTGCGTGCCCGGGCAGATGAAATGGTTGGCATTCTTACCCCGATTTGTAAGTCCTTCGGGACGGACCTCGGAAATGAAATGACCTCGCTTGCCCTGCAGATCCACGGCGGAATGGGATTCATCGAAGAAACCGGGGCAGCGCAGCATGTTCGCGATGTGCGCATTGCCGCCATCTACGAAGGAACCAATGGAATTCAGGCCGCCGATCTCGTGGGCCGCAAATTGGGTATTCGAGGAGGCGCCTCAATCCTTGACTTCATCACCACCATGCGTGAGGTCGATGCAGAGCTGGAGACGGCCGGATCAGACTTCACGAGCATTCGGGAGGAGTTAGTCCGCCAATTCGACGCCTTGGAAGACGCGACCCACTGGATGCTCCGGACTGGGCAGGAAGATCCAGACGGAGTCCTCTCAGGTTCCACACCGTATCTGCGCATGTGGGGGCTGTGCACGAGCGCTTGGATGTTGACTCGGGCTGCCGCTGCGGCAGCTCGAACGGATGATGCTGATCTCGCCCATGAACAACTGGTCTTGGCGAGATTCTATGCTGCACAGATTCTGCCGCAAGCCTCGGGTCTTCTGGGTGCTGCTACCGCTGGATCCGATGATCTGTTCGCACTTGATGCCCAAGGACTTTCGGGTCATGCCCGCAAGGCCCAGCGCTGACGCGATCAGTTCCCACAGCGTCACCGTTCACCGCCTGCACTTAAGGAATGCCCATGGGGTCTGCAGTGACCATTCCGATCCACGAAACCCGACGCATCATGATGGGGTTCATTCCCTACGTCATCGCTAGCGTTGTCCATGTTGGTGCTCGTTTTGCCAATAATGAAGCCCTCGCAGCACCCACCAAGCTATTGCTCCTACCCCTGCTGATTGTGGCGGTTTTGGTGTCGCTGCGCTCCCTGGGCGGTGACTTTAGCGAACGGTACTTGGCCTCCAAAGGGGCCTGGACCTTGCTACTCCTCGGGCTGTTCTTCTCGTGGCTGGGCGACGGGGCGGGCACCTTCTTTCCGTTCGCGCCAACTGTGCCGATGATGCTGCTTTGCTTTGGCCTCGCCCACCTTTGCTATATGCGGCTCTTTTGGAAACATCTGACTGTCCGGGCCCTGTCGTGGTGGGCGTTGCTGTTCGCCGGATGGTGGGTGGTGCTCTTGATCATCATGTGGCCACGGGCCGGAGGGCTTGCCGTTGCCGTGGCCCTCTATGGGTTGGTGCTGGGCGGTACCGCCGTTCTTTCAACGAGGTGTCATGCCCTCGTGTTGTTCGGAGGTCTGTTCTTTCTTTCATCCGACACGATTCTCGCCTTTAGGCTGTTTGCCCTCGAGCTCATGCCAGATTGGACGAGCGGAATGGTCATGCTGACGTACACGATTGGTCAGGGCTTGATCACCGCAGGAGCCATCTTGACGTTGCATCAGATTCAAGCTCGTCGCCTGTAGTTGCAGGTGGCGTCTGCACCTGCCTGGCTGGCTGACCTTCTGACCGACTGACTGGCTTGCTGGCTTGCTGGCTTGCTGACCGACTAACTCGTTGGCTGGCTCTCGAGCTAGCGGCTGAGACATCCCTGAGCTGAGCTCCTGCGGTGTCCAGGCTTAGTCGCCAATCCCGGGCTCCAGCAGATCATTCTTTGTGTTTCTTGAGGGATTTCTTGATGCGTTTCTGGAGCCAGCGCGGATACTGTGGTGGTTCTTGAATTCGTTCGAGTGGTGGCTCGAAGACACCGGTGGGCGTCACCCAGCTGACCCTGCCATCATCCGTGATTGTTGGTGTCCAGCCTCGTAGGGTGATCCCGTCTCTGGCTGGGTCGTCATAGCGGCGATACCGCCCCTGCTTGTCCTTGTCATCCTTGAAGTGCCGCATGTAATGATGGTGGCGACACGTTGGACGAACATTGTCCATAGTGGTCCTGCCGCCTTTCTCAAATGCCACCACATGATCAAACTCGGTATCCATCACCGGATTCGTGCACCCTGGATAATAGCAACTTCCAGCAATCGCTTGCAGGATATCTCGCTCAACGTCACGCAGCACATACCGCTCCGGCGCCAAAGGCAACACTTCACCCGTGATCGGATCCGTCAACACCCGTACGAACGAGCCAGCATCCACCAACAACTTCCGGGCGATATCTGCCGGAACGGGCCCGCCACCTGCGGTCACGCCCAGCTCCTCGGTCATACCCAATAACCCCAAGAAGGGAACCGTCACGATGACTCTGGCTCTCGGTAACGGTGGTCCCTCCACAACCGCACCCTGGCGTAGCGACCGCAGTAGCTCGAAATATTCTAGGTTTTGGTCCTCGATCACTCCATCAATCACGCCATCAACAAATCCGGATCCATCCCCTGGTAGTTCAGTGGCAGAAGATGAAACAGGAGGTTCAGCCACTACCGGCGAAACGGGCGATTCACATACGAACAATAAATCCGGGGAATCAGCTGAGGCAGTAAAGGACTCTGAAATCCGGTGCTCCCATACTGGCTCGTCATCATTATCTACGTCGTCAACGCCGCTGATATCCGCATTGAGGCCGCCTACGACGCCATCACCTGGCTTGGGAGTAATCCAAGGTGCGAGGTATGGGGCAGTGCTGGGTTTCTGTGCGGATGCGTCACTTTGGGAGTTGATGGTCAATTTTGGACCGTTGCTATAACTATTCGCGGGTATGTCTTGTCCCATCAATAACATCGCTCCCACATCGGCCTTCAGCTGGCTCAACGTCCGATGCTCCACACCCTCAGCCGCGCCGGTATTTCCTTGGCCATCAGCATGCCGATCCGGCGCTTGGATCGAATCAGCCATCAGGACGGCCTTGTCCCGGGAATCCTTCATGATCGCACGAGCGATCCTGGTGCACCTAGTCATAATCGATTCCACAGCCAACGACGGCAGATAAAAGGTCATCCACGACATCCCATCCAACCCCGGTTCACTCCCCACCCGGCGCTTGAGGAAAGCTTCCTTCACCCGGGCGCTCAATGAATCAGGGAAAAGCGATTCCCGGGCCCGCCGGGCCCTAGAGGTAAACCCCGCCGCCGTGGTCCCGACCGCCAAAGCCAGCAGCCGCTCTTCAAAGCCGGCTATTTGCTTTTCATCGACTCCTGGAGACGCTTGTGCGGTGGCTATCTCGGTCAGGACACACGTAGCATGCCTCCACGACACCACGCCTGAGCGTAATGCCTCAAAGGTGCTTGGGCGGTCCTTCAGCAACTCCACACTATGATGCACCAATCCCGCAGCGGTGACCTCAGGAACATGCAATACCAGGGCAATATTCGTCACCGCACTACTCTCAGAGACTCCGGTCTGCCACGCATCCAGCCGGAGAGCAGCACCCTCAACCGCTGCCGCACTCATGACCTGATCACACAACACCGCCTTACAGGCAGCCAACCCATCTTCAAGCAGCTTGATCTGCTTCAAACCAGCCATGGCCGCATCGTACACACCACGCGCCACCTCAACCCTTGACCTCGGCGCGACAACAGCCGCTGGAGCAGACAATGCCACAGCATCTGGCTCTGGTGCAGAAGAGGCTTCTGGTGCCGATTCAGGCGTCGAATCAGGGGAAGTCGCGGCACCAGATACTGCGGATGCGGGAAGGAACCCTGGTAAACCATCCAACGCAACATTGTCAGACCCAAAGGGTTCAATAGAAGTAGGAAAAGTAATCGACGCAAGCCACGCAGCCACCTCATCAATGGCTATGTAACCCCGGTTTCCGGGTAAACACTCCCGACTACTCATACATCCCACACTACTCCCGTCGTAACCTATCCGCAATAGTTACGGGAACAAAACTACTAGCCATCCGCCGAAGAGATCAATCGCAGGAAGACTCCCGCCACATCCAGCGATGGCAGTCATATTTCGGACTTTAGAGGGTTGCGTGCAGCTCACAGCTAGGGTTGTGGCATGAAGCAACCGCACATCTCCCCCGAGCCCAAGCTCCAGCCCGGGCTTCAACAGTTAACAGTGTCCGGAATCCTCTTTGATCTCGATGGGACGCTGATTGACTCAACGCCCGCCACCGAACGCGCATGGCGGACCTGGGGCGAGCTCATGGGGTTAGAAAACTTCCGCTACGAAACTCACGGAGTTCCCGCTCAAGCGCTGGTCGAGCAAACTATTGAACCGGCTCGGCAGTTCGAGGCCTTTGAACTCATCAAGCAACTTGAAACCGCCGATACCGAGGGGGTTCTCGCCAAGGACGGCGCCCTGAAGCTTCTTGGGTCACTCCGGGACGATTCTTGGACGATCGTCACGTCGTGCACTCAAGGGTTGGCGAATGCGCGAATGGCAGCCGCCGGGGTTTCCGGTCCCCGACACATGGTGACCGCCGATCAGGTCACCCAAGGTAAGCCACACCCGGAGCCCTTCTTGCTAGGAGCGAGCCGACTAGGGGTAGACATCAGAGACTGCCTCGTCGTCGAGGACGCCCCAGCCGGCCTGACATCAGGAAAGGCAGCAGGGGCACTCACCCTTGCCATCGCCGGGACTACCACGGCCAGCGAGCTCGACGCCGATTATGTGGTTAGCAGTTTGTCGGATGTCAGTGCCGAGATCCTCCCGGACGGCAAGATCCGGATGACCATAAGAACTGCGTAAATTCCGACCCGAACCCGAAGACTCAGCGCGAAGACTTGGCAGCAAGGCCTCAATGGGCCTATCAGCCTGGGCTCGGGCAACAAAAGTAGCAGGGCAACAAAAAACCGCTCAAACCCTGAGTTTCCTCAGTGTTTGAGCGGTTTTTGTTCGGTCGGGCTGACAGGATTTGAACCTGCGACCCCTTGACCCCCAGTCAAGTGCGCTACCAAGCTGCGCTACAGCCCGAAATGTTCAACGTTTGGAATGTATCTCCCTTGGCTGAACCACCTGAAATAGTTTACTCCATAAAATTCATGACTTTTACCAATTCAGATGTGATCCGCATTACTTCTTGCGGCTGCGCTTTTCACGCACGCGCATAGCAACTTCGATGGGGGTACCTTCGAAGCCAAAAGTCTCGCGGAGACGGCGTGTGATGAAGCGACGGTAGCCGGGATCCAGGAACCCGGTGGTGAAGAGAACAAACTTCGGCGGGCGGCTGGAAGCCTGCGTACCGAAGAGAATTCGAGGCTGCTTACCGCCACGCACGGGGTGCGGGTGCTCGGAGACGAGCTCGCCCAGGAACGCGTTCAAGCGACCGGTGGGGATACGACGGTCCCAGTTCTCCAGTGCCAGGTCCAGAGCCGGAACCAGCTTGTCCTTGTGCCAGCCAGTCTTGGCCGAGATGTTGACGCGCGGAGCCCAGTCGACGTGAGCCAGGTCGGTCTCAATTTCGCGTTCGAGGTACTTACGACGCTCATCGTCCATAAGGTCCCACTTGTTGTACGCAAGGACAACGGCGCGACCGGATTCGATCACGAGCTGCAAGATGCGAACATCCTGCTCGCTGAGGATCTCATCGACGGCCAAGAGAACTACGGCAACTTCTGCCTTTTCCAGGGCGGTCTGCGTACGCAAGGATGCGTAGAAGTCTGCACCCTGCTGCATGTGAACACGACGGCGGATACCAGCGGTGTCCACGAAGCGCCAGGTGCGGCCGCCCAATTCGATGAGCTCATCAACCGGGTCGCGGGTGGTGCCGGCAACATTGTCAACGACAACGCGCTCGGAGCCAGCCAGCTTGTTCAGCAAAGAGGACTTACCAACGTTGGGGCGACCCAACAAGGCAATACGGCGCGGCCCGCCGGTGCGCTCGACACCCTGAACTGCGGAGAACTCGGGCAGAACTTCCATGACGCGGTCGAGCATGTCGGCAACGCCACGGCCGTGAACAGCTGAAACCGGCAGCGGCTCGCCGAGGCCAAGGCCCCAAAGGAGAGCAGAGTCGGCTTCCTGAACCAGGTCATCGATCTTGTTACCAACCAAGATGACGGGCTTCTTGGACTTGCGCAGCATGCGCACGATGGCCTCATCGGAGGCGGTGATGCCCACGATGGCGTCCACGACGAGCAGCACGGCGTCAGCCATTTCAACGGCGATCTCGGCCTGCTCGGCAACCCGCAGATCGAGTCCACGAGCGTCGCGCTCCCAACCACCGGTGTCGATCAAGGTGAAGTTGCGGCCGTTCCATTCGGCCGTGTACTGAACACGGTCACGAGTAACACCGGGGGTGTCCTCAACGACGGCTTCACGGCGACCGAGGATACGGTTAACCAAGGTGGACTTACCCACGTTAGGGCGTCCCACAATGGCCAGAACGGGGTCCTGACGCAGGGCATCGAAGTTGGCTCCGTCGTCGAACTCGCCCGAAAGCAGGGCGGCGTCCTCTTCGTCGAGCTCGTAGTTGGCTAGGCCAGCAAGAAGGCCGGCCGCGCGTGCATCGGCGTCCTCGTCTGAGATGGCCGCTACCTTCTCGGCGATCTGGTCCGTACCCGTGGGCACGTATTCCGGGTGGCCAAATTCACCATCACCGGAGGGTGCGGTTGACTTGGGGTCGCTCATGGTTGCTGTCCTTTATGCTTTGAAGATAGGTGATCATCCGCAGGCAAATCCTGCCCTGTTGCGGCTTGCGATGCGGCAATGTGTGCCGCCAGCCGCAGGCGGATTTGTTCGGTTGCTCTGTCCATTGAAACACGCCCGGAAACTCCGGGTTCACGCGTGATTGACAATGGTTCCCCAAACACTACGTGTAGTTGACGACGTGGTGTTGGAATTTTATCGCGATGTTCCCCGCTGTGCCTTGTTCCCAAGATCGCAACAGGGACGACGACGGCGGCTGAGTTAAGTGCCAGCCACGCTACGCCGCTATTCATACTGGCGGCATCCCCGGTCCCCCGGGTGCCTTCAGGAAGAATGCCAACGCAATCCCCTCGATCGAGGACTGCCTTGGAGTACTGCAATGCTGCCCGGTCGCCTTCCCGATTGACAGGAATTTGACCTGATGCGTGTAAAACCCAGCCGAGAAATCCCCGAAACATATTATGGCGGACCAATACATGCATATACCTCGAACTGGCACCGACCATCACCGGGCCATCTAAGTAACTCAGGTGGTTTGCGGCAAAAACCACAGCACCCTGAGCCGGGATATTTTCACGTCCCAGAACCGTGGTTTTGTACACCACGTGATCCAGGAAGCGGCCAATCGGACGGCTCCACAGGGCTTTCCAGCGCGGCGGTGGCGCCGTCAACCCCCGTAGTGACCGTTCCTTTTCATTCATGCAGGCTGGCCCGCATTGACTGCCCGGCGAACCACGGCGATGACGGCGTTGATGGTTTCCTCGAAGTCGAGGTCCGAGGAGTCAACCGTGTAGACACCGTCGGCGGCCCGCTGGAAATCAACCACGGTGGCATCCTTGGCATCCCGCTCCAGAACCTGCTCGGCCAGCTGCTCGGCGGTTTGTGTCCCACCCAGCTGCAGGCCACGACGGCGCAGGCGAGCTTCCTCGCTGGCCGTCAGGATCAGTCGCGCCTCGGCAAGAGGTGCGACGACGGTCGTAATGTCCCGCCCCTCCACCACAATGCGGTGGCCATGGTCGGCGATGAGCGCCTGCTGGCGGCGGACCAATTCGGCACGGGCACCAAGCGTTGTCGCTACGGAGCTCACGGCCGCTGAAATCTTCGGCTCGCGGATAGCGTCGGTGACGTTGACCCCGTTGACCTTGAAGAATTCGGTCTCCGGCACCATGCTCTGCTCCATCTTGATGGTGCGAGCCGCCGCTTCAACGGCCACCGCATCCTCCAAGTTGATCTGGGCATTGATGCAGTGCCAGGCAACGCTGCGGTACATGGCACCGGTGTCCAGGAACGCTAAGCCGAGGCGCTGTGCCACGGCCTTACTCACGCTGGACTTGCCCGATCCGGATGGACCGTCAACAGCGACCACGAGGGACTTGCCCAGGCGAATCGGCTGCTCTGCTACTTCTGCGATACTCATTGAATTACCTTCCAACCACGTGCCGTCAATTCATCTACCAACAGCACGCGCCGCGAAGGCAGTACCGAAAGTTCCACCATGCCCACCTGCAGTCCGGCCGAGTGGTCCAGCCGCAGGTCTTCAAGGTTTACGCCAATCTCACCGATTTCGGTCAACAGTCGTGCAATCTGCCCCGGCTTGTCATCGACCAGCACCGTGAGCCAGGAGTACTGCTGTGCGGGGCCACCGTGCTTACCAGGAATCCGGCTCTGCCCGGCATTTCCCTCGGCCATGAGCTGAGCCAAATCCAGGCGTGCACCGGGTGCCGTCGGAGCACTCAGGGTGTTGATCAACCGGTCAAGGTCGGTCCGCACACCCTTCAAGATCTCCAAGAGCTGCGGCGCATTCGCACCCAAAATCTGCACCCACAACGAGGGATCGCTAGCCGCAATCCTGGTCACATCGCGCAAACCATTTCCGGAAAGCGACAAGGCATTCGAGGGAGTCTCCTGCAAGCGACTAGCCACGAGCGATGCCATGACCTGCGGCAGATGCGAGACCAGGGCCACCGCGCCGTCGTGCTCTTCAGGACTGAATCGGAACACGACAGCGTCCAGATCAATCGCCAAAGAATGCGCAACCTTCAGCGCGTGTGCCGTGCTCTGCTCCGAAGGGCACAGCACCCACGGCATGGAGTTGAAAAGCTCTCCGCGCGCGGCTACCGGGCCGGAACGCTCGCGCCCCGCCATGGGGTGCGTGCCAACATAGCGAGATAAATCCTTCTCCGTGATGTCTTCACGAGCCGTGAGCTCGTTCAGGACCGAGGCCTTGACACTGGCAATATCAACCACGACGGCGGACGGGTACCGCAGGAGGGCACCGGCCACTACCTGCGCGGTGACATCCGGCGGCGCGGCCACGACAACCAGCTCGGGAACGAGCGTTTCGGCAGCATCGAAGGCACGCCCGGCGCCAATATCCACGGCCACAGCCTGAGCTGAGGGCGAAGGGTCGCTCAGGACAACATCAATGCCGCGGGCGCGAAGCCCCAGACCGATGCTGGCCCCCAGCAGACCGCTGCCAAGCACCAGCACCGGACCTAACAGGTGCGAAGGATTCATCCGGTGCTTACATCCCTACGTCTGCGAGCAGGTAACCAACCTCGTGGCGACCCAGAAGACGGACACTGCCCTGACGCTGATCGCCCAAGGCGATGGGGCCGAACTTCACGCGAACCAGGCGCTCCACCGGGTAGCCGACAGCGTCGAACATACGGCGCACGATGCGGTTCTTACCGGAATGCAAAACAACCTCGGCGAGCACGTGGCCCGGGGTGGAGTCCACGAGGCGGAAGGAGTCAACCTTCTGCCAACCGTCTTCGAGCTCCACGCCGTCCTTGAGCTGGGCGCCGATGCCGTGAGCCATCGGGCCCTTGACCTGGACCAGGTAGGTCTTGGGGATCTCGTACTTGGGGTGGCTCAAGCGGTTGGCGAGCTCGCCGTCGTTCGTCAAGATCAGCAAGCCCTCGGTGCCCGTGTCCAAACGACCCACGTGGAAGAGACGCTCGCTGGTCTGGCGCTTCTTGAGGTAGTCGCTGATGCACGGGCGACCTTCGGGGTCATCCATGGTGGAAACGACGCCCTTGGGCTTGTTGAAGACCATGTAGACGAGGGAATCGTTAGTCTGGATGGTCATGCCATCGACGACGATTTCAACGGTTTCCGGGTCAACACGCAGGCCGAGCTGGTTGACGGTTACGCCGTCAACCTGGACGCGACCTTCGAGGATCATGTCCTCGCACAGGCGGCGAGAGGCAACGCCGGCCATGGCCATGACCTTCTGCAGGCGTACACCCTCGGCATTGTGAATATCGATGTCATCGGTGGTGCGCAGGGGACGACGGTTCTGCTCGGTGGGGCGGTTCTTGGACGAGCTGACGGTGCGACCGTACTGCTCGTTCTTGAAGGGGCGCGCACCGGACTGGCTGGGCTTGCGGGCAGCAGGCTTGTTGGCCGACTTCTTGGGTGCACCGGAACGGTAACCTTCGGCACTGGCGGCCTTGGCCCTGTCGGCGTTGTAACCTGCGGCACGCAAAGCGCCCTGGCTCAGGCCATCATCGCCCTGCTTCTTCCGTGGCGCGCCGGACTTGGGTGCGCCAGACTTGAAGCCGCCTGACTTCGGCGCTCCCGACTTGAATCCACCCGTGCGGGGTGCGCCGGCGCGGGAATTGCCACCACGCGGCTGGTACTGTCCGGAAGAGCTTCCGGAGCGGGGTGACGGTGTCATAAGTTTGTCCTTAAAGTGCTAAATATTGTGGTCATGCTAAAAGTGTGAATCATCAAAATCTTGGAGGTTTTCAAGACCGGGCAGGTGCGGTGCAATTTGCGGCAACTCGTCCACGCTGCCCATTCCCAACCGTTCCAAAAAATACGCCGTGGTCCGGTACAGGAATGCCCCGGACACCGGATCGGTGCCCACTTCCTCAACCAACCCGCGCTGCGCCAGCGTCCTCACCACGGAGTCCACGTTCACGCCACGGATGGCGGAAACTCGGGCCCGTGTGACCGGCTGGCGGTAAGCTATCACCGCCAGGGTCTCCAAGGCTGCTTGCGTGAGCCGGGCCGTTTGGCCGTCCACAACAAATGCTGACACTATCTCGGAGTAGGCTGCGCGTGAATAAAAACGCCATCCTCCGGCTAATTGCCGAAGTTCAAAGCCGCGAACCGGTACAGTGCCACCTTCCTTAGTATAGCCGTCGTACTCCCGTGCCAGTTCGTGTAATAGCTCACGTACCGTGGGTGTGGGCAAGCCCACCACGGCGGCCAGCTGCTCTTCAGCAACTGGTTCGTCAACCACCATGAGGACTGCTTCCAGGGCAGCCTTGACACTGTCGCGGGATTCCAAGAGTTCTCGGCTGGGCTCTGGGGCGTGGGTGGCTTGGGGAGCCTCAGGGGCATCGCCCTGGTTGGCGTTCATTGCGTCGTCTGCGCTCATGAGCGGTCCTCACTGTCATCATCGAAGTCGCTGACACCGGCACTCACGCTGGCGCCGCTGAGCGAGGCCTCGTGAATCGGGCCGGCACTCCACCACACCAGCAACTCCCCCAGTGGTGTCGGCTGTTCGAAACTGACCTGCTGATCGCGAAAGAGTTCCAGCAAGGCTAGGAAGCGGGCAATGACCACCATGGAGGAGTCTGCATCCACGCTCAGCATGGAAAAGGACAGCGGCCTGGCCTGCCAGGCGGCTGCGGAGGGGTCATCCTGGGCGGGCATACCCTCCGTCAGCATGGCCCTGATGATGCTGGCCTGTTCCCGGACACTGACGGAGGGTGCGTGCAGATGAGCCACAGCAACCTCGGTGCTGGGCGCTTCCTTGAATTCCATGGCCGCAATGGCCAGCTTCGCGAATTGCTCCGGGGTATGGCGCCAGACCAGCTCCGGCAGGAGGGCGGCGAATTCCGGTTCCAGCGCTACCTGACGGGGGAAGCGTCGAGCCTCACGCTCCAGTTCACCACCCATGAGGGTGGCGACTTCCTTGAACGCTTTATATTGCAAAAGTCTCGCGAACAAGAGGTCACGGGCCTCCAAAAGGGCCAGGTCGTCGTCGTTCTCTACGTCGCCAGCCGGCAGCAACCGCGCCGCCTTGAGGTCCAGCAAAGTGGCGGCCAAGACGAGGAATTCGCTGGCTTCATCCAGCGCCCATTCTTGGCCAAGGTCCGCCAGGGCCTTCAAATAACTGATGAATTCATCGGTCACTGTGGCGATGGCGACATCGGTGATGTCCATCTCATGCTTGGAAATTAACGCCAAAAGCAGGTCGAAGGGGCCGGTAAAATTATCCAGCCGCACCTCGAAGCGCTGCTTGGCGGACGTGTCGGCGCTGCTGGCCACACTTTCCAGGGGTACTCCTGCCGCGATCCCCGCGACGTCCATAGTTGACTTCAAGTTAGGGCGAGCCGCCTCGGGCGATCAGTTCCTTGGCCAGACGACGGTAAGCATCGGCTCCGGGATGGTTCGCCGCGTACGAGGTAATCGGCTCAGCGGCCACGGAGGCGTCGGCAAACTTGATGGTGCGCTTGATGACGGTCTCGAAGACCTTGTCGCCGAAGGCCTCGACCAGGCGGGCCAAGACTTCGCGGCCATGGAGGGTGCGGGCGTCGTACATCGTGGCCAGCACGCCGTCGACCTGCAGGCCGGGATTCAAACGATCCTGGACCTTGTCGATGGTCTCGACGAGCAAAGCGACCGCGCGCAAGGCAAAGAACTCGCAGATCAGCGGGATGATGACACCGTGAGCGGCCGTGAGCGCGTTGACGGTCAGCAGACCAAGGGAGGGCTGGCAGTCGATGAGGACGACGTCGTAGTCATCTTCGACCTTGCGCAGCGCACTGGCTAGAACCTGCTCGCGGGCGACCTCGTTGACAAGCTGTACTTCCGCGGCCGAGAGGTCGATATTGGCCGGCAGGATGTCAATGTTTTCAACGCCGGTCTCGATGATGGCGTCGCGGATATCCACTTTCCGGTCCATCAGCACGTTGTACACGGTGATGTCGAGCTCGTGAGGGTTGGTGCCAAAACCGGCAGAAAGTGCACCCTGCGGATCGAAGTCCACCAGGAGGACCTTGCGACCGGCTTCTGCGAGCGCAGCGCCAAGGTTGATCGTGGAGGTGGTCTTGCCGACGCCACCCTTTTGGTTGACCATCGCGATGATACGGGCGGGGCCATGGGAGTTGAGAACCGGCGGTTCGGGGAATTCCGTCAGGGGACGCCCCGTGGGGCCCATTACGTCCTCGCCGGCAAGTGCCGTTGCACCCTGCTCGTTGCTCACCTGTCAGTCCACACTTTCGCTGCTTAGTAATACTGCGCTATCTACTGCACTACGTTACCGGGTGCCGGGGTCATGTTTTGAACATTTACCGCCGATAGCTTTTGAGCCTTGACCCTCAAGTTGAAGCTGAACGTTCCTCAAGGGGCTCCCGCATAAGTCTAGCCGGTACCCGGGCGAGCCTATACTTCGTTAGTGATGAGCAAAGCAACGAACGACCCGAAAAATCCCGCACCGAGTCCAGCGCGCAAGGACGTGGTGCGTGCCGAAAAGCTGCAGGCCGGCTATTCCGGGAAGGCGGTGTGCGGGGTTGTCAGCTTCAGCCTCCACTCTTCCCAGTCCCTGGCTTTGGTGGGGCCCAACGGCGCCGGTAAGTCAACGGTGGTCAAGACGCTGGTGGGCCAGCTTGAGGCCGTCTCCGGGACCACCCTGATCAACGGCGCAGAGGTGGACGACCGAACCCTGGACTTTCGCCGCGAGGTCGCGGTGGTCTTCGACGATGACGCCTTCTTCCCTTCCCTCACTGTTGAGGAGCATCTAGCCATTGTGGCAGCCGGGCACGGCGTGGGCGATGTGGAAGAGGTCATCGCCTCTGAGCTGGAGTTTTTTGGCCTCACGGAGCAGGCAAAGTCGCGCCCCTACAATCTCTCCTCCGGACAACGGCGGCGCATGCTGCTCGCCGCGGCCTTTGTCCGCCCCCGTTCCCTCCTGGTTCTCGACGAGCCCGAGCAGCGTCTGGACACGGCCATGCGCCATCGCCTTGCGAGCCGGCTCCGGGCGGAGGTCGACGCGGGACTGGCGCTCATGGTCGTGACCCATGATCCGGACTTCCTTTCAACGGTGGCCACCAAGGCCATCTTTATCTCCGACACGATCCATGCCATGACACCCTCCCAGGCGGCAAAAGCCATCGCCTCTGAGAACCCGCACGCGGACTGATCCATGAGTACGCAAGCCAAAGAGCGCTTCAGCGCCAAGGAAATCCGCAACTACACCTTTCGGGCAGGCCTGAGCCGCACCGAAGGTGGCCTCATGGAACTCATCTCCGAGGTCTATACCTCCCTGCTGGGCGGGCTGACCCTGCTGACCATGGCGGGAGCACTTATCGTTGCCCTCCGCCATAGCCTAGGTGTCGGTGACGAATCCGCTTTGGTGGCGTCCGCCGTGGCGCCTGGTTTTCACTCGGTGACACTCCTGCAGGCCGGGGCAACCGTGCTGCTCACGCTCGCGGCCGCGCTGCTGTCGGTGGAGATGACCATGGGCCCCATCGCCATGACACTGCCGCAGACCGCGTGGTGGCTGGGACTGCCCGTCCGCCGCAGAGGATTCATTCAGCCGGGCTTCCTCACCTCGCTGCTATGGCCCACGATTGCGGCCGTCATCGTGGTGTTGCCACTCTCGCTCGGGATGGCGAAGTCACCCACGCCCGGTTGGATCGCGCTGGCGACCCTCTGCGGGGCTGCGCTGGCCTGGCTGCTCTACGGTCTCGCTGCCTGGTGCCAGGTTTCGGCTCGCGGCGCATGGCTCAAGAAGATCACGGGCGCTATTACGCTCCTCGCCCCACTGACGCTCGTGAGCACCGCCCTGTACAACAACGTGGCCGGGAAGCAGGCCATCACGGCCGAGCAAACAGCCTGGATGAAGTACCTACCCACGAGCTGGCCCTTCCTCGTGGCCGACGGCGAACTCTGGCCGCTGCTCATCGTGGCCCTCGCGCTGGGGTTGCTGGTGTTGGTCTATGTCAATCTGGAGCGCATCTCCACGGCAGCACTGAAGGAAAGTGCCGCCGCGGGCGCTTACGCGGCTAGCTCATTGCTGTCGATGGATCCCACGGAGCTCTCGCGCTCGCTGAGCACCGGACCGTCCACCGGCAAGAGCAAGATTCGACTCAAACTCATCTTCACGGGCGGAACGGCGCACGCCCGGAGCATCAAGACCTTGCTCAGCACCCATGCGACGATGGCACTGCGTTCCCCCGCTACTCTGCTCCGCGTTCTGGTCTTAGCGGCCATCCCCGCGTCGCTGGCCTCGATTGAATTCCTTGGCAATGCCGTGCTGATCGCCGTGGCTTTGTACCTGTGCGCGAACTTCGCTTCGACGGCTCTGGGCGCAACGGCTCGCTTCTCTGCCGGAAACCCCGCCGTGGATACGCTCATGCCACTGCCAGCTAAAACGGTGCGCCTTGTGCACTACGCGATCCCTGCCGTGGCCATGACACTCTGGGCACCTATCAGCGCCGGGCTCCTGCTGGCCCTAGGCGTGGGTTCGCCCCAGCTGCTGCTCCTAGCTCTCCTTGCCGGGCCCGGACTTGGCGCAGCCACCTTGCGGGCAGCCTTCAAGGCCGCACCTGACTGGAATATGCCTCCCGTCGCCGCCCCCATGGGCCCGATCCCGACCGGCGCCATCAAGTCGTTCCTGATTGGACCGGACCTGACGCTCATTGTGCTGTTGCCCGTGCTGATCTGTCTGATTTCCGGCGGCGTACCGCTTGTGGCCTTCCCGGCACAAATGACTCTGACCTGGCTTGCGTTCTTGTGGGGCACGCATTTGCGTAAACCCAAGTCCGCCAAGGACGGTGGCCTGTTCGGCGTGCCGGTTGCCGGCCCGACGAAGTAACTCATGTCCTGATTTCCCTGCCCGGGGCGGATTCCCTCCGCCCCGGGCATTCTTTTAAGCAGCTCCAGCGGGTCCTGCGTGACTTCAGAATTCTCTTAAGCAGCTCCTGCGGGTGTCTCGTGACTTCAGAATTCTCTTAAGCAGCTCCTGCGGGTATTGCGGCGTCTAACCCACGGGAGCTGCTTAAGAGAATTCCAGAACGTGCCCCGACCCGCAGGAGCTGCTTAAACGAATGCGGGTGGCCATCCTTCTCGAGGATGACCACCCGCAGGGTGACTCAGAACGCTCCGGTGTTAGACGGCAGCCGGGACGCGCTGATCTTGACTGGGAGATTCGGGGGTTCCGCCGTCGTGCGTGGAACCGTGGCCATCCTCTTCCATCGTGGTCTCATCAAAGGGACGCTGACCGGCAAGGACGGCGCGAGCCTGGTCCATGTCGATCTCGTTGGTCCACTTGCCGATGAGCAAGGTAGCCACGGCGTTACCCGTGAAGTTGGTGAGCGCGCGGCACTCGGACATGAACTTATCGATTCCCACGATGACACCCATGCCGTCGAGGAGGATCGGCTTGTGGGCGGCCAACCCAGCGGCCAGCGTGGCCAAACCGGCACCGGTAACACCGGCGGCACCCTTGGAGGCGATGATCATGAAGACGAGCAAACCAACCTGTTCGCCGAGGTTCATGGGGATACCCATGGCGGTGGAGATGAACAGGGCGCTCATGGTCAGGTAGATGGCCGTACCGTCAAGGTTGAAGGAGTAGCCGGTGGGAACCGTGATGCCGACGACGGGCTTGGAGACGCCAGCGTGCTCCATCTTGGCCATAAGGCGCGGCAGGGCGGATTCGGAGGAGGACGTGGCGAAGATGAGCAGGTATTCGCGGGCCAGGTAACGCATCAGGGTGAAGATGTTCAGCCCTGTGACGAGGCGCAGGATGGAACCCAGGATGATCACGATGAACAGGGCGCAGGTGAGGTAGAACGCACCCATGAGGATTGCCATGGAACCAATCGCTGCCCAACCTGTGGCACCGACGACGGCGGCGATGGCACCAAAGGCGCCAACGGGAGCCAGCCACATGATCATCATCATGAGTTTGAAGACGACCTTTTGAATTTCCTTGACACCATTGAGAACGGGTTCGCCCGCCTTGCCCATGGACTGCAGCGCAAAGCCCACCATGAGCGCAAGAACCAGCGTCGGCAGCACGGGAATGTCGCTGGGGATCATCTCCATCAGGAATTTGACGGTGGAGTTTTCCTCGCCGCCGGCCGCACCCTCGTAGGGCTTCAGATGCAGGCCGGATCCGGGGTGGATGATGTTTCCCACTACCAGACCGATTGCTAGGGCTACCGTGGACATGGTCATGAAGTACAGCAGCGCCAGTCCGCCGACCTTACCGACTGTGGCGGCCTTCGCGATCGAGCCAACACCAATCACCAAGGTGCAGAAAATAATCGGGGCAATGACCATCTTGATCAACGCGATAAACATGGTTCCCAGCGGCTTGAGCGCTTTACCAACTTCGGGTGCCAGCAGGCCGATGGCCGCACCAAAAACGACGGCGGCAATGACGGCAATGTAGAGCCAATGGGTCTTATCCATTGTGCGTCGCGTGGGCTTGGCAAGACTGTCAGTCCCTCGTCGTTGAGAGCTCATGGTGACTCCTTGTGTAACTGGTGATTAGCATTAGGGGTTGGGGCGTGCAATCCGCCTCACATAAGATTGCCTGCCAACGTGACTTATCTCACCGTTGTGTTCATATTGGTCGCACGAAAGGTGATCCATGTTTTGGCGTGGCTGGAGTATCGCCCGCAGGTTGTTCATTGCCAACCTGCTTTTTGCCGTGCTCATCGCCGCCGGCATGGCCGGGGTTATGGTCTCTGACGCGCACAATCGGATATATGAACAGACGGGCCTGCGCATGCTGTCGGTGGCCACATCCTTGGCCGATGCGCCGTCGGTCATTGCCGGAGCGTCCACCGCAAACCCCTCGGCGGCACTGCAACCCTATGCCGAGGCCGTCATGGGAAACGCTGGCGTGGATTTTGTCACGATGATGAATATTGACGGCGTTCGTTGGACTCACCCCTCCCCGGAAGAAATCGGCGGTCACTACACCGGATCGATCTCGCAGGCGAGGGCCGGCCAGCCTTACACCGAGACGACGCTTGGCACCCTGGGGCCCTCTGTTCGGGCCATCGTACCCATCAAGGATTCCTCCGGGAAGGTCTTGGGTATGGTTTCCGCAGGTGTCACCGTGGAAAACGTTGAGGTGCTCATCGCCGCCCGTCTGCCCATGGCATTGGGGCTGGCGGCGGCGCTCATGCTGGCAGGTTCACTGACCGCCTGGGTCCTGGGGCGCTATCTAAAACGAGTCACCTTCGGATGGGGGCCAGCCGAATTGGGCCAGCTCTTCGCCTACTACGAATCGGTGCTGCATTCGGTGCGCGAGGGGCTGGTGCTGGTTGACCAGCGCGGCTCCATGGTCCTCTACAACGATCATGCCGCGCTGCTCCTTGGCATGAATCCGACCCCAGCACAGAGGGGCACTCCCCCATCATTGGCGTCCCTGAAGCTGCCCGAGTCCTTGACGGAGCTGCTCCGTACCGGCCGGACAGCCACCGATGAGGTCCATCTCGCCGGAGATCGCTTGCTGGTCGTCAGTCAACGCCCCGCCCTGGTGCCCGGAAGTACCGAACCTGCCGGAACCGCAACCACATTCCGTGATCACACCGAACTGACTGCCCTGGCCGGGAGTCTCAGCAGCACCCAAACGCTCGTGGAGGCGCTACGGTCGCAAACCCACGAACACGCCAACCGGCTGCACGCCATCATCTCGCTCATCGAGCTGGGGCGCCACAACGAGGCGTTGGCCTTTGCGAATTCCGAACATTCAAGCAATGTGGCCCTCGGAGGAGAATTTATGAACACCCTCGATGAACCCTTTATTGAAGCCTTGCTATTGGGCAAGCGCGCACAAGCCGATGAACGCGGCGTCATCCTCGAACTGACGGCGTCCGGTTCGCTACCGCCGGACAGGCTTGATCTGCGCGAATTGGTCACCCTTATGGGCAATCTGGTCGACAACGCCATTGACGCCGTGGCAGAAGACGCGGCAGCACCTGGAGCCGATAGTGCTGCAGGTTCCGGAGCTTCTCCGACCGTGTGGGTCGATCTGCTCGTCGCCGACGGCACCTTGACCCTCACGGTGGCCGATAACGGCCCCGGACTGCCCACGACAGATCTTGACATCCTCGGGCGTATTGGAACCACCGATAAAACGTCCGTCTCCCCGGGTGGCAGGGGCTATGGCATCGCGCTCATCCGCCGGGCCACCGCCGCCCTCGGTGGCACCATCACAGCTGAGAATGACGGCGGCGCCGTCATGACCGCCGTCGTGCCTCTCGAGCCAGCCGCAGAAACCCAAGGAAAGCCATGACCGGAACCATCCCCATTCGGGTGCTCGTGGTGGACGATGAGCCGATCGCGCTGGCCGCCCACGCCGACTATGTGCGACGTCTGAGCGGCTTCGAGGTCGTGGCCGAGGCGCAGGGCATGGGCGCCGCGCTGGCCGCGCTGAACGACTCTGATGTCCCCGATATTCAGCTGATTCTGCTCGACATGAACCTGACCGATGGGCATGGTCTGGACCTGCTGCGACGCATTCATGGGTTGGGGCTGGTGCCGGACGTCATCGCCATCACGGCCGTGCGGGAGGTGCATGTGGTGCGCTCGGCCATTGCGCTGGGCATCTCGGCGTATCTGATCAAGCCGTTTACCTTTGCCGCGTTCCGGGAAAAATTGGAAAGTTACCAAAGCTTTCACACCGTGCTCACGGACAGATCACAAACCTCGCAGGATGCGATCGACCGTGCCATGTCGGCTCTGCGGCCCTCAGGGAAGCTGACCCTACCTAAGGGCATGCTGCCTGAGACGCTGGGGGCCGTAGTGGATTGGTTGCGTGCAGCACAGCAACCAGCCTCGGCGACAGAGGCGGCGGCGGCCCTGGCGATGTCACGCGTGACGGCACGGCGCTACCTTGACCATCTTGTGGAGACCGGATCCGCCGTGAAAGCACCGCGGCACGGTTCTCCGGGGCGCCCGGAGCTGGAATACCGCTGGTCCCGGACACCGGGGTGGCACTGACGTCCAAGAAGCACACTGAGGGTCCAACTGAATCATCAGCCCGGGCTTCGGCGAGGGGTCCGGGCTGACCACTTCCCGAAGCACCAGCTTCGCCCCGGGTGTAGTCGCCCGCGGTCCGGGACCCCCCAAGTTTCAAGGAATGGCCCGCCCCGTCTAGTATTACTGAGGCGTGTTCCGCGCCACACGGACGCACAACGAGGTGCGTGCCCAATTCTGTGATCCTGAGGTCCCTATGAAGCTACTTAAATCGATCCCCCTACTCGGCTGGATCATCATCGCCATTGTTGTAGGCATTCTGACCGGACCGGTCATGCCCACCTGGCTTGGCAACGTCTTTCTCACCTACAATTCCATTTTCTCAGGCTTCCTGAGCTTTGTGGTGCCGCTGATCATCCTCGGGCTGGTCATGCCCGCCATCGCAGAACTGGGCAAGGGCGCCGGGAAATGGCTAGGCGTCACCGCCCTGGTCGCCTACGGCTCAACCATCGTCGCCGGGTTCCTCGCCTACTTTGTCAGCCGCTGGCTCTTCACGTCACCGCTGTCGGGAGGCGGGCTAGAGGCCTTCGGCGAGAATTCCGGCTCAGGATTCAGCCCCTTCGTCTCCCTGGTCTCCAGTGCCGGCGATTCGGCGACGGAGATCGTACTCGCACCCGTCATCGACGTCATGAGCGCACTCGTTCTGGCCTTTATCCTCGGCATCGGATTGACGGCCTTTCACAGTAAGGTGCTCTTTCGGGGAGCTATCGAGTTCCGCACCATCATTGAGGCCGTGATTCGGCGCATCATCGTGCCGGCGCTGCCGCTGTTCATTTTCGGCATCTTCATGGATCTCTCGGCCAGCGGCTCTGCCGTGACGGTAGTAACGAAGTTCCTCCTCGTCGCCGTCGTCTCCTTTGCCTTGACCTTCGTTGTCTTGCTGCTGCAGTACTCACTGGCCGGCGCAATGTCGGGCATCAACCCCTTGAAGGCCTTGTGGAACATGCGCGACGCGTACTTCACGGCACTGGGCACCTCATCCTCGGCCGCAACCATCCCCGTGACCCTCGCGTCAACCAAGAAGAACGGCGTCTCCGACTCTGTCGCGGGCTTCGTGATCCCGCTGTGCGCCACCATCCACCTTTCGGGCTCGATGGTCAAGATCACCTGCTTCTCCATCGCGGTGCTGTTGCTCACCGGCGGTGACGTCTCGTTTGGCGCTTACATGCCGTTCATTCTGATGCTTGGCATCATGATGATCGCCGCCCCCGGTGTTCCTGGCGGCGCGATCGCCGCAGCCGCGGGACTGCTCGTGCAGATGCTCGGTTTTGGCGAGGTCGAGGTGGGGCTCATGTTCGCCGCCTACATTGCCCTCGATAGCTTCGGCACCGCAACCAATGTGACCGGCGACGGTGCACTCGCCTTGATCATGAACAAGCTCACTCGCGGCAAACTCGGCTCGCAGCCGCAGGACCCGGCGGACGAGACGATTGAGGCAGGCGAGGGCAGCGAGGCTACCTCGCATTCCTTGGCCCAGTAACCCGCCAGGACGAACCCTAACGAGTCAGACCCAGCCCTGGTGAAAACACACAGGGCTGGGTCTGACTCGTTAATCCACGCCGTGCCAGCACTACGCCTAGGTTCGGGCGCTCAGCACCGGTAGGAGCGCCTCGATCACGGCCGGATCCTCAATGGTGGAGGGCACCGTGTAGTCGTCGCCGTCGGCAATCTGACGCATGGTCTTGCGCAGGATCTTTCCCGAACGGGTCTTGGGCAGGGCATCCACCACCACCGCGGTTTTGAAATCGGCCACGGGACCAATCTCGCGCCGCACCAGCGCCACCAGTTCCGTCTGCAGATCCGCCGGAGCCAGGCTCACCCCGGACTTGAGCACCACGAAGCCAACAGCTTTTTGCCCCTTGAGTGCATCGGCAATGCCGATCACGGCGCATTCGGCAACGGCCGGGTGCGTTCCAAGGACCTGCTCGATGGCGCCGGTCGAGAGCCGATGTCCAGCCACATTGATGACGTCGTCGGTGCGGCCCATGACAAAGACGTAGCCGTCCTCGTCCTGGTAACCCGAGTCTCCCGTGACGTAGCAACCCTCGAAGGCGCTCAAGTAGGAATTGATGAAACGCTGGTCGTCATTCCACAGCGTGGGCAACGTTCCGGGAGGTAGCGGCAGCCCCAGCACAATGTTGCCCTCCTCCCCTGTGGCCACGTCAACGCCCCCGCCGTCCACGATCCGCAGATCAAAGCCGGGCATCGGCACGGTGGGCGAACCTGCCTTTAGGGGCAGCGGCTCGAGCCCGCGCGGATTCCCCACAATGGCCCAGCCGGTCTCGGTCTGCCACCAGTGATCCACCACCGGGACCCCGAGCACCTTCCCGGCCCAAAGGTATGTATCGGTGTCCAGCCGCTCACCGGCGGTAAACAGCGTTTGGAGGCTGCCGACGTCGTACTTCTGCAGCAGCTCCGCCTCGGGATCCATCTTGCGAATGGCCCGCAACGCGGTGGGTGCCGTAAACAGGGCCTTGACCTGGTGCTGCTCGATGACCCGCCAGAAAGCGCCGGCGTCGGGGGTGCCCACGGGCTTGCCCTCGTACATGACCGTGGTCGCCCCGGCCAGCAGCGGCCCGTACACAATGTAGGAATGCCCCACGACCCAGCCCACATCCGAGGCCGTCCACCAGACATCTCCCGGGCCAATGTCATAATGATTGGCCATGGTCCACAGAAGTGCGACGGCGTGACCCCCATTATCGCGGACCACCCCCTTGGGTGCCCCGGTAGTCCCCGAGGTGTAGAGCACGTAGAGCGGGTCCGTCGCGTTCACCGGCACGGGCGCGGCAGGCTCGGCGACTGCGAGCGCAGCCTCCCAGTCCACGACGGTCAGGCCGAGAGCCTGCGGATCGGAGGTGAAGCCGTTGCGGTGCTTGATGATGACAGGGAGTTCGGGGACTCCTGCCTTAGTCAGCGCCTCGGCCACCGTGGGTAGGTATTCAACGTGCCGGTTGGGTTCCAATCCCCCTGAGGTGGTGACAACGACCTTGGGCCCGGCGTCCTGAATGCGCACGGCCAACTCGCTTGCGGCAAAGCCACCAAAGACAACGGAGTGGATGGCTCCGAGACGGGCAGTCGCCAACATGGCGATGGCGGCCTCGGGGATCATGGGCAGGTAGATCAGGACACGATCACCCTTACCCACGCCCTGGGCCCGAAGCACTCCGGCAAAGCGGGACACCTGTTCGGTCAGCTCTGCATAGGAGTACATCTTTTGCGTTCCCTCCATGGCCGAGTCATGGATCAGGGCCGGCTGATCTCCGCGGCCTGCGGCCACATGCCGATCTAGGGCGTTATAGCACGTATTGAGTTCACCGTCGGCAAACCATCGACCGCGGGGAGAGTCCTCTTTGTTATGCGCCTGTGTGGGCGGCACTACCCAATCGACGGCCTGTGCGGCCTGCAGCCAGAATCCATCCGGATCGCTCATGCTGCGCTGGTATTCATCCCGGTAGCTAACGGCGTTTGATGCCATGGTGACTCTCCATCCACGTTGATGTGATGTGAATCATGCTACCGTCGCCTCGCGATCAATAACAAGCCCTATGTATACATAGTTGAGATGAACTTCGGGAAAATTTCTAAGTTTTGCCCCAATAGCCTGTTGTTTGTATACACTGAGTGGGTATTATGTTGGCTAAGTGCACGTCCTGCACTTCAATGACGAGGGAGGGAATATGAGAGCTAGCGACCGCGCTTATGCCACCCTGCGCAGCGATATCATCAACTGGCGACTGACACCCGGGACGGTTCTGGGCGAGGTCGAACTCTCTGAGCGCCTGAGCGTCTCCCGTACCCCGATACGAGAGGCACTGGCCAAACTCACGGCCGAGGGCCTGAGCGAACCGCAAAGCGGGCGTGGTGTGGTGGTCAGCGAGATTTCCCTGGACCACCTTGAGGAACTCTTTGAACTCCGCGCCGCCTTGGAGTGCAAAGCCGCCGAACTTGCAGCCCAGCGCCGCGACCCAGTCATCTTCCTGGCGCTGTATGAGAAGCTCAGCAATGCCGGTGAACTGATTACAGCCCAGGATCCCGACCGGGCCGACTACTACCAGCTGGCGGGCGAGCTCGACAGCGCGGTGGATGCCGCCGTCGGAAATCACTATCTCAACCTGGCCCTGAAGAACCTCCGTGTTCATCTGGTCCGGGTACGCCGGCTCAGCAAGGACAACCCCGTCAGGCTGCGCGATGCGGCCAGGGAACATGCGGCCATCGCCCTCGCGATCGCCCATGGCAACCCCGCCGTGGCCAGCGCGGCCACCACTGTCCACCTGGACAACAGTCTGCGTCATCTACTGAGCACGGCCTCCTAAACTTCCCCCACTTTTTGATTCACCCTGCGAAAGGAACACCATGACAATCGAGCACAACGTCCGCGTTTACAAGAGCGAAGAGAAACTGGCCCGTGAGGATCAGCTGGCGCACAAGATCGCCAAGGTTGCTGCCGACCCCGTGGCTGTCACGGCAGAAGTCACCGACATGATCATCAACCGCGTCATCGACAACGCCTCCGTTGCCATCGCGTCTCTGAACCGTGGCCCCATTGTTGCGGCCCGCGCCCAGGCACTGACGCACGCTCCGTCCACGGGCGGCTCCGGCGCCTCCGTCTTCGGCATCACGGAAAAGGTCTCCCCCGAGTGGGCGGCCTGGGCCAATGGCGTGGCAGTGCGCGAACTGGACTACCACGACACCTTCCTGGCTGCCGAGTACTCCCACCCCGGGGACAACATTCCGCCGATCCTGGCCGTCGCCCAGCACACGGGCGCCTCGGGTGCCGATCTGATCCGTGGCATCGCCACCGGTTACGAGATCCAAGTGGATTTGGTCAAGGCCATCTGCCTGCACAAGCACAAGATTGACCATGTGGCCCACCTCGGCCCGTCCGCCGCGGCAGGCATCGGCACCCTGCTGAACCTTGAGGTGGAGACCATCTTCCAGGCTGTGGGCCAGGGACTGCACACCACCACGGCCACGCGCCAGTCCCGCAAGGGCGAAATCTCCACCTGGAAGGCACACGCCCCCGCGTTTGCCGGCAAGATGGCCGTCGAGGCTGCCGACCGTGCCATGCGCGGCCAGACCTCACCCGTGCCGATCTATGAGGGTGAAGACGGCGTGATCGCCTGGATGCTCGACGGCGCAGACGCCCAGTACACCGTGCCTCTGCCCGCAGAGGGTGAGGCCAAGCGCGCCATCATGGATACCTACACCAAGGAACATTCCGCCGAGTACCAGGCCCAGGCCTGGATCGACCTGGCCCGCAAGCTCCACGGCGAGCACCCCGAGGCCACGGATCCGGCGAACGTGGCCAGTGTGCTGATCAAGACGAGCCACCACACCCACTACGTGATCGGTTCCGGCGCCAACGATCCCCAGAAGTACGATCCCACCGCCTCACGCGAAACCCTTGACCACTCCATCCCGTACATCTTCACGGTGGCCCTGCAGGATGGCGCCTGGCACCACGTTGACTCCTACTCACCCGAGCGTGCCGGCCGCCCCGACACGGTGGAGCTGTGGCACAAGGTGACCACGGAAGAAGATGCCGAGTGGACGCGCCGTTACCACTCCCTCGATATCGCCGAGAAGGCTTTCGGTGGCTCCGTGGAGATCACGTTGAATGATGGCACGCTCATCACCGACTCCATCGCCGTGGCCGACGCTCACCCGCTCGGTGCCCGGCCCTTCGCCCGCGCGCAGTACATCAACAAGTTCCGCACCCTTGCCGCAGGCCTCGTCGAAGACGCTGAAATTGACCGTTTCATCGCAGCAGCGGAAAACCTGCCGAACCTGGCCGCAGGTGAACTGAATCAGCTCAACATCACGGCCGCTCCCGGCGTGATCGATCTGGCAGCCGCCCCTCAGGGGTTGTTCTAACATGTTGTACTCCAAGAAAACTCCCGAGCAGAAGCGCCGCGATCTGCGGGCCATGCTGGTTCCCGGCGCAGCCGTACAGTTCCCCGGAGCCTTCAACCCGCTCTCGGCGCGCCTCATTGAGGAAAAGACGTTCGACGGCGTCTACATCTCCGGCGCGGTCCTCGCCAACGATCTGGGCCTGCCGGACATTGGCATGACCACGCTGACCGAGGTGGCCGCACGCGGCGGGCAGATTGCCCGCATGACGGATCTGCCGTGCCTCATCGACGCCGACACCGGTTTCGGTGAGCCCATGAACGTGGCCCGCACCATTCAGGAGCTGGAGAACGCGGGGCTGGCCGGTTGCCACATTGAGGACCAGTTCAACCCCAAGCGCTGTGGCCACCTAGACGGCAAGAACATGGTTGATCTAGACACCGCGGTCAAGCGCATTGCCGCCGCCGCCGATGCCCGCCGGGATGAGAACTTCCTCATCATGGCCCGTACTGACATCCGTGCCGTGGAAGGCCTCGACGCCGCGATCAACCGGGCCAAGGCCCTAGTCGACGCCGGCGCTGACGCCATCTTCCCCGAGGCCATGAAGTCCGTGGCCGAGTTTGAGGCCGTCTGCAAGGCCGTCAACGTGCCGGTCCTGGCGAATATGACGGAGTTTGGCAAGAGCGAGCTCTTCACCCGCGATGCTTTGGCCGCCGCTGGCGTGGCCATGATCATCTACCCCGTGACGTTGCTGCGCAGCGCCATGGGGGCGGCCGAGCGTGTCTTGGACGCCATCAACGCCGACGGAACACAGGAAGCCGCCGTGCCGGAGATGTTGACCCGGGCCCGGCTCTATGAATTAGTTGACTATGAGGCCTACAACCAATTCGACACGGGAATCTTTAACTTCCAGGTGCCCGGCTTGGACATCGAAAGTAACAGCTCAAACCTTTAGGCAACAAATTCTTTTGAAGAAGGAGTACCACCGTGAGTGAAGAAGAAGTACGCAAGGGTCTTGCCGGAGTCGTCGCCGACTACACCGCCGTCTCCAAGGTCAACCCCGAGAGCAATTCACTGCTGTACCGCGGTTATCCCGTTCAGGAACTGGCTGCCCAAAAGTCCTTTGAAGAGGTTGCGCTACTCCTGTGGACCGGGGAGCTCCCGTCGCCGGATGAGCTGAGCCTCTTTGAGGCCTTCGAACGCAGCAACCGTGCACTGGATGCCAACGTTCGGGCCGCGATTGATCTATTGCCGTTGGATTGCCACCCGATGGACGTTGGCCGCACCGCCGTTTCGGTGCTGGGCGCCAACCACCCCCTGGCTAGCGATTCTTCTCCCGGGGCGGAACTGGACAAGGCCAAGTCACTCTTTGCCCAGTTCCCTGCCGTGGTCGCCTATGACCAGCGCCGCCGTCGTGGTTTGGAAGCAGTGGACCCCCGGGACGATCTGGACTACTCGGCGAACTTCCTGTGGATGACCTTCGGCGAGGAGGCAGCCCCGGAGGTCGTGGATGCCTTCCGCGTCTCCATGGTGCTGTACGCCGAGCACTCCTTCAACGCCTCGACGTTCACGGCCCGCGTCATCACCTCGACGCTCTCGGACCTGCACTCGGCTGTCACCGGTGCCATCGGCGCGCTGAAGGGTCCATTGCATGGCGGTGCCAACGAGGCCGTCATGCACACCTTCACGGAGATCGGCATCCGTGCCGATGAGTCCCGTGAAGAGGCCGCCGCCCGCGCCAAGGCGTGGATGGAGGACGCACTGGCCGCCAAGAAAAAGGTCATGGGCTTCGGGCACCGCGTGTACAAGCACGGCGATTCCCGCGTGCCCACCATGAAGGGTGCCCTCGAGCGCATGATCGCGCATTACGAGCGCCCCGAGATGATGGGCCTGTACGACGGGCTCGAGCAGGCCATGGACGAGGCGAAGGCCATCAAGCCGAATCTTGACTACCCGGCCGGCCCCACCTATCACCTCATGGGTTTCGACACGGATATGTTCACGCCGATCTTCATCGCCTCACGCATCACGGGCTGGACCGCGCACATTATGGAACAGCGCGCCTCGAACTCGCTTATCCGCCCGCTCAGCGCTTACAACGGTGTTGCCGAGCGCCACCTGGGCTAGTTCACTTTCGGCGGATCGTCTCCGCAAGAGGCCCGACGGCGGGAGCCCACTTTCCAGCGGAAGGTGGGCTCCCGCCGTCGGGCGGTTAAGGCCAGCGCACACTGCACTGAGGTACGGTGAGGGGACTAAGCAGGTGGCACGGGCAAGGGAGCATCGTGGAAAAGTCATCATTGGTAGCGCTGGCCCGGGAACTTCTGGCCGATGCGCACCTGACGAGCAGTGGGCGCAGCGCCAGGACGGTCTACGGCGGGCATGAGCGGGTGCTGCGGCAAACCGTCGTGGCCCTGACCGCGGGAAGCGCCTTGGCCGAGCATGAGAATCCCGGCGAGGCCACGGTGCAGGTGCTCAGCGGCAAGCTGGTCCTCAAGGCTGGCGAGGTGTCGTGGGAGGGCTCCCCCGGCGATCATCTGGTGGTGCCGCTTGTTCGGCACTCAGTGCAGGCGCTGGAGGACTGTGCGTTCCTGTTGACGGTCGCGAAAGTCTAGTCGCCGCGACCGCTGCGGATTCAGCTGCCGGACTCCTCCACCAGGCGGCGCTCGCGCGGCGGGGTGTGGGTGCTGGTGGCGACGGTTTCATCGTCGTCGTTGAGGACCACGCGCCAATGGCCGCGCTCCCCTGCCAAAAATGCGGGAAGCCAATGGCTGGCGTCCGCCCACATCTGTGTCAGGGGCAGCTGATCCACGCGGTACCACCGGGGCGCAATCTCGCTGCTTTCGGTGGCGACGCCGCCAAAGCGATTGCACAGGAAGACTGTGGTGAACATATCCCAGGCAGGTTTGGCGGGGAACACGAATTCCACGGACCCGGCAGGAATGAGGTCCATAGCCTCGATCGTGAGGCTGCTTTCCTCGGCGACCTCGCGGCAGATTGCCGCCACGACGCTTTCGCCCGGCTCTACGTGACCGCCAATGCCCACAACCTTGCCCGCGCCAAATCCGGTCTTCTTTAATCCGAGCAGCACCTCCGGGTGGCCGTTGTGGGTGCGGAGGAGGAAACACAGGGTGACGGATTTAGTCATCTGTCGAGCATACGGGCTGGATGGCATTGCCGTGGTCGGCGGTGACCAGCGGGTCGGTGCTCGCCTGCGTGACACCGGCGCTCGTCTCGAGCTCCAGGCCATTGCGGATCCAGTATTCAATGCCGCCGATCATTTCCTTGACGGGGTATCCCAGCTCGGCAAAGGCCAGGGCAGCGAAGGTGCTGCCATTGCAGCCCGGACCCCAGGAGTACACCACAACAGGTGTTCCCTCGGGAATTAACACATGGGCCTGCTGCGGGATGAACGCCGTGGGAAGATGCAGCGCGCCGGGGACATGCCCGTGCTCCCACGAGGCATGGCGCCGCGTGTCGACGAGGACAAAGCGCTCATCGGGGAGCTGCTCGTGGACGTCCATGACGTCAATCTCAAACTCTAGTTTGCTCCGGAAATACTCACTGGCCGTGCTCATCTCTCCACCTTAATTCGAGACTGCAGTTGTTAGACCATTCTCAAGGTTTTTGGAGTGTTGTGGTTCAAAAAGTGCGTCCTGCTTTGGAAGGGATCAAGAGCGGGACGGTTTAGCCTAGGGCCCGGGGATGCGAGGCGGCGTAGACCTCGCGCAGCGTATCTGCCGTGACGAGGGTGTACACCTGCGTCGTCGTAACCGAGGCATGGCCCAGCAGCTCCTGGACGACACGCACGTCGGCGCCGCCTTCCAGCAGATGCGTGGCAAAGGAGTGACGCAGCGTGTGAGGAGAGACCTCCACCTCAACTTTGGCGTGCTCGGCGACGGTTTTGAGAATGGTCCACACGCTCTGGCGGCTGATGCGGCCGCCTCGGGCGTTGAGGAACAGCGCCGGGGTTCCGCCACCCTTGGCGACAAGAGCCGGACGTCCCCGCACCAGATAGGCGTCGAGGGCGCGCAGAGCATAGGAGCCGATCGGGACGATGCGTTCCTTCGAGCCCTTACCAAAGAGGCGCACGAGCGAGGGCCCATCTTGCCGAGCATCGGGCAAGACCAAATCGTCCACGTCCAGGCCCACGGCCTCGCTGATGCGAGCACCCGTGGAGTATAGAAATTCCAGCATGGCCGCATCGCGCAGCCCGGCGGGAGTGTCGGATCCGGCAGCCTCAAGGATGCGCGTCACCTCGTGCACGCTGATGGCCTTGGGGAGACGACGGCCTGCCTGAGGCGGGTGGATGTCTGCGGCCGGGTCGGCGTCGCAGACTCCTTCTAAAGCCCAAAATTTATGGAGGCCGCGCACGGATACGATGGTGCGCGCCATGGAGCGCACGCCTAGGACCGAGCCCCCATCGGCCCCGTCGGAGAGGGCCTGCGCGAAGGCACTGACGTGGTGCCGGGTGATCGCCGAAGGGGCCGAAATATGGGCCGCCGTAAGGAATTTTTCATAGCGCGCCAAGTCTCGCCGGTAGGCTTGCAAGGTGTTGGCGGCCAAGCCACGTTCAACACCCATGTGAAGCAAATACTCGCTGATGGCACGGCTCAGAGGGGACCTCGTGCCGGGTACCGTGGGCGCTGGGGCGGGCCCTGCTGCCGTGGTCACTGCTGGCGGTTGGCCGGGTGTTCGGGCCACGGCGCGGAACCGGGGCGCAACTGCGCAAAGTTAGTTCGGACCGCCTGAGCAGCGGCCAAAATACCGACGACGGCGGACGGGTTATGAATGCGTCCAGAGAGGACGGCTGCGGCGGCCTCGTCGAGGTCAATCCAGGCGAATTGAATCTCGGCTTCTTCCTCGGTGCGGACATGCCGCTGATCTTCCGGAACCAGGGAGATATCCCGGGCCAGGTAGATCCGAATGGCCTCGCTGGAGGAGCCAGGTGAATTAAAGAAGTCCGTCAGGACGTCCCATTGAGCGGCGGCGAGATCGGCTTCCTCAGCCAGTTCGCGAGCCGCTCCCACAACATAATCTTCGCCTTCAATGTCCAGCAGACCGGCGGGAATTTCCCACAGGTTCATCTGGACGGGGTGCCGGTACTGCCGAAGCAGGAGCACCTGGTTTTTCTCGTTGAGGACGACCACCGCCACTGCCCCGGGATGCGCAATGTAATCCCGGGTCAGTGGGGCAGATTCACTCGTGAGTGAAAAAGTGTCTGAGACAACGTCCCAGATACGGCCTTGGTACACCGTGGATTGCGAATGAAGAATTCGAAGGCTTTCCTCATCAGCAATCACTACCGGTGAGTCAACTGGTGCAGTTCCCGCTCCAGTATACGGCGTACCAAGGCTGCTCACTTAGACCTCCAGCAGGCGTGTTGCGTTCTGACGATCCAGCGCCGCGGCAATCAGACCGGCAAAGAGCGGGTGCGGCCGAGTGGGGCGCGAGCTCAGTTCGGGGTGTGCCTGGGTGGAGACGTAGTACGGGTGAACGTCGGCAGGAAGCTCAACAAATTCAACAAGCTTGCCATCGGGTGAGGTACCCGAGAAGACCAAGCCTGCAGTTGCGATCTGGTCACGGTACTTGTTGTTGACCTCATAGCGGTGACGGTGGCGTTCGGAAACGTCCGTGGTGCCGTAGGTCTTAGCAATAACCGAGCCCTCGGTGAGCACGGCCGGGTAGAGGCCCAGACGCATCGTTCCGCCAAGGTCGCCCTTGCCGTCGACGATGTCCTGCTGCTCTTCCATCGTGGCGATCACGGGGTAGGTGGGGTTGTCGTCGAACTCCGAGGAGGACGCGCCTTCCAAACCAACCACGTTGCGTGCATATTCGATGACCATGGTCTGCAGACCCAGGCACAGTCCCAAGGTAGGGATCTGGTTTTCGCGGGCGAACTTCAGGGCGCCCAACTTGCCTTCGAGTCCACGGATACCGAAGCCACCGGGAACGCAGATCGCGTCGACATTAGCCAAGGACTTCTTGGCACCTGCCTCCGTGGCGCATTCGTCCGAGGGAACCCAGCGGATCTTAACACGGGTTTCATTGGCGAATCCACCGGCGCGCAGGGCTTCGGTGACGGAGAGGTAAGCATCCGGCAGGTCGATGTACTTACCGACCAGCGCAACCTCTACGTGGTGTGCGGGGTTGTGCACGGCTTCGAGGAGCTTGTCCCACTTGGTCCAGTCAACGTCCTTGAACGAGAGGCCCAGGGCACGCACGATGTAGGAGTCCAGGCCCTGCGCATGCAGGGTCTTGGGGATGTCGTAGATGCTGGGAGCATCGGGGCAACCGATAACTGCCTCAACATCAACGTCGCAGGCACGGCCGATCTTGGCCATCATGGCTTCGGGCAGCACGCGGTCTGAACGCAGGATGATGGCGTCAGGCTGAATACCCAAGGAGCGCAGCGCAGCAACAGAGTGCTGGGTGGGCTTGGTCTTCAGTTCCTGGGACGGTCCGATGTACGGAACCAGGGAAACGTGGGCGAAGAACACATTGCTGCGTCCTACGTCCTGGCGTACCTGGCGTGCGGACTCCATGAACGGCTGGGATTCGATGTCACCAACGGTGCCACCAATTTCGGTGATGATGACGTCGGGGGCGTTCTCGCCTTCGGCAGGAAGACGCATGCGACGCTTGATTTCATCGGTGATATGCGGGATTACCTGCACAGTGTCACCCAAGTATTCGCCACGGCGTTCCTTGGCGATCACCGTGGAGTAAACCTGGCCAGTTGTAACGTTGGCCGAGCCTTCCAGGTTTTCGTCGAGGAAGCGCTCGTAGTGACCAATGTCCAGGTCGGTTTCGGCGCCATCGTCTGTGACGAAGACTTCACCGTGCTGGAAGGGATTCATTGTGCCTGGATCCACGTTGAGATAGGGATCGAGCTTTTGCATTGTGACCGAGAGGCCGCGTGCACGCAGCAGGTGACCGAGGCTGGAAGCCGTCAGACCCTTACCGAGCGAGGACGCGACACCGCCGGTGACGAAGATGTGTTTGGTCGTCTTGGACTGACCACTGAACCGGGAATTTGATCGTTGCACCACGGAATTCGAGCCTATCATCTAATGAGCGATTTTTCGTGCCTGCTCGGTTGGTTAATTTTTGCGATGCCACTGCGAAAACTACTTCTGCGAACGTGCTCCTTGAGCCAGTAATTCCTTGGCATGGGCCTGTGCTGTCGCGGAATCTTCCTGTCCAGCAAGCATTCTGGCCAGTTCCACAACCCGTTCCTCGTACGTCAAAAGCCGCACATTACTGGTGGTGATGCCTGTTGAGTTTTTACTCACAGAACTCTTCGTCACGAGGATATGTTGGTCCGCGAAGGCCGCAACCTGAGGCAGGTGCGTCACGACCAGAACCTGCACATGCTCGGCCAACATCGCCAGGCGGCGCCCAATTTCCACGGCGGCCTTGCCACCGACACCCGAGTCCACTTCATCGAAGACAAAGGTTGGAACAGGGTCGACGGCGGCCAGCACGACTTCCAGCGCCAGCATGACGCGTGAGAGCTCACCACCGGAGGCCCCCTTGCCCAGGGGGCGCGGTGAGGCGCCTGCGTGAGGAGCCAGCAGGAAGGCGATATCATCCTCGCCGTGGATGCTGCGCTCTGCCGTGTTGATCTCGATGACCAGCTTGGCGTCGGGCATGGCCAGGGCCTTGAGCTCGGCGCTGACGGCCTTGGCCAGCTTGTCGGCGGCCTTGCGGCGCATGGCGCTCACCTCGGCGGCCAAGACTCCCAGCTCGGCGAGAGCGGCGAGCTCCTCGGCCTCGAGGGATTCGATCCGTCCGGAGTCATCGCTGAGCTCAGTCAGCCGCACTCGCGCCGTATCTGCCCACTCGATGACCTCATCGATCGTGGGCGCATACTTGCGCACGAGCACAGCCAGTTCCCCGCGACGATCCTCGACCTCGGACAGGCGTCCCGGGCCGTCGGAATCCAGCGAGGTGGCATAGCTGGCCAAGTCCCGGGCAATATCGGCCAGGAGATAACCCACCTCGGAGAGCCGCTTGGTGGTTTGCGTCAGTTCCTCATCGGCATCTGCCACGCTCTCCACGAGCCGTTTGGCCGTGTCCACGAGACCTGCCGCATCCACGCCGTCACCATAGTCGGCGGCGCTGAGGGCCTCGTGCGCCCCCAAGGTGGCCTTGCGCAGCTCCTCCACATTGCCCAGCTTGACGGCCTGCGCCTTGAGAAGTTCATCCTCGGCCTCTAAAGGTGCGACGGCGTCAATCTCGGCTAGCGCCGTGGTCAGGGAGTCCGCCTCCCGCAGGCGTTCCCGGCTCGCGGAGCGCAGCTCGGCAAGCTCGGCCTGAACGGCACGCCACCGATTAAAGACACCACGGTAGCTGGCTAGTTTTGCCGAGAATCCTTTGTTGGCCTCGGCGGCAAATTTATCGAGCGCCTCTCGCTGCGCCGACGGGTTCTTGAGCCGGATCTGATCCGACTGCCCGTGCACGGCCACGAGGGCCTCCCCCAGCTCATTGAGGACGCCGATGGGGGCACTGCGACCACCCACGTGGGCGCGGCTGCGCCCATCGGCGCTCACGGTGCGCGCCAGGATCAGTTGGGCTCCGCCGTCGAACTCGTCAATGTCGGCGCCGGCCTCGAGGGCGCGCTGCAGGGCCGGGTGTCCTTGGGGCAGCGTCAAGGTGGCCTCGGCCGAGGCATTCTTGGCGCCATTGCGGACGGCTCCGGCATCGGCCCGATTGCCCAGCAACAGCCCGACGGCGGTCACGACCATGGTCTTACCGGCGCCGGTTTCACCACTGACGACGCTCAGCCCGGGACCCAGCGGAAGGGTTGATTCCGAGATGACGCCCAGATCGCGGATGCGGATTTCTTCAATCATGGGCGCTCCTCCCCATAGAAGGCAGTGGTGCCGGAGTAGCTGCTTTCCGGCGGGATTCTCAGGTCTGGCACCGGCGGGACGGGTCCCGTCGGAGGTCCCTCGAGTGAGGTTTTAGGCTTAGGGGTCTTGATGATCGGCAGCTGGGTGGTGGGCGTCTGCGAAACCTCAACGGCCGGGCCACGCCAACCTTGCACGGGCAGCTCAAACTTCCGCACCAAGCGTTCGGAGAACGTGGACTGCTGGGTCCTGGCGAGTTTGACCGGTTTGGTGGATCGGGTGACCTCGATGCGGGCCCCGGGCAACAGATCCACGGTCCGCCGACCATCACACCAGATGACACCGTAGGCGCCGTTGCGGCTCAGAACTTCCACGGCCAGGGTGGAGGACGGGGATACGACAAGTGGCTTGGCGAACAAAGCGTGAGCGCTGATGGGAACCATGAGCAACGCCTCAACACCGGGCCAGACCACGGGGCCGCCGGCGGAAAAGGCGTAGGCGGTGGATCCTGTGGGGGTGGCCATGACCACGCCGTCGCAGCCGAAGGAGGTCAGTGGGCGACCATCAACCTCGGTGACAACCTCGATCATGCGTTCGCGGTTGCCTTTTTCCAGGGCCACCTCATTGAGTGCCCAGGTATGTGCCACGACCTTGCCGGCCACCTTGACCAGGACGTCTAGGCACATGCGCTCCTCCACGGAGTACCTGCGCTGCACCACGGCCGAAACCGTTTGAATGAGTTCCTCGCGTTCGCTTTCCGCCAGGAAGCCCACATGGCCAAGGTTCACGCCGAGCAAGGGAACATCGTAATCGCGCACAATCTCTGCGGCCCGCAGAATAGTTCCATCGCCGCCCAGGACCATGACCAGCTCAATGTCTGCCAGGGTCACGTCCCTGTCGAGGATTTCCATCCTGACACCGGAGACGCCCAGGTAGCCGGTCATATCGGCTAACTCTTCGGCGTACATGACCGGGACAATGTTGTTTGCATGAAGCTCAACGCACGCCTCAAGGGCTGCAAGCATCGATTCTTCTCGGCCAGTGTGGGCCAGAATCAAGACGCGCCGTGTCATGTGCTGTTTCCTCATCATGTTGGTTGCGAATCTGCCGGAAGCCGATCCACCGCTAGCAGGACATCATGGCGGGGCCGCCTCTTGCAAGCTTAGGGCCAGAGTTGACTCAAGAGCCGCTCCACCGCGTTGTCCTGTTCTTCTATGCCATCCTGCTCTTTGATCTTATGCGCAGGGGCTGACACAGTTCGGGTAGCCAGCAAGAAATATTCAACATTTCCCTCCTGGCCAGGCAGGGAGCTGGTCCCAATCCCGTCCAAGGTGAGGCCGTTGGCAACCGCCGAATGGGCCACCAAGGCGACGGCCCGGCGTCGTTCATTCTCACTACTGACAACACCGGTGCGGGCCAAATTGTCCTTGCCGACCTCAAATTGCGGTTTAACCATGAGCAACAGCTCACCACCGGGCTTGGTGGCGAGAGTCAGCGGGGCCATGACCTTGGTCAGGGAAATAAAGGAAAGGTCGCAGACGGTGAGGTCGGCGAGAGCGCCCACATCGCCGGGCTGCATAAAACGAATATTGAGGCCCTCGTGGACCTCTACCCGCGGATCGTGGCGCAGGGAGTCCACCAATTGGTCATGTCCCACGTCGACGGCGGCAACACTGGCCGCACCTTTTCGCAGGAGCACGTCGGTAAATCCACCGGTTGAGGCCCCAGCGTCGAGGCAGCGTTTTCCTGCCACGGTGATCTGGGAAAAGTGGGCGAGGGCGCCGGCAAGTTTATGGCCGGCGCGTGAGACGTAGTCCTCTTCATGTCCGGGGAGCACCTCGATAACGCTGTCGGCATCCACGGCTAGCGCGGACTTGGTAGTGGAGGTACCTGCGACGATGACACGGCCAGCCTTGATAAAGGTTGCCGCGACCGTGCGTGAACGTGCAAGTCCTCGGTTGACGAGTTCTTGATCAAGACGGGTCATGAAGCGGCTCCGCTCAGCTGCGTGTGGGGGTCGGAGTTGAGCTCTTGTTCGAGCCCAGCAATGACAGAAGAATAGAGTGCTTTGTGCTCATCAGCCGGCAATTGAGCCGTCTGAGCGGCTGTCGAGATTAACGCGTCGACGGCATGATCGCCCGTAGGCAGGGACGTTGAGGTCCCTGCCTCGGACTCACGTGGAAAACTCATGGCAGCGTGGAACCCCAGCTAAGGATGGGATCCGTTGCGCTCGTGGTGTCCGGGACCACGGCCCACCATGCGGCACAGGCAGCCCGCCAAGCGTCAACATCCTCCGGAGTTCCGGCGATATGCACCATGGACTCCCCCGATTCGGCAAGCTCGACGGTCGCAGCAGCGGCACCACAGGTGACCGTCGCGCCGTCGTGCTTAATCTGCGGATACGGGAGGAAGAAGTCCGCCAGGGTGGGGATGATGAATCCCGGACGCTGCGCCGTGCAGGCACGCAACGCGGTTTCGCCCGAATCCACACCGGTCAGGACCAACGCTGTAGCCATGCCAGCGTTGTTGCCGCCCAAGATATCGGTGTCCAGTCGGTCGCCAACCACCAGCGGGGACGTGGCCCCAAGCCGGTTGGCGGCCGTGTAGAACAGTGGCGCCTCGGGCTTGCCTGCCACCAAAGGATCATGATCGACGGCGGCACGAACCACCGCGACAAGGCTCCCGTTACCGGGGGCGATGCCACGATCCCGCGGAATCGTCATGTCCGTATTGGTCGCGATCCAGAGCGCACCGGCATTGATGGCGTAGGAGGCTTCGGCCAAATCCGCCCAGCCCAACGTCGGATCAAAGCCTTGGATGACAACGTCCGGGGCATCAAGGGCGCTTTCAACAACCTTCATGCCAAGACTCTCGACTTCCTGTGCCAAAGCGGAGCTGCCGGTGACAAGCACCTTGCTGCCCTCAGGGAACTTCTGTGCCAAAAGGGCAGCACCTGCCTGGGCGGAGCTGACAACCTGATCATCGGCAGCGGGCGCACCGAGTTCGCGTAGATGAGCCGCGACCTGCGCTGGCGTACGTGAGGCATTATTCGTCACGTACGCCAGCTTCACATCGATCGCTGCAAGGGCGTTCAATGCCTCGATCGCACCGGGAATGGCGTTCGGACCGGCGTAAACTACGCCGTCCAGATCCGCCAGAACGGCATCAAAATCAGTCAGCAACGTTTTAGTTGTCACTGTGATTGTGCTGCTCTGAATCCTCGTCTTCCGAGGCGTCAGCTTCTTCGGCGCTGTCAGCGTCGGACTCGGCATCGTCAGATTCGAAGTAGGAGGACTCTGCGTCATCCACGTTCGTCTCATCAGCTTCCTGAGCATCGCCCGAGGTGAGTTCGGCAGCAGCCTTGGTGTCGTCGTCGTTCATCACGGGGGCAACAGGTGCATCCATGACGTCGGAGACGCGCACACGCGGGGATTCCAAGGGCACATCGTCGTCATCGCCGAGATCCATGATGATCTGGTCGGTGGTGTCGTCGATGCCGAGAGCTTCCTCGGCAACCAATGCCTGACGTTCCCAGACCTTGGCTTCATCCTTGCGACCAGCGGCGCGCAGGACCATGCCGTAGGCACGGAACAGACGCGGGCTGAAGGAGAAGGCGCGGTTCATGTCCAGCTGCGGGATCTCCAGGGCAGCCAGGGCTGCGTCCATCTCGCCCAAGTCGCCACGGGCACCTGATTCAACAATGGCCAATTCGACCTTGCCGGCCATGTCCAGAGTTGAGGCATCCTCTGACTGGATCAGATCAAGCGCACGGTCCGGACGGCCCAGACCGCGTTCGCAGTCAGCCATGAGCGGCAGGTGCACGTTCGAGCCACTGATGCGGCGGTAGGTGCGCAGCTCGCGAAGAGCCTCACCGTACTTGCCAGCGGCGTAAGCCGTCATAGCAACAGCTTCACGAACACAGGCCAAACGGCCACCGCGACGGCTTGCAGCCAGGGCGTGCTCGAAAGCAACCTCCGGAACGAAGTCGATCAATCGGCCGGCCATCACGAGGTGCTTTGAAACCCACTCGTTGTTGCGCTCGTCCAAGATGCGGAGCTGGGCGCGGGTAACCTTGTCCAGTTCCTGACCCGTTACATCGGAATCGATTTCCGGTGAACGCTCGCGGTCGGGGCGGTTGGAGCTGCGCAGATCGGCAGCGTTACGCTCCGGTGCCGTGCGAGGACCCGTGCTGGAGCTACGGTCATCGCGGCCACGGGCCGGGCGATCGTTGCTACGTGCCGGACGATCACCGAAGGACGGACGATCATTGCTACGGGCCGGACGATCACCGAAGGACGGACGATCGTTGCTACGTGCCGGACGTGCGTCGCGGTCGCCGAATGAACGGCCGCCCTGTGCGCCACGGTCGTCACGGCTGCCGTATGACGGGCGATCGCCTGACGGGCGGCCACCCTGAGCACCGCGGTCATCGCGGTTGCCATAGGGGCGGTCGTTGCTACGGGCGGGGCGGTCACCGTAGGAAGGACGGTCATTGCTACGAGCAGGGCGCGAGTCACGGTCACCGAATGAACGGCCACCCTGAGCGCCACGATCGTCACGGCTGCCGTATGACGGGCGGTCGTTGCTGCGTGCCGGGCGGTCACCGTATGAAGGGCGGTCGTTGCTGCGTGCCGGGCGGTCACCGTATGAAGGGCGGTCGTTGCTGCGTGCGGGGCGTGCGTCGCGGTCACCGAATGAACGGCCACCCTGGGCGCCGCGGTCGTCACGGCTGCCGTATGAAGGGCGATCGTTGCTGCGTGCCGGGCGGTCACCGTATGAAGGGCGATCGTTGCTGCGTGCCGGGCGGTCACCGTATGACGGGCGATCGCCTGAGGGACGGCCACCCTGTGCGCCGCGGTCGTCACGGCTGCCGTATGAAGGGCGATCGTTGCTGCGTGCCGGGCGGTCACCGAAGGACGGGCGATCGCCTGAGGGACGGCCACCCTGAGCGCCACGATCGTCACGGCTGCCGTATGACGGGCGGTCGTTGCTACGTGCCGGACGGTCACCGAATGCGGGGCGGTCGTTGCTGCGTGCCGGGCGGTCGCCGTATGACGGACGATCGCCTGAGGGACGGCCACCACGCTCGCCGAACGGCTTGCGGTCTTCACGGCGTCCGTTAACCATGGGGCGATCGGCTCCACGGTTTTCGCGGTCACCATATGAGGGACGGTCGCCACCGGAACGAGCCGGACGATCATCACGGTTACCATAGGCGGGACGTGAGGAACGCTCAGCTGAGGGGCGTCCGCCTTGTCCACCCTGGCCACCGCGGTTGTCTCGGTCACCGAAGGAACGCGCTGGGCGATCGGAGTACGGACGCGCCGGCTGGCGGTCGTTGGTGGGGGGACGCTGCGTGTAGGGGCGATCGCTGCCACCCTTGTTTTCGCGTCCGCGAGAATTGTCCTCGCGCTTGCCGTCGTATTGCTCAGCCATGTCGACTCCTAAACCTTCGAGCGCACTAACTGGCACAGTAACAGCCGCTCTTCACTATTGATGATTATCGAAAAATCTCTGGATCTATTGGTCCATCTACCAGTCTAGTCGAGCTTCGCCGCTCCACCCATGAATCTGGCGTATCTGGACAAGATGAGTGACCAATCACAAACAAAGACGTTGTCCGAGTCACTTTCAGAGGACATAGCACGCTCGCAACTGATCGTCACCTGGGTCATTCCACCATCCACTGCTTCAAATCGGATGTCAACGTCAGAAGTTCCAAATTCCTCCTGGCCGAGAGTCCAACGGAATCTGATGAATTCGGGCGAATCCCACTCTTGAACATCGGCCCAAATTATCTCTTCTCCATCTTCAGACTCTTCTACGAGGTGATCGCGAAGGATAGCTACATGGCTACCCTCGCCGAACACACTCATTTCAGAAACTGGCCACCAAAGATGAACCGCATCGGTGAAGCCATCAAAGGCCTGATGCTCGGGAACATCGAGAACTACAGCACCCTCGTACGGTACAACTGACGGAGGAGATACATAGTCAGGCTCATGAGCGTGTGAAAAAAGATTGTGCATCTAGCAACCCTACCCCTCACGATTCCAGTTATCCCCAACTCCATCATTATGAAGACCAAAGTGCGCCGACGTCTTTATCATTCCGCCTACTAAACCTCGTGGAATGTGCCAGCACTTGGCTTAGGATCGTTCTGAGCGAATGATTCTTCCCACATTCAATAGCAGCATCAGCTTCAAGATCCTTGACCAATTGCTCCTCACTCACGGCCGGCCAAGATGGTGGTGGTGTTAAAGGGCGATAGCCACCCCGGTGTGGGGTGGCTATCGTTTTTGTTTGTCTATGAAGGGAGGCCCCGCACCGTGTGGTGTGGGGCCTCGACCTTGTTACGTGTTGTCCGGCGGTGTCCTACTCTCCCACATCCTCACGAATGCAGTACCA
>NZ_QJVC01000006.1 GCF_003219795.1 Arthrobacter psychrolactophilus | reverse complement strand
CTACCCATACCACAATTATAGTCACCACGTTCACGAAACACCAGAAGAATTCGAAAAATACTAGAACAAATATCTGAGCATTCGCAGGGTCAGCTCCAACGGGCTAGTCACCCAGACGCTTCAACATTTCCAGCTCGTTCTTCGTCGGGTCCAGGTTATAGGGAACGCTGTGGCCGGTGGCCACAAACCCTTGCCGCTCGTAGTACCTTCTCGCGCGCAGGTTGTCTTCATGAACATGCAGTGTCAGCGTCGAACCCTCGGTGCGCGCCCAGTCTTCAATGTGGGTCAGGAGCGCGTCGGTCAATCCCACCTGCCGGCCTCGCCACTGCGGAGCAACATAGACGCCCACCAAGAGTGCTCCAGTTTCGGGGTCGGGAACGTAGCCGCCCATGCTGCCAACCCAGTGGCCACTCGTGGAGATCGCCGTGATTTGAGTTCCATGTGCAGCGGTGCCGCGCTCTCCACGCAGGCGCCAGCCGGCCTCGTCCACAAGCAAAGCGTCATCGAGTGTTTCCGCGTAGGCCGTCGGAGTGTCCTGAATCATCTCTAGACGGATAGTGCGGAGTTCGCGCCAATCGGATGAGGTCGTCTGGCGTATGGTAAAGGTGGGGCTCGTCATTCCAGTCCTTTGCTACGTTTCTTGGTGTTGAGTCACGCTGGCCCAGCCGTCGCAGCGATGATCGCAACATTGCTGTCGCCCCATGCCCGGCATGAAGTGCAGGATGCTTCCCGTGGTTTCGCAGGCGTGGACACCAGAGTAGTGGCTCGCGCACCAAAGTCAGAAACAGACCAGGCGTGGCGCGCCGCGATCAGATGCCAACGGCCATCAAACACCCATGATGCGCCGCTAACAGCGGCAGCTGCCGCCCGCCGTCGTACCTAAGAGGCGAGCGTCATGTCAGACTTGGGGACATGGACTTGTACGTTTCCCCCGAGCTGACCATTCCAGCCTCCGAGCTGGGCTGGCGGTTCTCGCGCTCCTCGGGGCCGGGTGGACAGCACGTCAATACCTCGGACAGCCGGGTCGAGCTGTTCTGGAATCCGCAGGGATCGACCGCGCTGACGGACGAGCAGCGCAGCGTGCTGAGTGAAAAACTTGGGCGACGTCTAGTGCATGGAATTCTCACCGTGGTGTCCTCGGAACAACGCTCCCAGCTTCGAAACCGCGAGATGGCCCTGACCAAGATGGCGGCGATCATCGCCAACGCACTCGCGCCCGCAGGTCCGAGCCGAAAGGCCACCAAACCCACGCGTGGATCGAAGCGGCGGCATCAGGCCGCGAAGTCCCAGCGCTCAACGACGAAATACCTGCGGCGACGTCCGCCCATGGATTAGAGCGCCCAAAGCAAGGGCGTCGTGACGGCTGCTCAATGCAGTCGTCACGACGCCTCACGCGCAATGCAGGCCTTACATATGCACGGCCGGCTCCCCGGTGGCAACTGCGGTGTGCTCACGACGGCGGTACATCAGTCCTGTCACGACGGCACCCACCACAAGCAGCACGACGCAGGCAAGGTAAGCGCCCTGATAGCCACGCACGAGCGATTCCAGCTGACTTTCGCCGGAATCAAGGGCTGCAATGGTGGCCCCGGCGACGATGGTGTTCATGACGGCCAGGCCAATCGAGCCGCCCAGTTGCTGAGACGCGTTGACGGCGGCAGATGCAGCGCCTGCGTGGTGGCGGTCAACACCCAAGGTGCCAACGCTCATGGAGGTGGAAATGATGGCGCCAAGGCCGATCGCGACGATCAACATAGGGATGGCGACGTGGAGGGCATAGCCGCTGTCGGCCTTGGTCATCATGAGCAGCAGGGCGCCAATCGCGGACACCACCATGCCCGCGGGAACCAACACCTTGGCGCCAAATTTAGGCATGAGCACCGAGGTGGACACCATGGCGGACACCATGATGCCCAAGCACAGCGGCAAGACGGCCACGCCGGTCTGCAGCGGTGTGAAGCCCAGGACGATCTGCAGGTAGTACACCAGGTAAAGATTGACGCCGAAGATGACCGCGCCGGCAACAAAGATGCCCAACATGGAGGCGCCACGGTCGCGGTGAATCACGATATTCAGCGGCAAGAGCGGCGACTTGCCCCTGCGCTGCAGCAGAACGAACACCACGAGAAGCGCAACGCCCAAGGCTAGGAAGCCCCACGTCCCGACAGCCGCGAAACCATGTTCTTCGGCATTGGCAAAACCAAAGACGACGGCGAAGAAGCCCAAGGTTGCGAAGATCGCGCCCGGAATGTCCAGCTTGACCCCACGCTCGCGTCGCGTCGGAGCGATCGCGAGCACACCCACAACAAAAGCCACCGCGGCGAAGGCAATGTTGACATATAGAGTCCAGCGCCAGGTCATGAATTCTGTCAGCACCCCTCCAAGCAAAAGTCCGACGGCGCCACCGGCACCAGCCAGCGCACCATAAATACCAAAGGCTTTACCGCGTTCGGCAGGATCGGTGAAGGTCGTGGTCAGCAGAGACAAGGCGGCCGGGGCCAGCATGGCCGCAAAAACACCCTGCAGGACACGCGCGGCCAACAACACGGTGAAGGTCGGTGCGGCACCGCCCAGGGCCGAGGCGACGGCAAAACCCATCAGGCCGATGAGGAACATTTGCTTGCGCCCCATCAAATCGGCAATGCGCCCACCTAGCAGCAGCAAGCCACCGAAAGCCAAAGCATAAGCCGTGATGACCCAGGGGCGCAGCGTGTCGCTAAAGCCAAGATCGAGCTGCGCACTCGGTAATGCGACGTTCATGATCGTGGCATCCAGTACGACCATGAGCTGGGACATGCCAATGGCGAGCATCGACCACCAGCGAAGGGCTGCCCATTTTGAATCTGGCGTTGCTGGTGGCGTCGGATGGTTTTGTCTTGCTTGCGTTGCAGTGCTCATATACCTTTTTGCCTCAGTGAGAATGTCGAAGCTATCCCTGCGGAATAGCTATTCCCCTCAGCTTACTACATGCGGAACAGCTATTCCGCATATTGGGAACTCAGGCTAGACTTATCGGGACATCGTTTGATTTCCTCTGCCATCGAAAGCATTTCCCGCATGCCACTGACGCCATCATCCGAGCAGTACCTCCCCGCCGACCACAGTGCTGGCAATCAGGACGTCGTCGTTCTGAGCGAACGTGACCGTGCTCTGCATGAGGCAGCCCACGAGCTTTTTGCCAGCCGTGGGCTCGACGTACCTCTGGCCGATATTGCCAAGGCGGCTGGGGTGGGCGTCGCGACGCTTTATCGGCGCTACCGCGACAAGGATTTGCTGATTCTGGAGGTATATCGCGAGCATCTGGCCTATGGCAGGACACTCTCGGTCGAGGCAAATGGCATTGCGGACGCTTGGGAGGGGCTGGTCTTTTTCTTAACCCGGACGACCGAGCAATTCTTGGCCGATCGAGGCATGCGCGAGTTGATTCTTGGCGGTTATGGCGGTGGCGCGGGCTGGGCTCGCGGCTCCTCCCATCAAGAACTCCATGAAGCCTTGAACACGCTCCAGGAACAGATTACTCACCAACTGGAGTCCTTGGTGGACCGAGCCAAGGAGCAAAATGCTGTGAGATCTGATTTTCAGCCCACAGACGCCCTATTAATGTCAGCCATGGCACTGGCGGCCGCACCCGTCAAGGCATCAGGCTGGCCCATCGCGGGTCAGCGAGCCCTTCAGTTACTCCTTGAAGGCATCCGGCCATCCAGGTAGGACAGCGCCGCAACGACATGCGCCTGCACCCCAAGGCTCAAGGTTGGATTCATCACGGGTGCGAAAAGCGGTGAGTGATTGGCTGGAACCGCCGGCGTGGCCCCATCATTGTCCTGAGCCGCCACGAATAGCTCGGGATCACTGCCACCGAGGAACCAGTAGCTGTAGGGGGCTCCAAAGGCATTGGGCAGAACGCTGAAGTCCTCCGATGCGGTCTGCGGAGTCGCCACCGTCACGGCCTCGGACCCAAAATGCACGGCAAATGCCTCCGAAATGCGCTCCGTGGCTGCAGCATCATTGTTGGTGAGCGGAAACTGATCGTACAACTCAATGTCAGCCGGCTGCGGTGAGCCCGCGGCCGCACATTCGCCCTCGACGATGCGTTCGATGGCCGCCAGTACCCGGGTCCGCACTGTGTCGTTGTAACTGCGGATATTGACTAGGAGCGTCGCTCGATCCGGGATGATATTGGCCGTGCTTCCAGCGTTCAACGCACCCACCGTGACGACCGCGAACTCCCCCGGCTTGGTCTCGCGCGAGACGATGGTTTGCAGCTTCATCACAATGGAGGCCGCCAAAACCACCGGGTCTACGGACATGTGCGGCATCGACCCATGCGAGCCCTTTCCGTGCACCGTAATCCTCAGCGAGTCCGCCGCTGACAAAACCGGGCCGGCCGCCGTCGCCAGCATCCCGGCCGGGAGGGGCATGACATGTTGCCCAAGAACGACGTCGGGCCGGGGCACCTTGTGCGTCAGGCCGTCGTCCACGAGAGCGCGAGCCCCGCCGCCAACCTCTTCGGCGGGTTGGAACACGACGATGAACGACCCGGACCAGGACCCCTGCGTCTCCGCCATGAGTTTGGCCGCCCCCAGGAGCGCCGTCATGTGGACATCGTGGCCGCAGGCGTGCATCACGCCAGGAACCGTCGAGGCGTAGGGCAGGCCCGTAGCCTCGGAAACCGGCAGGGCGTCCATGTCCGCCCGTGACATCACAACGGCACCATCGCCATTAACCAGGACACCTACGACGCCAGTCCCGCCGAGGCGTTGCACGGAGAAGCCATAGGTGGAAAGTGCCGCGGCGATGACGTCACCGCTGGCGTGTTCCTGAAAGCTCAGCTCCGGGTGAGCATGGAATTGCTGGTATGTCGCCTCGAGCCAGTCGCTGTTGGCCCCTAAGTTCTTTAAGACCTGAGCCGCTGCGCCGCTATTCAAACTCGCCATCCCGCGGACTTCCTTTCCTTGCGAACCGAATACGCCAGGAAACGAGGCGCACCTTCAGCGTAAACCTGACGCGGCGAATTATTCCCACCCGCCCGTGAACTACCCCATATTTACTTAGCTGGCGAAGTAGTTGCACTCTTGAGCTGCTCCAACTTCAGGGTTCGAATTCCGCATCGAAATTCGCGGTATTTCTAGCTAGGGTCGAGCTACAACTGTGAATGACTAAAACTGGCCTTCGGAGCACCGTACTCATGAGGGCAGAATATCGTCAAAGGACTAGGAAATCGCCGGCACAACGGTGACCGGGCCGCCGTCGGCAATCTGCCCTTTCGAGAAGTCACACGTCTCCATCGTGGACAAGATCCTCAAGGTTGTGAGGGCCAAACATGGCAAGACTTAAGGACCAAAATGTCGAAAACGCCACTGACCGGCATAGTGGTCACCCGTCCTTGTAAAGTGCAACCATGGACTTGAACGCGCTCGGAGATTGGATCTGGGCCTCCCTCCAGCAATTGTCAGGCGTCGCGCCTCTAGGAACGCTTCTTGCCGTGGTCGTTGCGTATTTCTCCTATCGCGGGACAATCCGACAAAAGACATTGGCCGACAACCGCAACGCATGGTGGAACCGTGTTCAGTGGGCCATCGATGCGGCACTGTCGGATGATGAGCAACGTCAGGCAACAGGCATGGCGGCGATCGAACAAATGCAGAACTCTGAGCTTGCGACCGTGGCCGACCAAGCACTTCTTGCGTCCATGGCCAACGCGGTCGTTGACGAGACACTTGAAATACTTGAATCGAACAATGATTCCGAGCTCATGGTTGGACCCGAATCCCTGAACTATGATGAAGATAGCGAAAGAGGTGCACTAGGCCATGACGAATCCACAGCGAGTCGGCGGGACGACACATAATTCTGCACGTTCGGGCAAGTATGAGGTTAAGTTGAATTCACGCGACGGCAAGGTTGTTTATGCGACCTCGATGGCCCAAAAGCGGATTCTGGAAAGCGCCGAACGGATCATCGCCAAAGCCAACAAAAAGATTGCTGAGCAGACGGATCATCCACGTCGCTAGCGATTTTGGACTCCGCCTATTGCTCTGGTTACCAATAGGTCAGCGTAAGAATCCACGCGCTTCCGCAGATTCTCCGGACAAACATCGCTTTGGCCGCCAGTTGCTAGGATTTGGCTCTCCGTTTGTCCTATGCCCGGATTTGAACGAATTCAACGGGAATGAAGTGAGTCGGCGCGGCAGCTCCAAGGCTTCAACTCACTTCATTCTGCAATCCGGACTTGATTCAGCGGCTGGGCGAACGAAGACGGCCTGCCGATTCCAGCCCACCTCTCTTCCTCTGGGCCAGAGGGCAAACTCGGCCCGCTAACCGTTAGAGCCCGAGACGCCAGCTGGCGGTATCGCATTCTCGCGTTTCCCACCGTCACGATGACAGCGGTCAGGGCTGGGTGATGTGACGAAACTCGACGTTTTCCTGCGCCACGATGGTCCCGTCAATGCCAAGCAGTTCCGCCCGCACACGATCCTGACCATCTGCCGTCACAGGTAAAATTGCCAGTCTTTGCTCGTGCGGGAGGTGTTCCTCGCCCCATTGCTGCATGGCAATCAGTACGATCTTGAGTTCATTGCCGGCACTGGTCAGCTCATAGCCGTCGCGGGTTCGTTGCCCTGGTTCCTGATAAGGCACCCGCTCGAAGATTCCGTGGTCCACGAGGGCCTCCAGCCGAGCGCCAAGCACGTCTGTGGCAATTCCCAAGGAGTCGCGAAACTCAGCGAAGGTACGGCGTCCCAGGTGCGCCTCTCGTATGAGCAGGAAGCTCCATGAGTCGGCGAGAACCCCTAACGTCCGCGCTATGGCGCACCGGCCGGTCACGGCATCAGTCAAGGCTTGCGACATTCTAGGCATGGATCAATAGTAGCCGCGGCCCGTTATGGTGCAGCGTCCGGACAGCGCATTTCGTCATCTGGGTTGCTATAGCAAAGTCAGCTCCCCTAGGATCAGTTCAATCGTTCGCATCACACCACCGAGCCTGGTTCACGGAGGCAGTGCGGGCACCACCGCATCTGGAGGAACGCACGTGAGAGCCACACCCGAGCCCGCGACGAACCGATCGCGCACCATCCGCTACCACAGCCCCGAGGACGACAAGAAGAAGCTATTCAGCCAGTCCGGGCTCGAACAGTTGCGCGCCCTATCCGACGGGCGCACTCCTGCTCCCCCGATCAGCAGCCATGTCGGGTTGGAGTTTGTTTCTGTCGCTGAGGGCGATGTGGTGATGACCGCTCAACCCGACGAGTCACACTACAACCCGATCGGATCGGTTCACGGCGGATTCTTCGCCACAGTCCTTGACTCGGTCTGCGGCTGCGCCGTGCACAGCACCTTGCCCGCGGGAGTCGGGTACACGAGCCTCGAGATCAAGGTGTCCTTTCTGCGCCCCATCACCGCCGAAACCGGCACCGTGACCGCCCATGGCTGGGTGACTCGCCGCGGAAAGACCGCAGCCTTCGTCGAAGCAGATATCCGCGATCGCGAGGGACGCGTCTTGGCCACAGCCTCAAGCACCTGCCTGATCATCGCCATGGGCGTTACCCAGTGACATCCAGCAACGCCCCTTCGCAGGCTTCCCATCCACTCCCCCAAGTCCGACGGCGGGCGGGCAAGCGGTGGGCATTTTGGGCATCGGCCTCCGTCCTGGCATTGGTGCTCTGGTCCTCCGGAGCACCCAGTACGTTGTATCCGATCTACGCGGCGAAGTGGCAGCTGAGTCCACTCACCATTACGACCATCTTTGCCAGCTATCCCCTCACCCTGCTGGTGATTCTTCCCATTTTTGGTAACCTCTCCGATTGGCTGGGGCGCCGTCGCGTCATGATTGCCGGCGTCGCACTCATCGCCGCATCGGCGATTGTCTTCGCTCTGGCACCTCACGTTGCCTTCCTCTTTATCGGGCGGATCTTACAAGGCGCCGGGGCGGGCTTGGCCATGGGAGCAGGCACCGCGGCCCTGATGGAAAACAACACGGCAAGCAGCCCTCGTTTTGCTAGTTCCATGGCCACCCTGTCCACGGCGACAGGACTCACCCTGGCCCTCGTTGTCAGCGGCGCCCTGGCCCAGTTCTTTCCCATGCCGCTGCTCTGGAGCTACGTGGTTCTGCTCATCTTGTCTTTAGCGTCAATCGCTGCACTGCTGCGCGCACCCGACGATAACCCCGGTCAGGCTCAACCGTGGCGACCTCAGGCGCCCCGCCTTGCTCAGGGTATTAGGATGCTGTTCTCCATCGCCACGCTCTCGGTGACGCTGTCCTATTGCGTGGGCGCCATCTTCTTGTCCTTGGGCGCACACATGATCAGAGAATTCACCCACACCGGAAGCACGGCGACCATCGGGGCTCTACTCGGGTGCTCGGCGGCGGCCATCGGCATCACGGCCCTTTTCTTATCTCGTATCCCGGCCCGGGCCTCGGTCTGGGTTGGTGCCGGACTCACCATCGCAAGCCTAGGATTTATGGCGGCGGCGAGCTCATTTGGTTCGATGTCGCTGTTCCTCGGATGGTGCGTCGTGGGTGGCATCGCTTATTCATTCGCATTTACGGGAGGACTGGGTCTCATCAACCAGGCCGTCCCACACCAACACCGGGGTGCCACCCTGTCGCTGCTCTACCTGATCGCCTATGCCTTCCAGGCAGGCACGGCCATCGGGGTCGGCGCACTGGCGACGAGCTTTTCGCTCAGCACCGCCGTCAGCAGTGCCGCACTTTCGCTGGCGGGCCTGAGTATCTCACTGCTAGTGCTTATGACCATTGCTAGCGGGAGAGGCAGAACGGCTCACGACACAGAAGCGCCCGCCTCCACCGCCTCCAGGATCGAGTTCTGACAAGTCGCGGTTCCTGGCCGGTGTTTGTACCGGTGCCGCTGAGATGCCTCCGGCAGTTTCGCACCGAAACGCCATAGATGAAACTCGTCCAAAAAACAACGAAGCACCCATTCTCACTCCCGGGAGGATGGGTGCTTCGTCAGCTTATTTAGTTGGCCAGAGCTTTAGTGCTCTTGGCTTCAACGGAAGGAACACCCTCGCCGGACTGGCCGTACAGCCAATCGTTGTACTGGAAGTTGCCATCGCCGCGGCTCTTGAACAAGAGGTTGCGCAGCGTGCGGGCCAGACCGGAGACGTGCCAGGATTCTCCCCAGACGCGGGCGGTGCGCTGAATGCGGGCTGTGCGGCCGGCGCGGGCTTCGTTGAAGTCCCTGAAGGCACCTTCCCAGGCGCTGGCGTCGATACCGGCTTCGGTGAAGACCGTGCCCTGTGTAACTTCCTGCAAGACGGCGGCATCTTCGAGCGCCTGGCAGGCTCCCTGGGCCAGGTACTGCAGCATGGGGTGAGCGGCATCGCCGATCAAGGTCATGCGACCGCTGACCCAGTTTTCGATGGGGTTCTTGTCGTACATAGGCCAGCGGATCCCGGTGGCCAGGTTCTTGAGGGCATCCTGCACGGCCGGAACACAGTCTTTGTAGGCCTCTTCCAGCTCGTCAACGCCACCGTACTGCTCTTCGCCCCGTTCAAAGGAGGCCGATTTGAAGACGGCAACCGTGTTCAGCAACTCACCCTTGCGCAGCGGGTACTGCACGAGGTGGCAGTTCGGGCCGAGGTAGACGATCACGTCTTCCAGGTCAGCCTTGGGGGTGGCATCCGTGATGGGCACCGTGCCGCGGTAGGCGACGTAGGAGGAGGGAACCGGAGCATCCTCGGCGACGGCCTTGCGCAGGGTCGACTTCAAGCCATCGGCAGCCAGCACAGCGTCGGCCTCGTAAATGTCGCCGTTGGCGGCGTAGGCACGAGCCTTCTCGCCCTCGGTCTCGACCTTTTCAACGAAGACCCCGTTGAGGAGCGTCACGCCATTTTCCTGGCAGGCTTCCAACAAGATGCGGTGGAGGTCGCTGCGGTGAATCACCACGTAGGGGGCGCCGTAGCGTTCTTCAAATTCGGCGCCGAGGCTCTGGCGGGTGAGCTCTTCTCCCGTGACAGCGTCGCGGAACACAAGGTGCTTGGGCTGAACACCAATGTCCAGTGCCTTGTCCAGCAAGCCCCAGCGCTTCAGAACCCGCGAGGCGTTAGGAGCCATCTGCAGGCCTGCACCAACTTCGCCAAACGCCGGGGCGTTCTCGACGAGGGTGACGCTTGCACCGTTTTCCCGGAGGGCCAGCGCGCCGGCCAAACCAGCCATGCCGCCACCAATCACCAGGACATCCTGTGCCGGGGTGGGCGTGCTCTGCTCAGAGGTGGAATTTGATGAGTTAGACATGGCTACTTCCTACGTTTTTAAGAGATGAAGAGGGAGATGAGGGGCTGGTCTTGATCTGGACCGAGATGACCCAGAGCAGGATGGCTGCGATCGCGGCAGCCCCAGCGAAAGCAAGGAAATTCGAATTCACGCCGAGGCCGGCTGCCAGCAAGAACCCTCCGGCCTGAGGTGCTGCCACAGCCCCAATACGTCCGACGCCGAGTGCCCAACCTAGTGCCGTGCCGCGCAGGTGGCTTGGGTAACGGGTAGCGACGGCGGCGATGATGAGGCACTGCGTGCCGTGGGTTCCGACGCCGGCCAAGACCAACATGGCGTAGACGAGGAATACCGGAGGCCCGGTCATGATGACGGCCAAGGCAATCGCGGCGATCGCGGCGGCAACAATCGCCGTTCGGATCGGCCCAAACCGGCCGCCAGCCCAAGCGGTGATGACAGATCCGGCAACGGCACCCAGATTCAACGCAATAGCAAAGGTCAAAGCCGATCCGAGGTTGTAGCCGGCCATCTGCATGAGGTTAGGCAACCAGGTACCCAAGCCGTACCAGGCAAACAAGGTAGCCACGGTGGCGAGAGCAAACAAGAGGCTTGCCCCCAAATACGGGGCCTTGAGCAAGGCGCTGAAGCCGCCACGCTCCGCCGTCGACCGCGGAGCCGCAGTCTTAGGCAGGTACTTGAAGCCCAGGGGAACCACGAAGATCAGCGCTAGACCTGCGATCAGGAACATGACGGGCCAGCCAAAGAGTGGAATCAAGGGAATACCTACCAAGGCCGCCAAGGTCCCACCGATCGGAACACCGGACATCATCAAGGTGGCAATCGCAGAACGCCACTTCTCGGGCACCAATTCGGCCACCAAGGCATTAGCCGAGGGGACCAAGCCACCCAAGCCGATACCGGCTAACAGGCGAAGGCCACCAAAGACATAAGCGTTGGGGGCAAAGGCACATGCCGCGCTCAGAACCGAAAAGGCAATGGCACACGCCAAGATGGTGCGGCGGCGCCCCAGAGCATCAGCGAGGCGACCGGCGACGATCGCGCCAATCATCATGCCCACAAAGGCCAGTGAACCAACCGTTCCGGCGGTTGCCTTCGTCAGGCCCCATCCGGTGTCGTTGATCAGGGAGGACTGGACGGTGCCGTAGACAATCAAGTCATATCCGTCGAAGACCACGAGTAGCCAGCAAACGAGAACGGCCATCAACGATGCCCGCGGGAATTTAGTGGGCTGGCCGGCTGATCTGGCTCGACTCTGACCGGCAACTACGCCGGCCGCGCCAGGGGTGTTTGTGTAATCCATCTCATAAGGGTGGCCCACTTCACACGCCACAGGCAATATAATTCTGTCATGCAGAATATCGATCCACGTAAGAAGCCTCAATATCCCATCGAGGCCGTCGACAACGCCCTGCGCCTCCTCCAGTTGCTGCGCGACGGCGGAAAGTTGCGCCTCAAGGATGCTGCCGCCGAACTGGGGGTTGCCCCATCTACGGCCCATCGACTCCTAGCCATGCTGGTCTACCGTGGCTTTGCCGTGCAGGACGAATTTAAGAACTACGTTCCTGGGGAAGCCATTGGGGTTGGCCCGGCGAGACTGGGCTGGACCCGATTGCTGCGTCAGCTGTCCCAGCCCCATATGGAGCTTCTGTCGGGGCGCCTGAATGAAACCGTCAATCTCATGGTGCGCGTAGGAACCAAGGTGAGATTCCTCAGCACCTCCGAGGGCAGCAATGCCTTGCGGGTGGGAGATCGACAGGGCAGCGTCATGCCTGCCCATAAGGCTTCGGGCGGCAAGGCAATCCTGGCCGAATTGGACCCCGTCATGGTTCACAAGCTCTTCTCCAGCAATAGTGCAGAAATTGGTGGTGACTACATTTCCGAACAGGCCTATCCCGCTTTTCAGCGCGAGTTGGACGCGGTTCGGCGCAATGGCTTTGCAGCAAACTTCGAGGGCACCGAGGAGGGCATTAGTGCGCTAGGCATGAGCCTGCATAATTGGCGCGGCGAGGTCATCGGCGCCCTGAGCGTCGCCACGCCCTTGGCTCGCTTTAGGCCCCTCTTCGACGCCGGCCTCGTGCAAGCCATCGGCGAGACGCGTCGACAGCTTGAGGTCGACATCGCCGCAAACCCGGCCGACGGCGAATGAAAGAAGATTCTGACAGGCAGAATTAGTTTGATGGGCTGGGCAGTCCCCGCCTAGGGTTGTGACGAGAGCAACATTTTTCAGGAACGTCGATCACAGCAGGAGGACAAAAGTGTCTATCAATGCCGAGAACATCACGCATGATTCGGTTGCGGCCGGGGCAGCCGTGCCCGAGGCGACGCCGGAAGAGGCTGCCGCGTTGGAGGTGCTGTACCAGGACTTTGAATCGGAAAATCTGATCCCGTTGTGGACGCAGATCGCGGACTTGATGCCGATGGTTCCCACACCCAAAGCCGTGCCGCATGTGTGGCGTTGGGACACGCTCCTGCCCTTGGCTGAGCGATCCGGTGATTTGGTGCCTGTGGGTCGTGGTGGGGAACGCCGTGCGATCGCCTTGGCGAACCCGGGTCTGGGTGGCAAGCCCTACGTCACCCCGACACTCTGGGCCGCCATCCAGTACCTCGGTGGACACGAGACCGCACCGGAACACCGTCACTCACAAAACGCGTTCCGTTTTGTGGTTGAGGGCGAGGGTGTTTGGACCGTTGTCAACGGTGACCCGGTGCGCATGTCCCGCGGTGACTTCCTGCTGACCCCGGGCTGGAACTTTCATGGCCACCACAACGAAACAGATCAACCCATGGCCTGGCTCGACGGCCTGGATATCCCGTTTGTGCATTACACCGATACCGCCTTCTTTGAATTCGGCACCGAGCGGGTCACGGACGAATCCACCCCAGACATCTCCCGCTCCGAACGACTCTGGGCCAACCCGGGCCTGCGCCCGCTCTCGGGCCTGCAGAACACCATTTCCTCCCCCATCGGTGCTTACCGTTGGGAGCACACCGACAGGGCTTTGACCGAACAGCTTCGCCTCGAAGATGAGGGCCACCCCGCCACGGTCTCCCAGGGCCATGCAGCTGTTCGTTTCGTGAACCCGACCACGGGCGGGGATGTCATGTCTACCATCCGGGCCCAGTTCCACCGCCTGCGGGCCGGCGCTTCCACGGACACCGTCCGCGAGGTCGGATCGAGCGTGTACCAGGTCTTCGAGGGCCGCGGCTCGATCGTCATCAACGGCGAAACGAACGTCCTCGAGAAGGGCGACCTGATCGTCGTCCCCTCCTGGGCAGCCTGGTCACTCCACGCAGAGACCGAATTTGATCTCTTCCAGTTCGGCGATCACCCCATTATTGAACGTCTTAACCTCAACCGCAGCTACACCGAAGGACGCGCCACCTCATGAAACTCCTGACCCTCCGCACCCCCAATGGCACCCAGGCCGTCCGCCAGGATGGCGATACCCTCATCGAGATCGATGGCTACGCCTCCGTGGGCGAACTGTTGCAGAACCCGGACTGGAAGAGCGTTGCCGCTGCGGCTACCGGCGCAAGCCACGCCTACGACGGCGCGGACCTGGCCGCCGTCGTGCCTGCCCCGAGCAAGATCATCTGCGTAGGCCACAACTACCGCAACCACATCAAGGAAATGGGCCGTGAGGTCCCCCAGTACCCCACCCTCTTCGCCAAGTACGCCGAATCCCTGATTGGTCCGAACGATGATCTGGCACTGCCGCCGGAATCGGACGCCGTGGACTGGGAAGCCGAACTCGCCGTGATCATCGGCAAGCCCGGCCGCCGCATCACCGAAGCCGACGCCGCCGATCACATCGCCGGATACGCGGTCCTGAACGATGTGTCCATGCGCGATCACCAGTTCCGCACCATCCAGTGGCTTCAGGGCAAGACCTGGGAAAACAGCACCCCGTTCGGCCCGGCCCTGGTCACGAGCGATGAATTCACCGCAGGCCCGCTCATGACCAGTGCAGTCGACGGCGACATCATGCAGTCGACCCCCACAGGGGACGTGGTCTTCACTCCCGAGTTCCTGGTGCACTACATCTCCACCATGATCACCCTGAACCCGGGCGACGTCATCGCGACCGGCACCCCCGGAGGAGTGGGCCACGCTCGCGAGCCCAAGGTCTACCTCGCCGAGGGCCAGACCCTCGTCACCACGATCGAGGGCCTGGGCACGCTGACCAACAAGGTCATCAAGGAAGTCTGATGGTTGCCCGCCATGACTTGACCACCGATCCGGGCCTGCAGGACGCACTCCTGCAGGCCCGGCGCGGTACGGCGTTCTTTGCGAGGAAACTCAATGAGCTCTCCGATGACGAGCTCGACGGCGCTTCCCTGCTTCCCGGCTGGAGCCGCCGACACCTCGCGGCACACATCGGTTACAACGCGCGTGCGATCGCCCGCCTCATTGAATGGGCAGCCACCGGGGTGGAGACACCCATGTACTCCTCCCCCGCGGCCCGCACTCAGGAGATTGACTTCGGCGCCACGCTGATTCCGATCGCCCTGCGCAACCTCGTGGACCACGCCGCAATCCACCTCAACGTGGAATGGCGTGACCTGCCCGATGAGAAGTGGTCGAATCAGGTCAAAACCGCTCAAGGCCGTACCGTGCCCGCCTCGGAAACGGTGTGGATGCGCACCCGCGAAGTCTGGCTCCACGCCGGCGACCTTAACAACGGCGCAACCATCACCGACATCCCCGCACCCATCCTGCAACGACTCCTCGGGGACATCACCGGAGCATGGACAACCCGCGGGACCGATGCAGGCTTAATCGTGCAAGTGGACAGCACCGACACTCGCCTTGGAGATGTTTCCAACCCCGACGCCATCGTAGTCTCCGGGTCACTGCCCGCCATTACGGCCTGGGCATCAGGCCGCAGCACCATCGCCGGCGCACCTCAAGCGCCGGCCTGGATCTAGACCAACAGCACGACGTCGGACACTCACCTTAGGCGAGTGTCCGACGTCGTCCGTGGTTAAGTGTCAAAAAATCCCTTACGCCCGGTTGCTGGCATCCATGCTGTCGGCGAAACGTTCGAGCAGGCCCGTGAGCGTGGCCGCGTCCTCAGGGTTCCAGTCGTGCACCAGATTGTTCACCATGGTGTCGCCCTGCCGGAAGAGTCGTTGTGCCGACTCCGAGCCGAGGCTCGTCAAGACCACCACGGAGGATCGGGCGTCTTGGGGGTCGGCCACGCGGCGAATCATGCCGCTATCCGCGAGCCGGGCGATCGACTTGCTCACGGTAGGCGCGGTGACCTTCATGTGGACGGCGAGCTGGCTGGGGCGCTGGGGCCCGAGCCGACCCAGGGTGAACAGCACAATCACATCCGAGGAATCGATGGCTAGGCCCGCGTCACTGGCAATCGCGCCCTGAGTTCGCAGGGAGGACCATTCGATCACGATGCGCACCAACGAGGTCAGCAGGCTTGAGTCAAAGGGCCACTCCTGCGGCGTCTCTGGGGTGCCTGCGGGAGTGCTGGGATCGATCCGTCGTGCCATGGTGGGTGCCTTTTCATCAGATATTGTGCTGCTCCTCAATCTTAGGGGCAGTTGCAGCCCGCGGGCTGGAGCAGCAGCGGCTAGAGACTGGAACGGCAGAAGGTCCCCGCATGGTTCTCCGGGGACCTTCTGCCGTTCCAACGACTTCGCCTAAGCAAGAACCTGACGCTTGGAGGAGATCACGCCGGTATCGAAACCGGCCAGGTGCAGGCCACCGTGGAAACGGGCGTGTTCAATCTTGATGCAACGATCCATGACCACCTCAAGCCCGGCAGCTTCGGCCTTGGCGGCAACCTCTTCATGCCAGGACCCCAGCTGCAGCCACACGGTCTTTGCGCCGATGGCGATGGCTTCATCCAGCACGCTGGGGAGATCGTCGTGGCGGCGGAACACATCCACCAGATCCGGCACCTCGGGCAAATCGGCCAGCGACTTGTAGACCGGCTGACCCAGAATTTCCTTGGCCACGGGGTTCACAAAGTACACCCGGTAACGGCTTGAGGAGAGCAGGTAGGTGGCCACAAAGTAGCTGGCCCGGGACGGCTTGTCCGAGGCTCCCACAATGGCGATCGACTGCGTCCGGCGCAGCAGCGCCAGACGTTCCGGAGCCGAGGGGCCACTCCAGGTACGCTCATTCTCGCTCATGCTTGTGCTCCGATCGTGCAAGAAGGTGCTTCGTCCTCGGTCAAGGAGTCCGCGGTGTCATTCAGCAGGGAGTCCTGGGCAATCGTCAACGCCTGGTCCAGGTCCCACAGAATATCGGCCAGATCCTCCAGACCCACGGAGATCCGAATCAGGTCCTCGGGCACACCCGCAGCCTCGAGTTGATCTGCCGTGAGCTGCTGGTGCGTGGTCGACGCCGGATGCAAGACCAGCGTGCGCGAGTCGCCAATGTTGGCCAGGTGGCTCGCCAATTGCAAGGCATCGATGAAGGTCTTGCCGGCCGCCCGTCCACCCTTGACACCAAAGGCAAACACGGAGCCCACACCCTTGGGCAGGTACTTCTGGCCACGTTCAAAGTCAGGGTGACTGGGCAATCCAGCAAACTTAACCCACGAGATACGCTCGTCGGCTTCCAGCCAGGCGGCCACGGCGGCGGCGTTGCGCAGGTGTTCATCCATGCGCTGCGGCAGCGTCTCAACACCCTGCAACAAGGTAAACGCCGACTGAGCCGACAACGCCGGGCCAATGTCGCGCAACTGCTCGGAGCGCAGCTTCGTTAAGAAACCGTACTCGCCAAAGTTTCCCCACCACGAGACATTGCCGTAGGAGGGAACCGGCTCGGTCATGGACGGGAACTTACCGTTGCCCCAGTTAAAGCGACCGGATTCCACCACAACACCGCCCAAGGTGGTGCCGTGCCCGCCCAGGAACTTCGTGGCCGAGTGGATGACAATATCGGCGCCAAATTCAATGGGGCGAATCAGGTAGGGCGTGCTCAGCGTCGCGTCGACCACGAATGGCACGCCCGCAGCGTGCGCCACGGCGGCCAAACCCTCGAGATCGGCAATGTCGCCGGAAGGGTTCGCCACGATCTCGGTGTAGAGCGCCTTCGTGTTGTCTTGGATGGCGGCGGCGAAGTCGGCCGGATCGTTGGAGTCGATGAAGGTGGTCTCCACGCCGAAGCGGCGCAACGTCACATCCAGCTGGGTGATGGTGCCGCCGTAAAGCTTGGACGAGGCCACAATGTGGTCTCCTGCCCCGCACAAGGCGGCAAAGGTGATGAACTCCGCTGCCATGCCCGACGCCGTCGCCACGGCCCCGATGCCGCCCTCGAGTGAGGCGATGCGCTCCTCAAGGGCCGCGACCGTCGGATTGCCGATGCGAGAGTAGATGTTGCCGTACTTTTGCAGCGCAAAGAGGTTGGCGGCGTCGTCGGTGCTCTTGAACACGAACGAGGTGGTCTGGTAAATCGGCACGGCTCGGGCGCCGTGCTCGGCGTCGGGCGTACCGCCGGCGTGCAGGGCTCGGGTGCGGAAGCCGAAGGAGTGCTCGGTCATTAGAGGGAAACCTTTTCGAAGTTGGTCACGGGCAGCAGTGAGGTGTCCAGTTCGGTGCCGTGCTTGCGGGCCAAATCGGCCTCGAGTTCGCGCACGATCGGCATGACGTCCTGGCCGAACGCTGCGGTCTCTTCCTGGAAGTGCAGGTAACCGGTCAACAGCAGGTTCACGCCGCGCTTCTTGTATTCCACGATGCGCGTGGCGATCTGCTCGGGGGTTCCGATGAGCTGGGTCTTGAAGCCGTCGTTGTACTGGATCAGGTCCTCGTAAGAGGAATCGGCCCACATGCCCTTGCCATCCTTGGTCGAGGCGCCAGCTTCCTTCACGGCAGCGGCAAAGCCTTCGACGGCGGGGCGGTGCGCCTTCTCAACAACCTCGCGTAGGGTGTCGCGTGCTTCCTTTTCGGTGTCGCGGGCAATCACGAAGCCGTTGAGGCCAAAGCGCGGCTTCCGCCCTGACTCGGCAGCCGCGGCCAGCACGCCGTTGACGTTTTCGCTGTAGCCCTCGAGCGTGCGGCCGTTGGAGAAGTACCAGTCAGCCACGCGGCCGGCTGTTCCTTGAGCCGCGGTGGAGTTACCGCCGAAGAAAATCTCCGGATGGGGACGGCCGGGCACATCGATGGGGGCTGGCTTGAGCGTGAATTCGTTGATGTTGTAGTACTTGCCAGCCTGAGAGAAGTCCTGTTCGGTCCACAGCCCGCGCAGCACCCGGATGAATTCCTCGGTGCGCACGTAGCGTTCGTCGTGTTCCAACCAGTCCAGACCAAAGTTGACGAACTCGTCCTTGAGCCAGCCCGAGACGATGTTGACGGCGGCGCGGCCATTGGAGAGATGATCGGCGGTGATCATGAACTTGGCGAGCACGCCGGGATGCCACATGCCGGGGTGAACGGCGGCGATGACCTTCAGGCGTTCGGTCGCTCCCAGAAGAGCGAGGGAGAAGCTCGTGGCCTCGTGCTGCTGGTCGGCGCCGTAGGATGCCGCGTAGCGAGTCTGCGTCAGTGCATACTCAAAGCCACTGTTTTCGGCGATCTGGGCGAGCTTCTTGTTGTACTCAAAGCTCCAGTCGGTGCGCTGCTCAATCTTGCTTACCACGAGGCCACCGGAAACATTCGGGACCCAGTAGGCAAATTTGAGCGGGGTGGCGAGGTCGGCAATATTAACAGGTGCGTGGCTCATGAGTGATCCTTCGTGTTGTACTCGGTAACGGCCGCGATGATGCCGGCCACTGCTTCTTCGTTTTGCAGCGAGGTGGTATCGCCGAGGGGCGTCCCCTCAAACATTTGGGTCAGGAGGCGGCGCATGATCTTCCCCGAGCGAGTCTTGGGAACATCAGGAACCACGACGACGGCGGCCGGCTTGGCGATGGGGCCAATCTTGCGTGCCACATGGGCCCGCAGCTGGTCTTGGACTTCCGGCGCGGAGAGCGCTTCTGGATTGCTTATCACCACAAAGGCGACGACGGCGTGTCCCGTCAATGCGTCCGTCACCGGGGTGACCCCGGCCTCGATGACGAGAGGATGGGACACGAGCGCCGATTCAATCTCAATCGTGGAGAGCCGGTGGCCGGAAATATTGATGACATCGTCGATGCGGCCCAGGATCCAGACGTCGCCGTCCGTGTCGTAACGCGCTCCGTCACCGGCGAGGAAGTAACCCTGCTTGGCAAACTTGCTCCAGTAGGAATCAAGGTAGCGCTGGGGGTTTCCCCACACGGTGCGAGCCATGGCCGGGCCAATCCCATCAACCACAATTAAACCCTGCTCGTCGCACCCAACGTCAGCTCCGTCGTCGTTGACAATGCGCACACTTACACCGGGCAGGGCGCGCGCCGCGCACCCTGGCTTGAACGCGGTGTCGCTAGGACGTGGGGAGAGAATTGTGGCTCCGGTTTCGGACTGCCACCAGGTATCCACCATAGGCAAGGTGCCGCCGCCGAGTTGCTCGCGGAGCCACGTCCAGGCCTGCGGATTCACGGCTTCGCCCACGGTACCCAGGAGGCGCAGCGAGGACAGATCGTGGTGGGCCGGAACGCCGTCGGGGAACCAGCCCATGAGGGAACGGACCAGGGTGGGTGCCGTGTAGTAGCTTGTCACGCCGTAGCGTTCGATGATCTCAAAGTGGCGTCCCGGGTGCGGGGTGTTGGGCGTGCCCTCGAAGATGACCTGCGTGACGCCGTTGCTCAGCGGGCCGTAGATCTCGTAGGTATGCGCCGTGACCCAGGCCAGGTCGGCCGTGCACCAGTGAACATCCGTCTCACGCTGGGCCGGGTCGGGGTGACTGAACAGCAATTCGTGGCTGTACGATGCCTGTGTCAGGTAGCCGCCGGTCGTGTGGACCAGGCCCTTGGGCTGACCCGTCGTGCCGGAGGTGTACATGATGAAGAGCGGAGTCTCGGCATCAAAGTACTCAGCTGTGTGCTCCGTGCTGGCCAGCTCGACCGTCTCGTGCCACCACAGGTCTCGGCCTTCGGTCCACTCGATGTCTGAGCCGGTGCGGCGCACCACGAGAACATGCTCGATTGAATTTTCCCCCGAGACCGCAGCGTCGGCATTGGCCTTGACAGGCACGGCCTTGCCACGGCGGAACTGGCCATCTGTGGTGACGAGCAGCTTGGCGCCGGTGTCCTCCACCCGGAATTGCAGCGCCTCAGCGGAAAAGCCACCGAAGACGAGGGAATGAATGGCACCGATGCGGGCAACGGCGAGGGTGATGATGATGGTTTCGGCAATGACGGGCAGGTAGATCACCACTCGGTCCCCTTTGCCAATACCCAGAGACTCGAGGGTGTTGGCTGCCTTGCACACCTCGTCCTGAAGTTCGCGGTAGGTGATGACGCGGCGGTCACCGGGTTCACCCTCGCAATACAGTGCAACTTTTTCACCGTTTCCGGCGCTGACGTGCCGGTCGACGCAGTTCACGGCGGCGTTGAGCTTGCCTCCGGCAAACCACTCAATGCTTGGAACGCGAAGTTCCTCGGAGTCGGGGTCAAAGGCCGAGACGAAGGTGTGGTCCGTGTGCCAGGGCTGCGCCCAATCGAGCCTCTGGGCTTGTTCGGCCCAGAAGCTGATGCGCTCGTGATCTTCATCTGACCGCTGTGCGGCCATGTGGGGGGCAAGGCTGGTGGTACTCATGAAAACTCCATCAATCCTGGTGGTCGCACCCCGTGTATCGGCGAGAGCTTTGATGCTCGCCGTTCCACGATGTACCGCGGCCGCAATGATCCAGGTCTCTTGGCCGCAAGAAATATTTCTTCACAAGTTCAACCCACTACCGGGCTTCTCGCCAAATTTCCGAGTAATAAATGGTCACTATGCGGAACGAATGAGGTAGAGAGACATGATTCGTCACCTTGAATCGTCCAATTATTCGTTAAGATGGTAATTTTTCATTCATGACAGCAGCCGCAGTCCAGGCCCAATCTGGCCGTAATGAAGGAGTCACCATGTCGCAGTCCGCCGTCGTTGCCGAACAAGAGCAGCCCTCGCATCACAGCTTTGTCGACATGCTCAGTGCCGATGACTTTAAATCCGCCTTCCGCAATCACCCCGCGGGCGTAGCTGTCATCACGGCCGACATTGGTGATGGCCCCGTCGGACTGACGGCCACCTCGGTAATCTCCGTGTCGGCCAACCCGCCATTGGTGGTCTTCTCACTGTCATCCGCGTCATCCTCGACCCCCACGGTCAAGCAGGCGGAAACCGTGGTGATTCATCTCTTGGGGGCCGATCAGATTGATTTGGCGAAGAATTTTGCCACGAGTGGCATCGATCGCTTTGCGGATCGCTCCATCTGGTCACGGCTCATCACCGGTGAACCCTTCCTTCCAACATCCAACGCCTGGATGCGCGGTCGTATCGTTAACAAGATGGATGCTGGCGATTCCACGGTCGTTGCTGTACAGATCCTGCAGGTTGACCTGCCTGGCGAATCGGATCGCAGCGCCCAGGCCTCCCGGCCACTGGTCTACTACAACCGCACCTGGCACTCCCTAAGCGAAGGCTCGATGGTCGAATAGCCCATCGATTCAGCGGCGTGTCGTAGCTCACTTAATTTGATGGAATGGGTGCGCGGCCCCCGCCGTTGCCACTAGTTGAAGCTTGAAACTTCGCGGTGAGGTGCATATCGTGCCACACCGTATTACTTCAACATCGGGAGATTTCCTCATGACAACAACAGTCCTTACTCTTGTCGGGTCCCTGCGCGACGGCTCCACGAATCGTCAGCTTGCAGAAGCAACGGCGCTCAATGCTCCCGACGGTGTAACCGTCAAGGTGTACTCAGGACTGGAGAACATCCCGTTCTACAACGAGGACACCGACGTTGAAGGTCAGGTTCCCGAGGCTGCCCGCGAACTGCGCGCAGCTGCTGCAGAGGCCGATGCCCTGCTCTTGATCTCCCCCGAATATAACGGCACCATGCCTGCTGTTCTGAAGAACGCCATTGACTGGTTGTCCCGTCCGTTCGGCAATGGTGCGGCGAAGGACATGCCCTCTGCCGTGATCGGTACCGCTTTCGGCCAGTACGGTGGCGTGTGGGCTCAGGATGAGGCTCGCAAGGCGTTGAGCATCGCCGGCGCCAACGTCCTCGAAGACGTCAAGCTTTCCATCCCGAACTCGGTCGTTCGCTTTGCCGAGCTGCACCCGAAGGATGACGCCGAGGTAGCCGCTCAGGTGACGGCCGTTCTTGAGGGCATCCACGCCGTAGCTGCCAAAAACTAAGGTTCTTTTGCGTGTCGTTGTGCCCTGACCCTTCCACAGGTTGGGGCACAACGCCGTTAACGCCCTTTTGCCACGTGGCATGATGGACGGGACGTCCAGCATGCTGCGGACTGAGGAACGGAGCTATTCCCTTGAACAGTCATGTCGATGTCATAGTCGTCGGCGGTGGAGCCATGGGCTCCGCGGCCGCGCTCAGCGTTACTCGGAAAGGGAAATCTGTTCTGCTCTTCGAGCAATTCTCCGACGGACACAGTTTGGGCGCTTCTCATGGTGCGAGCCGAAACTTCAATACGGCCTATCAAGAGCCCGAGTACCTCACCCTGGTCAGCGAGGCCCGGCTCTTGTGGGACGAACTTGCCCAAGAGACCGGGGTGCAGTTGCTGGACCTCGTGGGGCTCGTCAATCACGGTAATCTCGCGGCCTTGAAGCGCGTCCGTGCGATGCACGAGCAGTATGGCATCGAGAGCTCGTTCTTGAGCGCCGAGGAGGCCATGAGCCGCTGGCCGGGCATGCACTTTCGTGGCGAGGCACTCTTTGTTCCGAACGCCGGCCGCGTACGGGCAGCCGATGCGCTCATGGCCCTGCGCCAGGCAGCCGAAGCCCGTGGCGCGCAGTTCCACTACGACCATCCTGTGCGCAGCATCGATGTGCTCAACGATGAGCTGGTTCAGGTCGTCACGGACGAGGGTAGCTACACGGCCTCACGAGTTATCGTCACAGCAGGCGCGTGGACAAAAAAGCTCCTCGGCGAGCAGATCGATATCCCCCAGCTCGTTGTCACGCAGGAACAACCTGCCCATTTCCACGCTGTGGATGCTTCCATGGAGTGGCCCAGTTTTAACCACTCCCCGGATCCTGCCGAGCGCGCGGATGATTATTGGTACAGCCACACGTATGGCATGTTGACGCCTGGGGAAGGTATCAAGATTGGCTGGCACGGCGTGGGCGCCGTGGTTGATCCCGATGCGCGGGACTTCGCACCCGAACCTACCCAGATGGCGGCTCTGCGGCGCTATGCGCGTGAGTGGTTCCCGGGTCTGGATGCCGATACGTTCGTGCCGATCAGCTGCACCTACACCTCGACCACCACGGGGGATTTTGTCCTGGATCGTTGTGGGCCTCTCGTGGTGGGTGCAGGGTTCTCCGGGCATGGTTTTAAGTTCACACCCGCGATCGGACGTATTCTCGCCGACTTGTGTGAGGGAATCCACGCCCCAGAGATTTTCCGGGCACACCGGGCACTGTAGGGAGTGCGTGGCGCAACTTGAGGGACCGAACCATCTGGTTCGGTCCCTCAGTTGTGTGCTCCGTGTGAGTTGTTAGTTCTTGCCGACCTCGAGAACCACTACCGACCAGGACAGGGCCGGGAGGGTCAGGCGAAGTTCATCACCGGTGGCCTTGACCCCACTCAGCGGGGTCATGCCGATCTGATCCTGTTGCGCCAGCGTGTTCTTGGTGAAGCGATCCGAACCTTCAGGAGCTTCCAGAACCTCTGCACGGATGATGCTCTTGGCATCAAAGCCGCGCAGGGCCACCTCAACGTCGGCGGCTTCTTCCAGACCACGGTTGGCAAAGAACAATGCCATGCGGCCGTTATCCTCGTCCCAGGTGACGCTGACGTCAACGAGGTCCGCATCGCCAAACTTGGCGGTGTCGACCTTGTCGGAATCAACCTCGGTGCGCAGGATCTTCCCCTTGGCCAGTTCGGCCATGAGCGAGAATGGGTAGAAGATGCTCTGGCGCCAGGCCGGTCCATTGGGTTCGGCCAGGATGGGGGCGATGACGTTGACCAGCTGAGCCTGGTTGGCGATCTTCACTCTGTCACCGTGGCGGAGCAGTGAGTTCAGCAGCGTGCCCACAACCACAGCGTCGGTGACGTTGTATTTGTCCTCGATAACTCGCGGGTGTTCGCGCCATCCGGAGTTGTTGACGCGGTGCGGCTGGTCTTCGGTATCCAGACCGCTCTGGTACCAGACGTTCCACTCGTCAAAGGAGAGGTTGATCTTCTTTTTGTGTTTGCCCTTGGCACGGACGGCATCCGCGGTGGCAACGACGGATTCGATGAAGTAGTCCATGTCGACTGCACTGGCCAGGAAACTGTTGGCGTCGCCGTCGTGCTCCTGGTAATAAGCGTGCAAGGAGACGTAGTCCACCTCGTCGTAGGCGTGGGTCAGGACCGTTTGCTCCCATTCGCCGAAGGTCGGCATCGCGGAGCTGGAACTGCCACAGGCCACGAGCTCGATCGTGGGATCGACCAGGCGCATCGCCTTGCCGGCCTCCTGCGCCAGGCGACCATATTCTTGAGCGGTCTTGTGGCCAATCTGCCACGGGCCGTCCATCTCGTTGCCGAGGCACCAGAGCTTGATATCGAAGGGGTCCTTGTGACCGTTCTTGGCGCGCAGATCGGAGAGGTATGTTCCGCCGGGGTGATTGGCGTATTCGACGATCTCGCGGGCAGCATTCACCCCACGGGTGCCGAGGTTGATGGCTTCCATGATTTCTGTGCCGGCCTTACGGGACCAATCGACAAACTCGTGGAGACCGAAAGCGTTCGTCTCTAGGGTGTGCCAGGCACCGTCGAGGCGGCGCGGGCGGTTCGCGACCGGGCCGATCCCGTCTTCCCAGTTGTAGCCGGAGACAAAGTTGCCGCCGGGGTAGCGAATAACCGTGGCACCCAGCTCCTTCGTCAGAGCCAGGACATCCTTGCGGAAGCCCTGCTCATCGGCCTGAGCGTGGCCCGGTTCGTAGATTCCGGTATAGACACAGCGGCCCATATGCTCCACAAAGGAGCCGAAGAGACGGTGGGGAACTTCAGAGATGGTGAAGTCGCGGTCAATACTGATCCGTGCACGTGACATGGTGCTGTTCTCCTGTTGTGTTTGCGTGGTGAAAAGTTGTGGGAACTGGAATTAGGTTCCGGCCAGGCCGGTGGTGGAAATGCCCTTGATGATCTGACGCTGGAAGAAGAGGAAGACCACGATCAGGGGCAACGCCGCCAACAGGGCCGAGGCCATGTTCTGGGCGTACTGGATGCCGTAGGCGCTCTTGATGGTCTGCAATCCGACCGGAAGGGTCAGCATGGAGCTTTCATTGGTGACGATGAAGGGCCACAGGAAGTTGTTCCAGGCGCCGATGAAGACGAAGATCGCGACGGCGGCCAGGATGGGACGTGAGAGCGGAAGGACTACCTGCCAGAAAATTCGGATCCGGCCGGCACCATCCACGAGGGCGGCATCTTCAAGTTCGCGGGGAATCTGATCGAAGAACTTCTTCAGGACAAACACCATGGCTGGGGCAATGACCTGCGGCAAGATGATGCCCCAGTAGGTGTCGATCATGTGGAAGGAGACCATTTGGTAGAACAGCGGGATGATGAGGACCGGCGGCGGCACGATGAGCGAGGCTACGATGATGGTCATCATGAGCTTGCGGCCCTTGAAGTCGATGCGCGAGAGTGCGTAGGCGGCCAGGGTTGAGATGGCTAGGGTGATGATGGTGATGGCAGCGGCGGTGAATAGTGAGTTCAAGGTCCACTGCGGAATATTGCCCTGTTGGAGCACCTTCGCGAAGGCATCAAAGGTGAACCCCGATTTTGGCACCAAGGTGATGGGTGTTGCCGCCGCCTCCGTTTCACTCTTGAGTGCGGTGATGGTGGCCCAGGCAAAAGGCACCAGCCACGTGATCGCCAGAACCGCCACGATGAGGGTCGCGACGAACCGACTGGGCTGAAAGCGCTTCTTGCGTCGCTTGACGACGGCGGAATGCCCACCAGAGTTTCGGGTACTTGTGCGTGTAAGTGTCGAAGCAGTCATGGTTTATGAGCTCCTCTTGCGAGTGAGAAAGAACTGGGAAATCGAGACGATGACAATGATGGCGAAGAAGATGTAGGAGATGGCCGCGGAGTAGCCCAGTCGATATCCCGTGAAGCCCGACTCGAAAATGTACTGGACCACGGTGCGGGTAGAACCGGCGGGTCCACCCGCTGTCATCTGGTACACCTGATCGAAGATTTTCAGCGAGGCCAGAACCTGCAAGATCACGATCATGATGGTGGTTGCCTTGATCTGCGGCAAGGTGATGGAGAAGAACTGGCGCCATCCACCAGCACCATCCAGCTGAGCTGCCTCGAAGTGTGCCTGAGGAATATTGCCCATGGCTGCGAGGTAGAGGAGGAAGTTGAAACCAACTGTCCACCATAGGGTCGCAATGACAATGCTCCACATCGCCACATCCGGGTTGTTGAGCCAGTCGATCGGCGGAATGCCGATCTTGCCCAGCAATTCGTTGATGAGGCCCAGCTGCGGGTTGTACATCCAGACGAAGAACAGCGAGACGACCGTGGAGGCCAATAGGTATGGGGCAAAGAAGGACAGTCGCCACAGCCACTGCGCCGGCAGGCCCATGTTCACTAGGGCCGCCATTGCCAGGGCTACAAGAACCAGCGGCACGGTGCTGATGAGGGTGAAGTAGAACGTGTTGCCCATGGAGTGCCACATATCGGCGTCCCCCAAGGCTTCGATGTAGTTGTCAAAACCGATGAAACTACTGTTGGCGCCCGTGAGCGACTTGCCCGTGAAGCTCATATAGAGCCCGTATATCAAGGGCCAGACGAGGAAGACCCCGAAGAACACCAGAAATGGTGCCATGAATGACCAGCCGTGGCGGCGATCTCGTCGCAAGCGGACGGCGTGGTTGTTCTCGTGAACGTGTTGAACAGTTACTTCTGAGCTACTAGATACGGTGGACGTGCTCATTGCGTTGGCTCCCTTGCCGCAAAAATGACTCTCCCAAAGATGATGTGTAACGCCTTGTGGCGTATTTCAGCCGGACTACACCGGATTGGGCTTGGATAACAAGGTGTCCAAGCGCTTGATGAAGTTGTCCCAGCCGTCCTTGGCAGCCGTGCGGCCGAGGAAGACGTTTTGCACGTTTTCAGCGAAGAAGGACTGGAAATCTGAGCCAGAGCCGGTAAACCAGGCGCGTGGATCGTAGTTGATAATGTCTGCCGCTCCGGCATAGTGAGCTTGTGGCAGCAGCTGAGCGTACTCGGCTGATTGCACCACGGGCTGGAAGGCCGGGATGTGACCTGCCTGCGCCCAGTTGAAGGAACCCTTCAAGATATCCCCCACGAACGCGTACACCAGTTCACGCTTACGTGGGTCAAGGTTCAGCTGGTGCGGCAAGACGAAAGCGTGTGAGTCAGCATAGGCTGCTGGGGTTCCAAACAAGGTGGGAATGGGCATGGCGTCAAGGGGCACCTTGGCCGTCTGCATGGTGGGCAGTTCCCAGACACCGCTCATGAACATGCCCGAGTCTTGCCCGGCAAATTCCGCGATGGCTGTTCCTCCGTCGCCGCTCGGAGTTGCGATGGTGTCATCGAGCAACGAGTGGATGTATTCCAAAACATCGATGGCAACGTCCCTGTCCACCACGGCCTTTTGTCCCTGCACCAAATCCATGGGAGCGGCGTGCTGCTTGTAGAGCGTGTAGAACAAGCGCCACATCTGTGCCCCGTCGCCGAGATATCCATAGGAAAGACCGTGCTTTCCGGTCACCTTCGCCATCTCGACGGCCATTTCCTTGAAGCCGTCTGGCGTGTAGACGGCTTCTAGCTGACCGTTGCTTCCAAGCACTCCCGCCTTCTGCGCCACCTCGGTGTTGTACATGAGGATAAAGGGGTGTGAATCAAGGGCAATAGAGAAGAGCTTGCCGTCTTGCAGGCTATTTTCCCAAATACGAGGCGCAAAGTCTTTCTCGGTCACCCCATTCTTGGCCAAGAGGTCCAGATCCCAGCTATCCAAGAGCCCGCCCGGCGCATAGCCAGCGACACGCGAGGCATGCATGATGGCTACCTCCGGAGGTCGGCCACCGGCTGATGCCATCGCCAGTTTGGTGTAGTACGGAGGACCCCAGGCCAAGACCGTTGGATTGACATGAAATTCTTGCTGAGAATCATTGGCGGCATCGATCATGGCTTGCATCTTGATACCGTCACCGCCCGAGAGCAGGTGCCAGAATCGAAGCTGTTCCTTGGTGGCCGCATTGGCGGAACCGCCACAACCAGCAAGCAGCGCGCCGACTCCCATGGCCGAGAGAGCTAGTCCCCCACCACGCAGCAACTGCCGACGAGATAAATTATTGACTTGATTCATCGCTCACTCCTTTGGATGCGATTGCACTTCAAGCTCATGTAAATTCCGCACTCTCAGCCAGACCGGGAGGGCGGAAATTGCCAATCGCTTGTGATCTACTCCACAGATTACATCGTTGTAATGCGTGGCACAAGAGATTTTTGTTAGCGTGCACAATATTTCTTTAAGAGGCACTCTGGACCAGTGATAGCTTGTCAGCTCGCTCTTCGCGAGCTGGATTCCGCCCCGTGCCCGCGTCCTTACTTGCTTGCTCCCAGGAGTAGCCCTACAGCTCGATCCCGTATCTGCGCTTGCGGCCCAGTTCGGTGTCGCGCACATCCTCAAGGACCCCACCGTTTCCCTCAATGGTTCGCGCTGATGCCAGATTCTGCTCATCACAGGTGAGCAGCACCCGACTCAATCCAGCGCTGTGGGCGTGAGGGAGAACAGCTTTTAGGGCCCACGTCGCAATGCCCCGGCCGCGAGCAGTCGGTCGGACGTTATAGCCAATGTGGCCGACCGCCTCGACCATGACGGGCGTTAGCACATGCCGGAGCTCGATCGCTCCGAGGTAGCTGTCCTCTTCCACTATCCAGAATCTACTGGCGGTGACTTGCACTCCACCTAAGAGGAAGGCCGGATCAGCCGGCATGCTAAGACGTTGTATCCAGGCCTGGAAGTCCTCGGCCGTGTCGAATCGGTCGCCGGGGCGGATGCCCGAACCGTCCTGGTGACCGTCGGGTCATTCCCTCTTGGCCTCCAACCATGACTGATGAAAGCTGACGGACGGGGCGGTGAGTCTGAGGATGAATCGCAGCTTATCAAGACTCCGCAAATATCTCTTGGCCTCGTTGAGGCAGGCAAGCCGCTACGGTGTCGTGAGCTAGTGAGCTGCGGAGCTGGCTCTCGAGATCAGTTGATAGGGCAGCGTGAGTTGCACGGGTTCTCGTTTTCGATCTGCCATCCGTCCTCGTAGGAGCCTCATGACTTCTTCGGCGAGGGCCCGCTTATCAAAGGAAATAGTGGTCAGCGCCGGGACAGCAAATTGTCCATGGTCAATGTCATCAAATCCGGCAATCAAAACATCTTGGGGAACCCGGTGGCCCTCTAGATGCAGGACACTTAAGGCGCCGATAGCGAGCGAATCGGTGAAGCAAAAGATGGCCTCGGGAAGCTGGTTCTCACGCAGGTAGTTCCCCAGGGCGCGGGCGCTGCCACCAGGTATCCACTCATCGCAGGCGATTTCTAGGTGGGGATCGTGGTCGATCCCCAGATCGTCTAAGGCCTGACGATATCCCATGGTGCGGATATTGGCCGTGGCTGTGCGGCGATTTTCCGTGGTACCCAGGATGGCGATCCGCCGTCGTCCTCCAGCCGCGAGGGCTAGCGTCATGTCACGAGCTGCACTGAAATTATCGACGCCGACATGATCGACTTGGTGTTGTTCAACCTCACCAATCATGACCACAGGTGGCAGATTCCCACCCGTTCGAATGGCACTGACGTCCAGGGCGATGGGGTTGAGAATGAGGCCGTCGATCAGATTGGCGCGAGCCTTGGAGACGAGGTCAAGTTCGCGGTGGGGATCATGCCCGGTCTCCTCGAGTTGAACGCTCCACCCTTGCTCGTGAGCCACCTCGACAATCTGGTGCGCTACCTCCGCAGAGTAGGGAGTTCCTAGATCCGGCAGGGCCAGGGCGATGACTCCTGAGCGCCCGTTACGGAGTCCGCGAGCCGAAAGGTTAGGAATGTAGTCTAGTTCAGCAATGGCCGCTTCGACCTTGGCCCGGGTGCTTTCGCTGACGGGCACAAGCCCGTTGACCACGTTGGAGACAGTCTTGGGCGAGACACCCGCACGTGCGGCGACATCTTTGACCGTGGAACGCATCACTACCCCCTTTGGTGCCAATGATTCTTTGACTGCCCATGATGCTGCAGCCAATGACACCATCACCCTACCCGGACCCCCGCAATTTTTGTGGGCGCCACCCACGGGCTAGGTGGAATCGGCCACGCTAGGCGACTCGTGGCGGCGCCGTCGAATCCCTGATAACGAGTTCGGTGGCCAATTCCATATGCGCCGAGTCAAGCTCCTCGCCCTTGACCAAACGTAGAACGGCACGCAGGGCAGCTCGCCCCATTTCTTGCAAGGGCTGCGCCACAGAGGTCAATCTCGGTAGGGTCTGCTCGGTGAGTGGGGTTCCGTCAAACCCCACCAGGCTCAGATCGTCAGGGACTCGCAAGCCATGCTGACGCGCCTCCTCGAGCACGCCAAGAGCAGTCGCATCCGACGCCGCGAAGATTGCCGTGGGCGGTTCATCCAGCGCAAGAAGCTGGCGAGTACCCTCCACACCAAAGGTCTTGGTAAATCCGCCCGTCAAAATGTATTCGGGTCGTTGCTTGATTCCGTGACCCATCAGAGCTGCGAGGTAGCCATGCAAGCGGGCCACACTGCATTCGGCAGCATTCGGGCCGCCCAAAAAAGCAATACGAGTATGGCCCAACGACAAGAGATGCTCGGTAGCTTCTTTGCCGCCTGCCCAGTTGGTCGCACCAACACTGCTAAATCCTTGCCGGGGCGGGTTCAAGGGATCAATGACCACGACAGGAATGTTTCGTTGGGCAAATGAGTCAAGTTGCCGTGTCGTCATCTCCGACGTCACCAAAATCAGACCCTTGCGCCCCGATTCAATCATTCGCTGTGCCCATTCTTCATGGTTGGCCGTCTGTAGTTTTGCCGGCGTCACACTGCCAACAACCACATCCACACCTTCAGCGGCCGCATAATCCAGAATTCCGGTGAGGATCTCCATCGAGTACTGCGTGGCCATCCCATCGATCACCAGGTCAACCATGTCCGGCCCTGTGGATCTGGCCCGACGCTGCATGGGTGATTCATAGCCCAGCTCCGTCAAGGCCGCCTGAACCCGTAGCCGCGTAGCTTCCGCTACGTCATCGCGACCATTGATGACTTTCGACACCGTGGGAGCCGAGACACCAGCGAGGGCTGCAACTGTCGCCAGAACCGGCTTCGCCCTGACTTTTTCTGCTCGCACCATCACACCCTCATCCTTTCGAAAAGTTTCTGTCAGTTGAAGTGTGCAGGAATACCTAAGCCTCCGTCAAATGCCCCAAAAATGGGCTTGACGTGTGATGACAATCACGACTATGTTTTATCCAACTTCAGAATTACTTGCGAAACATTTCGAAACTTGCTTCTCGGTCATCACCCATCTCAGGCCCCGGCCCTTTTCAATGGAGAATAAGAATGGAACACAACACCACCTCACGCCGATCCTTCCTCACACTTGCGGGCCTTGCCCCGCTGGCAGTGTGGGGTCTGAGCGCCTGCGGCACATCTGGCCCCGGCAGTTCATCGGCCAAGGGCGCCTCAATGTGGTCTGTCAGCGGAGATCCGAACGAAACGATCCGAAAGAATTCGATCGATGCGTTCGGCAAGGCAAACGCGGGCAGCGAAATCAAGGTGACGTTCTTCCAGAACGACGCCTATAAGACCAAAATCAAGACGGCAATCGGCGCCGACCAGGCTCCCACCATCATCTATGGATGGGGCGGAGGCGTCCTGAAGTCATACGCTGCCGCGTCCCAGGTTGAAGACCTCACCTCATGGTTCGCTGACAACGCCGCCGTGAAAGAAAAACTGTTTGAGTCAGCCTTCGGCGCAGCCACGATCGATGGCAAAATCTACGCCATCCCGGCCACCACCGTGCAGCCGATCATTTTCTACTACAACAAGGAACTCTTCTCCAAGGCAGGCGCCCAGCCGCCCAAGACCTGGGACGATCTCCTCACGTTGACCAAGACGTTCAACGACCTGGGCATCGCACCCATCGCCTTGGCCGGTCAGTCTCGCTGGACGTCCATGATGTGGCTGGAATACATGTTTGACCGTGTCGGTGGACCCGAGGTCTTCACCAATATCTTCAACAACAAGGCTGACGCCTGGTCCGACCCGGCTGCCCTTGAGGCGCTGAAGAAGATCCAGGAGCTCGTCACTGCAGGCGGCTTCATCAAGGGCTTCTCCTCTATTACCGCTGACTCCAATGCTGATCAGGCGTTGCTGTACACCGGCAAGGCCGCCATGATGTTGCATGGCGCGTGGACTTACGGCGGAATGAAGAACGACGGCGGCGACTTTGTTCCCGGCGGAAACCTCGGTTGGGTAGACTTCCCGGCTGTCGAAGGCGGCAAGGGTGACCCCAAGAATGCCGTTGGTAACCCTTCGAATTACCTCTCGATCTCGGCCAAGGCCAGCGATAGCGACAAGGAAGCAGCCAAGAAGTTCTTTGCCGAAGGACTCTTGGCCACGGCAGAGGTCGACGCCTACATTGCCTCCGGTTCAGTTCCCGTGGTCAACGGACTCGAAGACAAGTTTTCCACGTCCGACGACAAGGACTTCCTCAGCTACGTGTACACGCTGAGCAAGGACGCCCCCAGCTACCAGCAGTCCTGGGACCAGGCACTCAGCCCGACAGCGTCGGAAGCACTCTTGAACAATATCGACCAGTTGTTCGTTGGCTCCATTACTCCAGAAGAGTTCGCATCCAACATGAATGCGACGATCGGCAAATGAGCACCAACAACTTAACCACCTCACCTTTGCGACGGCAACGTCAAAAAGCCGTTGAGGCATCGAAAGGAAAGACCGGCCAGCTGGCGTGGCTTGCCGTTCCGGCTCTCATCTTTTTCATTGTTTTTGCCATCATTCCACTGGCAGGAGTCTTCCTGCTGAGCTTCACGACCTGGGATGGAATTGGCGCCATCTCGGTGGCAGGAATCGCGAACTGGCTGAGCGTCTTCACAGACCCGGGCATGTATCACGCTCTCTGGCTAACGTTTGTTGTCATGATCCTCTCGTGGATCATCCAGACTCCGATTAGTTTGCTGCTGGGAACCTTTACCGCAGGAAGCCAGAAGTATCGGGCACTGCTCGCTGTCCTGTATTTCCTGCCGTTGTTGCTTTCCTCGGCCGCCATTGCCATTGCCTACAAAGCACTCCTGGATCCAAACTTTGGTCTGGCCGCAGGTCTGCATCTGCCCTTCCTTGCCCAAGACTGGTTGGGGAATCCCAATCTTGCCCTCGGCGTCGTCATTTTTGTCATCGCCTGGCAGTTTGTCCCGTTCCACACGCTGATCTACCAAGGTGGCGTGCGCCAGATCCCGCGCTCCATCTACGAAGCAGCCGAGATCGACGGGGCGGGGCGCGTGAAGCAATTCTTCTTCATCACCGTGCCCCAGCTGAAATACACCATCATCACATCCTCCACTCTCATGACCGTGGGATCGTTGACCTACTTCGATCTGATCTTCGTTCTCACCAACGGTGGACCTGGTAACGCCACACGCATCTTGCCGTTGGATATGTACCTGACTGGCTTCAGGGCCAACTTGATGGGCCCGGCCAGCGTGACAGCGGTGGTTCTCGTAGTGATTGGCCTGGTCATGGCCTTGGTCCTGCAGCGATTGGGCGGCAAGGATCGCACCGGCAGCCAATTGGAAGGAATGTAAGATGAGCGCCACGTTGACAGGGTCAACCACGACAAAACGGGACCGGGACATGCAGCCAGCCGTGAAATTGAACCGCCCGAAGGGCCGTTTCAACCTTCCCGGCGGAGCCGCTGGCTGGTTATGGCTAGCCATCATTATCATCCCAATCTACTACATCGTCATCACGAGCTTGAAGACACAGGCCGGGTACTTTAGCCAGAATCCTTTGGCCTTTCCAGCGAAACCAACGTTGGAAAACTACAAGATGGTTATCGAGGCGGACTTCACCCGCTACTTCTTCAACAGCGTCATCATCACCGTTGGAGCGGTAATTCCCACCCTCATTGTTGCTTTCATGGCTTCTTTCGCCATTGTGCGTGGCAATGGCAAGTTCCTCAAGGGCGTCAACGCGCTCTTCTTGATGGGACTGGCCATCCCGCTGCAGGCCACGATCATTCCCGTGTACCTGATGATCATCAAGATGAATCTGTACGACAGCCTCTTGGCCATCATCCTGCCCTCGGTTGCCTTCGCGATTCCGCTGAGCGTCTTGATCATGTGCAACTTCATCAGGGACGTACCCAATGAGTTGTTTGAGTCGATGCGCCTCGATGGTTGCAGCGAATGGCAGACCATGTGGCGACTGGCACTCCCCCTCACCAAGCCGGCCATTGTCACCGTCGGTATCTACAACGGTCTCGGCGTCTGGAATGGCTTCCTTCTGCCCTTGATCTTGACTCAGAGCCCCGAGCTTCGCGTCTTGCCACTGGGGCTGTGGACCTTCCAGGGCGAATTCAGCGTCAATATTCCAGCCGTCTTGGCCTCGGTAGTCTTGAGCACCCTGCCCGTCTTGGCGCTCTACATCCTGGGCCGCCGGCAACTCCTGAGCGGCTTGACCGCCGGATTCAGCAAGTAATCCCGAAAGGACACTTCTTACAATGTCAGCACAGCAAAAGCCCACCCTTCGGGTAGGTATGATCGGCTATGCGTTCATGGGAGCCGCGCATTCCCATGCGTGGCGCAACGCGCATCGCTTCTTCGAGCTGCCGTTCACCCCGGAACTGACGGCCATCGCCGGACGGAACCAATCCGCCGTCGAGCATGCCGCCGAGCAGATGGGGTGGGCGTCGACCGAGACGGATTGGCGGGCACTGATCGCACGTGATGACATCGACCTGATCGACATTTGCACCCCCGGCAACACGCATGCGGAAATCGCCATCGCCGCGCTCAAGGCCGGCAAACATGTCCTGTGCGAAAAGCCGCTCGCGAACAGTGTGGCCGAGGCCGAAGAAATGACGGCCGTCGCTGCGGAGGCGGCACGCCAGGGTGTGTTCGCCATGTGCGGCTACTCGTACCGGCGAACCCCGGCCCTGGCGCTCATGAAGCGCATGATCGCCGAGGGCAAGGTTGGCACGATTCGCCACGTTCGCGCCCAATACCTGCAGGACTGGCTTTCGGATCCCCATGCCCCGCTGACGTGGCGCATGGACAAGACGAAATCCGGCTCCGGCGCGCTGGGCGATATTGGAGCACACAGCATCGACGCCGCCCAGTTCGTCACGGGCCAGCACCTCAGCGGGGTCTCGGCCATCATGGAAACCTTCACGAGCCAGCGCCCCGTCGGTGGTGACTTCGTTGGATTGGGCGGCACAGGTGCGGTGGATGAAAACACCGCAATGGGTCCGGTCACCGTCGATGACGCCGCCATCTTCACGGCCAGGTTCGACGGCGGAGCTATCGGCGTGTTCGAGGCGACCCGTGCCGCTTTGGGCCGGAAGAACGCCATGCGTCTTGAGGTCAACGGCTCACTCGGCTCGCTGGCCTTCGACTTTGAAAACATGAACTTCCTTGAGTACTACGACGAGCGCGACGAGGCCGGATCCCGCGGCTTCCACCGCATTATGGTCACCGAGCCCGAGCACCCCTATGTGGGCAATTGGTGGCCCACGGGCCACGGACTTGGCTACGAGCACGGTTTCACTCACCAGGTCGTGGACCTCGTGACGGCACTGGGAGCTAAAACCCAGCCCACGCCGTCGTTCGAGGAAGCCCTCGGCGTGCAGCGAGTCCTGGCCGCGGTCGAGGAAAGCGCCAGCAACAACAGCAACTGGACCACTATCAACCAAGAGGACACCCCATGACAACTGGAAAAAACGCACTCGTGGTGCGCGGCGGCTGGGACGGACATCAGCCCGTGGAAGCCACCGAACTATTCATCCCTTACCTGCGCGAGAACGGCTATGAGGTCCGTATTGAGGAAAATACCGCCGTTTACGCAGACCCTGAGTACATGGCGAGCGTGGATTTGATCGTCCAGTGCAATACCATGACCACCATCGAGCGCGAGGAATTCAACGGCCTGCGCACGGCCATTGAAAATGGCACGGGCATGGCCGGCTGGCACGGTGGCATCGCCGATTCCTACCGCAACAACTCCGATTACCTGCACCTCATCGGAGGCCAGTTCGCCTGCCACCCCGGCCATCACCCGGATGAGGCCACGGGGGAACAATCCGATAATTACGTCCCCTACACGGTCACCATGAATGCCGCGGCCGCCACACACCCCATCACGGAAGGCATCGGCGACTTCGACCTGGTCACGGAACAGTACTGGGTTCTGAGCGACGACTACATCGACGTGCTCGCCACGACCACGCAAAAGGTTCGTGAGTGGGACCCGTGGACACGCGAGGTCACCTCCCCCGCCATCTGGACCCGCCAGTGGGGCAAGGGTCGCATCTTCGTCTCCACCCCGGGTCACCGGGTAGAAATATTGGAAGATCCAAACGTCAAAACCATCATTGAAAGGGGAATGTTGTGGGCCAGCCGCTAAACATCCTGAACATTGGCATCGTGGGCTGTGGAAACATCATTGCCCAGTACCTCAGCACCTTGCCGTCCTTGGACACGCTGCGGCTCGTCGCCGTCGCCGATCTGGACCTCTCCCGAGCCGAAGCTGTCGCCGCGGATTTGCCCGGCGTCCGGGCGCTGTCGGTCCAGGACCTGATGGACGACGACGAGGTCCAGTTAGTCTTGAACCTCACCATCCCTGCCGCGCATGCGCAGGTCGCCCTTCAAGCCATCGCTGCTGGTAAGAGCGTTTATGGCGAGAAGCCACTGGCGGCCACGGCCGAGGAAGCCGCTGGGGTGCTTGCCGCCGCCGCGGCAGCCGGGCTGACCGTTGGCTGCGCCCCCGACACGGTTTTGGGCACGGGAACCCAGACGGCCCGTCGGGCGATTGACGACGGTTTGATTGGCCGCCCGATTTCTGCGACGGCGACCATGATGTGCCCGGGCCATGAACGTTGGCACCCGAACCCGGACTTTTACTACGTTCCCGGCGGCGGACCGCTGCTGGACATGGGACCGTACTATGTGTCTGCGCTTGTGACCTTGTTGGGGCCGGTCAAGTCTGTCATTGGCGCCGCAAGCCATACCCGTGATTCGCGCACCATTGGTTCGGGCCCGCGCGCAGGAGAAGAAATTCCGGTCTCCACGGACACCCATGTCAGTGGCGTATTGATTCACGAGTCGGGCGCGTTATCGACCGTAATCATGAGCTTTGACGCCGTCGCCACGCAGTCAGCCAACATCGAGATCCACGGCGAGACGGGTTCACTGATAGTGCCTGACCCCAATCACTTTGCCGGCGACGTGAAGCTGCGCCGCCTGGGTGATGACAGCTGGGAAACTCTTCCTGTCTCAGGAGGTTATGTGGCTGGTGCCCGTGGAATCGGTCTGCATGATCTAGCCGCAACTCCGGCCGGCCAGGAACCTCGAGCCGGAGGAGCCTTGGCGTTCCACGCGCTGGAGGTCATGGAATCGGTACTGCGTTCGGCTCACACCGGCCAGCTCGTGGACATCAGCAGTACCTGCCCACGTCCGGAAGCCGTTCCGCTCACGGTGCTATCTCATGCGGAAGCACTGACACACTCCGGCTAAACCCCTCCTCCGGCGAGGTATTTTAGATAAAAGCTGCCTCGGCTCCCACCTCTTCCGTGGGAACCGAGGCAGTCTTTCATTTAAGTTCTAGGGGCCTCACACAAGCTATGTCGCTTGACTCAAGCCTTGAAGCAGCCGTTTGCACCAGCAATACAACGACGGTGGGGCACCCAGGCTCTCCCTGGGTGCCCCACCGTCCTTTAACAGTCAGCCGTGGCTGATACGGGTCAGACTAGCTGCCGATACCTGCCAGCAAGAAGATAATGGTGGCAATAGCAAAGCCCATGACGCCGATCAGAGTTTCCATGACTGTCCAGGTCTTCAGAGTCGTCTTGACATCCATGCCGAAGAAGCGACCGACCAACCAGAAGCCGGAGTCGTTGACGTGGGAGACGACGACGGAACCGGCGGCCACGGCGATCACGAGGGCGGCGATCTGCATGCCGGACAGGCCCGCCAGGGCCACGGCCGGGGCAATGAGGCCAGCGGTGGTGGTCAGGGCCACGGTGGCCGAACCCTGCGCGATGCGCAGGATGGCGGCGATCAGGAAGCCAGCCAGAATCAACGGAATACCTAGGTCTCCTAGGACGTCGGCCAATGCCCCACCGATACCAGAAGCGCGGAGGACGCCACCGAACATGCCACCGGCACCGGTGATCAGGATGACCGAGCATACCGGGCCGAGGGAGGATTCGAGCAGCTTCTCGATGGCGCCGGAATCCTTGCCGCGGCGGGTGCCCAGAACAAATACGGCCACGAGAACGGCAATCAACAGGGCTACGGGGGTTTCACCGATGGTGCGCAGGACCTGGAACCACTGCTCTTCTTTGACATCTTCGGCTAGTACACCGGAGGAGGCGAGGGTGTTCAGGGCGGTATTGATGAAGATCAGGAGCAGCGGCAGGAGCAGCAGGCCAATGATGGTGCGGAACCGCGGCGGGTGTGACTCGGCCTCTTCGCTGGCCTGGCCCAGAATGGCAGGAACCGGGAGAACCAGTTTCTTTCCCGTCCACAAGCCAAACAGGTAGGCGGTGACATACCAGGTGGGGATGGCGGTGATGAGGCCGGCGATCAGAACCAGGCCGATGTTGGCATCAAAGAAGGCTGCAGCGGACACCGGGCCCGGGTGTGGCGGCAGGAAGATGTGCATGACGGAGAACGCACCAGCGGCGGGAAGTCCGTAACGAAGTACTCCCCCGCCTAGGCGGTGGGCCACAGCGAAGACAACGGGCAGCATAACTACCAAGCCGGCGTCGAAGAAGATGGGGAAGCCGAAGATCAGTGAGGCAAGGCCTAGCGCAAACGGGGCACGCTTTTCGCCGAACACGCCGATCAGGTAATCGGCCAGTACCTTGGCGCCACCGCTGGTCTCCACGATGCGTCCGAGCATGGCGCCCAAGCCCACGAGGAGCGCCACGGTGCCGAGGGTGGTGCCAAAGCCATTGACCAAGACGGGAACCACCTGGTTGGCGGGGATTCCGGTGGCGAATGCGGTGGCAAGGCTGATCAGGATCAACGCCACGAGTGCATGCATCCGCAGCTTGATGATCAGGAACAGCAGTACAACGATCGACGCCGCCGCGATGAGCAGCAGCGGTCCAGCACCCAGTGTTTGAGTCCATCCTTCGATGACCATGGGTTCTCCTTTGAACAAGAATTAGTTAGTGATTGAAAAGAATTGGGGTGGCTTGGCGGCCAGATTTAGGCTGCATGGGGTTCCGCGTGAGCCGGAAGCTTGAGGGCCTCCAGCACGGTTGCCACGATCTCCTCCGGGGACTTGGTGATATCCAGACGCAGGCTTCCGGCGGCAAGTTCACTGCTGGTCAGTGGTTCTAGGGTGGCCAGCTGGCTGGGCAGGAGCGTGGGCGGCATGAAGTGCCCTTCACGGCCCTGCATGCGCTGGCCAAGCAGCTCGGCGGTGCCGTCGAGGTGAACGAACAAGACCCGGCCCTTTGCATCAGAGAGCAGCGTGCGGTAACTCTGCTTGAGCGCGGAGCAGGTGAGGACCGTGCTGGTCCCGGCAGCGGCATTGTGAGTCATCCACCCCTGAATTTCCTGCAGCCAGGGCCACCGGTCCTCATCCTGTAAGGGAATGCCCTGAGTCATCTTGTCGATGTTGGACTGCGGGTGAAACTCATCCGCCTCCGCGCAGGCCCAGCCCAGTTGTTGGGACAGGGCTGCCGCAATGGTGGACTTGCCGGAACCGGCAACGCCCATCACTACCAGGTGTGTGACTGAATACTGCATGCTTTACCTCCGAAGAAGACGCCTTTGGCCCAATGAAGAAGATCCGTTGTGCAGCTCACAGTGAACTGCACCGAAAGATAAGGTATCACCATTTTAATCAATAGGTATTATCTTTTAGTGTCACAAGTCATACCTTTGATAATTCTTGGGTAGGATCGAGGGGCGCGCAGGCGCAAAAGAAAGCAGGGACGATGTCGACGGCGACAGTACCAAACGCGAATGAAGAGCACGACGGCGGGACCTCCCCCGCCATGCATGAGCGAGTTCTCGAGGCGGTGGGCTCAGCCATCGCCGCAGGGACCCTCCCTCCCGGCAGCCGACTCACCCTTGAAGATCTCCAACAGGAGTACGGCGTCTCCCGGACCGTGTCGCGGGATACCGTAAAGGTCTTGGAATCCATGAACCTGGTGTATTCGCGACGGCGCGTGGGCATCGTGGTCCAGGAGCGCAGGCTGTGGAATGTCTTTGATCCCAAGCTGGTTCGCTGGCGCCTTGGCTCTGTCCGACGCGACATTCAGTACAGCAGCCTCACGGAGCTGCGCATCGCCGTCGAGCCCATTGCAGCTGCCGGTGCTGCACGCCGAGCGAGCGCCGCGGAACGGGCCCGGCTGGTTTTCCTAGCTTCAGAACTAAGACGGCTGGGAGAGGCCGGTGAACTCGAGGCTTTCCTAGCGGTCGATATCGAATTTCATTGCCTGCTGCTTGAAAGCTGCGGCAATGAAATGTTCACCTCGCTCGAGGGCATGGTGGCCGAGGTACTCACCAGCCGAACCAAGCAGGGCCTGATGCCCTTCAAGCCACGAAATGAAGCCTTGCAAGCCCACGAGGATGTCGCCGCGGCCGTGTCCCGAGGCGACGCTGTCATGGCAGAGACAGCCGTCCACCACATCCTGAACGAAGTCCGGAATGCCATGGGCTTGGGCTGACTCCGCAACTATGTTGGACCTGCCGTCCTCTGCTTTAACCATGACGATCAGCCCGCTCGCCTCACGGCTCGGGCTGATTTTCTTTTGCCACAGAGCACAGTGGCGGAAATGCAAAGTCTTAACTCACACCGGAGGACTAAGTGAACGATGCCGAAAGCCGCGGCGTACGGATCAACGAACCGGACAAGATCATCGAGGTGCCAGGCCGGGTCGACTATTGCCACCTCCCGGGCAAGCTTTAGCTGTTCCACCAAGCGGTCATTTCGGGGCCATTCCTGCCATCAGAATCCCCGTAATGCCGGGCATTCTGGGCCCCTAACTGATACGAATCAACGACCCCGCTGTCGATGCGATCGACCAAACCAACTTATCCAGAGCCATGCCTGATCTTTGACGACTCGCGCCGCGAATAACAACGGATGGTCCGGGGAAGCAGCAGTTGTCACCCAAAATAATGGGTTTCTACTCAGTCGATTGAAATCGTTCCACGTTTTCAGTCAGCCACTCTCCCTTGAGTGAGGTGTGAGCGAATATATATCTGGTTGGAGACGTTCGGCTTGATAAATTGCTGCTAGCCTCCGGAATGTCAATGTTTTGTCCCACTGCGGTAATGGCTGTCGAGATCCTACTCAGTCCGTCCTACGTCATCCTTTCTACCGGCATACGCCCCCTTTTTGGCCGACCAGGGGTCAGCACCACGTTAGGGATAGCAAATTTTCGACAGTTCGACACACGTTTCTAGTGAGTGATGCGGGACACCAAATCGTAGCCGAGGGAATAGACCACCGGCAGGTTTAGGCGATGGTTCGCGTGTTTGCCCTCTCGGCTGGATTCCAGGAGCCCATTCTCGCGAAGGCGCCGCAGATGTCGCGAGACTTGCGGCGCGCTCATCCCAACTCGTCGAGCAATTTCGGCAGTCGTGCATGGCTCGTTGACGAGGTGGCGGCAGATGTCCAGTCGGCTTGCATCGGTGAGGGCAGCCATGCGTTTTTGAACCTGGGCAGCCGTGGCCCGATCTGCCCCGATTTCGGCGAGGGAAACTGGACCACGATCGGCAGGTTGAGTCCGTACGACCGGCATTCTGCGCTGGCCAATGATTCGTCCTGAATGGCGTATCGGGAGTCATGCTTGACAATGACGTGGGGTTGCGTTAGGAGCGATGGGACAAGGTGGAACGAACGGCCCTGACCGATTACAAAAGCGTTCTGGAGCTTGTCGATGGCCACTTGTTGGGTCTCGTTGAACAGTGGTGTCCCGGAGGGGGGGGAAACGAGCATTTGTGCCAGCCCTTCATTGTGAAGACGTGGCGCGAGTTCTTTGGCAGCCGGGCCAAGGCGGGCTTCATAGCCCTTCCATCGGGAGCCAAAGAACGTTGTTTCACATGCTGCAATGAGTTCAAGGGTTTCGTCCCGGAACTGCGCAGGGTCCCTTAGGAGCCGCAGCAACATCGACTGGCGAGTTACTGACCGGTCCCGCAAATCGGCTAGTGCTTCGGCAGCGACCCGGGAATCGACTAGTGCCGCGGAATAGTCGGGTTCGCTGCGGCCGACGATTCCCTGAATGGCCATGGCGCTGAATATCTCCAGGGCAATTTTGCCACGGCTGACATTTCCTCATCGAAGCTGCCGTGCACCAAACTGTCGGCCTCAAGCGGCAGCAGGGCTCGAAACCGGAAACGGTTCAGCCCGAGCTTTATTCCTCTGGAATCAAGGCAAAGCGGCGCTTCGACAAGGATAGTGAGACAGCTAGGACTCCCATGACGGTCGCCAGCCCGAAACAAGCTGTCATGCCCATGGCCGCCCCGTCGGGGCCAGCCATGCTAGTAGTGGCAGTGTTGAAGGCGAGGGCCATAACAGCCGTTGCAGTGATGAAACCCAGATTGCGGGCTAGGGTCATCATGCCAGAAACCGTACCCTGTTGTGCGGCACCGGCTCGGGACATGACGGCTGTGTTGTTGCCCGCCATGAACATTTGGTTCCCAGCAGTTAGCAGCGCGGCGGTCACTAGGAACGCAATCACTCCCCAGATGGGAACCAGAACGGCGAAGCCCAATGCGGCAACCGTCATTGTCGCTAAGCCGGTGCCCGTCATACGCGGGGAACCCCATCGGTCCACCCATCGCCCGGCAAACACCCCGGTGAGAATTGCGACGACGGGACCAACAGCCATGGCGAGCCCCATCCGCCCCATATCCAGTCCGGGCCCTTGAGTGAGGTAGAAAGGGGGAATGATGGTGAAGGTCATCATCATGAAAGATCCACAAAAGTTCAGGGCTAATGCGGGGACGATGCCCAGAACACGGACTTGCCCCAGGTCGACCAAGGGCGAACTGGCTCGCTTCTCCACCCGCACCCAAAGCAAGAGGCCCAGAGTCACCAGAGTCAGCAGCCCGGTGGTGCCCATCCAGCCGCCCGGGGTGAGGGTCAATGCCGTTGCATAGCCTGCCAATACCAAGGCCAATAGCGTTATCCCGGCAACGTCCACTGAACTGCGTTGAGGGGTAGCTGCGTAGGCTGCAGGCACTTTCCGCAGCAAAAACCATGCCATCGCACCCAAGGGTACAAGTAGGAATACGGTGCCGTGCCAGCCTAGAGCGCTGGCCGAGAGCAGGCCGCCCAGGGCGGGACCCAACGCCATGCCAAAGGCCATGGAGGCGCCGATGATGCCCATGGCCCGGCCCATCTGGTCCTTCGCTACAGTTTCACGCACCAAGGCGACCGGCAAGGACAACATGGCAGCCACGCCTGCACCCTGGACCGCACGAACAACGATCAGTAGCTCTAGGCCCGGTGCGACGCTCATGATCAGGGATGCCAGCATGAAAACGCCCAAACCGACTCTCAGTACGCGTACGCGCCCTGCCGCATCAGCCAACCGCCCCACCGGAACGATCAGGATGGTGCTACTTAGCAGAAAGGCCAGCGTCACCCATTGCACGGCCGGCATTGTGACACCGAAGTCGCCAGCAATCGCTGGCAAGAGGACATTGACAAGGCTGGTTCCCAATGCAGCAATGACCATCACCGACGCAAGCGGCGCCACTTTGGACCATAGGGGCCTCGGATCTATATCTGGGGCGGGGAGGTGGGTCTGGGCTGTGTGTTGACGTTCCATATCAGGGAGGCTAGAAGCCAAGGATCCACGCAGGCAAATGTCGTTGCTGATATGGCAAGATGCAGTAAGCTCAAGGCCATGCCCAACTCCACGCCCGAGGATGAAGTGCTCCGCGACGTCGGACCACGCCTGCGCACGCTGCGGCTCGAACGCGGACTGACCCTGGATGAGCTTTCTGAACAGACAGGGATCTCGGCTTCAACCATCTCCCGGCTGGAGACCGGAAAACGCATCCCAACTCTGGAGCTCCTCTTACGGATCAGCCGAATATACCGCGTGCCTCTGGATGACCTGGTGGGTGCGCCAAACCCACAGGACCCTCGGGTTCGCTTGGAGCCGCGCACAATCAATGGGCGGGAGGCTTGGCCGTTGACGCGTCATTCAGACGGTGTGCAAGCGTGGAAAATCCAGCTACCTTACACTACTCGCCCGCCCAAGCTCCGGACTCACGATGGATATGAATGGCTCTACGTGCTGAGGGGGCAGGTGCGACTCATTCTGGGTCAACAAGACCTTACACTGAACGCGGGCGAGGCCGCCGAGTTCGACACCCGGCGGCCTCACTGGTTTGGCAGCGCAACCACTCAGTCAGCCGACATCCTCAGCCTCTTCGGTCGCCAAGGGGAACGCGTCCACCTACGCGAAGACACGACCGCCCCCAAGACATAGATCAGCGTCGAATTACAAACTAAAGGACGCCGGTCAGAATTCGATTCTTCGCCAGCCAGACGCCTCCAACATCAGCACGAAGCGTAAAGCACAGCGGCTTCGGCAACATCTGACACATGACTGGGTTCAAGTATGACAACAGCGACGATGAAGCCGGCGATGACCGTTGCCCGGTGAAGGTTTCGTTTGCTTTGGCACGGTCTGTGCGCGTAGCCACCGGGCAAAGTGTTGCGTGCAGGCACGGCGGGTGTAGCCCCGACATGGCGAAAGGCTTCAGGGTACGAGACCACTGAAGCCTTTCTCTGCGATCGGAGGTTTCACCTATCTGACATTGGCGAGGCTATGCGGGCCCCCAGGCTAACGCAACCCTAGTACCGGTAGTTCGGGTAGTCGGGGTACCGGTATTCAGGGCCCCAAAAGGGCCCGTACCCGTAGTAGTCCAGGATACTGCCGTAGGTGTCGCGTTCCCGGACCAGCTCGGGGTCGTAGGCCGGTGCGTTCGAAAGGCGCTCGCGGGTCTGGTCGATTCGCACTTCGTCGCCGGTGATGGAGGTGATGGCCTCGACTGGAATGAACGTCTTGTCTTGACCGATGCCCAAGAATCCTCCCGATGCGATTTCGATGAACCGGACCTTGCGCTCGCTTTCATCCACGAGCAAGTTACTGATCTTGCCAAGATCTTCGCCGTCTCTGTCCTTGACGTGCCTGTTGCGGATATCCTCCTCTGGAGTGGCAATCGTTTCGTCGGTATCGCCTAGTTTGAGCAGTTTTCCGGTCTCTGGCGTCTGCATGATTTTTCTCCTTACTTTCGGGCTTGAGGATGTCTATTTTCAGCGCGAAAACTTGGGCTAGGTGCGGGTGACGCTCGGCTCTGAGATATACTTGAGCAAGTCCCCGGTACGGCCATCGGGCAGACTACGCGCCACATCGGCCTGGGTGAGCATGCCGACGAGATCGTGGCCATCGATCACCGGCAACCTTCGGATCTGGTGCTCCTTCATGGTTGCCAGTGCTGCGCTGACATCGTCATCGGCACCGATGGTGACGGGCTTGCCCTGAGCTAGGTCGCCGGCCGTCACCGTGGAGGGATCATCGCCTTGCGCGATGCAGGCCACGACGATATCCCGGTCGGTTAGCATCCCCTTGAGTCGCCTGTCTTCGCCGCAGATGGGCATGGACCCGATGTTGAGGTCGCGCAACTTACGGGCGACCTCAGTGAGTGTTTCGTTTTCCCCGACGCAATCCGCGTCGCCAGTCATGATTTCGCGTGCAGTAGTCACGATTGTCTTACCTCCTGAATAGAGGTTTCGGACGTGCTGGCCACTCAACCCGCCCGCATCCGAACTGTGACTCCCTCAGGGAGCCAGAAGCTCGCTCTTCTTTCCACGTTAGGTGCTCGCCGTAAGGATGTCTAGGGGGATCCGCCCCCTAGCGCTAGGAGGTCAGAGGGCGTAGAAAGGAAAGACCCGGGGAAAGGTGATCTCATGCCAATCTGCGACAGCTGCGGCAACGAATACGACAAGACCTTCACTATCACCAGCGGTGACGAAAGTGGAACCTTCGACAGCTACGAGTGCGCGATCAACACAATCGCACCCTTGTGCGCGCACTGCGGATGTCGAATCTTAGGCCACGGGGTCGAGAACGAAGCGGGCATCTACTGCTGTGCTCATTGTGCCCGCCAAACGGGCCCCAGCAAACTAACCGACCGCGCCTAAAACCTCTCGTCCAATAGCCCAAGTCCCGTCATGGCCGCTGACCGGCCCCGCGTCGACGCGAGCCCACTGCAAGTGTTGCGATGGCGAAAATGGGAAACGGTCATCATCGGCGCCGCATGGATGCATCAAGGCGGTAATCGGACCTTCGTGGCGGGCTTGAGGATCGGGGTTTGCCTTAAAGGCCCAGCCGACCAGGACTAGGGTCACCAGGGTCATGATTCCGAATGGAAACCGTCCGCTCGCGACCGCCGCGCAGAGGCGAGCTCACTCTCTAGGTCCCGCATGTCTGCTTCCAGATGCAAGACCATCCGGATTCCGGCCAAGTTCAGACCTATTTCCAACAAATCGCCGATCCGCCGCAGGGTATCAAGGTCGTTTTCGCTGTACTGGCGGGTCCCACCCAGCGTCCGTCCCGGTTCCAGCAGCCCTTTGCGTTCATAGAGGCGCAGATTCTGCTGCCCCATTCCGACCAGTTCGGCGGCCACGGAAATTGCATATACCCCTCGAGTAAAGCGGTCACCGTCTTTCATTGACATCCTCCAAATTTCCAGCGATTTCCCTTGCTCAAGCCCGCGCACAATGCTATAAAAAATATATACCAGCTGATATAGATCTGCTGGTATTACAGGGAAATTGAAAACAGCCTGCAAGGAGTGACAAACCATGCTGATGCGAACCGACCCGTTTCGCGAATTCGATCGACTGGCCCAGCAGCTCCTGGGAACGACGGCGCGGCCCGCGGTAATGCCCATGGATGCTTGGCGAGATGAGAATGACTTCGTAGTCGCCTTCGACCTGCCCGGGGTCACTATTGACTCGGTAGACATCGACGTCGAACAAAATGTCCTGACCGTCAAGGCCGAGCGTCCAGACCCCGTTGGCGAGAACACCGAACTCATTGTCTTCGAACGGCCACGCGGAGTCTTCAGCCGCCAACTGATCCTCGGCGAGTCCTTGGATACCGACGAGGTGAAGGCAAGCTATGACAGCGGGGTCCTGACGCTGCGGATCCCGGTGGCGGATAAGGCAAAGCCGCGCCGCATCAAAATCGAAACCCCCAGCAACCAGCGCCAAGAAATCAACGCCTGACACTGGCAAAGTGCATTCCCGGACCGGGAGCACCGCAAAGACCGGTTGAAGAAAGAGGGCGCTAACTCCATAGGCCACACCAAAGTGCGAGTAGCACTCAGTTCCCCGGACCCTCGCTGATGACTCCCAGACCGATGATCCCCGGTTAAATGGACCGGGGATCATCGGCCCCCTTACCTCTCAACCAAAAAATCCTGCCAGACATGAAGTGCAGAAACCTAAACCTCTACGACGTCCTGCGCATCCTCCCGACTGCAACACCACACGAGGCGGGCAGCGCCTACCGCACCATGGTGCACAAGTGGCACCCGGGGCCGGAGCCGGACGATGTCATGTATGCCGACGCCGTGGGATCTGGGGCCACGTTGCTGATCGGATCGGTGTACCGGGCGCCTCTCTCGCGGCTCTCCCCGTCACCGGTGGTATGGCGAGATCCATATCCAACCACCAGCCACACATTAATCCCACGGATCTCGCTGTTCGGAGTCGGTCGCCACCTCCCGCCCCAATCCACATAGAAACCCCCAGGAGTACGAATGAGTGCTTGGCACGCCTACGACAGCCAGTTGATGCCAGTGTTCTACGACCGTTTCGAGAAGCGCTGGGGCAAGGGAACAGCACCGTTCCTGGACCCCGAAATCCACGAACAACCGATGCCGCGCGCTCAATGGATTAACGTCGACACCGGAGCCGCAGTGGCGGTCGTGCCCATCTGGACCGGAGACCCGCAACACCGATCCTTCGGGGTGTTCTACTTGCCCCCTGCCGGTGACATCTGGATACTGCGGCCAGGCTATACCAACTATCTTGAGACCAGCCCCAGGAACATTGAACAAGCCACCCTCCGGAATGACGCTTTCAGAAAAGCTGTCGAGCACGCAAAGGAATTCATCTTCGGAACCTCACCCTGAATTGTCCACCGTGGTCGACGGCGTAACTTTGTGGATGTTGTCTGGACCTCCGAGTAACATCAGTATTAATTCGAACCGGGCCTGCCTAAGCAAATGGCAGGGCGGCAACACGCCCCGTAGCGGCCCCAGAATCGTTGGGGGTTCCCCATGACCACCGAATTTCCCTCTGCACCGACACAAGTCTTTCAAGACGTTTCGGTGTCACCCTTGGAATGCATCACCTGCCATTCATCCGACCACCTCACCATTGACTCCATCCACGGCTTGCACCCGAAAGTCCGTGGCCGTGTCGCTGTTGAATACAAGTGCATTTTATGCGGAACCACGCACCTGTGCGACGCGGCAGTGGAGGCCGTGGCCAGAATCCTGGCGAACATTCCTACAGCCACGGGAGTACTCAAGATCGGCCGCGACTACATCCACTGCGGTGAACCCATGCAACACCTCTCGCAACAGCGACTGAAGCTGAAAGTGCAGGATCCTTTCGTGGAGGAAGAATCCGTTATTGACGCACCGGTTCTTCGATGCCACTGCGGATTCCAACTCGCCCTCCCCCCTCCGCACCCAAACCGCTAGCCCATCTCCGCGATGCCAACTAAGAGCTCATCCGCTGCGGCAGAAATCCCAAATATTATCCGGCAGCCGTGGCGCGACCGTCATGGCTGCCACAGCGACTGTGGCCGGTACCTCTGCCCATGCTTCACTGACTCGAATCTCACCGATCCTCAGAACATTAAGGTAGTACGGCAACTTGTACCTTGGCCGACATATCACCGAACAAGAATCCCCTCCCGGTCTTCCTCGGGCGGGGTATCGATTCATGTGAGTGCAGGTAGGCGCTCCTTTGCCTCTCTGTACCATCCAGAAGATGAATCTGGGCATAGGGCCGGCCCTGAACGGAGGCGAGAATACCGGGTGCTGAAAGCCCGCTAGCAGACTAGAATTTTGAATATCCATCAAAGATTACAGAACTCGACTGCCGGCCCAGTACCGGCGTCGGGCTCTCAATGACGGGGAGGGTTTTTATCATGGTCGAAATAGAACCAAATGGCGGAAGATCCCAGCTATCGGCAGAACCGGCAACAATCTCGAATGAGGGGTTTGGCCCGGTCACTGTCGCCGAACAGCTCCAGGACCTTGTGCTAGACAGCCTCGATGTAGGAGATTTCTTGCACGAACTCTCCGAATACTCTGCTTCCCTAGCCTCCGAAGCCGGCGGCCCGGACTTGGATTGCGCGGTGACGCTGTATCGTCGGCGGCGAGCCCAGACAGGTGCAGGAAGCAGCCCCCGTGCGACAACTCTCAACGAAATACAGCAGAGGATGGGCGCGGGGCCCTGCATCACCGCATTGGAAGAACAACGCACCATCGTCGTCGACAACACGGCCATCGAAACACGGTGGCCAGATTATGCACAGCAACTGCTGGCCGAAAACATCCACAGCGTCCTGTCCGTTCCCCTGAACCTGGAACAGGATGCCACAGCGTCGCTGAATTTCTTTTCCCCCACAGCCCACCTGTTCACCCACGAGATGGTAACCAGTGCCGAACAATACGCCTGCCAAGCACAAAAGGCCCTGCGCCTGGCGGTGCGCATCGGTTCTCAGCAGCAACTGGCCCAAGACCTTCAAGAAGCCATGAACTCCCGCACAGTCATCGACCTGGCGGTGGGAGTGATCATGGGCCAGCAACGCTGCGCCCAACACGACGCCTTCGAGATCCTCGCCCGGGCATCGTCAACCCGCAACCAAAAACTCCGCGACTTGGCCCAAGAAGTCCTCAGCAACCTCACCAACGAGAACATCCACACACACTTCGACACCTAACGATCCCACGAGGAATCATCAATAATCTGGCCATCACCCGGGCGCTCAAAACCAATAGGCCCAAGGATTGGGCCACAACGGTCATATACCGCCCGTCAGGCCGCCGCACCAAGGCCCACAGGAGTACCGGCATCACCGGGCACAGCAAGAAGTTGCCCGCAGGAGGTTCCGTCCACGGACGGCACCAGGTCTATGCAGACGAGTATTGAAATATGTTCAACCGACTTCTGAGAATGACAACCTTGCGGGTTCAAACACGGTAGGTGCGTGACGAAACGATGCCTCTCAACCTTCGACGCGACTGAGCTTCCGCTGCCAGCCATGAGATACCTCCGTGCAACCTCTACCGAAGGCGATCAGTGACACCCTGGCCATTAGCACGGCCGTATTCCGCGGACAGGCCTCAGGCGGGACGGGGGCGCGCCGCAGTGGGCGGTCGCTGTGACTGACGATGTGCTGTGGAGGGCGGAACTAACGGCAGAGGCAGCCTCGGGAAGGGGCGACCCGATACGGCCGGGGATCAATTTAGTGTGTTTTCAATGAGCCTTGACAGCATGGCGCATCTCGAAGCGAACTCCCCCAAACGCATCACCGCAGGTCAGCCGAAGCCGCAGCACCCCAACCATCGCTTCGAACCGACGACCGGTACGTTCGAGCACCACAAGCATCTAATCACGCAGTGACGGGGAGGAAACGCTCCCCGTCACTGCGGAAAACCCAGTAAATTCGGGGTTTGAGCCCTGCGAATACCGAGAGACTGATTCCGATTCAGACCGACGACGAGTGCAATCTATGTGGCCCATGCCGCCAAAAAACGGCCCCAGCATGGTCACAGAAGCCCAGATATGGCGGAGTGTTGGTCATTATCGCCACCCATGGGCTCCTATGGGATCCGAGCCCATGACCCGCTTTAGGCAGCAAAAATAGTCCGCTCAAGGAAGTCGTTGCGGAACTTACCATGGGGGTCTCGAAGCTGTACTAGCGCCTTGAAATCCTCGAACTTCGGGTACAGCGGTGCAATCGTGGCCGCGTCGGCAGTGAATACCTTGCCCCAATGCGGACGGGCACCAAAAGGAGCCAATGCCTGCTCAATGAGGGGCAAGACACCTTCGACTGCTGCCTGGTCCAAGCGCCACGTGAAATGCAGGCCAATACCGTTACGGCCGTAGTTTCCACTGAGCCACAGATCATCCGCAGCGATTGTACGAATCTCAGCAACGAGCAGCAACGGCGTAATGACGTCCCTGAGTTCGCGCATGGCAGCAATCGCGGCCAGGGCATGTTCGCGCGGGACAAGGTATTCGCTTTGAATCTCATCACCGTTGCTGGGCAGGTAGTCCATGCGGAAGTGCGAGAGCCTGTCGGCGGCATGTCCAGCAACGCCCAGCTGTGGGGTGCAATTAACTGCCGAAACGCCTGGCAGTGGATGCGACTCCGTCAATGCTGCCGCTCCGCCAAATAGCTGTTCCGGGAAATTCGCTGCGCGTCCGTCGCCCACGCGCTGCTTGAACCAAGCTTGACCGACGGTATCGCCGCTCCAATCGGTGAACAGGCTGACCGAATAGGCACTTGAGGTGATGGCGTCATAGTTCTCCAAGACAGTCACCCACGGCAACCCCGTGTAGACGTGCTGGGCCACCTTGTAGTCAGCCTCAATCCGGAGGGTAACCCGGGTGAGGACGCCTAATGAACCAAGCCCGACGACGTAACCGGCAAAGTCGGGAGTGTCGGCCCGCGTCACCGTGTACATCGCGCCGTTGGCGTCGATAAAGGACAAGGCTAGGACCGAAGTTGCGAGATTCCCGTTGCCATCCCCCGAACCATGTGTTCCTGTAGCAATAGCCCCTGCAATAGAGATATGTGGCAATGATGCCAAGTTATGCAGCGCAAAACCTTGCTTCTGCAACTCCGTCGCTAGGACACCATAGGTAGTTCCGGCGCTGACGCTGACAGTCAGCGCTGCGGCGTCAACCTCAATCTCTGGCGCAATCTTGGCCAGGCTGACCAAGACCCCTTCGGAGTCGGCGATCGGGTTGAAGGAATGACGAGAACCCAGCGCACGCACCTTGGAAGCCGAGGCAACGACGGTACGAAGTTCAGCAATAGACTCCGGATAGTGAATTTCTCCGGCTCCATAGCTGTAATTTCCAGCCCAGTTCCATTCATTCGTCTCTAGTTTCGTCGTCATAGAATCGCCCTGTTCCTCTAAGTTACACACTATTTGATGTGACTAACAACATATCAAATCTGCTAACGCTTATCCATCAATATCGCTGTAATTGAGCAGATTCATGATGAGAAACAGCGCCTCCGCGTCAGTAACTCTCTATTAAGTTGACTGTCAGCACTTATCTCCCACCTCTTCAATTCCCCATCCTGTCTTTGGAATTTTCAGTGTGCGCAATTAAGTTGTGTACAATCAAAACATGAACGTGAATCAGTATGACTTGGACTCCATGGTGTGTTTTGCCGTCTACTCGGCATCCAACGCCGTAGCCAAGGCGCACCGCGTCCTGTTGGAACCTTGGGAACTGACCTACACGCAGTACATCGTCCTGCTGGAAACCAGCACGACGGACGATGGGCTGACCGTCAGCGAACTGGGTGCCAGAATGGGGCTCAATTCAGGCACGCTCTCTCCGCTCCTGCGACGGCTGGAACAACGCAACCTTGTGAGCCGCCAGAGAACCTCGAGCGATGAGCGAATCGTCACGATCACGCTCACACACGTCGGTTCTGAAACCTTGGCGGAGGTACTTCGAGCACTCCAAGTCTTGCGACCCGCCTACGGCTTTGAATCTGCTGCAGAAGCCCAGAACCTCGTTGCCACACTCCATCGAATCACTCAGGGCATGCAGCAGCTGTCATCACCGAACAACTCCTGAGTTGAACTCACTCACCTTCACTTCCACCCCGCCAAATCAACCACCGAAAGGTCACCATGACACCCCTCTACACCGCAGAAGCACTCGCGACTGGAGCCGGCCGTAACGGCAAGGTTCGCACCATCGACGGAGAACTCGATTTGAATCTGGCCATCCCCAAGGCCATGGGTGGCTCGGGCGACGGTGCGAATCCCGAGCAGCTTTTTGCCGCCGGTTACGCCGCCTGTTTCCACTCAGCCTTGCAGCTGGTGGCCCGTACCCAGAAGGTCGATATCACGGACTCCTCGGTGGGCGGCCAGGTCCACATTGGGTCAAATGGCAAGGGCGGATTTGAATTGGCAGTCGCCCTTGAAGTTGTTCTCCCAGGGATTGAAGCAACTGTCGCTCAGGCGCTTGCCGACGCTGCCCACCAGGTGTGCCCCTATTCCAATGCGACCCGAGGCAATATCGAGGTCACCATCACAGTCTCCGATGACTAAAAGTTGAGCTAACGATTGAAGCAATCGATAAGGCCCCCATTGTTGTGATGTACTGCACCGCATAGCCTTGACTGGGTCAGCTTGGCGTCCGCCGCCGGGACAATCATTGTCACAGTAGAGGAACGCATCATCATGATTGCAATGGAGCCCGAGAATGGTGTGGCAGCAGAACTGTCGCATCTGGTACCAAACGGCACAGTGCTCAACGATGGGCCATCTCTTGAGAAGTACAGCCACGACGAGGCACAGTGGGCACCTTTTGCCGCACCGCTTGCCGTTGTCTTGGCCCGAACGACTCAGGAGGTGGCCGCCGTCGTGCGCTATGCGGGCGAACGCGGCATCCACGTTGTTCCACGAGGCGCCGGAACGGGATTGTCCGGTGGTGCCAACAGCATGGAAAACTCAATCGTCATTTCCTTGGAATTAATGACCGCGATTCGAGAGATCAACAGTGCCGATGGCTTTGCTGTTGCCGAAGCGGGCGTCATCAACGATTCGCTCCGCCAGACAGTCGCCGCCCAGGGTCTTTGGTACCCGCCGGACCCTGCCAGTTACAAGACCTCCACCATCGGAGGTAATGCGGCCACCAATGCTGGCGGAATTTGCTGCGTGAAGTATGGCGTGACGCGTGACTACGTCCTCGGCCTGACAGTGGTTCTAGCGGACGGCGAGATTGCGCACCTGGGACGCCGGACAGCCAAGGGGGTCACGGGTTACGATCTCACCTCCCTCATGATTGGCTCAGAAGGAACGCTGGGCATCATCACGGAAGTGACAGTTAAGCTCCTCCCCCTCAGCGGTCGTGAGGACCGGGCCATCATCGGTTACTTCCCTTCGCTCCGGGCCGCAGGTCACGCGATTGCAGCCGTCAAGGCCGCAGGAATTGTTCCTTCGGCGCTGGAACTCATCGATAGCACCTGCCTGCGTGCGGTAGATAACTGGCTCCATCTAGGCCTGCCGGAAAACGTCAATGTCATGTTGCTCGCCTCGGTTGATGAGCCCGGCAGCACGGGCGAACTTTTGGCCAACCGGCTCGCATCCATCTTCCTGACCCACGGCGGCAGCCATATCGAACAGGCCACGGATCCGAAAAAGACCGAAAAACTCTTCCTCGCCCGCCGCATGGCGTACCCCGCACTGGAACGCCTAGGCCAAATCTTAACCGAAGACATTTGCGTACCCAGATCGGCTGTGCCGGACATGCTCTCACGCATTGAAGCGTCAGCCGCGAAGTACGACGTCGTGATCGCCAACATTGCCCACGCCGGCGACGGAAATCTGCATCCACAAATCATCGTCCCCCACGGCGACGTTGCGTCCAAGGCACGAGCCAAACTCGCCTTTGATGAAATTGTGACCGACTGTCGGCTGCTCGGCGGAACCGTGACCGGTGAGCATGGCGTTGGCTTGCTCAAGCTCAGCGGCGCCGCCGCCGAACTAGGGCAACGCGTCATTGACATGCACCAAAGTGTCAAGAACGCCCTTGACCCGAACGGCACCTTGAACCCCGGCAAAGCCTTCCCCCACACCCACAGGAACTGAAAGCCGCCGCTGCGACCCGTCGACGAGGGCGAAGCGCTCGGCAAGCGGGCGGTAAGCACATTTTTCGATGCGAAAAACCTCGCTGTGTGTGAGTACCGACGCTTGCCGGTCTTAACGCCTAGCCCTTGGTTCGGCGAAGACCCCCGCGAATGGTATTGATGAGCAGGGCCACGCAGACAGCAAGACAGAGCAACGCACCGAGGGCAAAGGTTTTCGTGATGCCTGCGCCACTGGCGTGCAGGTCCGAAGTTGAGTTCGCCGCGATGATGGCGGCAGCAACAGCCGTGCCGAAGGAACTGCCAATCGTCCGCAGGACTTGGTTAAAGCTGACTGAGCTGCCTAATTCTTCAGTTGCCACACTGCGGGCAATCAAGGCGGGCATAGCCGCGTAGGCCGCGCCCATCCCCCAACCAAAGAGCAGCATGCCCAAGAGAATCCACACAATTGCGCATGAAAGAGCCACAGCAAGCAGCCGGCGACCGCCATCAGCCCGGCACCGACGGGGAGCAGGGTTGCCAAGGAAACCCTATGCGAAAGCTTTCGTACCAAGCGATTGGCGCTGAAACTTCCTACCGAGAGCGGGAACATGACAAATCCGGCCCAGACAACAGGCAAGGCCATGCCGTAACCCGTGGTTGCGGGTGCCTGGGCAACCAAGCTCGAAACCGATAGGCCAATATACAAGGCAGCACCCAGACCAATAGCCGTGACGTTGGCCAGCAGCACCTCACCATTTCTAAAGACACGCAAGTTGATCAAGGGATGATCCGAGCGCAACTCGGTGCGCATCCAGATCAACAGCAACACCAGGGAAACGGCAATGATGCCGAGAGTCCACGGCGAGGTCCAGCCCCAGCGAGGCCCCTCGCTGATACCCAGGAGCAGAGTTCCGAGGCCAAGTCCAAGGAGCGTTGCCCCGGAGTGATCAAACGGCACAACGGGTGCGAGCTGATCCGGACCATGGGGCACTACCTTGGCCACCACGATGATCGCTGTGAGGACAAAGGCTGCGGCAAACCAGAACGCGAACCGATAATCAAAGAGTCCTGCAAGGATTCCCGTGAGTGGATAACCAATTCCAATTCCGGTGGCCACCGTGACGGACAGGCTTGAGATGGAGGACTGCACCTTTTCTTTGGCGACGTAACGGCGAGCAAGGGAAATCGTGACAGGAACAATTCCATAGCTCAGGCCCTGGAGGGCGCGTCCTATCAGGAACACGCTGAAGTTCGGAGCAAGAGCGGCAATGACGGAGCCGAGCAAGATCAGCACCAAGGAGAAGAGCAGGAGCTTCTTCTTGTGTGGACCATCGCTGAGCCTGCCCATGACCGGGGTCGCTATGGCTCCGGCCAAAAGATTGATCGTGAGCATCCATTGCGCCGTGCTCACGGGAACATCCATCTCGTGGGCAATCGAGGGAACCAGCAACATCCCTAGGGAGCTGACGACGGCGGTCGAGAGCGCGGCATACACCAGGGACGGAACGAGTCTTGGCGTGGACTCAGACATTCTCGGCCTCGTGGCCAATGATCCGCAGAACCGGAATCGCCGCACCCAGGAGGCCTTGCTCCTCAGCTGTCAGTTTTTCCTTCACGACGTGCTCAAGCCACGCATGAGCGGCCGACGACTCTTCGCTGAGTTTCTGCCGGCCCATGTCGCTGAGCTGCAGCCACATCTTTCGACGATCAGTATCGTCTTGGACGCGGCTCAAAAATCCCAAGGCCTCCATCTCACGCACGGCCAGCGAAATTCCTTGTGGGCTGACCTGGATGGCGGTGGCCAACTCTGCCGTGGTGGCGCGGCCATATTCGGCTAAATGCCGTAAAACGGCCAACTTGCCTGAGGATATGGAGCGGCGGGCGTGGATTTTTCGAAGGATCGGGAACAGTACGTCAAGGAGCGCATCCGTCGAGAGTGGGGTGGTGACAGCCTGCTGTTTCATAGCAAAATAATACAATCAAATTGATCAAGTTACTTGATAATATGACGTGTAGAACGTTGAGGAGAGACGAATATCATCTCCTCAAAATGTCTCAGCACCGCGAAATGTCGCGATACTGGAAGAATGTCTAAAAATGTTTTTCCGCCCCGCACTGCACTTCTGGGGCGTTCATTCAGGCAGCTGTGCATCCTGCCACTGCGCTATTGGGCTCTCATCAGTGGGATGTATGCGGTACTGGCCCTGTGGGTTAGCCCGCTGATTTCGCGGCTTCTTTTATTCTCGATTCATCTCGCTGGTCTGGAAACTCTAACGGATCGCACCATGCATGGGCTGTTCACCTCGCCCATTTCTCTGCTCATTCTGGCGCTGACCTTCATCTTGATTTCGGCAGCGACACTGCTCTCCTTTGCCACACTGCTGGTCATCGCCGATCTTCAGTTCACGGCACAGCCACCCTCGTTGCTCGCCGTGGGCAAACGACTCCTCCGCCTCGCCAGGAAGTCCTACCGCCCCGGCGCCCATCTGGTGTCTGCGCAATTGGCCCTCCTCGCGCCCCTCGTCGGCTATACACTTTTCGCCCCCGTGACAGGGAACTTCGGCCTCCCGCCCTTCATCGGCCGTGAATACATGAAGAAGCCCATGTCGGCGCTCTTGCTCATCGCGGTGGCCGTAGTCATCATCGCCATCATCTACCTTTCGATCCTCACGCTGCCGTTTGCTCTGGTACGGAATCAGCCGCTGCGTCATGGCTTCGTGGACGGGATGCGCGCCATCAAGGCCGGGGGAATTCGTCTGCTGGTGGCATTCGCGGTGGCTGCTTTGGGTGCTATTCTCGTCTCGCGAGGCGGGGCCTGGCTTCTGGGCTTTGCCGTGGACGCCCTCAACGCCCGCTTTGAACACACGGAGGCTGCCGTGACGGCCGCCAATCTGATCTTTGCCTTCCTAGCCCTCGCCACGGCTCAAGGCTTCGCCTTCCTGTTCGTCGGGGAAGCTCGGATTTTCTACAAGATGCCCTTCGTCGCCAGCCACCGGCCCCGGGGTTCTGCCGCTCGCTCTCCCTTGGCACGAGGAAGAGATGCCCGCACCGTCTTGACCTCCGCGGTCGTTCTGGCCGTGGTCTGCGGAACAGGTGCCATGATCACGCCCGCGGCAACAGCAACGTCAACACCCGTGCCGTCGCCAACAGCTCCCATGAGCAGCGATGCCAGCCCTGCCCTGGTGATCGGGCACCGTGGCTACGATGCCGGTGGGGTAGAAAACACACTGGGCGGGCTCGAGGCCGCCAAGACCATAAAGACGGATCTTGTCGAGGCCGATTTTCAGCAGACGGCCGACGGTGACTTTGTGGCCAGTCACGATACGAACCTCTTGGTGCTCGCCGGTAAGAACGAGAACATTTTTGACATGACCACCCAAGCCGTCACGGAGACCACCGTCACGATGAAGGGCAACAGCGACACGATTCCCACCATGGCCGAGTACGTGACCCGGGCCCGTGACATTGGCATGCCGCTGTTGATAGAGCTCAAGGTGACCGGACATGAAAATCCTGGTTTCGTGGAGGAGTTCCTGGCCGAGCTGGAGGCCGTCGATGGTTTTGACGGGAACATTTTCCACTCACTCAACCCGGACGCCGTCGAACATATCAAGAGCCTGCGTCCTGAGTTGCGCGTGGGTCTGACGATTGGGCTGCTCTACGGTTCCTTACCGAGTACCCTGTGCGACTTTTATGTCATCGAGCAGGCCTCGCTGACCTCAGAGATGATCGATGCGGCGCATGAACAGAGCAAGGACGTGTATGCGTGGACCGTCAACGGTGACTTGAGCATGCGCGCCCTCCTGCGCTCCGGCGTGGACGGTATCGTGACCGATAAGCCCGATCTGGCACAGGCTGCCCGCGACGAGCTCTCCCCCGAGCCGAAGTATGTCGATGGCGATGTGCGGACCAAGCTACTCCTTGGCTCACGATCGCATCAACCCTAAGTCACAGGGCGTGATCCCTCCGGCAGGAGCCACGCACCCGGGCGGCGATGACGGCTACTATGAAGGTGACATGAAGTGGCCCCGAGCACGACCCGCTTTGGCACCCCAGCAGGAAAGTAAAATCATGAATCCTTCACGCATGAATGTAGAGTCATTCAATCTTGATCACCGGTCTGTCGCGGCACCGTATGTGCGGATCGCCGATCGCAAGGAACTTCCACTTGGCGACGTGATCACCAAATACGATGTGCGCTTCACCCAGCCCAACGTTGCCCATTTGGAGATGAAGGCAATTCACTCCCTCGAGCACTTGTTTGCCGAATGCTCGCGGAACCATTCCCAGCAGGTCATTGACTTTTCCCCCATGGGTTGCCAGACCGGCTACTACCTCATCCTGCAGGGCGAGCCGAATGTTCCGGCCGTATTGGACCTCATCGAGGCCACGTTGACGGATGTCTTACAGGCCACCGAGGTCCCTGCCGCCAACGAGATCCAGTGTGGCTGGGGCGAGAACCACTCCCTGAGCGCCGCTCAGGATGCCGCTCGGGCCTTCTTGGCCAAGCGTGCTGAGTGGGAGCAGGTTTCCGCTTGAGCCACGTCGAGGTCATTGTCATTGTGGCTATGGAAGAGGAAATCACCCCCTTCCTGGAACGCGCTACCGAGGTCGGCGAGCCGCAGCGCATCGGCAATGCGATTCACCGCCGCGGCGTCATCAGCGGCGTGCAAACCCTGATCGTCCAAGGCGGCATCGGCCTGGCCAACGCCGCCAGCGCCGCAACCTCGGCACTGGTGCTCGCGAATGCTGACGCACCCGATGCAGCACTCCCCCTCGTCATCAGCGCCGGAACTGCTGGCGGCCTAGGCGATGCGGTCCGGGTCGGCGATGTGGTCATCGGTAGCGACAACATCAATGCCAATGCTGATGCTCGCGCCTTTGGTTACGTCCTCGGTCAGGTGCCCGGCATGCCCGTGTCCTACCCCGTCCCGACAGCGCTGCTGAAGATTAGCGCCATCGACCTTCCCGAACACCGCGCGGGCGCCACACTGCACGAGGGCCTGATGCTCTCGAGCGATTCCTTTGTCGATCAGGAACGCGCTGTTGTGGTCAAGGATCTCTTTGATCAGGTGCTTGCCACTGACATGGAGTCGTCCGCCATCGCCCAGACGTGCCATGTCTTTGGTGCTCCGTTCCTCTCGATCCGTGGCATCTCGGATCTGTGTGGCCCGGCTTCTGACGCTGATTTCCTGACGCATGTTGACGACGCCGCCGAGCGCTCGGTCGAAGTAGTTACGGCCGTCATCGGCGCGTGGGCAGCTGCGGGTTCTCCCCGAGTCGTCACTGCCTATTGAGCTCTTGGCCGGCAATGACACACAATGAAGGGCGCTTGTTCAGATTCCTCTGGGCAAGCGCCCTTCGTGTTAACTCCGGCCCTTGCTAGCTGCCGTCGCGGAGGTCCTCCGGCACCTCAAGACGCAGGTCGATCTCCTCAAAACGTGCCACGCAGCTCTCCCCGAGGGGCGCCTGCGCCAGGAATCCCACGTGCACCGGCGCGTCACTCGCGAGACGGAAAAGGCGGATGAATTCCCAGAACTGCCCATCCGCGGAGGCGTGAAATACCCACCCCGGGCCGACCCGACTGACCCGCAGATACGTCCAGTTGCCCTGCACGGGGCGAGAGTTACAGTCGTCCGAGTAGCCGTTCGTCACGACGCTGACAATCATGGTCTCACCCTGCGGAGAGTATTCAAAGCACAGCTTGGCCCAGTGCTCGGGGTTGACCCATAGGCTCAGTGCGCCCGCATCAAAGGTGGTGCGAGGCCCATCGATCACCACCTTGGCCGAGAGCGAAAAAGTCTCCGGTGCCACAAATCCCAGTGCTGCCGCGGCATGTTGTTGTGGCCCGCCGAGGGCGTCGTTGCTCCAGTCAACAGTGGCGGCCGCGGTTAGCGTGAGCGACGCCCCGCCCGCGTCATAAACGGCCTGTCCGGAGGTGGGTTGCCAGCTCAGGGTGGGCAGCTCTTTGATGGTGGGTGGCACTTTTCTTCCTTAACTTCCGACGGCGAACACTACTTCGGTGGGGACCATTCCTGCCGCTTTCCTTGAGAACGAGGGATGCCACAAGGATTAAGCTCAACTATGATCTCTCCCACACGCAGCTGAGCATACTACGTCCCAAACGCTATGGTTGATGGCGGTGCACTGCACCACTGGCAGCTCCCCTTCACCGGTTTGCAGGAAGAAGTACATGACTTACGCACGCCCCTTGGCACATAAACTCGTTCCGGCTGCGGCCGCCCTCGCCGCGGCTCTGGTTTTATCCGCTTGCACGCCGGCCACCTCGACAACGGAAAACAGCGCCGATGATGGTACTCCCGTCACCGGCGGCACCTTGGTCTATGCCTCGGGTGATGCCGAGCCGAGCTGCCTCGATCCTCATGTGGGCGGAAACTACCCGCAGGCCTTGGTTGCCTCGCAGTACCTCGAGACGCTCTACACCAAGGATGCCGAGGGCAAGCTGATCCCGTGGCTCGCCGAAGACTCCACGGTGTCCGAGGACGGATTGACGCGCAGTGTGAAGATTCGCGACGGCATCAGCTTTACGGATGGCACGGCCTTGGATGCGGCAGCTGTCAAGGCAAACTTTGAACATCTGCTGGATCCCAACACCGCATCCTCCACTGGATACCTTGCGCTGGGAAAGATCGCGTCCATGACGGCCGTTGATGCGCGCACCTTGGAGCTCAAGCTCAAGACCCCTGATAACTCACTCCTTGAGTCCTTCTCGATGCCGTGGGTTGCCATTGAATCTCCCACGGCACTCAAGCGTAGCCAGGAAGAAAACTGCGCGGCACCCGTCGGGACCGGCGCCTTCAAGATTGCCTCGTGGAAGAAGCAGGAAGCCGTCAACCTGGTGCGCAACGAGGGCTATGTTCGCCCCGTCGCCTCCTCGACGCATGAGGGCCCGGCCTACCTGGATGCCATCACGTGGCGTTTCATTCCGGATGCCGCCACACGTTATGCAGCGTTGCAGTCCGGCGAGGTTCAGGTCATCGATAACGCCCAGCCCGACGCGATCGCCACGGCCACCAAAACCGCCACGCTCAAGCACCTCGATGCTCCGCGCCCTGGTGCGTCCAACCGCATCGAGCTGAACTCCTCGAAGGCGCCCTTCAATGACCCGAAAACTCGTGAAGCGTTCGTCCATGCCGTGAATGTCAACGCCAGCATCGACTCACTCTTCTTCGGCACGGCTAAGCGCTCCTACTCACCGCTGTCCAGCGTGGAGCCGCTCGCTTACTCCGACGATTCACTCTTTGACTACGATCCCGCCAAGGCCGCCGAATTGCTCGACGCCGCTGGCTGGACCGAGCGCGACACCGAAGGTTACCGAATCAAGGATGGCCAGCGTTTCTCCCTGACGTTCCCCGTGAGCACCAGCCAGTCGATCCCGGCCGAGCAGTCAATCTTTGAACAGATGCAAGCCACCGCCAAGGATTCCGGCATCGAGATCAAGATCAACCTGTTGGATCTCTCCAGCTGGTATGGAGACCTCGCCAAGAACAACTACAACTTAGTGTCCGCCCCGTACACCAAGGTGGGTCCGAGCGTTCTCTCGATCCTGTTCCATTCTGACTCGACGATCCCGGCACCCTCGGGGTACTTTGCCAACCATTCCCAGGTCAAGAACCCTGCCCTGGACGCGTTACTGACGACCGCCGGTTCCACGAAGGACGAGGCAGAGCGTAAGGATCTTTACACGAAGGCTCAGAAGCTCGTGCTCGAGGGCTACTACCTCTTGCCGCTGTACGATCAGCAAAACCACTTCCTATACTCGGACAAGTTGAAGAACGTTGGAGCAACAACGGCAGTCGCCAGCCCCCTCTTCTTTGATGCCTGGCTGAGTAACTAAAGTTCTTGCCGCAAAGACGCCTCCCATGAGCACCTCCACAGCTCTCACGCCCCGAGCTCCGAGCCTTCTTGGCGCATCCGTGCGTTGGCTACTGGGCAAGCTCATGGGAGGCATCTTTGTTTTATGGGCCGTTGCCACGGCGATCTTCTTTGGCATCCGCATGATTCCGGGCGATCCCGCCGAGGCCATTATGGGCGGGCCTGGTTCGCAAGCCTCGGCCGAGGCTCTAGCGGCTGCCCGTGCTCATTACGGTTTGGACCAGCCGCTCATTGTTCAGTATGGGCGGCAACTCAAGCAATTGGCTCTGGGCGATCTCGGCACCTCCTATTCCCTCAAGAGTCCTGTGGTTGAGGTCCTTGGCGAGCTGGTCCCGCCAACGTTGATTCTTGCCAGCCTCGCACTCCTAGTTGCGTGGATGATGGCTTTGGCTCTGGCCGTTTTCTCCACGCGTAGTGGCGTTCTCGCGTCGGCTGTCGCCTCGGGTTTGGAGATTGTGTCCGCCGCCGTACCGCACTTTTGGTTGGCTAGCGTGCTCATCATGGTCTTCTCGTCGATGTTGGGCTGGCTGCCACCGGTCAGCACCAATACAGCAGCCGGACTCGTCTTACCAGTCTTCACCTTGGCCCTCCCCCTGGCTGGATTCCTAGGACAGGTCATGAGGGACACGATGATGGAAGCGCAGCGCTCCGCTTTTGCTCTGTCGGCCAGGGCACGTGGCGAATCCGAGACCGGTATCTTGTTGCGCCACTCGCTGCGTCACGCCGCACTCCCTGGCATCTCACTCTCCGGCTGGGCTTTAGGGTCGCTACTCTCCGGTGCCGTCGTGGTTGAATCCATCTTTGCCCGTCCGGGACTGGGACGGTCCTTACTGTCTGCCGTCACCGCTCGGGACATCCCGCTCGTCACCGGCGTAGCGCTGCTTTCGGCCGCCGCCTATGTCGTGATCATGACCGTCTCGGACATCGTTGAACGCCTTGCCGACCCTCGGATCAAGCAATCATGAGACAACTATTCCGGGTGCTGGCCGCCGTCGTGCTGTTGTTCTTTATTCTGGCCGCCATCGCACCGAATCTTTTAGCCCCCTTCGACCCGCTCGCCATCGATCCCGCAGCAGCCTTCTCCTCGCCCAGTGCCGGGCATGTCCTGGGAACCGATGAGTCGGGGCGCGATATTTATTCACGCATCATTCACGGCGCGAGGCCCTCCTTGCTGATTGGCGCCATGGCCACGGCGATTGGCCTAGGAATAGCGCTGGTCCTAGGAACGATTGCGGGATTTGGAGGCAGGTGGTTGGACTTTGGCATCGGCCGAATCCTTGAGGTGCTCTTTGCGCTCCCCGGACTGCTGCTGGCCTTGGTGTTCATTGCCCTCGCCGGCCCTGGCGTCACGACCACCGTCATCGCCGTGGGCATCACCGCGGCGCCCGGCTATGCCCGCATAATCCGGGGACAGATCCTAACCCTTCGCAGCTCCCCCATGGTTGAGGCCGCCACGGTCCTGGGCCGCAGCCGATTCCATGTGCTGCGAGTTCACATTCTGCCCAACGCTCTCGCGCCCATTGGGGTCCTGGCCACCTTGGGTCTGGGTCAAGCAATTCTCTGGGCGGCCTCGCTGAGCTTCTTGGGGCTTGGTTCGCCGCCGCCCACGCCGGAGTGGGGCGCCATGCTGTCTGCCGGCCGGACCTATCTTTCGCTGGCCTGGTGGATGACGTTCTTCCCCGGCATGGCCATTGTGCTCGTGGCGGCTGCCGCGACGGTGCTGGGACGTTCGACAAAATTTGGTGGTGTCCGATGAACGAACAACAGGCCATTGTTGAGGTCAAAAATCTCTCCGTTTCCTTTGGCGGAAGCAAAGTTGTTAAAGACGTCTCCTTCACCGTGCGGGCCGGTGAATGCTTGGCACTGGTGGGCGAATCCGGCTCCGGAAAATCGGTCACGGCGAGATCCTTGCTGGGTTTGGCGGGTCCCGGATCGACCGTCACGGCGGAGACGTTGACCGTGGCCGGGCAAGATGGCCGCAGTCTCTCTCAGCGAAGCTGGCGCACCCTGCGAGGCAAAGAGGTGGGCTTCATCCTCCAGGATGCGCTGACGTCATTAGACCCCTTGCGAACCGTCGGCAAGGAAATTGACGACTCCTTGCGATTGCACACCCGAGCCTCGGGCGCCACACGAGCCACCCGCGTCATGGAACTGCTCGAAGCCGTGGGCTTAGACGATCCGGAACGCCGTGCCGGGCAACGTTCCGGTGAGCTCTCCGGAGGCATGCGCCAACGGGCGTTGATTGCCGCAGCCATAGCGCTCGACCCACAGCTGATCATTGCCGATGAACCCACCACGGCACTGGATGCGACCATCGCCGCATCCATCATGGATCTGCTCGGCACCCTGCGCCAGGCCGGTTCGGGCGTGCTCTTGATCAGTCACGATTTGGCGGCCGTGGCGAAGGTGGCCGACACGATTGCCGTCATGCAGGCAGGACACATCGTGGAGCGTGGCACACGAGACCAGATCTTCCACGATCCCCAGCATCCCTACACCCGGGCCTTGCTGGCTGCCGTTCCCGCGGGCAAGCCACGCTTCGTCAAGCTCTCCCCCACCGAGGAGGCTTCGTCCCAGGTGCACACTCGAGACTCCGAGCAAAAGGTGACTGCTGCGGAAGACGCGGGAGGTGAGGCGGGCGCCGTCGTACGTCCCGTGCTGAGCGCAAGGAAACTCTCGAAGAGTTTCGCGAAGGGCAAGCACGCAACGTTCATGGCCATCAAGGACGTCAGTTTCGAGCTGCTGCCCGGCCGGACCCTAGGTGTGGTGGGCGAGTCGGGCTCGGGGAAGACGACGACGGCGCGCATCGTGCTGGGGCTGCTGGCGCCCGATGCGGGCGCCGTGGAACTTTTTGATGAGCCATGGAGCTCGGCACGTGAGGTTGACCGCCGGAGCCGCCGTTCGCAACTGGGCGCGATTTATCAGGATCCACTGTCGTCCTTTGACCCGAGGCTGTCTGTGGGGTCGTTGCTGGCCGACGCCGTGAGTTTTGGTGCCACACGGAATCCGCGCAGCCATGCCGCAAGGATCACGGAGTTACTTCAGATGGTGGGGCTGGACGCCGAGATGTCTGGACGCAATCCCGCCACACTTTCGGGCGGGCAGCGCCAACGCCTGGCGATTGCCCGCGCACTGGCGCCCCAACCGCGCGTCCTGATCTGCGATGAACCCGTGTCTGCCCTGGATGTTTCGGTGCAGGCCCAGGTGCTGGACCTCTTGGATGAGCTGCAGCAACGACTCGGGCTGAGCTACGTCTTCATCTCGCATGATCTCTCCGTGGTCCGGCATATGAGTGACGACGTTTTGGTCATGCGGGCCGGGCAGGTCGTCGAATCGGGTGCCACCGAGCGGATCTTTACCTCCCCGCGCCACGATTACACGCGGGCGCTGCTGGCAGCGTCTCCCCTGGTGGGCACGCAAGAGTCGGGTGGCGGCCTCTAGCATTCCAAGGGCATCGACGTGACCTGCAACGACAGCCGCAGCTCGCTCACGATCGGCATCCAAGATGAACGAGTATTCGCCGGGGTGGAGGAGTACGCCAGAAACAACCCGGCCTGACGAAATTCCAGGGATCGAGCTTTAGGGCGTAAGGTCGTGTAAGAATCTTTGGTGTGTCTAAAGAATCAGGAATCTGGCAAAACACCACGCACGATTGGGCCATGGACGTTGACGTCGACCACCTCGAGCTCATTCGAACCGACCCATCTTTCGACGCTTACAAAACCGCACTGCACCTGATATTGGAGGTCCTTGCCTATCCAGCTGATGAGGCCTTGGACCGCGGGACCGGCGCTGCCATTGTTTCACTGCATCCAGACGGTTCGATCTCAGTGTCCGACAACGGGCGAGGAACTGATACCCGCACGGACGGTCACGGCCGCATGATCAAAAAGCCGATTATGGCGACGAAGGATCTGCGATTCTTCGAATCCCCCGACTCACCACCACTTCCTGACGGGCTGGCCCGGCGAGGCATGTCCGTCGTTGCCTCACTGAGCGACTGGCTTATTCACAGCAACCGGCGGACGAATGGCTCGTGGACCCAGCGATATGAACTGGGCCTGCCGACGACGGGGCTGACTCCCCTGCACGACGACGGCACGACCGGCACCACGGTGCATTTCCTACCCAGTCAACGTCTCCTCGGTGAGGGCGAAATTTCTGTGACAGGGCTTCAGCGGCTGAGTCGGGACTTTGCCCCGGTTCTAACTGTTGAGATTCAGGATCATCGACACTGACAAGGCCTGAGCAAGTGCCTCAGACGGACGCTTCTGCACCAATTTCCGCCAGCATGCGCGACTCAATAGCGCTTTCCGGGAAGTCGTTCGGGTCCATGCCAAGAAGCCACGTCAGCCCCTTCAATCCCCGGGAGTCTAGGCCAACAAGGGCGATCGCGACGATGGTGTCATCGCCGGCCTTCTCCTGTGCCCACCTCTGGACCTCGCTGAACGTCGCATCGGAGACATCCATGGTCGTGATTGCTCGGTCAATGCCCTTGGCAAAGTAGACCCGAAAAGTGGAGTCGTGCTGTTCCCAGGTGCTATCGCGCTCGTCGACTTCTTCAATGTTCATAGTCATCATGATATTGACTGTGATGATTCAAGCCACATCACGGCCTGTGAATCACCACCCAACGGTTTCCAAGGCTGTACGGTGAGCTCAAAGAACAATCAGCATTGTTGCTGGTGAGCTCACAAGCGGAAGGCATCGGACCATGGCCAAGGAGTCAGCCGCAACGCCACGTAGTCAGTTCCGAGCCTGGGGCGGTCTAGTCGTTGGCCTATGCGTCGTCGTTTCCGCAATATTGCGCTGGCAAGGCGAGGACCCGTCGTGGATTGACCTAGCCTTGATGGCGGCAGGAGCAACGCTGATCGTCATTTGGATCGCCAAATTGGCCGCGTTACGCAGGACCCACCGCAGAAAAGTGTCCGCGGAAACACGCTAGCGAGGAGCCCAGCAGACACCATCAACGTCCAGCTGGTTCTGCGCTTATCAGGGTCTGGTCATTCTCTGGCCCTCTCGCGTGCAGCAGCAATCCCCCACCGCTGGTGAATGCCGTCGTGGGAAAGCTCGCTGCTTTAACAGCCTCTAAAGCGCCCTACCGGCGGTGCAACGCAATGAAGGCCTCCCGCCGATGCCTCGAATCACCTCGACGCCATCCAGTGTCGCGACCCTGACAGTTATTGGGTCGCTCAGAGCCTTGCCGAGGAACTTGCCCTGTGCCGCCTCAGAATGCACGGTCTCCAGTGCCACGCAGCAGCGAAATCTGGGGAGAACGCTCTCGCACATCGCAGAAACAGCCCGCGGGCAGCTCAGTTAGGAGTTGGAGGCGTTCTCAAATGTTTGAATCGATCGGCTCGCGAGCCGGGGAATGATTTGCGCCACTCCGAGCCGCTCAATGTGTTCGTATTCGCGATGTCCGGCAAATCCGGCGGCGTCGACGTAGCGCTCCAGGATCACAATCTGATCGGGTTCTTCCACGCCACGGAAGAAGTCGTAGGAAATATTCCCTTCCTCGGCACGAGTGGCCACCGCCATCTCACCCAAAAGTCCCAGGACGGTTTCAACCTCTTCGGGCTTGACCGTATAGCGAACAACTACCTGAAAAAATGTCTCGGACAACTCTGCATTCCTTAGCTCGGGACTATGGGGCCACTGGAAAAATGGCTTGGCACGAGTCTACGGCAACCGGTTGCTTAGTCTCGAGAGTGAGACCAGGTACGACGGCGGGTCCCAAGTCCCGCCGTCGAACTTCAGTCTCGCCGTCGAACCACGGGGTGACGTTTCATCTCAGTACGACCCCGCGTCTCATACGAAGCAGGATCGCTGCGGCATTAAAGAAAACGGGCCGGTATCTCAATAGCTTGAGATACCGGCCCTTAACTCAATCGGCCTTATTCAGCAGCCTTCGTCGACTTGGCGTATTCTTCCTGCGTCACGGTGAGGGTCAGGTCAACGTAGGATTCATCCGTCATGGTGCCGGCGGCCGGTTCCATCGTGGCGATCGTAACGTCAGCCCAGGGGCTTCCCTCAGTCCAGTTTTCTCCCTTTTCGTCCTTCAACTGGGCGAAGAAATCATCCTTGACCAGGGCTTCGTAGGCTTCTTTGTACGTCATACCGACAACGTCGGGAACTGCTCGCTTTTCCTGGGTAGCTGCAGCGGAAACGCTGGCTGTGTCACTCGGGCTTGTTGCCGGCGCGGCGCTACCGCAGGCGGAAAGCCCGGCAAGAAGGAGCGCTGCAAGGGAAAGCTGTATAAATTTCTTCATGGGCCTAACTTAATGTTCACTTTTCGGGTGGCTATGATCTGCCATCCGACTGCTTTGCAAACATCAATCTTAGTCCTCTTCTAACGACCACAAGGCCAGCGTAGGGTGAGGGCCCCGGAAACTGTGTCTCCGGGATCGTCCATTATTTACTGGTTTTCCCCGACGATGAGCTTGCTAAAAAGTTGGCAGAGCGAATGCCGGTTCCGGGCGTTGAACACCCCTCGGCCAGTAGCCCAAGGAATCCGCGCAGCCCAGCAGATCAGCGAGATTCCCGATGATGGCCAACCACATCTCGGTTCCCTGCAAGGACGGCTGGCGCCGAGTCCCGCCTTCCATCGCAGCGCTGAAAGCCATTCCCGCGCCAGGATGCCACCGTTGCAGTACCTGAGTGAGCTGGTCTTGCGCCCATGCAGTAGCTTCGTCTCGGCGATGGCTGCTTTGCTTGGCCGCAAGCCACAAAGGGAGCGTGACATCAAGGACATTGCAGGCGTTTGCATGTCCTGGGGCGAAATAGCGGGCATCCGATCCATGGTGGAGCACCGTGTCGATGAGTCGCTCAACATGCGGAACCGTGACTCCAAACTGGACAACAGTCCCTCGGGTCAGCCGGTAGTATCCGTTGACCGACTTCAATCGAGTGTCATCATCGGAACTCCCCCACACTCCGGACGATGGGTTGACCCGGGTCAGCAGCCAGCCGAGTAGAAGATCAAGCGAAACCTCCGCGTTTTTATGCCCCCGCGCTAGGTTCCAATATGCTGCGGTGCCCCAGACATCAACCCACGCTCCAGACTCCCAAGCCTCCTTCTGCCAGGGAAGTGCGTCCAATCTCTGGAGTAGATCCGTCGCGGACATGCCGGCCACGTCATGGATCGGGTTCCGGAATTCACTGCCCAAAAGGTCAAGGGCATAACCAACGGAGAGCACATGATAGTTTTCCGGATCGGCGCCGAATCGACGAGCATCCTCAGGCTTTGCCCCTGGGATCGATGTTCGGGGACTAGCCCAGTTCGGGGATTTTGACGTTTTTGGAGCTTGAGGATGTGCTGCTCATGCGTCAGCTGCTCCGGCACCGTGTTGAGCAGAAGCATCGAGACTTGCGAGCCTCATCAAGTCAACAATATGTCGATGTCCGACAAAACGCTCCGAGTCAAACTCGGTCAACACTTGGTTATTTAGGACATCGGCAAACGTCAGCAGTTCTTCGAGGCGATCCGCCGAGAACAACTGCTCCTTCAATTCCTGAGAGCCCAAGGCGAAAGCAACCTTTGGACGCCACGAATATTTTTCAAGGCTGGACGAATGGCTTTGCATGGGCAGTAAATCCCTTGACGGCTAAGAACGATTCAGCTCATTCTTGGCTCGGACATTCATTCGGTCAAGGACTACCCGCCCAATCGGTCATTTTCGGTCTGCCAAGACACTTATTGATTCTCGAATACTCAAAGAGGGCAACAGCGTTAGGTGCCGGATCGGCAGTTCCTTGACACTCTGCGGGCTCTGTAATCTGGCATCTAAGAGCCGCGCATGGCAGCCTCGCCAACAGCTTCCTTAGGAGGTGCCACAGTTGTGAGCGGAACGGCGGCAAACACGGCCACCTCGTCATCGTAAGCCACGATGGAAAATCCTCAGGAACACGCAAATTGCGTTCCAAAATGAGTTCGACGAGACGGGCCGCGTGAGCATCTGCATGCACCACGGCAGCCTGCGTCCCATTTGAGTGCAGCATCGCTTTCAACTGCATTCTTGGCAATTTCCGGAAGCGATTTGAGGGGCGCTTGGTCATCAAGACCGAGAAATTCGACGGTCTGATCGTATCCGGATCGAATTCCATCCGCAGATGGCGTCCACTCACAAAGGGCCAAGGCAATCGATCTGTGACCTAGATGCTCAAGGTGCCTAACAGCCAAGGCTGCTCCATAGGCTCGGTCGGCTTGCACCCGGTCGTACTCTCGCGAGATTTGTGGGTAAGTGAAAGATCGCTCCATCAAGACCAACGGCACGTGGACGGAATCAAGCCACTCGCCCGCTTCTTTCCTCGTCGAAGCAAAAGAAGTTGTAGCGATCATGAGTCCTTGCGCCCCAAGAGTCAGGAGTCGATCTACACGCTCTTGCTCCTTGTCTGTATCTTAGTGAGTCATGCCAAGAACAAGACCTGATCCTAGCTTTTTTGCCGCCCATTCCGCTCCCGAAATGATGCGCGCAAAGTAGTACTCATGAGTTGGTACAACGAGTCTAATGATGGAGCTAACCAATTCGACAAGGTCCCTTCCGGGAAGCATCGCACCTCCACGAACTCGAGTAAGTCGTCCCGCAGCAGACAGCGAATTTAGAGCACGCCGTGAGGCAATTTCCGAGATCCCTAGTTCCCTAGCAATTTGCACTGTCTCGACGCGCCCATCTCTGCGTGCTAGCGTGAGGATTCTTTGATCTCGCTCAATAGCCAGCATTAGTGCATCCGTGACGATGGATGATCCGTATCATTGATCATAAACGATCGTTTTTGACCGTTTAGAAGATGACTTGATCAAGTTTTCAGGAGGTAGCTGCAGCTCTGCACTTGCTCACAGCCATCAGGATCACCGATGGCAGATGATGCTTGAGATTCGACGGCAGTTGTGCGCATGGCCACGGCGGAATCCACTCACGACACCTCTGTTCCTGCGGGTCCGCACTTCCCCATGGCCCTGACCAAGCCATCCGAGTGCGAAGCGAAGCTGATCCGGCGCGGACGCCTGATTTGATGGCTGCCGCAACAGCACATGGAGACTACGAGGGAAACAACCCAAGCCCTCCAAACAAGGATCCATTGGCCTCAGTCCCTGGTGCAGGGCGCGGCAGCCCAGTCCGACGCCAGTCATCAGCTTGTCTCCATGATCCCCGTAGTGCCCCAGATTCCTGGAGTGAACGTATCCGGTGTCGCCACTGATGCCTTGAATGACTTCAAAGAAGCTGTCGGGGCTTGGGTGACACACTCACGCACATCGGTGAAATGAATATGGCTGGCCCCTTGGGGCTGACCAAGGGGCAGAGCTGGTAAGGCCAGAAACTTTGGCCCCCGAATTCCTGCAGTGTCTGCGGAGAGCCACATTAGCTCCGTGCAGGGGTGAGCCTCTGATCAGCCAATTTCGAGTACGCCCAAGAGCTCTGGTGGCAGAGTGGCCCTGCGCATAGATAGCTCAAGGCGCCGCGCACGGCGCGGGGATTCACCTGGTTCGACACCCAACAAGGAGTCCGGCATAAGTGCCTGGACATCCGTGAAGTGTCGGAGCTTTCCGCAGCTGCCAGAGTTCGAGCCGATAATCAGTCAAGCCTTCAAAATCTCATAAGCTATTTATTCGACGGGTCCTGCACACACGTCGCGTCCTGGTCCTCAACGAACGAGAACAAGGCTTCCCCGATATATCCGGCTTCACCGGCGGTGACGACGGCACTCAAATGGCATTCTCCACTGCACGAATTGACCGGATCCGGCGCGCGAAGCCTGCCACGAGTGCAAAAAATACGACCAGAGCGGCGGAGCATAAGGCTGTGATCGACACTGGCGCTGATTCCAGCCCACCGTCAGTACGGCCAATACCAATCCACGCAATACCCCACGCCATGGCCAGCGCGGTAGCTACTCGCCCTCCGGAAAAGTGGACTGTACCGACGGCAATAAGCGCTGCAACGACCACTAGCACCATAGCGAGCGGGGTGACCCACTCCGCGCCGTCTCCCACAGCCATCGAGGACAGCCACGCCGCAACGTTTGCCACTGTAGCGACGGTGACCCAGCCCAGATAGGGGCCGAAGGCGAGTGCTGTAATCCAACGCTCCGTCACGGATTCCGAGGAGCGTTTCATGAGCAGGAAGATCCTGATCAATACACCAAGAAGAACTACGATGACCAAAACACTGAGCCCCAGCCAGCCGAGTTGAACCACACCAATCCACAGTGCGTTGATGACGGCCGAGGCCCCCGCCCAGGGGCGCATCTTTCGCTGTGACTGGCTCAAACCCGCTTTGGCAGTCAATTGCCACACCGCATAAACCAATAAGGCGGTGTAGATGAAGCTCCAGATGGAAAAGGCTCCAGTTCCTGGTGCCAACAATGTGGAGTCAGCGCCTAGCCGCCCACCTGCTGCGTTGGCTGTGGGCGTTCCTCCCAGCGCTCCGCTGCCATAGAAGGCTCCCACGGTTGCCAGCAAGACTGCCACAGCACAAAGTATCCGTGCGGTTATTGAAGCTGAATATCGTGTTTGTATCGTTCATACTCCTCACGATTGAAGTCCGTTGATTCGAGTATTTGCCCTCGTCAACCAGTGCGATTCACATAACCCATAATGGCTGTGGACTGGCGAGCAATCAACCCCCGCGCGTTCACTCTTAGAAAACCTCTTCGTAGTCAGATACGTTGCGTCACATGAAATTTCCGTGCGCAGCGCACCCCCTATCAAACGTTGCAATCCTCGTAATTGAACACTCTCATTATGAACGCTGGCTATGTGGCCACCCCGGTCAAATGGCAACACCGGCGCGGCGCGGCAGACATGTCTGATCCATGATGAGGTGCCGTATTGATAATTGGAACCCACGGTTCGAGCAAAAAGCACCGTGAGCCGGTGGGTTTAGAAGAACTTAGGGATCAGGACTGGTGTCTTCGACTTGTAGGCTTCGTAGTCGGCCTGTCCGCCCCACTTGGAATCCGACTTCTTTTCCAGCAACGGCACCCCGCTGACCTTCGTCAGCAACAAGATGACAAAGACCGGTGAGATGAGCGCGATGTTCTGCCAGCCTTCTAGTGCAGGGAAGGCAATGATGCCGACGCCGATCCACAAGAGGATCTCACCAAAATAGTTGGGGTGGCGTGAGAGGGACCACAGGCCAGTGGAAATGAATCTGCCCCTATTTGCAGGGTTGGCGTTGAAGCGTGATTTTTGCTGGTCAGCGATGATTTCCATGCCGATTCCCAGCACCCATACGATCAATCCGGTAAGCGCGAAGCCATCAAGTGGGACCGAATTTCCCGAAGTCATGGCAACCCATGCTGCCGCTGCCGTAAACGTGACCCACAGTCCTTGAATAGTCCAGACATTCAAGAACCGAGCAAAAGAGGGCTTGAGTGCATCGAAGCGATCGTCCTTAACGGCCTTGTTGATACGCCGGAACAAGAAAATGCCTAGCCTTAATGTCCACACCAAAACTAGGGCACCCAAGATCAAGGATCGGGCATCGAGCTCGGGGGTCACCAGGAGAATCATCACTGTGATGGACACATAGGTCAATGTTCCGGTGATGTCATAGAACTTCTCAGTTTGTTTGATGAAAGAGGGAATGAAGACGATCCACTGGATCGCGATAGCAGCTGCTACCGCGATAGTGAAGGTGGGAATAGCTCCGATGAGGCTACCGCCACTACTGCCAGCCAGTGCGAGTAACGCTCCGATCAGCAAAACCACGGGAAAAATAGCGAGTGCCTGACGATCAGACTGTTTCATGGGAGGTGACCTCTCTTGAATGGGGCTGTGAGTGGAGACTTCATTGGTGACGAAGCTCCCAGTACATACACTCTAGCTTCTTCAAATTGGTTTGATGATCAAAGTTTATTGACTATGCTGGAAGCCTAAGAATGTGAGGAAAGCCGTGAGTGAATCGTCATGCGAACCCGTTGCTGGAACTCTCCGGGCTCTGGTGGCTCTGGTCCGGGAAAGCGAACGGGAGATGGCGCTGATACTGGGTCTTAACCTCACCGATTACCGTGCCTTGTGTGCGCTAGCGGAGTCAGGGCCACTCACATCGGGGCGGCTGGCCGAGGAGTTGGGCTATACCGCTGCCACTACCACCGCTATCACCAACCGCTTGGAATTACACGGCTATGTGACCCGTGAGCGCAGCGAATCAGATAGGCGCTTGGTGACCTTGTCAGCAAGCCCGGAAGCGTCCCAACGCATCTTGAACCTGACGTTCCCCTTAGTATCGGTCCTCTCCGAACAGCTCCAAGCCCTCCCGTCTGATCAAATCACCACGGTGATTGATTTTCTTGACGTAACACAAGATCTCATGCGCACACATCTGCAGACACTTTCTAGCAAGGACAACACATGAAAGAGATCACCACACCAGCCTTGCCCGGGGCCTCCGATTACCCCAATGCCACTGAATTGCTCATGCAACGGTTCCGCATCGCACCAGATCACATCGCCTTTGAGGTACGTTCCAGCCAGAGTTCCATCACCGATCCATGGCGGGGCGTCAGCACTAGCGAGTTCGTTACTGAAGTCCGGGCCTTGGCGAAGGGATTGATGGCGGCCGGGTTGGAGCCCGGTGAAACTCTGGCGATCATGTCTCCCACCCGGTACGAGTGGGCACTGGTGGATATGGCCGCGTGGTTTGCTTCTGCCGTGGTGGTGCCCATCTATGAGACATCGGCACTAAATCAGGTCTCGGCTATCCTTCAAGACGCCTCGGTGCGCTTCGCCGTGGCGGGAACTGCAGAACATGCCCAGTTACTGGAGCAAGGATTTATGCAGACCGGCGTGTCCGGCTGGCAACTCTGGACCATGGACGCAGGTCCAGGGGCAACGCTGACAGAGCTGATCCATGGCGGCGTGGATATAACCCTAGAAGCACTAGAGGATCGACGCCTGCTGGCCACCCTAGATTCAGTGGCCACCATTGTTTATACCTCAGGAACCACCGCCGCCCCCAAGGGCGCACTCATCACACACGGCAATTTTGTGGGCCAGGTTCTCAGTGTTGCTGGGGCCTATACCGAGGTGGTCAAGGAATCCGGGAACACCATCATTTTTCTCCCCATGGCCCATGTGCTGGCCCGTGGCTTGCAACTGATTTGTCTGGCCAACGGCATGCGCATTGCTCATCTCGGTGAGACCAAGGAAATAGTGCCGGCATTGGGGGTTCTGAAGCCTACATTTTTGGTTGTCGTGCCACGCGTACTGCAGAAGATTCAGGCCTCTGCGGCAGGTGCCGCCGCGAAGAAGAACCTTGGGGGCCTGTGGTCTGTGGCCCAGGCAAGCGCAGTGGACTGGGGGCTTCTGAGTCAGGAGCGCGAAAGTGATCCCAGCAGGAAAGCTGGGCTCTTACTCTGGGCTCGGCATGAACTCTTTGACCGCTTGTTCTACTCCCGCATCCGCAAACTCGTGGGCGGGCGCCTAGAGTATCTTCTCTCCGGAGCAGCTGCCCTCGACGCCGAATTGTCGCTGTTCTTTCGGGGGCTGGGTTTGCCGGTCATTGAGGGTTACGGGCTGACAGAGACCACGGCGCCATTGACGGGAAATTTGCCGGGCTCCATCAAGTCAGGATCTGTGGGCGTTCCTATGCCCGGAACCACCATACGCATCGCGGAGAACGGCGAGGTACTAGCCCGTGGCGTTGGAGTCTTTGCCGGATACAACAGGCCTGCGGATAACACTCACGCGTTCCAAGACGGTTTCTTCCGCACCGGAGATACCGGTGTTCTCGATGATCAAGGACGACTCACCCTCACCGGCCGCATCAAGGACGTCATTATTACCGCCGGAGGAAAGACCGTGTCACCCACTATCTGGGAAGGCTATGTGGAGAATGATCCACTGATAGCCCACGCAGTCATGGTAGGCGAGGGCAAACCCTTCTTGGGAGGACTGGTCCTCTTGGACTCCGGCTCCGTCTCAGAATGGGCGCAAAGTAAGGGTTTCACCGACCTTCAAAGCCTGAAAACCCCCGACGACGGCGGATGCGTGGAAATAGACGACGCTCGCCTGCGCAAAGCCATCAGCAAAGTGGTGGGCGCGGCCAACTCCAAGATTGCCCGCTCGGAACAGGTCCGGAAGATCGTGTTGCTGGTAGCCGACCTCAGTGAAGCCAACGGGCTAGTGACCCCCACCATGAAGCTCAAACGGAACATCTTTACCGACCGTTCGCTGAACTTCATTGACAAAATATACGCAGAGACAGGGTCACAAGTATGACTTCTCGCAGCAAATCATGGCTCCTGCACTATATTCTCGCAGCAATGATTTTCGCAGTCATCGACGTGGTGTGGATCCTTACGGTTGCGCTGCCGCAGTACCAGCGGAGCATCCCTGAGCTGATGGCCGCTGAACCCCAACTGGCCGGAGCTGGATTCTTTTACTTGATCTTTGTGGCAGGAATAGTGCAATACGGCGTCCGCCCACTCGAGCTGAACGCACCGCTGAGCCAACGCATAGCCGCGGGGGCGCTCTTTGGTTTCTTCAGTTACGCAACCTGGGCCCTGACGGCATTTTCAATCCTGAAGGACTTCCCACTCGGTGTTGCTATTACAGACATCCTCTGGGGCACTGGCGCCTCCGGCGTGGTGGTATGGCTAACGCTTATGGTCTCTAGGGAACTAAAGAAAAGCCGCAGGCAGCAACCCGTGCCCTAGTTGGGAACAAGCCCGTAAGCTGAGAGACCACGGCCGCGGATCTGAACCTGACGATCCCCAAGGGGCGAAATTGGCATGTCGGTCCCTGCGTCACTCGAACGGCGCCATCGTGTTTCCCAAGCCCTCTACTCCGTGGTGATGAAGGCCTTACTGGACGAGGACACCCCGGAAGGCAGGGGAAAAATCCTTTCTACAACTTTCCTGCCCCAGTAGTGCATCTCAGTCGTAGCTTGTGATGTTACTGAGAGGTCTCTTCGCTGGGTTCAGCGGCCTGCTCGGGCTTCGCGCCAGAGGGAAGCGAGGGTTTGAGCCTAAGACTCGTCAACAATCCCAAGGTTAAGACTGCCGCAGCGATCCAGGCCGCTACTGATACCCCTTGGGTCAGCGCATTTCGGGCCGCCTCCGCTATAGCGGCGGTCTGTGGATTGCCCGCCAGTGCCGCGATGGTTCCCCCAGAACTACTCGTTACTGAGTCCACCGCGCCCTGCAATTGCGGAAACTGGGAGACGATCTCGGTAACCTGGGTTTCCGTCGAGTTCTTGAGGGTGCTAAACAATGCTGTGCCCAGAATAGCGATGCCCAATGCAGAACCCACTTGACGGGCCGTGGACTGTGTCGATGCGGCTTGGCCCGACTGCTGGACCGGGACATCAGCCAGCACCACTTGAGTCAATTGGGCAGTGGCAAAACCCACCCCAATGCCGTAGAAAAACAGAATTCCCGAGGTCATCCAGATGGACGAATCAGTCTTCAAAAGTAGGGCCAATGCTGTAATGGAAATGATTTCTAAACCAACGCCAAGTTGCACCATCCGCACAGCGGAAAAAGACTTAGACAGCGCAGAGACGGTCCCTGAAGCCACAAACGACCCCACTGCCAACGGCACCAGCGCCAACCCGGCTTGTAGCGCATTGAGCCCCAACACGTTTTGGAACCACAACGGCAACGTGAGAATCAACCCGAATTCACCTAGGCTCACCGTTAATGCCGTGAGGTTGCCACGGGAAAATGAGGAAATGTTGAACAAGGACAGGTCCAATAAAACACTTCGATTGGAGCGCTGCCTCGATCGTTCCCAGAGAAGGAATCCCGCCAGTGCAGCAATGGCAAGGACAAAAGCCGCCGGGACTGGGGAGAGCCCGAAGAGGTTGAAAGGCGCACCGCCGTTAGCGCTCCACCATCCATAGTGCCGGCCCTCGATCAGACCAAAGACCAGCGAGCCAAAACCCACCACAGACAGGAGGGCACCAAAATAATCGTTGAGCTTCCCGGTAGCCACCTCACTGGACTCAGCAACGAAGCAGATGACACCGACGACGGCCATCAGACCCAATGGAACGTTAATTAAGAAGGCCCAGTTCCACGAGAAAGAAGAGGTGAGCCATCCTCCAACGATGGGACCAAGGGCAGCCATGCCGCCGATAGTTGAACCCCAAACGGCGAAGGCGATGGTGCGTTCTTTGCCACGGAAGTTGGCGTTGAGCAACGAGAGAGTGGTGGGAAGAATCATCGAGCCGCCGATCCCCTGCACTGCACGTGCCGAGATCAACCACATCCCTGAGGGCGCCAAAGCGCACAAAGCCGAACTAGCCAAGAAAACCACAAGCCCCACTACAAGGATCCGGCGTCTGCCCACACGATCTGCGACCCTACCCCAGACCAACAGCAAGGCAGCGAATACTAGGGTGTAAATTTCCTGGATCCATTGCACCTCCGTGGTGCTCAGGCCCAGATCCTTGATGATCGCAGGCACAGCAACCGCAACGATGGTGCTGTCCATAATGATCAGCGCCACCGACAAGCTGATGGCCCCAAGTCCAAACCAACGTAGTTTTACGTATCTGCTGACATTGTTTGCTTCCACGCGTGCCATACTACTCTCAGATATTTCCATGATGGAACTATCTGAGAGTAGGTATTTTTTCCAAAAATATTCCACATCCAAGGCGTGGGCAAGGGGACTCTTAGCGGTCTTCTTGGCGGGAGAATGATGTCCAACACAAGTCGTCAGTTCGGAGCGAAAAATGACCATTAAGGAACCGAATACACCCGCAGAATTAGCGGCCTGGAGCACCAAGGCTATATCCCGTATTGATACGTTCTTGTTCTGGGCAGTCCGCAGCGTATCCACCCTTGGCGTTATTGTTTCCGCCTGGGCGGCCATCTCCACCGGCGGGATGCTCGTCCATGGCCACCCGGCATATGCGATTCTCTTGGGAATTGTTTTCATCAGTTGCGCGGCGGTTGCCGCGCATTCTTGGCTTAGCCGCACAATCACCCGCCGCAGGTTTAGGGTCCTGAGAGGCATTGGCCTGGTGGCGTCGTGTGCGGTCTTGGCCCTTATCTGGTGGCTGGTTCCCTACGGTGCAGCATCTCCTGCCCTCGCGGCCATGACCTCCGATGAGACCTTCACCGTCACCGAGTCCGCGAGTCAGATAGTAATGACACCAACGAGCACCCCAAGCGAGGTAGGTGTGTTCTTCCAGCCAGGCGCCCTCGTTGATGCCCGAGCCTACGCCGCGGTCTTAAGAGCACTGGCCGAAAGTGGCCACGTTGTTTTAATTCCGAAACAGCCATTCGGTATCGCTTTTCTGTCCACCAGAGCCTTCACCTCAGCACAAACCCAGCACCCACCCGTAGCGCGTTGGGTACTCGGTGGCCATTCACTCGGTGGCGCGGTCACGGCCAATGATGCCCAAGCGTTCTCCAAAGACCCAGCTAGTCCTGTGGCTGGTGTAATTTTTTCGCATCCTACCCAGCTTCAGACATGAGCACTTTACCCATACCCGTTCTATCAATCTCCGCCTCCAACGACGAATTGTCCACCACCGAGAAGATCAATGCCTCTAAGGACCTGCTTCCAAAGGACACCAACTTCACGGTGATCGAAGGGGGCGTCCACGCAAACTTCGGTGACTATGGGCCACAATCTAGCGACGGCACACCGACCATTTCCCGTGACGACGCCCGCACCGAAATTTCACGTGACAGCCTCGCATTTGTGGAATCCGTCAGCAAGTAGCCCCTTCAGTTCCGCGGAAGCCTGACACAGAACCAGAAAAGCTGGCAAGGAGGCGTCCTTTCCATTCATTCGATCACCGAGCGCGGCCCATCACCCTCGACTAGTCGCCAGATTAAACACTGCACTCTCTGCTTGCACCGATATTTGCCCGCACGTCGAGACCCACGCGAAAAATAGCTACAGGTAATCGTTCGACGCCGAGATTGAGCCCATCCCGAGCTAAACACCAACATTTTGCACCAATCACTTTATTTAGTGGCCCTGCCATATAGGACCGGAGCGACCTTTCGACTGTCAACACCGGCGTCCTCGGGGTGAATACAGCTACTTCATAAAGAAGGGGGCCAAAGGCGCTCGCGAACGAACTGCTCTGCGAAAGTTGGATTGATTGCTTCGGGTCCATAACTTCCCGGTCTTTAAACCACAACCGGATTCATAACCACGACCCCTCATTTGGCCAAGTCCGAAGGCACGATGGGCTGCGAGTCGATCCGAATCATTCGATATCGGTTTTTCTGGCCTGCAAAAGTCCGGTGCCAGCTCACCCTGCATCTCGTTGACGCAGCGAGGCGTCATGCCCTGCACTGATCTAGAGAGTGAATCTGATCGAAACGCGCTGGCTCGATTGAAGCTCCGACTTCGTTACTTTGAGCGGAATACACGAAAAAATCCATGGCACTCCGACGAATCCGACTACCCAGGCAACAGCGCCCCACATGAACGCATTTCCGAGGAATCCGAGCCAGCTGTAGTCGGTGGGGACCTGTGCCGTCTTGACTCTGCTGAGCCACATCTCCACTATCTGCGGGAAGTCGGCATACAGGAATTGTGACTGATCTTGGGTTATCCACGGGATCGGGAACCCGAATTGCACAGAAACTAGCTCTGCTTCTGAACCGACCGATATCCTTTGAGCAGCGCAAATCCACCAACTGACAATACCGCCCACCACCAGTGAAGCAAACAGCTCGATACATCGGCCCGATTTGGCACGTGCGGGGAGATCTGTTGGCGGCGATGGGTGAGGAAAGGACACCACACCCGTCTAGTGTGGGCGGACAGAACTGAGGTGCCGCCGTCGTCCTCTCCAACGCATCACCAAAGGTGACCGTCGCACTTCTTGGGCCGATCCACCGCCGAATCTCTTGATGGCCAGAAGCTGCCGTGACAAGCTGAAGGGAACAGCTTCGAGGAGGAATCATGCAACGGATCGTGCCCAATATTTGGTGCCAAGGCAATGCGGCTGAGGTGGGAGAGTTTTACTCCAAAGTTCTCCCGCAGACATCGGCCGAGACCACGATGAGTTATCCCACGGAAGGACTTCCGGACTTCCAATTGCCGTTTGCGGGCAAGCCTCTGGTGGTGGATGTCATGGTAGGTGGATATCAGCTTCGTCTCATCAACGCCGGGGCCGAATTCCGACCAACACCTGCCATCTCCTTCATTCTCAACATGGATCCGTTAATGTTCGACGGCGGTGAGGACCAGGCCCGCGCCACCCTCCAGGAAGTGTGGGCTGCTTTTTCAGATGGCGGGCAGGTGCGTATGGAGCTGGGAGTTTATCCACATAGCAAGCTCTATGGCTGGGTTGAGGATCGCTTCGGTGTGAACTGGCAGCTTATGCTGACAGATCCCGCCGGGGAGCCACGACCGTTCGTGATCCCCCAGCTCCTCTTCACGGGGCCGACGGCGCACGCGCAGGAGGCCATGGATCTCTACACGGGACTTCTCCCGGATTCAGCGACGACCATGGTGGTCCCCCACGCCAGCGCATCGGATGGCATTATGTTCGCCGAATTCATGCTTGCGGGGCAATGGTTTTCCGCAATGGATGGCGGAAGCATCCACGACTTCACGTTTACACCGGGGCTATCTCTGGAGCTTTCCTGCGCCGATCAAGACGAGATCGATTCCGTGTGGGAGGCCTTGTCTAGTGTGCCCGAAGCCGAACAATGCGGCTGGGTGGTGGATCGCTTTGGGGTGAGCTGGCAGATCGTGCCGCAGAATATGGGCGAACTCATGCTGCACCCGGGTGCCTATCAGCGGATGCTCTCGATGAAGAAACTCATCATCGCCGAGCTGTGACGCCCTGAGCGCAGGGCATGAAACGTGGTCACAACACGCAGCTCCAAGGGAGGCCTCGTGAAACGAAATGAGTCTGGTCCAAGCCAAGCCTCAGCAAAGGACGAGTCGGCGCTGGCGCCCCTACGCAGCTCGGCGCCGTTGCTCGCGGCTATGACGGGCAAGGCGAGCCCTGCGAAAGCAGCCGTTGGTGACGCTCCAGTCTTCGCCTACATTGCGAGCCTCCCGCAACCCCAACGTGGTGTTGCCGAGGCCGTAGATGCTCTTGCCGCTAAAACCCTGCCACGTCTTCGGCGATCCGTGAAGTGGGGTATGGCCTACTACGGCGTTGGAGACGGGTGGTGCTTTAGTTCCGGCGCATTTGTTGGACACGTCAAGGTCATGTTCATCAAGGGTGCCGAGATTCTTGACCCTGTGCCGCCGGTGGCCCCTATCGGCATGGGCAAGGCCACTCGCGGCGTGGAATTGGAATCCATCGATGACATTGACGAGCATCAAATGGAGCTGTGGATGCGGCAAATTGCGGCCGTGCCCGGTCTGGGTGGGAAGAAGCGCTGAGCGTTCCACCGTCTCATTTGAGGTGAGAAACGTCGAGTGATCGGCGTCCGCTTAACAATCTTGGCCACACGTGGAACAGCGCCATTTCCTTCAAGGAAGGTCGTCGACGTCCAGGACGCAGACCAGTTCAACCCTGCTAGATAAAGTTGTCCAGATCAGCCTTATGCTCAAGGCCCTGGACGGAATTCTGAAACTCGGGGGCGAGGTTCTTTCACGCATAGGCTCGCCAGCACTCACTAGTGAAAATCTTAACTCAGCCTGAGCTTTCCGAAGACCCCATGACTTCATCGCCAGCTACTTGGTGCACTTGCTTGGGAACCTGACGGTTTCCGCAACCGTCTTCGGCGCGATTTATCTCCCGCTGCACGGCCCTGTAAAGATCGTCGTGGTCTGGGCTGTCTTGAAGGACACATTGTGCGCCTATCACTAGACGATGGCTTTCCTGCTCACCTTCACTGCTTACCAAAGCTATGAACTTGTAGTTGCCTTCACCTGGGGCATGCTCCTCCCGATGGTCTTTGACATCTTCATCGTGTGGCTCACGTGGCACGCATATCGTGCTCATCGAGCGCACTCAACCTCCGCTACCGAGGGTGTAGATGCTGTCCCATCCGAACATTCACTTCTCCGCCCCAAGTAACCTTCTTAGCAAAAGGCCGTTGCATCAAGCTCGTTCTCCCGGTCAAAGGTATGCGTTTTCAGTGAGACAGTGTCCTCGCATTCACCAACTAATCGGCACCAAATACATCACCTCAAGTTCAGTTCCCCGAGAGAGGTATTGCGGTCGAGTCCAATACGTCCTATGGTGAAATCGCTCTCAAGATTGCTCCTCCACGCGACCCCTCCGTGGCCGGAACCATCATGTACTTCATGCATCGGGCTCAGCCCCAAAAGTCAGAGACACGACGGGCAAGAACCTTGCCCTGCTCATAGCCGGCTTGAGCGGCATCCGGCCTCATCGACAGATCCATCGCATTGACCCCAAACAAGTGCTCTTCTTCTGCATTCGGCATGATGATCTCGACCAGACTGCCAGTGGCACTCAGCTCTTCAACCTGAGTAGCGAGCTGCATCCCCCACTCAGGTGGCTGCAGGCTTCGTCCATCCAAAGGGGACAGCACGAGTACTCGTGAGTACCCGGCTGCGAGGTCTGCATTCTCGCTGGATCTCCGGAAGCCGCCGTCGAGGTAATGCCTGTCCCCGATCTTGTAGGGCAAGCCGCTGGAGCAGCTCGCAGCGACAGCATCGACGAACTCGATCCCGCTATGGCGATTGAAGACCACGGGATCACCAGATTCGGCATCGATCGCCGTGAGGAGCACGGGCTGGTGTGGCCATTCCACGTCAGGCAGCCGTGCGGCAACTGTGGCGCGCCATTGCGACTGCCATGAACTGTCCGTTGCTGCCGCCATCTGCAGAGCCGCTGCACCCATCTTGCGGCGCATATCGGCCGGACCTTGGGAAGCATCAATGAGTGTGCGGAATCTACCTAAGTGATCCGCAGTTCTAGTACTAGTGGAAGCTGGACGACGAGGAGCTGACCGCGCCAGAGGAACGGGAGCTAGGGTTTCTTCGAACAGCCGAGGAAGAGCAGCTCCAGTGATCTGGGCAGTCGCCGTAGATCCGGCCGAGGTGCCAATGATCACATCGGCATTTGTCACGTCCACTGCTGCATCGAAGAGCCCAGCAATCACTCCAATGAGCCACGCGTTGCCCGTGGATCCTCCGCCGCCGAGGACAAGTGCTCGATCGTGAGAGTCTCCACCGCTTGCCGGCAATGCCGTATCAGATGGCGTGATGAGGGTAGTTGAAAAAGGTGTTGAGTTCATGGGAGTCGCCTTTCGCGATTAGCCTTGTTCGGCACTCCCAATGGCGGCTAAATTAGCCGCTCAATCGTGGACTGCAGGGAGAGCCCATTACGGTTGCTGCGTTCACGGGTCTCACCTCCTAGTCATTAATCACGATTAGACAAAATTTATCACTTCACCCGAGCGCCCCACAAGGATTTCCTTGGCAGCTGCTTCGCATCTCGACGAGTCGAGCAGCGAAGCAGACACTCTCCATAGCCCCTGCAGCGATCTCGGTCTGGACATTGATTCCCACCCTGAGTTCGTCATCGCACCCGACTCCTAATTCTCATATCCCAGTGCCTCGAGGGCTCAACCTAGACCTACCTAGGTTGAGCCCTGCCCTAGAAGAACGACTATCCTGACCGCAGAGATCAACACTCGTTGGGTAACAATATCCGGGCAGGCCAGCGGTCAACTGACTGGTATTCGAACTACCCCGGAACCGTTGCTAGGGAAGCGTCCTATCCGCGACTCCGACAGGCCCCTGCCTATGCAGTTGTGGCTGCTAGCTGCGGGTAGAACGCGTCGATGGGGGCACCCAGTCCGGCCTTAAGATTCACGGAGGTGTCGTCAGCCAACACCTCGTACTCTCCTGCCTCGACGGCGTCGAACACTGCGTTAACCAGCTCCGCGGGGTCCTTCTTCGGATCGTTGGAGTGGGCGGCCATGGCCGTGTCAACGTAGGCCACGTGCACTCCCACCACGTGCACACCGGCTGGCGCTAGCTCCAAGCGCAGCGAGTTCGTTGCCGACCATAGGGCTGCCTTTGTGGTGCTGTAGATTCCGGCGACAGCGTACCAGCTCAGCGCCGAGTGGATATCGATGATGACCGCTCCGGTCTTGCCCGAGAGGATCGGTGCGAACGCGCGGGCCATGAAGAGCGGGCCGAGGAAGTTCGTTTCCACATTGGCACGAATCTCCTCGTCCGTGTGGCTCAGAATCCCAGGCGTGGGCGTAGCGGCACCAGCGTTGTTGATCAACACCGTCACATCCCCTGCCGCCTCGACCGCAGACTGAATCGACGCCGAATCGGTGACATCCAAGGTCAGCGGCACAATCCGCTCGTCATCCCACTCGCGCGGGGTGCGTGCGGAGGCATAGACCTTAGCCGCGCCTCGGGCGAGGGCGTGATGGACAAAATGAGTTCCGATGCCACCGTTGGCTCCGGTGACCAGAACGACTGCTCCCTTAAGTGAGGGCATGGATTTTCCTACTTTCAAGTTGAGAGAAAAGTTTAGACGTTGACTAGGACGGGGTAATCGGTGTATCCGGCTGCTCCGCCACCATAGATCGTGGCGGGGTCCAACTCATTCATGGGCGCCTCGGCTCGCAGGCGCTCGACGACGTCGGGGTTGGCCAGAGCCATCCGGCCCACGGGCGCGATGTCGGCAAAGCCGGCGTCGATGTCCGCGGCGAGCTGCTCGCGGGTGCGGCCATAGCGGACCACTAGCACCGCCGTCGGCCATACCTCACGGAAGGACTGCAGCAACTCATCGTCGCCCACGTGATGGAGGTGCAGATAAGCCAAGTTCAGCTCGGCCAGCTCACCGACCAGGTGGCGGTATTGAGCGCGTACATCGGCAACGTCACCTTCATTGATGCCACCGAGCGGCATGGACGGGGACAGGCGGATACCCACACGGTCCGCACCGATCTCTTCGGCTACAGCCTGTGCCACCTCAATGACAAAGCGGGAACGGTTCTCCACCGATCCGCCATAGGAATCGCTGCGGTGGTTCGCGTTCGGGGAAAGGAACTGGTGCAGCAGGTACCCATTAGCGCCATGGATTTCGACGCCGTCGGCACCGGCAGCAATGGCGGACGCTGCCGCGTGACGGAAGTCTGCGATTGTGGTTTGGATGTCCTCAACACTGAGTTCACGCGGCACCGGCATCTGCTGCTTTCCGGTCAAGGTAGGAATCTCCTCACCGGATGCAATGGCCGACGGCGCTACCGGCTGGCGATGATGCGGGGTGTTATCCGGGTGCGAAGTCCTGCCTGCGTGCATGAGCTGAATGTAGAGCGTACCGCCGCCGGCATGCACGGCGTCGGAAACTTTTTGCCATCCGGCAATGTGTTCCGGGGCGTAGATGCCGGGCGTGTTCAGGTAGCCCTGACCGTCGGCCGAGGGCTGAACGCCTTCGGTGATCAGGAGGCCCAAAGACGCGCGTTGGCCGTAGTATTCGGCAACGAGATCGCCGGGGGTGCCGTCGGCGTTGGCCCGGTTACGGGTCATCGGTGCCAGCGCGAGGCGGTGTGAAAGCTCCACACGGCCCAGAGTGAATGGTTGCCACAGAGAAGACAAAGTCATAGGGAAAACGTTCCTTCTAAATAGGGAGTGCACTACGCCGGTACTACAGTCCGCGAAGCTGGGGGCTCCGGACCATCATGGGAGAATGAGTTGACCCATATCCGAGCCTACATCGTACCGACTATGCTCATAACTGAGCATAGTCAGACTTTATTCCTGAAGGGACCATCGTGTCAGAAATTTCCCCGCCACTTGGACGACGTGAGCGGAACAAGCAGGCCAAGCTGGACCGCATCGTGGCGGCCGCTGGTGAGCTTTTTGCCGAATATGGGGTAGACGAAGTCACCACACAGCAAATCGCGGAAAAGGCGGATATCGGAGCAGGCACACTTTTCCTCTACGCCAAGTCCAAGGGCGAGCTGCTGTTGATGGTGCAAAACTCCAGCTACGCCGATTCACTCGTACGAGGCAAGACTGCCGCGGAGAACATCCCCGAGCCGCTCGAGGCCATTATGGCGATCCTGACCGAGGTGGTGCACTGCAACCGCACCCAGGTGGAGAACGGCCGGACATACTTGCGCGAGATGGTCTTTGGCGACCCGGAGGAACCGCACCGCCGCGAAGCGCTCAGCCTCTCGCAACAGACAGAGGAAGCCGTCGCCGAAGTGCTTCAGCGAGACCAACGCACCGACGCCGAGGCTGCCGTGACACGCGCGCACATCATCTCGGCCATCATGTTCCTCACGATGTCGGCCACGGGCAACGCCGCAAAGAGCGTCGAGGAGTTGTTGACGGAGATGAGAACACTGATCCAGGTCTTGCTGCCTACTCGCTAATCGCCGCTTCGTGAGTCAAAGCGTCGGCGACGGCGGCTATGTCCCGCGGTGTTGTTCGGCAACAACCCCCGACTAGCCGGGCACCAGCGTCCCGCCACGAGCTTGCTAGTTCTACGAAGCTCTTTCCCGGGGCACCCTCGACGCCCTCCGTCGACGGAGTTGGTCCCCAGGTCTTGCTTGCCGGGTCATAAGTTTCACCAGAGTTTGGATACGCGATCAACGGCAGGTCGGTGGCCTGGGCTAACGCGTCCACGGCCGGTGAAACCAGCCCCAGCGGAACACAATTTAAGCCTATGGCCGTCACGTGGGAATACTTTTCACACAGACTGGCGACCTCGGCCAAGGGTGTGCCATCGCTAATATGACCGCCATCGCCGAGTGTGAATGAGAACCAGGACTCCACGCCATACTCTTCCACCAGTTCCAACAAGGCCCTCGCTTCGGCAAGTGATGGCAGCGTCTCGCAGGCGAGAAGATCCACACCGGCGCCCACCAACGCCGCGATGCGGGGCCTATGAAAATCTTTAAATTCCTCGTTACTGAGGATGTAGTCGCCCCGATACTCGGATCCATCGGCGAGAAATGCCCCATAGGGGCCCACCGATCCGGCAATCAATAATGGGATCGCCCGAGGATTTTCTGTCAGGAACTCCCGCCGCGCTTCCTGCGCCAGCTCCACACTCAAGGCCACGAGCTGGAGGGCTTCTCCTTCGGAGATGCCCTTCTGCGCAAACCCCTGAGGTGTGGCCTGATAGCTCGCCGTGATGGCTATCTGAGCCCCAGCGGCAAAGTAGTCGAGATGAACCCGCTTGATCAATTCCGGCTGTTCAAGAAGGACCTTAGCTGACCACAACGAATCCGTCAGGTCACAACCATGGGCTTCCAGCTCCGTCGCTAAAGCCCCATCAACCGTCAGCTCGGCACCGGCCAGGAGCATACGGGAAAGCAGATTAGTACGCGGCATGATGTGATCTCCAGGCTTTTTGGCTCTTCACCAAAGTTGTTCGTGATCATCTCGGGCAAACTTTCCCGCTGATTCCGGCAAGTCAGCGCATTCCCTAGCCCGGGGCAAAGAGGCGATCCGCCGGTGTCCACTAACCCTTCTCACTGGCACGAACATTGCGGCCGTACTTGAAGTAGAAGAAGGCGTAGCATGCGCCCACGAAAGGAATTCCAAAGTAGAGTGCTGCTATTTGTTGCGATGCATATCAGCTCGCCACTGAATGTCATAAAACTCACGTGACGCCCTGACAAACAGCCACCAACTCCCCTTGACACATTAAATGAATGCGTTCATTATTGAGTATACTCAGATATCGTAAATATTTGCCTCGGCAAAACCACCACCCAGCTTGATTTGGAGCCTTTGATCGTCATGACGAGTGCACAGCAGGGACCGAACGACGTTTCAGTGCAGTTTGTCGACCCACCCACGCGCACTGTAGCAATTGCGGACGCGCGATTTGTCTACCGTGAGCTCGGCACACAACACGGTGGCATACCTGTTGTGGGATTGACGCATCTGGGAGCGAATTTGGATAGCTGGGACCCTGAGGTCGTAGACGCCCTAGCTGAAAGTCGATGGGTCATCCTGATCGGGTACCGCGGCGTCGGAGCTTCCACCGGGTCTGTGCAAGATCGGTTCGAGGACATGGCCGCGGATGTGATCGCGATGATTCTTGCGCTTGGGTTAACTCGTGTGGATGTGCTCGGAATTTCGATGGGTGGCATGGTCGGCCAGGAGGTCCTCCGGCAGGCCCCAGAGCTGGTGGAACGGGTGATTTTTGCCGGTACTGGCCCGCAGGGTGGTCCCGGGCTTACATCGATGACCGCAGTCATGGTGCGGTCTATCCTGCGCGGCCTACTCACGTTCACACCCGTCACGACACTGCTGTTCTTTACCCGCACCTCCACTGGGAGGCAAGCCGCGACGGCCTATCAAGCCCGGCTAAAGAGGCGTTACACCGGTCGAGACAAGCCCGTGACACCGGCGGTCCTCCGAGCGCAATTACGCGCGGTGAACCGGTGGGGTCACCAACAGCCGGCAGCGAACACGTTTACCGGTCCGGCGCTCATCCTGCACGGCGGCAGCGACCGGATGGTCCCGAGGGAAAACGTCGAGCCGCTGATATCCCGGTTCCCGCACGCCGAGCTGCGTGTCTTCGCCGACTCCGGCCACGGCGTCGTCCCCCAAAACAGGCACGCCATTACCGACGTCATAAAGCAGCTACTGCAGCGCTGACCGCCACTATCAACATCTAGACTCACAACAAGGAGAGACCAACATGCGAGCATTCGTATTCAACACATATAAGAGCCCACTGCACGAGGCCCAGGTTCCCGAACCCACCGTGGGCGAGCGAGATGTTCTCGTCCAGGTGCTCGCTGCTGGAGTGAACCAACTGGATGAGAAGATCCGCGAAGGCGAATTCAAGGCAATCCTTCCCTACAAAACCCCGCTCACTCTGGGCCACGATGTTGCCGGCACCGTCATCAGCGTTGGTCACAAAGTCACTGGGTTCAAGCCCGGCGATCAGGTGTATGCCCGTCCCCGGGATCACCGCATCGGCACCTTTGCCGAGCGCATCGCGATCAACGAGGCCGACCTCGCCCTCGCACCCACCACGATCAGCGCTGTCGAGGCAGCATCGCTACCGCTGGTCGCCCTCACAGCATGGCAAGCACTTGTCGTCAGAGGCAACGTAAAACCGGGCCAAAAGGTCCTCATCCACGCTGGCGCTGGCGGCGTTGGTTCCATCACGATCCAACTCGCCAAGCACCTCGGCGCCCACGTCGCCACCACCGCTTCCGGGAAGAACGCCGACTTCGTTCGTGAGCTTGGCGCAGACGAGGTCATCGACTACCGCACCCAAGACTTCGAAAAGGAACTTTCCGGGTACGACCTGGTCCTGGACAGTCTTGGCGGAGAAAACCTCGAAAAGTCCCTGCGCATCCTCCGTCCCGAAGGAAAGGCGATTGGGATTTCAGGCCCACCCGACCCCGCCTTCGCGAAGAAGTCCGGCATGAACCCGGTGCTCCGTTTGGCGATCTCTGCGCTGAGCAGCAAGATTCGCCGGCAGGCGAAGAAGCTCGGAGTGAGCTATGAGTTCCTCTTCATGGACGCCAGCGGCGACCAGCTCCGTCAAATCGCGGAGCTCATCGACAACGGCACGCTGCGCCCAGTTGTAGGACAGACCTTCCCTTTCCATGAGACCCCTCAAGCCCTCGAAGCACTGGCCAAGGGTGGCATCCGTGGCAAAGCCGTCATCACCGTCCCGTGATCGCACGGCGGCTCTGATCAAATCCATAAGCTCAGCAATCAGCACGCAGAGAGAACCTCACATGAACACACCTAGCGAACCCGTCATCACGTCCTACGCAAAAGCCCCCGCGAAAACCATCACGGCAGGAGGCGTCACGTTCGCCTACCGCGAACTCGGCCCCAAGGGCGGTATTCCGGTCGTGTTTTTCGTGCACCTAGCGGCCACCCTCGATAACTGGGACCCGCGCATCATCGACCCGATCGCTCAAACACGGCACGTCATCACCTTTGACCAACAGGGCGTCGGTGCGTCCTCCGGTACAGTCCCCGACACCCTCGAGGAAGCCGCGGACGACGCCTACATGTTCATCACCGCGCTCGGCTTCGATAAGATCGACATCTTCTCCTTCTCCATGGGCGGCATGATCACCCAAGACCTCCTCGTCAAGCACCCGGACCTGGTCCGCAAGCTCGTCCTCACCGGGACAGGACCGCGCGGAGGTAAAGACATGGACAAGGTTGTCGGAGTGACTTACTACGACATCTTCCGCTCCATCATTGCCCGCTCCCATCCGAAGGAATTCCTCTTCTTCAACCGCGACAGCGTTGGCAAGCAAGCAGGGAAGGCGTTCGTCGGACGCCTCAAGGAACGCACCGCCGACCGGGACCAGCCCATCAACAACAAGGCATTCAGCCGCCAGCTCAAGGCCATCCAGCGGTACGGACGTTCCACGCCGTCGGACTTGTCAGTGATCACCCAGCCGACCCTGATCGCCAACGGCGACAACGACCGCATGGTCCCCTCCATCCTCTCCGCCGACCTGCACCAGCGCATCAATGACAGCGAACTGATCATCTACACCAACTCCGGTCACGGCGGAATCTTCCAGTACTGGGAGAAATTCGCACCCATCGCCGCGAAGTTCCTCACCAAGTAGGCCACTTTCCAGGCTCTTATCGTCCTCGAACCTTCCGTGGGCGGGCACTGACACCAACGGATTTGCCTTTCTGAACGCTTTCCCCGCTGTGTCAGAGAATGTAAGTATCCTGGGTCGTGATTCCAAACAGTCCGGAGACGGTCAAGGACCTCAGGAGGACGATATGCAGGGCGATGCCCTCCAAGAGCATGCCCGTAACATTGCGGCAGCGCTTAAATACGTCACGAGTGGTCACCCTTTCACCCCACACTTGGAAGTATGGAAGGTGCAAGAAAAAGTATTCCTCATCGTCACCGACGATGATCCGAACCTGCAGATCATCACCGTGAAAGTCGATCCCCTTCACGGGGACGCGCTCCGCCGCGACTTCGACACAATCACGGTCGGCCGCTATTTTAACAAGCAACATTGGATCTCTGTCGGACCCGGCTCGGGGATTACGAAGAAGCTGATCGGAGACTTGGTGCATGATTCATATGACCTCGCTCATGATCGCGACAGGCAGCGAAATGCGTGAGTGACACGCCGTCGTTGTTCGACATTGACGACACCTCGCGGCCATTGGCTGACCGACTCCGGCCGTGCGCCCTACTCGACGTCCTCGGGCAAGACCATCTACTGGCGGCAGAGGCACCCATCGGACGGATGGTTGACGCACAGAGGCTAGTCTCGATGGTGCTGTGGGGTCCGACTGGTTGTGGGAAACCCACAGTCGCCGGGCCCCTCGCCGAGCAGACCAACCTGGCGTTCGAACAGCTCTCCGCCACCTTTCCGGCGTCGCCGACCTACGCAAAGTATTTCAACTCGCTCAGCGCTGGCGCGAGGTCGGGCAAGGAACGATGCTGCTCGTCGACGAGATTCACCGCTTCAACCGCGCCCAGCAAGATTCATTCCTGCCCTACGTCAAGGACGGCGCCATCGTGCTGGTCGGAGCGACCACGGAGAACCCCAGCTTTGAGCTCAACGGGGCACTGCTATCCCGCAGCCAGATCTTTGTTCTGAGACGCCTCGACCACGACGCGCTCAGTATCCTCATCACCCGCGCAGAGACACTCATGGGCCGCCCTCTACCACTCACTGACGAAGCTCGTGAGGCGCTGACGGCTCTGGCCGACGGTCACGGTCGGTACCTGTTAGACATGATTGAGCAGGCTCAGGCCCTGCCCACCCCCATAGGCCCTACCCGCTCTCGCTGCCGCCATGCAGAAACGGGCACCGTTGTACGACAAGGCCCAGGAAGACCACTACAACGTCATCTCCGCGCTCCATAAATCGATGCGTGGTTCGGACCCTGACGCAGCACTGTATTGGTTGGCGCGAATGCTCGACGGCGGCGAGGATCCCCTGTTCATCGCCCGTCTGATTACTCGGTTCGCCACCGAAGACATCGGCATGGCCGACCCGAACGCTGTCCAACAGACCCTCGCTGCTTGGGACGTCCACGAACGTCTAGGCGCTCCCGAGGGCGAACTCGCCATCGCACAGGCTGTCACCTATCTAGCGACCGCTCCGAAGTCCATCGGCGTGTATCGAGCGTTCAATATGGCGCGCGCCACCGCGAAACACACTGGATCGCTGATGCCACCTGCGCACCTCCTCAACGCACCGACTCGACTGATGAAAGACCTCGGTTACGGCGAGGGCTACTAGTACGATCCAGACACCGAAACCGGGTTCTCTGGGGCAAACTATTTCCCCGATGGCTTACCACGGGAGCAGTTCTACGAACCCACTACGCTCGGGTACGAACGCGCCATTACCGAACGGTTGCGACACTGGGAGCATCTCCGCCAAGGTGACACCTCTCGAATCCGGCGAGGACTAAATCCACCAAACACCTGAGGCGGGGCGGGAGACCTAGGCCCATCCCCCACGTCAGGAAGCTCCGCAATGCGTGGCTGCAGCCCAACCCGTCCGAGGGCAAAAGGCCGCTGCCTGTCACATTCGTAATGCCACCGCAGCTCATTGCCAAGGATTATGAACGGCATGCCCAAACATGGGGTGAGATCCATGGTCGCTCCAAACAAGGCCTATCCTCATGAACCGGGACATCCCACGCGGCGCCCGCAGAGTACACATGGGAGCCATCCGGCCCTGCCAGTGTGGCCTGCACGGACAGCCAATCAGTCAGGTCCACCACTCCTGATCGGCGAGTTCCCCAATCAAGTTCGCGGAGCGTTTCGGAGAACTACAGATCAGTGATCAGGCCGAAAAGCTGGCCGCACAGATCTGCTTCCACACGAAGTTTGGCAAGATGACGTGAACTGCAGCGACGAAAATACTCGTGGCAATAAGTACTTCTATGAGACTGGATGGAACAGCCCGACCATCTGTGCCAATAGCCTGAGTATGCCTAAATTGCGCACTACCCCACCCTAGTTTGACGCCAGACAACAATTCCGGCCTCGTTACAGGTCACCCCTAAAACAACTAGGATCTCCAGATGCCAAAATACGACTCTGACCCTAGCCTATGAATCCTCAAGCTCTACTGGCCTTCCCGGGGCTGGTCACGGTTGGAGGCCATTCCAGAAAAGTTCACTCGCGGTCGCGACCAAATCGGCTGCCGGCACCTCGTCAATGAGGCCTCCAGAGGTCAGTATCGCGACACCATGAAAGGTCGCGAAGGCAACAAGTGCGATCCGCTGGGGGTCTCCGGGGCCGATCGCGCCGATCTCCTGAGCTGCCACGACGACGCGCATCGTCAGCTCCATCGACGCGTGTCCTGCGGCAAGAAGCTCGGCGCGGGCGCTGGGTGCATGCTTGAGGCTGAACATGAGCGACAGGAGCGTGGGCTGGGCGAGAGCGAACCCAACGTAGCTGCGCGCCAAGTCGTCGAATCGCTGCCGGGCCTCTGTCGGGGTTGTCGGCGCACCTTGAGTTGCCTCATCGAGGGAGACTGTCAGTCGATTGAAGCCATCCTCTGCAAGGGCGTCTAGTAGAGCTTGTTTGTCGCGGAAGTGACGACTCGGAGCGGCGTGACTGACGCCAGCGTCACGGGCTAACTGGCGCAGCGAAAGCGCTTCAACACCGTTAGCCTCGATGCTGGCTGCCGCAGCTTCCAGTAGGGTGCGGCGGAGATCGCCGTGATGATACGAGTGAATGGGCACCTGACAATTCTACCTCGATGTTGACATTGACAACAAGAGCGCGTCCATGCAGAATGATGTCACTGACAACATTGCATATTTCAACCAAAGGAATCCAACATGAAGCTTGACCTCAGCGGGGGAACCGCTCTTATCACCGGCGCGAGCTCAGGTCTCGGTGTCGAATTCGCCAGACGGTTCGCGGCTCGTGGATCGAACCTCGTTCTCGTGGCCCGTCGAGCCGAAAGACTTGAGGACCTCGCATCCGAACTACGAGACTCTGCCAACGTGCACATCGAGGTACTTCCAGCCGACCTTGGTGTTTCTGGTGCCGCAATCGCCCTGCGCAGCGAGTTGGAGCGCCGCCAAATACGGATTAGCTCTCTGATCAACAATGCCGGCTTTGCGAGCCACGGCGCGTTCGACCAGGCGGACCCAGCACGCATGGCCGGTGAGATGCAACTAAACGTGGGCGCCGTCGTCGAGCTCTCCCGGGCTTTCATGCCTCAATTACTGCAGGGCCAAGGTGCGCTCGTCATGGTTGCGAGTACAGCAGCGTACCAACCGACTCCCGGCATGGCCGTTTACGGCGCGACCAAGGCGTTCGTGCTGAGTTTCACCGAGGCACTCTGGGCCGAAGCCCGGGGCACAGGGCTTCGCGTGCTTGCCGTAAGTCCCGGATCGACAAAAACGGAGTTCTTTGATGTTGTCGGCACCGATGAGGCCTCCGTCGGGAAACAACAGACACCCACCCAGGTGATCGATGCTACGTTCCGGGAGCTGGACAGGGCAAACGGTCGCCCCAGCATCATCTCAGGGCGCATCAACCACTTCACCGCACTCAGTACGCGCTTGCTCTCTCGCCGAACACTGGCTCGGACAAGTGCCCGCGTTCTGGGCGACATCCGCCTAGCCGCGCCACAAGTTGGCTGACAACGGCGTAGGCATCCGGCCCAGGTGCCGCAAACCTGCCACCATTCCCTGAAGTCTGGAGCTACTTGAAACCCGTGCGGCGGTTCTTACATTCATCCCTGACAATTTGTTGGGCCGCCGCTGGGTTCGAAGTAGTGACACCCAATTCGACTTAATAGGTCAAACGACCTAAATTGAATGCATGACAGATCATCTTCAGTACTCACCCAACGGCCCCATCCTCATTGTCGGAGGCTACGGCACCGTGGGCAGCGAGCTGGCGCGGCTTTGCGCGCCTACATGGCCACTGCTGCTTGCCGGACGGAACCCATCAAAAGGACAAACGCTGGCCGCCGAGCTTGGAGCTAATGTCAGTCGATGGGATCTGAACGATCCAGAACCGTTTTCCGCCACGGCCAGGGCTATTGTCAGCACCGTCAATGATCCCGAGGATCGGATTTTGCGCGCTGCGGTACGCGCAGGAATCCCCTATGTGGATCTGACCCGCTGGACGAGTCGAATGTTGCGGGCCGCAGCGCTGGCAAACCTGCTGCAGCCGACCGCACCCGTACTCCTGTCATCAGGATGGATGGGCGGCATTGTGAATATTGTGGCAGCTTCCCTCAGTCAGGAGATAGGTGGCGCACAAAGTGTTGAAATTGCGATCAGGTATGACGTCAATGACCGGGCAGGGGCCGACTCAGTGGACTTCATCGACCGTCTGGGCCAAGACTACGAGGTGCGCCGTGATGGCATGCTGGCAACAGTCAGCCCACTCTCCGACGCGATATGGGTAGACATCGGTGGACACCGCACGAAGGTGGCCCGGCTGGATACACCGGAACAACTCACGCTGCCCCTCGCTTTGGGGGTGGAATCCGTGGCGACCCGAATCGGCTTTAGTTCCAACGCCTCAACCTCCGCCTTGCTCGCAGCCAAGGCTCTAGGGTTTTTCCGATGGGGACGCGGCGAACGGTGGACCGGCCTGCGACGTTCCCTTCTTCACTCCCCCGGGCAAGGCGGGAGCGCCATCATCCGGATCGACGTACATGGCGCTAAAGGAAGCCGCTCGGCCGTAATCACCGACCCAGCCGGCCAAGCCCACCTCACAGCACTGGGCGGATATCTTGGACTCCGACAAGTCCTGTCTACTGATTCCACGGCGGGCGTGATGTTCCCAGAATCCCAACCAGACATTGCCGCCGCTCTGGCTGAAATACAGTCCAACAAGGTGATGGTGGGAATCGAATGACGCCGACTAAAGGTGAGTTGAGAAGGATTGCCCTTCTCGATGCAGCGGAGCATGTACTCGTCACTTCGGGCAATGCCAATGCCACGATGCGCAATATTGCTGCGGCATCTGATGTTCGCATTGGCCATTTACAGCACTACTTTCCTACCCGCTCGGATCTAATGCAGGCGGTCCTAGAACGCGTACTTCAACGATCCCTGGCCTGGATGCGGGAAACTACGGGGATCGACCTTGATGTTGGTGGCGATGCTCCCATCTCCCGCGTGCAAACCGCCCTCATTTTTGCGTCGATGATGCAGCAGCAAAATGAGCCCACTACCGTGCGGTTGTATGTTGAAATTTGGGCGATGGCAGCCTCGGACGCGGAAATAGCTACCGTGCTCCGAGACTTCTACGCCCACTATTCAGGGTACGTCGAAGTGATCGTCCACCGTGCGCAACCCGGGCTCGAAGCCAGCGCACTCCAGGCGAAGGCAAATTCTATTGTTGCCCTTTTCGAAGGAGCAGCTATCGTGAGCGCCGGTTTTGCCGGCCTGCGGTCCGAGGGCACGGACATCGTACTGTTGGACGCCATTCAACACCTCATTCACGGGTCCTAACCGGAGTCTGTATCGAATACAGGATTGCTCCTGAAATGCATATCAGGTAGCCATCGAAAATCAGAGACCCCAACCTTCTGCTCGCGGGCCAATGCTCCCTTCAATGATCAGAGGTCTTTATGGATGCAACCGAGAGACCTCACGAGAGGTCTAGGCTAGAGGGCACCCACCGTAAGACGACATGCTTTCTCCAACTGAACACCGGAGTCCGCCCGAATGCCAATCTGACACTTTGTGACTATCGGACGAAGCCAATGGAGTGCCGAAAGCCACCCGGTGCGCTGGCTTCTGTCACCCTTTGCTCGCCAAAAGGGCCAGGCTACGCCAGGGAATCTTGCCCGTAAATATTAGGGTTGGGCGGCCGTTCCGGTCCATCATTCTAAAATCAGGGTCTAGAGTGTAGCCAAGGTAGGAATCGAAACAGACTCCAACCTCGGGAAACAACGGAAATTTGCGGATTCATGCGGAAGTACGGCCCAGCACACGCATTCCAGATCAGTCCGTAAGGAATATGCCCCAGAAGGCAACAGCCCTCCCTCCATGATTTCTGGTTCGACGTCAGGCAAGTTTAGAGTGTCGTGGCAATACCTGTTTTGCACGAGGTGTTGTGTGACTAGTCCTGCGCAAGGCGCAAATGTCAGCCATCACAGAGATACTGAACCCGGCAAACGATTCAAAAATATAGATCTGGTTGTACTGAGGTTGGGCGCCGGATTTCTACCGCGGGCATCTCACGCGTGATCAAGTGGACGTGGTTTGGTTCATCTCGGAAAGGAACCGCCAACGATTTCCGCACTGCTGACTTCCCGGGGCTGGTTAATTTGGCATTCCATCCCTCGATCGGCAACGTGATTTCCTACGCGACGACGTTGAGCCTGGCTTTGCTCCATTGACTCTGACCGCGGCCGGGTGCATAGTCACGCGCGGCGGGCGCGTAGTGGCGAGCTCCGGCCCGAAGACATGACCACCAATGTCGTCGCTGGGAAATTTGAAGGTAATCGGTTGCCCGTGACCAGTCCAGCGGCCCAGTTTCCCGCAACCGGCTGCACGGCCGGGGAGAGATTGGCGTGCTCAGCAAGTCCCACACCAATTGGTGCCACTAAGAACCCCATCCGCTAACCACACCCCATGCAACATTAAATTCCGCGCTGCTCCACACATTCGAGCTCCTCAGACGGGCTCCTCGCCTCTTGCCGACAGTCTGAAATCCAACGACGAAGCCTAGCTGCGAATGAAACCTCTACGCCAACTCCACCCCAGGACACCAGCGACGACAAACAGAACGATGCCAATAACCGCCAACCAGATAAGCCCTTTGAGAATGAAGCCAAGTACAGCTAAAGCCAACCCAATCACGAGCAACAGGATGATCCATCCCACGCCGACTCCCTTCCACTTCACCAGAGTTCGTAGCTGAAGGTCGGTACACCGAGCTCAACAAAGATGGCGAACTCCGTCATCCAACATGGCGCGGATGGCGCCCAGACAAGTCCGCCCAAGATGTGCGCTGGGAATACTAGGTACCTTTCCAGCACCCTGACGAGCGCCGCCCACTACGCGGGCTCCACAACGATCCGTTGCTAGGACCCGAAGAAACGATTCAGCTCCTCACCATGTCACACACGTCTGGCGATCCAATGTGGAATATTTGACTACTGCAGACGAGGAGGGCAAGCTCCTGCACCCTCCTCGTCTAGGCCTCTTCGCGGCACTTACTCCTTGTGACTGACGTAGGTTCCACCCTCGGTGTCATCGGTATGGACGTCGGATGCATCTTCCTCAAGATGAGCCTTAGCGTCTGCCAGCTTGTCCTTCGCAGCACCCTTTGCCTGCTCTAGCTTCCCTTCAAACACTTTGGAATGATCGTCGGTGGCCTTGCCTACGGATTCCTTGACCTTTCCCGCGACCTTGTCTTTTGCTGCATCAAACTTGTCTGCGATACCCATTGCATTCCTCCTGTTGTGTTTGGTTATTTCTTCCCCGGAAATAGCCCACAGGACTATCCGGAAAGGTGTGTCATTCCTTGGCAAGACCTGCGTCTTCGACGTAAGTCTTTCCCTCCTTGGTGGTATAAACCAACAGGTCGGGATCTGTCTGATCCTCAAGTGCATCCATGGCGCGGCGCGTTGGCGGCTCATCGATGGCTGACCGCTCCGCGTCCCCGTACACGGCACCGAGTCCTTTGGAATCCTCGGTCGCCTCTCCCGGAGGAATCACTTCCCCATGTCCGCGCGAATTTTCCGCTTCTCGCAAAGTGCTCTGCCCCATCTCCGCAAAGGTGTGCGATCCGGTGCGTTGCCAACTGACCTTGACCGTGGCTGAACCGTCTGGCGGAGTCTCCACGGACGTTTCGATTTCTGAATCGGGCGCACCCATTTCGCGCAATTTGTCTTGATAAGAGCCAAGTTGTTCTGCGAGCGACTCAGGGGTCCATTCCCCTTCCGCCATCCGCGTGGATATTTCCACCGGTTCACTAGTATTCTCGATCATCTCGTCCTCCTATGTCATAACAGATGGGTATGCGGTAGGGCTTGGGGCTGTTCCTTCTGCTCCCTGCAACTTCCAGAACCAGGCTCTTCGATCCAATCAGGGATTGTGCCAGGAGTGGATCAGTTCATCCTTACGCTGCTTTGAATATCCAGTCAGCCCAATCTCCTTGGCCTTCTCCTTCAGTTCAGGCACTGTCCAGTCCTCATAGTCCTTGGATTTTCCACCTTTCCTTCCCACCGCCGATCTTCCCCGTTCAGCGGCTGCGTTGGAGATTCCGGCGGCCTTATACCCAGAGACGCCGTCGTCCCGGAGCGCCTGGTACATCTCGGGATCTTTCATACTGGGGTTCTTGCCTTTAGACATGCTCTTGACCCTCCAGCTCTCATAGCGAATGACATTGTTGGCTAGATGCTCCCCGGCGGAAGGTAAGGCGGTATCACTATCGCAGGTGCATCAGGTGCCGCTGATTCTTCCTGGATTGCAGCATCTTCAGTTGCAACGGATTCGAAAGCCGCCTTGATGTCCTCGATCACAGCCTTTTCCTGACCAAGGTTTTGATGCAATAACTCAGCGATTCCGGCAGTACCCTTGGCCTGTGCTTGTATGACAAGGCCGTCATAGACAGCAGTCTCATAGTGTGCGAGCTCTAACCCACCGGCCAGCAGCGCGCCATCAAGAACAGCATCATCGGTTTTGGCGATATAGGATCTAGCTTCCTTGGCCATTCCCTTGCTGGCTGGTGAAGGCGCCTGATGGGCTTCGATCCCAAGGAGGCTAAAGATCTGCTGCAAATTTTCAATTTGCTGGCGTGATTTATGAGCGTGATCACGGAACAGATCCCGCACATCGCTGCGCAAGGCGGCCTCTTCCATCTCTACGAGCATGTCCAAAGAATCGTATTCCATAGTCAAAGCCAGCCCCAGCTTGTAATGGAAGACCTGGTCCGCAGTGTTGAAGTGTTCAAACATGGTTTAACCTCCGCATTCGCATCGGGAAACGATATTGACTTCGAATCAATTCGGCAAAGCTCCTTGGCGCATAATCGCGCAACACCTTCAGGTGTAATCGCGGCGATGCCGCTTCACCTATTACTTCGACTCTAGCGAGGGCTGTCGAAAAAATCCATGCCCCAAAATCAACCCTAGTATCGGCTGGGCCAGGTGTCCTACACGTTTTCGAATCCAGCGCTGGTGGACTCGTTCCAACGGACAGAGATGAGTGGTGCCGGTGGGACTTGTCGGGGCCATATGTGGACTATGGACGCGCTCAAACTAGCTCGCTAGCATGGAAATTAGCCGCCCTAGATGTGGACGGCAGGTACTCTGCCAAGGTTCATCCACCTCTGGCAACGAACATGAGACATTAACGAGAGGCTTCAGAAATGAATGAGCACCAGCCAACCCAACCCAACGTCCCGGACCCTTTCCCGGCAAGTCCAGGGCCCGACTCCCCCACAGTTCCCACGACGCCCCCGGATCCTCACGAGCCCGATGAACCAAGCGAGCCTTTTCCTCCAGTTCCGGAGCCCGGCTCCCCCACCCATCCTGACCCGTTCTTTCCCGAGGCCCCACCAGTGATCTAATCCCACACGCACACTAATACAAATACCAAGCCGAACTACTCAAAAGTCCAAACCGCTACAGCATGGGCCGTGATCGAACCACACGAGTTTCGAATTCGAAAGTGTCCAAAACTGAATCGGCCATCTGTCTAGACTTCTTCCGGATGGCGCTCGATCTCACGTGTGACTTTTCCTCCTAGACGTTGAGTCAGCACTTGGATCACAGCACCTGACACTGCGGTGACCAAAGCAAACACTAAGACACCCGGAAGGGAATTGAGCAGGTCTCCCGCATCCTTTGGCAGCTTGTGTCCCGTGCCTTTTCCATCCCATCTCCAACGCCTTGCGTGCTGCAGCACCTGCAGCCAAGCTAGCTAGGACGCTGAAAATTTTGATCACGACGTACATTGAATTGCCTCCATTTTCTTGATGAGGAGTCTCTTGTCTGTCCCCATACTGTTGCCAATTCCGTGGGGTTTCGCCAGTAGCAACATATAGCTACAGTGAGAAAGGCAGGCACCGCACTTAGTACTTGTCAGCGGCATATCAACATGTCGGTGCTAGGCACCTTTCCTGTGACAGAGTCTCTGATGTATAGGCCATCTGACATTAAGTTCATCCCTGGAAACAACATACGGAGAGCACCATGAACAACAACGATTCAGCCAACACCGAACTTAACCAGATACCAGCCGAGTCCGGTTACGGTTCTCCAACTCCTGAAGATGAGATGCCAGAGGGATCCGTGACAAATCCGGGATCCTCTGACCCCACGCTGCGTGGTCAGGAAAGCGATGAGCTCTCGCTGCGCGGTGATGAAAGCTTGGGCGCCCCGGATCGGAACTTCTTTGAAAACGAAGATGCCGGGAGCGATGGCGAACCCGGAGCAGGCCGACTCGGTGGCACAGACGATCAATACCGCGAAGAACTTGCCCGGGCAGATGATGAAGCCGTTGGCGAGAACCCGATCGAGCCGACGCCCTTGGAGGCACCTTCCACGGATGCCCCGCTCGATGAGGGCAATTCGGGTCCTACTCGGACTGAACGCGAATCTTTTTCCTCTGAGCCGGATGCGGACGCGGCAGGCAGCTCCTAGATCCACCTAGATTCCCTCCCCGAGTGCGCAACCATGACTTCGTCGAGCCGCGCTTCGCGTCATATCGACCACGATTGCAATCCCTTATCCTCTACCCGACTGATCCACAAAGGAGTTCAAACGCCAGGACGCAATAGGGAAGATCAAAAGGTGAACCACCTAACACCAGAACCAGTGAGCGGCCATCAGGATGACACCGACAACACAGAATCGACGGGACATAAGGCCCGTGGGGTTGATGAACTTCCCGATGGATCTGGCTCAGACACACAGGGAGTAGCCCCAGAGCATGGCCAAGAAAGTAGACGTGAGACTTTCGAAGCTGGATAGGTCATTCTAAGAATCATGGACGGGTGGCTTGTGCAGGTCACTCGTCCTCGGCATTACCGCCTATCTAGGCCCTCATACAGCGTGACGTGATGCCCGCCCATCTGACCAATCAGCAGTTCCTGATCTTGTGTGGCCTGAGAACGTCTGCACCGGGTAGACCTCCGTCCCGAATGTGTCATGAGCGAAGGCAATCTGGCCCTGGGAAGGTCAGTGTTTCGTACCGTCAGCCTCAAGCAGTCTCAGAACCGCACTGTCATGCTGGCAGTTCAACTGAGCGACTTTTCCGAGTTCAAAAAGCGCAATGACCCGGGGATTAACATAGGAATCCTTAGCAATGGCGGCAGTATTGTGGAGCCAAGCGGCGGCGTCTTGAATCGCTGCCGTGACCGCAGTCGAGGATGAAGTCCCCTTGCGGTATGACTTTGCCAGAGAAATGGCAGCCACCACGGTCCCTTGCCACGTGCGAAAGTCCTTCGCTGTAAAGCCCGACCCCGCCACCTCGCCGAGATACCTGTTGACCTCCGAATCGGAAACCGCATGCCACTGTTTGTCCCGGCCCGATATCAACAGGTAGCTAAGTGCCGGCCCCTTCCGCGGCGTGCTTGGGACAGAGGCGAAATAGGCTCCCAGCACCTCGTCGACCAAGTTAACATTCCACCTTCCGGCTGATTTTCCTTGGAACACCAAGTGAATCTTCTCCCCTTCCGAGTGGACGTGCCGACGTTGCAAGGTCGTGACCCCAAAAGATCCGTTGTCCTCGGCATAGCTGGCACCTCCCACGCGCAACCCGGCACGATCAATGAGACGAACGGCAGCAGCTAAAGTTCTCCGTTTGGTGTCCTCAAGTTGTTTCAGGTCTCGAGTGACGGCTCGGCGCATGGCTGGCAGGCGCTGTGCGAAGGCTTGGGAATGGATGAACTTTTCATCATCACGCATCTCGCGCCACCGCGGATGGTAAATATATTGAGTTCGTCCGGCCGCATCAACACCGGTAGCTTGGATATGGGATTGCGCATCCGAGGCAATCCACACCTGAGTCCAAGCCGGTGGTATAGCCAGCGCTTCGATACGATCCCGCAGCGCATCAGAGGTGATCCTCTGGCCATGTGCTGAGACATAACTAAAGCCACGTCCGGAAACCTTGCGGATAATCCCGCCAGCGCCCGGCTCGACCCTAAGCAGCTGCGCGGCCATTGGGGTACCCTTCCACGGTGACCGGTGACCCTCTCCCCCAGGTCGACTAGGGGCTTGAGTGGCACCTTCGTAACGCCGTCAACACGGTTATGAAAGTCAGCATACGCTTGCATGGAACCATTTAGCGGAATTTCATGCGAGACGATTCATTGCGGTATTGGCTTGCCTCTGATGATGGATTCTCGCAGCTCGCAGTTGTATTTCCTAACCGGGCACTGGCTACTCACTTTGCTGATGCCTTTATCGAACACAAGACCATAGCTGAAGGCAATCCGCCCCTCCTTTTTGCCGCAGGAGTGGATTCTTTAGGTCTTTCGGCGTACACACGCCGATGTGGCTGGTAGCTTGAACGAGGCTGTCCAGAACCAAAGCCGGGTGCCCTGCTCCGGCACTGTCGAAAGCTTGGCAACCCACAAAGTTCACGGCTGAGGCGCCGGTCGGCTCGGCGAATCCCAGCCTGTCGGGCTCCTTGGCCAAGACGGATATTTGATAGGCGACTTTGGGGAATAAACTATGCACCCCCTTCAGCCCCACCAGTCCAGTGCCAAAGACCACCACAGACTTCTCTGACACCACAGAGGATATTTCGTCGCCGCACTTCTTCAACGCCGCGTTCGTAGATTCCTTCCTGGAGTGTCCCGTGGCGGCCTTAGTTGCGCTAAGACATGGGTGGGCAGCTTTGGATCTCTAGCGCAAACCGCTCCCCTTTGTACTTTCGACAGGCAAACCTATTGTCAACCTCTGCAACGGGTTGAAGTGATTGGGCCGAAGCGAAAAATCACGCTTGAAGAAGCACCTGATGAAGTCGCAATATGAGTCCATGTTGAGGCTGGAAATTAAAATAGATCGGTCAGTTTCTTGATTTTTCAGACCTATTTGTGCTTATGGTGGGGTTAGGACGGTCGTTGAAAATCGACCGGATTGAGAGGAGTTCGAATGGTTTCCAAGAAAACTTCCACTGCAGCGTTTACGGTCCAGCGCCTGTCGTTGAAAGACCGTATTGACAGTGCTTCCACGACAGAGCAACTAGCGGTTCTGTATCCCGTGTATGACGAAGTCGTTTCGAGTCATCGCCAGGCGATCACCGCCACAGGGGAACTTGCGTTCCTTACTGACGACATGTTGTCCGTCTAAACAGCGAAACTCGTGCTCTTTCAATGGTTCATGCGGGCTCATTTTGAATATCACACCGCAACACTCAGTCACGAACACGCCCTATCTGAATAGGCGGCTGGCGCGAAAGCGAAGAAATAGACAGCTTGCCACCTAGCTTTACGGTCTTCAATGACTGTTAGGCAGCACTTTTTCTCGTAATGCACTTTCTCACAAGGAGGAATCATGGGTTTCATCGGTTGGATCGTTTTGGGTCTTATTGTCGGAGTCATCGTTAAGGCAATCATGCCGGGCAAGGTTGGTGGCGGCTGGGTCACCAGCCTGATCTTGGGTGTGGTCGGCGCAATTGTTGGTGGGTGGATCGGAGATTTGCTTTTTGGCGGGGGCAAGATGGAATTTTGGAACCTCGGGTCTTGGATCCTCGCCATCGTCGGCGGCCTCGTCGTCGCCGGCATTTACGGCGCTATCACTGGTCGTTCCAATACCACCGCCTAACTTAACTCTAGCCAACTTGACTCAGGCCAAACCCATGTCGGCGGCTTGGTGGTGGTCGCCTCTTCTTCAGCGTGTTAATGACGAAGGGAGTCCGCCATCTCGGCCGCCGTCCACGGGCTTGAAACTGAATGCGGAATCTAAAACCAATAAGAGGGTTGAGAATATGTCACTGAATGAGGATATTCACAAAGTTACAGAAATGATTGAACACCATCGAATCTGCATGCTAACGACCTTAGACACAGATGAGGCCCTTCAAAGTTGGCCTATGACCGTGGTCAAGGTTGAAGACGATGGCCAACTATGGTTCTTCAGCTCCACAAGTGCCGGGCCTGTCGCAGAAATTGGTGCCGAATCACAGGTTAATCTTTCCTTTACCGGAAAGAATGACTGGCTTTCCGTTCATGGTGCGGCTGTGGTTATCACCAGTGAACCTAAAGCTCGGGAGATGTGGAATGAAACCGCGGCGGCGTTCTATCCCGACGGTCCAGAGTCCAAAGATCTAGTCCTTATCCGTGTCCGTCCCGAGGGGGCCCAGTACTGGGAAACACCAGGAGGAGCCATTTCCACCGTTTTCCAGTGGGCCAAAGCCCGGATAACCGGTGAAGATATCGACGCCGGTGAGAGCCGAACCGTAAATCTCTAAGAACAACTGTCGGCCCTGAACGCTCTTCAGCCAAGGAGACATGATGAAAGCAAAGCTCACCTTTGTTGCGGGTCTTGCCGCCGGATACGTATTAGGTACCCGCGCGGGCCGGACCAGCTACGAAAGAATCAAGACAGCCGCCAAAGCACTCTGGACCAGTGATGCAGTGCAAAGCAACATCGCCACCGTCCAAGAAACTGTCAGAGAACAGGCCGCGGACTTTGCCCACAAACTAATCCCGCCTTATACAAACAACCATGCCCCAGATCACTCAAGCCAGACTGAACTGATGACTGACCCTGGCTCCAACGCTGCCAACCCGTTGGATATCGTCCCGGAAGTTTCCGATGAATTCCCTGACTCAGCTCTGAGCGGCAGCGAAACGGGCAAGGTCAATTCCAGCTGGCATCGGCCAGAAAAGGAAACTAAATCACCGGCTTAGCCGTCCAAGCCGGAGTGCCACGACAACACTCAACGCGCCCTAATAGGCGCTAAGGAAAGGAACCCAACATGGCACATCAAGACCAATATACTTTCCAAAATCCTGTCACCCGCTACCCCAGCATCAGCCCGCCGAAGCAAGATCAACCCGAACCCGGCCTGGATCGTGATCTAGAGCCTAAGTCGGACCGCGGCGAGAAGTCTTATCGCGGCACCGGCCGCCTCGCGGGGCGCAAAGCGCTCATCACAGGCGCCGACTCAGGCATCGGAGCAGCCGTTGCCATTGCATTTGCGAGGGAAGGGGCCGACGTCGCCCTCTCGTATCTGCCTGTTGAAGAACCCGACGCTCAAAAGATCGTGGAATTGATTCGCGACTGCGAGCAAAAGGCGGTCCCGCTGCCTGGCGATATCTCGGAAGCCAAGGCTGCACGAGACTTGGTCGCGAAGGCCGTCGAGGAGCTCGGAGGATTAGACATCATCGTCAACAACGCCGGTCGTCAAATCGCGGTTGAACAGCTTGAAGATCTTAGCGACGAACAATTCGAAGAGACCTTCAAAACCAATGTCTTTGCCATGTTCTGGATCACCAAAGCAGCTTTGCCCCACTTGACTGCAGGTGCCACCATCATCAATACAACGTCCATTCAGGCCTACAAACCTTCAGCTACCTTGATCGACTACGCCTCCACGAAAGCCGCAATCAATAACTTTTCCAAGGGACTCGCTCAGCAGCTCGCCCCTCGCGGTATCCGGGTCAACGCCGTAGCCCCTGGACCCATTTGGACACCCCTCCAAGTCAGCGATGGACAACCTAAGGAAAAACTCCCGAAATTCGGTAAAAACACGCCACTGGGAAGGGCCGGACAACCCACAGAACTGGCCCCGGCCTATGTTTTCCTAGCCTCGGCTGAATCCAGCTACGTCACCGGAGAAACCCTCAACGTCAATGGAGGTACTCCCTCACCTTAAATCCTGCCGTATCTGAGGTCATGACCTCCATAAGCCTGCCGGAACCTAACGAACCGAAGGTGAGAGTCACATGAATAAATCTGATCCGGACCTTTTGACACAAGCTTCAATGGACGTGTCCGCGTCGATTTCCCGGAAAATACGCCAGATTCGGGGCACCATTGCGGTCGCTGAATCAATAACCAGCGGCAGTCTTTCGTGCCATTTAGGTGCGGCTGAGGCTTCCTCGGAGTGGTTTGTCGGCGGCGTCATTGGCTATAGCAGCGAGGTAAAGTTCTCGCTGCTTGGTGTGAACCGTGGACCTGTCATCACCGCCGCGTGTGCCCTGCAGATGGCTGCCAGGGTTGCAAAGCTCACCGGTGCTGGGCTGGCCGTCGCAGTAACAGGAGTCGGCGGGCCCGGCCCTGAAGAGAACAAGCCCGCAGGAACTGTGTTTATCGCCGTTCATTCAACGGCTGGCTCCCGCGTTCAGGAACACCATTTTGAGGGCAGCCCGTCCGATGTTGTTAAGCAAACAACCCTACACGCGCTCCGGATGGTAGAAACAGCCGTAGCTGAACTTCGCTAAGACCTTCCCCTGCTCCTAAGGGCTGTTCCACCCCAACGAGAGGACAAACTGAATGAGAATACCTTCAGCCCGCGGCCGCTTCAGTGGTTCCTTGTTCGAGCTCCTCCGCCGTCCTCCCGAAGAGGAGACAACTGGCACTTTTTCCTTGGTGGAACAACTAGTCGATCAGGCCATGGACCACCACGAAATTCTTGTCGATGAAGACCTACAGCTGGCCCTGTTCTGCCTCTATGAACTTCATTATGGAGGATTGGAGGGTGCGAACGAACGATGGGAATGGAACCCGGGTTTGATTGCCGCTAGGCAGAAAATCGAGGCAGTGTTCGAAGAGGCCTTACGCGGGGCCGTCGTGCTTCCTTCCGATCGGCCAGAGAACAGCGATAGCGTCGCCGAAGCCCTCTTTGGCCTCACCGCCGCTGATAACGGTCCCTCCATGTCACGATATGTCGCTAAATCAGCCACAGTGGAGCAGGTCCGTGAGTTTGTGGTGCACAGGTCTATCTACCAACTTAAGGAAGCTGATCCTCACACATGGGCCATTCCGCGCCTCACAGGTCGAGCAAAAGCTGCATTGGTGGAGATTCAGGCAGATGAATACGGTGGGGGACGTCAAGAGCGTATGCATTCCGCCCTCTTTGCCCGCACGATGCGAGTTCTAGGGCTACATGACAGTTACGGTGCCTACGTTGACGTGGTGCCGGCATTGACACTCGCCTCCACGAACATGATGTCGATGTTCGGGCTTAATCGGCGGCTACGGGGCGCCATCGTAGGTCATCTGGCAGCCTACGAAATGACATCCTCTCAACCTAACAGGCTTTACGGAAATGGCTTACGACGCCTTGGATTCAGCCAAGACGCCACCTGGTATTTTGACGAACACGTCGAGGCCGACGCGGTTCATGAACAGATTGCTGGCCGGGACTTAGCCGGCGGCCTGTTCGAAACCGAACCACACTTACTAGAAGATATCTATTTTGGCGCAACCGCAGCCCTCGCGCTGGAGACAATGTCCACCGCTCGCATCATGGCCGCATGGGAAGCTGGCAAGAGCTCTCTACTAGTTCCCTTGCCGTCTAGTTCCTGACGGATCAGCAGGTCGCCTGCTAGAACCCGTAGTCCTTGACCAGCCAACCCATAGGAACGATGGTTATGAGCGCCGCATCCCCACTTGATGAACAGAACGATAGGCATGCCCCCTTGAGTAGCCCCGAAATCGTTGTCTGCCCCAATGGTCCTTTGCTAGTCCGTGGTGACTTCACCATAGCCGCTGCCAACGGCGGGAAAATTCCTCGCAGACGAAGGACCGTCGCCTTATGTCGGTGTGGTGCCTCCGGCATCAAACCCTATTGCGATGGCACCCATAAACTCATTGGTTTCCGAACCAAACCAGATACCGAGAACGCTGTATAGTGTCGCCTCAACGCCCGTGCGGGGCCCTGCCTCTCCGGGTTCGGCCAGGATAGATAAGCAGGGACACCACCAGTCCGACGCCACAAGCCACCGCAGCGATCACAGCTTCTTGGGCGCCCAAGACCACGTAGAAGATCCGTGCTGTCGTTCCGGCAACGAGCAAGCCGATGAGCCACAGCACCGTGGCAACCACACGATGCCCGGATTCCACGAGTCGGTCCTTGACCCGCAACCCAAACAACTGTCGCTGCATTGCAACAGGGACGAGCATCAGAGAAGTTGCCACAGCTGCCATAACCACTAAACACAGGTAGAGAGAGGACCACTGCTGCTGTGTCCAGATCCACGAACCTCTGCTGGAAAGGCAATGTCAGCAGAAAACAGCGATAATACGCGTGCCGGTCTGCATCACTCGCAGCTCTTGGAGGAGATCATCCCAATTCCGGTCATGCTTCTCATTCCGAGTCCCATTCCGTCCGCTCTGGGCATCTGCTCCACCACCGGATCCCACCGCATCCGCTGCATCTGTTGCAGGGGCCTCCATGACTTCCTCTTTTCTCAGGCCTTCATCGCCGTCTGCAAAAGTATGTACCGGATTGAAGAACTGACTCTTTTGCATCGGCCAGAAACTGCCGGAATACTCTCCTTATCAAACAACCGGCAGGTTGGCAGTCAACCCATTGGCCCCAAGACATGGCACTTTAACCCAGCAAGGTTCAAGCGTATGATCCGGAATAGCGACGACGAAAGGCTTCGACGATGAGGTGGCAATTTTTCGGATACCTAGCTGTCATTATGCTCGGCCTGGCATTCATCTTAGTGATCGGCTTCTCACATACTTAGGGGTTCTCATGAAGAAATCACTGCGGGAAAACGGGTTGGGCCTATTCTTTGCCCTGATATTTCTCCTGGCCCTGTTCGGCCAAGCTGTCACCGGGCATGCGCTCTACAACGAGGATCAGCTCACGGCGGGCTTCTCCACGGTTAGTTTCGGCGAGTACGTCACCTCAGCCAGCTTTGGTGTAGACGTAGCGGAGAACTGGCAATCTGAATACCTACAGTTCCTGCTTTACATCGCGGCTACTATCTGGCTCGTACAGAAAGGATCTCCGGAGTCCAAGGACCTCAACAATGCCGGAACAGGAACCGACAAAGAACAGCTGACTGGAGCCTTCGCCACGAGTAAATCACCTGCATGGGCCACGGTAACTGGTTGGCGCCAATGGCTTTTCTCCAACTCCTTGGTCCTTGTCATGGGCACCATCTTTTTCCTGTCATGGTTCGCCCAATCGGTTGCTGGCGTCAGCGCCTACAACGAACAACAAATACAGGAGCTGCAAGCACCTCTCTCCTGGGTGGAATACGTCCTCTCCCCGGAGTTCTGGAACCGCACCCTGCAGAACTGGCAATCAGAGTTCTTAGCCGTGGGTTCAATGGTGGTTCTCTCGATCTATCTGCGCCAACGTGGATCCCCTGAGTCCAAACCAGTCGGCGCGGCCCACGACGCCACAGGAACCACCGGATAACCACGAACTCGCATTAGCGACTAGTCGTTCAGCCTCAGGCTGGGCCGGTACAGATCTTTCAATCAAGAGAATCGGATTCCAGCGGTCTGGGATCATTCGGCCCGAGATGACCGGCCAATGGAAGATCAGCTGAGGAGTCGTTTCTGATGGATCTGGCTAGAAATGAGGCAAGGCCTACTTTCCCGGCAGTATTAAATGCCAGTCGCTGCCGGTCAGCCCCAGTACCGACCAGCAGTAGTTGCTCAGCCAACGCAGTGACGATGGCAAGGTCCCCCAACACTTCCAACGCAAGATGAGCCGCATCGAGTAAAGACTGCACCGCCTCTGATGCTGGCACCAGCCGGTGGTGCAACGGATGTACTAGTTGGGCTGACAGTCCGTAACGCGCCGCGTGCCATAGCCCCGCGTCCAATAGCTCCGGGGCCGGGTCAGGCGGCACCGTCTCGGACTGGGTCATGGACGCAAGAACTAGGGCACGAACAATCAATGCCAACAGAAGAGTGGTGGAAGGATCCAGTTGAGCATCCGCGACCCGAATTTCCACAGTAGGATGACGGGCAGAAAGCCGAGCCGACCACGAAATTGAACCCTTATCAGGGGTGACTCCGAGACCGATGAGGGCTAGGATTCTTTTCTCATAATCGATAGCATCGATGAATTCGGGCGGACACCCCGCCGAGCTCCAGCGCCGATACTGGATCGCCCGCCAGCTGGAAAACCCAGTGTCCTGTCCACACCAAAACGGAGAGTTGGCCGACATCGCCAATAGAGTCGGCAGCCACTGGCGCAGATAGTTCAAGGAAACAACGCCCGCCTCCCGGCCAGGGACTCCCACATGGATATGGAGACCATTAATATAATGCTCCGATGCCAGAATTCCGATGCTCTCTGCAATGGCGATGTAACGACCTTCCTCGGTGACCATTGCTTGTGCCGGATTCCTGAAGGAGGTACCCACACCAGCCACAACGACACCATATTCGTCAGCGCATTGCGCCACAGCTGACCTGAAGTCCCACAACGCTTGGGCTGCCTCGTCAAAATGCATCAACACCGGCGAAGAATACTCCAGCTGACACCGTAGAAACTCGCTTTGAACGACGGTGCGCCCAAAGTTGAAGTTTGCAAGCGCACGTTGAATATCCGCCGCTATCGGAACGGGCACCAGAGTTGAGCGGTCAAGAAGAACGAACTCTTCCTCAATCCCGAAAGTCAACATTTACTGCACCTACTTTCATCCTTGCCCTTGGGAAATTCGTGAAATCAACAACGGTACGCCGAACAAGAAATGTCTTTGAAATCTTCGCCAAGGCCTTCTCAACACACAAATCAAAAGCTGCGTCACACGGCCCAAGAGATGCTCGCCAGCCACACCCACGAAGCCATCCCTACACTCCTACATCTAGCGATCCCATGAGGAATCGTGAATGATTCGGGTCATCGCCTGTGTACTAGGGACACTCAGTATCAGCAAGGCCACGGAGACCAACATCAGAACCATAGACTGGGTAATAAGCGCCAAGACAAAGACAACTATCGCCGGCATCAGTGTGCAAGCAAGAATCACCAGATCAAGAGGCGGGCGCTTCACGGCTCCGGTGCGCAACATTTCAGCCAACCTCGGAGCATCCTTTCTGAAGTCCTCTTCTACTTCTGAAAGGACGCGGCGTTCGTACTCAGAAAACAACATCAGAACCTCCCTAAACAAGATCCTGTATCCAGTCCACAGCGCCCACGAACCGCATGTCAAGACCCACGATAGGATCCCTCGATCGATTCCCGGAACGGCAGAAATCACTGTGGTATTTCACCCAGCCCAGAGTATTTGACACGGGCAGCGGTACCGAAGTGTGAAGAAGGGCTTAGTCGGAAATGATGGTTTGATTTCAGTGGTGCCCCTGAAGGTCAGGAAAACATGGAAGATTGCGATTACCGCTGGTAGGCTCCTTCACCTACGAGATGTGATGCGTTCCGGGCCTTCTCAAACAACTGATGATGACCTCGGGTATACGATGACTTGCAGCTATGCCTCTCGTAGTCTCAATATCGGAAGAGCGTTTCTGGCCACACCAGAAAATTTTCTGTAGACAGCTGGCTACGCTGCGCCTATCGTCTAGACATGGGGGACATTGAGTTCACCAAGAAAGGTGCCAACCCCGGCATGCCAAAGATTGGCGATGGGGCCAGACGGCAAGCAGTGTCCGTTCGAACACGAACCAGCGGTGTGGTGTCCTGAGAAGCGATGGGTAGGCTTGGAGGCTGACGGTCCATGATAGTCGTATCAGTCACGCATTAACCGGGCAGGCACTCCACCCCGCACCAGATTGGGAGAGGCGGGAGCTTCAATGCGTACCTTTGGTGTTGAAGAAGAATTTTTGCTGGTGAATCCGGCCACAGGCAATCCGGTGCCCGTGGCTCTGGCGGCGCTGACATTCCCGGCTACGGATCCGGAATGGCATGCTGACGGTATCGGCTCCCGGCTCACGGGGGAATTGCAGCTTGAACAGTTGGAAGTATCCACAGTCCCCTGCAGCACTTTGTCTGAGATAGCTGAGCAGTTGAGGGCGGGGCGTTGCGTCGCCGATACAGCGGCGGCGGCCAATGGTGCCAGGATCACGGCTCTGGCCACTTCGCCTTTGCCTGTGAGTCCCCACCTGCGTGCTAACCCACGGTATCGAAAGATGGCTGGAATGCACGGAATCGTCGCAGAAGAACAGTTGACCTGTGGGATGCACATCCATGTAGAGGTCGGTTCCGATGCAGAGGGAGTTGGCGTCCTTGACCACGTCCGCGTCTGGCTGCCAGTCCTCTTGGCGCTCAGTGCCAATTCACCGTTTTGGCAAGGTCGGGACACAGGCTTCGCCAGTTTCCGGTCCCGAGTGTGGAACCGTTGGCCTTCCTCCGGCCCCACGCCGTTGTTTGGTTCGGTCCGCGCCTACACCCGTCTCGTCGAGGAATTGTTGGCTACAGGTGTGTTGCTGGATCCAGGCATGGTCTACTTTGATGCCCGCCTTTCAAACCGCTACCCTACCGTGGAAATCCGTGTCCCGGATGTGTGCCTCGAGGTGGAAACAGCAGAACTGATAGCGGGCCTTGCCCGAGGTTTGGTGGAGGTTTCGGCGAAGCGTTGGGCCCAGAAAATACAGCCCCCCGCCATCCCCGAAACTTTGTTGAGGACCGCCATGTGGTTAGCCGCACGCAACGGCATGAGAGGGGATCTACTCGACCCGGCCACGGCCCTGCCCGTGGCAGCTGCGAAAGTCGCTACGGACCTGCTGGAGCACGTGGCCGGTTCTGCGGGCACTCCCGGTGAGGAAGCCCGCATCCGGCACTTACTGTCCCTCCACCTACGCCACGGCGGCGGTGCCGATCGCCAACGCACCACATACGCGCGGACGGCAGAGTTGGAATCTGTGGTGACTGATGCGGTGTCGGCGACCCATGGCCAGACACATAGGGAGACAGAACTGAGCCTACCGGCGGAGCTGTAACCTTACTGTCCGATGTTCCCCCTTGTGCGTTGGGGACCCCAAAGGGCCCGGGGATAGATAAGTAATCCAGCAGCCAAAGACAGCCCAATTGCTGTGCCGGCAATCCAGCCAGCCGTCCCGTCCACCACGAAACTGAAGATGAGCGCCGTGGTGCCAACGATAAGTCCTGCCACCAGCCCTAGGGCAAGCACCGCAATGTGGTTGCCCGACTTGACCAGAACGTCTTTGACCCGGTGTCGGAACAGGCGCCGGTGAACTGCAACTGGAACCAGCATTAATCCCGTGGCCACTGCCGCGTCAACCGCGAGCACCAGATACAGCAGGGTTCCACCGCGTCCCAGATCATCGAAGCGCTGTTGGAATGGAAGGGTCAGAAGGAATCCTGCCATGACCTGCACCCCCGTCTGCATGACCCGCAATTCCTGAACCAATTCCTGCCAGTTTCGGTCCAGTTGCTCCAACCGTGTTTCATTCCGCCCGTCCCCGGCAGGCGCAAACCGCTGACTCCCCAAGGTCATCACCTCTTGTCCCTTATTGCCTTCCTAGGAATTCCGGAGTGATTGGATGAGCTCGGCCTTACGCTGTCCGGAGTACCCGCTAAGACCTAGTTCTTTTGCCCGTGCCCGTAGTTGGGGCACAGTCCAATCGTCGTAGTCTCCGGCTTCGCCCCCCTTACGCCCGATCGCGCTGCGCCCTTCTTTCGCCGCGGCGTTGGAAATGCGAGCGGCCTTCTTCTTGGAGGCTCCATCCTCCCGGAGTTCTTCATACAGTTCAGGATCCTTAAGGCTGGGATTCTTCTTTCTTGGCATGACAATTCCTTCTTCTCTCCGGTTGTACTGAGCGTGTCATTTGTGGCCCAAGGGGCATTGACCGAAGCGGGCGTCCCCGCCGGCGGCACCCTAGCGTGCCCCATAGCGGTTGGGGATCTGGAATCGCGCGCGGGCCGCCCCCGGCACCAGTGGCCAGTAGGCGCGATGTTCCCACATGAATTGACGCGCCACTGTGGAAAACGGCATAACGGAAATGTGCCGACGGAAAGCGTCATCTAGTACATGGCGTAGGAGGACATCCAGATCATGGATGCCCGCCAAATGCGTGGACTCTGTTGACAGCAACCAAAGTTCTGAGCCACGCATGCAGTACCTGAGGATCCCGATGCGTACACCAGAACTGTACAGCTCAAATTGCGACAACATTGCGTTGTGCGAGCACGCCAAGGTCGGTCGGATCCACGCCGAAGGCAAAACCGTTCCTGGGGCATACGCGGAGGATAGAGCGGTTGCGGAATAGTAGGATACATGTCGTGATTCCATGACGACCCCGCTTACTAACAAGTGGTTTCCATGGCCCGCTGCTAGGTCGTCTCCAGCCTACAAAGCTCAGATCGTCATGGCAAGTAGTGGCTCCGCAACGACGCCAACTTCCGCGATGCCCCTTGTCAAGACACTCGCCAAATGTCTCCTGCTTGCCTCACCTATTGAACTCGCATAATCATCATGCTGCATGGTTTGTTTGGGCATAGGTCTTAGCCGGACTCAGGCAGATCCAGCGTTGCTGGATCTCGTTGATCTGGTACGTGAGGCCGATCATGTCTAGCTGTTGATAGAGTTCGTCCAGGTGTCAGCGTTGGGGTGCGAGCATGACCCCGATGCCCATGGATCTGTTGGTCCCAGGTATGGCAATCGTTGTAGCTGCACATCGTTTCCCCTTTCCGGCTCAGATGGTAGCCGGTGGCTTTCTTGGTGGCCAGGAACAGGTTCCTGCGCAGGATTACCATTGACCAGAGCTCGTTAAGCATGCGCAGCTCGGTATCGGTATCGTAGCGGTATTTGGACGCTGATCGGCGCACGATGGCAGCGTTTTTATGCTCTAAGACCGGGTTGTCGTTCGAGTGGTGCGGGCGAGCCAAGACGGTCAAGGAGCACTCCCTTGACCGGCTTCAAAGCCGGTACATAGCGGTCGGCGTCTCTTCTTCGTGATTTCCCTGCGGGCAGACAACGCTAACCTATCCATCCATCCGACCAACCATCGCACCAAAGCACCCGAACATGCGCCAGAGATTTCGCGAGCGTCTCCCATATGTGGCACGCACCCCATTTCGCGAGCACTCTAAATGAGTCTCGTCGACTTCTAGACAGAAATTGGAAATAGAACTAACATTTGCTGCAGATACATGCTTTCCCACGGCCTAAGAAGATGGCTCGGGTGCTTGCCACCCTGGATCCATTTGGGTTGCTCCTGCCGCCACAAGATCAGGCAGATGGCCTCACCCAAGTGCAACAACTTTCCCGAATGGGTGTCTAGGAGGACAACAATGTCCATCGACCACTCCAGCCCAAACGCCGTCGAGGTCCAAGATACACAAGGAGATGGCCTCAGCTGCGTCTACTGCCGAACTGACCTGCACTTGATCGTCGAGTCGATCCAGACACCTGATTCTAAGAAGCCAGGATTCGTCTCCATCGAGTACAGCTGTGGCCATTGCGAGGCCTTCTTTGCCCACGATGCCTCAGTGGAAAGCGTGGCAAAACTATTGGCCAACAGTCATTGCGAAACCGGTGTGCTGCAGTTCGGCAGCTACTACATCCACTGCGGCGAACCTATGACCCCTGGGCGCATCAAACTGGCTAGGCTTAAGGTTTCCGATGGAGACCTAGCGGATGCTCCTGGCTTGGCAGTTCCCAGCATGGTGTTGCGTTGCCGCTGCGGCTTCCAGATCTCGTTACCCGTATAAGCGGTTCGATCACTTCGTTCGTCTCTAGTCGCAGCCCGAATATAGAAGCGAAGAAGAGGCTATAGATCATAGTGAGCGTCCACATCGTGCCAGCCCGGTAAGGCACTCCCACTGGTCAATACGTTCCATGTAGGTCATTGAGCAGACGTGCCCGCGGTGTGTGCCCGGCCCCGGTCGCTGATTTTCTGTGCCGGTGACGAGTCCCGGCACAATCAAAACCTTCACCACCATCTACAGTCACCAAGGCTGCGGAATACACCGACAATTCACGGCGGAATTCACTATCTTCCACGCTGTACAGAACCAAATCCTAACGCTGCTCGCCACAGTGATCTTTGGTAACACGGTAAGTCCTTACGCGGATATCCCTGTAGTAGAGGACTTGTCTAGGGGAATACTTCCCTCCAGTCCAATGGGCCTTGTCCATCCTCGTGTCCGATTCGTCCAACTCTGGAAAGGTGAATCTTGAAGCTGCCAAGATCGAAACTGCACAGCGGCACCAAATCGGTCCTCATTGTTTATGAACTAGTCTGATTTTACGCCTAATCGCTGCTGATGGAAGGCAGCGCGTTGACTCATAGAAAATCTCCGCGTACCCAGATACGTTGCCTCATTTGATTTCCTCCGCTGCGGCGTGGCATCAAACCCGGGTTTGCGGTCTCCGGTACGCCAGTTTCTATGGAGCTGACAATGGCGCAACGACAGGCAGTAGTGAAGAAGCGGACCCTGACGTACAAGAGGTCGCCGTGAGCCGTGAAGACCCGGATCTCGGATGAGCCGGTCGAGTTGACCGGCTGGCACCGAGACTACGCACGGGCGGCATTGCGGCACGCCTTGAACCCTCCGCTACCGAAACCGCGTACCGGCAGGCGACCACTCTACGGTCCGGACCTCATCCCGCCACTGGTGTTGTGCTGATCAGCACTACGCGCCCCGGCCGGGAAGCTACCGGCCCCGAGGACGCCGACCCTGGTGCAGCTGCTACGCAAGGAGAAAGAACTAGTGGTCACGGATACCCAGGCCGCCTTGCTAATGCGGATGAGTAACGCCACGATCGATCGTATGCTCAAGGGCGCCCGGTCCACGATGCTCCCGCACGGCCGCACCCACACCAAGCCAGGGTCTTTGTTGAAATCGCAGATTCCGATGCGGACCTAGGCTGAATGGGACGACGCCGAGCCTAGTTTCGTAGAGATCGATCTTGTCGCCCATGAAGGCGAGACGCCTCCGGTGAGGTCTGCTTTACCCTGACAGCGACTGACATTTCCACGGGCTGGACCGTCAACCGCTCAGTGCGGAACAAGGCCGCCAAATAGGTGTTCGATGCCCTCGCAATACGTGATGAGCGTATTTCCGTTCCCCATCATCGGGATCGACTCAGATAATGGCAGTGAATTCATTAACGATCACTTATGCAACTACTGCAAAGAGCACCAGATCACCTTCACCCGGTCCCGGCCCTACAACAAAAATGACGGAGCCCATGTGGAGCAAAAGAACTGGGCCAGGGTCCGTGAACTCGTCGGCTGCCTGCGCTATGACACCCCGCAAGAGCTACCCAAACTCAACGAGATCTGGGAGCTCGACCGGGTCTTCACGAACTACCTACTGCCCCAGCAAAAGCTGATTTCCAAGCAACGCTACGGCTCCAAGGTCATCAAGCACTACGACGTGCCAGCGAGCCATCCAAGACCACACGGTGCGAAAGAGGCCGAACGCCACCTTCAAACGCATCAAGCCAGCCCAGCCCCAACGAGAAATCCTCCGCCTGACCGGCGAACTGGAAAAGCTCTCCCTAGCCAAGAAAATCCCGCTGGCCAACCACCTGTCAAGAACTCGTGGAACAAGAATCACTAGCGGAGGTTTCTAAATGAGGCAGCGACTCAGCTTCCCGGAGATATTGCCATGAGGTAAGAGGGGTAACCCCAATCAGCGATTCAAATGGTTCTTCTGGACTCCCACAGCAGTATCGCCGCCTGATCCCTCATCCGCAATTTACCGGCCAACGCCAGCTGACCCAAGCGACCAAAGGCCTCTTCACGGCTGCATCGTTCCTTCATCATGATAAAACCTACTGCCGAATCGACTACAGCCCGGGAATCTATTTCTGGGATCGATCCGCTCCCGGCAGACACTCCCGGATGAATTCTCAGAGCAAGTCTCAGTATGCCGGACAAGGAAGCGGCCATTAGCTCCACGGCCGCTCGAAAAGAAACATCCATGGTGATGGTGTCGAAGGCGTAGCAATTCAGTGCAGCAGCAGTTCTAGGCCCTGCCGCCACAGGGATGGCCAAAATCGCAGCGACGCCGCTGGAATGGATGTCCAGACTATAAGCCGTCCAGTGCTTGGATCTCGCTAGGTTCGGGACGAAAACGGTTTTTTGATTCCGCAGGGCACTCAAGCAGGGCCCGGAATTCCGCACGTATTGACGCTCGTCCAAGATTAGTGCCTGCGCCCCACTGCTAGCCACAGTGATCGGTAGGAAGTCTCTCTCTACTGTAATGGAGCAGAGTACCGGGGCGCCGGAACCGAGGTCGGAAGCAGCTGAGACGGCCAGCTCCAGCATAAATTCGCTAAAGCCGTGGCTGTCGAGCAACAGATTCTGCAAATTCTCCTGGCTGTGTGATCCCGCGTTGTTGGTATCCAACTTAGCCGCCCAACTCGCCCGAGCCAGTTTCGCCTCCGGGATCCACTGCCGCAGAATAGGGAATACGAACGTCGACACCCAGATCCATGAAATGCTCATTGAGGGCTTGCGCCACCAGATCTCGTTCAAGGACTGGCAGGGTGTGGGCGGCAAACAAGTATGCCTCTACTTCAAATTGACCTGCCGAACCTCCGATGGCGAAGTACTTGAGCCAAAGTTCTCCCACGGTGAGATGGGCAAGAGGCAGCACCCGGCGAAGTTCCCTCAGCTGCTTATCGTCATCAAACGCCATGACCAGCCCCTGTCGCTACTTACCCTGTGGGGTGGCTGCCTTGACCAGACTCACCGCAGTTTCCCTCAGTGTCGAGCGGTCGGCGATGGCACGTTTCATCAATATCTGCATGGCTCGTTCCTCGGAAACCCCTTCACGCTCCATGACAAGACCTTTAGCCATCCCTATGAGATCTCTGGAGCGCAGCGCGAACTGGAGGTCCTCGCTGAGACGATGTGCGCCTTCGGTTGTTTGGGCGTGTTCCAGTAAGACCGTTGCCTGGGCTGCGAGTAGTTCCAAGACCCGACGTGAATTGTCATTGAAGGCTGCAGCTCGGCTTGCATACACCTTTACAGCTCCAAATGACTCACCAGAAGATTTCAGAGGTGCGCTGAGGGATGACCACACTGCCAAAGGCGCTACCGCCTGTGACCACTTGGGCCAGCGACCGTCAGCGGCGACGTCATCCACCACGACTGTTTGACCAGTAGCCCAGGCCGTCAAGCAGGGACCCTCATCTAGTTCATATTGCAGGGCATCTGCTTGCTCAACCAGGGCATCTGAGGCGGCCATGCTTGTCTTGCGTGCGTTGACGTCGATAAGAGTTACACCAGCACCGAGTGCATCCGGAAAACTGAGCTTTGCCGCCTCAGTAATTAGCTTGAGCGTCTCAGAAACTGTATTACCCGTCAGCAGGAGCCCAGCGGCGCTGGCAGCTACCGCAGCTAGCTCCTCAGCCAGCGGAAGCGCATTTTCTACCTTGTCCACCGTTGTCCTCCTGTCGCGGGCGCGTCAAAGTTGCCCTCCATCAAGGCTACACACCTTTTGCATCTCCGGCATGGAATTCCGACGCACTACGCTTCGCAGACTGTTCGGAGCCACATGCTTGTACTGGCAATTTTCGACGCAAAGTCGAGTAGCTGGCATTGGAAATGCACCTTAAACACTCGCCCTCCGCACGTTTCATTGTTAAATGAAATCCCATAAAGATCACCCACAGCATCTGGGGTTCTCCCCCGTCATATGTTAGCTGCAACTTTAAACTGACCAGAGACGGCAATTTGGATTGACCGTTCGCGGCAGTGGTTTTGACCAGTGGCT
>NZ_QJVC01000005.1 GCF_003219795.1 Arthrobacter psychrolactophilus | reverse complement strand
CTTGTTCGCGGTGTTCCAGGTGACGCCAAGGCCTTCAGCGATCCGGGCCACGGTGAGGTGTTGGCACACGATCCCTTCCAACGCCCAACGCAGCCCTCGACGGGAAAGCTTAGCCCTGGGCTCGGCCGCTTTCGTGGTGTCTTGGCGCCACACATGCCCACAACCGGTGCACTGGTAACGGCGGATACGCACCAGCAACGTGGTGGGTCGCCAGCCGAAAGGTTCATGACCCAGTTCGCGCGTCACAGTATCCCGGGAGACGCCCTGGCATCCGCACCTGTGGCACCACTGATCAGGAGCGAGAACACGGCAAGCAAGAACAGCACGATCCGGACGGACATACTGCCCGGTCACCTCGAGTCCGAGGCCATCAAGACGGCAAAAAGTAGTCAGGTCAGGGCATTGAAAGGTAGCGTTGAACACGAGGGCCTTGCTGTAGAAAATTTCGATCTAGACAATCTGATTCTCTACCAAGGCCCTCACCTACACCGAACCAAGCTCCCCGCCCCGGACTTCACACCCGGCAGCGCTGACTACACTCTGGATTCGGAAGAGCCCTATAAGCGGCAGTCCGACGCTAATTCCAATTCTCTTGCTCCTGCAAGCGGTTGCGTTTTCAGCTCCCGCATCTCCACCGATTCGGAGGCCACCGGCCTGGACACAGCAGTCTCCCACGAGCGCCAGCTCGCTAGGAATAAGGAGTCAGCAAGCCGGGGCGGACCCCTGCTTTCAGCGGCCATGATTGAACTTTCTTCACCAGTTGATGTGACACTCATCGGATGAATCCTCGGGCACCCAGTCCATGGACTGGGTGCCCGAGGATTTCTTCTTCCCTGTAAATCAAGACCGCAAGCGGCCGATTGTTATCAGGTTCTTTTCGGCCAGTGACGCGAAATAGGAGTGTCCCAATTCCTAGGAAATGAGACACTCCTCTAGTGTCTTTTTTTTCTCCCCAAATAGAAAATTATAAGGATTCCCAAGACAGTTGTTGCTCCCCCCGTAAGTCCGATGAGAAGGTGTTGGCTTGAGAGACCAATGATGAAGGATGTGAACCCTAAGAGGGTGAAAAAGGCTACTAATCCATACTTTTTCAGCCACATCAGCTTGAACAATCTGAATTTGCCGCTGTGCCAGCACCGATTGCAACTCCGAAGGAAAAGCCCGCGGCCCACCACCCAATCGCACCAACAGGAGGGGCGGCGGCTGTTCCTACCGTAGCTCCTACGGCAGACACAGCGAACAGCCCAAATGCGCTGACAAATCCAACAAGAGCTCCAAAGCACTCCCCGGTTATATTTCCGGTGGGGTCTGAGAAGTTGATGGGGTTGTTGGCGGCGTAGGCGTAGCGGTTGGCGTTGGCTGGGTTGAGGGGTGTGTCGAGGGTGTCTTGTTGGGTCCAGCGTCCGGTGGTGGGGTTGTAGTAGCGGGCTCCGTATTTGAGCCAGCCGGTGGTGCGGTCTTGGGTGCCTTGTTTGAAGAGGTAGGGGTTTTGGGGTTGGCCGTTGCCTCCTGAGTCTGTGGTGAGGGTGGGGACACCGAAGGGGTCGTAGTTGTAGGCGAAGGCTTCGTAGGCGTCTGAGGTGACGAGCGCGGCGGGGTTGCCGGTGCCGTCGAAGATGTAGAGCGATTGCATGCCGGAGCTGGTGCGCAGCATGAGCGGTTCTCCGGTGACGGGGTCGTGTTCGATGTAGGCGGTGGAATTGTTGCGTTTGATTTGTTCGATGGTGGGTTGGCCGTTGGCGTCGCTTCGCCCGTAAGTGAATTCGAAGTTAGCACCGGGGTTTTGCTGGACGAGGAGTTCGTTTTGCCCGGACCCGGCATAGGACCTGGTGTACGTGGTTCCGGCCTTGGTGACTGACGTCATTTGTTGGGCGGCGTTGTAGCTGTAGCTACCGGCGGGGTCTGCGGTGAGGTTTCCGCTGCCATCAAAGGTGTACCCGGTATTGGTGATCTGGTTCGCTGCGTTGGCGGTGAACGTTTGGCTAGTGGTGGCAGCCCCGGTAGTGGTGGCGGTGAGCCGGTTCCCACGAACGTCGTAGCTGTAGTTGTAGGTGATCGCCGGTGTGGTTCCACCGGCGATGACAGCTTTAGTGAGTCGGTTCGCGCCGTCGTAGCTGTAAGTGGTGACGTCACCGGTCAGGTTGTTCTTGACCCACTGAATATTCTTGCGGTCGTTGGCAGCCGTGCTGGTGCAGTTCGGTGCCGTGGTGCCCGCTACGTAGCAATAGGACAGGTCCATGACGGGGGTGTTGGATGTGTCTCCGGTGCCTTGGGCTGCGGTGACTCGGCTGACTCTTCCGGTGGTGTCGTAGTCGGTGTGGGTGCGGGCTTTCCAGGTGGTGCGGGTGGGGTTTGCTTCCAGCCAGGTGTCGGTGCTGCGGCCTTGGTTATCGGTGGCGAACGCCAACGTTTTTGCTACACCGTTGAGGAGATAGATCAGGGTTGTTGGTGTGCCTGCGGTGTCGTAGGTGTAGTTGGTGGTGCCGTGTGTATCGGTCGTGGAAGTGAGGTTGGAGGCTTTGTCGTAGCCGTAGGTGATGGTTCCGCAGCCTGCGGTGTTGGCCCGGGTGATGAGCCGGCCCATTTGGTCGTAGCCGTAGGTGGTGGTCCCGGACCCGTCAACACGGGTGATGAGTTGCCCGTCGTCGTTATAGGTGTAGGTGATGGTGGGGGTGCTGTCGGAGAACGTGGTTTGCGTGAGCCGTCCAATGGAGTCATAGCTGTATGTTGCGGTGATTCCGGGTGCACTGGTCACTGTTTGGGTGCGTCCCCAGGAGTCGTAGCTCATGCTGGTGCTGGTCAACGATGTACCCGTGACGGGGGTGATCGTGGTGAGTTCGTGGTTGGTGTTGTAGCCGTAGACGGTTTTGTTGGTCCCGTTGCCTGGTGCCAGCGCGGTGGCTACTGTTCCGTCGGTGTTATAGCTCAGGGTCGCGGTCGCGGCCAGGGCGTCGGAAGACGTGAGGGCGTTGCCGGCACCGTTGTAAGTGAACAGTGATTGGTCCCCAGCATCACTGGTAGTAGAAGTCGGGAGGTATTTCGTTGAGGCTGCGGTGTTGGTGTAGGCCAGTTGGGTTTTAGATCCGCCCGGTGATTGGGACTGGGTCAGGGATTGGCCGGTGTTCGCCCCGAACGTGTTCGTGGTGGTTCCAGCTGTCGTGCCGGTGCCTTGGGTGGCGGTGAGAGTGTCAAAGTCCGCGGTGTAGGTTTTCGCTTGCGCCCGTCCCATCGAATCGGTGACGGCCGAGACGCGCTTGGTGGTCGTGAGTGTGTACGTGGTGCGCGGTCCGGTCGCTACAGCGACGGCTTGGTCGGTGTTGGGGCCTGCCACCAGTGTTTGAGTAGCAGTGGGGTATGTTAGGCGGGTGATTGAGCTTCCAGGAGAACCGGCAGTGGTGTTGGTTTTCTCCATTTTGGTCACGCGGCCGCTGCTGTCGTAGCTGAGTTTGGTGATCGCTCCAGCGGCTGTGGTGATGGTGCTGACACGTCCACCGGTGTAGGCGAAGGTGGTGGACATTCCTGCCCGGTCGGTGAAACCGGTCAGGTTGCCGTTGGTGTCACGGGCGAAGGAAGCGGTGCGTGTCGCACCGCCGGAGGTTTGTGAATAGCTGGCGAGCAGCCCGCCTGAATCGTAGGCAATGGTCGCTGTTCGCACTGCGGTGATCCCACGGGTTGAGACGATCTGGGTTGGTTTATTCGAGGACCAGATCAGTGTGGTGTTGTTGGCGTTACGGTCCGCTATTTTCGTGGCCCGTCCGTCGCTGTCGAAGGTGATGATCTGGGCGCTGGTTCGTGAAGTCAGTGTCCAACCAGTCGCCCCGGTTTTCACTAGATCGGCTTTAACTCCCACCGGTGGTGTGTAAGCAGTGGGTGAACCAGACACTGCGGTGAAGAGTGCCGCGTATCCGTCACCGGCTGTAAAGATCATTCCTGTTGAAGCTGTTGCCAGTGACCCGGCCGAGCCTAGGGCCATGGTCCAGCGCGGTGCTACCAGCCCAGGAGCAGTAATCGTGGAGAGGGAATTGAACGTAGCCCCTAAGCCCTGATTACTGTTAATTCCAGGGAGAGTTAGTGCATTAATACTAAGAAGGAAATTACCTGTCCCTACGTCAATGGATCCGCCGACTTGATCACTGATCTGCACCGGAAGCGCCGTGGCACCAGGTCGGCTGCCCAATAAGCCGGCAAGGGCGACATCACCTGCCGGGGGAGTTGCGAAGGAAGCCGGTGCTGCGCCTAAACCTAATGCCACGAGCAGACTGACGGTCACTGCCCCTGCCACAAATTCACGCCCACGATGGCCGTGTTTAACAGCGCTGGGCTTGCTAGAAACAAATAAGTGGCGCGTAGTTTTAGCAGACATCGTCGTCCCCCGAACCGAAGCATTAAGTGATTGCTCAGAACCTACGCCCACCCCCAACCAATAGCAAGGACGGGTTTAATCCAGAACGAAATTGTCGAGGTCTGCTCAGACGGCATTTCGATTGCGGGTCTATGAGCCTCCGACTCCTGCAGTCAAGGTCAAGCGACTGCTGAGAATGTCTACCCGTGCGAGAAGTCCTACATTTTCGGTTCGTCTGAGTTGCTGCTTTCAGAAATCTTGCGGGAGTGGCCCAACTTCCTTCCCGCTACGGGCATTTGAAGGCTGTGCAGACGAGTATTGAAAACGACAGTGATCTTGCAGGATTTGAAGCATGCGTCTGGGGGAGCTGGATGCAATCGGTGAGACGTCTCGAAACCCTAGGGATACAAGACGCTTGGGCAGTGTGGGGAATGCAACTTTGAATCTCGGATCATGGCCTGGCCGTCTAAGCTGCCTATTATGGACAACGATCTTCCGAAAGGAACTCGACGCGTAGGAAACCTGGTCGATTTCAATGCGGACACCCCACCCGTTTCCGTCACGCTGGAGCGCGACGAGAAGGGCATCAGACTAACGGTTCCTTGGGGCGGAAGTGACGACTACTATTCGTCATGGTTCATGGGCGAACACACCCGGCGTCCTGAGCTGGCCGTCTGGCCCCCCATGCCCAAAAAGATGTTGTTCTGGGACTCCCACGGCTCTGTGCTCTTGATCGATTGTTGGGCGCGAGGCTATCACACCAATTTTTCAACCGGAAGCGGTCGAGTTTGGGCTCGATATGCGGTCCTAGGCGTCAATGACGACATCGACTACTCCGTCGCCAACGGCGTCCGATCCGAGATAACGGGGTTACGGGAATGGTTAGGCGTCGAGTCTGTCGAGGAAGACTTCGACTATGATTCTGGTGTTCTCACGATCAAAGCATCATCCAGTGAGCCGATCGAAGTAAATTCACTCCTGAGTCTCCGACCGAGTTGGGAAGTCACCCGCGACGGCCATGAATCAACGACGATCAAGAACGTCGTGTTCTGCGAGTCGAGGAGTAGTGTTCCCTCTTCCTGGAAAGAGCTCATGGGAACGCACCGGGGTCTGAGAGATCTCCTTGTCCTTTCACGTTGGACTGCGGAGACGTGCACGATACTTCAAGCGCAACACGGGGATGACCCTCTTAAAACGCTAGATAGTGTCGAGCATGGTGAGCAATGGCGAACTGTGATCGACCCCCGCTCCGATCCATCGTCGTCGCAACCGATAGGACGACACTCACATCTGGTGGAGTATTCAGACCTTGGCCCGAAAGGGATTGTTCAATGGCTCTCGCTCCGCGACCAGTTCCAGAGAGCACTCGATCCGATCATTTCAGACCGTTTCATAAGCAAGGTAGGTGCCGTAACCCATATGGCTCAGGTGGGACCTGGTCTCGAGGCGCTTGGGTTTCTGATCATGCAGACAAAGGATGGGCTGAGCGCCACGGAAGCCAACCGGAAACCTCTTCGTGCGCGTTTGGACCGGATCCTTCGCGATATAGGGGACGCTTTACCCTTTGACGGCAGTGACTGGGCGGCCGGAATGACGGAAGCCTACAACGGGATAAAGCATGCAAACCGGGATCTACCTACCGAACTAGAATTGCTTAACCGCTGGCGAGAGTCGGTCCTCGCGGTACGCGGGTGGGTTGCTCTAGAGCTCGGTGTAAAGGCAGAAGATATCCTTGGTCGCCTGGAGCGCGACCCGCAGTCGATTCCCTATGCTGCTAGAGCCTGAACACTCATTCCATTGCAGCGTCGTGTCTCATAACCTAGGTGTCTCGAATCCCCTGCGTTACAAGACGCCACAGAATACTCTGTGTTGCCTGTTTCGTCCTTACAGGTCGGAAGCGTCCGGGTGGTCTTGCCTAAGGGCGGCGGTGATTGCTTCGGGGGAAGGCAGGGTGGCCTGCTCATCCGCAGGTAGCGCTTCGTAGGTGTAGGACGTGACGGTCAGGGGTTGAGATGAACCGTCGAGTGCATAGCGGACGGTGCGCTCATTCTTGGAACCGCATACGAGGATTCCGACAGTCGGTGCCTGCCGGGGAAGGCGGAGCATGTCGTTGACTGCTGCGACGTAGAAATTGAGCTGGCCTAGGTGTTCTGGTTTGAACTTGCCAGCCTTCAATTCAACGACGACGTAGCGGTCAGAAGGTACGTGGTACAGCAGTAGATCTATATAGAAGTCATCTCCGTCGACGTCGAGGTGATACTGACGACCAACGAAGGCGAACCCGGGCCCAAACTCGGCCAGTGTCTGCGCCATCCGCAGCGTCATGGCCTCTTCCATGGCATTTTCTTGAGCTTCTTCAGTGAGGCCGAGGAAATCAAATATCAAGGGGTCCTTGGCAACCGCCCGTGCCAGGTCGGTGCCTTCTCCGGGCAGTCTTGCTTCAAGGTTGTTAGGGGCCGAACCTGTCCTGCTGTGGAGCCTGGTGAGGATCTGGTGTTCCAGGACAGAGACAGACCACCCATTTGCGACTGCCCTTGTTGCGTACCATCGGCGCAACTCTTGATCATCGAGCTTGTTCAAGAGAGCAACATTGTGACTCCAGCTCAATTGTCCAGACGGTGTCTGGACAATCGGTTCCGGGCCATTCCACACGGCCGCGAATGCACGCATGTGATAGACATTCGTTCGCGAAAAGCCTTTCATGTGCGGGAATTCTGCCCGCAGATCGCGTGCCAGCCGATCAAGAACCTTATTCCCCCAAGGCTCGGTCGCTTGCCGGGTGAGAATGGTCTGCCCGATGTTCCAGTACAGATCGATCATGGCGGTATTGACAACTCGCTGTGCCCGCCCTTGGGCCTCTCGTACGAGGCTTTTCAAAGTTGTGAGGGCAACGACGTAATCATTTGGGAAGTCCGGCTCAAGCGTGGTCATGAATCCACCCTAGTGCGCCGATCCAACGGGAGAACTTGGTTGTCCAGACGGTGTCTGGACAGCTCATCGATACGCGGGTGTAACCGATATTCAGCTCTGCACTGTACCGAAAGTTACACCTGCGCACGGACAGTGGTAGCTACTTTTGACACTAAATTTTGGGATGGCCAGGTTACGCGGAATCCCGGCATGTTTCATTGGCTGGGGAGTCCCACCGGGGGAGGTGCCCACTTCCTTGAAAGTGGGATGCTTAGTCTCCGTCGGCACGGCCTCTATCGATTCTCCTGACGCCAAGAGCGCCCACTATCGCCAAAGCGGTCCCGGCGATCGCTAGAAACCAAGCAAAGTAGCCCGTCAGAACTGCTGCGAGGCAAGCCACAGCTAGGAGTAGTAGCCCAAGTACCACCAACAAAATGAATGTCGAACGCTGTGACATCGCCATATCCTTTCGAGCGAGACCGTATCGGCCCAATTGGTCACAGGTATCACCTGTCTCGAATCCTGGTAACCCTCCTCGTCAAAGCTCCTGTGTGTTCCAGTTACTTGGCGAGGGGGTACACACAGTCAGTTTGCGGTTATAAGCGCAACAACAGATGTTTCAGGATCGGGTTGAGTTGTTCTCGAAGGTGTTGGCTATCTCTTGAACCGTTTCGCGAACCTTTAGCTCCGCAACTTGCGTTAGTTGCTCGCCTTGCTTGCCCACGAACCATCCCAAGTCATCAGAGCAACTGATTTCTAAGCGAGAGCCTCTGTCAGTTGTTGCTGCTCGGACGGTGGCGGTGAGTGGGAGTGCGTCTCTTCCTGAACTGGAAAAGACGCCATGCATCCGTAACCTATAGTCCGAACCAAGGGAAATAATCATTTCTTCGTTGTGGCGGTGAATAGATACATCTCGTCGCCCCGTGTACAGCTTCTCGATCCGATCGAATGCCGCTGCTGGTGGCTCAGCGGATTCAATTCTCAGTTCGTACACCTTTGGGGGATAGCTACGCGGCATCCTGGCAGATTTCTTGCTAGCCATGTAAGGGAAGATCAGGACTGAGCTCACAATGACAGTGATCATTATGCCCAGAATGAGCCAGATGGGAGGCAGGCCTTGCGTTACTGTCAAGACGATGGGAAGCACCATAGCCCCCAGTGCCAGAATCAGAACGAACGCAATCATCTTTACGGGAGTTCGTTTGGAAGTCATTACCGGGCTCCTTGGATTAGCAATATAACAGACCACCGATAAGACCCGTGGCAAAACCGCTGGCTATTCCTTCTATGGCGCCAAGCACCCCTCCAGCGACAGCGCCCACAGGTGCTCCCACACCCAGACCAAGAACAGCACCTGTACCTGCACCGAAACCGGCCCCAACGGCTGTTCCAACTATTGCACCAGGAACGATCGACTGGGAAATTGTATCGGTAACACAGCTTTGTCCTGTGGGGTCGGCGTAGTTGATGGGGTTGTTGGCTGCGTAGGCGTAGCGGTTCGCGTTGGCGGGGTTCAGTGGTGCGTCCAGACTGTCTTGTTGGGTCCAGACTGAGGGGCTGTTGGGGTTGTAGTAGCGTGCACCGTATTTGATCCAGCTCGTGGTGCGGTCGTTGATCCCGTTTTTGAAGGTGTAGGGGTTCTGGGTGGTAGTCAGGGCGCTGTTGTCTGTGGGGATATTGGCGACGCCTGTAGGGGTATATCCGCGGTTGGACTTGACTACTCCGTTTGAGTTTATAAGGAAGGTGGAGCTTCCGTTTCCATCGCTGATGTAGAGAGATTGCATCCCGTCGCTGGTGCGGAGCATGAGGGGTTCGCCGGTGACGGGGTCGTGTTCGATGTAGGCGGTGTTGCCATCGAGTTTGACTTGTTCGATGATGGGTTGGCCTTGGGCATCAGTGCGGCCGTAGGTGTATTGGTAGTTTCCTTGGGGTGTGGTTTGGGCTACGAGTTCGTTATTTGAGACTCCTGCATATGTGTAGGTGTAAGTCACTGCGTTTTTGGTTGTTTTCGTCATTTGCTGGGCTGCGTTGTAGCTGTAGGTGCCAGCAGCATTTTTGATCATATTTCCGCTAGCGTCGTAAGCGTAGACACTCGTGTCCATGGGTATGACAGGCTCAAAAAGAGGATGGCCGATGATTTGGTTGGCCGCGTTGAACGCCGTTTTTCTGGACATCAGATTTAATCGCGCCTCAGTTTCATTAGTTCGATTGCCTCGGGCATCGAAACTGTAGGTGTACGTTGTGTCGGTGGCGGCTACCTGTTGATCACCAACAAAAGCAACGTTTTTATTTTCGGCGCCGCTGAGTTGGTTTGCCGTGTTGTAGGTGTAGCTTGTGTAGTCGTGGTAACTGGTGCCTGATTGTAGGTTGTTTCTGATCCACTGGATGTTTCCACGGTCGGTAGTGGCTGTGCTCGTGCAGCTTGGTGAGGTTGTGCCACTTGCGTAGCAGTAGGAGTCGTCCTGGATGAGAGTGTTGGAACTATCTCCGGTGCCCGTGGATGCAGTGACCCGGCTGACTCTTCCGCTGGTGTCGTAGTCAGTGTGTGTATGGGCTTTCCACGTGGTGTGGGCAGCGTTTGCTTCGAGCCAGGTATCGGTGCGGCGTCCCCGGTTGTCCGTGGCGAAGGCTAGTATCTTGGCGACCCCGTTGAGCAGGTAGACCAAAGTTGTGGGGACACCTGAGGTGTCATAGGTGTAGCTGGTGGTCCCTCGTGTGTCTGTTGTAGAGGTGAGGTTTGAAGCTTTGTCGTAGCCGTAGGTGATGGTTCCACCGCCTGCGGTGTTGGCGCGGGTGATGAGCCGACCCATCTGGTCGTAGCCATAACTGGTGGTTCCTGACCCATCAACGCGGCTAATGAGCTGCCCGTCATTGTTATAGGCGTAGGTGATCGTTGGAGTGTAGTCCGAGAACGCTGTTTGGGTTAGTCGGCCTACCAGATCGTAAGTGTAGGTGGCGGTCATTCCTGGTGCGCTGGTTACTGTTTTGGTGCGCCCCCATGCGTCATAGGTTCTAGTGGAGTTCGCTAATGAAGTTCCAGTGACTGGGGTGATGGTTATGAGTTCGTGATTAGCGTTGTAAGTATAGGTGGTTTTATTGGTGCCGTTACCTGGCGCGAGGGCGGTGGCCACGGTTCCGTCGTTGTTGTAGCTCAGGGTTGCTGTCGATGCGAGTGCATCGGAAGAGGTGAGCGCGTTCCCTGCTCCGTTGTAGGTGAACAGTGATTGGTTTCCGGCGTCACTGGTGGCCGAGGTTGGCAGGTACTTCGTTGCCGCTGCCGTATTTGTATAAGCCAGCTGTTGTTTAGCCCCGGTAGGACTTTGGCTCTGTGTGAGTGACTGTCCATTATTGGCGCCGTAGGTGTTGGTGGTCGTTCCGGCTGTTGTTCCGGTGCCCTGGGTCGCGGTGAGGGTGTCAAAGTCCGCGGTGTAGGTAGCGACTCGTGCCCGCCCCATAGGATCAGTGACTGCGGTGACGCGCTTGGCCGTGTTGAGTGTGTAAGTGGTGCGTGGTCCTGTCGTGATGGCTACAGCAGGATCAGTGTTGGGCCCAGCCAGAAGTGTTTGGGTGCTAGTGGGATAGCTGAGGCGGGTAATGGAGTTTCCTGGGGAGCCAGCAGTAGTGTTGGTTTTCTCCATTTTTGTTACACGCCCGGTGCTGTCGTAAGTGATCGTGGTGACTCCGCCCGACGGAGCAGTGATCTTATTTACGCGTCCGCCGGTGTATGCGAAGGTCGTTGTTTTACCGCTCATGTCGGTAAAACCCGTGAGAATGCCGTACGGGTCGCGGGTCAAGGACGCTGTCCTGGTTGCCCCACTAGAGGTTTGTGAAAAATTGCTGAGCAGTCCTGCAGAATCGTAGGCGATGGCCACTGTGCGTGCACCGGCTACCCGCGGGTGGAGATGATTTGTGTGGGTTTCGTTGAAGACCACGTCAGTGTGGTGTTGTTGGCGTTACGATCAGTGACCTTGGTAGCGCGCCCGTCGCTGTCGAAGGTGACGACTTCAGCAGTAGTTCGTGAGGTAAGCGTCCACCCCGTCGTTCCGGTTTTCAGTAGATCGGCTTTGACTCCCGCCGGTGGCGTGTAAGCAGTGGTGGAACCAGACACTGCGGTGAAGAGTGCCGCGTATCCGTCCCCGGCGGTAAAGATCATTCCCGTTGAAGCTGTTGCGAGTGACCCGGCAGAGCCTAAGGTCATGGTCCATCGGGGACCGGCCAGGCCAGGGGCAGTGATCGTGGAGAGGGAATTGAATGTAGCCCCCAAGCCCTGATTGCTGTTGATTCCGGGGAGGGTGAGTGCATTAATGCTGAGGAGAAAATTACCTGTTCCTACATCAATCGATCCGCCGACTTGATCACTGATCTGCACCGGAAGTGTCGTGGCGCCAGGGCGGCTTCCCAATAATCCCGCAAGGGCGACATCACCAGTCGGGGGAGCTGCGAAGGAAGCCGGTGCCGTGACTAAACCTAGTGCCATGAGCAGACTGACGGTCACTGTTCCTGCCACATATTTTCGCCCCCGCTGGCCGGGTTTCACAGCGCTGGGCTTGTTAGTAGTAAATAAGTGTCGCGTAGTTTTAGCAGACATCGTCGTCCCCCGGACCGAAGCAGTATGTTGATGCTCAGAACCTACGCCTATCCTTCCACTAAAGGCAAGGATGGGTTTCTCAGCCCTCAACAATCGCGCTTCCAGTGCTCCCAACCACCTCCAGACCCGGGGTTCCACTTCCTTGGAAACGGAACACTAACTGCTGGTGTGGCTCCAGCAAGCCAAGAGCGGCGATTGTTGGCCTCATACTGGCTCGTTCCGTCAAACTACAGCGACGTCCGGATACGCCGCAACGACGGACTCGGTCAAACTACAGCGACGTCCGGATACGCCGCAACGACGGACTCGGTGAGTGTCCTGCCTTATCTCAAGTGACGCAATCTCACTTCACTTGAGTCCTTAGGGTCATTTGTCTCATTACAGTTGAAGCAAACGTCAAAATCACCGAGATTCCGAGGTTATTTGTACCACCATGCCGATACCGATTCGACTTTTGCGTCAACTAAAGTGAGACAAATCCAGAGGTTCTGGCAATTAGGGGTCACACGAAACCGCTAGATTTCGGGGTTTTGTGTTTCAACTTAGATGAGACAGGACAGTAGCCGGCAGTTCAACAATTTGCACTAGGTGTTGCTACTGAGTGTCCGCATTCTGACCATTTCGAGGCCACAGCTTTTCGGGTGCCGGGCGCTGATGTTCTAATCCGTGCAGACTGATCGGAGTCGTCGAAGCAGCACCGTTCAGGCTCGTTAAAGACGACCAAGGCGAAGTGGTGATGTTTACTTAGTGTCACAAGTGCTGTAGAATGATGTTTACTTAGCATCATCAACAGAGGAAGCATCATGTTCGTAGCACCAGCACTTGACGAGAAAGAGCTTGCTGTTCGTGCCCAGATCGAAGATCTCGCGCTGCAGCTCCGTATGCACGTTCGCAGCGGCAACCGTTGGACTGGCGCGCTGCGCAGGTCTACCTTGGCGCGCAACGTTCAGGGCTCGAACAGCATCGAGGGAATCCTTGCCAGCGTCGATGAAGTCGGCGCGATCGCCGTGGGGGAGATTCCAGCGACTGTAGACCAAGAGACTGAGAAGGCTCTTGCTGGATACCAGCTCGCGATGACATATGTGCTGCAACTCGCGAAGGGCGATTTCGAGCTGGATTCGTCGCTAATCCGGAGTCTTCACTTCATGACGACGTCGTACGACATGACGAAGTGGCCAGGCCGGTACAGAGTTGGTCCCGTATACGTGATCCAGGAAGCGACCGGGGATATTGCCCACGAGGGTGCACCCGGCGAAAGGCTCACGGAGCTGATGAAATCGTTCGCGGCCGCAGCTCTCCCCGGTGGCGATCCGTTGATCGCGGCCGCGATGGCACACCTGAACTTCGTGCTTATCCACCCATTCAAGGACGGTAACGGCCGGATGGCGCGCATCATCCAGAGTCTAGCCCTGGCGCGCGAAAGCGAAATGGCTCCTGTATTCATGGGCATCGAGGAGTACCTCGGTCGCCGGACGCAGGCGTACTACGACGTGCTCGCGAAGGTGGGCCAAGGAGACTACAGCAAAGCCGACTACGACTCTGAGCTTGCAAGACTGTGGGTCCGGTTCATGCTCACCGCGCACCTGAACCAGGCGCTCGAGATTAAGCAGCGTATCATGTCGGCAGGGAAAGCCGCGCAGGCCATGGAGACTCTAATCGAGCCCACGGGCCTTCCCGAGCGGGTGGTGCAGGCGCTGTACAGTGCGATGTTCGGCAACACGGTGACGCGGGCTCGCTACATGGATGCTCTCGACGAGGCCGGCGAACCGGTCTCGGAACAGACTGCCTCGCGTGACCTTGGCGCTCTTGGCAAGGAGGGGCTGCTCATAGCCCACGGCGACAAGCGCGGCCGTTACTACGCTCCGAGCGAGATCGTTAAGGCGGCTTCTCGTGAGGCCGGGCTCGGCTACAAGTGGCGAGACATCGACCCATTCGAGGTGAAGTAAGCAGCGCGCCAGAAATATGATCCCACACAGTCTGCGACGAGGCTGCGGGGGATCATGGGTTAGTCGGTCATTTGCGAGGCCTGCGGAAAAGCCGGATTCGTTGATGCAGGGAGTTCTCGCATCCACCGTAACTCACGTGGGTTGTTTACCGATAATAAAGATTATGTCAACATGAAAGGTTCATGACCCAGTTCGCGCGTCACAGTATCCCGGGAGACGCCCTAGCATCCGCACCTGTGGCACCACTGATCAGGAGCGAGAACACGGCAAGCAAGAACAGCACGATCCGGACGGACATACTGCCCGGTCACCTCGAGTCCGAGGCCATCAAGACGGCAAAAAGTAGTCAGGTCAGGGCATTGAAAGGTAGCGTTGAACACGAGGGCCTTGCTGTAGAAAATTTCGATCTAGACAATCTGATTCTCTACCAAGGCCCTCACCTACACCGAACCAAGCTCCCCGCCCCGGACTTCACACCCGGCAGCGCTGACTACACTCTGGATTCGGAAGAGCCCTATAAGCCCCATAGCTCGTGGTTAGTTCCGATTACCATCGAGGGGAGTTCTACCTCTGCTGGACTGAAAGAAGATTTCTTTGTCCAACATGGAGCTAAAACGGCGCACGCAGTTCGTGAAACTATGCGTAGACCTGCAGGATCACATCCAAACGCAGAAAAGACAATCTTGGTGAAAGCCCATATTCGTGGAGGGTATGACGTTGGCGATATCGGTTTTATGCCAACCGTGACAATCCTGCGTGAGAAGGCCTAAATATGACTCTCCAGCTGAAACCTAGCATTATTCGAAAGCAATCTGCATTACATTAAAGTGCTCGCGGCGGAGGACATAGCCACGTCATGTGCGGCCACGTCGGCCGCGAGTTCCTCAGCCATGAGGTCCATATTGATGGCGACGGCGGCCGCGGCACCTCCCTGCGCTGCGGCGAGGACAGTGGCGCTCAAATCGGTGACATTGCCAGCGGCCCAGACTCCTGGGACTGAGGTGAGCCCGGTGCCATCGGATTCAAGAGAGACGCCGAAGGGCGTCGTTGTCGACACGAGCCCCAGCCCGTCCAAGTAGCCAGCCCGGGCAACGAATCGCGGCTGAGTGGTCAGCGCCTGGACTGGATGAATGCTGCCATCCGCTAGTTCCACGCTGCTCACTGCATCCCCGTCGCTGTGAATCTTGGCGACGGGCCCTTCGATGAGCTTGATGCCGCGGGCGTCGAGTTGGGCACGTTCTGTGGGTGAGGGCTGAGGAGCCGTATTGAGGAACAGCGTGATGGTGGGGGACCATTGGCGGAATAGCAGCGTCTGGTGGACGGCAAAGTCACTACTGCCTATGACACCGATGGCCTGATCCTTGATCTCCCATCCGTGGCAGTAGGGGCAATGCGCAAGATTCTTGCCCCAGTGTTGGGCCAGACCGGGAATGTCGGGCAGTTCGTCCACCAAGCCGGTCGTGATGAGGAGTCGCTTGGATGTGTAGACGGCGCCGGAATCCAGCGTGACTTGGAATCCTCCGTCGATCTGTTCGGCGCTGACGACGGTGCCCTCCTCAACGTGTGCGTCATAAGGGGCGAGATCAGCGCGACCTAGACGGGTCAGCTCGAGGGGAGCGACGCCGTCGCGTGTGAGGAATCCGTGAGCCGCATGAGCCGGGGCATTGCGGGGTTGACCAGCGTCGATGACGGTGACCGAGCGTCGGGAACGGCCCAGGACGAGCGCCGCGTTGAGTCCGGCGGCGCCGCCGCCAATGATGATTACATCTTGCATGAGATTTACTTTCTGTTGAGTTGTTGTTATTTCAAGCGTGCTGCAGGCGTGGCAGGCTGGCAATGTTTTTTGCTGGAATGGCAAAATGAGGGTATGAGTAATGACACCGAAGATGTGCTGCAGGGCGTTGGGCCGCGACTGAAGGCGCTGCGCCTGAGTAGGGGACTGACACTGGCCGAGCTGTCCGCAGAGACGAGTATTTCCGTCAGTACCTTGTCGCGCTTGGAATCCGGGCAGCGGCGGCCCAACCTTGAATTGCTGCTGCCGCTAGCCCGGGCGCACGCGGTTCCGCTGGACGATCTGGTGGGAGCCCCAGCAACGGGTGATCCTCGGATTCATCTCAAACCCGTGCACCATCAAGGACAAAAGATCTTGCCGCTGAGTCGAGGCGGAGGCGGGGTGCAGGCATTCAAGCACCTCCTCCTGGGAGGGGCGAAGTTGCCGGATCCGGATCCTAAGGTTCACGAGGGATACGAGTGGATGTACGTTTTACGTGGAACACTACGGGTAGTGCTGGGGGAGCGGGACTTTCTTCTCAAGCAGGGCGAGGCTGCCGAGTTCGATACCCGCACCCCGCACTGGTTTGGCCGTGCGTCCTTGGAGAGCGTGGAATTCCTGACGCTCTTCGGTGCGCAAGGGGAGCGCATGCACGTCCGCGCAGCGCCTGCCAAGTCCTCACGGCCCTGATATATTGAGGCTCTCATTGAGGAGGTAGCGTGGCGACGATTGTTCTGGTGCACGGCCTGTGGTCGGACGGATCGATCTGGGCGGCTGTCATGTCCGAGCTCCGAGCCATGGGACATCAGCCCGTTGCCGCGCAGCTCTCACTAGAATCCATGGCCGACGACGTAGCTTCGGTCCGACGCACCCTCGCCACCGTGCCCGGTCCGGTGCTCTTGGCCGGTTGGTCCTATGGGGGAGCGGTGATTGGAGAGGCAGCCATTGGTGTTTCCAACGTCTGCGCCCTGGCCTATATTGCGGCGTTCGCTCCGGCTGAGGGTGAATCGGTCAGCGGACTCTCGCGGAAGTATCCAGGCAGTCTGATTCCAGACCATGTTGTGGTGGCCGGGGACTATAGCTATATGGCAAGAGATCATTTTGGCGAGGTCTTGGCGGCCGATGCCCCTGCAGATCTCATTGCGCTCGCCGCCGCGACGCAGAAGTTTGTACGGATTGGAGTGGACCGGGTGAAGGTGGGTAGGCCTGCGTGGCTGGATCTGCCAACCTTCTATTTAGTGGCATCTGGGGACGAGGCCGTTCCTCCCATGCTGCAGCGTGAAATGGCTGAGCGCATGGGCGCATCTGTCACCGAAATGGCCTCCAGCCACGCCCCGCTGCTCTCGCATCCGCGTGAAGTGGCGGAGTTTCTGGATTCGGCGTGCGACGGGGTGGGTTTTCGAGGCCGTTAGGTGCCAGCTTTTACGTCATCCTGCGCCGAGGGATTGACGGATCAATGGACGGTCGGATGGACGGGTGGCGAGCCTAGCGATTCGAGGCGGCGTGCGCCTTCCAATACCCCGTGAAGTGAATCCGTTCCTTGTCCAGTCCATGGCCATGAACGAGGTGTCGGCGAATCTTGCCCACCAGGGTGGATTCACCAGCGAGCCAAGCCCAAGTACCTGTACGCAATCCCTGGGTGGCCAGGATGGCTCCGAGTCGTGAGACGGCGCCCTGAGCGGGATCAATCCACGTGACATGCACCTGCGGGCTGGTGGGGAAGGACTGTCCCAGAACGTTACGATCGGCGATGACGTAAACATCCAGTGGTGTTGTCCCGTGGCTTTCCTCCACCAGTCGGGCGAGCGCAGGGATGGCGGTAGCGTCACCCACAGCCAAAATATGAGGTTCCGTGGGTAACTTGCGGCTCATCCGCGTACCGATGATTCCGAGCGGGTCACCCACGACGGCGGTCCGTAGCCACGATTCAGCGATCCCGCTCTCATGCAACACAAAATCCACTGTCAAGAGCTTGTCGCGCTGGCAAAGACGTCGCACCGTATATTCCCGGCCCTGCCAGGAGCACAGCTCGGATAACGGCGGATTACTTAGTTCGTGCGCTGCCGCCCCAAAGAACGCTCCCGTGGCGGGATCGGGAAAACAGAGGATCACCACATCATCGAAGGCGCGGCTTTTCATGGCGGGGAAGTCCACGCCGTCGCGGCTGAATTCGCCCAGTTCGCTTCCCTTGAAAGATACCCGAACCATGCCCGGTTCGGTGCGTTCAATGGCGGCAATGCGCACCATCCGCGGAACAGTGGGGAAACGCTGCTCCGCACGGAAAGCATTGCGTGGGCGCGGCAAGACATCAGTGGACACTTTGCTTCCCCTCCCGAATCAGAAGCCAAAGGAAGAAGCCACCGCCAATGACGATCGTGACCACGCCAACGGGAATGGGACTGCTAAAGAGATACTGTGCGGCCAAGTCACTCGTTGCCAAAAGTAGGCCACCAATTAAGGCGGCGGGAAGTATGGCTCCAGAACCGCTGAGCCTGCGCGCAATGTGAGGCGCCGCGAGGGCCACAAAAGAGATGGGACCAGCGGTTGCTACGGCAGAGGCCACCAGAAGTGTCGCAAACACAAGAAGAACTCGACGGGTGGCATGGACGTTGACGCCCAAGGCAATCGCCAGGTCATCGCCCATGCGCAGGATTTCCAAACGACCCGAGTATCTCCAGAGGACAGGAGTAATTACCATCAAGGCGATTGCTATGACCGTGAGTTCTGGCCATCCCCGGCCCTGCAGGGAGCCAACCAACCAGAGTTGGGCGGTGACGGCGCTGGCCACAAAAACCTGGGTGAGCATGTAGGAGATGGCGGCGTTGGCCAAGGCGCCCAGGGCCACGCCAATCAATACAAGCTTCACCCCGTGAAGACCATTGCGCCCGGCCAATAATGCGATGCACCCTGCCGCGATGAGAGCTCCGACGAAGGCGCCGAGCGACACTTGAGCCACGGAACCGCCGACGAGGAGCAGCACAAATGAGGCTCCGGCCGCGGCGCCGCTGCTGACGCCAATGATGTCAGGGCTAGCCAGGGGATTACGGGTCACTGACTGAAAAATAGCGCCCGCCGTGGCCAGGGCAGCTCCTACAAGCAGGGCAACAAGAGCCCGCGGGAGACGGCGATCCATGATGAAGAATTGGGTGCGCTTATTCGGTGCATGGCCTTGGAACGTTGCTACCAAGTCAGGCAACGACACCCGGTAATCACCCGCAAGAAGGGAGGCAAAAAGCAGCGCCAGAACGGCCACGAAGAGACCCACGCAGAGCAGTACGGTCTTCCTCGTGAGCCTGAATGAATAAGCATCTGCGGCTGAACGCAGCACAGATTCTCCAGCAGGTAGGACCGACGGGACAAAATTGAGGACTCCAGAACCCTTAGTCGACATCAGCTAATACTCCTGGACCGGCCGCGTCTTAAGAGCACGATCAACAGTGGCGCCCCGACGAACGCACACATGATGCCGACGGGAACTTCCGAACCGCCGCCAATCAGGCGCCCCAAGATATCCGACAGCAACAAAATAATGGGGGCAACGAGCATGGCCAGCGGAATCAGCCGCCGCAGATCCGGGCCGGTAAAGCGCCGCACGAGGTGAGGAGCCAATAAGCCGACAAAGGAGATTGGCCCAGCCAACGCCGTCGCACCTCCACAGAGAATGGTGACGGCCAGCAGGCCAACAAGCCGGATTCGGGCTGGATTGGAGCCTAGGGCGACGGCGCTATCGTCACCGAGTGCCAAGGCATTGAGCGGGCCGCCCAGGAAAAGGGCAAGCACGATGCCAACAACAATAATGGGCAGGAACAACGAGGCCTCGGCGACGGGGCGAGACGTGAGAGAGCCAACCTGCCAGAAACGGAAGGTGTCCAGGATGGATTCATCCGTGAGCACGATGGCATTCGTGACGCCAGAGAGGATGGCGGCCAAGGCAACGCCGGAAAGGGTGAGCCGCACGGGAGACGATGCACCAGCGTAAGAGGACGAGAGCATCATGACGGCACCAGCTGCGACGGCGGCGCCAATCATGGCAAACGCCATGGTGCTGGTGACTCCCAAGGCGCCGGTGAGCAGAATCCCCACGACCACACCGAGAGCGGCCCCGGCATTGACGCCAAGGATTCCGGGATCGGCGATGGGGTTTCGCGTAATAGCCTGCATGAGTGTGCCGGCTAATCCGAGGGCGCAACCGCTGATTAGTCCAATGACAGTTCGGCTCAGCCTCAGTTGGCCAACTATCGCCACAATGTTTTCCTGACCCTGGCCCAACAGTGCCTGGGCAACCTCAAAGGGCGGGATGGATTTCGCGCCGAGGGAAAAGCTTAAGACGACGGTGATGAACAGGACCGCCAGGGCGATAACCATGCCGGCAAATGTTTTGGGGGTGCCTGCAATTCGGGAACCGACGCGCTGCGCATCTGAGGTTCCTCGGAGTAAATTATTGCTGGCCACGATAAGACTTTAGTCAATTACGGAACATTTGCATAACCTAATGCCCGTGACATACGATTTTCCGCATGCCTCCTATTACTCGCCGCCTTTCGCGCGCCATCATTGCAACTGCCGCCGTGGCCTCAGTCCTTTTCACAGCCGCCTGCAGCTCAACCCCTAGCTCATCTGAGAGCACCGCCGCGGAACAGTCCGCCAGCTACACCGTCAAGCACGCAATGGGTGAGGAGACCTTCGAGTCTGTTCCCCAGCGCATTGTTGTCATCGATTCGCCTCAGCTGGACGCCTTGGTGGCACTGGGCATGACGCCCGTGGGGGCTACCGTTTCCGGCGCCGATGGTGGCTTCCCAGCGTATGTGGCCGGCAAACTGACGGATACCGTCTCGGTTGGCTCCACCTCGGAGCCGGACATTGACGCGATCGCGAACCTGGACCCGGACCTGATCATTGGTTCCAAGGTCCGCCACGAGGCCATTTATGACGAGTTGGAAGCCATTGCACCTACGGTGTTTTCGGTTAACTCCGGTACTGATTGGACCGAGCAGGCCCTGATTACCGCCGCCTCGGTCAACCAGACGGATGCCATGACCAGCAAAATTGCCGAACTGGATGCGCGTGCTGAGTCGGTAGGCGAGTCCGTGGCCGCGACAGGCACGACGCTTTCGATCGTGCGTTTCCGTCCGGACAACTTCCGCCTGTATGGTCCGGAGACGTTCTCGGGGTCCATCTTGGCCAAGGCCGGTTTTGATCTGGGCGAGCGCAAGTGGAATGAATACTCCATGATGGAGCTCAGCCCCGAACTCTTTGAACAGATCGATGGCGACGTTGTCTTCTACACCAATCCCGGCGGCGATCCGGCGGCGACCACCATGGGCACCGTTACCGGCCTCTGGAAGGACCTGCCTGCCGTGAAAGCCAAGAAGGTCTATGAGGTGGAAGATGAGACCTGGATGGTTGGCATCGGTGTTGTAGGCGCTAGCGTAATCTTGGACGACGTCGAAAAGCTTTTGAAGTAACAATTGTTCCCGCGCTCATGAAGCACGGGTGCTAAACGATGAGCGCAGTCCCAGGAGAAAGATTCTCTGGGGCTGCGCTTGTGTCACTAGAAGGAACTATTTTTCATGACTCAAAGTCTCAGAACCGAGCAGGCAGGTGAGCTTGTGGTCTCCGCCGCCACTTTGGGGTACGAGAAAAAAGTCATCTCTGAGAATCTGAGCCTTGCAATCCCCAAGGATTCCCTGACCGTCATCATCGGCCCGAATGCCTGCGGGAAGTCGACGTTGCTGAAGTCCTTGGCGCGGGTCCTGACACCCTTTGACGGTCAGATTTTGCTGGACGGGAAGGCGCTGGATCGCTTCCGTTCCAAGGACCTCGCCAGAAGGCTGGGCTTGTTGCCTCAGACCGCTACGGCGCCCGAGGGTATCCGTGTTGCTGATCTGGTGTCACGGGGACGGTACCCGTATCACTCTCCCTTGAAGCAGTGGAGCGTTGCAGACGACGATGCGGTCAGGTCCGCGATGGCGGCCACCAGAATTACGGATCTGGCCGAACGATCCGTAGACGAGCTCTCCGGCGGGCAGCGCCAACGTGTGTGGATCGCGTTGTTGTTGGCTCAACAGACCCCCTTTATGCTGCTTGATGAGCCGACCACCTATCTGGATATCGCCCACCAATATGAGGTGTTGGAACTCCTGCAGGGGCTGCATCAAGACGGCAAAACAGTGGTTGCCGTTTTGCACGACCTCAACCAAGCCGCCCGATACGCCAGCCATTTGATCGTCATGAAGGATGGAAAGGTTGTGACGTCCGGGGCGCCGGGCGAGATCCTGACGAGTGATCTGGTTGAAGAGGTTTTTGGCCTGCCTTGCGTCATTGCGGAGGATCCGGTGACGAAAACTCCGGCCGTGTTCCCACTGCTGAAGAACCGCATGTAAGCCGACTGCCTCGGCGACGTTACGGATACGGAGGCCATCGGATTCCTGGCGGATAAAGTGGAGTCATGAAGATTTACGGTTCGAATATCCCGTTCCGTGTCCCAGCCCGAACCTTTGTCATCGACGGATCCGTGGCGCATCCGGTACTTCCATTTGTGCAGGTGCTGGAGAAAGAAAAGTTCCAGGTCACCTCGGAATCTGGGGCTAACCCGATCAGGCTGCACTTCGGGTCCCTGTGGAGGGACTTTTTGTCATTCGGTTCCATCCCGGCCTTCATGCTGCCGGAGAAACTTCAACGCTGGGAACTGCACATTGACGTGCTGATCGATGTTGAACGTGATGAACGCGGTAACCACGCCGTGACCATCACCGGCACCAGTTTCCCCGCACGCGGCAATGACTTCCTTTTTCGCGAGGTTGCCAAGGCGGCCGACGCGTTCGCCCGGAGCGGGCAGCTGCTCCACTGGACCGATTACTTCCAGGGAGACCCCAAAGCGGTGAAAGCTAAGGTAAAGAAAAAGTAGCTCAGGGCTTGCGGATCAAATTGAGTGGCGTTTCTCAACAAATAGTTCCCGAGTTTCAGCGATTTGTTTCCATTGAAACGGAAGTAGTTGTCACTGAAAAGTTGAGAAACACAGTGACATGAGGAGCAACAAGATCCTTGCCCTTGACGCTAGGCATAGCCTGTAGACATGACCGCCATCGACGCCGGCATGCCCGACGAACCCCACACTGCCAGCTCGTCAGCAATTCAAGAGAAGCACCGCGTGCTGAACCAGCCGCCGCCTCGCGTTGATGTCAACGAATACACGCTGAACATTCCGCTCCGGGATTATCTGCGCTCTGTAGGCGAAGCTGACGGCGATGGAACACTCGAAGTCAGCGGCGCCGTCGTGGGTTCGGCTCAATTCCAGGACGACGCCCGGCTGGCCCACAAGAACCCACCCATCTTGCGCACACACAGCAAGTACGGGCATCGGATTGACGAAGTTGAGTACCATCCGGCGTACCACCGGATCATCGGTGCGGCTGTGGCGGCGGGTGCTCACACGTCCGCATGGGAGGCTCCTGGTCGGGGCGCCAATGCGTTGCGTGCGGCGCAATTCATGCTGTTCGCGCAGGTTGAGCCCGGCCATGCCTGCCCGATTTCCATGAGCCATGCAGCTGTCGAGTCCCTCCGGTTGGCGCCGGATCTGGCGAAGGAATGGCTGCCGCGACTTTATTCGCGCCAGTACAGTCCAGAGTTGGCAGCGGGCAAGCCCGGCGCGCTGTTCGGGATGGCGATGACAGAGAAGCAGGGTGGCTCGGACGTCCGGGCCAACACCACGCGTGCCGAAGCCAGCGGTGCCCATCATCTGCTCACTGGCCACAAATGGTTCTGCTCCGCGCCCATGTCCGATGCCTTCCTCGTCCTAGCGCAGGAGGATGCCGGGTTGGGCTGTTTTCTGATCCCGCGCGTCCTGCCCGACGGTATGCGCAATACCTTCCTGCTGCAGCGCCTCAAGGACAAAGCGGGTAACCGGTCTAATGCGTCAGCTGAAGTCGAGTTCGCCGAAACTGTCGGTTGGCGGATCGGCGAGCCCGGCCGCGGCGTGCCATCCATCATGGGCATGGTGGGTCAGACTCGACTGGACTGCATTCTCGGCACGGCAGCCGGGATGCGCCAATCGGTGGCCGAGGCAGTGTGGCACACGCGGCATCGTCAAGCATTTGGGGCGCGGCTCGTAGATCAGCCCGCCATGACCAACGTTTTGGCGGACCTGGCGCTTGAGTCTGAGGCTGCCACCGTAGTGAGTATGCGCCTGTCCCGTGCCTTCGATATTGATGCTGGCCCCTCCGAAAAATCATTTCGTCGCCTCGCCGCCGCGGTCACCAAATATTGGGTGTGCAAGCGTGGCCCCAACCATGCCTATGAGGCCATGGAATGTTTGGGTGGCAACGGCTATATCGAGGACTTCCCCCTCGCCATGCGCTACAGGGAGCAACCGGTTATGGCGATCTGGGAGGGGACAGGCAATGTCATCGCCCTTGATGTGCTGCGGGCCATGGGTACGGAACCTGAATCTGTGGACGCATTCTTTGCCGAGCTGAGGCTGGCGTCGGGTGCCGTGCAGGTCTTTGACGACTTTGTAGCGGAGCTCCGCGAAGAAGTGGCTGTGGTCGAAAAGGCTCCACAGGAATTTGCCGGTCAGGCTCGAAACCTCGTGGAGCGCATGGCGCTGGCACTGCAGGCATCGCTGTTGATCCGATTTGCTCCGGCAGCCGTGTCCGATGCGTTTGTTGTCTCCCGGCTGGGAACTGGCCGATCATTCAACTATGGCGGCCTCCCGTCGTCGTCCGATCTTGCGGGGATATTGGAGCGGGCGTAAGGCGGCCGATATTCCCGAGTCACCTGCCTGTGAGCGGTGCCGATGAAATGTACAGACAAATCTGAGTCGGGAGCCTATCGTGTTACTCATGAGTAACAAGGTGAATGATCTGGTGAGCTGCACTGATATCTCTATTGCTTCCCGGGGTGGTGGCACAATTCGTGGGACTGTGCGGACGCCGTCGGGCATGGAACCTCGAGCCCTCGTGGTGATTCATCCCGCCACAGCTGTTCCGGAGCGGCTCTATTCGGGATTTTCCGAGTATTTGGCGGAGCGGGGATTCGTCGTGCTGAGCTACGACTATCGCGGCACTGGCAGGTCAGGTTCGCCGCGTCAGAATCGTGGGATGCGGATGCGCGATTGGATGGACCAGGACGTTCCGGATGTCGCGGAGTGGGCGGCGCTGCGGTATCCAGATGTGCAGCGATTCGCGATCGGTCACAGTGTTGGTGCGCACGCCTTGGCGCTTGGGTCCGGGATCCACGGTGTGAGTGCCATGGTTTCAATTGCCTCGCACGCTGGAGTGACGGCGACGGTTTCCGGTTCGGTTGAGCGTGCCAAGGTCTGGCTCGTGTTGAATGTGCTCGGTCCGCTGGCGGCCAGAGGATTGGGATACGTTCCCGGACGCAGGATGGGCCTCGGTGAGGATATGCCTGCGGCAGCCATGTTGGAATGGAGCCGATGGTCACGCTCGCCCGGCTACTTCTTTGACGACCCCACGATGCGGGCGGGGGAGCGGGCTGCTCAGGTTACGGTGCCCATGCTCTCTATTGGCTTTAGTGACGATCCCTGGGCCACACCGCAGCAGATTGAGGCTATTACTGACCATATGACGCAGGCCGATGTGGAGCGGCGAACGTATTCTCCGGCGGACTTCGGCGTCCCGTCTATCGGACACATGGGTTTCTTCCGCCGGGGACTTCGCGATGGCCTGTGGCCCGAGGTGGCGAAGTGGCTTGAGTCGAGAATGACTGAGTGACGATCGCTCCTATGCACAACTGTCTGTCTGTATATAGGAGCGGCAAATACGTTCGGGTTGCCCTGGACAGGGCGGCCGATACGCCGGGTTTTGTCTTCGTCGTCAAGTCAAGGCGAATAGCTATGAAGGGTCAGGAGTAGGAGTATCTCCTGATTGCACCACGCTCTCACCCGCCTTCCTGACTGTATTACTTAGGGAAGTGTTGGTGAGATGTGCTGGGAAAGCGGTCCCGCCGTCGAACTTTCTTCTTTTACGTAACTTTGCGGCGACATGCCCGGTGAACAAATCGTAAACAATGAGTGACATGTCGCAAGTGACCATGGAAAACCCGCTGAATCTAGGCGATCTTTTTCAGTTATCTGAACCACAATGAATATTTTGTGACGCACCTCTCAGTTTTGACTGGCACAGCCTCCTTAGGCATGTATACTTGTTCGTAGTTGTAGTGTTGCGTTTTTTGTAGTTGAAGCAACAGCTTCCCTCGGGGAGATGTTGCTTGTTCTGGAGAAGCGGACTTACACCGTACACGGAGGCCCGAAGGTCGGGCGGAATCTCCAACTTCAGAAGGAAATAGAAATAATGGCAACAGGTACCGTCAAGTGGTTCAACGCTGAAAAGGGCTTCGGCTTCATCTCTCCCGATGACCAGTCACAGGATGTTTTCGCACACTACTCTGCGATCAACTCCTCGGGCTACCGCTCCCTCGAAGAAAACCAGAAGGTTTCCTTTGATGTTGAGCAGGGTCCCAAGGGTCCTCAGGCAGTAAACATCCAGGCTATCTAATTCTAAAGAAATCGTGCGGGTAACCGTGCAAATTCTTTAGCCTTTAGGGCTTGAGCAAATAAGGTTCGGTTTATACCGGGCCTTATTTGTGTTTAACAGGCCTTTGTCAGCAAGCCCACGGGTGCCGGTCGTCCGGCAGGCGCCCGCGATGTGGCACCATTGAAGACGATGAACAGCAAAGCGGTAAAGCCCCAGCGCGACGGGATTCCCATGCCGCTTTGGCTGCAAGGGGCATTCGAGTCTGCCCAAATGTTTGTTATCTCCGCCCTCATCGTGGCCATTCCCTTGGCGGCGACGTGGCTGAGTGGAGGGTTCGCCCAACAGGATGGGGCCGTCGTGGCCCGCTTGGCCGGGCAGATCTGGCTCCTAGGTCACGGTGTCCCGCTCAACCTCACAATGGGCAGCGGTCCCAGTTCGGCCTCCCTTGAAACGGGAGTCTTCAGCCTGCTGCCACTTGGCCTGGTGCTGGTGCCGTTCTTCCTCTCGTGGCGAGCCGGACGGCGTCTTGCCCGGGCGTCCTATACCGACCAGCTCTGGCAACCCCTCATGGGGGCTGCCATTGTGTACGCCGCCGCAGGGTTGGCTACCGCTTTTATCTGCAGCGATCCCGGGATCAGTGCGCCGCTTCTGGCGGCGACTTTCATTCCCGTTATACCTGCCGGTGCTGGCCTGATTGTGGGTGCGCGACTTGAAGCTGGTTCATGGAGCCGGCTGGTAGGTATGAGCGCGGCTGACTGGATTGAGAAGACCAGTCAAGACCAGCGCTGGGCGGGATCCTACGTCTGGACAGTGGTCCGTTCCGGCTTTGTGGCGGCCATGGCGGCTCTGGCGCTGTCGGCCTTGATGCTCGCGATCAATCTCATGGCGCGCTGGGCCGACGTCGTTGCCGTGTATCAGGCACTGCGCCCCGGCATCATCGGCGGCTCTGCCCTGACAGTGTCCCAGCTGGCCTTCATGCCGAACTTTGCCATCTGGACACTTGCCTGGGTTGGTGGCGACGGTTTCCAGCTCGGCGTCGGCTCCTCGGTCTCACCGTTGGAAACATCGGTAGCCCCTGTTCCGCCCATTCCGATTCTTGCTGCCCTGCCCACCGGCACCCTGACCTGGGGCTTCGCGGCCTTGTTGATTCCCATCATTGCCGGTGTCTTGGCTGGTTGGTGGTTTGTCCGCGAGGGTGAGAACCACTTCGACGAGTGGCTGTCCCTGAAGGTCCGCTTCCGCTGGCTCTCTCTGCCCGGCTCCACGATCGTCCTCGGTGCCGTCATTGGCCTGGCCGGAGCTGCCTTTAGCTGGGTCCTGTTTGCTCTGGCTCACGGATCCGCCGGCATTGGCCGGCTCACCGACATTGGCCCCGATCCGCTCAGCGCTGCCCTGTGGGTCGGTGCGGAGATCGGCATCGGCGTCATGTTGGGCTCGCTGGCTGGCCCCTGGCTCGAGGGCGAGCATGAAGGAATGCCGCTGCTGCGCCGTCGTGAAGACATCGCCGAATAGGGCTCGCCGCCGCTTACCCCTAAAATTAATTCCATGCGAATAGTTGTCTTAGTCTCCGGTTCTGGTTCCAATCTTCAGGCTGTCCTCGACGCCGTAGCCGCGGGCACCTTGCCTGTCGAGATCGCCGCTGTGGGTGCCGACCGTGCCGATACTTATGGCATCGAGCGCGCCGCGGCTGCTGGTGTGGAGACCTTCGTGGTCAACTTCAAGGATTTCGCGAGCCGCGCCGAGTGGGATGCGGCCCTCCTAGAGACCGTTGCCGCCTACGCTCCCGACTACGTCATCTCCAGTGGTTTCATGCGCATTGTTGCCCCGAGCTTCATCGACGCTTTTGCCGGCCGCTACGTCAACACCCACCCCGCGCTCCTGCCCGCCTTCCCCGGTGCTCACGGCGTCCGCGATGCCATGGCTTACGGCGTCAAGGTCACCGGCTGCACGGTTCATTACGCCGACGCCGGAGTGGACACGGGCCCCATCATTGCCCAGACGCCCATCGCGATTCTGCCGGACGACACCGAGGAGACCCTCCACGAGCGCATCAAGGTGGCCGAGCGCGAGCTGCTCATCAAGGTTCTCGGCGATCTGGCCGCGGCCTAGCCTTAACGTACTGTGCCCCGGGGAGATTCTCCCGGGGCACAGTTGCTTAAAGATTGTTAAAGCGCGACGGCGGGATCAGGCTTGTCGGTCTTGCGGTCCAGTAGCCACGTGGAGACTCTTCCAACGAGCCAGCCGAGGATGATCGAGGCGCCGATGGCGATGAGCACGGCGACTTGCGTGGAGATATTCGGCCAATGGCGGGTCAGCATGCCTACCCCTACGGCGTACATCGACCAGATGAGGCCCGAGACCAGCGAAAAGACGGTGAAGGCTCGCAACGGATAGCCGGCCACGGTTGCGGCGATATTGGACGACAGCCTGCCCAGCGGGATGAACCGCGAGGTCAGCATGAACATAAAGGGGCGCTGACGCAGGCGCCGGGTGGCGGAATTGACGGCCCGTTCCCGCCGTGCGCCACGGTTGGAGCCCCACCGGGTATGTCCCACGATCTTGGTAAACCAGTACGTCAGCAAGTCACCTGCCAAAGCGCCGAGCACCATGGCCACGACGAGGAGCGGGGGGAGCGGGCCGCCGTCGGCTCCCGCCAAGGCGCCCAAAGCCACAAAAACCGTGGTGCTGGGGACCGGTGGAATGAAGGCCGACACCATGACAAAACCGCCGCCGACGATATACACCCAGACCCCATCTAAAACTTCAGGGTCAAAGGCTACGAGTTCCATGATGTCCTTGTCAGTGCGGGAGATGATAGAGCCATTTTACGGGGGTCCAGCATCCCGCACTCCACCCGCCCCTCCCCGGATCTGTGTGCTTCCGTGATGCGCGGAGCGCAATCGAATCTGTGTGGCAGTTGTTGCGCATTTAAGCGGGAAACCGGCCATTTATGGTAACAACTGCTATATAGATGGGGAGAGGAAGGGGAGAAGCCGGCTACTTCTTCTTGCCCCGGCCAAACACGAGGGACGCCGCGGCGGTTGCTGCCGTCACGGTGTACACGGCCGGCCAGGCGCCCAGCTTCTTCGCCAAGGGGTGCGAGGCGCCAAACGCCACAACATAGGTGGTGGTGAGGGCAATGGCCGCACCGGTTCCGGCGTTCTTCTTCCAGCCCAGGAAGGCAGCTGCGCCGGCGGCAGCCAGCACGGCGCCGCCTAGCTGGCGATTCTTCGTGGCTCGGGCAGTTTGGTATCCGCCCAACAGGCCGGTGGTCGCAAGGGCAGTGGGAAGCAACGCGCTCATGAGATTCCTTAGTTTTGGCAACACATTGTCAGTATCAGCGTAGCGCCTGAAGTTCGGGGAATGCTGGGAGCGCCATGCCCGCTCTAGTCCAGCGCAGCACCCTTGGTTTCAGGGGCCGCGAGGGCCATCCAGATGACGGCCAAAAGCACTAGACCACCCGTCAGGGCGAACGTCAGCGGCAAGCCAAGCACCGGCCACAGCAGGGAACCGAAAATGAGCGGCACCAAACCTGCCCCAACGCGGGACATCGTCGACGCCCAGCCGAAGCCGGTGGCTCGCAACTCGGTGGGGTACAGCTCGGAGACGTAGGTGTAGAGCACCGGGATCGCCACCTGAATGACAAAACCAAAGACCAGCAGCCAGATCTGCGCGGCAACAGGGGCATCCAGCACCAGCGCAAAGATGACCAACGACAATGCCGCCAGCGGTCCCGTGATGGCGAGGATCCATTTACGGCCAATGCGCTCCACGAGCAGCGCCGCGGCCACCACACCCAGCAGTCCGATGCCCGTCATGGACGCCGTCGCCATGAAGGCCTTGTTTTCGGCATAACCTGTGGACACCAGAATGGAGGGCATCCACGTCAGGGCGCCGTAGTACACCAGCAGGATCGTCAGGAAGAGCGACCAGGCCACGCCCGTGATGCGCCAGTTGAACCGCCATAGGCCTGCGAGCTGATCGGTGACCTTACCCAGTGAGAGCTTGGGCGCATCCGCGGGATCGGGCAATTTCCACGGCCCCACCGTGGCTCCGGTGCGCTCGATGAGTTTCTCGATCACGGCCTTGGCCTCGGCCGGCCGCCCCGCGCGCACTAGGAACAAGGGCGATTCCGGGACGCCAACCCGTACCCAAAACACCAGCAGCGCCGGCAGCACCATGACCAGCATGAGCAAACGCCAGTTGCCGAACGAGGCCATGAGTACGGCCGAGACCACGCCACACAGCGAGGCCCCAATGGGCCACCAGGCATCCATGGCCGTCAGCACCCGACCGCGATGCTTGCGCGGCGTAAACTCGCCCACGAGTGCATAGTCCACGGGTATGCAGCCGCCCAAACCAAAGCCGGCCATGAAGCGGAACACGCAAAACAGCACGATCTCATTCGACACGGCACCCAACACCGTGAAGAGGGAGAAGATCAGCAGCGTCAGCGTGAACGCCTTCTTGCGCCCGATGATGTCCGCGATCGAGCCCCACGCAAAGGCGCCCACGGCCATGCCGATCAAATTCGCCGTGCCGATCCACGCCGCCTGCCCCGGGTGCAGCCCCCATTCCTTGGATAGCAGCGGGATGAGGAAGCCGTTGAGTGTCACATCCCAGGCGTCAAACATGAAGCCGAGACCGCCGATCAGGAAGATGCTGCCCTGCACCCGCCAACGCCAGGGCAGGTCCTGCACAATGCGGTCGCCGGTCATGACGGCGGTGGGAAGGCTCATGGGGTGTTCCGTTCGTGGGTGAGGTCTTGTCTCAATTGTGCAGCAGCAGAATGCACGACGTCGGACACCGCCTTGCGTAAGTTCGTCGCGTCGTCCCCGTCCCGGCTCGGGTATATCCGGTTGCTCAGGAGTGCGATGACCACCTCCGAATCTCGCTTCACCAGCAGCGAGGTCCCGGTGAAGCCGCCGTGTCCGCGGGCCGCAGTTCCGTGCGTCCCCATCCACGGTTGTTGGTTGATCCGCAGACCTAGCCCATGTTCGAAGCCTGGTGCCTCCGGGGTGAAGTGCTGGCCCAGCATCTCAGGGAGCTGACTGCGCCACATCTCCGCGGCCAGCGAGGCGGATAGGATGCCGGGCAGCCCCGCACCCAGCGCCGTACCAAAGACGGCCAGGCCCCGCGCCGTGGCAAACATTCCGGCGTTGCCGCTGAGCCCGCCCAACGACCATGCGGCCTCGTCATGTACCACGCCCTGCACCAGCCCGCGGCCCAGCCCGGGCTGAAACTCCGTGGGAGCGCAGCGGTGCCACGGGGGAGCGCCGGTGATCTCGTGGGTAGGCAACTTGTCGAGCACACGGCTGCTGACGAGCTGTGCCCAAGGGGTCCCCATGACATGTTCAGCCAAGGCCATGATGGTGTTGAAGCCCGCGCAGGAGTAGGCAAAACGCATCCCCGGGTCGGCCTCGAGCTCGGTCGAGAGCAGATCGGCGAGCAACGCCTCCCGCTCAAATCCGCGTCCCTCCGATAACGCCGCGTGCCAGCCACGCCATTCCGAGGGTAGCCCCGAGGTGTGCGTCAGTAAGTGCCGCAGCGTCACGGAACTCTTGGCGCCCTGTGCATACTGCGGCAGCCACGTGCCCACGGGGGTATCGAGCTCCAGCACCCCGTCGTCCACGAGGCTCAGGGCCGTCACGGTCGTGAAAAGTTTCGTCACCGACGCCAGATCAAAGAAGGTGTCCGGCGTAGCCTCCCCGGCGCTCAACACCTCCAGCTCCTGCCCGCCAAGGACGACGGCGCAACTCACCGAGGGTGCCACACCCCCAGCAACGGCGTGGTTCAGGAGCGCTTGCACAGCGTTACTGGTGTTGCGGAAAAGCTCAGAGGGAGTCATAAGGTGCGTGCCGCCGTCATGCGTTGCTGGCAGCGGTGATGGCCGCTGGAAGGAAGCCGCCGTTCTCGGCCAGGAGCGCGGAGGCTTGCTCGGCTGGCAGCCCCGTCACGATGGCCAGGAGTGCGGTTTTGACGTGACCGTCGGCCGCTGCCAGAGCCGCGGTGGCCGTGGCAGCATCACAGTCGGTGAGCTGCATGAGCGTGCGCTCGCTGCGGGCATGGAGCTTGGCGTTCGTGGCGCGCAAATCCACCATGACGTTTTTATAGGTTTTGCCGAGGCGGACCATGGCGAGCGTGCTGATCATGTTCAGGACCAGCTTTTGGCAGGTGCCCGATTTCAGCCGTGTGGAACCTGTGAGGAACTCCGGGCCGAGCTCAATCTCGAGTGCGGTGTCGGCGGCCGCGCCCAGGGGTGAGTTGTTATTGCAGGCGAAGCCCACGGTGTAAGCGCCCCGGGCCTTGGCGGCGTTGATGGCCGCGATGACGTAAGGGGTGCGACCGGACGCGGCCAGGCCGATGACCGAATCGTTTTCGGTCAGCTCGAGGGCGGCCATATCAGCGGCGCCGCCCTCCTGGCTATCCTCGGCATTCTCCACGGCCTGATTGACGGCTGCGCGGCCCCCGGCGATGACACCCACCACGAGGGAGGGATCGGTACCAAAGGTGGGTGGGCATTCGCTCGCATCCAGGATGCCCATGCGGCCGGGGGTTCCCGCGCCTACGTATATGAGCCGGCCGCCCCGGGACATGCGGGCAGCGACCTCGTCGACAATGGCCGTGATCACGGGGATCTGCCGCTCAATGGCCTGCGGCACCAGTGCATCCTCGCCATTCATGGCCGTCACGAGCTCCGTGGTGCTCATGGCGGCCAGATCCGGATAGCGGAGGTTCGAGGATTCCGTGACGAGCGCGCCAATCTCCTGGCGGACGTGGTTGATATTACTCTCGGGGGTACTCAAGGGAACTCTTTCCTACGGGGACGGTAAGGACTAGGCGGTTTCGAGCACACGCACCACGGCCTGCGCCGTGACGCGGCTGAAACCATGGGCATGAATCGTGGCGGTGCTGCTCGGGGTCTCGGGTGCGAGCCCGGCGTTGATGCAGATAGCGTGCGGGGCAACGGAGAGGGCCAGCTCCAGGGTGTCCTGCTGCTCCGGGGCCGCCAAGGAATCCGTCAGCACCAGCACCGTGCCCTGCGATTGCATGAGGGACACCTCCAGCTCAGCGCTGGACAACTCGGAAGCATGGAGGGAATCCAGCGCATAGTGCGCCAAGGCTGTCGCGAGGAAGTTCTCCGTGGGACCGGCCGCCATATTGTGACCCGTGCGCGCATCGAGCAAGGTGACCCGGCCAGCGCCGCTCAGCACGGGGCGTTTGCCGAGCGAGTCTGTGCGGCAGGCGCGGGCCGAGACGGAAACCCAGTCGACGTCGTCGTACTTTTCCTGAGCCGCTAGCTGTTCTGGCGAGGCGGGGGAGAGGTCCCCGGCAGACCACTGTGCCAAGGCCTGCACGCGAGCTGCCGCCCGGCGCAGCGTCTCCTGGGGGAGCCGGCCCGAGGTGACGGCGGTGAACAGGGCGTCGTACACCTCCACGTAGCACGACTCGTCATCGCGCCCCGTGGTGTATGCATTGAGCGGATTGCCCACACAGAGCAGGTCGTTGCCGGCCAGGAGCGCTAGGACGGCACCCTCGCCCGGACCCACCGTGGCCCGCACCGCCGCCATATCCAAGGCATCGGTGATCAAGACCCCCTCGAATCCCATCTCACGCAGCAAGGCGCTCGCCGCCGGGTTCAGGGTGGCCGGAGCCTCGCCCAGCTCGGGGATGATGATGTGCGCGCTCATGACGGCGGCAACTCCGGCCTGCACGGCGGCCTGGAACGGCGGGAGGTGGTGGTGGTGCATCTGATCCATGCTCAACTCAACGCGGGCCACGTCCATATGGGAATCGGCCACGGTGTCGCCATGGCCCGGGAAATGCTTGGCGCACGCGGCGACCTTGAAATGCTGGATTCCGGTGACGGCGGCGGCCGTGTGCGCGCTAACCAGCTCGGTATCGGCACCGAAGGCCCGCACGCCGATGACGGGATTACGAGGATTGGTGTTGACGTCGGCCACCGGCGCAATGGTCAGATTGATGCCGGCGTCTCGACACAGGCGGCCAATCGCCCGGCCGGCCGCCTCGGTGGTGTCGAGCTCGTTGAGTGCACCCAGGACAGCGGCGCCGGGAACACTAGAGCCGTCGCGGGCCTCCAGACGTGTAACATTTCCGCCCTCTTCATCCACGCCAATCACGGCCGTCGGATTGGCGGCGCGGAGCTCGGCAGATAATGCAGCTACCTGCCCGGGAGTCTCGGGGTCAATATTGTGAGAGAAATATACGACGCCGGCCAGCCCGTTTGCGAGGGCCCTCACGAGCCACTGGGGTGCGGTGGTGCCCACAAAACCCGGCAGAATAACCGAGTTGATGAGGCGTTGGAGGTCGGCGGGATGGTCCGTCACAGAAGGCTGTGCGTGGCGAAGATCACTGGATGTCATAAGGGAGATCATACCGGCGTGGATGTGACATAAACTTTATAGAGTCGCCACCTTCGATCCACCTCTGGAGTATTTCTGTGACCAGCGTTCCGCTTAACCGCGTTCCCCTTCGCCGAGCTTTGATTTCGGTTTACGACAAGACCGGTTTGGAGGAGCTGGCCCGCGGCCTGCACGCCGCCGGTGTTGCCATTGTTTCCACCGGTTCCACGGCCTCAAAGATCGCCGCAGCCGGCGTTCCCGTCACCGAGGTTTCCGAGGTGACTGGTTTTCAGGAGTGCCTCGACGGCCGTGTGAAGACCCTGCACCCGCTCATTCACGCTGGCATCTTGGCTGACCGCCGTCTCGAAGACCACGTGCACCAGCTCGAAGAAATGCACATTGAGCCCTTCGACCTCGTCGTGGTCAACCTGTACCCCTTCGTTGACACCGTGAACTCCGGTGCCGGCCAGGACGCCGTTGTTGAACAGATCGACATTGGTGGCCCCTCCATGGTGCGTGCCGCTGCGAAGAACCACCCCTCCGTTGCCGTGGTTGTTGACCCGGCCCGTTACGGCTCCGTCATTGCCGCCGCGGCAGAGGGTGGTTTCACCCTCGTTGCCCGCCAGCGTCTGGCCGCAGCAGCTTTCGCCCACACCGCTGCCTACGACAACGCTGTTGCCGCCTGGACCTCGGCTCAGTTCCTGGACGAAGACGGCGATGGCATCATCGACTGGCCGTCCTACGCAGGCTACTCACTGGAACGTTCAGAAGTCCTGCGGTACGGGGAAAACCCGCACCAGCAGGCAGCGCTCTATGTTGATAAGGGTGCTCCCGCCGGCATTGCCCAGGCCGATCAGATCCACGGCAAGGCCATGAGCTACAACAACTTCGTTGACGCCGATGCCGCGCTCCGTGCAGCCTTCGACTTCGATGAGCCGGCCGTTGCCGTCATCAAGCACGCCAACCCGTGCGGCGTTGCGGTGGCTTCCCCGGATGCCGTTGACCCGATCGCCGACGCGCACGCCAAGGCGCACGCCTGCGATCCGCTCTCCGCTTTTGGTGGCGTCATCGCCGCTAACCGCACCGTCACTGCAGGCATGGCCCGCACCGTGGCTGGCATCTTCACCGAGGTAGTCATCGCACCGGACTTCGAGCCCGAAGCCATCGAGATCCTCTCCAAGAAGAAGAACATCCGCCTGCTGGCTCTGCCGGAAGGTTACGGCCGCTACCCGGCAGAAGTTCGTCAGGTCTCCGGCGGCATGCTGGTGCAGATGTCGGACAAGGTTGACGCCGACGGCGACAACCCCGCCAACTGGACCCTCGCCGCGGGCGCCGCAGCCGACGAGGCCACCTTGGCCGACCTCGCCTTCGCCTGGACCGCTGTTCGCGCAGCCAAGTCCAACGCCATCTTGCTCGCCAACAACGGCGCAGCCGTGGGCATCGGCATGGGCCAGGTCAACCGCGTTGACTCCTGCAAGTTGGCCGTGGAACGCGCCAACACGCTCGGTGTTGTTGTGGAGTCCGATGTTGACGCAGCCGGCGGTGCCGCAGGTGCCGAAGGCGTTTCGGCCCAGCGCTCCATCGGCGCCGTCGCCTCCTCCGACGCGTTCTTCCCGTTCGCCGATGGCCTGCAGATCCTGCTCGACGCCGGTGTCCGCGCCGTCGTCCAGCCGGGTGGCTCGGTGCGCGACGAGGAAGTTATTGCGGCCGCTAACGCTGCTGGCATCACCATGTACTTCACAGGTGCCCGCCACTTCTTCCACTAATCCCCGACGCCGCATCACTTTACGGCGGTTATTGACGGACGCCGCATCACTTTACGGCTAATAGTTGCCAACGCTCCCTCATATTTTCTTGTGAGGGAGCGTTTGGTTTAAGGGGCCCCATGGCTCAAGAAACGCATCACCAAAGCCTCACCTGACAAGCCCAAAGAACCCGACAACGATAGCTGAGCTGCCTGAATCGCTCGCCATCTCGGTACAGGATCATCCGTGAAGGGGCATGACGCGTAGGAACCTGTAGCGCAGCGGCTCCCCGGACCCCACGGCTTGGCCATCTGTGAGCTAGCTGACAGACTCAACAGACAGCGCAAACCATTTCAAGCGAACTAGGGGAGTACGCACCATGGCTATTGTTATTGGGATTTTTGTTTTGATCGTTGTCAGCTTGGGTGTTGTGCTGTTGCTGGGCCGCTTGCGACCCGCCAAGCAGAAGGCAGTGCCGCAGGAACATCTCCCGCACCCGGGCGCCCAGGCTATCCCTCCCGCAGACTCACGCTAGGAGCTCACTATGGGTGGATTCGAGGATTTTCTGCTCTCGGGAACGTTCTTTACCGTCTTCATGGCGGTCATCGTCCTTCTGATGGCGGCCGGGATAACGGTCACGGTCCTGACGCTCATTCGAGGCAAGGGCAAGGCAAAAAGCCATGTCCTTTTGGACGGTGATGACGACGGCTCCATGCGCCCCGCACCTCACACAGGATTCAATCCCGGACAGGAACTGCATCAGCAGGCCCATCAGCAAGCTATGCAACAGGCTCTGCTGACGCAATCACTGCATCAACCAGGGGTGAACGGCCCACCTCCCGGGCCGTAAAGACCCCCCTTAAACAAAACGCCGCACCACCTTCAGGCGTTAAAACCGTTTCGCTCCCTCAATGAGTGAGGGAGCGAAACGGTTTTAACGCCGTAAAGTGATGCGGCGTTGGGGGAAAATTACTCGCCGGATTCCTTGCGGGAGCCGAGCTCGGCGTCCAGACGCAGCAGGCCATTGCCGTCGGCGCCAATGAGGCGGACGCGGCCGATGATTTCTCCAACGGAAGCTTCCTCTTCAACCTGCTCTTCGATGAACCAGTGCAGCATGGGGATCGAATCGATATCACCCTCGGCCTGAGCTAGACGGTAGAGGTTGCGGATGGATTCGGAGACCTTCTGCTCGTGAGCCAAAGATGCCTCGAAGGCCTCAATCACGGAGTTGATCGTGACGTCCGGAGCCGTGATCGTGCCGATCTTCGGGGCAGCGTTGCGGTCGGTCATGTGGTCGGTGAACTTCTGTGCGTGCACGAGTTCCTCGGCCGACTGGGCCAAGAACCAGGCTGAGATACCGGGCAGATCCTGGACATCCATTTCGATGGCCAGCTGGCGGTAAACCACCGAGGCTTGGATTTCTAGCGTGATTTGGTCGTTGAAGGCAGCTGCGAGTTTTCCTGTGAGTTCCATAGCTCCAACGCTAAACGGCAAAGCGATTTCCTGCATCCTAAGTGAGGCTAAGTTCACTTAGGACAGCGTCACCTAAAACGTTTTCACCGAGGCGATAGCGGGCAAACGGGCACTCTCGGGTAAGTTAGGAGGGAAAGAAATATCACCAGATTCTCAAGTAATCCATTGAATTTTGCGCAGGAGACATCTCACCCATGGCTAAAATCATTTACACTCTCACAGACGAAGCGCCAATGTTGGCCACGTACTCACTGCTTCCGATTGTTGAGGCCTTCGCCTCGACAGCCGGTGTAGACGTAGAAACCAGGGACATCTCCGTATCTGCCCGCATCCTTGCTTCCTTTGGTGATTTCCTCACCGAAGACCAGCGCGTTGCCGACACCCTCGCAGAACTGGGCGCACTGGCTAAGAGCCCGGACGCCAACATCATCAAGCTTCCCAACATCAGTGCCTCGATCCCACAGCTGAAGGCAGCCATTGCTGAACTTCAGGGCCAGGGCTTCGCACTCCCGAGCTACCCGGACGATCCCTCAACGGATGAGGAAAAAGACGTTCGCGCTCGTTACGACAAGATCAAGGGCAGTGCCGTCAACCCGGTCCTGCGTGAAGGTAACTCTGATCGCCGCGCGCCTCTGTCGGTCAAGAACTACGCCAAGGCCAACCCGCACAGCATGGGTGCCTGGTCCGCGGACTCCAAGACCAACGTTGCCACCATGGACGACGGCGACTTCCGCCACAACGAGAAGTCCGTTGTCATCGAAGCCGATGACAAGCTGAAGATCCAGTTCGTTGCAGCCGACGGCACCACCACGGTCCTCAAGGAATCCGTGCCGGTACTGGCCAACGAAATCGTTGACGGCACCGTCATGCGCGCGGCAGCACTCGATGAATTCCTCGCCGCACAGGTGGCCCGCGCCAAGGAAGAGGGCATCCTGCTCTCGGCTCACCTCAAGGCCACCATGATGAAGGTTTCTGACCCCATCATCTTCGGTCACGTCGTGAAGGCTTACTTCCCGGAACTGTTCGCCAACTACGGTGAAGCGCTGGCAGCTGCCGGCCTGAGCCCGGCCAACGGTCTGGCCTCCATCCTCAACGGCTTGGGCGAACTGTCCGAGGACGTTCGCGCTGGCGTTGAGGCTGCCATCAAGAAGGGCTACGAAGAAGGCCCGGCTTTGGCCATGGTTGATTCCGACAAGGGCATCACTAACCTGCACGTCCCCTCCGACGTTATCGTTGACGCTTCCATGCCCGCCATGATCCGCACCTCGGGTCACATGTGGGGCGCCGATGGCGCCGAAGCAGACACCCTGGCAATCCTCCCGGACAGCAGCTACGCCGGCGTTTACCAGGTCACGATCGATGACTGCCGCAAGAACGGCGCCTTCGACCCGACCACGATGGGTACCGTTCCCAACGTTGGCCTCATGGCCCAGGCGGCTGAAGAATACGGCAGCCACGACAAGACCTTCGAACTCTCCGAAGCCGGAACGGTTCAGATCGTCAACGCTGCTGGCACCGTGCTGATCCAGCACGACGTCGAAGCCGGCGACATCTGGCGCGCCTGCCAGGTCAAGGACATCCCCGTCCGCGACTGGGTCAAGCTTGCCGTCACCCGCGCCCGCGCCTCGGCCACCCCGGCCGTCTTCTGGTTGGACGAGACCCGCGCACACGACGCCAACCTCATCGTCAAGGTCAACGAGTACCTCAAGGACCACGACACCGACGGCCTGGACATCCAGATCATGTCCCCGGAAAAGGCAACCGCCTTCACCCTGGAGCGCATCCGTCGCGGCGAGGACACCATCTCCGTCACCGGTAACGTCCTCCGCGACTACCTCACGGACCTGTTCCCGATCCTGGAACTGGGCACCAGTGCCAAGATGCTCTCGATCGTTCCGTTGATCGCAGGCGGTGGCCTCTTCGAGACCGGCGCCGGTGGATCTGCTCCCAAGCACGTCCAGCAGCTAGTCAAGGAAAACCACCTCCGCTGGGATTCCCTCGGTGAGTTCCTAGCGATCGCCGTGAGCTTCGAGCACCTCGCCGTCACCGAAGGCAACGCCCGGGCACAGATCCTGGCCGATACCTTGGACCGCGCCACGGGAACCTTCCTGCTGGAAGACAAGTCCCCGAAGCGCAAGGTTGGCGAGATCGACAACCGCGGCAGCCACTTCCACTTGGCCAAGTTCTGGGCCCAGGAACTGGCCGCTCAGAGTGTTGACGCCGAGCTGGCTGCGGCCTTCGCTGCCGTCGCCGCTGACCTGACCAGCAACGAAGACGCTATCGTCAACGAGTTGGCCATTGTCCAGGGCTCCCCGGTTGATCTGGGTGGCTACTACCGCCCCGACGCAGCCAAGGTTGCTGCGATCATGCGCCCGTCAGCTCTGCTGAACAAGGCCATCGCAACCCTGAGCTAGTTCCTTGCCCTCAGGGGCACCCACAAAAACCGACGTTCGCTTCCCTGGCTGGTGATTAATCGCCAGCCAGGGAGGCAAACGTCGGTTTTTTGCGTTAAAGCACGACGGCACCCCTCGCCTTGTGTTGATAAGCGGCCGGTGAGGGGGAAAATATTGCCGGGAACGCGCCGTCGTACTTCTTAAACGCAAAAAATCATCCGTTATCAGATCTTTACGCGATACTTGTGTTCCGGATCACAATCTAGAGGGTAGGGTCAAAACCATGTGAAGCCACAGCTCACGTGGAGCAACGGGACTCCACGGTGCCAGCGCTCACGGGGAAAGGTGGATCCATGAACCGCAAGAAAGTTATGACCACGCTCGCTACGGCCGCTACCTTTGGAATGCTCTTGGCCGGGTGTGCAAATACGGCTGCTCCCGAGGGCGGTAGCTCGTCTGCAGCTGGCGGAGGCTCGGCGATTAATATTCCGGCCCTGACGTCCATTGATACTCCCAAGGACGCGGTTCTTCCGGCAGGCGACGGGAAGGCCAAGTGTGCAGATACCACCACATTGGCCTATGTAGGCGCCCAGACTGGCCCCAACGCCCAGCTCGGCATCAATATTTTCAACGGTGTGCAGCTCGCAATCAATGAGCACAACGCCGCCAACCCGGACTGCCAGGTGCAGTTCAAGAAGTTTGACACTGAAGGCGACCCCAATAAGGCCACCGGCCCGGTCACCCAGGCAACAAAAGAAGAAGGCATCATCGGCGTTGTGGGTCTGCCCTTCTCCGGTGAATCCAAGGCCACAGGCAACATCTTCGAACAGGTCAAGCTGGTCCACGTGACCCCCGCAGCAACCAACCCGGGCCTGACCACCAACGGCTGGACCACCTTCTTCCGTGGACTGGGTAACGACGCAGTCCAGGGACCGGCCGCTGCCACGTTCATGACCGAGAAGCTCATGGCCAAGAAGGTCTACATCGTCCAGGATGACTCCGAATACGGCATCGGCTTGGGTGCCACCACAGCGGAAGGCCTCGGCGATGCCTTGGCCGGCACCGACAAGGTCACGCAGGGCCAGAAGGACTTCTCGGCCACGATCTCTAAGATCATGAGCTCCAAGGCAGATGCAGTCTTCTACTCCGGCTACTACGCCGAAGGCGCCCCGTTTGATCAGCAGCTCGTGAACAAGGGCTACACGGGAACGTTCATCGGCCCGGATGGGCTCAAGGATGACCAGTTCATCAAGCAGGCCGGTGACGCGTCAAAGAACGCTTACTTCACCTGCCCGTGCATCCCCGGTGAATTGCTGCCGACCTTCGCCAAGGACTACAAGGCGCTGGCCGGTATTGATCCGGGAACGTACTCCATCGAAGGTTATGACGCCGCAACCGTTCTGCTGTCAGGTATTGACGCTGGCAACCAGGATCGCGCGTCACTCCTGGAATGGGTCAAGACGTACGACAAGGACGGTCTGAGCAAGCACTACAAGTGGAACGACAAGGGCGAGCTGCAGTCGCCCACGGTCTACGGCTACAAGGTGGAGAACGGCAAGATTCTTCCCATCGGAGCTATCGGGTAGTAAACCCAACTGAGGAACGGTGCTGTGGGGCGGAACTTCGCCCCACAGCATTGTTCGTGTTCGTACCCATCAGCCCACCTTTTAAACGTGCGCCGGCCATGGCATGATCTGCCGGACGCCGTCCTAAGGAAATGGAAATTCCCATGATTCCAAGCATTCTTCTGGCCGCACCGCCGACCAGCGACTGGATCACGCTGGACTTTGCAGCGTTAGCTCAAAATTTCTGGTCCGCCACCTTCGATGGCCTGACCTTCGGCTCCATTTACGCGCTCGTGGCACTTGGCTACACCCTGGTGTACGGCGTTCTGAATCTCATTAACTTTGCCCACTCCGAAGTCTTTATCATGGGCTGCTTCGGCGTCTGGTTTACGCTGTCCTTCCTCGGCTTTGGCCCGTCGAACCCGAATCTGGCGGTCGGCGCCATCGTCATCAATCTCTTACTTGCGCTGATAGTCGGCATTCTGGCCTCGGCGCTCACAGCCTTTATCCTGGAGCGCGTCGCCTACAGACCGCTCCGGAAACGCAACGCACCCCGCCTGGTCTTCCTGATCACCGCGATCGGCGCCTCCTTCACCATCCAGTACCTGATCTACGTATGGCGCGGAGCAGTCCCGGAGCAGGCTCTGACCATGTTCAAGGTCACCCCGATCTTCGAGGTCTTCGGCACTTACATTTACAACGATCAGCTCTTGATTGTCACGGCAGCGGTCATCATGATGATCATCACCGAACGCTTCATCAGCAAGTCCCGCACCGGCCGCGGCATCCGCGCCGTGGCGCAGGATCCCGACACGGCCACCCTGATGGGCGTGAACAAGGAAAAGATCATCATCACCACCTTCGTGATCGGCGGCGTACTCGCCGGCGCGGCGGCGTTGTTCTACACCATGAAGATTCCCTCCGGCGTTGTGTACAACGGTGGGTTCATCCTCGGCATCAAGGCCTTCGCAGCAGCTGTTCTCGGCGGTATCGGCAACGTGCGCGGTGCGCTCCTTGGTGGTCTGCTGTTGGGCCTGATCGGTAACTACGGACAGATCCTGCTGGGTAACTCCCAGTGGACCGACGTTGTCGCATTCCTGGTACTGGTGTTGGTCTTGCTGCTTCGCCCGCAAGGAATCCTTGGCACCTCGCTTGGAAGGAGCAAGGCATGAGCATGTCAGATGGACCCAAGCCGCTACAGACCTCTAAGTCCGCACAGGGCACGGCCGAGGCCGAATCTCACGGTGTTCCTCCCGGATCGAGTGCCGCCGTGGCGCGCCCGCGCCGCACCTTCGGAGCCTGGAGCGACAAGTGGCGTGAAATGCCACGCACCAAGCAGTGGCTCGTGCTGCTGCCGGTTGTTGTTTTAGCCTTTCTATTGCCCCTCATGGACATCCCCTTGATCACGACCGAACCCGGCAACGACTGGCCGCTAGCCTGCCAGGCCATGGCCATCTTCGCGCTCGTAGCCGTGGGCCTGAACATTGTGATTGGCTACGCTGGCCTGCTCGACCTGGGCTATATCGCCTTCTTCGCCGTTGGTTCCTACACCGCGGCCATGCTGACCAGCCCAGACTCGGCCTTCATCAAGATCCCGTACCTGTGGACCATTCCCGTCGCGATCGCGGTGTCCATGTTTGTGGGTGTGTTGTTGGGCCTGCCTACCCTGCGCCTCCGCGGTGACTACCTGGCCATCGTGACCCTTGGTTTTGGTGAGATCGTGCGCATCCTAGCCACGCTCATCCCGGCCATGAAGGGTCAGCCCGGTTTCCAAAACGTTGGTCATCCGCCGGGAGTTGGCGACGACGGGGTGCCCGTTTTCGCTAACAATAACGGCACCCCCTGGTACTGGCTCACCCTTGTCATCTTGATCATCATTCTCTTCCTCGTGGGCAATATGGAGCGCAGCCGTGTTGGTCGCGCCTGGATCGCCATTCGCGAGGACGAGGACGCCGCCGAGACCATGGGCGTCCCCACCTTCAAATACAAGGTGTGGGCCTTCGCGCTCGGCGCCGGTGTCGGCGGGCTCGCAGGTGCCATCATGGGTGGTCAGGTTGGCTTTGTGAACAACCAGAAGTTCGACGTCGTCACCTCCATTTTATTTGTTGCGGCAGTTGTTCTGGGCGGCTCAGGCAACAAGGTCGGTGCCATCGTCGGTGGTGCCCTCGTGGCCTACATCCCGCTGCGCTTCACAGCCATCGCGGAGTACAAGTTCCTCATCTTTGGTGTCGCCCTGATCATCATCATGATCTACCGCGCCCAGGGTCTGGTTCCGGCACGCCAGCGTTTGCTGGCTTATGGCACCAAGGCTTATGCCGATGTGAAACGTAAATACGGCAAGGCGAGCCATCGAGCGGACACCACACCCCAATCAACTGCTGAGGGGGCATCATCATGAATGACGCACTAGATCCACAGGCATCCATGGACACCGAGGCCTTGGCTGCCGGGGGAGTAGACCTCGAGGTCGCCGAGACGGTTGCCCCGGAACGGTCCTTTGACGTTGAGGTGGGCGAGGATCTCGTCGAGGTGAAGAACCTGACCATGAAGTTCGGTGGCCTCGTGGCTATGGACAATGTCAGCTTCACCATCAAGCGCGGAGAAATTCTGGGTCTCATTGGCCCCAACGGTGCCGGTAAGACCACGTGCTTCAACGCCATGACAGGTGTCTACAAGCCCACGAGCGGACAGATACTCCTCGAGGGCCGGATGCTCAACGGCATGAAGCAGCACAAGATCACCCGTGCTGGTTTGGCCCGAACCTTCCAGAACATTCGCCTCTTTGCCGAGATGACGGCCCTGGAAAACGTGGTCGTGGGCCTGGACGCCCGTCACAAGACCAGTGTCATCGGGGCGCTGCTGCGTCTGCCACGGCACATCAGGGAAGAAAAGAGCGCCATCGAGCGAGGCATGGCGTTGCTGGAGTTCGTGGGTATTGCCGATCAGGCCGCAACCCTGTCGCGGCATTTGTCCTACGGCAGCCAGCGGCGACTCGAGATTGCCCGAGCCTTGGCCACGGACCCCAAGGTCTTGTGCCTGGATGAGCCCGCGGCCGGCTTCAACCCGGCCGAAAAAGAAGAGCTCATGTCCCTCATCCGGACCATTCGAGATGACGGCTACACCGTGCTGCTGATTGAGCACGATATGAAACTCGTCATGGGTGTCACGGACAGAATCGTGGTGTTGGAGTTTGGCAAGAAGATTGCTGACGGTAAGCCACACGATATCCGGGAAGATCCACGCGTGATTTCCGCCTACCTAGGGGAGCCTGAAGATGACTTTGCTTGAGATGAAGAACGTGTCAGTCCACTATGGGCGGATCGAAGCCATTCACGACATGTCCTTCACTGTGGAGGAGGGTGAGATTGTTTCTCTCATCGGCGCCAACGGTGCCGGGAAAACCACCACGATGAAGACCATCTCGGGGCTGTTGAATCCCTCCGGTGGCTCCATCAAGTTCATGGATGAAGACATCACGAAGATGAAGGCTCACATCCGAGTGGTGCAGGGTATCTCGCAGGCACCGGAAGGGCGCGGGATTTTCCCGGCCATGACGGTGCTGGAAAATCTAGATATGGGTACCTTTGGCCGTAAGGATCGCAGCGGAGTCAGCGACGACCTGGAGCGGGTCTTCACGCTGTTCCCTCGTTTGAAGGAACGCGAGAAGCAATTCGGTGGCACCATGAGCGGTGGTGAGCAGCAGATGCTCGCGATCGGCCGGGCACTGATGTCTCGGCCCAAGCTGCTGCTCCTGGACGAGCCCTCCATGGGGTTGGCACCGCAGTTCATCCGCCAGATCTTTAAGATCATCACGGAGATCAACGGCCAGGGCACCACGGTGCTCCTGGTGGAGCAGAACGCCAACCAGGCTCTGGCCCGGGCGCACCGTGCCTTTGTTTTGGAGACGGGCGCCATCACCCATAGCGGAACGGGTAAGGAACTGTTGGCTAATCCGGCCATCAAGGAAGCCTACCTAGGGGTGGGCTAGCCCAGACAGCAAAATGACACTGGTCGGGCTTGTCAGGTTTCTGACAAGCCCGACCAGTGTCATTTAATCCACCACAGCTCCCGTTGCTCGTCTCTCCAAGCGGGGGCCGCAGCAACATTTATCCACACGTCCCCGGTTTTCGGCACAAAGGCTGTTGAATAGTAGGCGAAAAGTATGTGTGGGCCGTCGAGGATGGAGCTCAGATCGTCTGGCGAACACCCACCACCAAAACCTGCATGGAAGGACGTTGGCGATGGATAACCCCGTGCTGCGTTATATTCTCATTTTCGGCGTGGTCGCTGTCATCGCATTCCTGGTATCCCTGCTCGCGGTGTGGTTCAAGAAGCATCCCAACCGTTCAAAAGGGAACAAGCGGCGGATCCGCATGCCGAAAGTAATTCCGTTTCTCGCCTGGCCTGTCCTCGTCGTGGGGCTGCTGGGACTCCTAGCCTCATTCGCGGCCTCATCCGAAGACGCCGTTGCGATGCCGATCGCTTTTGGTGTTGTGACGCTGGCGGGCGCGTACCTCTTGTTCATCTACCGCAATTGGTATGTTGACGTGGGCGATAACGAGATGGAATTCAGGACAACCTTCGGTAAGGAACACCAGCTCGCCTATCACGAGATCGTGAGCTACTCCTTCCGTGACCAAGGCTTTCAGAAGTTCTTGACTGTCCGTGGACCCAAGGGAGAAAAGCTCGACCTGAGTATTTCCCAGTACAACCTGCCACCGCTCATGGCAGCCATAAAGTTCCACTCTGAGCACGGCCGTTGGCCGTTGCCCGGTGAGCCTCGCTGACTCCTACCCCTTAAAACCCAACGAGGACGCAGGTGTTGGACGGAAAGTACCCGTTTCAGGTGTTCGCCGTCCAATAAACTGCGTCCTCGATGTATATGCGGGGAGGGACGCTAGATGTCCGTGCGGGTATCGTTGGTGTAGCTCAGGCCCAGCTGGCTGCGGACCTCGTCGAACAGTTCCATGATGGATAAGGAATCATCCAACGGCATGGTGGCGCTCTCGGTGAGCCCGGCCTGAATGCAACGGGTGACCTCGCGCAGCTGGTAGGTGTAGCCGCTGCCGGGTTCCTCGAAGGTTTCGGTGCGGGTCGCGCCGCCGGGCCCGGAGATGAAGAGTTCCTTCGGGTTGTTCAAGGAATTCACCGTCTCGATGTAACCCAGCGTGCCGGAGATCGTCGCACGGCCGGGGCCCTGTGAGACGAGCCCGCTGATGAGCTGGGCTTGGCTGCCGTTGGCATAGCTGAGCGTAATGGTGTTCAGCCCATCCACGCCAAAGGATGTCAACGAGCCGGTCGCGGCAACCTTCTCCGGCTGACCCAGCGTTCCCCACGCCCACAGCAAGGGGTACACCGTGAGGTCTAGGAGCGCTCCGCCGCCGTCGTTCGGTGCCCAGATGCGTAGGGCCGGGTCGTTGGGGGCCACAAAGCCCAGGTCTCCGCGGACCCACTTGATCTCACCGATCTCACCGGATGTGATGATCTCCAAAGCCCGCTGGAAGCCCGGCACAAAGCGGGCCCAGACGGCTTCCATGAGGAACAGGCCCTTGGCGCGGGCCAGCTCGATCAAGGCACGGGTCTCGGCCGAGGTGATGGTCAGGGCCTTTTCGCACAGGACATGCTTGCCGTTCTCCAGGGCGGCACGCACAATATCAAAGTGCTGGCCGTGCGGGGTGGCGACATACACCACGTCCACCTCGGGATCGGCGAGGAGCTGGAGGTGTCCGGGGGCAGCGGCACCGGAGGGTCCGCCGTCGAAATAGTGGGTGGTAAAGCCAAACTTGTCAGCGAACGCGGCGGCGCTCGTCTGGCTTCGTGAGCTCACAGCCTGCAAGACGGCGTCTTCCAGCAGGGCCAGGTCGGTGGTGACCGTAGTAGCAATATTTCCTGTGGCGATGACACCCCAGCGCAGGGGAGTGCCGGTGGCGGCGAGAGTTTCGGGATTGAAGGTGTTATACCAGTCGGGTCGGCCGACAAAACGGGGAATGGTCATTGGGATATTGTGCCAGCATCACAGCTCCCGCGGGGGAACATGACAAGCGCTTCGACACATGTCATCGAATGCGTTGTCTCACCTGCCCAGTAAGATGAAGAGCACCTGCTCGGGAATTGGAGAATGACATGACGACGCCGACTCAAACAACCACTACGGTGGCCGAGGTTTTAGCGGAATTGGCCGCCCTCGAGGATCCAAAGGCCCGCGCCATCAATGAACGGCACGGCGATGATCACGGCGTGAATCTGGGCAAGTTGCGGGCCCTCGCCAAGCGCCTCAAGCCCCAACAAGAGCTGGTTCCGGGGCTGTGGAGCAGCGGCAATACGGCTGCCCGACTCTTGGCGCTTCTCATGTGCCGTCCCAAGGACTTTAGCCTCGAGGAGCTGGACGCCATGCTGCGCGAGTCCCGCGTCCCGAAGGTGCAGGACTGGCTCGTGAACTATGTGGTTAAGAAGAGCCGGCACGTAGAACAGCTGCGTCAGGGATGGTTCACGGATCCCGATCCCGTGGTGGCCAGCGCAGGGTGGGCGTTGACGAGTGAACGCGTGGTGAAATCGCCTGACGGCCTCGAGCTCCCGGCCTTGCTGGACACGATCGAGGCCCACATGCGCGACGCCCCGGAACGCCTCCAGTGGGCCATGAACCACACCCTGGCCCAGATCGGGATCGAGAATGCGCAACTGCGCGCTCGAGCCATCGACATCGGCGAGCGGCTCGAGGTCCTGAAGGATTACCCCACGCCGCCTAATTGCACCTCGCCCTTCGCACCCCTCTGGATCACCGAGCTGGTCCGCCGGAAGGAAACGCCCTAGCCAACCACCCGCCATGGTACCGGGCATGCGAAAGGCCCTGGTCCGCCGTCGCCAATCAAGAACGACGGCGGACCAGGGCCTTACGCGATTAACTCGCCTTGGCTGGTGACTACTTGGTCAGCGGGCCAAGGATCTTGTCGTTGGCGAACTGCTCTGCAGCGTTAGCCTTCGTCACGATCTGGGGCGTCAGCAAGAAGGCCGGAACAACCTTGACACCGTTGTCGTAGGACTTGGGGTCGTTGATCTCGGGAGTCTTGCCGCCCTGCAGATCCTTGACCATCTGGATGGAGTGCTCAACGAGGGCGGTGGTGTCCTTGTTGATGGTGGAGTACTGCTCGCCAGCCATGATGGACTTGACGGACTCAACTTCAGCATCCTGGCCGGTCACCGTGGGGGTGGCCTTGCCGGCAGCCTTGACGGAGGTCAAGATGGCGCGGGCCAGGGTGTCGTTGGGGGAGAGCACGCCGTCAACCGTTGCGGAGCTGTAGCTTCCAACGAGGAGGGAGTCCATACGCTTCTGAGCGTTTTCTGCCTTCCAGCCCTGGGTAACTGCCTGCTCGAAGGACTTCTGACCGGAAACAACCTTGACGGTTCCGTCATCGATCTTCGGCTGGAGGACATCCATGGCGCCGTCGAAGAAGACCTTCGCGTTGGCGTCATCCGGGGATCCGGCGAAGAGCTCAATGTTGTACGGGCCTTCGGGCTTCTTAGCCTTCATGCCGTCCAGCAGAGCCTGACCCTGAAGCTGGCCAACCTTGAAGTTATCGTAGGCGACGTAGTAGTCAACGTCTGAGGTATTGAGCAGCAAACGGTCGTAAGCAATGACGGTCGCGCCGGCATCCTTAGCCTGCTTGAGCTGTGTGCCGAGCTGGCCGCCGTCAATAGCACCGACGATGATGACCTTGGCACCCTTGGTGACCATGGCGCTGATCTGGTTCTGCTGTTCGGATACGCCACCGTTGGCGAACTGAACATCAGCCTTGTAACCGGCGCCGGTCAGGCCGTCATTGAACAGGCTTTCTGCGAGAACCCAGTTTTCACTGGTCTTCTGGGGCAGAGCTACACCGATCAAGGAGTCAGCAGCAAAGCCAGCAGCGGCGGCGCTGTCGGAAGCTGCGGGGGTTTCTGCACGGCCACAGCCGGTCAGTGCCAGCGATGATGCGGCCAGGAGGACGGCCAGGGTTTTGACCGTCTTGTTGAGTTTCAACATGGTGCTTCGCTTTCTATTGGTTTTCGTAATTTTGAGGAGAGGAAGAATTTAGGCGTCAGTCTTGATGGTGCCCTTGAGCGGCTCAGCAACTTCAAGATCCGGGTTGCTGTTGTTACCGCCAAGCTTTTTCATCATGAAGCCGATGAAGGAGGGCTTGCCCTGGGACTTGTTGTAAACATCGAAGACGACGGCGGCCAACAGGACCAGGCCCTTGATGATCTGGGTCCAGTCGGAACCCACGCCCAGCAACTGCAGGCCGTTATTGAGCACGGCCATGACCAAACCACCGATCATGGAGCCCATCACGGTTCCCACACCACCGGTGACGGCGGCGCCACCGATGAAGACGGCGGCGATGGCGTCCAATTCCCAGCCAACGCCGTCGGACGGGCCGGAAGCGTTGGCGCGGGCAACGAAGATCATGCCGGCCAGACCGGCGAGCATGGACATGTTCAGCATGACCAGGAAGTCGGTGCGCTTGCTCTTGACTCCGGAGAGTGCGGCGGCGTGGCGGTTGCCACCCACTGCGTACACGTGGCGGCCAATCGTGGTGCGGGAGGAGATGAAGCCGTAGACCAGAACCAGGACACCGAGGATGATTCCCGGGATGGGGAAGGACGTGCCGGGGCGGCCGGTGGCGAAGAGGTAGGTGACGTACAGGATAACGGCGGCGAAGACAACGACCTTCACAACAGTGACCCAGAACGGCTTGACGTCGGAACCGAGGGCTACGGCGCGCTTGCGGCTACGCAGTTCGCCCCAAACGAGAGCGGCGACACCGATGAAGCCGATGAGCAGGGTGAGGTTGTTGTAGCCGGTGTTCGGGCCGATCTCGGGAAGGTAACCGGCGCCGATGGACTGGAATTCCTTGGGGACCGGGATGGTCAGGGACTTACCGAAGAGCTGGTTGGCGCCACGGAACAGCAGCATGCCTGCCAAGGTCACGATGAAGGCGGGAATGCCCACATAGGCCACGAAGAAGCCTTGCCACGCTCCGATCGCGGCGCCCAGGAGAAGGCCGACGACGATGCCTAGGTACCAGGGTAGGCCCCAGTCACGCATGGACAGGGCGACGACGATGCCCACAAACGCGGCAACGGAACCGACCGAGAGGTCAATGTGGCCCGCGATGATGACCAGCACCATGCCGATGGCCAGGATCAAGATGTAAGAGTAACCGTTCATCAAGTTGATGACGTTATCCGGGGTGAGGATCAGACCGTCTGTCTTGACCTGGAAGAAAGCGATCAGGGCGACGAGGGCAAAAATCATGCCGAACTGGCGTGAGTTACCGCCAAAGAGTTGTTTGATGATGTTCATGGGGTGTCCTTTTTCTTCCCTAGAGCTAGGCAGACTTAGTGGCAGCGGTCATGCGTTTCATCAACGATTCCTGGCTGGCCTGATTCTTATCGAGTACGCCGGTGATGGCGCCCTCAAAAATGGTGTAAATGCGGTCAGAGATGCCGAGGAGCTCCGGCAGTTCCGAGGAAATGACGATGACGCCCTTGCCCTGGTTCGCCAGCTCCTGAATGATTCCGTAAATCTCGTACTTGGCGCCCACATCGATGCCTCGCGTGGGTTCATCGAGAATGAGGAGATCGGGGTCGGTGAACATCCACTTGGCGAGCACCACCTTCTGCTGGTTTCCGCCGGAGAGTTTTCCAACACCCTCATCCACCGTGGGGGCCTTGGTGCGAAGTTGCTTGCGGTAGCCTTCTGCCACCGAGTACTCCTTGTCGCGGTCAACGACGGTGTTATTGGAGATGGCACCGAGATTTGCCGAGACCGTGGTGGTCTTGATGTCATCGAGCAGATTCAGACCCAGCGTCTTACGGTCTTCGGTCACGTATCCCAGTCCATGCTTGATGGCCGCAGGGACGTTGCGCATGGTGATCTCCTTGCCGTCCTTGAAGATCTGCCCGGAGATGTAGTTACCGTAAGAGCGGCCGAAGATGGAGCGAGCCAATTCGGTACGACCGGCGCCCATGAGCCCGGCAATACCGACGATCTCGCCGCGGCGGACGTTGAAGTTAGAACCCTTGCAGACCAGGCGGTCCGAGATCTGCGGGTGGCCCACAGTCCAGTCCTTAACCTCGAAGAAGATCTCGCCGATCTTGGGTGTGTGATCCGGGAAGCGTGATTCCAAGGTGCGTCCCACCATGCCGCGGATGATCCGATCCTCATCGACGCCGTCGGCCTTCACATCGAGGGTCTCAATGGACTTGCCGTCACGGATAATCGTGATGGAGTCGGAAACCTGCTCGATCTCGTTGAGCTTGTGCGAGATCATGATGCAGCTGATGCCCTTGGACTTGAGTCCGCGGATCAAATCCAAGAGGTGCTGGGAATCGGACTCGTTCAGGGCGGCCGTGGGCTCATCGAGGATGAGGAGCTTGACCGACTTGTTCAAGGCCTTCGCGATTTCCACGAGCTGCTGCTTGCCAACACCGATTTCCTTGACAGGAGTGTCGGGATCCTCGTTGAGGCCAACACGGGCCATCAGCTCCATGGTCCGCATCCGGGCCTCGGCCCAGTTGATGACACCAAAGCGGGTGGGTTCATTACCGAGGAAGATGTTCTCGGTGATGGAGAGTTCGGGGATCAGGGCTAATTCCTGATGGATGATAACAATTCCGGCGTTTTCACTGGCCCGGATGTCTTTGAACTCGCAGACGGAGTTCTGGAAGACAATGTCTCCCTGGTAGCTACCGAAGGGGTAGACACCGGAGAGAACCTTCATGAGGGTTGATTTGCCTGCACCATTTTCGCCACAGATGGAGTGGATCTCGCTGGCATGGACGGTGATAGATACTTCCGAAAGTGCCTTCACACCAGGGAATTCCTTGGTGATGGATCGCATCTCGAGAATGACGGGGTTCGCGGACACCATAATGCTTACGCCTTCCACAACTGACTTCTTTGTCTGTGCCCTACCAGATTCGCACTGGCGATTTGGGCTTCTTTGCCCGCGGAATTCAATTGTTACGCGGAGTACCAGTTCTAACCGGTACTCGAAAAGTAAACTAGATCACACGCTTGCGGTCAAGTCTTTAACGCTACGGGATGGTAACGGTTTAAGAAATGATGGAACTGGGCTCGTTTTGGAACACCAGTGCGGCCGCTCCGAGAGCCTCCGCACGGGAGGTGAGCTGCGACATTTTCAGCCCGATGCTTTCCCCAATAATCGGGACGGCATGGCGCAGAAGTCCACGTCGGATGGGGGCTAAGAAGAGCTCGCCGAGTTCCGTCAGCGGGCCACCAATGACAATGACATCGGGGCTGATCAGGTTGGCGACGTTGGCCAATGCACGCCCAATGGCCATGCCAGCGTCGTCGAGTACGCGCAGGGTAGCGGGGTCTCCGGCGTCAGCTTGGCGCAGGATATCTGCCGTGGAAATGGGGTGCTCGCTACCCCTGCTGAGCAGTTCCACCATGGTGGCCGTCGAGGCAACAGTTTCCAGACAGCCGCGGTTTCCGCAGCGGCAAATCATGCCGTGCTCATCGATGGTCACGTGGCCAATTTCGCCGGTGACGCCAAAGCTGCCGTGGAAGAGATGACCACCGAGAATCAGGCCCGAACCAATGCCAGTTCCAATCTTGATAAACATCAGATTCAAGGCATTGCCCATATCTCCCCAGGTGAGCTGTGCGAGGGCACCAAGATTGGCGTCATTGTCGACAAAGACAGGGATTTCCAGGGCCTTCTGAAGCTCACTGTGCAGGTTGATACCGACCCATTCAGGCAGGATGGCGCCCCGGATGACCTTGCCGCTGCGGCTATCGATAGGCCCGGGGATGCCGGCTCCGGCGCCGATGAGTTGGGAGCGGGAAATGCCTGCTTTTCTCAGGAGTTTATCCAGCAGGCGGGAGGCGGTCTGGATGCCTTCTGCCGCTTCGTGGCCGCGGGGGAGCGGAGCCTCTTCCTCCGCGAGAACGTGGTAGCCGGTGTTGGCGAGAACCACGCGCACATGGGTCCGGCCAAAGTCGATGCCGGCGGCAATGGCGCTGTCTCCGTTGTAGCGAACGGACATGGCCCGGCGCCCGGAGCTCGTGACGGGAGTGAGTGTAACCAGCTCAGCGGCGGCCATGCTCTTGACGATATTGGAGATGGTGGCGGTCGACAGGCCCGTACTGCGGGCGAGCTCGGCTTGAGTTGACGGTCCACCCTTGAGTAGCTGCTGCGTGATGCGCTGTTGATTGCGGCTGCGCAGAGCAGATTGTGAGCCCGGATTGCGGGCAGGCCTGTGGGCCGGCGTGGTGGTGGGCTGTTCGTCATCGAGCATACAAAAGACAATGCCTTATAGATCACATTGACGTCAAGAAGTGAACACAAGATGAATTGCTAAATACACTCTATGAACTGCTGATGACGCCCGCCGGCCCGGGAACTGCTAGTGCTGGACCTGCTTGTGCTTGCGGGCCAAATCTACGTAGTGGCTGGCGTTTTCGCGGACGTGTTCGAGCTCTTCGGCGCTAAGCTCACGGCGCACCTTGGCGGGCACCCCGGCGACGAGGGAACCGGGCGGAATGATGGCTCCTTCCAGGACGACGGCGCCTCCGGCCACGAGGGATCCGGCGCCGATGACGGCACCATTCATGATGGTGGCGCTCATGCCGATCAAACAGTCATCCTCCACCGTGCAGCCGTGGACAATGGCGCCGTGGCCCACGCTGACCCCGTTGCCCACCGTGGTGGGGAATCCGGGATCCGCGTGCAGCACCACATTGTCCTGCAGATTAGTGCCGTTACCGACCGTGATGGAGTTGGTGTCGCCGCGCATGACGACACCGTAGAAGGCGCTGGAATCGGCGCCGAGGCTGGCCTGACCAATGAGGACGGCCGTGTGCGCCACGAAGGCACTTTCATGAACGGTCGGCGTGTGGCCGTCCAAGGTGATCAATTGCTGCATGGCGGTTCCGTTTCTCATAGGGCGAATTCTCATGGGGTCAAGCGGGGATAAAGCAAGGTGCGGTTACCAGCGGGGGTGGATATCCGCCCGCAGTAAGGAATCGTAAATTTCCTGCACACCGGCGTTGAAGGCATCGCCCAAGGCTGGCAGTGAGCCTGCTGCGGTGTTGGCCTTGGCTTGCTCCGCGGACCGGGCGCCCGGGATGACGGAGGAGACGCCGTCGAGCTGGGCGAGCCAAGCCAGGGCGAACTGAGCCGTCGTGGTTTCCGGGCTCACGCCGTCGACCGTTTGAGCCAGAGCCGCAAAACGGGCGGCGGCCTCGAGCCCCACCGAATAATCGACGCCGGAGAACGTCTCGCCCACGTCAAAGTGGCTGCCGTCGCGGTTGTACGTGCGGTGATCATTCGCCGCGAAGGTGGTCGCGGCGGTGTACTTGCCGGTCAACAAGCCGCTCGCGAGCGGGACGCGGGCGATGATGCCCACGTTGGCGGCGCGGGCGGCGGGCAGAACGGCGTCGAGCGGCTTGAGGCGGAAGGCGTTGAGAATGATCTGGATGGTGGCCACATTGGGGCGGGCAATCGCGGCGAGGGCCTGCTCGCTCGTCTCAACGCTCAGGCCGTAATGGGCGATGGCGCCCTCGGCCACGAGGGTATCCAGCGCGTCATAAACCTCATCGGAATTCACGACGGCGGTGGGCGGACAATGCAGCTGCACCAGATCCAGGGTGTCCACGCCGAGGTTCTTGCGGGAGCGATCGGTCCACGCCCGGAAATTCTCTAGTGAGTAATTTTCCGGCAGCTGATCCATGCGGCGACCCATTTTCGTGGCAACCGTGATGCCATGATCGGCGCCGCGCTCCTTGAGGAAACGCCCAATCACCCGCTCGCTACGCCCATCACCGTAAACGTCGGCGGTGTCGAAGAAGGTCACGCCGGAATCCGCGGCAGCGGCCAGGACCTGATGCGCGTCGGCCTCGCTGACCTCACCCCAGTCGGCGCCCAGCTGCCAGGTACCAAGCCCGACGGCGGATACGGTGCGGTGTGTTTTTCCCAAGAGACGTGTTTGCATGACCCCAGCCTAGCCAATGGTCCTAGCGCGAGGTGCTGCGGGCGTGTCGTCTGTCGCGGCCGTGACACAATCCACTGTCTCTACCCCCAATACGACCGGTGGTTGGCCGGGGTAGCAGGATAAACTTGGATGTCGCTTGCCGCAGGCGATTCACCGCCGGACGCCGAGCCTATATTGCCCGACTGGCCCCATGACCTGATCGCCCACGGCGAGGAAAACGCTGCGGCACAGAACCGGAAAATGCAGGGCTGGCAGTCATATCTGCCCGCCACGCCACACAGAATGGAAACTTTGGGATGTCACCTATTGATGAGCCGAACACCGGAAAGGTGAGCTCACGCGGCGGCTCCGGCGCTGCTTTGGGACTAGGTCGCCAGCTGCTCCGGCGCAAACCCCTGGCGCAGATGGTCCACGAGGCTGGCAGCGGCACCGAAGGTCGCAAGCTTGTGCGAAGCTTCGGCGTTCTGCAGTTGACCATGATCAGCGTCGGCGCAACCCTGGGAACGGGCATCTTTGTGATCCTGGGTGATTCCGTGCCGATGGCCGGCCCTGCCATTTTCATCTCCTTCCTGATCGCCGGTGTTGCGGCGCTGCTCTCGGCTATTTCCTACGCGGAAATGGCCGGCATGGTGCCGGTCTCCGGTTCCAGTTATTCCTACACCTACGCCACGTTGGGTGAAGGTATGGCCTGGATCTGTGGTTGGTGTCTGGTGCTGGAATATGCGGTGTCCGTGGCTGCTGTGGCCGTGGGCGCTGGGCAATATGTCAACGAAGCTGTTGCCGGCGTGGGGTGGGTGTTGCCCGATTTCATGTCGCAGCCTCCAGGAGCCGGCGGTGTTCTGAACATTCCGGCCATGGTCATCGTGCTGTTGTCCATGGTGCTGCTGATGCGCGGCGCCAAGGAAAGTGCATGGGTCAACACCACCATCGTGTTCATCAAGATCGTGATCTTGCTGTTCTTCTGCGCTGTTGCCTTCACCGCATTCGATGCCGGCAACTTTGAGCCGCTGCTGCCCATGGGTACCGCCGGTGTCTCGGCCGCTGCCTCTCGCGTGTTCTTCTCCTACATCGGCTTCGATGCGGCCTCCACCGCGGGTGAAGAAGCCAAGAACCCGCAGCGTGACCTGCCCCGGGCCATCTTGTTGTCCATGGCGATTGTGACCTCAGTTTATGTCCTGGTGGCCGTTGCTGCCGTGGGCGCCCGCGACTGGACGTGGTTCGACGGCACGCAAGCCGCCTTGGTCCAGATCCTCCAGGAGATCACCAACCAGCCGTGGATCGCCGCGGTGTTCGCCATCGGTGCCGTGCTCGCTATTACTAGTGTTGTGCTGGCTGTGCTCTACGGGCAGACGCGAATTCTCGTCTCCATGTCACGCGATGGGCTGGTGCCCAAGGTCTTTGGCCGGATTTCCGCCAAGCGCGGCACCCCGGTGGCAGGTACCTTGATCGTGGGTATCGCCGTTGCGCTGACGGCCGGGCTGGTCCCGCTGGGCGCCCTGGCCGATGCAACGAGCATTGGCACCTTGTTCGCCTTCGCGCTGGTCAATGTCTCCGTCATCTACCTGCGCCGCAAGCGCCCGGAACTCAAGCGCAGCTACCGTGCAGCGTTCTACCCCGTGACGCCGATCCTCGGTGCGCTGATGTGCGTGTACCTCATGGTCAACCTCGGCGGCGTGACCTGGGTGGTGTTCCTGCTCTGGATGATCGTGGGTCTGTGCGCCTACTTCGGCTACGGTCGCAAGCACTCGCGGGTGGCCGCCCTGTCTCAGCATGACTACGAGACCCTGTCCGCCGCGCCCATCGAGCATGAGGTCTTTGCCCCCGAACAGCGCGCCTAGGCGGCTCATAAGGCTCGCTCACGGGCGAAAGCGCGTCCGGTCTCGATCGAGGTAGCCGGTGACCGCCGAGAACACGATTCTCGGCGGTCACCGGCTACCTCGGCGTTTAAGGACGGATAGCGGGGGCGCGCCCCGCCTTAGGCGAAGACGACCGTGCGGTGTCCGTCCAGCAGTACGCGGTGTTCGGCGTGCCACTGCACGGCCTGGGCTAGCGTGCGAGCCTCAACGGCGCGGCCCATCGAGACGAACTTCTCCGCCGAGTGCCCGTGATCTACGCGAATGACTTCCTGTTCGATGATCGGACCCTCATCCAGCACGGCCGTGACGTAGTGCGCCGTGGCGCCAATGATCTTCACGCCACGCGCATGTGCCTGGTGATACGGCCGGGCACCCTTGAACGAGGGCAAGAACGAGTGGTGGATGTTGATGGCACGCCCCGCCAAGGCGGTGCAGAGATCGTCGGAGAGTACCTGCATGTAGCGGGCCAGAACAACAAGTTCGACGTCGAGCTCGGCGACCAGCGCCAGTAACGCAGCCTCCGCCTCGGCTTTGGTGTCGGCAGTGACCGGGATGTAATGGAAGGGGATGCCGTAGAAATCGGCGAGCGGCTTCAAATCCATGTGGTTGGAGACGATGGCCGGGATTTCCACCGGCAAGGTGCCCGAACGCTGGAGGAACAACAGATCGTTGAGGCAGTGGGCGGCCTTGGAGGCCATGATCAAGGTGCGAACCGGGGCGCCGGTCGCGTTCAGGGTCCAGGTGAGCGAGAACTGCTCGGCAATCACGGCGAGCTGGTCATGCAACTGGGCATACGCCGTCGTGGTTTCCACGGCGACGCGCATGAAGAAGGTGCCCGTGACGGGATTGCCGTACTGCTGCGAGTCGGTGATGTTGCAGTTGGCCTCGAGGAGGGCGCCGGATACGGCATGGACAATGCCTGGCTGGTCAGCGCAGGAAAGCGTCAGCACATATCCGTGCGAGGCGGCCGGGGTGGTCACGGCGGAGGAATTCAAGTCAGTCACCTGTTTAACGTTACCGTTCAAAAGCCTCCCTGTACTACACTTGAGATCGTTGCGACTGGCGATGAGGTGGGACACCACCGGGGAGCAGCACGAGCTAAGACCTCACGATCGTACGCCTGGGACGCGAGGACACGTTTGCCAATGCAGTTACTTGGCCGTGTTAGTCAAGGAATCCGGTAGCTATGAATGTGTCACAGGAAAAATGCTGTGCGACATTCCTCCATATGGATCCGTAACTACGGCCAACAACTCATTAGCGATAACCTTTCCTAGAAGAGTTTTTTCGTGCTGTCCACTCAGGAGTCTGTAGTGTCTTTTTCCCCCACCCAGTCCGTGACCAATGCCCCGCTCTCCGAGCTCGATCCGGAAATTGCGGCCGTCCTCAAGGACGAGCTTGCCCGCCAGCGCGACACGCTGGAAATGATCGCTTCTGAAAACTTTGCTCCCCGCGCGGTGCTTGAAGCTCAGGGCTCCGTTCTGACCAACAAGTACGCCGAGGGCTACCCGGGTCGTCGTTACTACGGCGGTTGCGAAGCCGTTGACGTAGCCGAGAACCTCGCCATCGAGCGCGTCAAGGCCCTGTTCGGCGCCGAGTACGCCAACGTTCAGCCGCACTCCGGTGCCCAGGCTAACGCTGCAGCACTCGCCGCCATGATCAAGCCCGGCGATAAGATCATGGGCCTGTCCCTGGCTCATGGTGGTCACCTGACCCACGGTATGAAGCTGAACTTCTCCGGCAAGCTGTATGAGGTTGCCGCGTACGAAGTTGAACCCGATACCTTCCGCATCGACATGGACAAGCTGCGTTTGCAGGCCATCGCCGAGAAGCCTCAGGTCATCATCGCCGGCTGGTCCGCCTACCCGCGCCAGCTGGACTTTGCCGCGTTCCGCGCCATCGCCGACGAGGTTGGCGCACTACTGTGGACCGATATGGCTCACTTTGCCGGTCTCGTTGCCGCAGGGCTGCACCCGAACCCGGTGCCGTACTCCGACATCGTCACCTCCACGGTCCACAAGACCCTCTCCGGCCCGCGTTCGGGTGTCATCTTGGCCAAGAAGGAATGGGCCAAGAAGATCAACTCCTCCGTGTTCCCGGGACAGCAGGGCGGCCCGCTCATGCACGTTGTCGCCGCGAAGGCAGTGGCCTTCAAGGTTGCCGCCGGTGAAGAATTCAAGGAACGCCAGGCCCGCGTGCTCGAAGGTGCCAAGATCATCGCCGAGCGCCTGACCGCTCCCGACGTGACCGAGGCCGGCGTGTCCGTGCTGACCGGTGGCACCGACGTGCACCTGGTCCTCGTTGACCTGCGTAACTCTGTTCTGGACGGCCAGCAGGCCGAGGACCTCCTGCACAGCGTTGGCATCACCGTGAACCGCAACGCCGTTCCCTTCGATCCTCGCCCGCCGATGGTCACCTCCGGTCTGCGCATCGGTACCCCGGCGCTGGCCACGCGTGGCTTCGGTGCTCCGGAGTTCACCGAGGTTGCCGAGATCATCGCCGAAGCCCTCAAGGGTGGCGCAGATGTTGACGCCCTGAGCGCCCGCGTCAAGGCCCTCGCCGCCAACTTCCCGCTGTACCCCGGACAGGAAGAATGGTAAATCGCATGACTGCTCAAATCCTTGACGGCAAGGCTACCGCCGCTGCCATCAAAGCCGAGTTGACCCAACGTGTGGCTGCCCTCGCGGCCCGCGGAGTCACCCCGGGTCTGGGTACTATTTTGGTTGGCTCGGATCCGGGCTCCCAGTGGTACGTAGGCGGAAAGCACAAGGACTGCGCCGAGGTCGGCATCAAGTCCATTCGTATCGATCTGCCCGAGACGGCCACCCAGGACGAAGTTCTGGCCGCCGTGCGTCAGCTCAATGAGGACCCGGCCTGCACCGGTTACATTGTGCAGCTGCCCTTGCCTGCGCACATTGACCAGGACGTGGTGCTGGAAGCCATCGACCCGGACAAGGATGCTGATGGCCTGCACCCCATGAACCTGGGGCGTTTGGTTGCTAACGTGAACCGTCCCATGACGTCGCCACTGCCGTGCACACCCAAGGGTTGCATCGTGTTGTTGGAGCGCCACGGGATTTCCCTCAACGGTAAGCGTGTTGTGGTGGTTGGCCGCGGCGTCACGATTGGCCGGCCCATGGGTCTGCTGCTGACCCGCCGCGACATCAACGCCACCGTGGTTCTTGCGCACACCGGAACACAGGATCTGGCCGCTGAATTGCGCGAGGCCGACGTGGTGGTTGCCGCTGCTGGCGTGGCGCACATGATCAAGGCCGCTGACCTGAAGCCCGGAGCTATCGTGCTCGATGTTGGCGTCAGCCGCGTCGACGATGGCAACGGCAAGGCAGTTGTCACCGGAGACGTGGAGCCCGCAGCCGCCGAGGTGGCTAGCTGGATCTCCCCGAACCCGGGAGGCGTCGGTCCCATGACCCGCGCCATGCTGCTCGCTAACGTGGTTGAGGCCGCGGAGCGCGCATAGCACTCTAGTTGCTCCCAAGGAGGTCGACGGCGGAACGTAGGTTCCGTGCGTCGACCTCTTTTTGCTTTTGCTAGGAGAATTCGACACCAGTGGCACATCCCCACCGCTTCCGTCGGTTGACTCGCCACGTAACGCCGTTTTGCCGCCGGGTTTCGGGCATTACCTGACAACTGACTGCCGGGTCAGATGCCCACGACGCAGGAACGCGGCTTTTGCGCCCCAACCCACCACCTCCGCCCGTTGAGTCGCCACGTAACGCCGTTTTGCCGCCGGGTTTCGGGCATTACCTGACAACTGACTGCAAAGTCAGACATGCACGACGCAGGAGCGCAGCTTCCACTCAATGGCCCGTAGGATAATTCCACACTACGTCTCGATGGACTCCACCTTTTCTGGGCGCCCGTCGACCCATGCCACCAAGAGCCGCACGCTTTCCGGAAGGCTTTGTTCTGTGTAACGGACGTTGATCACCGGGCCGGATTCCTCGACACGGAGTTCGTAAAGCTGGGCGTCCGGCCACGGGTTAGCTGTTGGGGGAGCGGGGCATTCGCCGAGGTTGGCTCGGGCCACCTCGCTCGCGAAGGCCTTGGCCGCTGTTTTAGGCAGGGCTGCGGTGTCGAGTTCCGTGCGGGCCACGATGCCCGGCAGGCCGCCGCCGCGGAGAATGGTGATTCTCACGAAAGGACTCCTACCTCTTTCCACGCCCCGTGGACCGCGTCCCGTTCGGAGGAGCTGAACAAGGTACCGGCGAGGTCGACCGTGGCCTGCGCGGCCTCCTTGAACTGCGAATTGGGGCGCAGGCGGGTTGTCAGCGCCTGATACCAAATGCGTCCGGCCTTGTCCCACGCGTTACCGCCCAGAGCCAAAGCTGCGAGGGCGAAGGCGCGGTTGGGAATGCCGGAGTTGATGTGCACGCCGCCATTGTCGTTGCGGGGGTCGTTGTCGTCGGGCAGATCTACGTAGTTGTCCATATGGCCCGGTTGTCTGTCTCCTGAATAGGCCGTGCCCGGATGGAGCATGGAGCGCAAGGCCGTTCCGAGCGCCGGGAGCAGGATTCCGCCGCCAATCAGCCAGTCGGCGTCCGCGGCAGATTGCCCCAAGCTGTATTGCTTGACGAGCGAGCCAAACACGTCGGAGAAGGACTCGTTCAGTGCGCCGGGCTGCTTGCTGTAGATCAAGCCGGCCGTGAGTTCGGTGATGCCATGCGTGAGCTCATGCGCGATCACGTCCAGGGATCTGGTGAGCCCGCCGATTTGGAAGATGCGCCCGCTGCCGTCGCCATAGACCATCTGCGCGCCGTCCCAGAAAGCGTTGTCGAACGCCACCCCGTAGTGGACGGAGGAGATGAGTTCCAGCCCCGCGCCGTCGAGCGAATTGCGGTCAAAAATGTCCCGATAAAACTCGTAGGTGGCGTTGCTGCCGTCATACGCCTGGTTGACGGCTTCGTCCTTGACGGGCGGCTCCTCCCAGCCCCGCATTTGCACACCCGGCAAAAATGTTCGGCCTTGGTGCTGATTGTCATACACCGTCAGGCGCCGTTCCGGGGTGACGGCGAAACCAATCATCTGCCCAATGTTGAGCCGGAGCTGGCGGTTGATGCGGCCCATGACGGCACGCTGGGAGCGGATGGCTGCGGAGGTGGCGAGGGCGCGCACGGCTGCTTCGCGTTGTTTTGGCGTCCCCTCGACGGCTAAGCGCCCCAAGAGATCCGGTGGCGCGATACTGCACAGAATCGAACCGTTGTTGTGTTTCATGGTGGCCTCCTCCATGGCATGGTCTCCTCATGATGCGCCCCTTGAGGGTGGCTGGGCAAGGATTAATCGTGAAGTTCGACGGCGTCGACACGCACCTTAAGCGGCACGCAAAAGCCGCCGCTCCCGATCAACGGGAACGGCGGCTTGTAGCGCTACAGGGAGGTGCCGGATGTTAGACCGTGATGAGCTCCTTGTCGGCTCCGGGCTCCGGGGCGGGCTCAACAACGTGATCCTCGATGGGGTGCATTTCGGTGCGAGGCGGTTTGATCTTGTCGATGATCATCAGCAGGACCAGGGATCCGGCCGCCCAGATGCCAAGCGTGAGCAGCTGAGCTCCCACAATGTCGCCACCGAAGTACAGGATTGAGCGGACGGATTCGACTGCTGCGGGCATGGGCAGAATGTCGTGGAGAACACGGAAAATTTCCGGCTCCATGTACACGGACAAGCCACCGCCCGAGGCAGGGACACCGATGAGCATCATCAAGCCAATGACCGGAATGATGGACAGCATGCCGATGAGTCGCTCCACCACGGCCGAGAACATGGCCACGGCAAAGACCGCCACGGCACCAACACCCAGGAGGGGCCAGAAGTGCCCGTCAACACTGCCGGTAATAGGTCCGGCAATCAGCCAAAGAACAGCGGAGATGAAGACCGACCATGCAGCAACAATGGGGATCAGCTTGGGCAAGGGGCGTGACTTCGGCGCAGCATTCGCACCGACAATGATGATCATGAAGCCGGCGAGGATCCAACCCATCGCCAGGTACATGCCCACCGAGCCCATGGTGTCGTTGGAATGCAGGGGCGCAATTTCATCCACCGTCACCTCAACCTTCTGAGCTGCAGCAACCTGAGTGAAGATGCCCACAACTACCTGCTGTGCGCTAGAACCACCGGCCTGGTTTGTGACCACGGTTGCCACGGGGTTCTCAGCGGTCGGCAGGATGAAGGCGGCCGTGACCGTCCGATCCTGCACCTGGGTGCGGGCCTCCTCGGCGGAGTCGCTAGCCCGCAGATCGAATAGACCCGGCATGTTCTGATCCAGCCCATCAACAGCCTGCTGAGCCTGGGCAACGGTGGATCCCACGACGGCGATAGGCATGTTCTGCGGCATCGGTGCCGACATGGCGCCGAGCATGACCGAGATCATCATGGTGACCATGCCGAGGGGGAACAACAGGAGGGCGCCATAGCGCCAGAAACGGCTCTTGGGCCGGGGACCTCCGTGGAGAGAGGGGACCGTAGGCTTGGGGTCCGTGGCCTCAGGATTACGACGCTTGCGTCCGGCGTCGACAAGCAGTGTCAAGACCAGGGCAGCCACGCCACCGATGACGAGAACCATCAGATGCGACCACGCGCCGGATCCATCAAAGTACAAGACGGAGCGCATGGCCTCGCCGATCGCCGGGGTCGGCAAGATCGAATGTAAGAAGGTGAAGAAGCTTGGCATGGTGTAGACCGACATGCTCATATTCGACGCCGGCATGCCCAACACCGTGAGGAAGAGCATGGCGGCAATCGTGGCCATCGGGCCGAGGAAACGCGTCAGGAGCAATTGCACGGAACCAATCGCGAAGACACCCAGCCAAGCGATACCCAAGACCTGCCATGAATGCCCTTGCACCACACCCAAGATCGGCCCGGTCACGGCCCAGACCAAGCCCGCCACCAAGGCCGCCCAGCCGGCAAGAAGCGGAATGGCTCGACGGAAACGCAGGAGCTCGGGGGAGTTGGAGAGAATCATGCTGAAGGGCAGGTAACCGGCCATAACCAACGCCGTCGCCAGGAACATGGCTCCGAGGCCTGCGGCATCGGTCGATGGCAGTGTCGCCAGATCCTCCGTCTCAAGCGTCAATCCCGCGGCAAGAACCTGCGGGGCGATCATGCCCTTGACCACAGAGGCCTGCGATGAGCCAGCGGCGCTCGCGGTCATGACGGTGGCGCTGGTATCAGCGAAGTCGACGGCTCCGGAAACTTTTCGATCGATGACCAGCTGGCGAGCTTCATCAACGGAGTCAACGGTGCGCAGGGCAAATGCATCGGGGCTGCTGGCCTCAAGGGCCGCGGCGAACTCGTCAATCTGAGTCGAGGTGCCAACGACCGCGATCGGCATATTGTGCGGCGTGGGCGCGTGCATGGTGCCCAAATAGCCAGTGATCATCATGCCCACCATGATCAGCGGCATCATGAACATGGCGACGTAGCGCCCAATGGTCTCGGCCTTGGCACGCTTGGCGGCAGCAGCAGCGATTTCCTCTTCGGTCAATTCCACGGGTGGTTGCTCTTGCGAGTCGTCCACGGGCGGACTCGCTTTACGGCGGGATTTTGTACTCAACGTCTTGCTCCTGTGTGTAGCGCTAAAGCGGGCGGATCGAGGTTCTCGTGACGGGTGAGTCATGGATCGCCAAATAACTCGTTGGATCAGCCAACATGGCAACTTTACGCCACGTGGCTTAAAAAACTGTAATTAGGTAGGCTGGCATGATTGGATCAGCGCTGAAATACCGGCGTGGGACGCTACAAAGGGGTGCACCGCAGTGGGAAAACATAGTGACAAGGCCCGTGAGGTGCTCTTGGATGCCGCAGAAGAGCTCTTTGCCCGCCATGGCATCGACGCGGTCTCAAATCGACGCATTGCAGAACACGCCGGGACGGCCAATCACTCGGCCGTGGCCTATCATTTTGGTGATCGGGATGAGCTGCTGCGCCTCTTGCTGACCCGCCACCTGCCCGAGATGAACCGTCGCCGCATGGAACTGGCCGCAGCCTTGCCGGAGGATGCCGAGGTGCGGGATCTCTTGGCGTGCATGGTCTTGCCATGGATCGAGTATTTAGCGTCTCGGCCCGTTCCCAGCTGGCATGCCCGCTTCCTCTTCCAAGTGCAGTCGATTCCTTCGATGTCCGAGATTTTGAAAAGTGCCACGGTGAATAACACCGAAATTGAATCCTTGATCCAGCGCTTGCAGAAGGCGCTGAGTCATCTCCCAGAGCAGGTCGTCAAGGGCAGATCCTTGGTGCTCGGCCCCATGGTTCTGGGCATCTCCGCCTCGTATGAGGAACGGATTCAGAACGGGGAGAATGAGCCCAATTGGGCTGGCGTGGGTTACTTCTTCGTCGACTCCTGCACGGGAATGCTGACCGCGCCCGTGACTCATCCGGATGACTTCATTTCCTTCCCGAACACGCCCTACCTGATCTAGCCGAACGGTTTAGATGCGCTGAAATAGCGCGGCCTGGACACGTGTCCGCAGCCCCAGCTTGGCCAGCACCCTGGAGACATGAGTCTTGACGGTGGCCTCTGAAATGCCCAACTGGCGCCCGATGCCGTAGTTTGTCAGACCGCTTCCGAGGCATTCAAAGACCTCCTTCTCCCTGTCCGTCAACAAATCCAGACCTGCAGGAGGCGTGGGTGAAACGACGGGCCCGCTCCCGTTAGCCAGAGCCGCCGATACGATGCGGGCCGTCACCTCCGGCGCTATCACCTGGTCCCCGACATGGACCCGACGCAGTGCATCGGTGATGGCAAACGGCTCGGCGCTCTTGAGTAAGAATCCGGAGGCGCCGGCCTGCAGCGCCCCAAACAAGTAAGAGTCGTGGTCAAAGGTCGTCAGGACCAACACCTTGGCCAGCTCTTCGGAGCAGATGATTTCTGTCGCCTCAACCCCATCCATGACCGGCATGCGCAGGTCCATAAGTACGACGTCGGGCCGTAACGTCCTGGTCATGCTGACAGTAAGTGCACCGTCACCGGCCTCGCCGATGACCTCCATATCGGGCGCGGTTTCCACCACCATGCGCATGCCCAGCCTGATGGCAGCATGGTCATCGGCGAGGAGGACTCTAAGAGGTTTCGAGATGGTTGTGTCAGTCATGCTGTATGCCTTTTACTCAATTGATCGCCAGACTCTATGACGTCGCGTTTATCTGAGGCTGGCAACGGTATTTGCAGCGACACTATCCAATTCATTCCGTGAGGAGCGGCGCTGAGGGTTCCGCCGACGTGTGCCGCGCGGAAGTGCATGCTGGGGATGCCCGTACCCGTTCCCAAGACCCCAGAGGGAAGTTCTGTGAGAAGTGCGCTCCTGACGCACAGGTGTAACTCCACGCCGGGCCGTTGGGGCGCTAGACCGTGAGCCTTCGTGGCAGCATGGGTGAGTGTTACTTCTACCGGCTGACCTGGGGCATGTTTTGCGGCATTAGCCAGTGCTTCGCTGGTGATGCGGTAGATCGCCGACTGGAGCGGGACGGGCAGATCCGATCCGGCGTCAGGCAGAGAATTTTCATAATCAAACTCGGTGCCGGTCGCCCGATAGCGCCCCAGAAGCCCTGGGAGATCACCCACCAAACCAGTTGATTCTGGTTGGGTTCCCGTGTGGAGAAGCCTGATCATGGTGTTGAGTTCATTCAGACCGGCCACACTTTCCTCCCTGATTTGGTGCAAGACGGTGACAGCGCCACCACCTGACAGCGGCGAGTCCTGAGCGTGCACTGCCGCACCCGATTGCAGGGCAATAGCGGAAAGCCGAGCTGAAATGACGTCATGGAGTTCGCGAGCCAAGTGTTGACGTTCATGTTCTAAGGCCAGTTCGTGGGCATTGCGGTCGGCAAGACTTCGTTGCTGGGCAGCATCTTCAACGGCGTCAGCCCTTGCGGATTCACTGTCCGCGAGTTGGTTCGCCTTCCGGAGATTGCCTGCCCACTCCACGGGAGTCAACAAGGTGAGAACAGCAAAGAAGCCAGCAACCACGGCCAGATCGACTGCCCTGGAATAACCGTAGGCGGCCACGATCAATAGGACCGTCAGAACCCAAGCCGCTCTTGAGGCGAGCTGAGAAGCTCGAGGTTTTCCAAAGAGTACGAGTGAAAAGAAGAACTCGAAGACCAAGAGAAATCCGCCGGCATGTCCCGCAAAGAGCAGCCCTGCGGCAGCGATTCCGCACATCCAAGCCATGGCTGTTGGGGCGGTACGGCGGAACACGACACCCACGCATCCCAAGACCGCAACGGCTGGCCATGCCGATGCCAGCGCTGCTACCTTGACATCGCCAAAGGCTGTGAGGTGAACCGCGTCGAGAAGCCAAAAGAGGATGAAGTAGCCCCCGGCCAAGGCCAGATCCTCGATCCTTATTCTTGCCCCATTGCGTTCGTCAATGCGCGTGAAGCCTTCTCTTAGCCGCCGGAATAGAAGCGCGGCACTGCGCTTTGTCGGTGCGCCGGCGGGTGCTGTGGCTGGATTCATGAGCTCAGTCTTGCGGTGTATGACCGGTGTGGGCAAGCGAACCACGGGTCTATGCGACGAAGGTATGAGGAGTCGTGGTCCGGATGGGCGACGCTGAATGGGGCCACCCTTGGAAGGCTGTTGCTATGACAATCGCCGTTTATGTCCAGCTAGCCATTCTCGCCCTCATCGACAGTACGAGCATTGGGACGCTGCTGATTCCCTTTTGGCTGCTGCTGCGCCCCAACGCGAAACACCTAACAGCAAGAATCTTGTTGTATTTGGGAGTCTTGGCCGGCTTTTACTTCTTGGTGGGGATCGCGGTGCTGAGCGGCGCTGACGCGGTGATCCGAGGTATGGGAGAGGTCTCCCTGACGGACCTGCCCGTTATTCAATGGATCATGGTGCTCGCCGGTGGCGGCATGCTGAGTTATGCCTTGATGAGCAATCCACAGCAGAAGGACAAGAACTCTCAGACCGCGACCGACGCCCCCGCTGTAGAAATGCGATGGCGAGATCGCTTATCGAAGGCCCTGCACCGCCCCGGCGGGGTGGTGGGTTTGGCGCTGTTGGCCGGACTGTTGGAACTGCCAACCATGCTCCCTTATCTCGTGGCTATTGGTTTCCTGACTAACTCCACATTGGCTCTCCACGGAGAAATCGCGGTATTGCTCATTTACTGTTTCGTGATGTTCCTGCCCGCGCTGCTCTTGCTGGTCTTTCGGGGAGTGCTCGGGCATAGACTGGACACGCCATTACAGCGGCTCAACACCTACCTGGGAGCCATAGCGGGAGAGACAGTGCTGTGGGTTGTAGGAATTGTGGGCTTCCTGTTGCTCCGTGCAGGACTGTCAGAAATGGCCCCACTGGCCGTTTGGAATCCCTTTAAGTAAGCGTCGCGTCTAGGGTGACGGGCTCGCAGAGGGAAGTGCCGCCGTCGTGCATCCTGTGAAATGGGGCCGATAGTTCGCCGCTGGTGGAAGTCGGTCAACAGGACCGCGCGCATTTGAGAGAATGGATGTATGACTTCTCTTGGAACCGGCAAAATGTCCAAACCCGGCAAATTCTCTGGCCTGGGCACCATTGTGCTGGCGATTGTATTCTTAGTAGCCCTCGTCTTTGCGGCCAACAACAGCACTGTGCTGGGTTGGGTTATTGCTGTCATCGCCTTCGGCTGGCTGCTGCTCTCAACCTTCGTCTACATCGGCGTCCACAAGGCTGCCGCCTTCGGTGCCCGACAGGTTGCCCTCGCGCAGGCTCAGATGGCTCAGCAGAACAGCGCCAATGCCCCGGCCGACGGCGGCACCCACCTTGTCTCGCAGGATTCGGGCTCGCGCTCGGCCGAGAAGGCCCGCGATCTCAAGCTCGATCATTCCTTCAAGATCATCAACGTCCAGATCGGCGTGGTCAACGAGTACCTCGGCAAGGATCCGGAGATGGTGGCGCGTGCGCTGGAAACCATCAACATCACCGCCGCCAACGGCCGTGGCATGATCAACCCGAACTGGGAAGCTCAAGAAGCCAAGATGGACGCCGCCATGGATAAGAAAAACGCCGAGCGCGCAGCCGCTCGGGAATCCGCATTCACCGGCGAAGGCGACGAGCCCGTCAGCGGCGTCATCATCGATTAATTTGCACGTCGTCGTCCAAAGACATGGCAGCTAAACGCGCCACAGGGCAAGGAATCGCGCGCCCTTTGAAGGTAAGGTGGATCAAGTGAGCAACGGTATTCAAAACGGTCAATTGAGGATCGCAAGCGTCAACGTCAACGGCATCCGTGCCGCCTACAAGAACGGCATGGCTCCCTGGCTGGCCGAGCGTGATGTAGACGTCCTGTGTCTGCAGGAAGTTCGCGCACCTGACGCCATCGTGGAGGGTTTCCTCGGCGAAGAATGGCACGTGCTGCACGCCGAAGCCGAGGCTAAGGGCCGCGCAGGTGTCTTGATCGCCTCCCGTAAGGACCGCATTGAACCCGTCGCAACCCGCGTGGGTATTGGCGAGGAATACTTCGCCACGACCGGCCGCTGGGTTGAAGCCGACTACGCTCTCACCGCCTCCGACGGGACCCCCACCACCCTGACGGTTGTCAGTGCCTATGTCCACTCCGGCGAGGTTGGAACACCGAAGCAGGACGACAAGTTCCGTTTCCTGGACACCATGATCGGCCGCCTGCCGCAGCTGGCTACGGCCAGTGACCACGCCCTAGTTGTTGGCGACCTCAACGTTGGCCATACGACCTTGGATATCAAGAACTGGAAGGGCAACGTCAAGCGTGCCGGCTTCCTGCCCGAGGAACGCGCCTACTTTGACCGTTTCTTCGGAGAAGAAATCGGGTGGAAGGACGTGGCCCGTGAATTGGCCGGAGAAGTCGAGGGCCCCTACACCTGGTGGTCCAACCGTGGTCAGGCCTTCACCAACGACACTGGTTGGCGTATCGATTACCACATGGCCACACCAGACCTGGCAACCAAGGCACTAACTTGTGTTGTTGATCGTGCCGCCTCATACGAATCCCGCTTCTCAGACCATGCTCCGCTGGTCGTCGATTACAAGTTCTAAAGGACCCTTGAACCAATGAGTGAAATCTCTGCCCGCCCCCGCGTGCTGTCCGGCATGCAGCCTTCCGGTGACTCCCTGCACCTGGGAAATTACCTCGGGGCCTTGGTCAACTGGGTCAAGAATCAAGACGACTACGAAACACTGTTCTTCATCCCGGATATGCACGCCATTACGGTCACCCAAGATCCGGCCGAGTTGCGTGCCCGTACTCGCAAGACGGCGGCCCAGTACATCGCCGGTGGCATTGACGTTGACAAGTCCACCTTGTTTGTGCAGTCGCACGTTCCCGAACACGCCCAACTGGCTTGGGTGCTGAACTGCATGACGGGCTTTGGCGAAGCCTCCCGCATGACCCAGTTCAAGGACAAGTCTGCCAAGGGTGGCGCCGATACGGCCAGTGTTGGCCTCTTCACCTACCCGGTGCTCATGGCCGCCGATATCCTGCTGTACCGCCCCGAGGGCGTGCCGGTGGGCGACGACCAGCGTCAGCATGTTGAACTGGCCCGTGACCTAGCCAAGCGTTTCAACTTCCGCTTCGGCGAGACCTTTATTGTCCCGGAAGCCTTCATTCAAAAAGAAGGCGCCCGCATCTACGACCTGCAAAATCCGACGTCGAAGATGTCCAAGTCCGCGTCGGGCCCCAACGGTTTAATCAATATTCTTGACGAACCAAAGGTCACCGCGAAACGCATCAAGTCGGCCGTCACGGATGCTGGCACGGTGGTTGCTCACGATCGGGAGAACAAGCCCGGAGTGACCAATTTGCTGGAAATCCTCTCGACCCTGACCGCTAAGCCGGTGGACACGCTCGTTGCCGAGTACGAGGGCAAGATGTACGGACACCTCAAGGCCGACGTGGCTGAAGCTGTTGTGGCCCGGCTGGATCCCATTCGCACCCGAACCATGGAGCTCTTGGATGATCCGGCCGAACTGGATCGTCTGTTGGCCCGCGGCGCCGAAAAGGCTCGTGCGATTGCCTCGGTCACGCTGGCGGATGTGTACGCCAAGGTCGGCTTCCTTCCTCCCCTCGGGGCGGTCGGATAACTGTGCCTGGCATTGGTCAAAGCGGGGCATCACCCGCCCCGCACGTCGGCAGTCTCGGCGTGATCATCTCACTTCCTGCGGAGCTTGCTGCCGAGATCAGCGCAAAGCGAGTTAGCTACGCGGGTCCGGAAGCCGCCGTCGTGCCTCCCCACATCACCTTGGTGTCGGGGAAGGCCAGTGATTCCTGGGACGAGGCCGCCAGTTATGTGCGCGAGGTTGCTGCGGCGGGGGAGCCGTTCACGCTATCGTTGCGGGGGACAGGTACTTTCGAGCCGTTGTCACCTGTGGTGTATCTGAATGTGGAATCTGGTGCGAAGGAATGCGCCCGGCTGCATGAGGCATTGTTGCAGGGGCCCGTGGAGCATTTGCTGGAGTTCGATTTTCATCCGCATCTGACGATTGCGCATGATCTCGACTCCGGAGCCATGGAGTCGGCAAAGCGCGAAATGGCAGGTTTTGCGGCAGAATTTGAGGTCACCAGTATTGGTCTATTCGACTTCATAGCTGGTGGTTGGGCACTTCGTGAGGAGCTGGAACTTGGGGGAAACGGACAAGCATAGGGCGGCTTCGGTTCATCTGCATGGGCCAACCGCTCCTGGGGTGAGCGCCAAGAAGCCTCTGGCAGGCCCGCCGGTGCCGCCTCCGAGCCCGCTGGACCGCAAGGCTCTGGCTATCCAGAACGCCACGAAACACGAGGCCTTCGCAACGGCACGGCAGAGTGGATCGTTTCTCGGCAGGGTCACCTCATTGCTGGAGTGGGGTAACGCCTGGGCTGCTCGGCTCTTCCCTTTACGAGTGTGGAACCTGTACACGCGTCGCCGCGGGCCCTTGCTGGCCGCCGGCAATGCTTACTTGATGTTCTTTTCCGTGGGCGCCATGCTCGTGGCCGGATTCGCCATTTTCGGAATTGTGGCCGCGGATAATAAGGTGCTGCGCGATGCCGTCATCGACCTCGTCGCCAATAGCACGCCGGGGCTGATTGACACCGGTGATGGTGGCTTGGCTAAGCCAGACGATCTGTTGGGCACCGGTCGCTTCGGGGTGACGTTGTTGATCTCGCTGGCCGCCTTGTTGATCACTGCCATGGGGTGGATCAACGGACTGCGCGAGGGCATCCGCTCGATCCTCGGCTTGGCTCGAGACCGCACCAATCCCGTGCTCTCCAAGATACGCGACGGCGGAACCCTGATCGTTTTGGCCGTAGCGCTTGTGCTGACCAGCGCCCTTGGTGTCCTCAGCACCGCGGCCATGGAGTCCATCAGCGACTTCCTCGGCTGGAACGGCTTCCTCACCGGGACCGCGACCAAGTTTGGCTCGGTCGCTTTGATGTTTATCTTGGACGTTGCGGTCGCGATGATCATGTTCAGCATGGCCTCACGGGTGCGCATGCCCAAACGCGTTTTGCTGCTCGCCGCTGTTTTCTCCGGTGCGGGGGCAACGATTCTACGGTTCTTCAGCGCCATGGTGCTGAGCGGGGTCACGAGCAACCCCCTCCTTGCACCATTCGCCGTGATCCTGAGCCTTTTCGTCTGGTTCTATCTGCTCAGTCAGGTGTACTTGATCTCGGCCGCGATTGCCGCGGTTCGGGCTGCCGATCTACGCCCCCACGACGCCTAGCGCCGCCTTCCTAGGTTCCCAGCGCCTGTTGTTGGCTCTTACCTGCCCTTCTAGGCGTCGAGTCAGATGGACGGCCGTTGAGTCTGATGTAGCGCTTCATCTGTCTGAACGGGGCTCCATCTGACTCAGGATAAGTGGTTGAGCGCTATCAAGATTCTGGCCTTGAGAGCAAGCCCATCGAAGAGGTCTTTCCACTCAAGGCGGAGAACGATCCACCCGGCCTCAACCAAAGCGATCTCCCGCTTGCGTTCCATGAAAATGGTCTCGTTAGTGGGTCTGTAGTCAAAATATTTCGTTCGGCCATCGAATTCAAGGGCAACTCGTTGCGCGACCCAAGCGAAGTCGGCACGATAGGGGCCTTGTCGTGTGTTGATCCAATACTGGAGCTCTGGAGCCTCGATAAAGAGCTCACGAAGTAAATCCCGGGTCAGAGTTTCACCCGGCGACTCAGAACGTCCGTCGGCGTTATCCAAGACTTTCCGCAGCGTCCTTACGCCTCGATGACAACTCAAGTTGCTGGCGGCCTCACGGAGCTTATCCATGGATGCGCCAATGCGGAGCGCATGATCTGTGAGGATAAGTGCCTGCTTGTAATTCATAGTGAGGCAGCAGTCCACCACCGTACGCTCTAAAGACGTTACTTTCTTGCCATCAATCTCGACGATGTCGGAGCTAGGCATCGTGGCCACATGGATGCGAGTATTCGAATCACAAGCTGTGCTAGAAGGAGTGCTGCCTTGAGTAACGTGCACAAACGTGTCAGCCTGCCAAAGACTCAAGCGATGGATTCTGGCAGCCGAAACATGGCTGTAAACGAATCGGCGGGGTGATTTTGAACCCGTTCCGATGGCGTGCAGGGAAATAACGACGCGGTCTTGAGCGCTGCGAGAAAGGCTGTCCCAGTAGGACCCCCGGACGTATGTGCCCAGCCTTATCCGACGTACTTGCCCGGCCGCCACGAGGCGATGTACGGCACGGTCATCAAAGCCTGCGTCTTTCAACTCGCTCGTTCGCCACGCATTCCTTTTGGGCGAGAATGCTGCGAGAAACCTGATGACCAGCGGATCGTTAGTAGCAGGTGTAACCGCGGCAGCGACAAGTCCGGGCGGTTGCCCAGAGGTGGTCGAGTCAGTGTTGATCTTGCGAGGGCCGGATGACGCGTTCATCCTCTAAGCATTGTACGAAATGGCGCCGAATTGCGGCTCGTCTTGAATCTGTGGATAACTGCGTGCCTGCCGAGAAGGACTCACAGCAATTGTTTCAGATGTGGCGCATCATCCTTCTCCGGGGGAGCATCTAACTCGGTAAAAAGGGCGGGAAGATGCCGCGTGGAAACGCAAAAGCGCCGCTCCCCAGCAAAGGGGAGCGGCGCTTTTGAGCAAGAACTACTTAGATCTGGCGGGACAGGATAGCCTGCTTGACCTCTGCAATTGCCTGCGTCACCTGGATGCCACGAGGGCATGCTTCGGAGCAGTTGAAGGTGGTGCGGCAACGCCACACACCTTCCTTATCGTTGAGGATCTCCAGACGCATGTCGCCAGCGTCGTCGCGGGAGTCGAAGATGAAGCGGTGAGCATTCACAATGGCTGCCGGGCCGAAGTACTGGCCATCGGTCCAGAACACGGGGCAAGAAGACGTGCACGCAGCGCACAGGATGCACTTGGTGGTGTCGTCGAAACGCTCGCGGTCTTCAGCGGACTGCAGACGTTCCTTGGACGGCTCGTGGCCACGGTTCACCAAGAACGGCATGACTTCACGGAAGGACTGGAAGAACGGTTCCATGTCCACAATCAAGTCCTTCTCAACGGGCAGACCCTTGATGGGTTCAACCGTGATGGGCTTGGACGTGTCAAGATCCTTCAGCAGGGTCTTGCAGGCAAGGCGGTTGCGGCCGTTGATACGCATGGCATCAGAACCACAAACACCGTGTGCACAGGAACGGCGGAAGGACAGCGAGCCGTCCTGCTCCCACTTGACCTTGTGTAAGGCATCCAACACACGGTCGGTGCCGTACATGGTCATGGTGAATTCTTCCCACTTCGACTCTTCCGAGAACTCGGGGTCGTAGCGGCGAACCTTCAAGGTGACATCAAAGGTGGGGATTTCTCCGCCGCCACCGAGGTGTGCGGGGAGTTCAATCTTTGATGCCGGCTCCGGCAATTCAGTTTCTACGGTGCTCATTAGTACTTCCTCACCATCGGCTGGTAACGCGTAACAACAACAGGCTTGGTTTCCAGACGGATTCCAGCGATGGACTCGGCGGAGCTTTCCACCGTGACGTTTGAATCTAGGTAAGCCATGGAGTGCTTCATGAAGTTCTCATCGTCGCGGTCCGGGAAGTCCTCGCGGTAGTGACCGCCGCGTGACTCCTGACGGTGCAGGGCAGCAACCGTCATGACCTTGGCCAGTTCGAGCAGGAAGCCAAGCTCCACAGCCTCGAGTAGGTCGAGGTTGAACCGCTTGCCCTTATCCTGAACCGTGATGCGTGAGTAGCGCTCTTCGAAGCTAGCGATATCGGCAAGAACCTTGTCGATGGACTCAGCAGTACGGAACACCTGCATGTTGGCATCCATGGTGTCCTGCAGATCCTTGCGGATCAAGGCAACCTTTTCGCCGCCGTCGGACGTGCGAACATGCTCAAGCAGTGCAACGGTGGCAGCTTCCGGGTTCTCCGGCAGATCAACGAAGTCGGCTGTCTTGGCGTATTCGGCAGCGGCCACACCGGCGCGCTTACCGAAGACATTGATGTCCAGCAGTGAGTTGGTACCCAAACGGTTTGAACCGTGGACCGAAACACAGGCAACTTCACCGGCAGCGTACAGGCCGGGGATGACGGTGTCGTTGTCCTGAAGAACCTCGGTAGCGATGTTCGTGGGAACACCACCCATGGCGTAGTGAGCCGTGGGGAATACCGGGACGGGCTCCGTGTACGGCTCGACACCCAGGTAGGTGCGGGCGAACTCGGTGATATCCGGAAGCTTGGCGTCAATGTGAGCCGGTTCCAGGTGGGTCAGGTCAAGGAGAACGTAGTCCTTGTTCGGACCACAACCGCGGCCTTCACGAACCTCGTTAGCCATGGAGCGGGCCACGATGTCACGGGGAGCCAAGTCCTTGATGGTGGGAGCGTAGCGTTCCATGAAGCGCTCACCCTCAGAGTTACGCAGGATGGCGCCTTCGCCACGTGCAGCTTCTGAGAGCAGAATGCCCAGACCGGCAAGACCGGTCGGATGGAACTGGAAGAACTCCATATCTTCCAAGGGGATGCCCTTGCGGAACGCAATGCCCATACCGTCACCGGTCAGGGTGTGTGCGTTAGAGGTGGTCTTGAAGACCTTGCCTGCGCCACCGGTCGCCAAGATGACGCTCTTAGCCTGGAAGACGTGAAGTTCGCCGGTTGCGAGGTCGTAGGAAACGACGCCAGCGGTCTTCTTCTGCAGGTAGATGGTGCCATCCTCACGGGTGGCTTCTTCCTCAACCGTCAGTAGATCCAAAACGTAGTACTCGTTGTAGAACTCAACGTTGTGCTTGACGCAGTTTTGGTACAGCGTCTGCAGAATCATGTGGCCGGTACGGTCGGCGGCGTAGCATGCACGGCGAACCGGAGCCTTACCGTGGTCACGGGTGTGGCCACCGAAACGGCGCTGGTCAATGCGACCCTCGGGTGTGCGGTTGAACGGCAGACCCATCTTTTCCAGGTCGATGACGGCGTCGATGGCTTCCTTGGCCATAACTTCCGCAGCGTCCTGGTCAACCAGGTAATCGCCACCCTTGACAGTGTCAAAGGTGTGCCATTCCCAGTTGTCCTCTTCCACGTTGGCCAGGGCGGCACACATGCCACCCTGAGCTGCACCGGTGTGCGAGCGAGTGGGGTAGAGCTTGGTCAGAACAGCGGTACGGGCACGCTGACCTGATTCAATGGCGGCACGCATTCCTGCGCCACCGGCCCCGACGATTACGACGTCGTATTTGTGGACCTGCATACTGGATGCTCTTTCTCTCATTTACTGCATTAAAAGCTGGTGTTCACTTCGTACAACCCTTAGGAAATAAGTCCTAAGAAAATCCCTTTGTTAAGGAACGGGGCAGAAGGACGGGAGATCAATGACTGCGCCGGGAGGGCACGGGTCAAAGGTGAAGATGACCAAGGTTCCGAGGACCACGATGACACCACTGGCAACGTAGAGAACCGTCTTGAGGGTCATGCGAGTGCCACTGCGTTCGGCGTAATCGTTGATGATCGTACGAACACCGTTGGTGCCGTGCAGGATGGCCAGCCACAGCATGACTAGGTCCCAGATCTGCCAGAACGGTGATGCCCACTTACCGGCAACGAAGCCGAAGTCGACGGCGTGGATGCCGTCGCCGAGCATGAGGTTCACGAAGAGGTGACCGAAGATCAAGACGATCAGAACCACGCCGGAGAGGCGCATGAACAGCCAGGCTGCCATTTCAAAGCTGGAGTTGTTGCCCTTGCTGCGCTTGTACTTAGGCGACTGTGCGCTGTTGGAGCGCGGTGCTGCGATAGATTCGGTGCTCATTTAGTGCCCCCCGAAGAAATTAGAGAAGACAATGGTGAGGTGACGAATAAGGAACGGGATCATCGTCACGGCCCAGAGAGCAAGAACGCCCCAGAGCAGCTGACGCTGGTACTTGGGACCCTTCTTCCAGAAGTCAATGGCAATGATGCGCAGGCCGTTGAAGGCGTGGAACACGATTGCGGCGACGAGTCCTGCCTCACCCAGACCCATGATGGGGTTCTTATACGCCCCAATAACTGCTGTGTACGCCTCTGGGGAAACTCGAACCAACGAGGTGTCCAGAACGTGCACCAACAAGAAAATAAAGATAACTACACCGGTGATTCGGTGTCCCACCCAGGACCACATGCCTTCTCGGCCGCGATACAGAGTGCCAGCTGGTTTTGTCGGCACTGAATAAACCTTCCTGCGTCACCGTTGCGCTGGCGTGGTTCCACGCGGGGAAACGCACACGGCGTGAGCACTCATACTTGAGCCTAAATTTAGGCTTCGCTAACAGCATATTCAACTTAGGCCGTCCTTGCTCTGTGTGGCAACTCACAGCTTCTTCCTTAAGTACTGAGATAAGGGCACGTTGCGTCTCCATTCATAAGGTTCGATGGCGCATTCCTCGCCTACGACTTTGGGATGAACTTTGTCGAAAATCACGTAGATAAAGGGAATTCGCACATCTGTATCACCTATGGTGGACATGATGAATACGCAAAGAGTGGTCGAGTCCGAGCAGTCAGCTACGGATCTTATGGGTCGGTTTTATGCCGTGATTCCAGCGGGCGGTGTGGGGACGCGGTTGTGGCCGTTGTCGCGTGCTGCTGCCCCGAAGTTCCTGCATGATCTCACCGGTAGTGGCAGTACGTTGATTCGGGCTACCTATGATCGCTTGGAGCCGCTCAGTGCTGGTCGTTTCCTTTTGGTAACGGGCGATGCGCACCGTGACGCGGTGTGCCGTCAGCTGCCCGAGATTGCCGATGAGAACCTGGTCTTGGAACCAGAACCCAAAGATTCAGGTGCCGCCATTGGTTTAGCGGCTGCGATTCTTTTCACTCGGGATCCGTCCGCGATCATGGGTTCCTTTGCCGCTGATCAGGTCATTAGCCCGGTCGATAAGTTCCAGGACGCTGTGCGCGAGGCTATCTATACAGCGGCCACGGGCAAGATCGTCACGATCGGTATTAAGCCCACACATCCCTCGACGGGCTTCGGTTACATCCGCACCGGCGCACCGCTTAATGTGGAGGGTGCTCCGCGCGCTCATTCCGTAGCGAAGTTCGTGGAGAAGCCCAGTGAGGAAATCGCTGAACGGTACCTTGCCAGCGGTGAATACAGTTGGAACGCTGGCATGTTCGTGGCCCCGGTGAAATTGATGCTCCATCACCTCAAGGCAAATGAGCCCGCACTGTATGAAGGCCTCATGGAAATTGCTCTGGCCTGGGACACCCCTGAGCGGGTTGCCGTGAAGAATCGTGTCTGGCCTACCTTGCCGAAGATCGCCATTGATTATGCTGTGGCCGAGCCGGCTGCTGATGCCGGAGACGTCGCCGTGATTCCGGCTGACTTTAGCTGGGACGACGTCGGAGACTTTGCCGCGATCGCACGGCTGAGTAGTGCCACAGAAAATAAGAACGTGAAAGTCATCGGCGATGGCGCACGCGTCTTTACCGAAGACAGCACCGGCATCGTGGTCTCCGATACCAAACGCGTCATCGCCCTGATCGGTATCGAAGACGTCGTCGTCGTCGACACCCCCGACGCGCTACTCGTCACGACCCGAGCGCACTCACAACTCGTGAAAAAAGCAGTCGACGGACTCAAAGCACAAGGCAACACCGACGTTCTTTAATCTCTGAAGGTCCCGCTCCCAACTCGCTGACGTGTCTTGGGCTCGGGACCTTCCTCTATATGGGCTGCGCCACATGAAGGAAAGATAAGTAATGCGGCGCAGCCAATGCCGATTCTCGGCAGCTACATGACTAGAGTTTGAGCTGTGCGTAATTACTCGATGGAAACAGAACCGACCGAGCCCATAAGTCCCTGGCTCGAACCATTGCTGGAAGATGTCATCGAATTCCGTCGTGATCTGCATGCCCACCCGGAATTATCCTTCCAGGAATTCCGCACGACCGGGAAAATTTACGATCGACTTGTCGCCGCCGGATTGTCCCCGCGCCGTCTCGAAGGCACCGGTGTCATCGTTGATGTTGGCGAGGGTCCCATCGCGACGGCACTGCGCGGAGATATTGACGCTCTGCCTGTAGTCGAAGAAACCGGGCTTCCCTTTGCCTCTCGCAACCACGGTGTCACGCACGGCTGTGGCCACGATTTCCATACCGCGTCGATGCTTGGCATCGCACTGGTCCTAGCCAAGATGCACGAGCACAAGCCGCTGGGCGGCAGTGTGCGCATCATCTTCCAGCCAGCCGAGGAGACACTTCCCGGTGGCGCACTAGCCTGCATCGATCAGGGCGCACTGGAAGGCGTGCCGCGCATCATGGCCCTGCACTGTGATCCACGCATTGACGTGGGCAAGATCGGTACCCGCATTGGACCCATCACGAGTGCCTCCGACACCATCAAGATTGAACTCTCAGGTCGCGGTGGGCATACCTCCCGTCCGCATCTGACAGAGGATCTGGTCTTTGCATTGGCGCAAATTGCTATCAACGTCCCCGCTATCCTGTCACGCCGTGTTGATGTCCGCAGCGGTGTCTCCGTGGTGTGGGGTCAAATCAGCGCCGGCACCGCGCCCAACGCGATTCCCGGTCATGGTGTTATGAGCGGCACGATGCGGTGCCTCGACCGCGAAGCCTGGCATGCGGCAGGGGAGTTGCTGGACGACGTCGTCAAGCAGGTCGCCGCACCCTTTGGCGTTGACGTTCATCTAGAGCACACCCGTGGTGTGCCGCCCGTGGTGAACTCCGAACATGAAACGGCACTCATCGAAGCCTCGGCCCGTGCCGAGCTCGGCGAGGATTCGGTTGTTCTGGCACCCCAATCGATGGGCGGGGAGGATTTTGCCTGGTTCTTGCAAGGTGTTCCCGGATCCTTGATGCGACTGGGAACCCATGTACCCGGTGGGGAAGAATACGACCTCCACCGTGGCGACTACATCGTCGATGAACGAGCCCTCTCGGTGGGCATCCGGGTGCTGTGTGCAGCAGCTCTCCGAACCCTTCGAGCAGCAACGCAGTAGCCACTTCACGTCAAGCCCTTAACGTCAAGAGCCATAAGGATCTTGCAAAGTGGCCACCGATCAAAAGTAACGCTCTATAACGGTTCATCAACAATGATCTGAGCAAGGGCCTCTCCACTACCTGCCAGTAGCTTGAGACCACTAGTGTGATGGTTAGCACCGCTGTGTAAGAGGTGTGTCACAACAAGCGGCTGATCTTGAAATACTAGGAAGTGTTCTTCCGGAGACCAAGGTAGGTTCGCATTTGTGTTGACGCATCGCTGAGCTGCGGCTACACACCTTATGGAGGAACCTTGAAGAATCTGCTCTTGAACAAAGTAAAGCGCGGCGCCCTGGTGGGAACCGTGACCGTCAGCGCTATGGCGATGCTGCTCACCGGCTGTGGTGAAGCCCCGCCGTCCAGCGGCTCCGGTGATGGCACCAAGAATGCCGCAGCCGCCGATTACTTGGGTTGCATCGTCTCTGACTCCGGTGGATTCGATGACCAGTCATTTAACCAGTCTTCCTACGAAGGCTTGAAGAAAGCTGAAGCCGATCTCGGCATCAAGGTCAAGGAAGCTCAGTCAGGCGCAACGTCGGACTTCGCACCGAACCTGAGCCAGATGGCCAGCGCCGGCTGCAACATGACCCTGACGATCGGCTTCCTCCTGGCCGAGGCCACGGCAACTGCCGCCAAGGAAAACCCGGATCTGCACTACGCCATCATCGATGACAACAGCATCAAGGCTGACAACGTCAAGCCCGTTGTTTACGACACGGCTCAGGCTGCCTTCATGGCTGGCTACACCGCAGCAGCAACCTCCAAGACCGGCAAGGTCGGCACCTTCGGTGGTATCAACATCCCCACCGTCACGATCTTCATGGATGGATTCGCTGAAGGCGTGAAGTACTTCAACGAGAAGCAGGGCAAGGACGTCAAGGTTCTCGGCTGGGACGTAGCTACCCAGCAGGGCTCCTTCGCTAACACCTTCGAAATCGTTCAGGAAGGTACCAAGATCTCCAACAACCTGATCTCTGAAGGCGCCGACGTGATCATGCCTGTTGCCGGTCCGTTGGGCAAGGGCGCTGGCGATGCTGTTTTGGCCGCCAACAAGGGTGGCAAGGACGTCAAGCTGGTTTGGGTTGACTCCGATGGTTACCTGACCGCTCCGGCCTACAAGTCCGTGCTGTTGACCTCGGTTATCAAGACCATGGGTGAAGCAGTCGAGACCATCGTTTCCGATGACCTCAACGGCAAGTTCGATCCCGCCCCGTACGTCGGCACACTCGAAAACGGTGGCGTGGCTTTGGCCCCGTTCCACGATCTTGATGCGTCGGTCAGCGCCGACACCAAGACGCAGCTGGAAGAAATCAAGAAGGGCATCATCGACGGATCCATCAAGGTGGAGTCCAAGTCCAGCCCCAAGTAGTCCCCATTGGCGAGAGCATCACTCGTGGAGAGTGGTGCTCTCGCCATTGTGTCGTTGTCCCGCCGTGTCGCCCATTCTCTAGAAGCGTGGGCGACACGGCGTGGACTATGCAAAGATCAGCACAGCAGCAACATCACTCACAATCCAACAATCCGCGGACGGGTTAAAACGTTGAAACTAGAACTTCGGGGCATCACCAAGAGCTTTGGTGCCCTGGTGGCGAACGACCACATCGACCTCGTGGTGGAATCCGGTCAGATCCATAGCCTTTTGGGCGAAAATGGTGCCGGAAAATCCACACTCATGAACGTTCTCTATGGCTTGTACGAACCCACCTCGGGCGAGATCCTCGTCGACGATAAGGCCGTGAAGTTCTCCGGCCCCTCGGACGCCATGGCGGCCGGCATTGGGATGGTGCATCAGCACTTCATGCTGGTTCCCGTCTTCACCGTCGCCGAGAACGTCGCGTTGGGTGCCGAGGCCATATCCTTTGGCGGTGTCCTTAACCTGGACGCCACCCGCAAGAAGATTCGCGAGATCTCCGACAAGTTTGGGTTCGATGTTGATCCCGATGCCCTCGTGGAAGATCTTCCCGTGGGTGTGCAGCAGCGCGTTGAAATCATCAAGGCGTTGGTTCGCAACTCGAAAATTTTGATCCTGGATGAGCCCACCGCCGTGCTCACACCTCAGGAAACCGATGAGCTCATGGACATCATGGGCCAGCTGCGCGATGGCGGCACCTCGATTGTGTTCATCTCGCACAAGCTTCGTGAGGTCAAAGCCATCTCCGACACCATCACCGTGATTCGTCGCGGCAAGGTGGTTGGTTCCGCCGATCCCAGCGCCTCCACGACAGAGCTGGCCGCCTTGATGGTGGGCCGTGCCGTCAACTTGAACCTCAATAAGTCCGATGCCCAGCCCGGAGAGGAGACCTTTAAGGTCACAGATCTGACGGTTATGAGCGACGACGGAGTGAGACTTCTCGACAACGTCTCCTTGAGTGTCTCTCAGGGAGAGATCTTGGCGATTGCCGGGGTCCAGGGCAACGGCCAGACCGAGTTGACCGAGGCAGTGCTGGGTCTGCGTAAGCACGCCGTCGGATCTATCACCTTGGATGGCAAGGAACTGTTGGGCAGCAGCGTTCGTCAGGTTTTGGATTCCGGCGTTGGCTTTGTCCCCGAGGACCGTCAGGACGATGGCCTCGTGGGTGAAATGTCGATCGCCGAGAACCTGATTCTCGATCTGTACAAGAAGGCGCCGTACTCTCGTCGCGGTACCCTGAACCGGGCCGTGATCGCTAAGAACAGCGTCGAGAAGGTCGCCGAATTTGACGTCCGGGCGCAGTCGCCCCAAGATGCGGCGAACACGCTTTCCGGTGGAAACCAGCAGAAGGTGGTGCTGGCCCGAGAATTGGCACGCCCCTTGAAGCTGTTTATCGCCTCGCAGCCCACCCGCGGTGTGGACGTTGGATCCATCGAGTTCCTCCACAAACGCATTGTCGCCGAGCGTGATGCGGGAACTCCCGTCATCATCGTCTCGACCGAATTGGATGAAGTACTTGAACTAGCCGACCGTATTGCCGTCCTGTTCGCCGGACGACTCATGGGCATCGTCCCCGGAAAATCCAGCCGAGCACTCCTTGGCCTGATGATGGCCGGGCTGAACGCAGAAGAAGCACAGGAACACATGAAGACACAGGACGCACAGAACGCTCAGGGGGATCAGCCATGAGCGGGACGGAACTGAACAAGCCCGCCGAAGAATCCGGCGCAACCCCGGCAACCCCGGCGAGCAAGCCCGCGCCGGAGGCTGGCAAGGAAAGCAACGGCACCCAGCTGGTCCGCGAAATCATGAGCGGCAACGCCGTGATTTCCGTGCTCGCTGTGGTCGTGGCCCTGGTCATCGGTGGCATCCTGATCGCCTTCACCGACTCCCGCACCACGAGCGCCATGGGGTACTTCTTTGGTGACCCGAGCGCCACGTTCAAGGCCATGTGGGCAGCAGTTTCGGAGGCCTACGGGGCTCTGTTGCGCGGAGCTACCTATGATCCCGGCGCACGCACCTGGCAGGGCCGCCTCGGTATTTTTGAGACCCTGACCTTCGCTACACCCTTGATTCTCTCGGGCCTGGCCGTCACCTTGGCCTTCCGTGTAGGACTGTTCAACATTGGTGCCAAGGGTCAGATCATCCTGGGTGCCACCTTTGCCGGCGTCGTAGGTTTCCTGATTGAACTCCCGCCGGGAATCCACCTCGTGGCCGTTGTTTTGGCTGGTGCCATTGGTGGTGCGCTGTGGGGCGGCATCGCCGGTTTCCTCAAGGCTAAGACGGGAGCGCATGAGGTCATCGTGACCATCATGCTCAACTACATCGCCGTGTCCTTGGTGCTGTACCTGCTCAAGAACCAGCTGCGCGATCCCAACAGCACCAACCCCATCAGCCCGCGCATGCACGAATCGGCCATGTTCCCCTTGCTGCTCGGGCCCAACTACCGACTCCACTGGGGTTTGGTTGTGGCCGTTCTGGCCGTTGTTGCCGTTGCCTGGTTGCTGAACCGTTCAACGCTTGGCTTTGAATACCGTGCCATCGGTGAGAACCCTCGCGCCGCACGTACCGCGGGCATGCTGGTCTCCCGTGGCTACATCACGGTCATGTTGTTCTCCGGAGCCTTGGCTGGTCTGGCCGGTGTCACACAGCTGGCGGGAACCGAGAAACTCTTGGATTCCGACATCGCCGGCAGCATTGGTTTTGACGCCATCACGGTGGCCCTGTTGGGGCGTTCCCGTCCTTGGGGTACCTTCTTTGCCGCGATTCTCTTTGGTGCGTTCAAGGCCGGTGGCACGTCCATGGCCATCAACGCCGACGTGTCCATTGACATCGTTGCTGTTGTGCAGTCCTTGATTGTGCTGTTCATTGCCGCCCCTCCCTTGATTCGGTCCATATTCCGAATCAAGGAACTTCGCCACGAAGGAGTCTGACGCATGAGCATCGCAGCTAAGACTAAAACATTGCAGCACGCTGACGCCGTTGCCGTGCGCAGCTGGAAGACACCGATCCTATTGGGCGTGCTGGCGCTTTTCGCCGTCGTCGTTTTCATTATTCTGGGCCCCAACGGGCACGCCACGTTCCGTATCTCGCAGGAAAATGACCTGTGGCAGGTGCCCAATCTGGTGGTACCGGCTAAGGGTGTAGGCATCGTTGTCTCGCTGATCACCTTGGCCTTGGCTTACCTGGCGTACAGCCAGACCAAGACGGTAGGAAAGATCTCTAGATGGGTCCTCATGACGTTCACCGTGGTGTTCGTTATTGGTCTCATGGTGTGGATTATCGGTGGCACCACAACACAGAACATCACGCTCGTAGGCTTGTTCACGGGCGCCATGCTCATCACCACCCCGCTGGTCTTCGGTTCCATGTCGGGTGTGCTTTCTGAGCGTGCTGGCGTCGTCAATATCGCCATTGAGGGCCAGCTGCTCGCCGGCGCCTTTACCGCGGCTCTGGTTTCCTCCATCACGCACAACGCCTTCGCCGGGTTGTTTGCCGCGGCCGCAGCCGGTGTTTTGGTGTCGGCGCTCTTGGCGCTGTTCAGCATCAAGTACATCGTCAACCAGATCATCGTCGGTGTGGTCTTGAACGTTTTGGTCGCCGGCCTGACGGGCTTCCTGTTCGAGAAGATCATGAAGACCAAGGTCAATGGCGAGACCATCTACAACCAGCCCACGCATTTGCCGGATCTGCCCATCCCGTTCCTCTCGCAGATTCCCATCATCGGCCCCACCTTCTTTAGGCAGTCGATCATTGGCTACCTCATGATCATCCTCGTGGTGGCCCTGTGGTTTGGCCTGTTCCGCACTCGTTGGGGACTGCGGGTGCGTGCCGTCGGCGAGCACCCCAAGGCCGCCGACACCGTGGGCATCAACGTCAACCGCACCCGCGTCATGAACGTCCTGCTTGGTGGCGCCGTGGCCGGTATCGGTGGCGCTTACTTCACGCTCGTCGCCGTCAGCAGCTTCAGCAAGGACATGACAGGTGGTTTGGGTTTCATCGCCCTGGCCGCCCTGATCTTTGGCCGCTGGAACCCGATCGGTGCCGCCCTCGCCGCGCTGCTCTTCGGTGTGGCTGGTAACCTGCAAAGCATCCTGTCCCTGGCCGGTACCCCGATCGACGGGCAGTTCCTAGCCATGCTCCCGTACGCCCTGACCATCTTGGCCGTCTCCGGTTTCGTGGGCAAGGCGATGTCCCCGGCAGCCAGCGGCGAACCGTATGTGAAGGAGTAGCCTATGAGCACTGACACGTTCGACGACGTATGGGAACCTTTGCGCTTGGCGGCCACCGCCGCTCTGGCTCACTCGTACTCGCCCTATTCAAAGTTCCCGGTGGGTGCCGCGGCGCGGCTGGAGAACGGCACAATCGTCTCCGGCTGCAACGTTGAAAACGCCAGCTTTGGGCTGACCCTGTGTGCCGAGTGCACCATGGTTGGTGCTGCACGGATGCAGGGCGGCGGGCTCATCAAGGAGTTCTACTGCGTCGATGGCAACGGGGCGATTCTCATGCCCTGCGGCCGTTGCCGGCAGTTGCTTTTTGAGTTCAGCACGGCCGAAACCCGGCTCATGACCTCCTCCGGTATCAAGACCATGGATGAGGTGTTGCCCGACGCCTTTGGCCCCCGGGATCTGGATAGAGTCGCGGCCTCGCCCGCGGACGCGTCCTAATCCACCTCTTTTTCTACCTCTGACACATCGGACGGACCCAGCACCATGAACCGTGAAGCATACTCAGGCCCACTCTTTGACGCGGTGGACATCATCCGGACTAAGCGCGACAAGGGCACCCTGAGCGCTGAGCAAATCGCCTGGACCATCGACGCCTACACCCGCGGCACCATCGCAGATGAGCAGATGGCGGCCCTGAATATGGCGATCCTGCTCAACGGCATGGATCGGGCCGAGATCTCACAGTGGACCGCGGCCATGATCAACTCGGGGGAGCGGATGGACTTCTCGAGTCTGCGCAACCCGGCGGGTCGGCCCATGGCGACCACGGATAAGCACTCGACAGGTGGCGTGGGCGACAAGATCACGCTGCCCTTGGCGCCGCTGGTGGCCGTTTTTGGGGTGGCCGTACCGCAGCTTTCGGGCCGCGGCCTAGGCCACACCGGTGGAACCCTGGACAAGCTGGAATCCATCCCAGGCTGGCGGGCCAACCTCAGCAATGAGGAGATGATGCGTCAGCTCTCCGAGGTGGGTGCGGTGATCTGTGCCGCCGGCGCTGGCCTGGCCCCGGCCGATAAGAAGTTGTACGCCCTGCGTGATGTCACGGGCACGGTGGAGGCAATCCCGCTGATCGCCTCCTCTATCATGAGCAAGAAGATCGCCGAGGGCACCGGCGCGCTGGTGTTGGACGTCAAGGTTGGTTCGGGCGCGTTCATGAAGAGTGTGGAGATGGCGCGGGAACTAGCCCAGACCATGGTGGCCTTGGGTAAGGACGCCGGAGTCAACACCGTGGCCCTGCTGACAGATATGTCCACCCCACTGGGCCTCACGGCGGGTAACGCCATTGAGGTCCAGGAATCGGTGGAGGTGCTGGCCGGCGGTGGTCCGGAAGACGTCGTCGAACTTACCGTGAAGCTGGCAGAAGAGATGCTGGAGGCCGCCGGTATTCGCGACGCCGATCCCGCCGCCGCGCTGAAGGATGGCCGGGCCATGGATGTGTGGCGCCGCATGATTGCCGCTCAGGGCGGCGACCCTGACGCCACCTTGCCGGTGGCTCGTGAATCCGAGGTTATTTTGGCCCCGGCCGACGGTGTTCTAGTCGGGCTCGATGCTTTGTCGGTGGGCGTTGCCGCGTGGCGTCTGGGTGCGGGGCGGGCCCGCAAGGAAGACATTGTCCAAGCCGGTGCCGGGGTGCGGCTGCATGCCAAGCCAGGTGCCTTAGTGCGCGCCGGTGAGCCGCTCATGACGCTTCTGACGGACACCCCGGAGAAGTTTGACCGGGCCAAGGAAGCGCTCGATGGCGCCGTCACGATCGCCCTTGAAGGGTCCCGCCCCGCAACACAGCTCATCATCGACCGAATTAGCTAGTTTTAGGTGGGCCAAGGAGCCGGGGCAGCTCATTTCTCATCCTTTCGCGGGATGAGTTTGCGCACAATCTAGTCCTGCAGGTGGATACCAGCACGTCTTAAGAGGTGGGAGACTTAGAAGTAGACATCCACCACAGGAGAGGAACCTGCCGCTGTGGATTTATTGCATCTGGTCGGTCAAATCAATGTTTTGATCGAGCACTCAGCCGCCCAATGGTGGGTGATTCCCTTGGTCAGTCTCTTTTGCCTGATCGATGGTTTCTTCTTGTTCTTACCCAGCGAGACAGCCATCGTGGCCCTAGCCTCGATCTCGGCCAAAACCGGTGACCCCAATATTTGGTTCCTGATTATGGGGGCCTCCGCGGGAGCCATCATCGGCGATAACATTGCCTACTTTCTCGGCCGCAAGCTCGGGACCACACGCTTCAACTGGATGCGCCGTCCCCGAGGCGCCAAGGCTTTCGCCTGGGCTGGTAAGGAATTAGAAAAACGCGGCGCCATTTTGATCTTCACGGCCCGCTATATCCCTGTTGGTCGGGTGGCCGTGAACTTCACGGCGGGCGCCACCTACTTCCCCTGGCGTCGTTTTGCCTTACTCGACGCTATCGCCGTCGTCACCTGGGCTGGCTATTCAGTTGCCGTGGGTACTTTTGCCGGTCGCTGGGTCCATGACAACCCCTTGTTGGGAGTGGTCATCGCGGTGGTCTTCGCCGTCGTAATTGGCTTCGTCGTGGACCATCTCATGAAGTACGTCCATCACATCTTGGAAAAGCGTGGCAGGATCGCGCCGCGGCAAGAGCCCGGCTACGCCGCGGCTGCTGCCGCCGCGCAGGTGCGGGCGCGGGCTGTAGCGGAGGAAGAGCTGAAATTTGCTGCCGCCGAGAGCGCCTTGGCGGAGCCGTTGACGGTGCTCGAGCGAGCAGTGCCCGGTGCGAATTCGACTACGCCGACAGCGCACGAGACGCAAAGGACTGGCGCGGGCGGGGCCTAGCTCCCTAGAGTGTTGCTTGTGACTAACCCAACTGAAGAGTACGAAGCCGTGTCCATCCCTGTTGTGGACCTGCAATCGTTGCCAAAGGTATCCCTGCACGACCACTTGGACGGCGGTTTGCGTCCGGAAACCATCATCGAGTTGGCTGCGGCCTCCGGCCATGAGCTGCCGGCCACCGACCTCGAGGAGCTGCGTACGTGGTTCCACGAATCGGCTGATTCGGGCTCACTTGAGCGCTACCTTGAAACCTTCGAACACACCATCGCTGTCATGCAGACGCACGATCAGTTGGTGCGAGTGGCCCGCGAATTCGTTGAGGACCTCGCCGACGATGGCGTCGTTTATGGCGAAGTCCGCTGGGCTCCAGAGCAGCACCTCACTCAGGGCTTGTCCCTGGATGACGCTGTCGAAGCCGTTCAGGAAGGCCTCGAGGCCGGCATGGACGCCGTTGATGCCGATGGTGGCTACATCGAGGTCGGCCAGATCATCACGGCCATGCGCCATGCCGATCGTGGTGCCGAGATCGCCCAGCTCGCCGTCCGTCATCGCGACAACGGCGTTGTTGGCTTCGATATCGCCGGAGCCGAAGAAGGCTTCCTTCCTTCTCGCTTCACGGAGGCCTTCACCTATCTGGCCGAGAACAACTTCCCGGCCACCGTCCACGCCGGTGAGGCTGCCGGGCTCGAGAGCATCCAGGACGCGCTCGTCCATGGCCGCGCCCTGCGCCTGGGCCATGGTGTCCGCATCGCCGAGGATATCCACCTCGATGTTCAGGAAGTTGACGGGCGCGACGTCGGAACCGTCACCTTAGGCGATTTGGCCCAGTGGGTGCGCGACCGCCAGATCCCCTTGGAACTGTGCCCGTCCTCCAACCTCCAGACTGGCGCCATCGCCGCCTTTGGAACCACCTTGGGCGAACACCCCATCGATCTGCTGCACCAGCTGGGCTTCAACATCACGGTCAACACCGACAACCGCCTCATGAGCGGCGTGACCTTGACCAGCGAATTTGCTTTGCTCGTGGAAACCTTCGGTTACGGCCTGGACACGGTCCTGGAAATGACGTTGAACGCCGTTCACGCCTCCTTCCTGCCGATGGAACAGCGTGAGCAGCTGGCCGAATTCATCATCGAGCACTATGAAGACGCCATGGAAGAAATGGATGATTTCGAGGACTCCGAAGATTTCGAAGCCTTCGGCCACGAGCACATCCACGATACGGACGATTCCGAGCTTGAGCACTAAAGAATCGCCTGAACCGCTAAGGCGGGCCGCTTCCTCTCAGGAGGAAATGGCCCGCCTTGTTGGCGTCGTGACGTCGTTGCGCGAACACTGCAAGTGGACGCAAGCGCTGACGCATGAATCGCTCATACCGTACTTAATCGAGGAAGCCTACGAACTGGCAGACGTTGTTGCGGCGCCCGGGCCGCTCGACTCCCAGGCGCTCAAGGGTGAGCTGGGCGATGTGCTCTACCAGGTCCTGCTCCACTCGCTCCTGCAATCGGAGACAGGCGAATTTACGCTGGCCGATGTGGCGCAGACGTTGCGAACCAAGCTGGTTCGACGCAACAGCCACATTTTCCGCCCGGACGGGTCGCTGCAGGAGAACTTTCCCGAAAGCATCGCCGAGATTGAGCGAAGCTACGAAGCCGTCAAGGCGCAGGAGAAGCCCCGAGAGCAGTCTATTTTTGACTCCCTGCCCAACTCCCTGCCGGCTCTTTCACTTGCCGCCAAGACCCTGGACCGGGTCGAGGGGCGCACCGGCGACCGGGACTATGCAGGACCTCCCCAGACTGAAGATGAGCTGGGGGAGATGTTGTTCGAGGCGGTGCGGGCCGCCCGAGCGCAGGGTCTTGACGCAGAGCGCGCTCTCCGCACAGCGGTCTACAAGTTTCAACGGCACGAGAGTTCCGGTGCCACCGGCGCTCCGTAGCGTTGCATTTGGCGGGTACGCAGCCAGCTGAAACCACTGAGGCGTCTGTGCGGTGGATTTAGTGAGTCCAACACGATGCTGGACCTCTAGAGGTGGTGCCCTGGGGTGAATCCGCGCCACGTTCGGGGCCATACCACGCACCATCTCGTCCCGCAGCGCCTCAGACCGACTTCCGTTCGTTGACTCGTCACGTCACGCCGCTATTCACGCGGGTTAAGGGCGTCATCTGGCGACTCAACGCGGGGTCAGGCCTATTCGGCGCCGAGAACCCACTTTTACGTCCCGGTCAATCTGCCAATAGCTGGTAGATGGTCCGGCGCGCAGCATCGAGGGCCTCCGTGGCGCTCTTGATCTGCTCTTCCGTGCCGGCCATGGCGATCTGCTGCACGGCGCCGCCGAGTTTGTGCATTCCTGCACGCAGTTCAGTGCCGGCTCCGGCCTCCTCGTTGACGTCGGCCCACACCTGTGCCATTTCCTCCGAATTCTCCGCAACATAGGACTTGCCGGCCTCCGTGAGCGAGAATTCCGTGCGCTTGCCTTCCTCGGAGGTCTCAATGAGCCCCTCGGCTTGCAGCGCGGCAAGTGTGGGATAGACGGATCCGGGGCTGGGGCGCCAAGCTCCGTCGGTGTGCACAGCGATGGCCCGGATCATGCCGTAGCCGTTGTAGCTGTGCTGGCTCAAGAGAGACAGTATGGCGCTGCGGACATTGCCCTTGCGCACCCTGCCTCCGCGGCCGCCAGGGCCCGGACCAAACCCGGGACCGAAGCCGGGGCCACGCCTGCCGCCGGGCCCAAAGCCGCGGCTGCCGGGGCGTCCGCTGCCGCGGGGGCCTTCGTCTCCGTATCCGTGGTCACGCCCGTGGCCGTGCGGAAAATCGCCTTCGCCGGTGGGGGAGTGGGGTTCGTGGTGGCGCCGGACGCGAGGGTTGCGCCGTCCGCGGCCGCCGGGGTCATTGTTTTCTTCGGGAAAAGTAAAGTTCTTCATGAGGTGTATTCGCCTAGATTCTTATGTGGGCTTCGGTAGGAAGCCTTGGTGAAGTTGCTGTGATGGGCGGAGCCGGGAACCTCGTGAGGTTGGTGCATCCTGCCCGGATGGGGTGGATCTGGAGTCCGCCCACTGACTGTGTCAAAAACGCGATCTAGAATGTCGCGATACTTAACGATATATCGTTAAGTTCTTTAGCGTCAAGTGGAAGTGAAGATTATTTTCTACCGGACTCGGATGCGTCGTTGTCGGAGGCTGCCCGGTGCACAGGAGTGTGCAAACGAAGATGTGTAGACTTCTAGCAGGATTACACGAGGAAATGAGGGGCGACACTGATGACCACAGCACATCGGACCCACGCCCCTGCGGAAAGCGAGGTGGCCCTCATGGCCTACTTCGCGGCGCGAATCACTCCCTGACACGCACTGTCACTGGCAGCTGGCGTCTTGGGTGAGTCACCCACCCGACAAATCACCCTGCGGTTGTTGCCGCAGCGGTGAAAGGCATGCCCAAATACTTGAGGACACATTGCTGTGGAAAAAATCTCCGACAAACAAATTCGATCCTGCTTCATCAACGCCAGCCGGTCAGAAGCTGCCAAGCTCAACCTGCCAGCCAATTTCGCGAGCCTAGATTGGGGAACCCTGGATTTCCTGGGCTGGCGAGACGAAAAAATGCCCATGCGCGGCTATCTGGTCATGCATGTTGCTGGAAAGCTGACGGGGATCATGCTCCGGGCACCGGAAGGCGGCAGCGGCAAGAAGCGCAGGGTGCTGTGCGAACTGTGCCGGGACGTCTACTCAGAAGAGGACGTGTACCTGTGGGTCAGCAAGCGGGCCGGACAATCCGGCCGCGACGGAAATTCCGTGGGCACCCTCATCTGTGCGGAGTTCCTCTGCTCGGCCAACGTGCGCCAGGAGCCGAAGGACAACCACATTGAGTCGGATTTGACGGTCGTGATCGAGCGACAAATCCTGGGTCTGCGGGAGCGAACCGAGCGCTTCGTGGGTCGCGTCCGAGGATAAATTCGCCCGTCGTAGGCGCTTCATGCGACGTGGTTATTTATGCTCTACCCCGCCAACTACTGTATGTTCGCGGGGTAGAGCTATGTCCACGAACTGGCCCTGTCACGTAGCAATGAGTGCCCGCTCACGCTGTCCGCTACGATTGAGAGGACAGCGTGGTCGACATTTACCCTAAAAAGCTGACTATCTAGGAGCAATACGTGGCACTTATTGAAGCCATTCATGCACGCGAAATTTTGGATTCCCGTGGAAACCCGACCGTTGAGGTTGAAGTTCTGCTGACCGATGGTGCCATGGGTCGCGCAGGCGTTCCCTCCGGCGCATCCACCGGCGCCTTCGAGGCAGTGGAACTCCGCGACGGCGACAAGGCTCGTTACCAGGGCAAGGGCGTTCTGCAGGCAGTTGAAGCTGTTCTGGAAGTTATTGCACCTGAGCTCGAAGGCATTGACGCCACTGACCAGCGCCTGATCGATTCCATGATGTTGGAATTGGACGGCACCGCCAACAAGGGCAAGCTCGGCGCCAACGCCATCTTGGGTGTTTCCTTGGCCGTGGCAAGCGCCGCAGCCGAATCCGCTGGCCTGCCGTTGTACCGCTACTTGGGCGGCCCCAACGCACACGTTCTGCCGGTTCCGCTCATGAACATCCTCAACGGTGGTTCACACGCTGACTCCGACGTTGATATCCAGGAATTCATGATCGTCCCCCTGGGTGCAGCAACCTTCTCCGAAGGTCTGCGCTGGGGCGTTGAGGTTTACCACAACCTCAAGAGCGTTCTGCAGGAAAAGGGCCTTTCCACGGGCCTGGGCGACGAAGGTGGCTTCGCGCCGAACCTGCCGTCCAACCGTGCAGCACTTGACCTGATCCTGGAAGCCATCACGCGCGCCGGCTACAAGCCCGGCACCGACATTGGTCTGGCCCTGGATGTTGCCTCCTCCGAGTTCTACAAGGAAGGTGCTTACCAGTTCGAAGGTAAGGCACTCTCCGCCGCCGAGATGAGCGCTTACTACGCTGAGCTCGTTGCCGACTACCCGCTCGTCTCCATCGAGGATCCCCTGGATGAAGATGACTGGGAAGGCTGGAAGACCCTGACTGACACCATCGGTGACAAGGTTCAGATTGTTGGAGACGACCTCTTCGTCACCAACCCCGAGCGTCTGGCCCGCGGCATCGAGTCGGCAACCGCCAACTCGCTGCTCGTGAAGGTCAACCAGATCGGTTCCTTGACCGAGACCCTGGATGCTGTTTCCATGGCGCAGCGTGCCGGTTACACCACCATCACCTCGCACCGTTCAGGCGAGACCGAAGACACCACCATTGCTGACATCTGCGTTGCAACCAACGCCGGTCAGATCAAGACAGGTGCCCCGGCCCGCTCCGAGCGCGTTGCCAAGTACAACCAGCTCCTGCGCATCGAAGAAGAACTCGATGAAGCCGCACGCTACGCAGGCCGCAGCGCGTTCCCGCGTTTCAAGGGCTAAATAGCGTCAAGAGTCGCGGTAGCTGGCTAAGGTGGAACAACACCCTGGCTTAGCTACCGCGGCTTTGCCGTTTAAAGCGACGGCAGCGGTGCAGCAGGTCTTGAACGATCAGAAGTCATTAGGAGAAGCATGGCCACGCGACGGCCCTCGGTGCCCAAAGCCACCTTCACGGCTGGCATTGGCACGGCCGAAGAGAAATCCGGAGCCGCCTCGGACGGTGCCGCAAAGTCCCCTGCCTCGGAAAGCACGACGCCGGGTCCCGGCAAGGCTGCCTCGGCTGGCTCCTCGAAGGGTACTTCGGGGCGCGGAAAATCCCCGGACAAACAACGCCGCCCGGCCTCGGCCGCACAGGGCCGCGAAGACCACCATGGCGTGATTCACCCCGCCGAAAGTGGCCCGGTGCCTGCCCGGAAGTTCTCGGGACGCCTGCTCGTCCTAGGTCTTGCCATGGCTGTTGTGACTGTATTGCTGGCACCCAATGTGCACACCTTCTTACAGCAGCGCTCCGAAATTTCGGCCCTGCAGCAGGAAATCTCCCGTGAGCAGGAACAGCAAGCAGGCCTGCAAACCGAATTGAGCCGCTGGGATGACCCGGCCTATATCAAGCAACAAGCCCGCGACCGGGTCAGCATGCTGATGCCAGGAGAAACCGGATATTGGGTTTATGGGGCTAACGGTGTTGACGTTGTGCCCGGTGCCACCGCCGTCGCAAAGTCACTCTCGGTGAAGAACGCCACCGAGGTGACCGATGAACCGTGGGTTGAGAGTCTCTGGGGCGCCGTGCAGGATTCTGCCAAGGTACAAGCCGCTCCGACACCCGCCCCGGCCCCTGTTTCGACGCCTCCGGCAGAGCCCGCTCCCACCCCGTAAACGGTGGCCCGGAAGCATAGCTGAGCTACGTCGCAGCGAGAACAGGCTAAAATAACTGCTTGAACACCCCCGAAAATGTTTTATGGAAGGCCCATCGTGCCCGCAACTGACAGCTCCGCCACCGGCGGGCGCGTTCCCACCCAGCAGGATCTTGACACGCTGAGCCTGCAGCTCCACCGCCCCGTGCGCGACGTCGTCGAGATTCCCGCACGCTGCATCTGCGGCAATCCGCTCGTCGCAGCCACCGCGCCGCGCCTGAGTAACGGCATCCCGTTCCCCACCACGTACTACCTCACGCACCCCATCCTCACGGCTGCCGCATCCCGTCTGGAGGCCGCAGGCCTCATGAACGAGATGACCGACCGCTTGGCCACAGACACTGAGCTTGCCGCCGAGTACCAGAAGGCGCACGAGAGCTACATCGCCGCCCGCGAAGCCATCGGTGAGCGCGCCGGCACCGGTCCCGTTCCGGAGATTTCCGGCATCTCCGCCGGCGGTATGCCCACGCGTGTGAAGTGCCTGCACGTGCTGATCGGTCACTCCCTGGCCGCCGGCCCGGGAGTCAACCCGCTCGGCGATGAAGCCCTGGCCGGTGTGGCCCAGTGGTGGACCGCCGATAAGTGCTACTGCGAGGGCGCCTGGGATGCGGCCGCTCCCGTTCCGAACAAGGACCTGAGCCGTCACGTCAAGCACCTGAACAAGCAGGAGGGCTAAAGCCGTGCGCGTTGCAGCCATTGACTGCGGAACCAACTCCATCCGATTGCTCATTGCCGATGTCACCGAGGCGGGTGCCGACGCCCCCACCCCGGGAGCGCAGCACTTGAGCGACGTCCATCGCGAAATGCGGGTGGTCCGGTTGGGACAGGGCGTTGATGTCACCGGCATGCTGGCCGAGGAAGCGCTAGCGCGCACCTTTGCCGCGGCCGATGACTACGCCGCGTTGATCCGCTCTTCGGCTGTTGAACGCGTCCGCTTTGTCGCCACGAGCGCCACCCGCGACGCGGGAAACCGTGAGGTGTTTGTTGCCGGAATTCAGGAACGCCTGGGCATTGCCCCCGAGGTTGTCAGCGGTGCCGAGGAAGCAGGCCTGTCCTTTGCCGGTGCCGCGAGCGTCCTGCCTATGACGGCCGATGATCAGGTGCTCGTCGTTGATCTCGGTGGCGGCAGCACCGAATTCGTCATGGGCAACAGCGACGGAGTCCTGGCAGCACTGAGCACCGATATGGGCTGTGTCCGGTTCACGGAACGATACCTGCGCAGCGACCCGCCCACGGCCGAGGAAATTGCGGCCGCGGAGTCCGCCATCGCAGCGAAACTCGACGATGTTTTGGCCGTGGTTCCTTTGCAGAATGTGACGCGGATTGTCGGGGTGGCCGGCTCCATCACCACCATCACGGCCCACGCCCTCGGCCTGACTCGCTATGAGAGCGAGGCGATTCACGCCGCCGTGATTCCCTTGGCCACGATCGACGCCGCCGCCACCTCCTTGCTGGAAATGTCGCGTGCGCAGCGCACCGAACTTGGCTTCATGCATCCCGGGCGTGTGGACGTCATCGGGGCGGGCGCCTTGATCTGGCGCACCATCTTGCGCACCCTCGTGCGGCTCGGCGATGGCACTCTCGAATCGGCAACCAGCAGCGAACACGATATTCTGGACGGAATCGCCCTGGGTGCAGCCCATAGCTGACCTGCCCCTCTTAGGAAACGAGCCTTCATGGTGTTAGTCCCACGGTTACGTTCACTCGTCGCCGCGTTGATGACCCTTGCCCTGGCCGGTTCGTTGGCTGTTGCGCTTGCCCCCGCAGCCTCGGCCGATGACATTCGGGACCGGGAATACTGGCTCGAACAATCCGGTGTGGAGAAGGCCTGGGCGCACTCGCAGGGTGAGGGCGTCAAGGTGGCCATCATCGACAGCGGCATCGACACCTCCCACGCCGACCTCAAGGGCGCCGTGGTGGGCGGCATTGACATGTCCGGCGCCGGCAATCCCGACGGCTCCAAGGCGATTGGCGCCGAGCCCGAGCACGGCACCCTGGTCGCCACGATGTTGGCCGGTCGCGGTCACATCACCCCCGTGCCCACTCCCACAGGAAAAAGTACGACGTCGGCCACCCCCTCCGCGGTTCCGGAACCGAGCTTTGGTGCAGGTAACGACGGAGTCATCGGTGTGGCTCCCAAAGCCGAGTTGTTGAGTATTTCCGTGTGGCTGGGGAGCGAAAACCCGTCCGGGAAAAACATTGACGATCAAATTCCGGCCGCCGTGAAGTGGGCCGTAGACCACGGCGCCAAGGTCATCAACATGTCTCTGGGCAGCACGTCCACTGCCTGGCCGCAAAGCTGGGACGACGCCTTCGCCTATGCGGAAGCGAAGGACGTGGTGATTGTCGCGGCTGCGGGCAACCGTAAATCGGGCAGCGAACAGGTTGGTGCCCCGGCCACGATTCCGGGCGTGCTCGCCGTGGGTGGTTTGGATAAGGATGGCACCGCCAGCGTTGACTCGTCCTCGCAGGGCATCAGCATTGGTGTCAGCGCACCCGCCGAGGATCTGGCCGGGGGATTGCCCGGCGGTGGCTACGCCAGGTGGAGTGGCACCAGCGGTGCGGCTCCCATTGTTTCCGGTGTGGCGGCCTTGTTGCGCTCGGCCTATCCAGACATGACCGCCGCCCAGGTAGTCAACCGGATCATCAGCACCGCCACGCCCAAGGGCGAGGGAGTGCCCAACGCGATTTACGGTTACGGAATTCTCAATGCCGAGGCGGCCTTGACCGCCGATGTCCCGCTCGTGGACAAGAACCCGCTGGGCAGTATTGCCGACTGGATTCACGTGCACCGTCGCGGTGAGGTGACCCCGCCCGCCGTGGATGGGGAGCTGGCCACCTCCGTGCCGCAGGAGAAACCCACCTTGAGTGATGCCACGGTCCCCGTGGCGCTTGCCGCGGAACAAAGCACGAGCGCCCTGCCGGGAATTTTGGTCCTCGGTTTTGGGGGTCTGTTGGTCTTGGTCCTCCTCGGTGGCGGTACGCACCTGCTGGTGGTCCGCCGTCGTCTGCTTCTTGCCGAGGCGAAAAGCCCGGAGTCCGGAAGCGCTGGGACGAGCGAGGCGCCAGGGGAAACAAGCCCCGGGAAAACGCCCCACAAGCACTAGGAACATGGCCGCGTTACAACGTGGCAGACCTTAATGGGTAATCGTTACGCGTTCTTGTAACGCGGCTAGTGAATATTTTCACAAAGAGCGGTATTATGGAGGAATGGCAATCACTCCCACCTTTTCAGCACGTCCGCGCGTCCTTGTAGTTGGCGGCGGTTACGTCGGCCTGTACACGGCCTTCAACCTGCAGAAGAAGATCGCAAAAACAGGTGGCATCGTCACCTTGATCGATCCCCTGCCCTACATGACGTACCAGCCGTTCCTCCCCGAGGTAGCCGGCGGAAACATCGAAGCACGTCACGCGGTGGTTTCACACCGCAAGCACCTCAAGCACACCGAACTCATCCAGGGTTCCGTCACGAGCATCGACCACGAGAACCGGACGGCTGTTGTCGCCCCGGCCAACGGTGGCGAAAACTTTGAGCTGCCCTACCATGACGTTGTCATGGCTGCCGGTGCCATCACTCGTACCTTCCCGATCAAGGGCCTGGCCGAAGCAGGCATCGGCCTGAAGACCATTGAAGAAGCTGTTGCCCTGCGCAACCAGGTTCTCTCACTCATCGAGCTGGCCTCCACCGAGACCGATCCGGCGAAGCGCGCCCGCGCCTTGACATTCGTTGTTGTCGGTGGCGGTTTCGCCGGTATCGAGACCATCGCCGAGCTCGAAGACATGGCTCGCGCCGCCGTCAAGCTCAACGATCGCGTTGACCAGTCCGAACTGCGCTTCGTGCTCGTTGAAGCCATGGGCCGCATCATGCCCGAGGTCACCGAGGCTCAGGCTCTCTGGGTTGTCGAGCACCTGCGCAGCCGTGGCGTTGAAGTTCTGCTGAACACCTCACTGGATAACGCAGAAGAGAACAACATCAAGCTCATCAACCTGCCGGACAAGTCAGTGGCTCAGCAGTTCGACGCTGACACCCTGATCTGGACCGCAGGCGTCATGGCTAACCCCATGGTTCGCTCCACCGATTTCCCGATCGAACCCCGCGGCCGTGTCTCCGTGAACGTCAACCTGCAGGTCAACGGCGAATTCGGCGTTGTTCCCAACGCTTGGGCTGCCGGCGACGTTGCAGCTGTTCCGGATGTCACCGGCGGCCTGCCCGACGGTACCTGTGTCCCGAACGCTCAGCACGCTCTGCGTCAGGCCAAGCGCCTGGCCAAGAACCTGTGGGCCAGCCGCTTCAACAAGCCGCTGAAGGGTTACAAGCACAAGAACCTCGGCGCTGTTGCTGGCTTCGGTCAGTGGAAGGGTGTCGCCAAGATCATGGGCATCCAGCTCAAGGGTGCCCCGGCCTGGGTTGCTCACCGCGGTTACCACGGCCTGGCCATGCCCACCGTGGAGCGTAAGTTCCGCGTCCTCATGGACTGGTTCATCACCATGTTCACCGGCCGCGACATGGCTCAGTTGGAAAACCTTGAGGCGCCGCGCGCAACCTTCGTTGCCGCCGCCACCCCGAAGCCCAAGCCTGCCGCAGCCGCTCCGGTTGAGGCCCCCAAGGCTGAAGCTAAGGAAGAAGCAACCGCTGGCAAGTAGCTAGCGCGTTCTTTTAGTACGACGGTGACCCTCGCCTCACTCTGATTCCAGACTGAGGTGGGGGTCGCCGTCGTTCTTGGGGAAGGGTTCAGGGGCTGGGGCTAGACTGTGCCCATGATCATCAGAGCTGAGCGCCCCGCGGACCGGCCTGACATTCTCGCGCTGCTGGGGCAGGCCTTTCCGGGCACGGCCGAGGTCAAGCTCGTGCGGGAGCTGTACGCCTCACGCGACTACCTGCCGGCGCTGTCGCTGCTGGCCGAGTCGGAGCGGGGCGAGGTGCTGGGCTACGTCATTAGTACGCGGGCGTGGATCGGCGCCGAACCGTCGCTGGGGTTGGGGCCGCTGGCTGTGCTGCCGGGCTATCAGGGGCAGGGCATCGGCTCGTCGCTCATGCATGCCAGTATCGCGGCGGCCGCCGGCATGGGGGAGCGCTCCATCGTGCTGCTGGGCAGTGCCGACTTTTATCCGCGCTTTGGCTTCGTGCCCGCCGATTCACTGGGGATCATCTCGCCCGATCCTTCGTGGGGTTCACATTTCATGGCGCTGACGCTCGGTGGATCCGATGGTGTGCAGCACGGGAGCTTTCGCTATGCCGACCCCTTCAACCACTTATAGCACTCGGTTTCTTCCACGCGCCCGGATCCAGTAGTGTGGAGGGCAGTTGTTGGCCTTATCCAGCACGCCCCCGTAGCCCAATGGCAGAGGCACCAGACTTAAAATCTGTTCAGTGTCGGTTCGAGTCCGACCGGGGGTACCCAATCTTGAACACGGCGCAGTTCGCTCACTAAAGTGAACATTAGATGAACTCCGCATGGTAATTCGCTGGGAATACTAGACAGTGGACGTATTCTCCGTTTATGCACTAGCAGAGTTGATAGAGTTAACACAGCACCTACCCCCTATTTTGGAGGCATCAGCATCATGGCACTTGGTGGTAATCCGGTTTTTGCAAAAGACAAGAACTTCAAGGACCAGCCGGCAGGACAGTTTGGTTACGCTAACGGCGGGGCCAGTACCATGGCTGCTCAAACGCAGTTCTCGGCGCAGCAGCTACAGGATCTGTACAATAAGCCCGCAGCCGGACCGTCACAGACGGGTCGCATGACGTATGACGACGTCATCATGAAGACCGTCATGACGCTGGCTCTCGTGCTGGTCGGCGCCGCCATCGGTTGGATTATCCCGATCTTGATGATCCCCGGCATGATCGTTGGCTTGGTGCTGGGCCTGGTGAACTCCTTCAAGAAGGAACCCTCACCGGCACTCATCCTTTGCTATGCCGTCTTTGAAGGTATGTTCCTGGGCGGGCTCTCGGGCCTGCTGGAGGCTATGTACCCGGGGATCGCGATTCAGGCCATCTTGGGTACCTTGAGCGTCTTCGCCGTCACCCTGGTGTTGTTCCGCAATGGCAAGGTACGCGCCACCCCGAAGATGATGCGTTTCTTTATCATTGCCATGGCCGGTTACGCCTTGTTCTCGCTCATTAACTTCTTCTTGATGATCTTCAATGTCACGAGTACCCCTTGGGGCGTCAACGGCATGGACATCCCCGGCACCAACATCCCCTTCGGTGTCGTCATCGGCCTGCTGGCCATCGGCCTGGCCGCCTTCTCCTTGATCGTCGACTTCACCTCGATCGAAAAGGGCATCCAGAATGGCGTCCCCACCAAGTACTCCTGGACGGCCGCTTTTGGCCTGACCGTGACCCTGGTATGGCTCTACGTAGAAATCCTGCGTTTGCTCGCCATTCTCCGAGGGAACGACTAATTTCTTTACCTTTGTCTCAAAACCAATGACGCCCGGCCCCTTGTGGACCGGGCGTTATTCACACAACTCGCAACTCATTTTGACCCGTGTAGGTATCTAGCGAAAGCAGCTCATGAACGTATCCCCGCTGATTTGGGGCATTACCATCCTGGTGATCCTGGGCCTTCTGGCCTTTGATTACTTCTTCCACATTCGCAAGGCTCACATCCCCACCTTGCGTGAAGCGGCTATCTGGTCTTCCATTTACGTGGGCCTGGCTGTTGTTTTCGGCGTTGTCGTCCTGATCTTCGGCGGAGCCACCATGGGTGGCGAGTACTTCGCCGGCTACATCACCGAAAAAGCACTCAGCGTCGATAACCTCTTCGTCTTCCTGGTCATTATGGCCAGCTTCAAGGTGCCGCGCGAGGACCAGCAAAAGGTTCTGCTCTTCGGTATAGTCTTTGCCTTGATTGCCCGTACCGGCTTCATCTTTGCCGGTGCTGCGCTGATCAACACCTGGTCCTGGATGTTCTACATCTTCGGCATCATCTTGCTCATCACGGCAGGTAACCTGCTCAAGGAGGAAGATGGCGAGGGCGACGACGCCGATAACTTCATCATCAAGCTCGCCAAGCGCTTCTTCAAGACCTCGGATAAGTACGACGGAGACAAGCTCGTCACGGTTGTGGATGGCCGTAAGGTCCTCACCCCGATGCTGTTGGTCATGGTCGCCATTGGCGGCACGGATCTGCTGTTCGCGCTGGACTCCATCCCGGCCATCTTTGGTCTGACGCAGAACGTGTACATCGTCTTCACCGCGACGGCCTTCTCGCTCATGGGTCTGCGCCAGCTGTACTTCCTCTTGGATGGCCTGCTGGATCGCCTGATCTACCTCGCGTACGGCCTGGCCGCCATCTTGGCGTTCATTGGTGTCAAGCTCGTGCTGCACGCATTGCACGAGAACAACCTGCCGTTCATCAACGGCGGCAAGCACGTTCCGGTCTTCGAGATCAGCACCGGCCTGTCTCTGACGGTCATCATCGGCGTTCTGGCGATCACCATCGTCGCCTCCCTCATCAGCAAGTCCGGAAAGGCGCAGACGGTGCTCAACAACGCCCGTCGCCACTCCGCTAGCTACCTCGAGTTGGACTACACGGCCGATGCTGGCGAGCGTGAGCGCGTCTACCAGCAGCTCATGGTCGAGGAGAACGCCATCCAGAACCTGGAAGTGAAGTTCCGTGACAAGCACAAGGACTCGGAAGAGATCCTTGAGCAGGTTGCTCAGGCACATGCCCTGCACGAAAAGATGACGGGCCGCTAAATCCCGTCACCCGCAAGGGGCTCGACAGCTTCGACCATCACCGGTTGAAGCTGTCGGGCCCCTTCTTGCGTTAGGAGTTGACGCACCGGCGAGCCGCTTACGAGCCGGACGGAATCATCGAGCGAGCCTGGATCATCGAGAGACAGGGGCGAACTTCTCGATCGCCTCGCTCGTGACCGGGGTGAAGAGGTTGATGAGGTTGCCATCGGGGTCGCGGAGCAGCAGCGAGCGGTTGCCCCACGGCATCGTGGTTGGTGCGTTCACGAATGGTGTGGCCCAGCTCTGCAGCTTCTGGTATTCGCGGTCGACATCGTCGACGCGGAATTCCAGAATCGCCGAGTGGTTTGCGGCAGCGCGTGCCGCTCCGGGCCCAAAGAGGGCTACCGTCGCAGTGCTTCCAATAGCGAGCGTTGCCGAGGAAGTCCGTACCTCTGCGAAGTGTTCGTTGAGGTGTACGGCCGTGCCGCCGGTGAGCTGCTCATAAAAGTTGACCAGCGTGGCGACGTTGTCGGTGATGATGCGGATGGATACAAGGTTCATGGCTTTCCGTTTCTTGCCGAGACCACCTCGGCACCTGTCCATCGTGCACGCCGACGGCGACAACCTCCTGTCGGTGTTTAGAGCAAGAAATCCGCTGCCTCAGAAGGTTTTCAGGGCCCGGATGTCACCGTAGGGGATGGTGAGGTCCTCGGCGCGCAGGGTTCTTGGTTCCGGAGTCTCTGCGGTCATGACGCTGGAGGTGATGCGGTCAGTTCTGAAGGCCCGGATGTCCTCCCGCAGGCGGCACCACCCCACGAGAAACCAATTCGTCGGCGTCCCCACATAGGCGAGCGGCTCGATCTCACGCGTGGTGGTTGCACCCACCCGATCCTGATAGTCGATGCGGAGCACTCGACGGGCAGACAGCGCATCAGCGATGAGGGCAGGAACCGGAGGAAGAGCCGTGGCCGGTCCCAGTAGATGTACTCGGGAGGCTAGCTCGCGCGCGGCCGCGGCATCGCTGCCTTGCATGGCAGCGAGTAATTTCCGCAGCGCGGTCTGTGCTGCCTGCTCAAAAGGGGAGCCGGCCATGTTTTCCAGTGCGATAGCCATCGCGACAGCTTCAGGGGCGGTGAAATTGATTGGTGGCAGCGTTCTTGAAGGGTCGAGGCAGTATCCTCCGGTCCGGCCCGCCTCCGCCCAGACTGGGGTGCCTGCCTGTTGGAGCGCGTTGATGTCGCGCTCGATGGTGCGCAGACTGACCTCGAACCGGTCAGCCAGCCATCGGCCGCTGCGGGGGCGAGGGGCGATGACACGTAGCTCCTCCACGAGGGCGTACAAGCGGTCCGTTCGGTTCATACACTGAGCCTAAGCCACACTCTCGACTCTGCCCCGTGGGCGCCAGCAGCGGCAGGCGAGGGGTCCGCCGTCGGACATGAACTGGAAAATGCCACAGCCCCCCATTAATGCCACAGGTAGACCTGTTGCATTAATGGGGGGCTGTGGCGAAAAGCGCTAACGCCGACTCGGCGAGGTTATCCACAGGCTGGCAGTACGCTCTTACATGTCGGGCTCTACTCTGGAACCCTTGGATCTATGAGTACGCCACGGCTAATTCTGCCTTCCGATGTATCGCTCGCCGGCCAAGATTCCCGGATTCTCGCGAGGCTCTCCAGGGATGGGCGCTACACCCGTGTCCGACGTGGCGTTTATGCAGAATCCGCCGAGTGGCATGCACTGGATGAGCCATCGCAATATGGGCTGCGTGCTGCTGCGTTTCAACTGACGGCCAGACGCCAGCCAGTCTTTTGCTTGGAATCAGCCGCGATGCTGTGGGGATTGTGGATCATGGGGACGCCTCAGAAACTTCACGTCCTGACCTCGGAGGGGAACAGCGGGCGCAGTCACGGCGATGTGGCCCGACATCTTGAGAAGCCAGGGGACAACATTGTGGCTTGCGGCCCGCTGCTCTTGACGGACAAGCTTACAACTACCCTCCACCTGATCACTCGGTTGAAGTTTGAGCAGGCCGTTGCCGTCTGCGATTCCAGCCTGCATCTGCTCCGGTACCCGCGGCCCGGCAATATTTTCACTCCCGGAGCGAGTCACGCAGTGGAGCATGACCCCGTCTGGAATCCTGATGTACCGCAAGGTCCGGTTTTGTTGAAGTCAGAGTTACTTGCCGCTGCCGAGTCCCTCCCGAAGAAGGCCGCTCGGAACAGGGCGGTCGCCGTGATTGACTTCGCCTCGGGTCTTTCCGGGTCTGCGGGGGAGTCGTTCAGCAGGGTCAGGATGGCACAGCTCGGCTTCATCGCCCCGGAGCTGCAGCACGAGTTCGAGCTCCGGGACGGGCACAAGGCGCTGGTCGACTTCTGGTTTAAGGATCAACGTAAAGTCGGAGAATTTGATGGGCGGGCCAAGTACCTGCGGCAAGACTGGGCTGGAGGGAAGCACACCGTGGACAGAATTATCGACGAGAAGAACCGTGAGGACCAGATCCGGGCTCACAACGTAGGCGTCTTCCGATGGACGTGGGCGGAAATGAAGGATCTTGTCGGTTTCGAACGCATACTCCGGGCCGCTGGCATCCCGAAAAGGTGAGACCCACGAAAAATGCCACAGCCCCCCATTAATGCCATAGGTGGAGCTGTGGCATTCATGGGGGGCTGTGGCGAAAAGCGCGAAAGCCGGCTTGGTTGGCCGCGCTAGCTGATCTTGCGGGCTCCCGGAGCCGGTGAGACGGCGAAGATATCCGGTGCCGTGAAGCCTGCCGTGGCGAAGGCGTTGAGAATCGCCGCGCTGACGGCCGCCTCGGACTTGACGGAGATCAGCGCGATGGCCGAGCCGCCAAAGCCGCCGCCGGTCATGCGCGCGCCCACGGCGCCCTGGGCCAGGGCCGTGTCAACGGCGAGGTCCAGCTCGGGGCAGGAGATCTCAAAGTCGTCCCGCATGGAGACATGGCTGGCTGTGAGGAGATCGCCGATGGCGACGGGTCCGGCGTCGGCCAAAAGCTGCACGGTGTCCAGGACGCGCTGGTTCTCGGTCACAATGTGGCGCACGCGGCGGAAGGTCTCTTCGTCGAGCAGGCCGGACGCCTCGGGAAGATCGGCGGTGGATACATCGCGTAGCGACTTCACGCCGAGCACCTCGGCGCCCAGCTCGCAGGAGGCGCGGCGGGCCGCATAACCACCCGTGGCATGGGCGTGCGTGACCTTGGTGTCCACGACCAGGATCAACAAGCCAGCGGCGGCAAGGTCGAGGGGAACCAGCTGGGATTCTTGCGTGCGGCAATCCAGGAAGACGGCATGGCCATCGCTGGCCAACAACGACGCCGACTGGTCCAGAATGCCGGTGGGAGCACCCACCACCTCGTTCTCGGCGCGTTGGCCCACGAGGACGAGTTCGTTCTGACTTAGGCCCGCCGCGGCAAGTTCGTTGAAGGCCGTGGCCACGGCGCATTCAATAGCCGCCGAGGATGACAGACCTGCGCCGGAGGGGACCGTGGAATGCAGGAAGAGATCAAAACCGCCGATGGCGACACCCATCTGATCCAAGACCCACACAACACCCAAGGGGTAGGCCGTCCAGCCGGACATGGTGTCCCGGGACAGGGTGGACAGATCCACCGTGACGACCTCCGAGTCGCCAAAGCTGGAGACCAGCCGGGCCGTCATGTCATCACGTTGCCGGATGGCCACGGCGGCCGCCCGGTCAATCGCGAAGGGGAGCACGAAACCCTCGTTGTAGTCGGTGTGTTCACCAATGAGGTTCACGCGGCCCGGGGCGGACCAGACGCCGTCGGGCGTGGCGCCAAAGTGTTCTTCAAATGCCAGGGCTACCTGGCTCGCATCGATGGACGCGCTCATGCCTGTCCTGCTTTCACAGTCATGGAGACGCTGCGCAACATGGCGGCAGTCTGCTCCGGGGTGGTGTCGTTGATGAAGGCGCCCATTGCGGCCTCGGAGCCGGCCAGAAACTTGAGCTTGTCGGCGGCTCGGCGCGGCGAGGTCAGCTGAAGATGGAAGCGGCTCGCGGGACGCAAGAGCGAATCCAAGGGGGCCTGGTGCCAGGCCGCGATGTACGGCGTGGGGGTGTCATAAATGTTGTCGAGTTTGCGCAGCAGATCTAGGTACATGACGGCCAACTCGTCGCGCTCGGCGCCGGTCAACGCGGCAAAGTCTGGGACATGGCGGTGCGGGGTGAGATGGATTTCCAGCGGCATGTGGGCCGCAAACGGAACATAGGCGCTGAAGTGCTCGCCCTGGGCGATCATGCGTTCGCCCGACTCGGATTCCTGCGCCACAATATCGCCCAGGAGGGTGGCGCCGTTGTTCTTCTGGTAAAAGTCCAGTGCCACCGCGGCCATGACCTGGCTGCGCGGTGGAATATAGGAGTACGCGTAGATCTGACCGTGCGGGTGGTGCAGCGTCACGCCGATGTCCTGGCCGCGGTTCTCAAAGGGGAACACCTGCTTGACGCCCGCCAGGGCGCTCAGAGCCTCGGTGCGGTGCGCCCAGGCATCGATGACGGTGCGGGCGCGCTCGGTGGAGAGTCCCGCAAAGGAGCCGGTGTGGTCCGGAGTGAAGGCCACAACCTCACAGCGGCCAAAAGCACGTCCCTGCGTGCCCCAGGCGGGATGCTCCGGAATGGGACCCACGGCGGGGCCAAGGGAGGGGAAGCGGTTTTCAAAGACGGCCACGTCATAGGAGGAGTCCGGGATTTCGGAAAGGTTGACCCCTGTTGTGGGGCATAAGGGGCACTGATCGGCCGGGGGTAGATAGGTGCGGCTCTGGCGGTGTGCGGCGATGGCCACCCAGTCACCGGTCAGGGCATCGAAGCGTAGCTCGCCCGTGTTGTCCTCGGAGCGCGGCTCTAGGGGACGGGTGTCGGCAGCGGTGTGCGCCTTGGCGGTGTCGCCGTCGTCGAAATAAATGAGCTCACGCCCATCGGCCAAAAGTGTGGAGGTGGCGGCAGTCATGAGCTCTTCCTGATTGAGGTGGCGGCCGGGGCCGTAATGAAGTTGGTGACCTTGGAGGAGAACAGTTCGGCCGTGGCCGGGCTGAGTGACGCGTCGGTGATGATGGTGTCGACGGCGTTCAACGGTGCAATCGCGGCCAAGGAGCGGAGCTGGAATTTAGAGCTGTCGGCCAGAATGACCAGACGGGAGGTGGCCTCGATGAAGGCCGCATTGGTCTCCGCCTCGAGAGAGTTGGGGCTCGTCAGGCCACGGCTGGAGTCCAGGCCGTGAACGCCCATGAAACAAAGATCGGTGTTGAGATGGCTCAAGGCCAGGCGTGCCACGGGGCCCACGAGCGCCTCGGAAGGGGTGCGCTCGCCGCCGGTCACAATGACCTTCAGATCGGAACTGCCCTGCTGGCGGTAAAGCAGCTCGGCCACCTTGAGTGAGTTCGTGACAACACTCAAATGCGGCAGACGATCCAGATGCTCGGCCAGACGTACGGCGAGCTGATAGGTCGTGGTACCGCCGGTGAGAGCCAGCGTCATGCCTGGATGGATCAGCGCCAGGGCAGCCTCTGCGATGGCCAACTTGCCGTCCAATTGCTTATCGACATTGAGTAAGAAACCTGGTTCCAGCGAGCTGAGCCGGGCCAAGCGCATGGCGCCACCGTGAATCTTGCGGGCCAGTCCATTGTGATCGAGCGCCTCAATATCTCGACGAATCGTCATCTCGCTGACGTTCAGGGCCGCGGCGATTTCGGTGACGCGCACCGCCTCATGGAGCTGCAATTCCTTCAGGATGCGCGCCTGACGTTCCGGTGCCAGCATGGTGGGACTCCTATGGACGTGATGACGAGCTAAGAACAAAGAATAACTGAACAGTTTCAAACAAAATGTTACATTATCTTCGCCTTGATGTCAGTAATAATGTCGAGTAACAACCATTTCCGCTCAAATATGACGGTAGTGTTCTTGCCATGACTTCTTCAGCTGACGCCGCCGATTTCCCCGCCGCCACGGGCACCCAGTACACCTTGCGCAATGGGGGAGCCACCGCCATTATTGCCTCCTTGGCGGCCGGCCTGCGTCACTATGACAAGGGCGGCGTGGAGCTCGTGGAGAGTTACCCGCTCGATTCGATCGCTCCCGGAGCCGCTGGCATCACCTTGGCCCCGTTCGCCAACCGCATCGACGGCGGCCTGTGGCAGCTCGATGGTACCCCGCAGCAGCTGGACATCACCGAGGTCCCGTTCCAGAACGCCATCCATGGCCTCCTGCGCAACACGGGTTATCACGCCCTCGAGATCGCGCCCACCCATGTCCTCCTCGAGGCCGTGATCCATCCGCAGCACGGGTACCCCTTTCTGGCCCGGCATCAGGTGCGGTACGAACTGATCGAGAACGGCGATCTCCGCGTGGCTCAGACGCTCATCAACGACTCCACCCGCACCGCGCCCTTCGTCCTGGGTGCGCATCCTTACTTCACGCTGGGTACCACGCCCGCGGAGGAGCTGCGGATCCAGCTCAACGCCGAGCGCTACCTGACCGCTGACGCCCGCATGATCCCCACGGGCACCGTTCCCGTCTCCGGGATCTTCGATCTGCGCGAGGGTAAGGCGCTGCCGGAGTCCCTCATGGACCATGCCTTCACAGATCTCATAACGGACGACGGCGTGGCCCGGCACACGCTTTCGGCTCCGGACGGGCGTAGCGTGAGTTTGTGGCATGACGGAAGCGTGCAGTATGTGCACGTTTACATCACGCAGGCGTTCCCCGGCCGCTCCTTGGCCGTTGCCATGGAGCCGATGACAGGACCCGCCAATGCCTTTAACACCGGCGATGGCTTGCGCTGGCTCGCGGCTGGGGAGTCCTTCACCATGTCCTGGGGCATCGAATCGAGCCTCTGATATCGCCGACGCGACACGGAAGTTTGGACGTCATTTAGCGTATCGGCGGGCGATGGGGAATTATTGATCCATGACGCCTGCACAGCATGAATCACAGAGCTATCCGCAGAACGCGGCGACCGGGGTTCCCAGTGGGGTTCGCATTGCCGGCGCTTGGGCCTGGCGAGTGGCCATAATCTTGGTTGTCTCAGCCATGTTGATCTGGTTGTTGAGTAAGATTACGATCCTGCTCATCCCGATCATGCTGGCCGCCATCATTGCCTCTTTGCTGCGACCTTTGGTCCGGTGGATGAAAAAAGTTGGTGTGCCGCAGGGCCTCAGTGTGGCAATTGCCGAAGGCGGACTTGTCCTCGCCGTGATCGGTGCCTTGTTCCTCGTGGGGCGCCAATTGATTGTTGGCTTCTCGGATCTGAGCCAGCAAGCCATTACCGGTTTGATTCAGATTCAAGACTGGCTCACGAGCGGTCCCATTGGCCTGAGCAACGACGAGATTAGTAAGTTCCTCGACGAAGCCCTCGTCTCCCTCCAAAACAACACCAACGCCATACTCTCTAGTGCCCTGGGTGTGGGCACCAGCGTGAGCCACTTCGCCGTGGGTCTGCTCCTGACTCTTTTCATCCTGCTGTTCTTCCTGCTGGAAGGCCAAGATATTTGGGCCTTCTTAGTGAAGTTCTTCCCACGTCAGGCCCGCCCTGCCGTCGATGGGGCCGGACGTCGTGGCTGGACCTCCTTGGGAAATTACGCCCGCGTTCAGGTTCTCGTAGCCGCCGTCGATGCGGTAGGTATTGGAGCCGGTGCGGCGATTATTCAGGTGCCGCTGGCGCTGCCCCTGAGCGTCCTCGTCTTCGTTGGCTCATTCATCCCTGTTGTGGGTGCCCTCGTGACAGGTGCCGTGGCTGTGCTGCTGGCGCTCGTTGCCAATGGCTGGGTCAATGCGCTGATCATGCTCGGTATCGTCTTGCTCGTCCAGCAGCTGGAGAGTCACCTGCTGCAGCCCTTCATCATGGGCCGGGCCGTATCCTTGCATCCCGTTGCCGTGATCCTCGCCGTGGCCGCCGGGTCAGGTGTGGCTGGCATCCTTGGTGCGCTCTTCGCTGTTCCGCTGTTGGCCGTGGCCAATTCCTTCATCCGTTACATCGCCTCCCGCGGCTGGGAGCATGATCCCGATCTGCCAGATATTTATGGCCTACCCCAGGTGATTCCCGACGGCGCCCCCGTCACCGACCCTGGTGCTGCCGAAGCCAGCGCTGCAGAAGCGGCCGGGTCCGGCGTCGTACTTGAAAAGCCGACGCACTCCTGAGGCGACATCCGGGCGCGGCCTGACCGGCCCACCACCAAGTTTTATTGCTCCACTCCAGTTCCGTAGAGAAAGAGATAAAAGTATCGTGAACGCAATCAGCGATCTCCCCGTCACCCTTGCAGATGTTGAACAGGCTCGGGAGCTGCTGCAGGAGATTATTGCGCTCACGCCGATCGAGAGTTCGCGCGCGCTGGGGCGCATGACCGGCTCTGAGGTGTTCTTCAAGTGCGAGAACCTCCAGCGCGCGGGCTCCTTCAAGGTGCGTGGCGCATACGTGCGCATGGCGCGACTCAGTGCGGAAGAACGCGCCCGCGGTGTGGTCGCGGCGTCGGCCGGTAACCACGCGCAGGGCGTGGCCGTGGCCGCGAAGGCTCTGGGAATCAAGGCGCGGATCTACATGCCCGTTGGTGTGGCCCTGCCGAAGCTGGCTGCCACGCGCGGACATGGTGCCGAGGTGGTACTGCACGGTTTCAACGTTGACGAGTCGCTCGCCGAGGCTGAGCGCTACGCCAACGAGAGCGGCGCCGTCTTTGTGCACCCCTTCGACAATGTGGATGTAGTGGCGGGTCAGGGCACCATCGGCCTGGAGATCCTCGAGCAGATCCCTAACGTTGACACGATCATCATGGGCGTTGGCGGCGGTGGCTTGCTGGCCGGTGTGGCCGTGGCCGTCAAGGCGCGCGCCAAGGAGCTGGGCCGCGAGATCCGGGTCATCGGTGTGCAGGCGGAAAACGCCGCAGCTTACCCTCCGTCCCTGGCTGCCGATGCGCTGGTGCCGCTGAAGAAGGTCTCCACCATGGCCGACGGCATTGCTGTGGGCCGTCCCGGGCAGCTGCCATTCTCGATCATCCGTGAGCTGGTGGACGATGTGGTGACGGTCAGTGAAGACTCGCTGGCCCGCGCGCTGATCTTCCTGCTGGAACGCTCCAAGATGGTCGTTGAGCCCGCCGGTGCAGTGGGCGTTGCGGCGCTTATGGAGGGCAAGATTGAAAACCCGGGGACCACCGCGGTCATCCTCTCGGGCGGCAACATCGACCCCATGCTCATGCTCAAGGTCATCCAGCGTGGTCTCGCCGCGGCCGGCCGTTTCATGACCGTGCGCATGATGCTCAACGATCGCCCCGGTTCGCTGGCCACGATCTCGCGCATCATCGCCGAGAGCGACGCCAACGTCACCGGACTCGATCACACCCGCGTGGGCGGCTCGATTTCCATGGGCGATGTCTCCATCACCGTCAACTTGGAGACCAAGGGCCACGAACACTGCGAACAGGTCCTGACGGCACTGCGTTCCGAGGGTTTCCAGCCCATCGTGGTGCACTAAGCACCGCTCCGGATCTCCGCTAGCCGGCTTCTGGATTCTTTTAAGCAGCTCCTGCGGGTGTTGGGTTGGTCCGGAATTCTTTTAAGCAGCTTCGGTGGGTGTTCAGCTCTCGCACCCGCGGGAGCTGCTTAATAGATTGGGCGGCACTGTCCACACCCGCAGGAGCTGCTTAATCGATTGACGGACTGAGCCCCGGCGGCGGCTCCGGCCTCTCCGGAAGCGCCCGCAACGCTTCGGAATCCCCAATTCCGAAGTAGTGTTTCCTTTTCTTGAGCTTTCGTGGATACTCTTCTTCATTCCACTCGGAATCCTGGACTGGTCATACAAACTTTGGGGGACACCGTCATGAGCATTTTTGTGATTCGTGAGGGGCGCCTGAGGCGTAGCGTCGGTGGAACCGCTGCGGTGCTATTGTGCTTGCTCGGGCTATCGGCCCTGCCGGCCAACGCCGAGCCCGTCGGTGAAATCGCCGCAATCTCCGATCAGGTCCCTGTCATTACAAATCCCATGGACAGTACGACCATCCACGATATCCCGATTATTGATGGCACCGGTGAACCGAACAGCACCGCCGTGATCACAGATAGCAGCGGTTTCGAGGTGTGCTCCGGGGTTGTCTCGGACGTGGGCTACTTTTCCTGTTCAGGCACGCAGCTCCTTCCCGCCGGATACCCAACATTGACGGTGACCACGACCTCGGCCAACGGCTCAACAGTCGGTAACACCGTGCGGATTTATACGGTGTATTACCCGGCAGTCACGTGGCCGGAGGCAGGTGCACTGATCTCGAGTAGCCAGTCCTTCTCCGGGACGGCCTTGCCGGGTGTGCAGGTTCAGATGCTGGCCGCGGATGGGCGAGCCGTGTGCACCACGACGGGTGACGAATGGGGAAATTTCAACTGCATGCCGGAGCGCCCCCTTCCGCACGGAGCTGTGGCACTGAGCCCGTCGATGACAGGCGCCGACGGTGGGGTCGTCACGCGGGAGGCCATGAACTGGACGGTCATCGCCGCGCCGGTCATCACGAGCCCGGCTGATGGCTCCATCACCGGCGATCGTCCGGTCTTCTCCGGTACGGGACATCCTGGCGCCGACATCAGCATTGTTCAAGGCCGCAGCGGCCTGCCGATGTGCACGACCAAGGCAGAAGCGGACGGCACGTTCAGTTGCCTCATGGATAGGCCGCTCATGGTGGGTAGTCTGGAAGTATTTCCATCTGTGTCGGCTAATGGTGTGGGGTCGGTGGCGGGGAAAATGATCACCTTTGCGGTAGAGGTCTCTCCCACGATTCTGCGGCCGGCACAGGGGGGTGTGGTCGCTGAATTTCCGGTCATCGAAGGAACCGCGGGCGCGCGTTCCGACGTAGCCATCGTCGACGAGCACGGCACCACGATTTGTTCAACCGTAGCCAACGAGATGGGGATCTTTGGCTGCGCCGTCGTGGGCGCTGCGCTGTCCCCAGGTGCGCACACGCTGACACCCGTCCAGACCAGTTTCGCAGGAATCGTGGTGCGGGGCGCGGCGGTCAGCGTCACCGTCCCCGGAACCGTTCCCGGAGTCACGCCCTCCGCGAGCCCGAGTCCTTCGACTACTTCGAGTCCTACGGCCACCTCAACAACTCCGGCCACGCAGACCCAGACAACTGCCGCCACCAGGCCATCCACAGTCCCCACGAGCGGAACCACGCGGGCGCTGGCAGCGACAGGAGCCACGGGAGCAACACCAATTCTGCTCGTTGGAGGACTGTTAATCCTGCTCGGTGCCGCTGTGGTGGTAGCCAGGATCCGCCGTCGTTCTCGGGACCACTAAACGTAATTGGCAAAGAGAAAGGCCGGGTCTCCCTGAGGGAAACCCGGCCTTCCGGCTGCGCTAAGGCGTCAGACTAGCCAACGTACGGCTTGGCCGAGATGATGACGACCTCGATCGTTCGGCCGTTGGGGGCCTGGTAGCTGAGCTTGTCGCCCACCTTGGAGCCCATGATGGCCTCGCCCAAGGCGGAACGCTCGCTGTAAACTTCCAGATCGCCGGCGCCAACCTCGCGGCTGCCCAGGAGGAAGGTGGTCTCGTCGCCGGCGATCGTCGCCACGACAACCATGCCCTGCTCGACAATGCCGTCATCGGCAGGTGCCTCGCCAACGCGGGCGTAACGCAGCATTTCGCTGAGCTGGCGGATGCGAGCCTCGATCTTGCCCTGCTCGTCCTTGGCAGCGTGGTAGCCGCCGTTTTCCTTCAAGTCGCCCTCTTGGCGAGCCTGCTCGATCTTAGCGACGATCTCGGCCCGGCCCTGGCCGGACATCTGGGTGAGCTCAGCCTGCAGACGGTTGTATGCTTCCTGAGTCAGCCATGCAGACGGGGGCGCGCTGTTGGTACTAGCCACGAAGTTCTCCTTGAATGTGCAAATGCAAAGGCCCCGCAGCAGGTTCTCCACTGACAGTGCGGGAGTATGTAAGCGAAAAGCTACATAAACCACGCGCCGAAACTCAATGTCTCACCTAGCGGGGCAGATGGTAATAGATCCCAGTTTAGTCAATAAGGCGGATAAACCCAAGAATCGCTGTGTCCGGTGTTACGCCGGGTCTACGATCCAGCAGTCTTCCACCAGGCCGGTGACCGCGCCAGCTACGGTTCGCATCTCGCCACGGACCAGAGTTGTTCGGCCATTTTCCGAGCCGACCTCGGTGCTATTGGGTCCCACGGTGATGACCTTCCAGCCAACCACCGCGTAGGACTGATCCAAGGCCGTGATCTCGCAGGCAGCAGTTGCCTTGGGGTCTTTGCTCACGGTCAGATCCACTGTGGTGAATGTGTCATCAACCACGTTGTAGCTGACAATTTTCTGGGATACACCAGTGTTTCCGCCAACAACAGCCCATAGAATCCATGAAAGTGACAATACTGCGGCCACGATCAAGAGAATCTTTTGGGTCTTTTTAGACACGGCTCGCTTGGGTGCGCCGTATCGATTGGTTAGGCTGGTAGGTGCTGAAGAATCAGAGTTTGTCACGGGATCCACTTGTGTCTGTTCCGTGGGGTTGCCACGGTCTGGCCGCCTCAGTGACAAGGCGTTGGACTTACGACAAGTTTAGCGCTCATTCGGTACCCGCTTTGCCCCGAGGTTTTTAGTAGCCAGGTTCCATCAGAATTGAAAGAAGCCCCACGTGAACAGCAATGAGCGGAACGTCACCGATCACCCATCAGCTGCCCCGCTGCGTCTTTTGGCGGTCCATGCGCATCCCGACGACGAGGCGAGCAAGGGTGCGGCCATGATGGCCTCCTATGTTGCTGCCGGCGTCGAGGTCATGGTGGCGACGTGCACCGGCGGTGAGCGTGGTGACATTCAAAACCCGGCCCTGGTGGGCGATCCGCATTCGGCGCGCGATATGGGTGGTGCCCGTCGTCTGGAAATGGCGCGCGCGGCAAAGATCCTCGGTATCCAGCAGCAGTGGCTGGGCTTTACCGACTCAGGCCTGCCCGAGGGCGACCCGCTGCCCGATCTGCCCGTGAACAGTTTTGCCTTGAAACCGCTTGAGGTTGCCGCGGCACCGCTCGTGCGCCTGGTGCGCCGCTTCCGGCCCCATGTCATCGTCTCCTATGACGAAAACGGTGGCTACCCGCACCCGGATCACATCATGGCCCACAAGATTGCCGTGGAAGCGTTCCATACCGCCGGAGATGCCGAGAAGTACCCGGGAACGGGCGACGCCTGGGAGCCGTCCAAACTGTACTACGACCTTGCGTTCAACCCACAGCGCTTCCGGGCCCTGCACTTTGCGCTGGAGGATGCTGGCCTGGCTTCGCCCTACGCCCAGCGCCTCGCCGCCTGGCTCGAGAACGACACGGAGGGCCACACGCCTCCCGTCAGTCCGCACCCCACCACAACCCAGATCGATTGCGGCGACTACTTTGAGAGCCGTGATGCTGCTCTGCGCGCGCACGCAACCCAGGTTGATCCGGATGGATTCTTCTTCGCGGTGAGCCCGGAGATGCAGCGCAAGGTGTGGCCGTGGGAGGACTATTCCCTGATCGAATCCCGCGTTCCCACCTCGCTCCCAGAGAACGACCTGTTTGCTGGCTTACGATAGACAATGGACGTTTTCCTGATGGCGCCTGCCATGCCGGGGATGTAACGAAAGACGAATTGTGCTCAACTTTATTTTGCTTGCCGCCACCGATCCCGCAATCCCCACGCAGCCTGGCCTGCGTGAGGGGCTGACCGAGTCTGATGTCACCCCAGGCCTACTGGGTTTTGTCGTCACCTTCGGCATCGTGGCGATCATGTTCTTCCTGATCCGCGACATGGTCAAGCGCGTGCGCCGCGTGCGGTACCGCCAGCAGGTTGAGGAGGGTCGCGCGGCTGGTTCGCACGGCCCCGCCGCCGAACATATGGGTATCCCGATTCGTTCGGACGACGACGACCCCTCAGTTTCCGGCGGAACTCCCGTTTCCGCGGGGGAGCCCGGGCAGGACACCCCTGCCGTCTCCGAGAAGAAGTAAGCCCCACGATGAACCGGCTGGCGGACGAACCAAGCGCGTATCTCCGCCAGCATGCGCACAACCCCGTGGCGTGGCAGCCCTTTGACGATGCTGCCTTTGCCGAGGCTGTGGCCCGCGACGTCCCCATTTTCCTGTCGGTGGGCTATGCCGCCTGCCATTGGTGCCATGTCATGGCGGGGGAGTCCTTCCAAGACCCCGCCATCGGCGCCTATCTGAACAGCCACTTTGTCTCCATCAAGGTGGACCGCGAGGAACGCCCCGACGTTGACGACGCCTATATGGCCGCAACCCAGGCACTCAGCGGCGAGGGCGGCTGGCCCATGAGCGTCTTCCTGACTCCGGATGGCCGGGCCTTTCACGCCGGGACCTACTTCCCGCCGTCGCCGGTATCGGGGCGCCCCTCCTTCACCCAGGTTCTGCATGCGGTGCAAGAAGCCTGGCAGGAGCGACGCGAGCAGGTCGAGCGCACCGCCTCTGAGCTGGCGCAGGCGCTCGCCCAACCTATCTGGCAGCTGCGCGCCGTGCCCGAGTCCGGCGTCGAGCTTGAGATCGCGGAAGCTCCCGAGTGGGCCGGGGCCCCCGCGCAGGCCGTCGCCGCCCTAGCCGCGGCCGAGGACCTGCAGCACGGCGGTTTCGGGAACGCCCCGAAGTTCCCGCCAACACCCACACTGGACTTTCTGCTCCGGCATGCGGCCAGCGGTGCCCCGACGGCGGAGCTTGCACGGGGCGTGGCCGGGCGGACGCTGGGTGCCATGGTGCGTTCGGCGCTCTTCGACCAGCTCGGCGGCGGCTTTGCCCGCTACAGCGTGAGCGCCGATTGGTCCGAGCCGCACTACGAGAAAATGCTCTACGACAATGCCGGGCTGCTGCAGGCGCTCGTGCAGTGGATCCGGCTGGCAGGTCGTGCCCCGGATCCCGAGAAGTACGACGTCGGAACCTCCACGAGCGCCATCGCTCCCTTGAGTTTGACGGAGGCCCGTGACGCCGTGGCCGCCGTGGTGTCGTGGCTCCTGCGAGAGCTGCGGCTGCCGGGCGGGGCGTTTGCCTCCTCGCTGGATGCCGACACCGTCATTGACGGCGTGCACCATGAGGGTGCCAGCTACCAGTGGACCGAGGCCGAGCTCCTCGCCGCGGCTCGCGCAGGTGACGTGGCCGAATCCATGGCGCACGAGGTGGCGGCTGCCATGGGCCTGGGTACACAGCCGGCCCCGCTCAACCCTGGACAAGAACTTTCTGCCGAGCAACAGCACGCATGGCGTGCGCTCAAGCCTGCACTGCTAACACAACGATCCCGCCGCGTCATGCCCGCCCGGGACGAGAAGGTAGTCGCGTCCTGGAACGCCATGCTGCTCGGCGCCCTCACGGATGCGGCCATGGTGCTGGAGGAACCCAGCTGGCTGGCGGCCGCCGTGGACCTGGGCGAGTATCTGCGTCACGTGCAGTGGGACGGAGTGTTATTCCGGGTCTCGCACGCAGGCACGGCACGCGGCATCAAGGGATTACTGGAGGACTATGCTGCCAGTGCCAAGGGCTTTCTCCGGCTCTACGCCGCAACCGGCCAGAGCCGCCACTTTGAATTCGCCGGGCAGCTTCTGCAAGCGCTCGAGGAAGAATTCATTGCTGACGGAGTGGTGTTTAGCCACGGCGCCCATGACGAGGGCACCGGACCCTTGCAGGGATCACGGTTTGCCGACCCCTTTGACAACGCTACGGCGAGCGGGGTGGCACTGCTGGCGGATGCGCTTGCCTCATGGGCTGCCTATACCGGCTCCCAACGGCATCGGGCCATCGCCGAGAACCTCCTCTCCGGGCTGCCGGCCTTGGTGCGGCGCGCGCCCCGGGCTGCCGGAGGATTGCTGGCTGTTGCCGAGTCGCTCCTGGCCGGGCCCCTGGAGCTCGCCGTGGTGGGGCCGGAAGGAAGCGCCCGTTCGGCGCTCCTGCGAGAAGCCTGGCTGAGCCCATCGCCGGGACTCGTCGTGGCCACCGGGGATGGCGAGGGATCCGCCGTCGTGCCTCTTTTGACGGGACGGACGGCGCTGCGCGACGGGGATGAGACCTCGGCCCGGGCCTATGTGTGTCGAAAGATGGTGTGCGCCTATCCCGTCACGACCCCGGATGCGCTGCGGAAGCTTTTGAGCTGACACTGGTCCTTTAGGACAGTCTTTCGAGCGACACAAGTAACACTCGCACGCCGTTCTTAGGGCACCGGGTAGATTGTTGCCAACATGTCTCCGCTCGGGGATCTGTGGGGAGATTTCCGGAAGGACCGAAGAATGCGTGTGTTGCGCCGTGTTGTTTTTCCCATCGTGTGGCTGCTGATTTTCAGCGTTATTGCGGTGGCGCTCGTCAAGATTGCCTTCATCGACGGGCTTAAGGATGAGAGCGAACAGCTGTTCCCCAGTGCGCAGATTCAGGCTCCCGTCATAGACGTTGCGCGCGGCACGGTGACCAATACCGTCGAGCTCACGGGCACGGTGCAGAGCGATGCTGGGGTGCCCGTGCGCTCTACGGCCGCCGGGAAAGTGGTGTTCTTCTTCGTCACCAAGGGCGCCACGGTCCTGGAAGGCGAGCGACTCTACCAAATTCGTAGCGAGGTGACGCCCGATCCTGTCGCCGTGGTCAGCGACGAGAAGGACTCCGAGGAATCCTCGCAGCCGGCGCCCGGCCCCGTGTATTCCTACACGGACGTGCTGGCTCCCACGGCCGGAACCCTGGAGACCTTGACGGTGCTGCTGGATCAGGAAACCAGCGTGGGGGAGACCACCGGAAGCGTTGTGCCCGGGACCTTCTCCATCACGGGGGCTCTCACCACGGCACAGCAATTTCGACTCATGGGCCGTCCGTCGGTCGCCACGGGCACCATCACGAATGGTCCGGCGCCTTTCAGCTGCCAAAATGTGCAGCTGAGTAACGCACCGGCCGAGAATGCTGGCGGCAACGATGCGGATCAGGCCAACGCCAACATGATGGGCGCCGTTCCTGCCGAGGCCAGCAGCGGCCAGGTCAGCTGCTCCATTCCCGCCGAGGTCGAGGTCTTCCCCGGGCTGGGAGCGGGCATCACCCTTACGGCGGGCGAGGCCAAGGATGTCCTGGCCCTGCCACTGACGGCCGTCAAGGGCAGCGTGAAGAATGGCATCGTCTGGATTCAGTCGGCCGAAGGCGGGGAGCCCGTGGAGCGCGAGGTCGTGCTGGGCCTCAACGACGGAAACCAGGTGGAAATCGCCTCGGGCCTGAAGGAAGGCGAGCAGGTGCTCGAATTTGTGCCCGGCAGCGACGCGGCCGTCCCTAACGGGCAGATGCCCGGCTACCCCATGATGGGCGGCTGAGGGTGAGTAATATTTTTCAGGAGCCAGACCAAGACCTGCTCGACGGCGCGTTCCTCACCGAGAGCGGCGACTCCGTCGACGGTGCTCTGAACGCCTCGGGAGCTGCTGAGGAGGCCTTCGTTGATCTGCGGGACGTCACCCGAACCGTGCTGCTGCCCGATGACCAGGAACTTCACATCCTCCGTGGCGTGGACCTGCAGGTGCGGATCGGCGACCACACCGCCATCGTGGGCCGCTCGGGGTGTGGCAAGTCCACACTCTTGAACATTCTGGGTCTCCTGGATGTGCCCACGAGCGGGACGATGATCTTTGACGGAACACCTGTCGGCAAGCTCCGCAACAACACCCGTGCCAAGGTGCGCGGGGCCAGCATCGGCTTTATCTTCCAGCAGTTCAACCTGTTGCCGGGACGCACCGCCCTGGAAAATGTGGTGACGCCGTTGATGTATGGCAGCCGCAAGGAATTCTGGGGCCGCAATGCTATCGGCATGGAAATGCTCGAACGCGTGGGCCTCGGCGCACGTGCTGGCACGCAGCCGCACATGCTCTCGGGCGGCGAGCAGCAGCGCGTGGCGATCGCCCGGGCCCTGGTCCGCCGGCCCCGGCTCATCCTCGCCGACGAACCCACGGGCGCCCTCGATGTCGAAACGGGTCAGGCGGTCATGGACCTGCTGGACACCATCGCTACCGAGTCCGGTGCGGCACTGGTCACCATCACGCACGATCTCAATGTCGCCGCCCGGGCCCGCACCCGGTACCGCCTTGACGCCGGTGTTCTCTCGCCAACCGACACCGTCGCCACGTCCGCGGCACTTGTGGCGGTGGGTGCATGACCGCGCTCATTTCCGCCATGGTTGAGGCTTGGAGCGAACTGCGCATCCACAAGACCCGGGTGCTGCTGGCCCTGATCGGCGTCACCCTGTCTGTCGCTGTGTTGACCACGGTGGTGGGTGTTGGCAACCTGGCCCGTGAGGGAATTCGCTTAGATTCCGAGCGCAATGGTGGCCGCGAGGCGACCTTGACGGTCAGCATTCAGCCGGGCCAGCCCGGTGTCGACGCGGTCGATGAGACGCGGACAACGCAGATCCTGGACGCCACGATTGAACGCTACTCCTTCACCCACGCGAGCCGGCTCTCCCATGCGCAGGCCCGCTTCCAATTTCCCGCCGGCGTGCAACCTGTGGAACTTCAGGTCGTTGACCCGCCCTACGGCACGATCCACCGCGTTGCCGTCTCCCAAGGTTCGTGGTTTGCCGCCGACGACGCCGAGCGGCTGGCTCCCGCCGTCGTCGTAAACGAAGCGTTTTATCAAGCCGCCGGACGGCCCAATCTGGTCACCGAGCCCCAGATCAGTGTTCTAGGGACCAACCCGGCGACGGCCGTCATGATCGGCGTCATGCCCAATGCTTATCCGGAAGCCGGGCCTCAGGCCTTCATGCTCACGCAGGCTGCGGCCAGTGTGGGCATCGGCGGGAGCTACCAGGGGATGGGGCAGGAACTGCGAATTTGGGTGCCGACCGGCATGGCCGAGGAACTCGTTGCCGTCCTGACGGCGGATCTGACGCAGCAACTGCCCGGCTCGTATGTGGGCGTGTACCGCAGCGACTATGCGGCCTATGGTGACCCCTTCGGGATGGTGCAGATTATGGTCTCCGGCATTGCGGCGCTGATCCTGCTGCTCGGTGCCGTGGGATTGCTCAATATTTCCATGGTGACGGTGCGTTACCGTGTCCGGGAGATTGGTATCCGGCGTAGTTTTGGTGCCACCTCGGGACGGATCTTCACCGGCGTCATGATGGAATCCGTCGTGGGCACCACCGTGGCCGGCGCCCTGGGCGTCATGCTGGCCGTGGCGATCGTGAAGAACCCGTTCGTAGAGTCCAAGGTGGCTCCGGGCCTGGACGCTTATCCGGCGTTCCCTATCGAGGCTGCGTTGTTGGGTCTGGGGGCGGCAGTTGTGGTGGGTGCCTTGGCGGGAGCCATTCCGGCGCTCGTGGCGATTCGGGTCAAGGTCATCGACGCCATCCGTTTCTAGCCCTGGATGGCGCCGCCGACGGCGAGCACCACAGCGGCGAAGTGGCAGGCAAAGGCCGCCACGGTCAGGGCGTGGAAGAGTTCATGAAAGCCAAAGTGGGCGTGGCTGAAGTTGGGTTTCTTGATCCCGTAAATCACGGCGCCAGCGATGTACAACGCCCCTCCGATGCAGATCAGCAGGGTTTCGGCGATGCCGGCCGCCCAGAATTGGGGCAGGAAGAATAACGCTGTGGTTCCTAGTAAGACGTAAATGGGGACGTACAGCCACCGGGGCGCGCCAACCCAGAAGACTCGGAAAAATACGCCCGCCACCGCCCCGATCCAGATCATCCACAGCAAGAGCGTGGCGGTGGGGCGCGGCAAGAGAAGGTACGACAAGGGCGTGTAGGAGCCGGCGATGACCAGCATGATGTTGCTGTGGTCGAGCCGCTTGAGCGTTGCCTTGGCGGTGGGGGACCACGTGCCGCGATGGTATAGCGCACTTGTGCCAAAAAGCAGCACGCCCGTCACGATGTAGATGGCGCAGCTGATCTTGGCGCCCGCGGTGGGCGCCAAAGTGATCAAGATGATGCCCGCAATGAGCACCAGGGGTGCGGTTCCTGCATGTAGCCAGCCCCGCCAGGTGGGCTTAAGTTCTAATTCCGGGAGGCTGGTCATGGGAAAAGCATAACGCAGCCATCCTGTAAGTTACTGGGCGGTAACTCGGCCCTTGGTGAGAAGCGAGGCAGGCAGCGGGTAATCTAGAGCTAGCAAGATTCGTACGGCCGCAGGGCCATTATTCGTAAAGGTTCGGTGCCCTCATAATGCGGTTGTCCACTGCGTCCTTGCGGATGCCTAAGTTGTTGTACAACTTCTATGAGCGTCGCCTAGCCCGGGCCCTCGATGCCAACAGCGTGCCCCGTCATATCGGCGTCATGGTCGATGGCAACCGCCGGTGGGCCAAGCAGTTCAACGCTCCCACTAGCCAGGGTCACCAGGCCGGCGCCGATAAGATCCTTGAATTCCTTGGCTGGTGCCAGGACTTGGGCATCAAGGTCGTCACCTTGTACATGCTCTCCACCGACAACATGAGCCGCTCCGCCGAAGAACTCGACGAGCTCATGGGCATCATCGCCAACACCCTTGACCTGCTCGACGCCGACGCCGACATCAGCGTCCACGCCATGGGCGCCCCCGAACTGCTCCCGGATTACCTCGCAGCACGGCTCTCGTCCCTGACGGCCCGGGTGCCGGCCAAGGAACGCATCCACGTCAACATGGCCATCGGCTACGGAGGCAGGCGCGAAATTGTCGACGCCGTCAGCGAGCTCCTGCACGATGCCGACGCCGCCGGTCGCACCATGCTCGAGGTAGCCGACACGCTCACGGTGGATGACATCTCCAAGTTCCTCTACACCCGCGGCCAGCCGGATCCGGATCTCGTCATCCGCACCTCCGGCGAACAACGCCTCTCGGGCTTCTTGATGTGGCAGAGCGCCTACAGCGAGTTTTACTTCTGCGAAGCCCTCTGGCCTGCCTTCCGCCGGATCGATTTCCTGCGTGCCCTGCGCGATTACGCCGGACGCAGCCGCCGCTTCGGCGCCTAGCCGCCGCCGGCCCGCGGATCCGTGCGTCAGGTAACGCCTCCGTCACCAAAAGTTCATAGCAACGTCACTCAACACGCCCCCAAATAGTGCCCCAAAGCCCGCCTCGCAGGCGTAGTTTTGGGCATAACGGAGGGCAACTCCGCCCGACGTACCGATTGGAATCCGGACGCGTGTGATGGTCCGGAGGGCTGGAGCAGACGTGGTTGAAACCGTTAACCTTGAGCAGCAGGCGCACCCCACGAACACGGGAGCAATCCTGCGCAGTTATGTCATTGACACCTCTGTTTTACTGTCGGATCCCCGCGCCATCACCCGCTTCGCCGAGCACCACGTCGTGCTCCCGATCGTGGTCGTCTCCGAGCTGGAGGGCAAGCGGCACGATCCCGAACTTGGCTACTTCGCCCGCGTCGCCCTGCGGTTGCTCGATGATTTGCGGGCCCAGCATGGCAGCCTGGCCTCTCCGGTTCCCCTAGGGAACGACGGCGGGACGTTCCGTGTGGAGCTCAATCACGTCTCGCTTGAGGTACTTCCGGCGGGCATGCGCGGCATGGATAATGATTCGCGCATTCTGGCGGTGGCCAAGAATCTCGCCAATGAGGGCCACGCCGTGACGGTGGTGTCCAAAGATGTGCCGATGCGTGTCAAGGCCTCCGCCCTAGGGTTGGCTGCCGAGGAATACCGCAACGAGCTGGTGCAGGATTCCGGCTGGACAGGTGTCGAGGAGGTTGCTGCCACCGAAGATGAGATGGCGGCGCTCTACAACCACGAGCCCGTTCCCATCCCGGACGCTTCGGTCCTGCCCGTCAATACCTCTCTGGTCATCACGAGCAATCGCGGCTCGGCCCTGGGCCGGGTGGGCGTTGATCAGCAGGTTCGTTTGGTCCGCGGCGACAGGGAGGTCTTTGGGCTGCACGGTCGCTCGGCCGAACAGCGACTCGCACTGGATCTGCTCTCCGATCCCGAGGTGGGGATCGTGTCCCTCGGCGGCAGGGCCGGCACCGGCAAGAGTGCCCTGGCGCTCTGCGCCGGCTTGGAGGCCGTGTTGGAGCGCAACGAACACCGCAAGGTCGTGGTGTTCCGTCCGCTGTACGCGGTGGGTGGCCAGGAGTTGGGCTACCTGCCGGGCTCCGAGAGCGAGAAGATGAACCCGTGGGCACAGGCCGTGTTCGACACCCTTGGCTCGGTGGTCTCGGATACCTTGATGGACGAGATCATGGAACGCGGACTGCTCGAGGTGCTGCCGTTGACGCACATTCGTGGACGCTCCCTGCATGATTCCTTTGTCATTGTGGATGAGGCGCAGTCACTGGAGAAAAATGTGTTGCTGACCGTCATGAGCCGCATCGGCCAGCGCTCCAAGATTGTCCTGACCCACGATGTTGCCCAGCGCGACAACCTCCGGGTGGGGCGTCACGACGGAGTAGTTGCCGTCGTGGAGACGCTCAAGGGGCACCCGCTCTTTGGCCATGTCACGCTGACCCGCTCGGAGCGTTCACCCATTGCGGCACTCGTGACGGAGATGCTCGAACGCGCCGAAATCTAGTGCGACGGACTACGCGCCCAACTCCCACGGGATGTGGGCGCGGACGTCCGTGAGTCCCATGCTGACATCCTCGAAGAGGTCATCGAGCATGTACTCATCAACACCAAGGAGCGTCATGGAGTGTCCGGCTCCGGCCGTGCCCCCGTCCAGCGATCGCGACATCACACAAATGGCGGTGTCGAGATCGATTCGCAGGAGGGTGCGGCCAGGGAAAAGTAGGGGAGCCTCGGGGAAGTGCGGGAGATAACTGCTATTGGGGCTCAGGATCGCCTCTAGGGCGGCTCGGCCCTGATGCTCCACTTCGTGGACCTCGAAAATTTCTGCCACATTGGCAAAAGGTTTCTCGAGGGGCACGGGATGATCTCCGGCCACCTCCACCGGATCCAGTGCCGCCGCTGCTCGGCCAGAACCATAGGCCGGTTCCCCGTACTGTGCCTCCGGGCGGCGAATCACCAGGCCGGCATCGTCCTTCACGGGGTTGACGAGGCGAGGTGGCAGTAACCAGGGGGAGCGGTTGCCGCTGATGAAGAGGGAATCCTTGGACTGGTTGATCTTGGTGGTGCTGGCCAGAAGCTTTCCCGTGGCGGTCTCCACACGCAGCGCCCCGGGCCGACGAACCCAGCAGCTCAGTGTCGGGTTGGTCGCACGATGCGCGCCACCCGAGCCAGCAGCGCCAGTGACGGCCGGTCCGCCGTCGAGCTGGGTAGGCAAACTACTGTGCAGCTCAAACCGCACCGTCTGCCAGCGCCAAGGGGAGGATCGGCACAGGTGCCGGAAGGAATCGGCCGAGAACTGGGAAGCGCTCATGCCCACAGCATAGCCCGAGGCGGGAGATCCCGTCTCGGATTGGGGTACGAGAATTAGTCGCTCGTGACGTAGCTGCCAATGGTGCCGCTAAAGGGCTGCGCGGTGGTGATGTAGCTGCCCACGGCCTTGACCTGGGGAGCGGAGCTGCTCACGTAACGGCCATAGCGCGCGGCGCGGGGTGTACCGGTGCTGATGTAGCTGCCGCCATAGGCGCGCGCCGGGGCGGTGGGAGCGTTGCTGGACTGCGAGTGATGAGTTGAGGCGTTCATGATAAATCCTTTGAATGATCTCGATCGAGGGCGCAACAAATAGCGCCCAGGTGATGTGGGCTAGAGCGGGTTCCCGGATCCGGTTAAACGGCGGGGGTATCGGCGGATTGGCACGGGGCGCAGACGCCCCAAAATGTCACTTCAGCGACGTGAATAGAAAATCCATTGGTATTTGAAGGAGTCAGGCACGGGCTGGCCCCGATGGCGCAGTCAACGTCTGCAATGCTGCCGCAGCTCAGACATGCCACGTGATGGTGATTGTCACCCACGCGGCTTTCATAGAGTGCCGCAGAGCCGGCCGGTTCGATCTTGCGGACCAAACCAGAGCTCACGAGGGCAGCGAGGACGCCGTAGACAGCCTGCAGGGAGGTCTTCGGCAGCTGAGGTGACACCAGCGAAAACACGGTGTCGGCATCGCGATGTCCGGGTGTGGAGACGGCGTCAAGGACGGCGAGCCGCGGGGCGGTGACCTTCAGTCCCACCGAGCGAAGCCGAGCCTCTGCTGTCCCTACAGTCGTATCCTGTGCCATGCTTCAAGTTTAGTACTTGTTTTGAATTACTCAAAACAAAATGGCTGTCTGCTTGCTCACCTTAGTCGGGAGCGGCGCTGTAACGATGCTAGGGCCGCCCCGTAGTGCCGTAGCGCAGGGTGATGGCGATAGCTCCGTCGTCGGCCAATGAGGAGAGATAGCGCTGGGCTGTTGTTCGGGAAATTCCGACGGCGGCCGCCACATCCGCGGCAGACTGATCTCCGCGCGTGGCCAGGGCCGCGAGGACGGCGATCTCGGTGGCCGAGTTGGACTTGGCTCCGGCTGTGGGGGAGTTGGGGTGCAGCGCCTGCCATGCGGATTCGAGCCGGTCCTGGGTCACGGTGCCCGTTTCCGACAGGACTCGGCGATAGCGGGCATAACCGCGAAGCCGGGTCGCCAAGACCTCGGCCGAGAACGGTTTGATGAGATAGGCCAAGGCGCCGCGCCGCATGGCTTTGCGGAGCGACTCCGGATCGGAGGCGGCGCTGAGCATCATGGCGTCAGTATCAATGGTGCGCAGCAGATCCAGACCCGAAGCATCGGGCAGATACACATCCAACAGCACCAGATCTGGGCGTTGGGCCGTAATGACCTTCAGGCCTTCCGCTGCTGTGGGTGCCGGAGGGAGGGCATGAAAGCCTGGAACGGCGTCGACATATCCTGCGTGCAGCCGCCCTACGTGAAAGTCATCCTCAACGATGAGGACGGAGAAGGTGTTACTCATGAGTGCTCCTCGAAGCGCGGTGTCAGCGCAATGACACCGGGTAGCTTGGCGCAGAAGACCGCGCCGTGGGAATGGGGTGAGCCGGCGTCGGCGACCCAGACATCGCCACCGCGACGGCGGGCCAGATGTCGCACCAGGGGTAAGCCCACGCCGTGACCGCTGATGGGATCCAAGCCGGAGGGGCTGGCGGTGGAATAGCCGGGCGTGAAGATCAAGGTGCCATCGCCGTGGAGGCCGTCACCGGAATCGGCCACCACGAGATGCAGTGTTCCGCCGTCCGCACCATGGTCATCCAAGACCTCCACCTCTACCCAGCGGCTGGGGGAGGAGCCGGCCACGGCGGCCGTGATGGCGTTGTCGAGCAGATTACCCAAAATGGCCGTCACATCCTGGGGGTCGCTGATTTGGCCGCGGACCGAGGTGCCTGCCCCGATGCGCAGCTCTACACCACGCTCATGGGCCTCAATGCTCTTGGCCCCAATAAACGCCTCAAGGTAGGGATCATGCAACAGGGACAGATCCTGGGCCGGATAACTCAGGGGGCCACTGTCCATGATCTCGCTGAGGTAGTCGCTGGCCTCGGCGGTGCGTTCCAACGCCAGTAGGCCCGCCACGGTGTGCCAACGATTCGCGAACTCGTGCCGCTGCGCTCGCAGAGCGGTGCCCAGGGCGTTGACGGCGTCGAGTTGGCGCGTCAACGCCTGCACCTCGGTCCTGTCCCTGACCATGATGACGCGCCCTAGGGGGAGCTCGCCATGACTGCTCACGCGCACCGGACGTGAAGTGACAATGACAACGCGCTCGCCGACCACATGCTCCTGCGGGCCGTCGTCGAGCATGGACAGAAAATTCGGGAGGCCGCAGTCTGCCAGCGGCTGGCCGCTGTAGTCGAGCGCTGAGGCGGGGGCGAGGAGTCGCCGGGCGCCGTCGTTAAAGACCGTGATGGTGCCGTTCTCGGAGACGCCGATGACGCCCTCATCAACCCCGCGCAGCACGGCCTCCTGATCCTGCGCCAAGCCCGAGATCTCCTCCGGCTCCAGCCCGAGCGTGAGGCGTCGCAGCCGGGAGCTCATGAGGGTCGAGGCCACGAGGGCCAAGATCAGGGACGCCGCGGCAATCATCGCCACGGGCACGATATTGCGCAGCATCCCGGCCACGATGTCGTCGCTGGAGAACCCCACACTGACCTCGCCCACCACCTGCGTGCTGGATCCGGGCGCAAAGACCGGCACCTTGGCACGCGCGGATTGCCCCAGCGTGCCGTGCTCCTGGGAGGTCTCCTCGCCACCTGCCAGGGCCACCGAGGGGTCGGTTGACACCATTTTTCCTAACAAAGTGGGGTTGGGATGCGCCAACCGCAGTCCGGCCTCATCCGTCACCACCACGAATAAGGCGCCCGTGCGCTCCTGCGTGGCCGTTGCGAAATCCTCGAGCGGGCCCTGGGCCAGCGCCTCCGGGGTCAGCTGCTGGACCGGCGTCGCGGCCAAAATGGCGGTCTCGCGGCGCACGGCCTCGGAGGACGCCACGGTGCGAGCCACGGCCAAGGCACGCTCCTCGGCTTGATCGCCAAGCCACTGGTAGGTGAGCGCCGCAAACGTTCCCGCGGTCAGCAACACTACGGCGCACACCACGGCCAGCTGCAGCAGCAGGACCCGGGTGGAAAATCGGAGCCGAGGGGCTTGCATCGTTGAAAGCTTCCTTACTCACTCAACACAACTCTGTGGGATTAACGGGATAAACGTACTCAATGAGCACTACTTGGGGCAAGCGCACTAAAGCCCGTCGCGTGACTTAGCTCACCTTAGTCTCTTTATTGAGGCTCACAAATGCGGCCTTTGTACAAAGGAGTTCAAATGCTGGTAATCCTTGGGTATGCCATGATCGCGGTCTTTATGACCCTGATCATGACCAAGAAGTTGACGCCCGTGGTGGCCTTGATCGTCGTCCCCACCATCTTTGGTCTTTTTGCCGGTGCCGGTCTGGGCATTGGCGATATGGTCATGGATTCAATGAAGAGCCTAACCTCAACCGCTGCGTTGTTGATGTTCGCGATTGTCTTCTTCGGCATGATGATCGACGTGGGCTTGTTCGATCCGCTCGTGAAACTGATCCTGCGCACGCTGGGCAACGACCCCGCGAAGGTTGTGCTCGGTACGGCGGTTCTGGCCGCGGTGGTGTCCCTCGACGGCGACGGTTCCACCACCTTCATCCTGACCACGGCGGCCATGCTGCCCATCTACCTGCGTCTGGGCATGAGCCCGGTGGTGCTGACCTGCGTGGCCGGTCTGGCCAACGGCACCATTAACATCCTGCCCTGGGGCGGCCCCACGGCCCGCGCCGCCGCAGCTCTGAAGGTCTCGCCCAGCGAGGTCTTCGTCCCCATGATTCCCTCGCTCATCGCGGGCATGATCGTAATCTTCCTCTTCGCCTGGCACCTCGGTGTGCGCGAACGACGCCGTCTCGCCCTCGCCGGTAGCTTGTGGGCAGGCGAGCGTGGCAGCTCAGCTTCCTCGGACGACGCCGGATCCTCCTCGGGCGGCACCGCCACCTCCGCGCCGCACGGCTCGGGCAACGGCGTATTGACGATGGAAAAGCCGCGGTCCGCGGCACAGGCCCGCTTTGATGCCCAGGTGCTCGCCGTGGCGGAGCAGGAGTCCGACGCTGTCAGCCCCGCCCTCGCGGATGCACAGCTGGATCCCAATCGGTCCACTCTGCGGCCCAAGCTGTTTTGGTTCAACCTCGCCTTGACGGTGACCCTCATGGTCGTGCTCGTTATGGACGTCCTGCCGCTGGCCTACATCTTCATGGTGGGCTCCGCGATTGCCCTGCTGGTGAACTTCCCGCACGTCAAGGATCAGGCCAAGGCGCTCGTCTCGCACTCGAGCAGCATCGTGGCGGTGGTCTCCATGGTCATGGCCGCAGCCGTGCTGACCGGCGTACTCAGCGGCACCGGCATGGTCGACGCCATGGCTGCCTGGCTCGTGAGCGTCATCCCCACCTCGATGGGCCCGTACATGGCCGTCATCACCGGTTTGTTGAGCATCCCCATGACATTCTTCATGAGCAACGATGCCTTCTACTTCGGCGTCCTGCCCGTACTGAGCGAGACGGCGGCCCACTTCGGCATCGACCCGGCCGCCATGGCTCGAGCCTCGATCACCGGACAGCCCGTCCACATGCAGAGCCCCTTGGTTCCTGCGATTCTCTTGCTCGTCTCGCTCTCCAAGGTGGAACTTGGTGACCACCACAAGAAGACCCTGTGGCGTGCCTTGATCGTCTCCTTGGTCATGTTGGCCGTGGCCATCCTGATCGGCGTCATCCCCTTCGGCTAAGCACCCACGCGAGAAGATCCGGAGCCTGTGGCATGTGCCGCAGACTCCGGATCTTTTGTGCGCGCTAGGCTGAGGCCATGGGATCACCGGACTTCATTGTCAATCTGCGCAAGAAAATTGGTCACGAGCCCCTCTGGCTCCCCGGCGTGCGCGGGGTGGTGTTTGACGACGCTGGCCGCGTCCTGCTGGGCGAACGCTCCGACACCGGCGGCTGGGCGCTCATCACGGGAATCCTGGATCCGGGGGAGGAACCTGGCCCCGGCTTGATCCGGGAAATCTTTGAGGAAACCGCCGTCGTGGCCCGGATTGAGCACCTCCTGGGCGTCTCGGCCGTGGGTCCGGTGACGTTCCCCAACAACGACGTCTGCGACTTCCTCAACATCGAATTCATCTGCCGCTATGTCAGTGGCACAGCCTGCGTCAACGACGACGAGTCCCTGGACGTAGCCTGGTTCGCCATCGAGGACCTGCCGCCGTTACGCCCCGGCCACCTCGCCTGCATCGAGCGGGCCTTGGTCTTCGACGGGACACCCTATTTCCAGCGTTGAAACGCCTCACTTCCAGTGTTGACTCGTCACATCACGCCGTTTTGGATCTAGGTTAGGGGCGTGATCTGGCGACTCGACGAGGTGGAGGGCGTGCCGGAACGCAAAAGACGCGTGCCGCCGTCGCGCTTGGAAAAAGTACGACGGCGGCACGCGCCTTTGGAGCGAAAGCTAGGGTTTGTCCGGGGTTACGCCAGCATCCTTAGCAGCGACATCCGCCAGCAGCTCCGCTTCCAAACGCTCGGCCTCAGCTCCGCCAATGGCCTCGCCGCGAGCCACCATGCCGGAGGTGTCCGAGAGCGGGATGACCTTCATGAACAGCGCCAGGATCAGGGCCACCGCCATGAACGGGATCAGGTACCAGAACACGGGGGCCAGGGAATCGGCGTAGGCGTTGATGATGCCGTCCTGAATGACCTGCGGCAACTTGTGAAGCTCCTGCGGGTCGAGGGTGGCCATGGCATTTCCGGCTTCCTCAGTCGAGGCACCGCTGGAGGCAAAGACCTCGGTGAGGGAGTTCGCCAGACGCGTGGTGAACATGGCGCCAAAGATGGCAACACCCAGGGCCGAACCAACTTCACGGAAGTAGTTGTTCGTGCTCGTGGCCGTTCCCAGCTGGGCGGCCGGGACGGAGTTCTGCACCACGATGACCACGATCTGCATGATCAAACCCAGACCCGCACCGAAGACAAACAGCTGGGCGCAAATGACCCAGATCGGAGTCTCGGCGGACAGCGTGGTGAACCACAGCATGGCGATAATCGTCAGGATGGAACCGGCGATCGGGAATGCCTTGTACTTGCCGGTCTTGGACATGCGAATACCCGACCAGATCGAGGTACCCATGAGACCCACCATCATGGGAAGCATGAGCAAGCCCGAGACCGCGGCGGAGGTGCCCGTGGACATCTGCAGGAATGTGGGCACGAAGGCGATGGCGGCGAACATGCCCATACCCAGGACAAAACCAATGGCAGTGGAGTTCAGGAAGATCGGGTTCTTGAACAAGGAGAGCGGAATGATGGGATCTTCCGCGTGGGCCTCGGTGAAGATGAACAGTGCGATGGCGGCGAACATGCCAGCACCCCAGGCCCAGGTGGTCAGGCTGGTCCAGCCGTCGGGCTTGCCGCCGAAATCGGTGAAGAAGATCAGGCAGGTCGTGGCGATGGATAGGAACACCACGCCCATGTAGTCGATCTTTTTCGTGGCCTTTTTAGACGGCAAGGTCAGGGCGAAGAAGGCTACCAGGAAGGCGGCGATACCGATCGGGATATTGATGTAGAAAGCCCATTCCCACGTCAGGTGATCCACGAAGTAACCGCCCAACAAGGGACCGGCCACGGCAGCCAGACCGAAGATAGCGCCCAGCGGGCCCATGTACTTACCGCGTTCATTAGCCGGCACGATGTCGGCAATGATGGCCTGCGAGAGAATCATCAAACCACCGCCGCCGAGACCCTGCATGGCACGGAAGATCACAAAGCCCCAGAAGTCAGTGGCAAAGGCGCAACCGATGGAGGCCAGCGTAAAGATGGCGATCGCGGCGAGGAACAGGTTACGGCGCCCGAGCATATCGCCGAGCTTGCCGTAGATCGGCATCACGATCGTGGTGGCCAACAGGTACGCAGTGGTGATCCACGTCTGGTGAGCCACACCGCCCAATTTACCCACGATGGTGGGCATGGCGGTCGAGACAATGGTCTGGTCCAGGCTCGAGAGGAGCATTCCGGCGATCAGCGCGGAGAAGATGATCCAGATTCTCTTTTGGGTCAGCAGGAGCGGTTGCTCTGTTTTAGCAGCGGTACTCATGGAGTCCCTTCAATGGATAAATCAGCGGGTAAAGTCGAGAAGTTGAAAATTTGTTGGGCCATGTGCAGATTGTTGGCCAGGATCTCCTGGAACGGCAAGGTGTTGGCCTCGGAGAAAAACAGCTGTCCGGCGCGTTGGGAGCAGGTGCCAAAAATGGCTGCGGCCATGTTCGTCGCAGGATCGTCGACGGCGAGATTCTCACGTTGGGCGATGAGCCCGGCAAACTCGCGTTCCCGATATTCGGCGCTGCCAATGACCTTGAGCATGAGTTGCGGTTCACGCTTCATGACTATCGCAAGTTCCTGCAGGTGTTCCTTGGAGATGTTTAGCTCCTCAACCATGGCGTTGGCGAGGCGGAACAAGTCACGCAATAACGTGGTGCTCAGTCCCAGAGGGCCACGTTCCACACCGGAATCGGGGCCGGCGGCGTGCAGGAACTTTTCCAAGGCATCTGCCGGGAACTCATCCAGAAGGTAGCCGATGATGGCGTCTTCCTTGGAGGGAAAGTAGTTAAAGAAAGTCCGTCGAGACACACCGACCTGCTCGCAGAGCTGTTCGATCGTGAAGCCGTTGAGGCCATTTTGGCTCGTCAAACGTCGCGCCGCCGCGGTAATCGCCGACCGCGTCGCCTCACGTTTGCGGGCACGCAGGCCCTGAGGTTGGCAGTGTTTTGCACTTTCAGTCACAAGGTAAAAGTTTGCACTATTAAAGCTAGAGTGCAAAGTCATTGTTCTGTGGAGTTAATCACACCCCCTTAAAGCACGACGACGGGAGGTCATCCTTCATTGGCATGCTCGCCCTATTTCCGGGGCGGTGCTAGCTTCCGAGTATCCCCACAGGCCGGGTACAGGGCGCTTGGCGGGAGGAACGCCACCTTTGATACGTGGCGTTCTGCGGCCTCATGGCCGTTCGAACCGTTGATGGCCCGTGGAATCAAGATGCTCGCGTAGTCTGCTTCCCCAATTCCAACCATCATGCGGATATCTGCTTGCCGAACGTGAAGTCTGTGGCCAGTCTAAGTTCTACGCACCTCAGGGCATCAAGGCCTGCGTGATTGTTTCGAGGATGGTTGGACCGGTGGTGATCACGGCAAGGCCTGCGACGAGTATTGCTGCCATTCCGGCGAAGCCCCAAGACCTTTTGCGGCGCCGGGCCGCCTGGACGTCTTGGTGAACCTGGTTGAACTGGGCCTGAATCTCGGCGGGGTTGCCAGCATACCGGGGTGCCCGATGCCACGTTCCGGGCAGTTTTGCGGCAGTGACAATCTCGGCCACCGCATCGTCGGAGAGGGTTGTGGGGCGTTTGCCCAGCCAGCGCAGGAGTCGCGGAGCCGTGAGAACCGTGACCCCGGCAGGTGCCTCCTTGATGTCTACTTTCTTGGCTCCGACAAGGACGATGAGTCCTGTCACCGGAACGGTGAATCCCACGGGAGCCGACAGGCTCTTGCCAGCACGGGCTGCTTCGTGAACCGAGTTTCGAAGGTGGTCCGTTCGCTGGCCCGACACCATGAGTGTCCGCCCGCCAACCCAGATGGACTTGTCAGCGTGGTTCTTGGTGTTGATGGTGAAGACCCCCCGGGCGCCGATCACCACATGGTCAATATCCGATTCTCCGGTCCCGACGGGCACGGCATGAAGAACTGTCCACTCCGGGCCGAGCCGGGCAAGAAGTTTTCCCACCTCGATCTCGCCCATTGCGCCTTGATACCAGGGGCGGCTGATCGAGTCGAGTGGATCGGCACCAAAAAAGCGCCCGAGCTTTGACTGCGGAGCTTGCTGTTCAAGGACCTCCGCCAGCTTGGTCATGACTGATTGCCCTGGAATGTGCTGGTCTAGCAGTGCAGCGGCCGGGTCTGTCGCAGAATCCTTGCCTGTGGTCATGACAGTGATCCTAAGAGCTCCCACCACGGAAACGGGGAGGCACGACCTGAACCCCCGTCGTCAAACTTCCCGCCCAAAACAAAACTGGCCCGCACCAGTCAGCCAAGGATCGCCTCTAAAACGAGATCCCTGGCCGCCCAGTGCGGGCCAGCTAAATGGAGATTTACTTCGGGGCGCGAGTCATGGCCATGACGTCAAGGCCCTTATCCAGCTGCTCCAGGGTCAGCTCGCCACGGTCAACGAAGCCAAGGGCCAGAACGGCTTCACGGATCGTGAGGCCTTCCTTGATGGCGTGCTTGGCGATCTTGGCGGCGTTCTCGTAACCAATGTGCTTGTTCAGCGGGGTCACGATGGACGGTGAAGCCTCGGCCAGGAAGCGGGCGCGCTCAACGTTGGCGGTCAGGCCGTCAATCATCTTGTCGGCCATGACGCGGCTCGTGTTGGTGAGCAAGCGGATGGACTGCAAGAGGTTCGAGGCCATGACCGGGATGCCGACGTTCAACTCGAAGGCGCCATTCGTGGAGGACAAGGCGATCGTGGTGTCGTTACCGATAACCTGAGCGGCAACCATGATGGAAGCCTCGGCGATGACCGGGTTGACCTTACCCGGCATGATGGAGGAGCCCGGCTGCAGATCGGGGATGTTGATTTCGCCCAGGCCGGTGTTGGGGCCGGAGCCCAACCAACGCAGATCGTTGTTGATTTTCATGATCGAGTACGCAATGTTACGCAGCTGGCCGGATGCCTCGATGAGACCGTCGCGGTTAGCCTGAGCCTCAAAGTGGTTGCGAGCCTCGGTCAGCGGCAAGCCGGTGTCTTGGGCGAGCAGGGCGATGACACGCTGCGGGAAGCCGGCCGGGGTGTTGATGCCCGTACCAACGGCGGTGCCGCCGAGAGGGACCTCGGCAACGCGGGGGAGAGCGGACTCGACGCGCTCGATGCCGTAACGGATCTGGGCAGCGTAGCCGCCAAATTCCTGGCCCAAGGTCACGGGAGTGGCATCCATCAAGTGGGTGCGGCCGGACTTCACAACGTCGGCGAACTCCGCTTCCTTGCGCTCCAGGGACTCAGCCAGGTATGCCAAGGCCGGGATCAGGTCGTTGATCAGGGCCGAGGTGGCTGCTACGTGAACCGAGGTCGGGAAGACATCGTTGGAGGACTGTGAGGCGTTGACATGGTCGTTGGGGTGAACAACCTTTTCGGAACCGGCAGCAACGAGTGCGCGGTTGGCCAAGGTTGCCAGAACCTCGTTCATGTTCATGTTGGAGGAGGTACCCGAACCGGTCTGGAAGACGTCGATCGGGAAGTTACCGTCGTACTCGCCGCCGGCAACCAGGTCAGCTGCTGCCTCGATGGCGCGTGCCAGTTCGGCGTCCAGGACACCCAACTCGGCGTTGATCGTGGCGGCAGCCTTCTTGATGCGCGCCAGTGCTGCAATGTGGGCAGACTCCAGTGTCATGCCCGAAATCGGGAAGTTTTCAACGGCGCGCTGGGTCTGGGCGCTGTAGAGAGCGTTGACCGGAACCCGGACCTCGCCCATGGTGTCATGTTCAATACGGAATTCTTGTGCGGTAGCCGCGGCAGTATCAGTCATGCATCCACCATATCGCCGCGGGGCCCTGAGCTAAAAACCGTCACCGTTCCCGATGCCACGATGTTGCCTGGGTGAGCCCAACAAAAAGAAGGCCCGACGGCGGATGGTGAGATCCGCCGTCGAGCCTTCACAAGGTGAGCTAGGCGCCGAGGGAACCATTGCTGTAGACGAGATCGGCGCGACCATCGCTGAGGCGGTAGGTCAGGCCCACCACGGCCGTGCGCTGGCGGGCGACCGCGCTGGCGATGATGGGGGAGTTTTCCACGAGGCGGGCCGCGGTCTGCTTGACGTGCTCGGTGATCATGTCGCTGATGCCGCTGTTCTGGTCCTTACGCAAGGAGGTCAGGACCGAGGGGGTGATGCGTTCGACGAGGTCGCGGATGAAGCCGGCGGGCATGTTGCCTGTGGCGACGGCGTCCTGCGTGGCCGTGACGGCACCGCAATTGTCGTGGCCCAGGACAACGATCAGCGGCACGTTCAGGTAGTCGACGCTGTACTCGAGCGAACCCAGGACGGTGTTGTCGATGACGTGGCCGGCGGTGCGAACCACGAAGGCGTCGCCGAGGCCCAGATCAAAGATGATCTCGGCGGCGAGGCGGGAATCGGAGCAGCCAAAGATGACGGCGAAAGGATGCTGGGTAGAGAGCAAGGAGGTTCGGCGGGCCGCATCCTGATTGGGATGTGAGGAATTGCTGTCAACGAATCGGGCGTTGCCAGCCATCAAGGTCTCCCACGCCTCCGCAGGCGTCTGGGGGTTATTTGCCATTACATTGATATTTCCGTCTTCTGCACCGAGCATTATTTGCCGACTTTCGTTGAGGGAGTGCTTGCGGCGTTCGCGGTGGCTGCTGCATCGGCAGCAAGCTGCTTCGTTGCGCCGGTGGCAAGAATATCAAAGTCTTTGAAATCGGCCGCACCGGTCAAAATGATCGTGGTGCTGCCGCTCGTGAGCACCAGGCTGCGATCGCCCTTGGGCTTGTCGCGCAATTCCCAGTCGTGACCGTCGATCGTGCGGCTTCCCGTGACGGGGGCATTGCTGGACTGTGCGGCGACCCAGGTGGGGTTAGCCGTAATGGTCTGACGCAAAGCGATGAAAGTGTTGCTTCCCGTGACGTAACCAACGTCCCAGAACGCCACGCCATCGGTGCCCGGGGGATTCCAGCGCGCATAGTTCGCGGACCAGCCCTCGGGCAGCGTCGGGGCGACGGGGCTGAAGCCTGCCGGGCCCGCCGCGTTGGCAGCAACTGCGGGGACGTCGATGGCGACACGGTAGCCGTCGGCTTTTTGCTGTGGGTTAAGCCACACAACAGCGAGCACAATAGCCACCGTTGAGAACATGGCCAACAGCATGCCGATGATGGATGCGTTGGCTCGCTTGGCCGCGCCGGCTGCGATAACGGGCTTGACGGTAGGGGTAGGGCTAGATTCACTCACCTGTCCATCTTCCCAGAAGTTGCTGGACAAAAAAGCGCGATAGTTTAGTTGTGCGATAGCTCACACTCGGGTGGCTCGTTGGGTCGCCTATGATGGTTCCGTAGGCAAAAAACGTCAGAGTTGCGCATTGAAGCGCACGAAATAATCTGTGCCTACCTAAACAATGGGGTTTTTACGTGCCTGAAAAAGCATCACAATTGGATTATTCCCACCTGTCCCGTTCGCTCGCCGTTGGTGATGACGAGCCGGACCGGAACCTAGCCCTTGAGCTCGTCCGTGTGACCGAAGCCGCCGCTATCGCCGGTGGCCACTGGGTTGGATTCGGCGAAAAAAACCTTGCCGACGGTGCGGCCGTTGACGCTATGCGTTCCCTCCTCTCAACGGTGCACTTCAACGGTGTTGTAGTCATCGGTGAAGGTGAAAAAGACGAAGCCCCCATGCTGTTCAATGGCGAGGTTGTTGGCGACGGCTCCGGCCCCGAGTGCGATGTCGCCGTTGACCCCATCGATGGAACCCGCCTGACGGCCATGGGCATCAACAACGCCCTCGCAGTTCTGGCTGTGGCCGAACGCGGCACCATGTTCGACCCCTCCGCCGTGTTCTACATGGAAAAGCTCGTCACGGGCCCGGAAGCCGCAGACATGGTTGACCTGCGCCTGCCCGTCAAGCAAAACCTGCACCTCATCGCCAAGGCCAAGGGTGTCAAGGTTAACCAGCTCACCGTCATGGTGCTGGACCGCGATCGCCACCAGCCACTCATCGCCGAAATCCGCGACGCCGGAGCCCGTACCAAGATCATCCTCGACGGTGACGTGGCCGGTGCCATCGCTGCCGCCCGCGCCGGAACTGGCGTTGACGCGCTCATGGGTATCGGTGGCACGCCGGAAGGCATCGTCGCCGCCTGCGCCATCAAGACACTCGGTGGTGTCATTCAGGGTCGTCTGTGGCCCACCTCTGATGAGGAGAAGCAAAAGGCGCTCGACGCCGGACACGACCTGGACCGCGTCCTCTCCACCAACGATCTGGTCACCAGTGACAACTGCTACTTCGCTGCGACCGGCATCACCGATGGCGATCTGCTCCGCGGTGTGCGTTACGACAAGGGCCGCGTGCTGACGCAGTCAATCGTGATGCGCTCCAAGTCCGGGACGATCCGTTTCGTCGACGGTGAGCACCAGGCTGCCAAGTGGGAGAGCTACGCTCGTCGAGGCTAGCCGGTAGGGTTGAAGCATGACTTTAAGTGTTGTGCCTTGCCTTGATCGCGTCGAATGGGATGCTGCTGTTGATTCGCAGCAGGGGCATCCCATGCAATTGTGGGGCTGGGGTGAAACGAAGGCCGCGCATAATTGGCGGGTTGATCGTGTCCTGGTCCGCGACGGCGACACGCTCGTCGGCTCAGCTCAGATCCTCCTGCGCACCTTGCCATTCCCGTTCCGCTCCCTGGCATACCTGGCGAGGGGACCACAGGCCGAGGCAGGCCTGGAGAATGAGGTGCTTAACGCCGTCGGACGTTATGTGAAGACCACCCACAAGTCGGTTGCGCTGAGCATAGAGCCGGATTGGGACGCCGCGACGGTGGCTGTGGCGTCGTTGCCGGCCACGGGATGGGTGCCGAGCAACAGCACCATCTTGATTCCGCGCACCTTGATTTTGGATCTGACGCGCACTGAGGACGAGCTGCTCGCGGCCATGTCCAAGAAGACGCGCCAGTACATTCGCAAGTCCAGCCGCGAGGCGCTCGAGTACCGGGCCGTCACCGAGGCGGAGGTGGCGCAGTGCATGAGCGTGTACAAGGAGACCGCCGAGCGTGCGGACTTCGGGATCCACGAGGATGGCTACTACGCCGATATTCTGCGCAACCTCGGCGAGGGCTCGCCCATCTACGGTGCGTTCGACGGCGAGAAGCTGGTCTCGTTCCTGTGGCTCGCCGCGAGTGGCTCCACCGCCTTTGAGCTGTACGGCGGCATGACCGAGGAAGGCAGCCAGTTGCGCGCCAACTTCTCGCTGAAGTGGCTCGCCATCCAGGAAATGAAGGCTCGCGGCATCACACGCTACGACTTCAACGGCTTGCTCAACGACGGTGTCTCCAAATTCAAGTTTGGCTTCGCCGACCATGAGGACATGCTGGCGGGTACTTGGGATCTGGCCCTGTCACCGCTCTACCCGGTCTTCGCGAAGGCACTTCCCGTAGCGCGCCGCTCCATGAAGAAGGTCCGCGGGCTCCTGAAGCGCTAAATCCCCGTTGACCCGTCACATCACGCCCTTTTGAACGTTCAAAGCGGCGTGATGTGACGGGTCAATCTCGTTCATGGGCTATTCGAAGTCCTTGCGGGTGTTTAACAGCCCCTGCAACGAGCGCTCGGCCAAATTGGTGGGGTCCGCCCACCCGCCAAGCTTGAGCGCCCGGGCAATTTTGGTGATGACCACGAGCTCACCGGCCCAGATATCGTCATTGTTGATCAGGACCTGATGCCAGCCCAGATTCTTGGTGATGTAATCCCTGTCGTGGTCTTTGGCCTGTTGGGCAGGGGAGAAGTGATGGGCGCCGTCGTACTCGGCGCAGGTCCGGTACTCTTCACAGCCCAGGTCCGGCCCCACCTTCCCCACGCCATGTTCATCCCTGATTTCCACATTGTGTTTGAACTCGGGCAAGGGCCAGCGCCCGATCATGAGCCGCAGCATCGTCTCCCGCGGTGAATCCGAGCCCACCCGCGCCAGGTCCAGGGCCGCGTGGAGCTTGGCCAGCCCCCGATGCCGCGGATGCTCGGCGATGTAGGCCTTGAGCGCATCCAAAGAGACGAGCGGGTACACCTGGCGGCCAAAGGAGCGGTGGTGCTCGCTGGCCAGCTGATCGGCAATATCCACCAACTCCTCGACCGTGAGCATGGGAGCCAGATCCAGCAGAGTTCGTTGCAGGGAGGTCATGGGGACGCCGGCACAAATGACGAGATCGCTACGGGCTAGCTCGAGCTGTCGGCCGTGAACGCCCTTTCGGCGAGGCCGGGCATCGCCGGCGAACCTCGCCAGATCCAAGGACTGTTGCTGCTGAAAACGCTGGGGGAGATAGAACCCATGGATCCTCGCCGCCGTCACGTGGCTGATGAAACTTTGAGGAGTTGTCTCCGTCAACGTTCGGCAGCTATCGAGGAGCTCAAACTCGGCTTGGACGGGAAGCCGGATGCCACGGCTGGGTGTGGAGAGATCTCTCGCTCGAGTTCGCTTCTTGGAGATGCCCCGACGCAGGGCAGCCTCCAAAGTGAAAGGGAACTGCGAGAGGGGCATCGGCAGGGGCTCTGGGTTTCTCATACTTCCATTAGGACAAAAAATCCGGGGCCCCGTGGCCCGAATTCGCTGTTTTGGGCAAATCTGTGGATAACGAAAAACAGTATCCACAGGCGCTCCAAGTTGAGTCGCCACGTCACGCCCTTTAGAACGATCTAAAGGGCATTATGTGGCGACTCAACCGTCAGGGAGGCCTAAGCGGCCACTCAACCGTCAGGGAGGCCTAAGCGGCGACGGTGATGGCGAAAACGATCGATGAGGTGCCGGTTCCGGATGAAACGGGGGCTCCGGAGGTGCCGGTGGCAGCAGCATGTTCGCTCACGGGGTGAACCATGACGGGATTCTCGGCCGCCGGGACAAAGACGGAACCGCCGCGGGCTAGGAGGAGATCTCCGCGTGGCGAATCGAGGCGTACCTGGCCGGACACCGCCACTATGATCAGGGGGCCGTTCTGGACCAGCGGCACCGGCTCAGAGTCTGCGGAGATTTCAATCCGTTGCAGGGCGAATTCCGTAAAAGGCGGCTCCCAGACGTGCTGGCCCAGCTCGGTGGTCCGTGTGGGGACCCTCGGAGCGGAGCTCGGCGTAAAGTCAACGGTTTCCAGCAGTTCGGGGACATCGACGTGCTTACCCGTGAGTCCACCGCGCAACACATTGTCCGAGGACGCCATAACCTCCAGCCCCAGTCCGTCAAGGTAGGCATGGATATTGCCCGCCGGAAGGTAGATGGCCTCGCCGGGTTCGAGCGAGACGCGGTTCAGAAGCAACGACACGAGAACTCCGGAATCGCCGGGGTACTGTTTGGCCAGCTCAATGACGGTGCGGAGCCCGGGGGAGAGCTCCGTTCCGGAATCCGTGGCTGCAGCGAGGGCGGAGGCTGCCAGCGTCACCAACTCGGTCGTGGCAGAACCGCCACCGATCAAGGTTTCAAAGGCCTTCCGCACCACCATGGGCTCGGCCATGCGTGAATGCAAGGTGATTTCTACCCGAGACAAGAGTTCGGGCACCGCGGCACCCGTTGCCGCAATGGCGGCACCCACAGCCTGGAAGAGCTCGGCGGACTCGGCGCAGGACCGGAAGCCACAGAGCGCTTCGAAAGGAGTCAGCGCCAGGATCATTTCCGGCTTGTGATTCTCATCCTTGTAATTGCGGTCGGCGGCATCCCGCGGAACCCCGGCTGCTTCCTCATCGGCAAACCGTTCCTTGGCACGCGCAAAAGTGGGATGCACCTGCAAGGACAGCGCCTGATTCGCGGCAAGGAGCTTTACGAGGAACGGCAGCTTCGCACCAAAGGCCGCATGAACTTCCTGCCCCAAGGTGGACTCTGGGTACTCGGCGATCAACTGGTCGAGCGGCACAGGGCCGTCGGGTGTAGCGGCGATGGAGGGGGAATCGGGGTGAGCACCCATCCACAGCTCAGCTTCAGGGCCTCCACTGGGCTCGGTTCCCAAGAGCTCGGCGATGGCCGTGGTTGAACCCCACGGGTAGTCACGCATGACATTGGTGAGTGCAAACATAAGTAGTTTCTCCTGGTCCAAGACAAGCTGCAGATCGATGGAAAGAGTGTAAAGGAAGACCGGGCCCACTGTGTCAGCGGGCCCGGTCTACCCATGGAACGAGGTGAGGCCGTGATTACCCGGGTGAGCAGCTGCCGTTATTGGCCAAGAGCATGGTGAGCGTCGCGGCGTCACCGTTGATGGCCAACTGCTGGAGGTACTCGGCCGTGATCTCCGGGTCCGGAGCAGCAGGTGTCGTCGCCACGGGAGCCTCGACCGGGGCCTCCGCAACGGGATCCTCGGCGGCAGGCGCCTCGGCAGCGGGATCCACAGGAGCCGGTGCGGGTGGCTCTGCGGCGGGCGCGGGGTTCAGGAGTGCCTTGACCCGTGAGTGAATCAAGTCGAAGTCCGGATAGGTCGAGAAGTTCTCTTCAAAGTCCGGCGGACCCAGCGTGAGCCGGGAGAGCCCAAAGTTCTTCGACTTCAGCGCCAGCGAGACAAAACTGCCCAACTGACCGGCAGGCAGATCGGACTCCATGACCTTGGACCCGGCATCGGCAATGGCACTGAACTTGGTGAAGACGGTCGAGGGATCCATTTGGGCCAGCATGGCGGCCTGGATGCACTGCTGGCGCTGGCTGCGGCTGTAGTCGAGCACCCATTCACGAGAGCGGGCGTACCACAGTGCGTGATAGCCATCGAGTTTCTGCACGCCCGGAGCGATCCAACCGGTCGGCGGCAGGTGGTCGCCAGTGCCGTTGACGTCGTCGCCGCTGAGTGGAACCCAGCCGCCGGCGTTGATCGTGACCCCACCCATGGCGTCGATGAGCTGGGAGAATCCAGCCATATCCACCAGCACGTAGCCCTGGATCTTGAGCCCCAAGATTCCGCCAGCCGCATCCATCATGGCCGCCGCACCGGGGTCTTGCACACCAGGGTAGAGGTCCGGGTGGTTGTTGGTGACGTCGGTGTAGAGGAAGTTGATGATGCAGTTATCGCCGCAGTCATAGCCCTCTGGGTAGATACCCCACAGCGGCGAGCCCTCCGTGAACTGGGCGTTCTGGAAGTTGCGCGGAATGGAGATCGTGGCGGCTTGCCCGGTCTTGGCGTCAACACTCATAACCATGATCGAGTCCGGTCGGCGCCCCGAACGGTCTTCGCCGGCGTCGCCACCCATGATGAGGAAGTTGTAGCGCCCGTCGACAGGTTTCATGTCCGGCCCGGCCTGGAAAATGCTGGTGATGGCGTTGCGGCCGGAATTAATCATTAGGGCGCCGTAGCCCAGCGTGCCACAGGTCAGCACCATGAGCACCGCCACGGCCCCGCTGACCATGGCGCGCATGCCCGGCGCCAACAGCCCCGGTTTGATGATCTTGAGCGTGTTCAAGAAGATGATGGCCCAGCCCACGGCCACCGCCAGCATCGCGACAATCACCAGGAGCGAGGTCCAGGGGTTGGTGAATAAGTTCAGTAGCGTCTCGCGGTGGACCAAGGCCAGTACGACGGCGACAATCGCCAAGGCCCAGATCGTGAAGGTCACGCGCAGGGCATGGCGCCCCAGACGACGGTTTCCGGCGACGATCTGGGCCGAGCCGGGAACGAATAAGGTCAACAGCAGAAGGAACCAGGCTCGCTTGGAGCGCATGGGGGCCGACGCCGACTCCGGATACCGGACGGGGTTGGTCAACACGGCCGGGCGATTGGACGCCTGGGATACCTTCGGGCTGCTAAAACTCATGGGTTCCGGCTCACGCCCCCGCTGGGTTGGCGGAGGGGCGCTCTACGGCCAGCGGATAGTCGCTGCCAGCCTTTTCACGGAGCTTCGCGCCCTTAGCCGAGGCTTCGTCGTTGAGGGACTGGGCGAACTCCGCCAACTTCACGGTCAGGGACGCCGCGAGCTCATCGCTTCCGGAGGCCAGCATGCGCACGGCCAACAGGCCAGCGTTGCGGGCGCCGCCGATGGACACCGTGGCAACGGGGACGCCGCCGGGCATCTGGACGATGGAGAGCAGGGAATCCATGCCGTCGAGCGTCTTCAGCGGAACGGGAACGCCTACGACCGGCAGGGTCGTGACGGAGGCCAGCATGCCCGGCAGGTGGGCCGCGCCGCCGGCGCCGGCGATGATGACGCGCAGGCCGCGAGCGGCGGCGTTCTGGCCGTAGCTGATCATTTCGGTGGGCATGCGGTGCGCCGAGACCACGTCGGTTTCAAAGGGAATGCCGAATTCGGATAGGGCCGCCGCGGCTGCTTCCATGACGGGCCAATCGGAATCCGAACCCATGACCAAGCCCACGAGGGGTGTGGTGGTGTTGTTACTCAAGAGAAGTCCTTACTTTCCGTCACGAATGATGTTGGCCACGGTGGTGGCGCGGGCGCGGGCGGCGGTGACGTCGTCGTTCTTGGAGGCGATGACATTCACGTGGCCAATCTTGCGGCCGGGTCGGACCGACTTGCCGTAGCTGTGCACCTTGACGGTGGGCTCGGCGGCCAGGGCGGCTGCATAGGCGCTGAAGAGATCCAGATTGGCGCCGCCGAGGAAGTTCTTCATCACAACAATTGAACCCAGCGCGTCCGTGGCACCTAGGGGGAGGTCCAGGACCGCACGCAGGTGTTGTTCGAACTGGCCGGTCAGGGCACCGTCCATGGTCCAGTGGCCGGTGTTGTGTGGGCGCATGGCCAGCTCGTTGACGAGGAAGCCGGGGGCGCGGCCGGGGGTCTCGAAGAGTTCTGCGGCCATGACTCCGGTGACACCGAGTTCGTTCGCGATGCGCAGGGCGGCGGCGGCTGCGGCCTCGGCCACCTCGGCGGGAATGTTCGGGGCGGGGGCGATGACCTCGTCGCACACGCCGTCGACCTGAATGGACTCGGCAACGGGCCAGGCGCGGGATTCGCCGGACGGGGTGCGGGCCACGAGGGCGGAGAGCTCGCGGGAGAAGTCCACCATTTCCTCGACGAGGAGCGGGCTCATGGCCTCAAACCAATCGGCGGCGGCCGTGGCGTCGTCGGCCGAGCGCAGCACCTTCACGCCCTTGCCGTCGTACCCACCACGGGGCATCTTCAGCACCACGGGCCAGCCGTGGGTCTCGCCGAAGGCGGCAATGTCAGCGACAGAGGCGACGGCGGCCCAGGCCGGGTTGGGCAGGCCCAGGCGTTCAATCGCGGCACGCATCACGAGCTTGTCCTGGGCGTTAATCAACGCGTCAGGACGCGGCTGGACGTTGACGCCGTCGGCAATCAGCGCCTGCAGGTGCTCGCTCGGGACGTGTTCGTGGTCAAAGGTGAGCACGTCCACGCCGCGGGCAAATTCACGCAGAGTCTCCAAATTCTTATAGTCACCGACGGGTGCCTGTGCCACGGCAGGCACGGCACACACGTCAGGGGCTTCCGCCAAGATACGTAAATCAAAACCAAGGGCCACGGCTGCGGGGGCCATCATGCGGGCTAGCTGTCCGCCACCCACCACACCGATTACAGGAAAAGTCACAGTCCCCAGCGTACCGAAAGTCTGTGAGGTTCCATGCTTTTACGACTCCGAGGACCGCGATTAACCGGGAAATATAGGTCAACTATCAGCTCGTTCCCCGTCTTTTCGCGATTTGAGGAGAGCCGCCGGGATTAGAATTTGTGGAGGAAGCCGAGCAGTTCAAGCATTCAGGCACGTCTCTTCCGCTTCAATTTTTGCCAGTCGTATTTCCTGACGGAGGACCATGAACCAGACACTAACCCAGCGCGTCAAGGGCCTGATGGGCCTTTTTTGGCGCGAAGTGGCCAAGTTTGGCGTGGTCGGCGGCGTGGCCTTTGTCATTGACACGGGCATTTACCTGTGGCTCCTGGGCGGCAGCATGGGCGGACACCCCACGAAGGCCAAGCTCATCTCGGCCGCCGTCGCCACGATCTTCTCCTGGCTCGCCAACCGTTACTGGACGTTCCGCCACCGCCGCCAAGCCAATATGGTGCGCGAAGTGGTGCTCTTCATCGTCATGAACGGCGTGGGCATGGGCATCGCGGCGGCCTGCGTGTACATCTCCCACTGGGTCCTCGGCTTTGAAACGGCCACGGCAGACTTCATCGCCGGCTCCGTCATCGGCCTGGTCCTAGGCACCATCTTCCGCTTCTTCGCCTACCGTTACTGGGTCTTCACGGAAGAGCTCGACGCCGAACCCGGTTACGCAGACGACCACGAACTCATCGAGCTCGACCGCAAGTAACCGCCCCTCAAAAGAGGCCCCTATGAGGTGCGTTCTTGGTGTCTGGGCCTCGGGTCTGCCTGATTCCGTGTTGAGTTGGCAGGTAATGCCCTTTAGAACCTTCTAAAGGGCATTACCTGCCTACTCAACGCACGGACGTCGTGGATTCCCTGGATCCCCTAGGCTGTGATGTTTTCGCTGCTGCGCAGGCGCTCCGTGGCCGCGACGCTGGGGTCGAGCAGGACCACGGAACCACCGGCCGCCCACGTTTCCACCGCGGAACGGACGACGGCGGCCCAACCCTCGCGCGCCTCCAGTAGCACTCGCTGAGGTGCTTCGGCAGATGCGGCGATCACCTGGTCGTAAGTCATCGTGGTCTCGTCGTGCTGCCAGGCGATATCGCTGGGCTCGGGATCGGCGTCGGCAAAGAACACATCTCCGTGTGCCCGGACATCTCCGGAGTAATCCAGCGTGCGCGGCGGGAGCTCGCCTAACCAGCGCATCTGCAGGGCAGGCAGGGCCACGGCAATGATCAGCGGCGCGGGCTTAGCCTCCGCGAGGCGTTCGTTCATGGCGGCGGGGTCCGCGGTGGCGACGATGTCGGCAGAAGGGAAGGGGTCCGGCGTCGTACTCTCAGGCGCTGAGGTGGAGATGACCGTGGCACCGACCGCCCAGGAGGCCAGGAGCCACACCATGGAGCGCCAGTGCAGCGGCAGGTCTAGGGCGATGAGGGTGCCTGGTTCAGCATCGAGCTCGTCGACTAGGTAGTTGGCCGTTTTCGCGATCCAATTATCGAGAACTCGTCCCGAAAGTTCCACGCGCTCGGAGTCGGGCCCGTACCAGGAGAGCCTGGGGGAGGTGGGGTTCTGGGTGCGGAAGGCGTTGAGGAGAGCGGCGGGGGTGGTGGGAGTCAGTTCCATACCGTTTATCTTTCCATGTTCATGCCTTTGCGGCCTCTGAAACGGACGCCAACTACTCCATCGAGTGGACGAATTGACTTATGGAACGTGAGCTGCGTTACAAAAATTCACCTACTGTTAAGTAATTATTCAAAAATTTCCCGAACTGTCGCGGAAATTCCTGAAATTCAGTCTCTGACGCCGTGATTACAAGGATGTATCGGTATGAAAACCTCCGGCGTGGCGAAGGGTATGAACCCCCTGTGTGCTGGTTATCATCTCGGGCCGCTTGACGTGAGCGACTTACATGGATGTAATTAGACGCACGAACCGCCGTAAGTGGCACTGCACTTCGCAGATTGCGAGGACCTGGAAATCGGGGAGCAGTGTGGGCGGCAACATTCAGGAGGACGACCATGGGGCAATCGCAGCTGAGTGTGACAAATATTCACAACGATTCCGTGGCGGCAAAGGCGGCTACCGAATACCAAACACGGGGCGTACCCTCTGACTGGTACGTTGACCCGGCTGATCCCGACGCGGCGGCTTTCCATGAGCGCCATAGCCGGCTGACGTTGGAAGATGCGGCAACAGCATTCCTGACCTCGCACGAAGATGATCAGAGCGATGAGCCACGCGCCCTACTCTCTCCAGAGGACGCTCTCGAGCCCGCCAATGATCCTGTGTGGATTGGTTTGCGACCGCGTCTTGACGATTTTAGTGATGAAGGTGAACTAGGCTGGCAGACTGATGCTTTATGCGCACAGACTGATCCGGAGGCCTTCTTCCCCGAAAAGGGCGGATCCACCCGGGACGCCAAAAAAGTTTGTGCGGCATGTAATGTCAAAGCACAGTGTCTTGAGTACGCTCTTGCCAACGATGAGCGGTTTGGAATCTGGGGCGGCCTGTCCGAGCGTGAACGCCGGCGGCTGCGGAAGCGAGCAGTCTAATTCTTGAAGCAGTAAAAGTCACCGCCATTGTGGTTGCTCACAATGGCGGCGCCTATCTCCCTACAGTTTTGGCCGCCTTGGCCGCACAAACCCGCGTCGCAGACCATGTCTTGGCGGCCGACACAGGATCCACAGATAATTCGGGGGAGTTGCTGCGTACGGAGCTGGGCGAGCGGAATGTCATCTCCCTCGACGGGCGCAGAAGCCGTCGCAAGGGTGACGCTCACCGAGGCTACGGTGCTGCTGTTGACGCCGTGCTGGCCTACCAAACCCGCCAACGCCAGGGCGTTCCCGACGCGGCCCGCATCCCGGCACGTGTTGGGGCCTCCGGGGCTGCCAGCGATGAGCTCCCCATCTGCAATGAATGGATTTGGCTACTGCATGACGATGCCGCCCCGGCACCCGATGCCCTGCAGCTCTTGTTGGAAGCCACCGAACGCGCCACCACGGCTACCGTGGTGGGTTGCAAACAACTGGACTGGGACAACCACCGACGCCTGGTTGATGTTGGCCTTCAAGCAAATGTCTGGTTTGACCGCTTCACCCTCGTTGGCTTGGATGAGCAAGACCAGGGCCAGCTCGACAAAAATTCTGACATGTTCGCCGTCAACACCGCTGGCATGCTGGTCCGCCGCGACGTGTTCGAGCGGCTCGGCGGATTTGATCCGGCACTTCCCGGCCCTGGCGACGACCTGGACTTTTGTGCCCGCGTCCGTCTAGCTGGCGATCGCGTTCTGGTGGTCCCCGCGGCGCACATGTTCCACGTGGTTCAGCGCCCCAACGGCATGGGCTCGCCCGTTGCCGCCTGCAAGGCCGCCATCTTCCTGCGCCTGAAGCACGCACCCCTGTGGGCCGTGCCGTTCTTAGCCGTCGGCACCTTCCTCGCTGCGCTCTACTGGCTTGTCACGGGCTTTGTGCTCAAGGCTCCGGGCCATGCGTTGCGCATGTTTGCCGCAAGCTGCGCTGGTTTGTTGCGCCCTGTGACCCTGCACCGCAGCCGCAAGGCGCTCGCGAGTCAGCGCAGCCGGCGGCGTTCGGTCCACAAGGGCGTCCTCGTGGACAACGAAGCCGCCCGGAAGCACCTCAAACTCCTCCGTGAGTCGGTGGGCCCGGACGATGACCTCATGCACGAAAACCACGACAGTTCCTCCATTTTGGAGCCAACCGGCCAGACACACAATGAGCCCATTACGCCGCTAGCCGTCACGAAGACGGCTCCGCTCGTGAGCGCCCTCGGGCTCGTCGTGGTCCTGGCGATCGTGTCCCTCCTAGCCCTTTCACGCTTCTTTGGCGCCTCGTCCCTGACCGGTGGCGCATTGCTGCCGCTCTCCGAACAGTCGTCGTTGGTCTGGCGGCATGCGACGGATTGGTGGATCTCGCTCGGCTCCGGTCTGCCCGGACGCGGCGATCCCTTTAACTTTGTGCTCGGTATCCTGAGCTTCCTGGGCGGTAACGGCTCACAGGCCGTCCTCTGGATGGTCCTGCTGGCCCTGCCGCTGTCCGCCTTCACCGCTTGGCTTGCAACCGGCGCGTTGTCGCTGCGTCGCTGGCCTCGGATAGTCGCCGCCCTCGCCTGGGCAGGTGCTCCGATGTTGCTGGTTGGCATGGGCCAGGGCCGGGTCGGTGCGCTCCTGGCGCATATTTTGATTCCGCTCGTCATGCTCGGGCTCATCCGCGCTGTTGGAGCTGCCGCCAGCCCGGCGCCCAAGGTCGTACCGATTCAAGGCGCCATGGCCGGAACCCCCACGGTGACCATCACCAAGCTTGGACGGCCCGGCGTTGACGGCAACCCGTCCTGGACGGCCGCTGCTGCCGCGGGTCTGGGCCTGGCCGTGGTCACGGCCGCTTCCCCGAGCCTGCTGCCGCTGGCCGCCGTCGGGATCTTGTTGACCGCCTTGGTCATGCGAGGCCGCGGCAAGACCATCTGGTGGGCCCTGATTCCCTCCGCCGCGCTCTTCCTGCCGCTGGCCTGGTCTGCCTGGGACAACCCGCGGGCCATCCTGGCTGATCCCGGCGTGCCCCTGCCTTCGATGACGGCGCCCCTGTGGCAGCAGTTGTTGGGCTTCCCCGAGCAGATCACCGCCACCGAGGGTCTGCTGGGTCTTGGCTCGCTCGTGGCCGCACCGTGGTGGACCTGGGTTGCCGTCGGCATCGTCGGTGCCCCCGTGGTGATGGCCGCCGTCTTCGCGCTCGTGTCGCCGGTACGCCGTTCGGCGATGGTGCGCGGGCTGTGGTTCATCGCCCTGCTCGCTCTCGCCTCGGCTTATGCCAGCAAGCTCATCGCCGTCGCGTTCGACGGCGTCACTCTCGTCACGCCCTTCAACGGACCGGCCGTCTCGGTCGCGTTCTTTGCGCTCTTGGGTGCGGCCGTCGTAGCCCTAGACTCTGTGCAGAACCGTGCCTGGAACCCGGCCTTCGTCGACAGCGCTCGCCCCACACAACATCGCGGCGCGAAGATCGTGGCCACCGTGTTGTCCGCGATGCTCGTCGTGGCCCCGACCGCGAGCCTGACGCTGTGGAGCGTGCAGCAGCTCTCGGCGGAGCCCGGTGCTGCCGCACTGACGGGTCCCTTCCTGCCGCAGAGCGCCACGGCTGGCACCATTCCGGCCACGGCCTCCGATCGTGGCACGGGCCCGGAAGCCAGCCGCACCATTGTCTTGACGGTCATGACCGACGGCGGTGTTCAGGCCTCGCTCATGCAGGGCGCCGGAACCACGCTCGATGCTATGTCCACGATTGCCACGGCCGCCCGCGTCACGGGTGCTCCCGGCGCGGAGTCCGTGCTCGCCAGCGATCCGGCAACCCTGGCCCTGGAAGATACCGTGGCAGCCATGCTGTCCAAGTCCGGCATCGACCCGCGGGATGAGCTCGTGGAGCTCGGTGTGGGCTTCGTCGTGCTGCGCCAGGGTGACACGGCCGCCGAGCTGCTTGCCGGAGAGCTAGAGGCCGTTCCGGGTCTCGACACGGTTGGTCCCACCGAATCAGGCTGGTTGTGGCGCGTTCAGCCCAGTTACGTCGATGCCGGCAAGACCGACGTCGTCAACCGCGTGCGCCTCGTCGACGCGAGCGGCAAGTCCGTGGCCGCCGTCGACTCTGATGGTCAGAACGTCAACACGCAGATCCCCGCGGGTGACTCCGGCCGCCGCGTGGTCTTGGCCGAACGCTCCGACGCGGGCTGGCAGGCCTGGCTGGACGGCAAGGAACTCACGGCGACGAACTCGTCCTGGGCCCAGGCCTTTGAACTGCCAGAATCCGCCGGAAAACTTGAAATCCGTTACGTCCATCCGCTCCATGCGGTCATGAGCCTGGTGCAGCTGGTCCTCCTCGGGCTGACCGTGCTGTTGGCCATTCCGGTGCGGGCCCGACGCGGCCGCACGGGAGCGTACCGAGACGAAGCATCATTGCAAAAGGTTGGTAGAAGTGCCTGAGATCAAGGACAACAACGGCGAGAACACGCCTGTGACCCCTAAGGCTGGCGACTCGGCGAAGCAGGCCAATCAGCCCTCGGCCACCCCGTCCGACGGCGGGACCTCGCCTGCCGCTGGAGACCTCGCCAAGAGCGCCCCGGCCAAGACGGCCTCGGGTGCGGAGACGACGTCCGGCAAGGACGCCACGCTAGGCAAGAAGGCTAAAGAAGCTAAAGCCCCGAAGGCTGTCAAAACGCCTAAGGCCGCCAAGGCGCCCGCAGCGAAGAGTTCTCGCCGCGCGCAGCGTACCGTGCGTCGTCGCTGGCCTGCAGTTGTCGCCGGAACTGCCACGCTGGTTCTGGCCGTGGGGGTTCTGGGTGCTGGCAGCGTTTTTTCCGGCACTGATGCCACGAAGGTCACCGAACCCGTTCCGCACCTGCTGCCCGTGGGCGAATCTATGGCTATCTGCCAGGGGCCCACGCAGCTGCTCGCAGGCTCGGCAGTGGGTTCGGATCCGGAATTTTCCGCGAACTCATCCTCCACCAAGAGCGCCTTGAACGCCGTGGTGCTCAGTGGCTCCACCGGCGAATTGCCTGGTGCCTCCGTGGACCTCTTGGATGCTAAGTCCTCCGAGCTGTTCTCCTTGTCGAAGGCCCCCGAATCGCCCGCTCCGACGCCCACCGAGCTCACCGGTAAGCCGAAGATGAAGGCCGTGGTCGCCCACGGTAAGGACACCAACGCCGCATCGGTGCTGCGCATCCAGCCCCTGGGCGAGGAAAATCCGCGGGGAACCGCCTCTGTCGTTGTGAACTCCACAGACGGCGATCTGGCCGGGCTCTCGGCCGCCACCTGCCAGACGCCGTCGAACGAGCTGTGGCTTTCCGGAGCCAGCACCACGGTGGGCCGCACAGCGATCCTCGCGATTTCCAATGCCTCCAAGTCCGTCGCCACCGTGTCGCTGGATCTCTTCGGCAGCACCGGCCCGATCCAGACGGCTGGCGGTAAGGGGCTCGTCGTAGCGGCGGGATCAGTGCGCTCCGTGGTCTTGTCCGGACTCGCGCCCGACCAGGGCATGCTCAGCGTGCACCTGAAGAGCTCCGGCGGCGCCGTGAGCGCAGTGATTCAAGAATCCGTGCTGCGTGGCTTGACGCCAGGTGGCGTAGACTATCTCGCTCCCGTCCAGGCACCCAGCTCTACTCAAACCATTCCGGGTGTCCGAGTTCAGGCACCTGCCGCGGCAGCCAAGATTTCTGCTCAGTCGGGCTACGCCGACGCCACCACGGTCCTGGCCGTGACGGTTCCGGGAGTGTCCGATTCGCTCGTGGAGGTCAAAGCCTTTGGCGCCGACGGCCAGGTCGCGCTGCCCAACGGGGGAGTGTTCACAGCAGCGGCCGGCAAGGTCAGCGAACTGTCCCTGGCTGGATTGCCCGAGGGCACCTACTCGCTCAGCCTCAAGGCGGAAGCTGCCGTCACGGCAACGGCACGCGTTGTCAATTCCACGAAGGCTGGCGAGGCCACCGATCTGGCCTTTGCGCCGTCGGTGGGACGCCTCGGCGATACCCACCTCGTGACGCTGCCACAGGACGTCAGCTCCAGCCTGGTGTTTGTGGCTCCCGAGGGAACCTCAACCGTCAGCGTCGTCCCGATCTCGGCCGATGGCGTCCTAGGCACCGCGAAAACCATCGACCTAGCCGTCGGCATCACCTCCACCGTGAACGCGTCCGACTTCCTCGGCTCCGGGGCCGTCTCGGCACTCATTTCCGTGTCCGGGGCGCCCACCTACGGCAGCCAGATGCTGCTTAAGTCAGCTTCTGCGGGAATCTCCGTGCTTCCTATCGCGGGCACCACGGTTGGCACGCAGGCCGTCAACATCACCACCGGCTACTAGCCGGGTCCTTTACCTTAAGCGCCCAGCCGGTTGGTGCTGCGGCGCATAGTGCACCCCGCGCTAAATTGCGCACGGGTTTGGTGCATAAGGTGTGTGCGCTGGGCGTGAAGTGGCAGGGTCCTTTACCTTATGCGCCCAGCCGGTTGGCGCTGCGGCGCATAGTGCACCCCGCGCCTGATTGCGCACGGGTTTGGTGCATAAACTAAGCGCCCCGGGATTTAGCGCTTGCGGTAGCGGCGAAACAGCGGGTCCACGGTGTCGGGGTCCACGTTCAGGAGCCCGGCCACCTGATCCACCATGACCTCGTGGACCAACTCGCGCACCTGCGGCGCCGTGTCGCACAGAGCCTCGATGGGGTGCCGGTAAATGATGATCGACGGCGGCGTGGCCGGGGCATCCGGTGTGGCCGGGACGGCTTGTTCGTACTTGCCCAGGGGAGCCTGTGCGCCGGAGGCGATGATGGCCTCGAGCTGCTCCGGGACCTCTTCCACGAGGTATTCCACCGTGGCCAGGGCCGTGGGCCACAGCGTGCGCATCCGCTCGGCGGAATCAACCACCAGGTCGTCAAACTTTTCCGAGCGTGTGCGCGAACCCGGCAGCGCCGGCGGGATGAGTGGGCCGCGGAAGCCTCGGCCGTGCCGATTTCGGCGTCGTTGGGCAAAGGGGCGAGGACTCAAGCCGGCGCTCGACGGGGAGGCGGATCCGCCGTCGAACTTTTCCGGCTCCAAGGAGATCCGGAGCCCTTCTGCGCCGTGGCTAGCATTGAACTTCATCATTTCACTCTAGGCGTCGGGGCCCTAAGGGGGAAATATCGCCGCGGGGAGGGTAGTCTTGTGAACCGTGGGAACCCTTCGTCAATGCACCAGATCCGCCTGCCGTGAACCGGCCGTGGCAACTTTGACGTACGTCTATGCCGATTCGACAGCTGTTTTGGGGCCCCTTGCGACCTTTGCAGAGCCGCATTGCTACGATTTGTGCGCCAAACATTCGGCCCGACTGACAGCCCCCTTGGGATGGGAAGTCATTCACCTGGCCCGCTCGGACAAGCCGCCCATGCCCGGCCCGGACGATCTCCTCGCCCTCGCCGACGCTGTCCGGGAGGCCGCTAACGCCGGCTCGGATGATGCGGACGACGCCGGGACCTCGCCTATGCGGGCCCGTCGCGGCATGCTTGAACCACCAACGTTCGCGCCCAGCAGCGCCTCGAGTGCCGGGCGGCGCTCCCACCTGCGCGTTATGCGCGACGACACCACCAGCTGACTTCGAAGAGGACATCATGGCCAGAATGAGCGATGCGTTGATGGCGGTTTTGCGCTGCCCCGTGACCGGTTCGGCCTTGATTCAGGATGGTGAGGAGCTCGTCAGTTCCGCCAACGGGCCCGAGGGCACGCCGCTGCGGTACCCGATCGAGGAGGGCATCGCCCTTCTCCTTCCTCCCGAACGCCTCAACTCGTAGCACGAGCCGTTCCAAATCTTAGGATGCGCCATGACTGATCGCTGGGAAACTCTTGGCCCGGCCATCCGGCGCCGTCGGGCGGAAAATCCGGGCCCCATGACGCTGGACGGAACCAACTCCTATGTCCTGGGTGCGCCCGGCTCCTCCCACATCATCGTGGTCGATCCCGGACCCAATCTGGCAACGCATCTGGCCGAGCTCGCCACGGCCGGCACGGTCGAGCTGATTGTGATTACGCATCGCCATGGGGACCACACCGAGGGCAGCGCGGCCCTGCATGAGCTCACAGGCGCACCGGTCCGAGCTTTTGCCTCGGAGCATTGCCATGGGGGAGAGCCTCTGGTCGACGGCGAGATTATCCAGGCGGGCGGCCTCACCTTGCGCGTCGTGGCGACTCCCGGACACACGAGCGACTCGCTGTGCTTTGTGCTCCACGACAGTGATCTTCCCGGCAGCACGGCGATCCTGACCGGCGACACCATCCTGGGACAAGGCACCACCGTGCTGGATTACCCCGACGGCACGTTGGTCGACTACCTGCGGTCTCTGGAACTTTTAGCAGAGCTGAGTTTCGGAGCGGACCCGGTCGTGGGTTTGCCAGGACACGGCCCCGTTCTGCCGGATCTCGCGGCAACTATCGTGGCGTACCAATCGCACCGGCAGGAGCGTCTGGGCCAGGTGCGTGCCGCGCTTGAGGCATTCCAGCAGACTCACGGGGCCGAGGCCACCGTGGCCGACATCGTTTCTCTCGTGTACGGGGATGTGCCCGAAAACGTTCTTGGAGCCGCGGCATTATCGGTCGAGGCGCAACTGGAGTACCTGCGGGGCTGAAAGCCGCCGTCGGCCGGTCAAGCTCAATATTTGGTGATCAATTCCCAACACATCATGCCAGGTATGGGGCCGGTTCCCCTAGTGGAAGAGGCCAAGACTCTCAGCTTGCAGGAGTAACATCTGAACGTTAGTCGTGCAGGCCGCACGCGCCGTCGTGGTGGATGTGTCCACTGATCTGGAGTTTGAATGTTGCAAGCGGAACAACCCAAGAAGTCTCGTCTGGGTCTGAAGATCGCCGTGGCGGTCGTTGTACTGGCCATCTGTGGTGGTGGCGTTGCTGTGGCGCACCCCTGGGAATCGCAACACAATGCCCTGAGTAATCCGACTGTTTCGGCCAGCCCCACCCCTCCGCAGCCCACTGCCGCGGCCATACCCGCAACCCTCGCGCTGCTACCAGAAACCGGGGCGACGTTCGTCAATCCCGCCAATGAGGTCACGGCTCAGGTGGAAAACGGCACGGTCTACAACGCGGTCCTGAAGGAAAGCGCCACAGGCGAAAGCGTCGACGGCGAGCTGGTTGTCAGCGGACGTAAATGGGTGAGCCGGGCGCCGCTCAAATTTGCCACGGACTATACCTTCGACGTCACCACCGAGGACACGGCCGGCTTCCGCACCACCACCGTGAGTACTTTTAGTACCGTGCCGCCCTCGAATGAGGCGGACCTAGAGATGTTCCCGAATGCTGGTTCCACCGTGGGTGTTGCCCAACCCCTGCAATTTACCTTCAGCGAACCGGTCACCAACAAGGAAGCTGTCGAAAAGGCCATCTCCATCAAGGCATCCTCCGGCCAGGTTGGCGCGTTCCACTGGTACTCGGACACCTTGTTGCGTTACCGCGCCGAGGACTTCTGGGCAGCCAACACCAGTATCACCGTGGACATGAAGCTCTTTGGTGTGGACTATGGCGGCGGACAAATCGGTAACTTCAACAAAACCAATGTGGTGCAAATCGGCAACAAGGTGGAAATGGTGGCCGACGCCGTCAACCTCAAGGCCAGTATTTACATCAACGGCGCACTCGTGAAGGAATACCCTGTCACGATGGGCGATGAACGCTTCCCCTCCGCCTCCGGATATCTGGTCTTGCTCTCGGATAAGCAGCGCAACGCCCACTTTGTGGCCTCCACGATCGGCCTGAAGCCGGGCGACCCGGCCAACTACGGTGAGGTCGATGTGGAGTACGCAACCCGACTGACTCCCAGCGGGGAATTCATCCACCAGGCCACCGACAGCGCCCTTCCCTACCTAGGACAGGCGAATCTTTCCCATGGCTGCATCGGCATGTCGGCCGAGGGTGCCAGCTGGGTGTTCACCAATATGGGTACAGGCGATTTGGTCCACGTCGTGGGCAGTCCCAACGAGACCATCGCTCCCACGGATGGGTTCGGCGACTGGAATATTCCCTTTGCGGAGTACGCCCACAGGTAGCTCCCTGCCTAGTAGCTCATAGTTAATGCAAACGTGACGCTGCTGTGACTTATAGATGGCGACGCCCTCCTAGCCATAGCGTAAAATCACTAGTTGGCGTACTATGCGCAGCAGTCATATACCGTGGAATATGTCCACCGATTGGGGAGTTGCATGGCGGAGTTTGAAGAGACCAAAAAGACTCGCAAGGGTTGGAAGATCGCCTTGATCTCCCTGGTCACTTTGGGAATTGTTGGCGGAATTGGTGTAATTACTGCCCCTTCATGGATGCCGGACGGCCTATTGCCGGTGTCCTCACAAACCCAGAGCACATCTCCTCAAACAACCACGTCTGCAACCCCGGAACCCACGGCTGCGGCGATTCCTGCCACGATTGCCCTGACCCCTGCCACAGGCACTGAGTTCGTGAACCCGGTCGGCGAAATCACGGCCGTCATCAGCAATGGAACGGTCTCCCATGCTGTCTTGAAGGAAAGCGAAACCGGTGCCGTCCTTGACGGGGAACTCAGCGTTGGCAAGGACAGCTGGAAGCCCACTACGCCCCTGAAATTCAACACCGCCTACACCTTTGATGTCACCGCGGTTGATACCGAAGGCTTCAAGTCCAATCAGGTCAGCACCTTCACTACCGTCCCGGCATCGCACGAAGCCGACGCCGTGATGTTCCCCAACGACGGCGACACCGTGGGCGTGGCACAGCCGCTGCAATTTGTTTTCAGCGAGCCCGTTGTCAACAAGGAAGCCGTTGAGCAGGCCATCAAGATCACCACGAGCGCCGGACAACAGGGTTCCTTCCGTTGGTACTCCGACACCCTGGTCCGTTACCGTGCGGCAGATTTCTGGCCCGCCAACTCCACGATCAACGTTGATATGCAGCTGCTCGGCATGGACCTGGGCAATGGCATGATCGCCAACTTCAACAAGAACTACAACGTCAACATCGGCAACAAGACCGTCATGGAGGCCGACGCCGGCGCCCACGTGGTCAATATTTACGTCAATGATGTCCTGACCAAAACCTTCCCGGCAACCCTGGGTGACGAGGCCTTCCCTTCCGCCTCGGGCTACATGGTGCTCACGAACGACAAGCAGCGCTACGCCACGTTCAAGGCCGCCTCGATCGGCCTGAAGCCCGGCGATCCGGGAGACTACGGTTCCGTCGACGTTGAGTACGCCACGCGCCTGTCCTACAGCGGCATCTTCATCCACCAGGCAACCCCCTCGGCCATGCCATATCTAGGTGCCGCCAATTTGTCGCACGGCTGCATCGGGCTCTCGGCCGAGGGCGCCGGCTGGGTCTTTGAGAACATGGGCGCAGGCGATCTGGTGCACACCGTCAACACGCCCAACGAGACCATCGCCCCGACCGATGGCTTCGGTGACTGGAACATCCCGTACGAGCAGTACGCCTCGCGCTAGAACTCGCGGTGTAACAGTCCCAATCGGGGTGACGGCTGCCGTAGCATCAGCCTATGATCACTGCGCTGCGGGACCTGTGGACCGAGACTCCGGTAGCTTTCTGGCTGGTCCTGATTGCCTGCCTGTACTACCTGGTGATGGCCGTCCGGTTGACCGTGATCGACATCAAACTCCAGTTGTTGCCCAACCGGATTGTGTTCCCGTCCGCCGCCATTTCCGGAGTGCTGTTGCTTTCAGCCAGCCTGTTCATGCTCGACGGCGGCACCGCCTTGCGCACTGTTCTCGGCGCTGTTGTGATGTGGGCACTGTACGTGGTGCTCAGGTTAATCTCCCCGTCCAGCATGGGCTACGGGGATGTAAAGCTCGCGTTCGTATTGGGGCTGTATCTCGGCTTTGTCAGCTGGCAGGCAGTCATGTGGGGGACCTTCCTGGCGTTCCTGCTCGGTGGCCTTTGGGGGCTGGCCCTGATTGTCTCTCGGCGGGGCACCGGCAAGACCCAGATCCCGTTTGGTCCCTTCATGCTTGCCGGTGCGCTGGTGGTGATGGTGTTTGGTTAGCGGCAGCTGGTTCCGTGTAGGTGACTGCAGACTTTGGTCTGTACGTCTCAAGCGGAAGTTCGGTAGGAGAGACTAGGCTTACTCGACCATGAATCCTTGCTTACCGGATAAGCGGGGCTGGAAATTAAAGTGCATGCACCGTCAGACATAAACAACGTTGAGTAGCTCATGCCTGACGGCACGCCGATGGCTCTCACAGTCGGATGGCTACTGGCCCATGGCTCCGCCAGGTGCGAAGATTCCGATGATATTGATGACGGCCGGGCCCATGATAATGATGAAGAGCGTCGGAAAGATGAAAAGGAGAAGTGGAAAAAGTACCAAAACGGGCAACTTCATGGCTTTCTCCTCGGCCCGTTGACGACGCTTTATGCGCAGCTGTTGGGCTTGGGTACGGAGTACCTTGGCGATACTGATTCCGTAGATTTCGGCTTGCACCACAGCCCTAACAAAGCTCTTGAGCTCCGGTACCGTGCTCCGGGCCGCCAAAGCCTGATAGGAATCACGGCGGGGGCGTCCCACTTGCATGTCTTGAAGCGTTCGCTTGAGTTCCTCAGCCATGGGTCCCTTGCCATTAGCCGCTGCTCGCGCCATAGCACTTTCAAAGCCCAGTCCAGCCTCGACCGCAATGAGCATTTGATCTAGCGTGTCTGGGAGCTCGAGTCGAATAGATTTTTGTCGTTCTTGCCCTTTGCTCAAGATCAGGAGATCTGGGATGAAGTAGCAGAAGCCGACGAGGAATATAGCGAGCAAGAGCATCGTGGGCCCTGGTCTCAAGGATATGAATAGCAAGCCGACTGCTGCTGCGGCTAATGCCAATATCGGTTTTCCGATGAGCAGTCGTGAAAGTGGAATGTTTGCAGGGCGCCCGGCTATGGCTAGAAGCTCATCAAGTTTGGCCACATAGGCCGCCGGCGTTATCCTCCGGGCGAGGGTCAGCCAGCTTTTGTCGCTAAAGGCCGGAGCGCCTTGCCCCACCTGGCCAGAGTGACCGAGATTGGTCCGAATAATCAAGAGCGACTTCGAATCAACGCTTATGAATGACCAAACCAAGAAACCAATAGGTAGGACGACAATCGCAATCAAAATCCATGGTGTTGCATTCATGATGTCCATGCCTCTCAGAACTTGATTTGAATGGTTTTTCGCATCCACAGGCTACCTATGATCATCATGACGCCGCCAACCGCCAGCATGACCCAACCAATGGGGTTAGTAAATAAGACACCGAGGTACGTTGGATTGACCACCATAAGCATCAGTGCCATGGCAAATGGTAAGGCGATGAGAATGATTGCCGAGAGCTTTCCTTCAGCACTGAGGGCCTTAACCTGGGCCTTGATTTCGCCCCGTTCCCTAATGGTCTCCCCAACATGATCTAAAACTTCAGCCAAGTCGCCGCCAACTTCCCGGTTGATTTGGATTGCTTGACTGATCCAAGAGAAGTCGTCACTTTTCATCCGTGCGGCGGTTTCCGTCAGAGCCGTGTCGAGATCCCGGCCAATCCTGACTTCGTTGACAACCCGTGCGAATTCTTCGGACGACGGCGAGGCCGCCTCCTTTGCCGCGGCATCGATGGCGGCCAACACACTATGCCCGGCACGCAAGCCGCCAGTGACGAGCATTAGATTATCGGCAAGTTGTTCGTCAAACTTGGAGCGTTTTCGGTCTGCCAACACACTCAAGGCCAACCAGGCAACAATGGGACTCGCAACGGCCAGCACTATAGCTAGCACAGCGCCACTGAGAAGAAATCCAAGAACGGCTAGGATTGCGCTGGCCGACAACACCACGAATAGAAAGTTCGATGGCGGCATCTTGAGACCAGCTTCTTCGAGACGGCGGCGGCTATAAGGCCCACCCCCAATCGTCTTGTCCAAGACGGCGACAGTGGAATCCGTGAAGCTGCTGAATGCCGATTTGTCGGTGTCGCCAAAGGGGCGGCGTCTTTCGGCAGACAGAGATGCCCCAAATGGTTTGATCACAACGAATAGAAGGACCAACAGTCCAGCCAGGCAAAGGAGGAGTCCGAGAATCGGGATAATGGCTTCCATCACTACTTCCTTCCACCAATTGGTGCCGGAGTGTCAAAGATGTGGCTGGGAATAGTGATGCCAATGTCGGCAAAATGGTCCACGAAACGTGGCCGAACTCCTGTTGCAATCGGCTTGCCCAAGAACGTTCCAGTGCTATCGACGCCCGCCGAGTAATCAAACACGAAGGCATCCTGGAGGGTAACGACGTCTCCTTCCATGCCTTGCACTTCGGTGATGTGCGTGATGCGCCGGGTGCCGTCACGTAGGCGAGTCAGGTGAACAATGACATTGAGGGCAGAAGCAATCTGTTCCCGGACTGCCCGAAGTGGTAAGTCCATTCCGGCCATTAGCACCAGTGTCTCCAAACGTGCAACGGCGTCGCGAGGAGAGTTTGCATGAACGGTTGAAAGGGATCCGTCGTGACCGGTGTTCATTGCCTGGAGCATGTCGAGGGCTTCACCGCCTCGAACCTCGCCCACTACAATTCGGTCTGGTCGCATTCTCAAGGTGTTTCGAAGCAGATCGCGAATGGAGACCTCACCGCGGCCCTCAATGTTTGATGGACGGCTTTCCAATCGAACCACGTGCTGTTGCTGGAGCTGCAGTTCTACTGCGTCCTCGATCGTGACAATCCGGTCTTCCGGTGGGAGGAATCCGGAAAGAACGTTCAATAGCGTAGTTTTTCCTGTGCCTGTACCGCCGGTGACTAGGATGTTCAGTCTGGCGCGGACGCAGGCGTCCAATAGAATGGCCATATCTGGTGTCATGGTTCCGTACCGCGCCAAATCATGCACCGTCAATGGAACCCGGCTGAACTTCCTGATAGTCAGCGAAGGACCGCTGACCGCTAGCGGTGGGATTATGGCATTAACACGTGATCCGTCTGCAAGCCGTGCGTCCACCATCGGGGAAGATTCATCGATGCGGCGCCCCACCTTCGAAACGATACGTTCTATAACGCGTCGGAGATGATCTTCCGTGGCAAACCTCGAACCGCTGAGCGTCAGTTGTCCGCCGCGCTCTATGTAGATCTGGTCAGGCTTGTTGACCATGATTTCAGTGACGGAGTCGTCGTCCAGATACCTCTGCAGGGGGCCGAGGCCCAAGACGTCGTCACCAATTTCCCGGATGAGTCTGCGACGTTCCTCAGGCGTCAATGGAACTTGTTCTTCGTCGATGACCTGGCTCAGCTCGTCCTTGGCTGCCTTGCGCAAATCCTCCTCCGAGATATTGGGGTCCGTCAGCCGGGCGCCCATCCTCTCGAACAGGGCTTCACCGGCTCTCTGTTTCAAGGCGGAAAGGGCCGTACCGATGCTGGATTCTACTAGGACATCAGGCGAGTTGATGGCGGCGGTTGTGTGCTCAGGTGTCGACCTGAAATCCTTGCCCGGTGCAGGCGAATAGCCGCGGGCCACGTTCAATCTGTCTGTAAGGTTCATGACACAACCACCCTCCTGTGAAGCTTCTTCAACGAGGTGCCACGGATCGGCTCGAAACGATCAACGAGTTTCCGCAGGTTCTTAGAAACAGCATTTCTGGGCCCGTCCTGCAACATGGGTACACCCTTATTGGTGGCGAACGGCACAGAAGTTGATAGCGGCAGGACAATATCCACCGGAACCCTGAGCGTAGCTTCAATGTCCTGAATATTCAGGCCATTGTGGCGGCTGGCAAAATTGAGCACAACATGGCGCCCCTGTGGCACAAGGTTCAGCTCGTCTAGTACGCTAAATCCGGTGCGGAGCCCCTTGATGCTGGGAATGTCCATGCCAACAACCCAAACGACGTCACTTGCCTGTTCCAAAGCGGCGAGAGCGAGTTCGCCAAGTCCGGGTGCCGTGTCGATGACGACGTACTTGAACTCTGTGGCGAGTTGGGCAATTAGATGACTGATGTGGTCGGCCGTGACCAGATCCGCCTCGTTTGGGTTCAGTGGTGCACACAATGCATAAATGCCACTGACATGGACCGTAAGGAAGGCCTTGAGTACCATAGCGTCGTGGGCCGCCGCACCTGTCACAGCATCTACAAGTGTGTGTTCGGGATGTAGCGATAGTGCAGAAGCCACGTCGCCGAATTGCACATCCAAGTCAACGATGACTACACCCATGGGTGTTAGCTTTCCGAGGCCCGTTGCCAGATTCGTCGCTACGGTAGTCTTTCCGACACCGCCCTTTGGAGACATGACGGCGATGACCCTTCCTGCTTCATAGTCTGGGTTTGTTGGATTTGAGAGCCCCCGCCGCCGGCCAGCGGCCGATAAGCAGGCGCGTTCCAGCAAGATCCGAAGTTCTGAAGCTTCGGTACCTGGACTGACAATGTCACGGATTCCAGAACGCATGGCCGTCAGGACTAATTCTGGAGTGGCGTCGGCGGCAAGTATGACACTTACTTCGGGAAACTGGAGGTCCAGCACAGTGGCGAGTTTAAGTGCCTCGTCGGTAGAAACGCCAGGACCCAGAATGACGACTTCCGGCGGTTCGGCAGGATCCTGATGGACAATGTCCTGAGGAGTTCCGTTGATGGTCGATTCAGGTAGTCGTTGCACATTGCCGTGGAGTCCGCCAGCAACTGCGGCACGAACTCGCTGCTCAAAGCTGGTGTCGGTTGTGATGATGACGAAGCGACTCATTTCAGCACCTGGTCCTTATGGAGAGTGTCCACAGACAACGTGTCGGTATCAGCGTTTTCCTTGGACAGATAAATGTGGCCAAATTCGATGGCATGCACGGTTTTGGTGGCGTCCATACCTGATTGTGCCAAAGTCACCATGACAAAGGCTCCGGGCTTAGAAGACTCAGAAGACTGATTTGCGTCACTAGCACTATTGCCGTCACCGGTGCCGACTTTCGTCACGAGCACCTTGTGGAACTGCAACTTTGTGGCAGGAACCTCAGTCGTTCCGGGTACGACGCCCGCGTTATACGAAATGAACACCCCCACAGTATCCCCGGCCTTCAGATCGCCACCGATTACTCGCTCCGGAGCCAGAGTTAAGCTAACCTCCGCTAGGCCCTTTGGAACATCGACCCGGTTTGGGGCTGCGAGGCTTTTAGGATCGACGAGGCGAGAGGCTTGCAATTGTTCACCGGGAACCAGATCCACAGCGGCAACCTTACCGGCGTAGTCCTTTAGATTAGTCACTGTTGTGTCTGAGACGGCAGTCCTTGGCAAAGACTGAGCCTTTACCGAGGTCTTGAAGTCCTCGATGGGCGTTCCCGAAGGGATGTTTTCCTGGACAACGAGCACGTCAACCGGATTCAAGCCAGCTTGTGCCCGGGCATCAGATGCTTTGACGTATGAGGAAAGGAGGACCGCGCCGACGATGGCTAGTACCAGTGCGACGACGCCCCCCAGAAGGCGTGTTTTCACGTGCTGCTCCTTATTATTTAGTTGGTCAGGCGGACAATCGAACCGCCGAGATTTGGGCCATTTCCGAATGTCATGCCCTCTTCAAGCGAGACGAACCGGGTGAAGAAGCCATATATTCCACGGCAAGATCCACCGCAGGGCGGCGCCAAACTGTCAGGATGGTTAAGCGCCGGGTTGCCGCTAAGCCGCCAACCGGTGGTTTGGAAAGCTGCAAATCCATAAATTGTGAACGTTGCATTGTTTCCACTGCCGCCTGACGTGGAAAATATGGGGATCAAAGTCGGATTTTCCAGAAGTGAGGGCAGTACGTCCACGCAAACTCCCGGGAAGTCGATGCCGGGGTCGCTTCCGGCTTCACTCGTTCCCACATCGATCGATGCTTTGCACGACGAGCCGACACGATCTAGCCAACCGAACCCGCCCGAAGGGTTACCGAGATCATCTGTACAGCCAGGATATCTGGCGGTTTCGTTGTATGCGATTAGTAGGTGCGTTCCCACAGGGTTTCCAGTGAAATCTCCGGTGGCTGCCAATTCGTCCTTTTGTACCTGCGTCAGGAGTTGATCAAAGATACATTTTCCGAATGTCCACGGCAGTGTATTGCCTGATTCAGGCGGACCCCAAGCAGCAGTTGCCGATGCTGAGACATCTGCTTGGCTGATACCAAATATATTGGCGAAGAATAATGTAACGGGATTGCCACCGGCAGCGTCCTTGGAAACGGTAACTTCAACACTGTTGCCCGTTGGGTAGCTAATGCCCTTGAGAAGTGCGGCGCCATCGTTTGAATTAGCACCTGCGAAGGTATTGCCTGTGTTGTCATTGGCTCCATGATCACAGGTGCCCCTGGCACAGTCGTTGGCAACGGCCAGTACAGCTGCGTCTGCCCCATTCTGCAATTGCGTCCTTTGAGCGTAAAGTATTCCGACGTCAATGGAGATGGCAGCAAATGCCAATAGCACCACCATGAGGATCGCTGTCATAACGGCCGTGGCTCCATGCTGGTCGTGAAGGTTTCCTTCCCCGAGCCGAAACTTTATCCGCCACATCGCATGACTCCTACGCCGGTAATCTGAGGTGCCGTAAGCGGTATGAAGCCGATTAACCAGCCTTGGGCGGGCAATACGGTTACCGTGACGTTAGTCCCTGGTCCGCACGTGCCGCCGGAGTAGCTGATATCAATCGGTGTAGTATCCGCGAGTGTTGGTGCGGCATTTCTAGCAGCAACCCGTACTTCATCGTCGGAGAAATCATCATCCGGGTAATGAACCGCGGCATAACGGGCTCCCTCACGCGCGGCGTTGGATGCGGAAATTTGTTGGTTAAAAAGGAAACCGAATTCCATGATCCCCATGACCAAGAGCAGCAGAACGGGAAGAATGAAGGCAGCTTCGACAGCGGATGCGCCTCGTTCATTTTCTTGGGTTTTCATCTGGCAATCCCCCGATCTGCGGTATACGAATGTGATCAGATTATTGAAGTTGCTAAATAGAATTGGCGGCCCCGGCCCTGGCCGGAGCCGCCAATGCTAATTCTGCCTAGCAAGAGTGTCTTCCAGCTACGGCAGATTCGTGTTGACCAAGTTGAACGCAGCCAGAATCTTTGTGCCGATGGTTGCAACGACTGCAATGATGACTGCGGCGATGAGGGCGACCATGATGCCGTACTCAACGGCGGTCGCGCCGCGCTCGCCTTCGTGGGCTTCTCGGAGCCGGGCGACGCCGACAACGTACATGGTCTGCATGGTTACGTAGAGCTTCAACATTTTGATGTTCCTAACATTCATAAGGGTGAATAGGAAACCAAAAGCCCGCGACAAGTGACTGTGACTAGACGCTTGAAGTGAGACCTTCGGGTGAAACTCCGGATGAAAATCTTTCCCCCGGCTGATGACAACTAAACGCCTATCAGGCGTTGGTTTCTAGAGTGGTTCAATCCAATTTTTGGTGACCAATTTCAGCACAAATTCCCAACTCGGAATTCCGCTGAAACATTGACCGTAAGCGCTTTCCGCCCCCCCGCTCGAATAGGGTACTTTCGGCGAAGGTGAGTGGTTGAAGCGTGAACTTTTTCGAAAAGTGTCGCCAAGTACTTGGTTTTTCAATCTGAGTACTCGCTTTTGAGTACAAGTAAGCACGTACTGGGCATGACAAAGGCATGAAAAAGGGCGCAGAAATGCGCCCGATCGAATGGGTGACTATTTAATTCTTCACGCCGTGGCGCAGGAGCTGATCGCGCACCTCGGCCGCCCGCTGGGCCGCAACGCTCAAGCGCTGAAACTCTCGGTCGCGGCGCTCGGACATGAGGGCGGCAAGGAAAACCTCCGGGGGAGTGCCGGGCGCTGGCAGCGGAGAGACAAAGGCGCTGGCCTCGTTGGCCAACTCCACACCCAAGGCGAGACGAGAGGCCGGTGCCATGGCGGCGCCCTGGCGTAGGTACATGGAGATCCGCCGGGCCAAGGTATCTGGCAGGTGGCCAAGATCGGCCAGAGCCGCCCACTCGGCGAGCTGCGGGTGGACCGAGACTTGCAGAGGCGCCACCTTGGCCACGCGGTCGCGGATGGCATAGGTTCCAGCGAGCATGTCCCCGAGCCGCTTGGATTTCTCATTGAAGATGGAGACGAGGCAGGCGACGGAACCCAGCGTCATGTAAATCTCCAGGACGGCGAGTAGCGCCCGGATCAGAGCATGACGAAAACGGATGGATCCGCCGTCGTCCCTGACGATTCGCAAGCCCATGGCGAGCTTCCCGAGGGACTTTCCGCGCGTCAATGTCTCCACCGTGATGGGCACGATGACCAGGAACAACACCACGGTGGCCAGCATGATGGCCCGGGTGGCGGCGCCGTCGAGCACTAGGGGGAGTGCGGAGAAGAGGATGCTCACGCCAATAATCACGACGACGGTGGCGACCACGTCGATCGCCGTGGCGAGGGAGCGGGCGGCAAACGAGGCGGGACGAAGTTCGAGGACAACGGCTTCGCCTGTGATGATTGCGGACATGTCCTCAGTCTATCCACGCGTCGGCACCGATATGCTGGGGCAGATGGACATGGATGCGTTTACAACAGTGCACGGCCCGCAATGGGCGCGCCTCGATACCCTTGCCCGTAAGCGCCGGCTCACTGGTGAGGAGGCCGACGAGTTACTGGAGCTGTACCAAAGCGTCTCCGCCCAGCTCTCCCTGATCCGCTCAGTGGCGGCCGAAAGCTCCGTCTCCACCTCACTCTCTGCCACGCTGGCCAATGCCAGGACACGGTTCACGGGCGCCAAATCGAACTTCTTTGTCGACACCGCGCGCTTCTTTGTCATCTCCCTCCCCGCCGCCTTTTACCGTTTGCGCTGGCTAACGCTGGTCCTCGGCGCCGTCTTCGTGGTTATAGGAACGCTGTTCGCCATCTGGACCGCCGGGAACCCCGCCGTCATGGCAGCGATGGGAAGTGACGCGCAATTGCGCCAGCTCGTGGATCACGACTTCGTGGATTACTACTCCGAAAACCCAGCTGCGTCCTTCGCTGGGGCCGTCTGGACCAATAATGCGTGGATCGCGGCCCAGTGCGTGGCATTTGGCATCACGGGCGTCTTTGTCCCGTATTCCATCTTTTCCAACGCCCAGAACGTTGGCATGACTGCTGGCGTCATGTTCGGCTTCGACCGCGGCGACGTGTTCTTCAGCTACATCCTCCCGCACGGACTCATGGAGCTGACCGCCATCTTCATCGCGGGAGCGGCTGGACTGCGCATCTTTTGGTCGTGGGTGAGCCCCGGACCGCGGAGCCGCCTCGAGTCACTTGCGCACGAGGGCCGATCCCTCATCAGCGTCGCCGCGGGCCTCGTGCTGGTCCTGTTCGTATCCGGCCTCGTGGAGGGCTTCGTGACGCCCAGCCCCTTGCCCGTCTGGGTCAAGATCACGATCGGCGCCCTCGTCCTAGCCGCCTATTGGGCCTATACCCTGGTCCTCGGTGGTCGGGCCGTGCGCGCGGGGGAGACCGGGGACCTCTCCACGGACGACGCCGGAGCCTCCGTCCGCTCGGCCTGAGAGTTCCGCTGTGGAACGGTTTTCGGTCAGATGGGTGGGGCCTCATTTGTTGGGGCCGTGTTCCCCCGGGTCAGTGACAGCACCGTGCTGTGGACCAGCGACAAAACCCACACTGCCGCTGAGCCCCAAATAAGCGCACTATGAATTCATGAGATTCGAAACCGAAGGCGGAGGAGCAGGTGGGCAACCTCGCGTGCCGCCGCACTCGTGGCACCGATTCGTGGCCATGGGTGATTCCTTTACCGAAGGTCTCGATGATCCCGAACCCCTCAGCCCCGGCGGATACCGGGGCTGGGCCGATAGGGTTGCCGAGGAACTCAGCATTGGAGTCGACGATTTCGCCTACGCCAATCTGGCCGTGCGCGGGCAGGTGCTGCACCAGGTATTTGAAACCCAGTTGGGCCATGCCCTGGCGTTGAAACCCGATCTTGTGTCTCTGCAGGCTGGCGGGAATGATCTCTTTCACCCCGGAGTCGATCCGGACAGGCTGGCGGCGGAGGTGGAGAACGCCGTCGAAATTTTCGGCGAAAGGGGCGTGAGCGTCCTGATCTTTGTGGGCCCAGATTCCGGGAAGGCCACTGTCCTGGGTCAATTCCGCACCAAAATCGCCATCTACAACGAGAACCTGCGGGGGATAGCCGAACACCATGGCGCCCTGATCGCAGACCTGTGGTCGATGACCGAGCTGCACGATCCCGAGATGTGGAGCCCCGACAGGCTTCACCCGTCTTCCATAGGTCACCACGCCGTCGCCTCTATGGTCCTGAATACCCTAAAGGTGCCGCACGTGCTGGAGCCGCGCTTGCCGAAACCACTGCCCGTGAAGTCGTGGAGGCAGGCCCGGGCCGAGGACATTGTGTGGGCGCGGAACTACCTTGTGCCCTGGGTGGTGCGGGGCATTCGTCACGAGTCGCCCACGGGAGGCCACAGCGCCAAGCGCCCCTTGGCTGCGCCCCTGAAATTGCCTGAGTCTCCTCAATAGCCCGCTCAACTCGGTCCGTTTACGTCCGAGGAGCCCTGCTGTAAGGCAGGCATCGTGACCGCTGCTGCTCGTCACCAACCTTAAACTCACATCAAAAGGTATCGCTCAGCGCCTATCCTGCTGGCCGCCGTCGTACATGGACTCCTATGAGGAAAACTCGCCCTAGTTGAAGATCAGGTGACAGTTTGAATACGGCTCGGGGTGGCAGCCGCGCCCTGTCAGGGACGACCGGTATCCTTTCGATTGTGAGCGAGAAATCAAAGCCCCAGGACACAGCCCAAGACGCTGCCGCGGATGCCCTCAATGAGGACGTCCCCACGGTAGCGCCCACTGTCGCGGCTCAAAAGGTTGCCCGTCGTGCGGCTGCAGCATCTGCGCCCACCGCCAAGATTAAATTGGGGGAGGCAATCGACGGCGACGACGCTGAACCCATGCGCGCAGCGGGCAAACTGCCTGCTCTGCCCAGTGACGAGGAAATTGCCTTGGCCCTGTCACAGAGCGTCGCCGAATCCGACACCGTGCACAAAGAGCCCTCGCCCACCGGCCTGATCACCATGCGCCCGCCGGCCGACGATGTGGCTAAACGTCAGGCCGCTATGGAGAAGGCTGCCAATACCAAGCCGGTCCTGACGCGGGTCTTCCAAGTGCTCATCGCCATTTTCTACCCCATCGTGTTGTTGGTGCTGGCCATCCGCCTTGTCACCTCATCGCTCTTTCTGTGGGTGGAATATCACCGCCCCGGATTCCCCGTTGACTCATTTGGCTTCACCACGGATGACCGTATGACCTATGGCTCGTACACGGTGGACTATCTGCTCAATCTTGCCCAACCGCGTTACCTTGCGGATCTGGTGGATCCCTTTGGGAAACCGATATTCCTGGCCGGCGAGGTCAGCCACATGGCTGATGTGAAGACCGTCATCGTTATGGCATTCATGGCGGGGCTCGCGTTGGCCATCGTCATGGTCATTGGCATGATGTACCTGGCTCGTCGGAGCTTCGGAGGTATCCGCCGGGCCCTGTTTGCCGGCTCGATCGCCACGCTGGCGCTCATTATTGGCATCGGCGTTTTTGCTGCGACGGGCTGGGAACGATTCTTTACCGATTTCCATGAGATCTTCTTTACCGACGGCACCTGGACCTTCTACACGGACGACACCTTGATCCGGCTCTTCCCCAGCCAGTTCTGGACGGATTCTGGAATCTTCATCGGTGCCTTTGTTCTCATCGTTGCGTCCTTGACGCTGGCCTTCACCTGGCCTACGAAAGACCGCAGGCAGGCCGTCACTGCGGGAAGGCATCCGGGACGCCGATCAGCCTAAAGCGCTTGGCTACTTTTCGCCCCTGCTGGAAATTTTTTTGATAGTCAAATAAGTCTCATCATTTTTTAGGGCTAAGCCGTAATTGTGAATTCTGTTAGAGTATTTGTTGGAATAGATAACCCAACGTTTGGATGGTTTTGGAAGACGAGCAGCAGGGAACCACTGATAAGTCTCTCGATGTTAGAGATTACGTACGGGTCTTTCGGCAGCACTGGCTGGGCGTCGTTGCCCTAGTGCTGATCGGTATACTTTGTAGTGCGGGGTGGATTCTGTTGCAGAAGCCTTCCTACTCAGCAAACTCTATTGGCTACGTCTCCATTCCTGGTGGGGACAATATGGGCTCGGCCCTCGCCGGAGACAACCTCGCGAAGTCTAAGGCCACAAGCTATGCCAGCTTTGCTAGCTCACGCCCGGTGGCTGAATCTGTGATTACCTCGCTGAAGCTTGGCACTACCCCGGATCAGCTGTTGCAGCAGATCTCAGTGTCCTCGGCAAAAGATACCCCTGAGATTAAGATTTCAGCGGCAGCCGGAACCCCTCAGGAAGCGCAAGCATTGGCTAATGCTTGGGTGATTGCCTTGGCCGAGCAGGTCAAAGTTTTGGAGTCCACATCCGCGGCTGTGGATGGGAGCATTCCAGCAGCAGAGTCAATCATTAAGATTGTTCCGCTAGGCGACGCGCCCCTTCCGACTTCTCCGACATCGCCGAACAAGAAGATGGCATTGATTCTCGGTGCTCTCGCCGGTATGGTTCTGGGCGTTGCCTACGCTTTGGTCAGGAATCACCTAGATCGTCGGATTCGATCCGTCGAGATGGTTGAGAAGGCCATCGGGACCGCGGTCGTTGGAACTATTCCCGTTGACGAGCGCTTGCGCAACGGTCAGCATGTTGTTGAAAATGGCGTCATCGACCACGCCTCCACGGAAGGCTACGCGCTTTCGGAAGCCCTGCGAGAGCTGCGCACCAACCTGCACTACATGAACGTGGACAAGCCGCCTAGGGTCATCGTTATTACGAGCTCAATTCCCAGCGAAGGTAAATCCACCATCGCGGCCAACTTGGCTGTGACCATTGCTGCGACCGGCCAAAAGGTTGTGCTGATCGATGGAGATCTTCGACGCCCGGTCGTCTCGGACTACTTCGGACTCGCAAGTGGTGGCGGTTTGACGGATATCTTGAGTGGCCAGGCCACCCTTGATGACGTACTGCAGGTGTACGGTCCCGTGCCCAGTTTGGCTGTCTTAGGCGCCGGTCGTATTCCTCCGAACCCCAGCGAATTGCTTGGCTCGTTGGCTATGAAGCGCCTACTCGACAAGATGGCGGAGCAAGCTGTCATCCTGATTGATGCGCCGCCGCTGCTGCCCGTGACAGATGCTGCAATTCTGGCCCGATCCACTGACGGTGCCCTGGTAGTTGCCGGAGCGGGTAAGACCACTATTGATGAGCTGGAAAAGGCTGTTGCCACCTTGGCGAAGGTCAATGCTCCACTCTTGGGTGCTGTGCTGAATCGAGTTCCTACCACTGGTGGACAGGCCGCAGGCTATGGCTACTACGGCAAGTCGTACTACTACCGTCAGAACTCCGGGAAAAAGGCTGCAAAGGGTCGGGGCGCCAAGCAGTCAGCTCCCGCCCAGGCCGTGTCAGAGGCAAGTTCAGCACTTCCCGATACTTATACGGGCGATGCGTTGAGCGCTGAACAGCAATTCGAGCAGTTGATTCATCCGCCGAAGCAAGAAGCCAGCCGCAGGATGCGGCAGAACCGGTAATTTTTAGACTAAGTGCATTTTGAACCCATCGAAAGATGTATTGGATTCAGAATTCTGGAATCAGTAGTAGCGATTCTACGCAGGTGGTACCGGCGCCTGTACTCGTTGGGAGATAGGCGCCGGCTTTCTAAAGAAATACTTTGATTCAGATGCCGATAGATATAAAGCGTCCTACCTCGCATGAACGAGGGAGTGTTGAATAATTGTTGACGTGCGGTCGGCTCTTCCGTTGGATGATCCTGAAAATTTGTCCTCATTATTTATTCGATACTTACTGCTGTTGAGCGTGTTCATCATGAAAGTTCCTAGTCAGAACTGAATCAAAATTCGATTAATTACGTATATCTCCAGACAATATATCTGAGTGACTAAATACAAGTCACTCTCGCAACGGTATCCCCAAACCGGCTTTTCGTAAGTAGGTATGGTTCGTGGGTTTGATCCGGTACGGGCGGTAATCGTCATCGCTGAGCAGTTTGTGCAATCAGTAGTTTGGGAAGTTCTGCGAGCTCACGCGCAATCTTGCACGTTGTTTCTATGGCTCCGTTCACGGCCTCGGTGGGGCCGTTGGAGGCGCCCTGGGTTTTGAAGTAGGCGAGTATTTATTGCCGTCTGGACTTCAACGTCCGTCCGAGTCTGGCGATTTCCGGGATTGGGCACGAGGGGAAGGAAGCCAAGATTTTTCCCACGAACTCCCATTCTCTCCGGGGCCGCGTGATAGATGGCCCGGACTTGTTGATAGCACTGCCAAGTGAGGGTGACCTCATGATTCGGGTCCCCAGCCTCGCGTTCAGCCGCGCGACTTGCTTCCCGCTCATATGCTCAGCCCCGATCTGTAAGGAACGACGGACCTGAAAGAGCGGTTCGCCGCGGTGGGCACAGTGCCCGAGAGCCGTCTTGCTGCGCCCGCCGGCGAACGTCGTCAACCATTGCGGAGCCAATTTCACTACATGAAATGCGTCAAGGACCTCGATCGCCTGGGGCAACTGGTTGATTCCCTCAACGCCGGTGTCCCGGCCGCGCTGACCGAGCTGAGAACGCTCGGGCGGACTCTCAAGCGCAGGGCGGTAGACGTGCTTGCCTACTTCGACAGACCCGGTACATCCAACGGACCCACCGAAGTGATCAACGGCCGTCTGGAACACCTCCGCGGACCGCCCTGGGCTTCCGCAACCTCACCAACTATGTCGCAAGATCATTGCTGGAATCCGGCGGATTTAGACCGAAACTACACTCTCAATTCTGAAGAGCGCCTTAATCTTCGCATAAGTAATTGATAGTCAAAAATCAATAGATCATGAGCGGATACGAAATGGTACGATTAAGTCTGAGAAAGGCTGATGATCCTTTTTGGATCGAAACATCAGACAGAAATGGATGCTTTAGCTGAGGAATTCGATGAATTATAGGAAGATACTCGAAGATGTCAAGAATGTTGATGAGTTAGGCTACGTCATTGACACGCATTTTTTTGCTATGGTTCTAGCCTGTCCTCTAGAGTTTAAGTCGGCACTCCACAATGCTCCAGATGAGTGGTTTATGAGCAACCCTAGGTATCATTTCGCGAAGGCGTTAGTATCAAGCATGGGAAACTCGATAACCCAAGATGGTTATGCTCAAGTTGCGCTTGAGCAGGAGTATTCAGCCACAGCAACACCTGCTTCCCGTGATCTACTCGGCATTATGTATGGGCGGCTGACTCATTTATTGGCGACAGGAAAATTTGATTCGGCTGGCCATCTGGCTCGCGAGATATATGACGCCATTGAGGAAGCTGACGACACGAGAGGATTCGAGGATTTAGTTCCAATGCTCTTGTTTCGAGTTGGAACAACCCGATTGCTTCAAGGTGACCTAAATGCGGCCATTGCCACCTTGTGGGATGCTCGAAGATGGGCTCGGTTTAATGGGACACACCCTGCTGACACCTATCTTGGAGACACACTGGCACTTTGTTACGCCCTTCAAGGAGACATTGTTAGGGCGAGAGAGTGCTTGTCCGAAGATGCGGGCAATCGACAGGTCCCAGCTGGAACACTAAGTTCACGACTGGAATTTATCGGGATTCTTTCAATCGCTGTCATGGCTATGGCGGCGTTAGACGGAAATACAGCAATGACCGCTTTGAATAAAATGGGCGCAGACCTGAACGATGCTGAGTACTGGTGGGTTGGTGCGCACATTCAAGCTCGATACGCGCTCTATTGGGGAGATTCTGTTGCTGCTATAGACAGCCTGGAAAACAAGTTGTCACAGCAACGCGTGCTCGCGCCTGCATCCTCATTGGCTGGAACAATTTTGCGTTCTGATCTTTCGGATCTGTACCAATCCATTGGTGCGTTGTCGAATGCGGAAAGACCGTTGAAGGAGGTTGGCCTGATCAGTAGTAATACACAAGTGATCGCTTCTAACTTTCGGTTAGAGATCCTGCGCGGGAACAGTAAACAGGCCCTGTCGTCCATTGATGATTTCTTGACCGAGATTCCTTCACCTCTGGGAATGACGCCAACGATGTCTGCGTTGAGGGCCGTCGCGTTCTACAACCTTCATGATCACTCTAGTGCTTTGGCGGAGCTTTCGCGCTGCCGGTATATTGGAAATTTGCGTGGTTCAACAGAGGCGATGATGGAGATAACACCGGAACTCTTAGCTCTCTCGAACACATCAGGGGGACCCATCCATGGAGTGGAACGTTACTCGTTTCAGTATAAGAATTCAGAACCCCAGGTGAAACTGAGTAACCGTGAGTTGGAAGTACTTGTCATATTAGTACTCCATGCTTCTTCCCGTTCCATTGCTAAAGTTCTCTTTATCTCCGTAAACACAGTAAAATTTCACCTGCGGAATATCTACAGCAAACTTGAAGTTAATTCACGAGAACAGGCCCTACAACGCGCCACTGAACTTGGGTTCATCTCTGAAGATCAGTTTAATGATTCGGCTCAAGTTATTACCTAACGGTGCCTCCACTGGCCAGAGAGACCATTGAGTTACTTAGTTGGGTCAGCCACGACGCGCTCGTTTGCCCATTGCTGGGCTGGGTTTCGCCCTGGCTGCCCGCCGAACCGGACGTGCGGCTCTCACCGCATCCGGCTCTCCATCTATCATTACCCGGCCGTGATAGTGAGGTTCAGGGGCTGCCGATTCCACGGATTGGGATGTTCTTGCCACGGGAGCGTGTCACTGTAACCAAAGCTGCCGAGCCGCGGGCGAGGCTCTGACGCCGGGGGCTGGCCTGGGCGTTGGAAGGCATAGTGTGCCAACACCTCACCGTCGCCCGTGTCGCCGAAGGCTTGGGGGTGCTCATCGATGACCCTAGGCGTTTTGTCGGGGTGAAAGTCATTGGTGTCGACGAGCACGTAGGCGGCAAACCCGCCACGGGGACATGTACGTCCCTGTCATCATTGACCTGACTCCGATCCGCGACAAAACCGGGCCCTCCCGCCTGCTGGACATGGTCGAAGGACGCTCGAAGCAGGTCTTCGCCACCTGGTTGCAGGAACGCCCCCAAGCGTAGCGGGACGGGATAGAAGTCGTGGCCATGGACGGGTTCTCCGGCTTCATAAGCGCCTCGACCGAGGAACTGCCAGAGGCGGTTCCGGTCATGGATTCTTGCCATGTCATCCGCTTGGCCGGGGACGCTCTCGATATGTTCCGGCGCCGGGTTCAACAAGTGACGTGCGGGCACTGCGGCCGAGCCGGGGACCGGTCTACAAAGCCAAACGAACCCTGCACACTGGTGCCGGGCTGCTCACCAAGAAACAAGAAAGGCGACTTCAAGACTTGTTCGCTGCCGATACGCATGTGGAGGTGGAAGCGACCTAGGGCGTCTATCAGCGCATGATCACCGCCTACCGGGAACCCGACCGGACCCATTCTAAGAAGCTGATGCAAGCAGTGGTTGATTCCCTCAACGCCGGTGTCCCGGCCGCGCTGACCGAGCTGAGAACGCTCGGGCGGACTCTCAAGCGCAGGGCGGTAGACGTGCTTGCCTACTTCGACAGACCCGGTACATCCAACGGACCCACCGAAGTGATCAACGGCCGTCTGGAACACCTCCGCGGACCGCCCTGGGCTTCCGCAACCTCACCAACTATGTCGCAAGATCATTGCTGGAATCCGGCGGATTTAGACCGAAACTACACTCTCACTTCGGAAGAGCTCCTTTGGGTGGTTCATAGAATTGTCAAGGGCCATGAGTTTCTGCCCACCAGCGGTCAGGTTATCTGCCCACTGGTGGCCAGCAAAAATGCCCGGATAT
>NZ_QJVC01000057.1 GCF_003219795.1 Arthrobacter psychrolactophilus | reverse complement strand
CCGAGAAGACACACATCCACATCTATTACCTAGAAAAGGCCAATAAAATAAAATCCGAGAAGACACACATCCACATTTTCTCATTCACTGGAGAAGAGATGGCCACCAAGGCAGATTACACTCTTGACGAAGAGAGCAGGGCAAGAATCAAAACCAGGCTGTTCACCATAAGGCAGGAAATGGCCAGCAGGGGTCTATGGGATTCCTTTCGTCAGTCCGAAAGAGGCGAAGAAACAATTGAAGAAAGATTTGAAATCACAGGAACCATGCGCAGGCTTGCCGACCAAAGTCTCCCACCGAACTTCTCCAGCCTTGAAAACTTTAGAGCCTATGTGGATGGATTCGAACCGAACGGCTGCATTGAGGGCAAGCTTTCTCAAATGTCAAAAGAAGTGAACGCCAGAATCGAGCCATTTCTAAAGACAACACCACGCCCTCTCAGATTGCCTAATGGGCCTCCCTGTTCTCAGCGGTCGAAATTCTTGCTGATGGATGCTCTGAAATTAAGCATTGAGGACCCGAGCCACGAAGGGGAGGGGATACCGCTGTATGATGCGATCAAATGCATGAAGACATTCTTCGGCTGGAAAGAGCCCAATATTATCAAACCACATGAGAAAGGCATAAACCCCAATTATCTCCTGACTTGGAAGCAGGTGCTAGCAGAACTTCAGGACATTGAAAATGAGGAGAAGATTCCCAGAACAAAGAACATGAAGAAAACAAGCCAATTAAAGTGGGCACTCGGTGAGAACATGGCACCGGAGAAGGTGGACTTTGAGGATTGCAAAGATGTCAACGACTTGAAACAGTACAACAGTGATGAGCCAGAGCCCAGATCACTAGCATGTTGGATCCAGAATGAATTCAACAAGGCCTGTGAACTGACTGACTCAAGTTGGGTAGAACTTGATGAAATAGGGGAAGATGTTGCCCCAATCGAACACATTGCAAGCATGAGACGGAACTATTTCACAGCAGAGGTGTCCCACTGCAGAGCTACTGAC
>NZ_QJVC01000056.1 GCF_003219795.1 Arthrobacter psychrolactophilus | reverse complement strand
GAGTAGGACACCGCCGGACAACACGTAACAAGGTCGAGGCCCCACACCACCAGGTGCGGGGCCTCCCTCATTTAACACCCAACAACGATAGCCGCCCCCACACCAGGGTGGCTATCACTGTTTAACACCACCAGTCATAGCCACCCCCACTAACCACACCCCACTAACCCAGGGGCGGCTACCACTCTTTAACAACCACCCACCATCCTGGCCGGCCGTGGCCGGCTATCACCCCAGCCACCTCCACGCCGGGGTGGCTATCACTGTTTAACGCGGCACCTACCCTGGCCGGCTATCACGACAGCCTGGATTGATTACGATCTTACGTATCAGTAGGGGAGGGTTCTGGTTCTGGAAGGTATGTAGCCCGAGCCGAGCTCACCGGACCCAGGCCAAGCCATACCCACTGGGCCAAGCCAAGCTGCGCCTACTTGGGCCTAGGTCGAGCTTGCGCCTATTGGGTTCAGGTTGAGCCGAGCGGGGGTGGGTTGCTCGGTGTGTGGTGTGTGGTTTGTGTGGTGTGGCTGGGTGGGGAGAGATTGGCCACCTCGGGTACTCAACCGCAGCCGAGGGTGGTGGTGCATGACGGTTCCGGGGCAGAGGTTACTGCGGTGATGGTGGTGCATGACGGTGGTTGTCTGCCCTTTGTTGTTGTGGGCGGTGGTGGTGTGGGTTGTTCTGGTGGTGTGTGTCACGGGTGGTGAGGGGTTTGTGGTGGGTGTGGGTGGTGTTGGGGTGGGTGGTTAAAGTTTTTTGTGGTGGTGTTTGGGTGCGGGTTGGCGGGGTTTTTGGGGTGGTGGGGTGTGGTGTGGGGTCGGTGGTGGGGGTTGGTTGGTTTGCATGTTGGTGAAAAGGTGTGTATTGTTTTTCGAGTTGCCCCGGCACTGATCGACACGGATTCACTGGTTGTTTACTGGTTGTTTGTGTGTGTGTTGGCTGGGTGTGGTTGTTGTTTGAGAACTCAATAGTGTGCCAAGTTTTATTGATACCAATTTATTTATATTGAATTG
>NZ_QJVC01000055.1 GCF_003219795.1 Arthrobacter psychrolactophilus | reverse complement strand
TTTGATGATCCGGATTATTCTTCCCCGGACTTCCACGAACCGGATCCCTTCACTTTCCAGCCCCCGGAATCATCTGCCGGGATGGGCACGATTCCCTTGAATCCACCACCAGCCCCACCACAGCATAGTGAGGCCCTCGGTCATAGCGATGCCTTGAGGGGTGTGCCGTTACCGCGGGCGGTACCGGTGGTGTTGATACCGGTGTTGTCGTTGTTGGGCTTGACGAATGAACCTGCCTGGATGGAAGGTATCGGCCCGGTCAGCATGGACGTAGCAAAATTAATGACGGAATCAGCACCGAGTATGTACCGGCTACTCGTTGATCCGATCACGAATCAACCCATCGAGGCCGGGATCGATTGCTACCGGATCTCGAAATCACTACGACTCATGCTGCAAGTACGGGATGAATACTGCCAATTCCCGGGATGTTACGCGAAAGCATCCACCTCTGAAGTGGACCACATGAGAGCATTCGCGGCCGGTGGGAAAAGTACACCCACGAATTTAGAACATCTCTGTCATCGCCACCACATCCTAAAACACTTCAAAGACGATAAAGACCGCCACGGTATCCGACGCGCACTAAATGAACCCGACCGGGAAGGAATCCGACTTCGAGGCTGGACCCCGAGCAGAGAAGACGACGGCCGGGTCTCCTGGACCAGCCCCACCGGAAGATATTGCCCTCCAGCATCACGCACCGAACCCGGCCCCGCCTACCCACAATGGCTCAAAGAATACCTAGAAGCCATAACAATCATCGAGTCATTCACCGCAGCAACCACCATCGGAAACGGAACCAACCACGGCACGGCCCTGACAGAGGCAGACATATACACACCAGAGGAAGAAGACGATCGAGACGACGAAAGATTCGATCCCAACCACCTCCCCGAACCACCCGAAGAATTCCTCATCGACTTCGACAAAAACGGATGGCAAGAAATCACCAACACCACCCTCAACCACCAACCCCTCGAATAAAACAACCCCACCAAAACACCACC
>NZ_QJVC01000054.1 GCF_003219795.1 Arthrobacter psychrolactophilus | reverse complement strand
GGTGGTGGGTGGGCGGTGGATGTGGTTTTCGTCCATGGTTTGGTTCAGGAGCAGGGTTGCTACGATATCGGCTCGGAGTTGGGTGAGGGTTCGTTCCTCGTGGGGTCCTTGAGCGGCTGTGGCGGTGAGGGTGCAGTGATCCCAGACGGCTTCGATCGTGGGGGCCGGGGCGTATAAGCTCAGCCAGGACATGCCATCGCTCGCGCGGCTTTTCTGGATTCGCCGATCGGTGTAGGCGCGAAGGGTCCGTTCGGGGATTGTTTCTGGATGCAACCGTTCTCGTGAACGACGGGCTTTGTCTTTGAAACTACGAAGGGTACTTCCCCAGGCTTTGCTCAGAAGTGTTTGTTCGAAGCTCTCCACGCTGGTGTCCTCGACTCCGATGGAGCGCAGTAGTTCGGTTTCTTCCGCGATCACGACCGCGAATTCCCACCCTAACTCCCCACCCTCCATCGCCCCCAGGGTGTGCGGGAGTGAGTGGACTAAGGATTTCGCGTGAATCATGAGTTGTTCGGCAGTGCCCTCGGGGATACTCAACACCACGGCTAACTCGGCACGGACTTGATCGAAAGCCCTGCCGCGTTGCCACGGATCCAGCCCTTGAAGTTCTCCTTCTAGGGCTGCGACAGTATCGAGGCGTTCAACGACCCTCAGCAGTAACGCTGCGCAGTGATTTTGATGCCGTCGTAAAGCAGTCACCGTGTTCAAGCACTCCTCCATGAGGAGCTGAACACCTTCTACCTGCGAACCCACCCCACCAACCACACCAGAATTCTCCGGGGTTGGGGTGATCAGGCCCGGGCGGGTCGGCAAGTGAGTGAACTCCGCGAGGCGATCTTCCAGGGATTCAAGAACCGGTAGCGTCAACGCAGAGACTCGATCCGCGACACTCACCGTGGCGGATGACTCACCCCGAGAAACCGGGGAATTCCCTGAACTACCCATACCACAATTATAGTCACCACGTTCACGAAACACCAGAAGAATTCGAAAAATACTAGAACAAATATCTGA
>NZ_QJVC01000053.1 GCF_003219795.1 Arthrobacter psychrolactophilus | reverse complement strand
GCAGAAGGAGTTCTTTCATGACGTTGGCGCCTGAGGGTCGTAAGTTGTTGCGTATTGAGCAGCGTAATGCTGCTGTTCCGGTGGAGCGTAAGCCGGAGTGGATGAAGGCCAAGGTCGAGATGGGGCCGGAGTTCATCGCGATGAAGAACCTGGTTAAGGGTCAGGGGCTTCATACGGTGTGTGAAGAGGCTGGGTGCCCGAATATTTTTGAGTGCTGGGAAGACCGTGAGGCGACGTTCCTCATTGGTGGTTCCGAATGCACGCGCCGTTGTGATTTCTGTCAGATTGATACGGGTAAGCCGTCTCCGATTGACATGTTTGAGCCGACGAAGGTCGCTCGTTCTGTGGTGAAGATGAATCTGCGCTATGCCACGGTCACGGGTGTGGCGCGTGATGATCTGGCCGATGAGGGCGTGTGGCTCTATGCCGAGACGGTGCGGAAGATTCATGAGTTGAATCCGACCACGGGTGTGGAGTTGTTGATTCCTGATTTCTCTGGCAAGCCCGAGCACATCACGGCGATCTGTGAGTCTAAGCCGGAGGTCTTCGCGCACAATGTGGAGACCGTGCCGCGGATTTTCAAGCGGATTCGTCCGGCGTTCCGGTACGAGCGTTCCTTGGATGTGATTAGTCAGGGTCGTGATCAGGGGATGGTGACGAAGTCGAACCTGATTTTGGGTATGGGTGAGACGCGTGAGGAAATCTCTCAGGCATTGCAGGATCTTCATGATGCGGGCACGGATTTGATCACGATCACCCAGTACCTGCGCCCTTCGGAGCGTCATTTGCCGGTGGATCGTTGGGTCAAGCCGCAGGAATTCCTTGAACTGAGCCAAGAGGCTGAAGAGATGGGCTTCCTGGGTGTCATGAGTGGGCCGTTGGTGCGTTCCTCGTACCGTGCGGGTCGTTTGTGGGCCACCGCGATGCGTAAAAAGGGCTTGGACATTCCCGAGCACCTGGCACATATCGCTGAAGGCATCGAAGATTCCGGCCATACCCGCCAGGAAGCCGCCTCCCTGATCACCA
>NZ_QJVC01000052.1 GCF_003219795.1 Arthrobacter psychrolactophilus | reverse complement strand
TGAGCAGCAAGCCGAACTGCGCAAGCTTCGCGCAGAACTCAAGCGCGTGACTGAAGAGCGAGACATCTTAAAAAAGGCCGCCGCGTACTTTGCCAAGGAGTGCAACTGAAGTACGCCTTCATCAAAAAGCACTCGACGCATTACCCGGTGCGGCGCCTTTGCCAAACCCTCAAGGTGCATCCCAGCGGCTACTACGCTTGGTTGGCCGAACCTCAATCTGCCCGAGCCAAAGAAGATCAGCGCCTGCTTGGCTTGATCAAGCAGGCCTGGTTAGAAAGCGGCGGCGTGTATGGCTATCGCAAGATTCACGATGACCTGCGAGAGCTAGGAGAGATCTGTGGGCGAAATCGAGTCGGTCGCTTGATGCAGGCAGAGGGGCTGCGTTCGCAAACGGGCTATCGCCGTCGTACTGGGTTTTATGGCGGAAAACCAACAGTGGCATCCCCCAACCATCTGGCCCGGCAGTTCAAGGTCAGTGAGCCGAATAAAGTCTGGGTGACCGATATCACCTACATCCGCACCTATGAAGGGTGGCTGTACCTGGCGGTAGTGCTGGATCTGTTCTCACGCCAAGTCATTGGTTGGTCAATGAAGCCCAGAATGAGCAGCGACCTGGCCATCGACGCCATGCTGATGGCCGTGTGGCGACGCAAGCCACAGCAGCAAGTGATGATTCACTCAGACCAAGGCAGTCAGTTCAGTAGCTCAGATTGGCAAAGCTTCCTGAAGGCCAATAATGTGATCAGCAGCATGAGCCGACGGGGAAACTGCCACGACAATGCCGTAGCGGAGAGCTTTTTCCAGCTTTTGAAGCGGGAGCGAATCCGACGAAAGATCTACGCAACGCGTGACGAAGCCCGAAGTGATATTTTCGATTACATCGAGATGTTCTATAACCCTAAGCGTCGACACAGCAGTGCTATGCAGCTGTCTCCAGTAGAGTATGAGAAACGCTATTTCCTGAGCTTGGAGAGTGTCTAGGAAAGCAGGGGCGATTCACTCCTCAGTTTTTTATCGGCTAAGTAACGG
>NZ_QJVC01000051.1 GCF_003219795.1 Arthrobacter psychrolactophilus | reverse complement strand
CCCCCGAACTACTCACACCCAAACCGATGGCGGGAACAGTAATAGGCGGAACATTGATCGGCCCCACCAACGCCCCCGAACTACTCACACCCAAACCGATGGCGGGAACAGTAATTGAACCGCCCCGGTGAGTCCGGAGACTCTCTGATCTGAGACCTCAGCCGGCGGCTGGTCTCTGGCGTTGAGCGTAGTAGGCAGCCTCGAGTTCGACCGGCGGGACGTCGCCGCAGTACTGGTAGAGGCGGCGATGGTTGAACCAGTCGACCCAGCGCGCGGTGGCCAACTCGACATCCTCGATGGACCGCCAGGGCTTGCCGGGTTTGATCAGCTCGGTCTTGTATAGGCCGTTGATCGTCTCGGCTAGTGCATTGTCATAGGAGCTTCCGACCGCTCCGACCGACGGTTGGATGCCTGCCTCGGCGAGCCGCTCGCTGAACCGGATCGATGTGTACTGAGATCCCCTATCCGTATGGTGGATAACGTCTTTCAGGTCGAGTACGCCTTCTTGTTGGCGGGTCCAGATGGCTTGCTCGATCGCGTCGAGGACCATGGAGGTGGCCATCGTGGAAGCGACCCGCCAGCCCAGGATCCTGCGAGCGTAGGCGTCGGTGACAAAGGCCACGTAGGCGAACCCTGCCCAGGTCGACACATAGGTGAGGTCTGCTACCCACAGCCGGTTAGGTGCTGGTGGTCCGAAGCGGCGCTGGACGAGATCGGCGGGACGGGCTGTGGCCGGATCAGCGATCGTGGTCCTGCGGGCTTTGCCGCGGGTGGTCCCGGACAGGCCGAGTTTGGTCATCAGCCGTTCGACGGTGCATCTGGCCACCTCGATGCCCTCACGGTTCAGGGTTAGCCACACTTTGCGGGCACCGTAAACACCGTAGTTGGCGGCGTGGACGCGGCTGATGTGCTCCTTGAGTTCGCCCTCGCGCAGCTCGCGGCGGCTGGGCTCCCGGTTGATGTGGTCGTAGTAGGTCGATGGGGCGATCGGCACACCCAGCTCGTTCAGCTGTGTGCAGATCGACTCGACACCCC
>NZ_QJVC01000050.1 GCF_003219795.1 Arthrobacter psychrolactophilus | reverse complement strand
ATCAGCCCGTACACGCGTTTGAAGGAAGAACTCGCCGAGCTGGCTAAGGTCGAGACCCCGTATTCCCCGGCCGTCATCGCCGAATACCGCGAACGTTTCACCGAGGGTGTCCGTCTGCGTTTGCAGTCCGAGGTCCCCGTAGGCACCGCGCTCTCCGGCGGTCTGGACTCCTCCGCCGTGGTCGCGACGATCAACAAGCTCATGCAGGAAAAAGCTGCCGCCACGGATTCCCTGGGCGAGAAGCAGCAAACATTCTCGGCGATCTTCCCGAACTCCATCAACGATGAAGAAGCCTACGCCGACGCCGTGCTGGCTCGTTGCGAAGGCAACGTCATCAGCCACAAGATCCTGCCCCAGCCGGGCGAGTTCGTTGAAGACCTCGAAGATTTTGTGCGGACCATGGAAGAGCCCATCATCTCCTCGGGCCCCTACGCCCAGTACCAGGTCATGCGCGAAGCCTCTAAGCACGTCACCGTGCTCCTTGACGGCCAGGGCGCCGACGAGATGATGGCCGGCTACATCCCGTACTACTTCGCGTACCTGCGCCAGCTCAAGAAGAATGGCCAGACCGCCAAGTTGGCTAAGGAAATGCTCTCCAGCTCGGACATCTTGTTCCGTCTGGGCCGCTTCCGTCTTCAGTCAAAACTGACACTGAAAAAGGAAACTGGCATTGGCCAGCTGCTGAACAAGACATTCACGGCCAAGTACAAGAACGAAAAGTTCGCCAACATCCCGGACAACTTGAAGCTGCGCCTGATCGATGACCTGTTCCATAAGTCCTTGCCGGCCGTGCTGCGCTACGAAGACAAGAACACCATGCGCTTCTCCCTCGAAGGACGCGTACCGTTCCTAGACAAGGAAGTAGTAAAGTTCCTCTTCAGCCTCGATGACGAATCCATCATCAAGGGCGGCTGGAACAAGCACATCCTGCGCGACGCCACCCGCGAACTGTTGCCGGAAATGATCAGCAACCGCCGCAACAAAATCGGCTTCACCACCCCCGAAGCCGAGTGGTTCGGACACATGAAGGAAAAGATCTACGAGATCTTCCTCTCCTC
>NZ_QJVC01000049.1 GCF_003219795.1 Arthrobacter psychrolactophilus | reverse complement strand
GTCAAGGCGAAAGAGTATGTGGCCGAAGGAAAGCACTGGGTAGTGGACATCGACCTGGAGAAATTCTTCGACCGGGTCAACCACGACGTGTTGATGGCTCGACTCGCCTATCGAGTGAGGGATGGTCGCGTACTCAAGCTGATCCGGCGCTTCTTAGAGGCGGGGATGATGGCTAATGGCGTGATTCAACCCCGCAGCGAGGGTACGCCTCAGGGTGGGCCGCTGTCCCCATTACTGTCGAATATCCTGCTGACCGATCTTGATCGAGAGCTGGAAAGGCGGCAGTTGAAGTTCTGCCGATATGCTGACGACTGCAATATCTACATCGGCAGTGAAGGCGCAGGGCAACGGGCGATGGCGAACATCAGAGCCTTCCTGGAGGGTCATCTGAAGCTACGTATCAACGAGCAGAAAAGCGCAGTAGCACGGCCTTGGAAGCGAAAGTTTCTGGGCTACGCGATTACGATCTATCGCCAAGAGACACGGGTGCGACCTGCCCCCGAAAGCCTGCGAAGACTGATGGATCGAGTTCGTGAGTTGCTGCGCAAGGGGCGAGGACGGTCCTTGTCTCACACTATAGAGATGCTAAATCCCGTGTTGCGGGGTTGGGCAAACTACTTTCGGCTTACCGCGAACATGCGGATGCTGGAGGAACTCGATTGGTGGCTGCGTCGAAAACTACGTTGCCTGCTCTGGCGACAGTGGAAAACCCCGAAGACCCGCGAACGACGACTCATCTTGCTTGGGCTTAGGCCTGAGCGGGCGTGGAAGTCGAGTGTAAACGGGCGAGGGCCTTGGTGGAACTCGGCATCCAAACACATGAATCAGGCAGTACCGACGTTGTACTTCGCCAAAATGGGGCTGGTCTCGCTGCGCAGCACTGTGCAGGGACTCCAGCGTATTAGTTGAACCGCCGTATGCGGAACCGCACGTACGGTGGTGTGAGAGGGCTGAGGGAAAAAAAAATCCCTCACCCTACTCGATCCTGTCGAATTGGCCAGGCACCACCCACGCTGACGTAAGGGCTCTAACAACAGCTTGGCAGGAAGCTACTGCAGTATGCGGAGTGAC
>NZ_QJVC01000004.1 GCF_003219795.1 Arthrobacter psychrolactophilus | reverse complement strand
TCACCAACTACGTCGCCAGATCACTGCTGGAATCAGGCGGATTCAGACCGAAACTACACTCTCAATTCTGAAGAGCCGGTATTACGCTGCTTTTGCCGGTCTCAGCGGCTACGCTTGAGGCGCAGAGTCAAAATCTGGAAGGGTCGCAGGGCAAGCTTGATCGAGCCCACCCCGCCGTCGTCCGTGGGAGTCACGGTAAGGGACCCAACCTCGTACGGCTGTTCCAGCAGATTGTTCTCCGCGACCGAGGCCACGAGGAATGACGCCGAGAGCGACACCGAGGCACGGGCCCCGAGGGGTTCGTAGAGCCGGACCATGACGTCGCCGCTACGGTCGTCCGCCAGCTTGACGGACTCGATCAACGCGGACTGCGAATTCGTGCTGATGAGTGGTTCGACGGCGGCGCCATCGGCAGGCACGCCGCGCCACGGCAGGTTCATGGCATAGCCCTCCGCCACGGCGTCCGCCACATCGGCACCCACCACCAAGCCGTACGTGAAGGAATGCGGCCCCTGGTCCGTTTCCGGATCGGGGAAGCGGGGCCCGCGCAGCAGCGACAGACGTACCGTAGTGAAGCTGGACCCGTTGCTGCCCGGGTGGCGCGACACATCATGCCCGTAGGTGGAGTCGTTGATGACGGCCGCACCGAAACCGGGCTCACCCACGTGAACCCAGCGGTGCGCACACACCTCAAAGCGGGCGTTGTCCCAGGAGGTATTCTCATGCGTGGCGCGCTGGATGTGCCCGTACTGGGTCTCAAAGCGGGCATGGTCGGCGTGCACATCGAGCGGGAATGCGGCCTTGAGCAGGGTCTCCTGCTCGCGCCAATCGACGTCGTTGTGAACCGTGATCACCTTGGAGTCCGGGGTGATGCGCACGCGCTGTGTGAGGTGCGACTTCCGGAAGCTGCGCTTGATGGTGATCTCCGCGAGGCCCTCGCCCACGGACACCTCCAGCGAATCGAGCTCGCGCAGGTCCGTGACAGTGTTCTTGTAAAACTCGTCAATGTCCCAGGCGTCCCACATATTCGGGAAATCCGCATGGAGCTGTAGCAGGTTGGCGCCCTGCCCCGCCGGCACCAGCTCGCGCTGTGCCGTCACATCCACAATGGAGCTGATGACGCCGTCGGCGCCGAAACGCACGGTGATGAGCCCGTTATGGACGACGACGTCGCTTCCGTCATGGTCCACCGTCACCTCGGTGGTGTGTGGGGCAGCGACGCCAGCGCTGAAGGGGGCGATGCCGCGGCGCGGGTATGGGGAGGCGTTGAAGAGAGTGGAGTTCGCGAGATCCTGCTCCGAGCCGGGATCGAGCGGTTCGGCCGACGGTGCCAGCGCGAGCAGCGCCGGGCTGATGATTTCCTCGAGGTCGGTGGCAATCCGGGCGTAGCTTTCTGCCGCTTCTCGGTGCACCCATGCGATCGAGGAGCCGGGCAAGATGTCGTGGAACTGGTTGAGCAGCACCAGCTTCCAGATTCGGTCGAGCTCCTCGTAGGGATACTCGATGAGCCCGCGTGCGGCGGCCGTGGCGCTCCACAGCTCGGCCTCGCGCAGGAGGTGTTCGCTGCGACGGTTGCCCTGCTTTGTCAGGGCCTGCGAGGTGTACGTGCCGCGATGTAGCTCCAGGTAGAGTTCTCCCTTCCATACGGGTGCGTTGGGATACTCGGCCTCGGCGGCGGTAAAGAATTCCGCGGGGCTTTGGATCGTGACCTGCGCGGAGCCTTCTAAGTTCTTGGTGCGTTCCGCCCGGGCCAACATTTCACGAGTGGGTCCGCCTCCGCCATCGCCCCAGCCAAAGGGGACGAGGGAATTCTTGGCCGCGCCCTTGTCTCGGAAGTTCGTGACGGCATGCGCCAATTCCTGTCCGGAGAGCTGCGCGTTGTAGGTATCGGCTGGTGGGAAATGGGTGAAGACGCGGGTGCCGTCGATGCCCTCCCAGTTAAAGGTGTGGTGCGGGAACTTGTTGACGGTGTTCCACGAGATCTTTTGCGTGAGGAACCACTTGGCGCCAGCTTGTTTCACAATCTGCGGCAGCGAAGCAGAGTACCCAAAAGAGTCTGGCAACCAGACTTCCTGGCACTCGATACCGAAGTTTTCGCGGAAGAAGCGCTGGCCGTAGCTGAATTGTCGGGCCATGGCCTCCGAGCCCACCATATTGGTGTCCGATTCCACCCACATGCCGCCCACGGGGATAAATCGGCCCTCGGCCACGGCGGCCTTGACCCGCGCGAACACCTCGGGGCGGTGTTCCCTGAGCCATTCGTATTGTTGTGCGGAGGACATGGCGAACTGGAACGCGGGATTTTCATCCAAGAGGTTGACCATATTGGAGGCGGTACGAGCCACCTTGCGCACCGTCTCACGCACGGGCCACAGCCAGGCCGAATCGATGTGGGCGTGCCCAATAGCCGTAATTTGGTGGGCACTGGCGTTGGCCGGCTGCGCCAAAACCTCCACAAGTTGGGCGCGCGCCGCGGCAGCCGTGCCAGGTATGTCGGTGAGGGATACGGCGTCGAGCGCGCGCTCTATCGCGTAGAGAATATCCCAGCGGCGCGGATTGCCCAGATCCAGCTCATTTTGCAGCTGATCGAGCACCTCAAAGTCTTGGACAAGTTCCCAGACCTCGGAGTTGAAAATATTGATATCGGCCCGGACCATGATGTAGCGCGGGGCGTCGCCAGCGGTGAATTTCTCACCCAATTGCGTGGGGATGAAGGGGTTGTCGGTGAAGACAAAGGGGTTCGCCGCGGCCTCGACGTAGAGGTCGATCGTTTCGCCGCCCCGCGCCTCGGCCGCCACCGGAACCCATGTGTTGAGCGGGTTGAGCGCCTTGACGGTGCTGCCATCGGGGCGATAGACGAGACCCTCAGCCTGGAATCCGGCCCATGATTGGCTGAAGCCCAGGTCCACCACGAGCTCCACCTTCTGGCCGCGCGCCTCGGGCGGAACCGTGCCGCTCACATGAATCCAGCTGGTGCCCCACGCCGGTCCCCACGGCTCACCCAGGGCAAAGGGGACGAACTCGGCGGAACCATCGAGCGCAACGGCCGGGGCAACTGGCTCGCCCTGTCCGCCGTCCACATGCCATGCCGTCAAAGTCAGCGGAGCCACAGGAGTGTGGATGGCTGGGATGATCCGCTCCGTCAGAACTCGTTTGAGTCGATTTTGGATCAGGCCGTGTTTGTCATGCATGTGCAGGACCTTCCTGGAACAGGTGGCAGAGGGGCTCAACGGCCAGTCTAGTGTGACGGTTGGGCCCGCGCTGGGAGGAGCGCGATTCCTGCCCGTGGCCGGGATTCCCTAGAGTGGAATCATGACGACATCACTGCAGCCGGCCCCCGGCGGATCCCACGGCTTTGCCACCGATCAGTTTGCCCCGGTCCGGGAGCTTTTTGATTCCATGCTCGACGCCGATCCTCGCTATAGCGCGCAGCTGGCCGTTTACGTTGCGGGACGTAAAGTGATCGACCTCGTGGGTGGGCCCGATGTTGCCCCGGATTCACTAACGGGTGTGTTCTCCTGCTCCAAGGGGGTCTCGGCGCTCGCCTTCAGCCTGCTGGTGCAGGACGGCGTCATTGATCTCGACGCCACGGTGGCCACGTACTGGCCCGAATTTGACCAACACGGCAAGGGTGCCGTGACGGTGCGTCAGCTGCTCTCGCATCAGGCCGGTCTGGTGGGTGTGCAGGGCGGCTTCGCCATGGAGGATTACAACGACCTTCCGGCGGTCGCGGATCGATTGGCGTCCATGGCGCCGATGTGGCGCCCTGGCAACGGCACTTTTGGTTACCACGCGCTCACGATGGGGGTCTTCCTCGAGGAGCTGTGCCGCCGCGCCACCGGCCTGCGCCTGCAAGATGTTTACGACAGCCGGATCCGCGTGCCGTATGCGGCCGATATGTTCCTCGGCTTGCCCGAATCGGAAGAGTCGCGCTTCCGCTCGGTGTTGTTTGACGAAACACCCGCGCCGGCCTTCTTTGACCCGCATTCCATCGCCGGTGTTGCCGGTAATGTGCAGGCCGGAAACCTTCTGGGACTGCCCAACATCCGCAGTGTCCGCGCGGCCGGAAGCTGCAGCGGTGCCGGAGTTGGCTCCGCCGACGGCCTGGCCCGCGTGTACGCCGGAGCCACGACGGGCATCGATGGTTTGCCGCCCTACCTGAGCCCGGAAACCATCGCGCTCATGAGCCAGGAACAGGTATGGGGCCTAGACCGGGTCTTTTGCGAGATGAGCTCCTTCGCCGTGACCTTCATGAAAGCTAATCCGCGCATGGATTTTGGCAGCGCTGAGGCGTTCGGGCACGACGGCGCCAATGCGGCTCTGGGATTCGCGGACCCGCTGTACGGGGTTGGCTTTGGCTACGTCCCGGCCTGGAACGAGGAAGGCGGCACGGCGAGCCGCAGCATGCAGCTCAGTGCCGCCGTTCGAAAAGTTCTCTTGAATTCGTAGAGCCGGAGTCGCGGCATCAATAGTGGCTAAGATGAGATAGCCCTCGGATCGGGAGGGCCCGCCCGATACGTGAGGCAAGAACCATGCGAAAAACCTTAGGGCGCATTGCGGCGCTGACACTGACAACTGTCCTTGTAGTTTCAGGAGCGGGCCCGGCGCTTGCGGAGGTTGCGGCGCCGACCGCTACCCTCACGCCTCCAGCACCAGCGCCCGCAACGGCCACCCCGGCGCCCGTGACCGCCACCGCGACGCCGCCCACGCCCAAGCCGGTGCCGAAGTCAGCCGCGGCTACCGCTCCTGTGACTATTCCGGTGCCTGGCCCGCCGGTCACCGTCACCCCGACAGCTGTAGTTCCTGCGCCCGGCAGCCTGACTGCCGCGCCCGGGCTTGCCGCCGCCACCGTCAGTGACGCCTATCTTGCCCAGGTTCTGGCACTGGCCAACAAGGTTCGGGTCGCCAACGGGGCCGGATCGTTACTCTGGAACACCAAAATAGCCTCCGGGTCGCAGCAGTGGGCGGCCACCATCAATGCACGGGTCAACAACGACACTGTTGACATGAACAGGCTCCATAGAAGCGATGCCGGGCTCTCCATCCTGCCCGCGGGCGCAGACATGTATTCGGAGATCATCGGCATCAATAATTCTCCTCAAGACATTATTAACTGGTGGATGGGCTCCCCAGCCCACAAGGCCGCCTTGCTGGACAAACGGGCCACGGACATTGGCATGGGACAAGTCAAAACCACCAAGGCCGGCTGGGGTGGGATGACCGTCGTGGTGGCCAACCTGGCCGGATATGCCTCCTCCCGTCCAGTACAGCCTCAACCCGCTCCGGTTCCAGTGGCCAACAATGGCGATGTGGCCGCCGTGGACACGGCCGGGAACCTCTTCATTTACCCATCAGCCAAGGGCGGGGACCTCTGGCAGCGGCGGTTCATCTCGGCTGGCTGGTCCGGTGTTCAGCAGGTGGACGTTGTCGATTTCAACGCTGACGGTAGGCAGGACATCGTGGCTAAATGGAAGGACGGCCGCCTGACCCTTAGCTATGGGCAGAGTAACGGAACCCTTGCCGCGGCGTTGAAGATCGGCACGGGATGGGGCTCCTACGACATCATCGCCACCAAATGGCGCAGCGCCGACAAATTCCCTGGGATTGTCGCCAAGAACCGCACTACCGGGGAACTGTTCTACTACCCTTCGGTAAACGGCAGCGCGTTGTCCGCGCGGACGCGTATCGGAGTGGGGTGGGGAGCGCTGACGATCCTCGCCGCCGACTTTGACGGGGACGGTCGCACCGATATCCTCGCCCGAAACGCGCTCGGGAAATTATTGCTCTATCGGGGCAATGGCACCGGAGGATTCATCAGCGAGACCCGCAAGCAGATCGGCACCGGATGGAGCTCTATGACGCATCTGTCCGGGATCGTGAACCATCTTGGCGGAAACGCTGCGGGGATCTTGGCTCGCGACAGCTCCGGAAACTTGCTGCACTATCCGATCCTCAAGGGCAGTTTTGGTAGTCCGCCCCGGATCGGTACGGGTGGCTGGGACACGCTGCTGCTGGGAAGCTGACAGCCCCTACCGCTTAAATGATGCGCGTTATTTCAGCTGGGCAAGAGCCTCGGGAATGGCGCGGTGGAATGTGGGGTATGCGTAGATCATTGTCTTCAGCGTTGCTACGGGAATGCGCGCATGGACGGCCAAGGCCAATGCGGACAGGACCTCCCCGCCGGCCGGGCCCACAGAGGTGGCTCCTACTAGCACGCCGGTTTTGGTGTCCTCAATGATCTTGATGAAGCCTTGATTTCCGGCTCCATGGATCCAACCGCGCGTGGCTGCGGCGACGTCCGTGTAGCCAACCCTGATGCTCAGTCCTGTGTCCCGGGCCTGTTGTTCCGTCAGCCCGACGGCGCCGATCTCCGGATCGGTGAACGTCACGTTGGGTACGGCGTGGGATTCGGTGGTGCCCCTGTCGGGCTGCTTCGCATGCCGGGCGAGAATATGGCCGGCGACGATGTTGCCCTGATACATGGACATGTGGGTGAACGCGCCGGCGCCCGCGGCGTCACCAATGAGGTACAGCCCGTCGGTAAGTTGCAGTTGGCCGTCGATGGTTGGGGCGGTTTTGCCGTCCCAGTCGATGCCTGCCTTCGCCAGATTCAGGGGCTGCAGCGCCGGCGTGCGACCCGTGGCGACGAGGAACTTTTCGGCGGAAAGCTGGGAAACGGAGGCGCCGCCAGCGGCAGGCCCAGACATCTTTAGGCGGAACTTGTCGCTCGAATGCGTAACTGCCGTGATTTCCCTGTTGCGCAGGATCTTGATCCCCTCGCTGCGGAAGACTCGGGCCAACAGCTCGCCGGCCTCCGGTTCCTCCCGCGTTAACAGCGAGGATCCACGCAACACCATGGTCACCTTGGTGCCGAATCTGGTGAACGCCTGAGCCAGCTCAACGGCGATGGGGCCGCCACCCAAAATGGCCAGAGATTTCGGTGCAGATTCGGCCTTGACTGCTTCCCTATTGGTCCAGAAGGGCGTGTTTGTTAGCCCCGGGATGTCGGGAACCGTCGGATTGGTGCCAGGGTTCAGCACTACCGCCAGGCGGGCACGGAAGGTGAACTCACCGCCGTCGGACGTCAAAACAGTGACCTCACGCGGACCGGTGAGCCGTCCGGTGCCCCGCACCAGACGCCCGCCCTTGTCGGTGAAGCGCTTGGCGGCGACAGTATCGTCCCAGTTATCCGTGGCCTCGGAACGGATGCGCCGCGCGACGGTGGAGAAGTCTGGGGTGAGCTGCACATCGCCGGCGAGCTCTGGAACCCGCAGCGCCTCGGCCACCACATTCCCGGCACGGATCATCATTTTGGACGGGACGCAGCCGTAGTAGGGGCATTCGCCACCCACCAGCCCGGACTCCACCCCCACGACGCTTAGGCCGGCTGAAGCCAGTTCCCCGGCCACCGACTCGCCCCCAGGGCCCATTCCGAGCACAACAACATCGACAGCATCCGCACCGGTCATGGAAAACTCCTTACTTGGTGATGCCCTTGTCCTTGAGCCACGCCGTTGCGGCAGCCTTAGGATCCATCTTTTGATCGCCTTCAACCTGGGTACGCAAGGCGATCAGGTCCTCCGTGGTGAGCTGCTTGGAGACATTGTTGAGGGCGGTGGTTCCGGCAGCGCTGAGTTTGTCGGTCTTGATGACGGGTACGACCTGCTGGGCGCCGATCAGGCCCTTGGGATCCTCCAAAACGACCAACTTGTTCGCGGTGATTTCCGGTGATGTGGTGAAGATGTCGGCAATCTGGACTTCATCGTTGAGCAGGGCCTTGAGGTTGAGGGCCTCACTGCTGGCGCTGAAGGGAACGAAGCTCTTCGGCACGCAGTTGTAGAGGCTTTTCAGCCCAGGCAGGCCGTAGGGGCGGGTCGAGAATTCCGACGGCGCGGCGAGCGTCAGCTCGGCACAGACAGGTGCCAGGTCTTCGATGGACGTCAGTTTGTACTTGGCTGCCGTTTCCGCGGTCACCACAATGGCGTCCTTGTCCTCTGCTGAGGAGGCCTCCAAGGCGCTCAGCCCTGCCGGCATTTTGCCCGGAAGAGCGGCCAAGATACCAGGACCGTCAACGACCGTGTTGCTGCTGTCGAGGTAGCCCAACAGATTGCCCGTGTATTCCGGCACCACGTCGATGGAACCATCTTCAAGGGCCTTCATATACACCTCACGGGCACCAATGTTCAGCTTGGTGCTGGCTTTCAGACCTGCTGCATTGAGGGCGCCGGCGTAAATTTCGGCCAGGATGGCATTCTCGGGGAAGTTGGCCGAGCCAACCACCACCGCGTCTCCACTGGCGGCTGCGCCGTCCGAGCTAGCTGCTCCGAGCGGATCTGCACCGCCACACGCCGTGACGGCAAGGGCCACCGAAAGCCCGGCTGCAGCACCAAGGAAAGCGCGGCGAGTGGACAAAAAATTCTTGCTCATGGGTTAATCTCCTGTAGTTCTGGGAACCGCTATGAAATCGATGGGAGAACAGGTGTGTCCTGCTCTGGGGCTGCTCTGGCGGCCCGCAGTCCCGGTGAAACCACAAGGCGCTGCAGCACGGCCAGCAATCCGTCAATACCGATGGCCAGAACGGCAATCACCACGGCGCCGCCTAGTACCTGACCGTAATCCTGTACTGCCAGACCGTCAATGATGTACCGGCCCAGCCCGCCGAGGCTGATGAACGCTACCACCGCAACGGTGGAAAGTACCTGCAGCACGGCCGACCTCAGCCCACCCAGCATGACAGCCAGCCCGTTGGGCACTTCCACGCCAAAAAGGATTTGCTGCTCGGTCATGCCCATGCTGCGCGCTGCGTCCACAATCTCCCGGTCCACCGCCGCGATCCCGGCGTACGTACCGGTCAGAATCGGCGGCACCGCCAGCAGCACCAACGACCAAATGGCCGGCATCAGCGACAGTGAAGAGGAAGCAAGCAGGGCAAACAAGGTCATGATGCCCAGTGTGGGCAGGGCCCGGAGCATGCCAGCCAGGGAAACGACGACGGCGCGTCCCCGGCCTGTGTGCCCAACGTACAGCCCAATTGGGACGGCAATAGCGACGGAGATCAGCAGGGTCAGTCCGGAGTAGCCGAGATGTTCCAGGATCCGGACGGGCACGCTCAGGGGGCCGTGCCAATTCAACGGGTCGGTCAGCCACTGCCAGCCTTGGCTAAAGGGGTCCGTGCTTGAGTAGGTGGTGGCTGGCTGTGCGGTGAATGGAAGAGTCAAGATGAGGGCACTCATGCTGGCACCGCCGTCGAGCGAGGCGTTGCCGATATTGATTTTCCGGTGCGTAGCCAGGGCGTCAACAGCCTCTGCAAGAGGATCAACACCACATCCATGAACAATGCCAGCAGCAGGGTGCCCACAATACCCACCACAATCTCGGTGGGGAAATTGCGCTGCAGCCCGTCCGTGAACAGGAATCCAAGGCTGGGAATACCCAGCAGTGAACCTACCGTCACGAGGGAGATATTACTGACGGAGATGACGCGCAGCCCCGCAAAAAGAACGGGAAGGGACAGCGGAAGATCGACGCTCAAGAATCGCTGCAGTGGCTGATATCCCATGGCCGTGGCGGATTGCCGGAGCGTATCATCCACCGAGTTCAGTGCGTCAAGGGTGGACCTGACTAGAAGTGCCACGGCGTAGATCGTCAGGGCCACGATAATGTTTGTGAAATCCAGGATCTTGGTTCCGAGAATGGAGGGCAAGATCACGAACAAGGCCAGCGAGGGGACCGTGAACAGCAGCGACCCCGCAGAGAGGATGATGCCGCTGGCCACCTTGTTCACGCGCGCCAGTTGCGCCAAAGGAACGGCGATGATGACGCTCAGCACCAGCGGCACCACGGCCTGGATCAAGTGGTAGCCCGTCAGGTTGAGCACCTGAGGCAGATTGGCCAGGAACCACTGCATCAGCCGCGGCCTTCCCGCGTTGAATCGATGGCCGCAAGAACATCTGAGGCCTTGATGACCCCGGTAACCTGGCCCTCGGCGTCCACGGCAACGCCCAACCCAGAAGGCGAGGATAGCGCAGCATCCAAGGCGTTGCGAAGCGGATCGCCAGCGCGGAACAGTGACCCGCCGGGGATCAAGATTTCAGGGTTGGTGTCCGAGCCGGTGCGCGGGGCGAGCCAGCCCAGCGGCTGGTTGCGGGCGTCCACTGCCAGAACCCAACCTGGCGTGCCGGAATCGCGGGAGGTGGCGGCAGCAGCGTCGTCGTCCGGCTGGAGAAGGCCGTCCCAGAGCGTGGTCGGGGCCGAATGAATCGGTACGGACTCACCTGAACTGAAGGAGAGCCGCCGGAAGCCACGATCGCGGCCCACAAAATTGGCCACAAAGTCATCAACAGGGGCGCGGAGAATTTCCTCCGGCGGAGCGTACTGAGCCACGCGCCTGCCCACGGCAAAAACGGCCACCCGGTCACCGAGGATGGTGGCCTCGTCAATATCATGGGTGACGAAAATGATGGTCTTGGCTAGCTCGCGCTGGAGCCGCAGTAATTCCTGCTGGAGCTCGGCCCGGACCACGGGATCCACCGCTGAGAAGGGCTCGTCCATGAGTAGGACCGGCGGATCGGCGGCCAGCGCCCGGGCCACACCCACACGCTGCTGCTGCCCGCCGGAAAGCTGGTTGGGATAGCGCCGGGCCATCGATTCGGGCAGGCCCACTGTCTGCAACAACTCGAGGGATCGCTTGCGGGCCTGTGCGCGCGGCACCTTGTTTAGCCGCAGCACGGTTGAAATGTTCTCGAGCACCGTCCGGTGTGGCAGCAGCCCGGCCTGTTGCATGACGTAGCCCATGGAGCGACGCAGCTCGTGGGCTGGGATGGTGCTGACGTCGCGCCCACCAATGGTGATGGTGCCGGAGGTGGGTTCCACCATGCGGTTGATCATGCGCAGCGACGTGGTTTTGCCGCAGCCCGATGGGCCCACGAACACGGTGATCTTGCCGCTTTCAATATTGAGATTGAGGTTGTCAACAGCCGGCTGCCCCGTTTGATAGACCTTGCTGACGCCGCGGAATTCCACCGTGGCGCCGCCGTCCTGCCCCGCGAATTCTCGCGCTGAGGTACTGCTGGGCTGTGCTGTGACGGTGGAGTCTTGGGCCGTCATCGGTTGGTCCTCACTGTGGCTGGCGTTCTTGTGGATCGTTCAGCTGCTGCCTGTTGATCATAGGCAGGCTACATTTGCTGCGTAAAGCGCATTGCAAGGTGAGTCGGGTGTCCTAGGGTGGAGCCATGGACACAAACGCCACGGCAGAGACCGACTTCAGCACCAAGGGCATTTACGTGACAGGTGACGAATATACCCGGGATACCAACTACATCGAAACACGGATTACGCGCGACGGCGAAGATGGCTATCCCGTGGAGGCCGGGCGTTACCGCCTGGTGGTTTCCCGCGTCTGCCCGTGGGCGCACCGCTCCACGATTGTTCGCCGCCTGCTAGGACTTGAGGAAGTCATCTCGATCGGTGTGTGCGGCCCAACCCACGACGTGCGCTCTTGGACCTTTGATCTGGATGAGGGCGGTGTTGACCCCGTATTGGGGATTGAACGCCTGCAGGAGGCGTACTTCAAGCGCACCCCCAACTACCCGCGCGGCATCACGGTTCCGGCCGTCGTGGATGTGCCCAGCGGTGCCGTTGTGACGAATAATTTCCCACAAATCACGCTGGACTTCTCCACCGAGTGGAGCGAATTTCACCGCGAGGGCGCCCCGGATCTTTACCCTGAGGCGTTGCGCGAGGAGATGGCCCCGGTCATGAAGCGCATCTTCACCGAGGTCAACAATGGCGTGTACCGCTGCGGTTTTGCGGGCAGTCAGGAATCCTACGATGCCGCCTACGACAGGCTGTTCATTGCTCTCGACTGGTTGGAGGAGCGCCTCGCAACGCAGCGCTTCCTCATGGGCAACACCATCACCGAGGCCGATGTTCGCCTCTTCGCCACCTTGGTCCGCTTCGACGCCGTCTACCACGGTCATTTCAAGTGCAACCGGAACAAACTCAGCGAAATGCCGGTCCTCTGGGCGTACGCGCGTGACCTCTTCCAGACCCCCGGCTTTGGTGACACCGTGAACTTTGAGCAGATCAAGAAGCATTACTACGTGGTCCACGAGGATCTCAACCCCACGCAGATCATCCCCAAGGGCCCGGATACTTCGGGATGGACGACGGCGCACGGCCGCGAGTCATTCGGTGGGAACCCCTTCGGAAACGGAACGGCCCCCACGCGTCCGGTGGACGCCTGAGGGCCGTAATAGCGGTATTGCGTGGGGATTAGCCGACGATCTTCAAGCCTGTGTTCCAGTTGAAGGTCTCGAATGTCGGGTTGGCCTGCAAGGTCATGACCAGGAACTGGAAACCTTCCAGCTCACGTGAGCGCTTGAGAGCGCCAACCACGAGGGGGCGCATGCCGCCGTCGGATACGAGAGAAGCAACTGCTGCCGTGGCTTCGGCGTTGTCGCCGGCGATGAAGCCATCCAGGATCTGACCTTCGGTTTCTCCGGCGATCAAGGCGCCGGCAAAGGTGGTGTTGAAGGCCTTGACAACGTTTCCGGGGGTCAGGGCTGCGATTTCTTCGGCCGCTGAGGTGCCGGGAGCCACCACGAGGGAATCAAAGGTTTCAAAGTTCACGGGGTTCGTGATGTCAACGATGGTCTTGCCAGCGAGAGCGTCGCCGTAGGCGGAAACAATCTCCTTGGCGGCATCGAACGGGACAGCCAAAACGACGATGTCGCCGGTGGGAGCCTGTCCGACCGTGCCGGAGGTGACGTTACTGCCGAGCTCTGCGGCAACTGCGGCCGCCTTGCCGGCGTCACGGTTCAGGAGCTCAACTTTACGTCCAGCGGCAAGCGCCCGTGCTGCAATGCCACGTGCCATGTTTCCGGTACCGACGATGGTGATGATATTCATGATGGTCCTGCTTTCATTTCGTAAATGGCTGGAAGTCTTTTACTTGAAGCTACAACTAAAGACTAAATCTTTTTGATTGAAGTGTCAAGTAAAAGTTTTGGGAACTCTGCCGCATGCTGCGAATCGTGAAAAGATGGCGCAATGACTGAGTTGGAGCCGCGCTGGTTGAGCGCTGATGAACGAGCCGCCTGGTTGGCGCTGCTATCCACGACGACCTTGCTGCCCGGAGCGCTGGAATCTCCCCTCCAGCAGGCTGCCAAGCTGTCCCTGTTTGAATACAATGTCCTGGCTATGCTCTCCGAAGAAGCGGGCGCAACACTGCCCATGAGTGAGCTCGCGGCCCGCACGAGTGCGTCTCTCTCACGGCTTTCGCACGTTGTGAAAAAGCTGCAGGGGCGCGGATATGTCGAGCGATCCGTCCATGTGGACGATGCCCGCGTCACGGAGGTGACCATCACCGCCGTCGGACTTGACCTCATTCGCAAGCTGGCGCCGCTGCATGTGGAATGCGTGCGCACCTCGGTCTTCGATCAGCTTGATGCCAAGGATGTGAAGGATCTGGCGCGCATTGGCAGCAAGATTATTCGCGGCCTGGACGAGTCTCATTGGACCCTGCGCCCCCAGCATCCCTAGCTAAATGTGAGATTGCTCATATAACTAATAGGGCAGTGAAATGTTTCCTAATGGCATTTAATGCCGTAACGTAGCTAAGGCTTGCCTAAGCGAGGTGAGCCTTAGTCGTGGGTCATCGTTAGGAATTGCAGTGGAATTTTCGCGTCGTCAGTCGTTGAAGTTGGGCTTGTTCGCATCGGTTGCGGCACTGGGTGTTGGTTTGGCGGGCTGCTCAACAGGAGCCGTGGGGGATTCAGCCTCGACGAGTGCGCAGGATTCCAGCGACACCTTCCCCGTGACCGTGAAGCACATTTACGGCGAAACCGTCATCAACGCCGCCCCGGTGCGCGTAGCCACGGTGTCGTGGGTCAATGACGATGTTGCCATCGCCCTGGGTGTCATCCCGGTGGGCATGCCCAAGAACGAATGGGGCGGCAATGCGCAGGGCTCGACCGCTTGGAAAGACGCCGCCTTGGACAAGGCCGGCGCGGCGATCGGCTCCGACAAGGCTCCGGCTCAATACTCCGAGAATGATGGCATTAACTTCACCGAGATCGCCAAGACCACCCCGGACATTATCCTCGCCGCCTACTCGGGCCTGACGCAGGAAGATTACGACAAGCTCAGCAAGATTGCCCCTGTTGTAGCCTTCCCGGAGACCGCCTACGGCACCTCGTGGCAGGATTCCACCACCTTGATTGGCGCCGCGCTGGGCAAGTCCGCAGCCGCCAAGGAGCTCATCACCGCCACGGAGAAGACCATCGCGGAGCAGGCAGCCAAGTACCCCTCCATCAAGGGAAAGACGTTCATCTACGGCAACCTGGAGCCGGCCAAGAGCGACGGCGTCAACGTTTACCTGTCCGGCGACAACCGTCCCAAGTTCCTCAGCAGCATCGGCATGACCCTGGCTCCCGTCGTGGTTGAAGCCGAAAAGGCCACCAAGGAGTTCTACCTCCCCTGGTCCGCCGAAAAGGCCAATGAGCTGGATTCGCAGGTCTTTGTCAGCTGGGTTCCGGACAACCAGACCAAGGACGCCATTGCCAAGGATCCTTTGTTGGGCCAGATCCCGGCCGTCAAGAGCGGCGCCTTTGTGGCCGACAGCGACGAGATGCTGACCCTGGCCATTTCGGCATCCTCACCCTTGAGCCTGCCGTGGGCCCTCGACGCCTTCCTGCCGCAGCTGGCAGAAGCCGCGGACAAGGTCTAAGAGATCACCATGAACAGCACGCTAGCTCTCGCGAAGGAGAGTGCGACGCCGATAACGGCAGCGCGCTCTCCTCTCGTGTGGCTTGTGGTGCTGTCGGCAGCCCTAGTTTTAGTGATGTTGTTGTCTCTCGCGGTAGGTGCGCGCAGCATTCCGTTGCCGACTGTCGTGGACGCCATCATGAATTTTGACGCGGCCAACGGCGATCATGCCGTCGTGGCCTCGCGGATGGTGCGCACCATGGCTGGCCTCGTTGTGGGCCTTTCATTGGGTTTGGCCGGAACGTCAATGCAGGGTGTGGCGAGAAATCCGCTGGCCGATCCGGGCATTCTTGGCATCAATGCCGGAGCCTCGCTGGCTGTTGTGGCCGGGATCTTTTTCCTCGGCGCCGCCAGCGTTTCCAGCTACCTGTGGTTTGCCTTCATCGGCAGTGCCGTGGCCGCCGTCGTGGTGTATTTGGTGGCGAGTCTGGGCCGCAGCGGGGCAACTCCGGTGAAACTGGCTCTTGCGGGTGCCGCAATGGCCGCCGGCATGGGCTCGCTCATGAGTGCCATGCTCGTCATGAGCCAGAGCTCACTGGAACTGTTCCGCAGCTGGCAGGTGGGTGCGCTGGCCGGAAAGTCGTGGGAGTCCATTGGTGCGGTGCTGCCCTTCGTGCTGCTTGGCGCCGTGATTTTGCTGTGCACCGGGCGACTTCTGAACACCTTGGCCTTGGGCGATGACATGGCTCGCGGACTGGGTCAGCGACCGGGGCTGGGGCGAGCCATTTCCGCCCTTGGCATCGTGTTGTTGTGTGGTTCGGCGACGGCGCTGGCCGGTCCTATCGGCTTCATCGGGTTGGTGGTCCCGCACCTCCTGCGAGGTTTGGTGGGTTCCGATTACCGCTGGTTGCTTCCGCTCTCGCTCATCGCCGCCCCGGTGGTTCTCCTGTTGGCCGATGTAGTAGGGCGCGTGATCCTGCTTCCCGGCGAGGTTCCGGCCGGCATCCTGGCCGCCATGATGGGCGCCCCGGTCTTTATCGCCGTGGTGCGCCGCGGAAAGAAGGCGGAACTATGAGTGCCGTCATGACCGGCACCTGGGTGCGCCAACAGCGGAAGGCTCCGCGCCGCCGTCGAACATTGTTAACTGCGGGCCTGGGCCTACTCGTATTTGCCCTGCTCGCGGTCAATATCTTGCTGGGCAGCTACACCGTCACGATCCCCGATTTCTTCGCCATGCTGGGCGGCAAGACCATCCCCGGTGCGAGCTTCATCGTCATGGAGAACAAGCTCCCGCAGGCCCTTTTGGGATTGCTGGCCGGCGCCTCCTTCGGCATGGCCGGCGCCATTTTTCAGTCTATGCTGCGCAATCCGTTGGCCAGTCCGGACGTCATCGGCATCAGCTACGGCGCCAGTGCCACCGCCGTTGCAGCCATGGTGATCTTTGGGGTGCGCGGTGCGGGTGTCTCCGTCGCGGCGATCATTGGGGCGCTGCTCGTGGCCCTGCTCATCACGGGCTTAGCCCGCGGGCGCGGCGGCACCGGGCTGATCTTGATTGGCATCGGCGCGGCCGCCTTCATGCAGGCCGCCGTCACGTTTCTGCTCTCGCGCGCCGACATCAACAACGCCCAGGAAGTCTTGGTGTGGTTGACGGGATCGCTGAATTCGGCCAACTGGGAACGCGTCACGATCCTGGCCGTGGCCCTTGTCGTGTTGCTGCCACTGATCGCCGGAGGATCGCGCGATCTGCGCGGCCTGGCCTTGGGTGATGACACGGCCGCCGGGCTTGGCTTCAACGTCTCGCGCGCCCGCCTGCTGCTGACCATTCTGGGTGTCTTGTTGGCCGCGCTGCCTACCGCTGCGGCCGGCCCCATTTCCTTCGTGGCCTTCCTCTCGGGCCCCATTGCTAAACGCCTTAATGGGGGAGTGGCCAGTCTGCCGCTGTCGGCCCTGGTGGGTGCCGCGATTGTTTTGGCCGGTAATTTCACGGCCGTCAATGCCATCCCGGGAACCTCGTTACCCGTGGGGGTCGTCACGGGTGCGCTGGGTGCTCCCTTCCTGCTGTGGCTTCTCATCTCTTCTAACCGTGCGAATCAAGGAGGCTGACATGAGCGCAACAGCTGCGAATTCTGCCGCGACACTTTCCGCCCACACGCTGACTCTGGGCTACGGTGACCGCGCCATCGTGGACGAGCTCACCGTGGAACTTCCCGCAGGAAAGGTGACCATCATTGTGGGAGCCAACGCCTGCGGCAAGTCCACCTTGCTCCGTGGTCTGGCCAGGCTACTCAAGCCAAGTTCCGGCGTCGTGCATCTGAACGGGACGGACATCCATAGGATGCCCACCCGCGAATTGGCGCGAGAACTGGGTATCCTGCCGCAGACCCCCGTGGCGCCCGACGGCATCACCGTCGCGGACCTGGTGGGGCGCGGCCGCAGCCCGCATCAAGGCTGGTTCCGGCAGTGGACCCCGGCCGACGATGACGCCGTGGCCGCCGCGCTGAATGTCACCGGGACGGCCGAATTGGCCGGGCGCAGCATCGACGAGCTCTCCGGCGGGCAGCGGCAGCGTGTCTGGATTGCCATGGCTCTCGCGCAGGAGACCGATGTGCTGTTGCTCGATGAGCCCACGACCTACCTGGATCTGGCGCATCAGGTGGAGGTGCTGGATGTGGTCTCGGAGCTCAACGCGCGGCGCGGCATCACGGTGGCGATTGTCTTGCACGATCTAAACCTGGCCGCGCGCTACGCCGATCACCTGATCGCCATGAGATCCGGCTCCATCGTGGCCCAGGGTGCGCCCGGCGAGGTCTTGACGGCCGAGTTGGTGCAGACCGTCTTTGGCTTGGAATCGGTGGTCGTTCCGGACCCTGTTGTGGGCACACCCATGGTGGTGCCAATCGGCCGGCGTGCGGCGCAACTGGCCGATGCGGCGGCCACGAAATTTTCAGACGATGCAGCGGTCTTGAGCCCTGCTGTTGAAGGAGTGCAAGCATGAGTTCCGTAACCCTAGACAACGTATCCGCTGTGTCGAACCTCGACGACGATCCCGTCAAGCCCATGCGGGCCTTTGAGCTACGCGTCAGTGCCGTGCAGCAGCTGAGCGAGCACTTCCGCCGCATCACCCTGACCGGGCCTGACCTTGCGCTCTTTGGTTCCAATGCCGCCGGGGAAACGCTGGATCTGCGCGTCAAGGTCATGATTCCTTCTCCGGGTCATGCCTTGCCGGAATTGAGCAATATTCGTGGTTCGCTGCAGGACGATTGGTACCAAGGTTGGTTGGCCGTGGACGAGGCTGTCCGCGGTGTCATGCGAACCTATACGGTGCGAGCCTTGCGTCCTGCCGTTCCCGCGGTAGGCGATCAGGCAGCCATCCCGGCTGAGCTGGACATTGACTTTGTGTTGCACTTAGACGGCGGCTCCGGTCCGGCAGCCCAATGGGCCGCGTCGGCGCAGCCGGGGGATGCCTTGATGCTGGTTGGCCCCTGCGCACGCTGGGGTGATTGCCTCGGCATTGAATTTGCGCCGGGCGACTCGGAGCGCTTGTTGCTCGTGGGGGATGAGACGGCCGTTCCCGCCATCGCCGCCATCTTGGAAACCCTCCCGGCCCATGTCAGCGGACATGCCGTGCTGGAGGTCCCGACTAAGGCCGATTTCCTTGACATTTCTACTCCTGCCGACATGGAAATTCGCTGGTTAGCCCGGGATGCGGCGGCTCATGGCGTTGAGCTATCCCGCCAGGTGCGTGCCTTGGTTATTCCGGCAGCCTGCGATGTGGGCGAGGAGCCCGAGGACGTCGACGTTGACGCCACGATTTTGTGGGAAACTCCGATGGCGTCGGCCGGCCACGGACTATATGCGTGGATCGCGGGGGAGGCGGCCACGATTCGAGATCTGCGCCGTTACCTCGTGCGTGACGTCGGCATGGATCGCAATGCGGTGGCCTTCATGGGCTATTGGCGCAAGGGTCAGGCGCTGTCCTAAAAAATTCTCGTCCCGAATTGCTGACAGGGCGGCGGGGCCGGAGCATAATTTCAGTCATCACCTTCGTGAGTCTCATCCGTACCAATTCGGGAGCACCGTCATGACTGTACGTCTCAACCCTTACCTCAACTTTCGCGAGAACGCGCGGGAGGCCATGGAGTTTTATCACTCCGTCTTTGGTGGCACGCTGGAGCTGAGCAGCTACGGAGAGTCTGGCGTCTTTAATGATCCGGCCGAAGCGGAGAAGGTCATGCACGCCATGCTCACGGGCGACAATGGCGTGGTGCTCATGGGATCCGATGTGCCCGCGTCGATGGAATCTGGCCCGAATTCCAACATCTCGCTTTCCGGTGACGACGATGCCGTGCTGCGTGGCTGGTGGGACAAGCTGTCCGATGGGGCAACGATCGCCGAGCAGCTGACCAAGGCTCCGTGGGGTGACACCTTCGGGATGCTGGTTGACAAGTTTGGCGTGCCTTGGATGGTCAATATCGCCGGGGAACCCCAGGCGTAGACCCCTTCTGCGTTGACTCAGCAGATCACGCCCCTAAACCACAAGCTTAAGGGCGTGATCTGACGGGTCAACGAAGGGAACCGGAAGGGCGGGTCCGTTAGTCGCGGAGTTGGGCCAGAATCCTGGCCAACTCGGCGCGATCTTCGCCGCCCAGGCGGCTGAAGTACTCATTGGACTTGTCGCGCCGTCCCGCGCTGATGTCGGCGAAGAGCTGGCGACCGGCCTCCGTGGCCACAATCAAGGTGGCGCGCCTGTCCGTGGGATCCGGTTCACGGCAGACGAGTCCCTTAGCCTCCAGTTGATCCACGACCTCGGTCGCCGAACGTGGTGCAATACGCAGCCGCTCGGCCAGGTCCTTGAGTCGAATATCGCAAGGCGCGGCATCTGGGCGGCGCCGCAACAACGTCATGAGGGCCCGCCACTGATGGGGAGTAATCTCCCAGGGGGCTAATTGCTCCGCCCAGGTTCGGCGCAATCCACGGAAGGCGGCGTGGAAGAGTTCGCCAAGGTCTGGTGCTTCATCGTGGGAGGCCATAAACACATCATACTAAACTTGACGGGCAACCACATAGTGAGGTAACCTCTGTATTACTTGGTGCGATGCCCGCACCCCGCACACCATTGGAGGTGGCGCCCATGACGGAGAACATCCTTAAACAAAAACCAGGCCGTGACAATTCCGGCTCCTCAGATCACAGCGGCCGTGGACCGGCCCGCATTAAGCCCGCCGACAAGGCTCAAATCCAGCGTCACCCCGTGAGTTTAAAGCGCGTTGTCGCGTTATTTGCACCGCATAAGGTGACCATTGCCGTCGTCGTGCTTCTCATCAGCGCATCCAGTATTATCAGCCTGGCGCAACCCTTCCTCATCCGTGGCATTATCGACACGGCCCTGCCCAACAAGGACGTCCCGATGCTGGCCTGGCTGGCCGGCGCCATGATCGCGGTCGCCGCCGCAACCGCCCTGATTGGGGTGGTGCAGACGTGGATGACCACCTCGATGGGGCAGCGGATCATGCACACCTTACGCACACGGCTCTTCACGCATCTGCAGAAGCAATCGCTCGCCTTTTTCACCCGGACCCGCAGCGGCGAGGTGCAATCGCGCCTGAACAACGACATTTCCGGCATGCAATCCGTCATCACCTCAACGGCAACCGGCGTGGCCTCGAACGTCACCACGGCCGTCGCCACAGCGGTCGCCATGGTGGTCCTGTCACCGAAACTGGCGCTGCTGTCCCTCATCGTGATCCCGCCTGCCGTCTGGTTCTCCCGCCGCGTGGCCTTGCTGCGCCGCGACATCACCTCCACCATGCAGGCCGAGCTAGCCACCATGAACACCTACGTCGAGGAGGGGCTGAGCATCTCCGGCGTCCGGCTCGCGAAAACTCTCGGCACCACTGACCGCGACGCCACCCGCTACACGGAAAGTTCCGAACGCCTCATTGGGCTGGAACTGCGCTCGCAGCTGGCCGGTCGCTGGCGCATGGCCACCATGGGTATCATCTTTTCCGCCATCCCGGCGCTGATTTACTTCGCCGGCGGACTGCCCGGAAATACCATGAGCATCGGTACCATCGTGGCGTTCACGGCGCTGCAGGCCACCATTTTCCGCCCCATCATGGGATTGCTGAACCTCGGCGTCCAGTGGGTCACGGCCATGGCGCTGTTTAGCCGCATTTTTGAATACCTGGACCTGGTCCCCGACATCACGGCTCCGGCCGACCCGGTGGCGCTTGAGCCGTCCACGGTGCGTGGCGAGGTCCGCTTTGAGAATGTCCATTTCGCGTACGACGACGGGCCCGACGTTTTGGGCGGCATCAACCTCACGCTTCCCTCAGGTACCACCACCGCCGTGGTTGGTCCCACCGGTTCCGGCAAGTCCACGCTCGGCGCCCTGCTGCCGCGATTGCACGACGTCACCTCCGGCCGGGTCACGATCGACGGTGTTGACGTCCGAGATATTGCTCCCGAGGTGCTGGCTCGTATGGTGGGCGTGGTGTCGCAGGAGAGCTATTTGGTCCATGCTTCCATCCGTGAAAATCTCTTGCTCGCGGCGCCCGGCGCCGACGACGCAACGCTGTGGCAGGCTCTGGCTTCTGCACAGATCGCAGACCTTGTGGCCGGCCTGCCCGAGGGTCTGGAAACCCTGGTGGGTGCCCGCGGCCACCGCTTCTCCGGCGGCGAGCAGCAGCGCTTGGCCATTGCCCGCACCATCTTGCGTAATCCGCGCGTGCTAGTTCTGGATGAAGCCACCTCTGCCTTGGATAACACCACGGAGGCGGCCGTGCAGTTGGCCCTGGACCATCTGGCCGTTGGCCGCACCACGCTGACCATCGCCCACCGACTCTCCACCGTGGAGGACGCCGATCAGCTCGCCGTGCTCAGTGGCGGTTTGCTCGCCGAGGTAGGCACACCGTCCGATCTCAAGGATGCCGGCGGCGCCTATGCCGCCCTCCGTGAGGCCCGCGAGGAAGAACACACCGAAGCGCAGGAGTTGCCGTCAAGTAAGCGGCGCGGCTCCAGTCAGCGTGAATTCTCCGGACGGCGTTAGTTGGCCGCTCGTCGAGAGACCAGCAAGGTACTCACGGCCAGCACGGCGGCCACCCCAAACGCCATGACGTAGGCGGTCTCGCCCGACGTGAGTAGCGCGGCAAAGACGGCGCCGACAATGCTCAAGGCCGTCGCCGTCAGCAGTGTCTCGCTCAATTGCAGCGCTGAAGCGTTGGTGCCTTGCTCGCTGCGGGAGGACTGCCCCAGAACCACCACGGATTGCGTGGGGTAGGCCATGCCAATGCCAAATCCAGCGGCGGCCCACCCCAGCCACGCAATCCAGACAGGCCAGCCCGGAAGCAAGACCAGCGCCGAAATCAGCAGGCCAAGCGTCATCAAGAGGGCACCCCAGCGCACGCATTGCCGCGGCTGCAGAGTGCCCCGCGCCGAAAGCCACGCGCCAACGGCCCACGTCACGCCACCCACCGTGAGTGACAGCCCCGCAAGCCAGGCCGGCAAATGCCGCTGATCGATCATGAACAGCGGCAAATAAACATCCGCGATCGTGAAACCAGTTCCCATGAGCCCGCGCATGAGGATGAGTGCGGGCAGCCCCCGGGCCGCCCGCCACGTGCCTTGTGGCAACAAAATATTCACGGCGACGGCCAGAAGTACAACGGCGATCCCCAGTTGGGCGGGCCACCACGGCTGGGTGCGGGTCCCGGCGTCGCTCATCATGAGTACCGCGAGTGCCGCGATCAAGCCCCACAGGGGTTTCACCCATAGTCGGCGTGCCGCGGCCTTTGCGGGATCTTCCAGCGACTCCGGATCAACGGCCTGGTTCATGGAGGTTCCTCGGCTGCCTCGCAGCAGGAGCACCATGGCCACGATCGCCAAGACGGGAACCGTGGCGAATACCCAGCGCCAGCCAAAGTGTTCCGTGACGAGGCCGCTCAAGGCGGGGCCCACGACCGATGGCAGCAGCCAGGCCATGGCAAGGGCGCCAAACATTTTGGGACGGATATGGGCAGGAAAAACCCGTGCAATGGCAACATACAGGGCCACCCCGTCCAGTCCTGATCCCAATCCGGTGATCGCACGCCCGCCCACGAGCAGTTCCATGGTGGGTGCCGCCGCGGACAGCAACATGCCCACAACATAGATGCCCACCCCCAGAAGGAGTGGTTTCTGCGGGCCGGATCTATCGATCCACAGCGCGGCGAGTGACATCGAAACCACAGAGGTGGCCATCGTGATACCAAAGGCCAAACCGTAGAGCGGTAGGCCATTGAGTTCATTGGCCGCAGCCGGCATGGCCGTGGTGATGGCCGCCGTCGAATAAGCCACCATGAAGGCCAAGCCGAAAAATCCAAGGGTGGCGCCGCGATACTGGGCGGCCCAAATGCTCGTGGGGGCGTTCACGCGGGGCAAGGGTGGAACGAAGTCATAGGATTAGCCTAGTTAACATTTGGCGGAGAAATGACCGCCGAAAGAGTCGGCCGGCGCCGATGAGAGCGGCAAGGAGCAGCGTGGAATTTGCAACACGGTATGTGGCATTGGGTGACTCTTTCACGGAAGGCCTCGGCGACACCGACCCGGCCCTGCCCAACCAAGTTCGCGGTTGGGCAGATCGCGTGGCCGAGCAGCTCGCACTGGCCCATCCCGACGACTCCGTGGGATATGCCAACCTCGCCATCCGCGGTAAAAAGATGGATCAAATCCTGACGGAACAAATTGATCATGGCGTGGCTCTAAAGCCCACTCTGGTCACCATCTATGCCGGCGTCAATGACATCCTGCGCCCCAAGGTCGACATCGACGCCATGGTTGCCAGGTATTCCGAGGGCGTCGCCAAACTTGCCGCGACAGGTGCCAGGATTCTGGTGTTCACCGGCTTCGATGCCAGCAGTTCCAAGATCTTCTCCAGCATCCGCGGCCGCACGGCGGTCTACAACGAGCTGGTCCGTGAAGTTGCCGATCTGCACGGTGCAGAGCTGGTCGACTACTGGCGTTTTCGGGAATACGATGACTGGCGGTTGTGGGGCATCGACCGCATGCACATGTCCACGCCCGGCCACATCAACATGGCCAACCGGGTCTTGGAGCAATTGGGCGAAACCGTGCGGATTCCGCTTGTGGAGCTGCCGTCCATCCCGGAGAAGACGGCCAGGGAAAAACTTCAGGACAACGCCGCCTGGACGAAGGAATATGTGGGCCCCTGGGTGAGTCGACGCCTGCGTGGCGTGTCCTCAGGCGACAACCTCAGCGCCCGCTGGCCCGCCTTGCGGGCGCCTTTGGGATAAAGATACGTAGTACTTACCGATGCCCTGCGGCACCTCTTCTTCGTAGTCTCTTAGGTATCGCCACCATTCCGTGGTGAAAAGCGTCGATCCTGACGCGAGTAGCTGGGGGATATGGGGAGATGGGCATGACTGCAACAAGGGGAGAAACCGTACGGCTGGTCTCGAATCAGGGACGTGATTCGGAGAAGTTTCAGCATGACGGGCGGGGCAACGGTGTCGTCGACGGCGGAACAGCCGGGAGTTCGGCCGGGTACGAATCCTTGCCGATGTCGAGGAGTGTGCGTGCCTCAGATTCTGACATCAGGGGCAATTGGCCCATTTGGGCTACCTCTTTCCACTAATGCGCTGCGATGATCCGGGCAGTGTGGCGCTCAGCCACCGTTCGTTGGGGGATGGTGGCTAAGCCGATGTGTGGGGCCCGCGGGAGCGGCCGGGGATATTGGATTCGGGTCGATTCCTCGCTTTAGGGATAGCTATGGTATGCCAATTGGTCATATTCGTCTTGAGGAACTAGACTAGGCAGGCGCATAGGTAGCGCGGAGCGTGTGCAATTGCTCCGGTTGGCGGTGATTATCCTCCCGTAGGCCGGTAGTTAGGGGCTCAAGTTGCGTGCATTCGGGTATTCGCCGGACAGCACCTTCCTCATCATCATGGAAATGACGACGGGGAATCATGCTGTCCAAGGACGGACGCTGCCTACGCGCACGGTTTACACCAGTGAACCGTTTCCATTCATTTTTTAGGAGTGATCATGGCAGCACATTGCCAGGTGACTGGAGCCGAGCCGGGCTTCGGACATAGCATTTCGCACTCGCACCGCCGCAACAAGCGTCGGTTCGATCCGAATATCCAGAAGAAGCGCTACTGGGTACCGTCCTTGCGCCGCAACGTTACGTTGCAGCTGTCTGTCAAGGGCATCAAGACCATCGACGTCCGCGGCATTGACGCAGTCGTTGCCGAAATTCTGGCTCGTGGGGTGAAGCTCTAGTGGCAAAAGACAAGGACGTACGTCCGATCATCAAGCTGAAGAGCACCGCGGGTACCGGTTTCACGTACGTAACCCGCAAAAACCGTCGTAACACTCCGGACCGTTTGGTTCTGAAGAAGTACGATCCCAAGATCCGTCAGCACGTCGAATTCCGAGAGGAGCGCTAAGACTATGGCTAAGAAGTCCATGATCGCGAAGAACGAGCAGCGCAAGGTCATCGTGGAGCGTTACGCCGAAAAGCGTCTCGCCCTGAAGAAGGCCCTCGTTAACCCGGCCTCCACTCCGGAAGAGAAAGAAGCAGCCCGTTTGGGTCTGCAGAAGCTCCCCCGCAACGCCTCACCGGTACGCGTTCGTAACCGCGACGCCATCGATGGCCGTCCGCGTGGAACGCTCCAGAAGTTCGGTATCTCCCGTGTACGCTTCCGCAAGATGGCGCACGCTGGCGAACTGCCGGGTATCAAGAAGTCCAGCTGGTAATCACTGATTTTCAGTTGTAAAAGGGCGGCAACCTTCGGGTTGTCGCCTTTTTTGTTGCCCAAAACAGGGGCGGCGGCAGGGCCCATATGCGTCAAAATGGCCTCTCATGACTTGGCTGAGAGCGAAATATCCCTAGAATCCAGGGAATTTGCCTTCGAATTCACTGAAAAACACCAAAATTTGCCGGATTCCCGCGGAATTACTGGTAAGTTCGCTAGCAGTGGTTGACACGCAACCGCGTGGAATTAGATTCACTTGACGTCCAGGAGGACAAACATGGCTAAGAACCGTAGCGAACTCGTTGCTGAAGTTGCTGCAAAGGCTGAGACCAGCCAGACCGCAGTAAACGGCGTTCTGGATGCTCTCTTCTCGGTATTCGAGAGCTCCGTTGCTGCCGGCGAAAAGATCACCATCCCGGGCTGGCTCTCCATCGAGCGCACCGACCGTGCAGCTCGCACCGGCCGCAACCCGCAGACCGGTGAGACCATCCAGATTGCAGCAGGCCACAGCGTGAAGCTGTCCGCTGGTTCCAAGCTGAAGGCTGCTGTCAAGAAGTAATTTCTTCACAGAACCAGGTGAGGGCGGTCGGCATTATGCCGACCGCCCTCACTGCTTTAATGTGTAGTCTTGAGTCCGGTTTCCATTCCTGAGAACTCCCTGATTCGCCCGATGTTCACCGGGTGCAGGACAATAGAGGAGTGTCACCCGTAGATTCTTCCCCCGCCCCCACCGTCCATGCTGCACCCACCTCTGATGGGGGCACCTTCGCCGATGGCATTCGTAGCCGCTGGTGGTGGCTGGGGCTCGCGGCCGCGGTAGTCGCCGTCGTCCTTGCCTTGCTGTGGACAGGCGCCACGGGGGTGGCCCAGCTTGCCGATCCCGGAGCATTCACGCGCTGGGGACTGCCCATCGCCACGACAATCCACAACCTGGCCCTGTCCGCTGTGGTGGGTGCTTTGGTGTTTGCCGTGGTGATCCTGCCGAAGGATCTCAAGACCCGCCGCCCGCACTCGGGCAAGGCCAAGACGGCCAGACCGGCCAATCTTCCGGAACACCCGGCATTCGCCCGAGCACTGACGCTGGCCATGGTTGCCGGCGGAGTCTGGACCCTGTCGGCCATCGCCGTTTTGGTTCTCACTTACTCCAGTATTTCCGGTCTGGCATTGGCCGGAAGTACCGAGTATTCCAACATGTTGGTGTTCTTCATGACGGAGCTGCCGGTGGGGCAAGCCTGGCTCATGATCACCATTGTGGCCGCCGTCGTGACCACCTTGGTGATTGGCCTACGCAACATCAGCGCCCTGGCCGTGCCCCTCGTTCTGGCCCTGTTGAGCTTTGTGCCGCAGGCCTTGATCGGACACTCGGCCTCGAGCGCCGATCATAAGGGCGCCGTGAATTCGCTCCTGCTGCATGTCTCCGGGGCGTCGCTCTGGGTTGGCGGCATCATCGCCCTTGTGGTGGTTTCCGGTGCGCTCGGGAAGATCACGGCACAAACTCTCAAGCGGTTCTCGGCACTGGCCATCTTCGCGTTTGCGGCGGTGACCGGTTCCGGCATTATCAATGCGGCCATTCGCATCACCAACTGGCACGATCTTTTCTACTCTTCGTACGGCCAATTAATTCTGGCCAAGGTTGCGGCCACCGTGGCGTTGGGCGTCATCGGCTATATGCACCGTGAGTGGATCATCCCGCGGCTCGAGGGCGGCAAGAACGCAGACGGGGCCACGCGCCGCCTGCTGTGGCAGCTGATCTTCGTTGAGCTGTTGATCATGGGTATCGTCAGCGGCCTTGCCGTTGGCCTGAGCCGTTCCGCCCCGCCACAGTCGCGCGAGTTGGTGGCGGAATCGCTGAGCCCGGCCCAGATCCTGACCGGATATCCGTTGCCGCCCGAGCTGGTGCCCTCTCGCTGGATCACCGAATGGCGCATGGACTGGCTCTGGGTTGCCTTTGCCCTCCTCGCCGGTGCGGCTTACATTGCGGGCATTGTGAAGCTACGCAAACGCGGCGACAAGTGGTCTGTGCTGCGGAGCATCTCCTGGTTCGTGGGGCTGTTGTCCCTTGTCTACATCACCTCCGGAGGCACGGCCGTGTACGGTGCCGTGCTCTTCAGTGCTCACATGGTGGAGCACATGGCGCTCATGGTGATTGCACCCCTGTTCCTGGCGCTGGGTTCCCCCGTTTCCTTGGCGCTGCAGGCGCTGACGCCGCGTGGCGACGGCTCTCGCGGTATTCGCGAATGGATCTTGGTGCTGGTGCACTCGCGCTACTCTCAGGTCATCACGCACCCGCTCTTTGCTGCGGCAAACTTCTCCGGCAGCTTGGTGTTGTTTTACTACTCGCCGGCCTTCAAGCTGGCCATGACTTACCACGTGGGTCACGAGCTCATGATCGTGCACTTCACGCTCACGGGCTACATCTTTGTCCAGAGCATGATCGGCGCCGACCCGCTGCCCAAGCGCGCACCTTACCCACTGCGCCTGCTGCTGTTGCTCGCGACTATGGCCTTCCACGCCTTCTTCGGTGTCTCGCTCATGATGGCCACGTCCCTGCTCTCGGGCGAGTACTTCGGCAACATGGGCCGACCCTGGGGCGATAGTGCCCTCGTCGATCAGCAAACAGCCGGCGGTATCGCCTGGGGGGTGGGAGAATTCCCCACACTGATGATTGCCATGGGCGTGGCCTATATGTGGTCAAAATCGGATGCCCGAGAGACCAAACGCAAGGACCGGGCCGCGGACAGGAATAAGGAAGCCGAATTAGGCGCTTACAATGACATGTTTGCCCAACTGGCGCAGCGCGATGAGAAACTCAGTCATCGCGGCCCGGCCCTGCCCCATCTGCCCAAGGGTCAGCAAGAGACTCAAGACCAGCACGACGCCGGAACCCCCACCTCGGGTGCCCCCGGCACGACCCGTACCGAGATCGGCGGTCCGGACACTCCGGACGCTACGCAAGGAGAAGCGAACTAGTGGATTCCTCTACGACAATAAGCCCCGTCCGCATCAGGGCATCCGAACTTGAGGGTCGCGGCTGGCTGAATACCGGCGGCGCCGAGCTGAACCTTGAAAAGCTGCGCGGCAAGATCGTCATCCTTGATTTCTGGACGTTCTGCTGCATTAACTGCCTCCACGTGCTCGACGAGTTGCGCCCCTTGGAAGCTGAATACAGTGATGTGCTCGTGACGGTTGGTGTGCACTCGCCCAAGTTTGAGCATGAGGCTGATCCCGTAGCCCTGGCCGCCGCCGTGGAGCGTTACGACATCCACCACCCCGTGCTGGATGATCCGGAGCTGATCACGTGGCAGGCGTACTCCGCCCGCGCCTGGCCAACCCTGGTGGTCATTGACCCCGAGGGTTACATCGTTTCTCACCTCTCGGGTGAGGGGCATGCGGCCGGTTTGGCCTCTTTCATTCCCGAACTCATCGCCGAGCACGAGGCCAAGGGTACGCTCCACCGCGGCGATGGTCCCTACGTTGCGCCCGAGCCGGTCATCCGGGATCTGCGCTTCCCCGGCAAGGTTCTGCCGCTGGAGAGTGGCAACTTCCTCGTCTCGGACACGGGGCACCACCGTCTCGTCGAGATGGGCCCGGACCTGACTACCGTGGTGCGCACCATCGGCTCCGGCACCAAGGGCTTCCTGGATGGTGCCGCCGAGGACACGCAGTTCAACGAGCCTCAGGGTCTGGCACTACTTCCGGCAGAGCTGGCCGCGACAGTCGGCTACGACGTCGTTGTCGCCGACTCCGTCAACCACCGCCTGCGCGGCATCACCCTGACCACAGGGGAGGTGCGTACCCTCGCCGGTAACGGCATCCAGCGCCTGCTCGACGCCGGACCTGCTCGCATTTCGGACGACGGCGCCAGCGCCTCCGAGAGCGATCTGGGTACCGCGCCGCTCGAGGTTGCCTTGTCCTCGCCGTGGGATGTGGCCTACTCCTCCAAGTGCAACGCGGTCCTGATTGCCATGGCTGGCACCCACCAGATCTTCAGCCTCGATCCTGCCAGCGGCGCCCTGGCCGTGGTGGCCGGTAATGGCTTGGAAGGACTTTTGGACGGTCCGGCCGAGCAGGCCTGGTTTGCCCAGCCCTCCGGTCTCACCGAGGACGCTAAGGGAAATATCTGGGTTGCCGATTCGGAAACTTCGGCCCTGCGCGTGCTCAAGTTTGCCGACGACGGCGCCGTCACCGTGGAAACCGCGATCGGCGAGGGCCTCTTTGACTTTGGCTTCCGCGACGGTGAGGCCGCTCAGGCCCGCCTGCAACACCCCCTCGGTGTTGCCGTGCTCCCGGATGGTTCGGTCGCCGTGGCTGACACGTACAACGGTGCCGTGCGCCGTTACGATCCTGCCACCAAGACCGTCAGCACCCTGGCCCGCGGCTTGGCAGAGCCCAGCGATGTATTGCTGGATGAGTCCGGTGAGGTGCCGCTGCTGATCGTGGTTGAGGCTAATCAGCACCAACTGGTACGCCTGCCGCTGCCGAAGAACGCCCTCCAGGTCGACGAAGGCGCCGTCCAGACGCAGCGTCCCAAGACGCCGGTGGCTCCGGGCGAATTGACGCTGAAGATCAACTTTGCGGCTCCCACAGGCCAGAAGCTCGATGACCGTTGGGGAGACCCCACCCAGTTGAAGGTGTCCTCCACCCCGCCGGAGCTGCTGCTCGGTGGCGATGGCACCTCGATTGGCCTGTCACGGACCTTGACCTTGAACGCCGATGTACCCGAGGGTATCTTGCACCTGACGGCCCGTGCGGCGGCCTGCGATGGCCCCGAAGACGCCAGCGGCGAGATCCCGGATCACGCCGCCTGCCACCTGTACCAGCAGGACTGGGGCATCCCCGTGATCCTCAGTGCCGATGGTGCGGCCGATCTCGTGTTGGATCTGCGCGGAGTGTAGTTAAAGTCGAAAAGGGCGGCTCGGATTTTTCCGAGCCGCCCTTTCAGTCTTCATTTGGTCTGACCCTGCGTTGACTCGCCAGATCACGCCCTTAAACCGCTTCGATAAGGGCGTTACATGCCGAGTCGACGAGCGGCCCGGATTTTCCGAGCTGCAGCGGAAGGTGAGGGTCACGCCGTCGTACATGAGGGGCCAAACACGAAAGCCGAGCCTACGGCGGGGCATGTCCCTTAGCTGCGGAGTGGCTTAGTAGCTGACCACGGGTGTCACGGACACATTGGTACCCGAGATCGCCAGTTTCGCCGTGAAACCAAAGTCCTCAACGTCCTTGACCTCGTCGATGAGACCCGTGAAGAGATCCTGGCCGTCATACGCAACCTGGGCCTTGACGTTCATGGGCGACAGAATCCATTGCCCGCCAAAGGGTGAAATAGTGATGGCCGGGTATTCCACGACCGACCACGCCACCTCCGACACCACGCGGTTATCGGTGGCCGCGCTCATGGGGCAGCCCGTGGGCATGAGTACCGCCTGCTGGGTGCACGAGTCCAGATACTTGCGGATGGTCGCATCCACCTGACTCAACAGATCGCTGGTGGGCCCTGTGGCCAGCCCGACGGCGGGAACAGACTGCCCCGGTCCGCTCACGTTGCGTGAGACAGGCGGGGCGGCAAAGAGCGCCGAGCGGTACTCCAGCTCGTAGCTGCCGGGGTAAAACACGGCAAAGGTGTTTTTGCCGTCCGGCATATTGGCCACGGCACCGTTGATGCTGGCCTGATTGGCATTGACCACGGATGCGGAGATGGTGGGCAATTTTGTGGGAACGATATCCCAGCTGTTGAAGAACAGCCACTGATTGGGGCCCGAGGTCAGCCGGAACTCTGTGCTCATGGGGGCGCCGTCAATTGTGTACGAGACGGTCACGAGCTTCTGCCCGTCGGGGGCGTCGACGGGCTCGGACAGTGTGATGGACGCAAGCTTTTTTTGGGATTCGGCCAGGGCTTCCCCGTCTAAGGCTGCCGCATTGGCCGACGGCACCGTAGCGTGTAACAGCCCCAGAGCCTTGGCACCGTCGCCCTCCTTGAGTGCCTTCAGGTAGTTCGAGACGGTACTTTCCGGACCAAACTTTTCGGTGTTGACCACCGTAATGGTCACGATGGCAGCGGCGATGCCCAGCATGAAGATCATGAGCCACGCCGCGGCGATCTTGATGAGTTGGGTCCCGTTGTTCACGCCGTCCACTGTACCGGCTTCGGCGGCAGCATCCGGAATCGAGGGTGCCAGGTCATATCTCATGGTGTTCTCATCTGATTCTGGATCAGCGTCGGCGCTTCCGGGGCGCCGTGCCAAACATGTCACGCATGAGGTTCCGTCCCAGGGAGGTACCCATGGAGCGCACCATGGACTTCAGCCCGCCGCCAAGAGCCCCGCCCAAGGCGCCGATAACGTCGGAGGCGATGCCGCCGCCGTCGTTCGAGGGAGCCGGAAGCTCGACGGGAGGAGGGGGAGGGGGCAGCGGAGTGCCGACCGCGGGGCCGGTGCTGGCGGCAGGCGGGGGAGTCTGAAGTTTCTCATACGCGGAGACGGGATCCACGGCCGTCCCATAGCTGGGCAGCAGGGACGAGGCGGAGATGACGGCCTGCACGGCAGCCTCCGGGCTGGGACCCATGACCGAACCGGGGGCGCGCAGCCGCGTCAGGGCGACAGGTGTGGGCGAGCCATTTTCGTTCATGACTGTCACGACGGCCTCACCAATTCCAGCGCTCGTGAGGACTTCCTCGAGATCGTAATCGCTGGTGGGGAAGGTTGAGACGGTGGCCTTGAGCGCCTTGGCATCATCGGGTGTGAAGGCGCGCAGGGCATGCTGCACGCGGTTGGCGAGCTGGGCCAGGACGTCGGCCGGCACGTCCTTGGGGGTCTGGGTGACAAAGAAGATGCCAACACCCTTGGAACGAATGAGGCGGACGGTCTGCGTGATGGCCGTCAGGAAGGCCTTGCTGGCGCCATTGAATAGCAGGTGGGCCTCGTCAAAGAAGAACACGAGCTTGGGCTTGTCCACATCGCCCACCTCGGGCAAGTCGCGGAACAGGTCTGCCAGGAGCCACATGAGGAAGGTGGAGAACAGCAACGGCTTGTCCTGGATGCTGGGGAGTTCCAGACAAGTGATGACGCCGCGGCCGTCGGGCGCAATGCGAAGCAGCTCGGCCGTGTCGAATTCCGGCATGCCAAAGAATTCGCCCAGGCCCTGAGCATCGAGCGTGATCAAGTTGCGCAGGATGACGCCGGCGGTGGCCTTGGAGAGCCCGCCGAGTTCCTTGAGATCGTCCTTGCCCTCATCCGAGGAGAGGAATTGAATGACGGCTCGGAGATCCTTCAGATCGTAGAGCTCAAGGCCCTTGGAGTCGGCATAGTGGAACACCAATTGCAGGCTGGATTCCTGCGTTTCATTCAGATCAAGGACACGGGCCAGCAAGATCGGGCCAAAGGAGGTGATGGTGGCGCGGACGGGAACACCATTTCCGTTACCGCCCAAGGCCAGGAATTCGACGGGGAAGGCCTTGGACTCCCACTGCTGGCCGAGTGCCTCAGTGCGGGCGGTGAGCTTTTCGCTGGCTTCGGCTGCCGTGGCAAGGCCTGTCAGGTCGCCCTTGATATCGGCCATGAAGACCGGGACGCCGGCGGTGGAAAGCTGCTCGGCAATCATGTGAAGGGTCACGGTCTTGCCGGTTCCGGTGGCTCCGGCCACGAGGCCATGACGGTTCATCATGGCGAGCGGCAGCGATACCTGCGCCTCTGGGTGAACAGTGCCGTCCACCATGGCGGCGCCTAAGGCGATTGAGGAACCAGTGAATGTGTAGCCGGCCGAAATCGTGGCGATCAGCTCTGCAGGGGTTTTGGTAGCCATGACGAAAGCGTACCGCGAGCCCGATTCGCTATGCCGCATTGCGCCATTAGATTGCGGCGTGTGTAGCTCAGCCCAACAAGAATGCCACGCCAAACATGGCGGGAATGGCGAGCACTGTCGTCAGAAGGACGGTGTCCTTGGCGACGGCGAGTCCCACCTGGTAGCGCTGGCTCGTGACGTACACATTTTGCGCTGTTGGTAGCGCCGCGGCAACCACGACGGCGAAGAGTGCCGCCCCGCTCATGCCGAGGGCAAAGTGCCCCAAGAGGAAGGCAACGAGCGGGTGCAAGATGAGCTTAAAGCCGGTGCTCAGCAGGATGTCAGGGCGTCTGCCGTCAGCAGCAGAGAGCGGCTTGGTAGTCCCCAAGGACATTCCGAAGGCAATCAAAATCGCCGGAATGGCGGCACCTGCTACCAGGTGCAGCGGCTCGGCAATCAGATTAGGCAAGGCCCAGCCGGTGCTGGCCAAGACCAAACCCACGGCCGTGCCAATGATCATGGGATTACGCACGATCTGCAGCAGAACACGTCCCGGGGTGGCGCGGCGCCCGCTCGTGATGCTGTCCAGAAGCATTAAATAGCAGGGGGTGTAGAAGGCCAATTGGAAGACCAGAACCGGGGCGATCAAGGCGGCGTCACCCAAAACATAGGCGGCAATAGGGATACCGAGATTTGCCGCATTGGCGGTAGAGGAGGACATGGCCGAGACGAGGGACTCGGCGAGTTTGCGCTTGAGCCAGAACCGGACAATCAGTAAATAGCTGCCACCGGTAATGACAGCGCCGGCCGCGGCCACCAATAAGGGTGCGGCAAACACGGTCTGCAACTCTGCCCGGGAGAGGGTTTCCACAAGTAGGGCCGGACTCGCCACAAAGAACGATAGTCGGCTGAGGACTAGTTGGGCGTTGTCCCCGAGGACCTTTCGGCGCCCAACAAACCAGCCCACCAAAATGACGAGCCAGACAACCGAGAATCCCTCGATGACGGCTAGCACGGGGGCGCTACGGTGATGGTTTTGGGTATTGGCACATCACCACCCTAAGCAGGGAGTGCCCTTTATTGGCAAAATGAAGCGAGGTCCGTGACTCTGGGCTACGGCTGCTCTCCGTGTGTGAGTAGAAAGTGCTCCACGATGGGCCACCAGTGCTGCCGCGACATGGCGGGGCGCAGCAGTCATGCTTCGAGGGAGTCTCGCAATAATGGTTCTTTAGGGTTGTGCAAAGGCGGGGCGCAACAGGCCCTCGGTGATGGCCTCGGCCGGGTCGCTGCCCAGGTGCACAATCTTGTTGTCCGCGTCGACATGAACAACCGAGGGGACGTAGTCGAGTGCCTCGGCAGTGGTCATTTGGGCGTAGGTGATCAAGATGACGAGATCGCCAACACCCACGAGGTGGGCGGCGGCACCGTTGATGCCGATGACACCCGAACCGCGCTCGCCAGCAATCGTGTAGGTCTCTAGGCGGGCACCGTTGGTGATGTCCACAATGGAAACCAGTTCTCCCGGCAGAATGTCGGCAGCATCTAGTAGATCGGCGTCCACGGTCACGGAGCCTACGTAATGTAGATCTGCATGAGTGACGGTTGCGCGGTGGATTTTGGATTTAAAAATGGTTCGCATCATAACGGGATAAGTCTACCGCTGCACGGCCAATAAGGCTTGTGAAGTGCGTCTCCGTCACACTCACCGTCTGGCGACGGGTGTCAATTTGCGTCCCATGATGGCGCGGGTGAGCGCATCGATGACCTCGGTGTTCGCCACGGGGTTCCGGATTAAGGTGAAGTCAACATCGCCCACGGGTGGCAAATCAAAACGCTTCGTAATGACCTTCAGATCCTCGGGAATCAAGGACGTCGGCATGACGGCGATGCCAATGCCTGCCCGCAGTGCCGCGAGCACGCCGCTGATCTGTTTTGTTGTGCAGGTGACGCGCCAGGTACGTCCGGCGTTCTCCAAGGCATCGAGCGCGAGCTTGCGGCTCACGCTCGGCGCGGGGTAGGCAATGATCGGAACGGGTGCGCCCGGTTCCAGCATGGTTTCTTCCAGTCCCACCCAGGCGAAGCTGTCGTGTTTGACGACTTCACCTTCCTGCTCGCTGGCCACCCACTTCACAAACACCAGATCCAAGGCCCCGGCCTTGAGCCGACGATAGAGCTGGTCGCTCTGGCTCACCGTTAGTTCGAGGTTGATCTGTGGGTACAGCTGACGGAACTCGCGCAAGATGCGGGGCAAGCCCGTGATGGCCAGGTCATCGGCTGTTCCAAACCGCAGCCGACCGCGCATCGCGGCGCCGGAGAAGTAGCGCGTTGCAATGTCATTGGCGGCCAGAATCGACCGGGCAAATCCGGCCATGGCGTCCCCGTTGTCCGTTAGTCGTACCTCGCGGGTGTCGCGGGTGATCAAGATTCGCCCTGCGGCTTGCTCTAGTTTGCGGACATGTTGGCTGACAGTTGGTTGGCTGATGCCTAGGCGTTCGGCCGCGCGAGTGAAATTGCGAGTTTCGGCGACGGTCAAGAAACTCTTGAGTTGAATCGGATCAAAAAGTGGTGCTTCTGGCATGGGCGCTCCCCGAAACTATTACGAATCTCAATAGTATTTATAAGGACCATACCCTTTCTACATAATTCACCGCAGCCTAGGGTTGGAGAGATAGCTACCTATCCGCCCACCACACCCAGGACGAACGCGTTGACGCCCCCACCAGCACCGACGAACGCTGCCATGACCGCCCCCATCAATCTCGTGACGACTCGTCCCCCGTGGAGTCAGACCTTTTCCTCGCTCAAGATCCGTAACTACCGAATTTTTGCCTCCGCCAATATTGTGGCCGTCATCGCGGTGTGGATGCAGCGGGTGGCGCAAGACTGGATGGTGTTGGAGCTCTCGGGTTCCGTCACCGCCGTCGGAATCACCGTCTTTATGCAGTTTGTGCCCTCGCTGCTCCTGATGCCACTGGGCGGAATCTTGGCCGATCGCTATTCGAAGCGACTCATCCTGATGATGAGCCAAGGCGCGGCGGGTTTGTTGGCGGCCCTGATGGCCGTGCTGGCCCTGACGGGGCATTTGGAGGTGTGGCACATCTACCTGATCGCCTTTGTTCTTGGCCTCGTGGTCGTGGCTGATCAGCCGGCCCGACAGGTTTTTGTCAATGAATTGGTCGGCCCAACGCAGCTCCGCAATGCGATTAGCCTGAACTCCTCGATCTTCCAGCTTGGCGGGATGGTGGGCCCCGCCGTCAGCGGTGTCTTGATCATGGCCGTTGGCGGTGGTTGGGCCTTCGCCGCCAACGCCCTCGCGTGTTTGATCACGGTGGTCTCGCTCATGATGATTCGCTCGTCGGAACTGCTGACGATGCCGCCGGTGAAGCGTGCCAAGGGCCAACTCATGGAGGGCGTCCGGTATGCACTAGGGAAACCGACCATCTTCTGGCCGGCGATCATGGCTGCAGTCTTTGCCGTCTTCGGACTGAGCCTGGCCGTCTTGATGGCCGCCTACGCCAATGACGTCTTCAAAGTTGGTGCGGGTGGCTACGGCCTCCTGAACACACTTGTTGCTCTGGGCGCACTGTGTGGTGCGCTGGCTTCGACTCGGATCGCAAAACTTCGCTTGCGCGGCGTCATGACAGCGGCGGGCTCGTATGGTGTCCTGCTGATCATCGCGTCCGCGGCTCCCAATATGTTTACCTTTGGTGCCGTGATGGTAGTGGCAGGTTTTGCCTCATTGTTGTTCCTGACGAGCGCCAATCAGTTGGTTCAGATGTCCACGAATGTTTCCATCCGCGGCCGCGTCATGAGCCTGTACGTCATGGTGCTCCTGGGCGGGCAAGCCATGGGCGGTCCACTCATGGGCGCGCTGGCCGAACACTGGGGAGTCCAGTGGGCCATGGTGGTGGCCGGCGGTATGCCGTTGCTGGCCGCCGTCGTTATTGGATTGGTGCTGGCACAGCGCGGGCAGCTGACGCTGCAAATGAATCTGCGCAGCGCCCGCCGCCCGGTCTATATCGTGTCGAGGTAACCGGCTACCTCGGTGATAAGGGAGGGCTAGAGTCCCGGCAGCGGCAGGTGTGGGTAGCTTTCCTGTCGTTGCTGGAACTCGAGAATTGCCGGGTTGATGATGACGCCGTCGGAAATTTCAATGGCGCGCTGAATTGAATCAGACTCCGCCCAGGCATCCCGGCCGGCCAACACCGTTTCAACAAACGGCAAGAGCGCCTCACTGATCTCCCACGTGGCGGAATTCCACAAATAGCTGGGGCTATGATCAACCGCGTAGTAATTGATGTGCCGCCCCACCGTAAACATGGGGTCCTCGAAGGTGGTGCTGCGGGCCCAACTGAAGCCCATGCCCTCATCGCAGGAAACATCCACGATCAGGCTGCCGGGCCGGAAGGCGTCAAGGTCGTCCTTCGTTAAATACGTCATGGGATCGTTGGGATCCTGCAAGGTGCAATTGACCACGATGTCGGACTCGGCGAGGAACTCACTTAGCGGCTTTTCGCCGTCCTCCAGCATGACAAAGCCCTTGTGCGGTGCCTCGAGCGCGAAATCGAATTGCAGCATCTCGGCCGAGTGGATCGGGGCGGCCACCGCTGCCACGCTGCGACTCGTCAACACCTGGACCTCGTTGATGCCGAGGGCTTTGAGTGCCGTCACCGCTCCGCGAGCCGTCGCTCCAAAACCAATCACAACGGCCTTGAGGCGGCGCCCGTAATCTCCCGTTGAACCTGTGAGCGCCAGCGAATGCATGACGGAGGAATAACCGGCAATCTCGTTGTTCTTGTGAAACACGTGAAGGCCGAATCCGCCGTCGGAGCCCCAGTGGTTCATGGCCTCAAAGGCAATCAGCGTCAGCTTCTTATCAATGGCTAATTGGGTGATGGCGCGATCCTGCACGCAATGCGGCCAGCCCCAGAGAACTTGGCCGTCTCTCAGATCAGCCAAATCGGAGGCCTGAGGTTTAGGCAGCAAGACAACATCTGATTCTGCAAGGAGGACCTCGCGGGATGCGACCTTGCCTACTAGCGTGGCCAGAACGTCGTCGGACATGCCGAAACGTTCGCCATAGCCTTCTTCAACAATGAGCCGGGCCCGGACATCGTCTTCCATCCGGGAAAAATGCTCCGGGTGAATGGGGGCGCGACGTTCGTCAGGTTTACGCGATTTCCCCAGAACACCCAGGAGCAGCCCGGTATTTTCGGGACTCATTTCTTTTTGGTCGGCGTGGGTTTGTCAGAGATCGTCACCGATGACTCTCCGGCGCGCTTATCGGCGCGTTTTTCCTTGATGGATTTGCTGGATTTCTTCGATGCGGTTTGCCGTGGTGATTTGTCGCCCATGTCAGCTCCCTAAAGGTGAGGCCAAAATGACCCCATGGCCTGACCCTACACGCACCCTGAGTTTAAAGAACTGTAGCCCCTGCGGTTTTTCACAGGGGCTACAGTTACGCGGAGCGGGCGACGGGAATCGAACCCGCGTATCGAGCTTGGGAAGCTAGCGCTCTACCATTGAGCTACGCCCGCACTGGAAGATTCGTAGCGCATGGCCACGAGCGTTCCGCTATTGATTCTAGCCCGTGAGGTGGGGTGCTTCTGACCAGTGACACGCATGAACCACCGCCGAGAGAAAAAGATGAAAGTTCGACGGCGGCGAAGTGAGACTTGGTCTGTTTAAGGAATCAGGGTGGCTTTCACGGCCGCAAACTCGCTCTCGCTGAGAGCGCCCGAGGCGTGTAGTGCGGCTAGTCGTTCAAGCCGGGTGAGTAGGTCATCTTCGGGAACGGCAGGAGCCGCGAGTGGAGTCGCCACAGCCGGAGCGACAGCGGCCTGCTGGTTTGCAGCCTTGGCGTTGACGGCATTGCTGGCCGCCGTGGCAGTTCCTGCAATCACCGCGGTTCGCGCTGCCGTGCCAAGGAGCGAAGGACGTCGATTGCGTCGACCAAAAGCCATAGCGAACTCCAAGGGAGATTTGTTGCGCACCGGAGTCAAATGACTCCTTGTCCTCACGGTAGCCTGAGCTGCTGCTCTTGGGTAGGCCTTGTGGACGGCGAGAGCACGAAACTCAGGTGAGCTCCCGCCGTCGAACATCCCGAGGGGCGAGCCTAGATGGCTGGCTCCAACTTCTTGCCCTGGATCAACCGCATGAGCGGTTCCACGTAGCGGGCCGCAACCGGTCCACTGACCGCCATGATGAGCACGTAGGTGGTCGCGAGTGCTGCGAGTTCTTCGGGGACGGCGCCTGAGGCAACGGCCAGGCCGGCGATGACGATCGAGAATTCACCTCGGGCAATCAAGGCCGCACCGGCGCGTGCGCGGCCGGGGATGCCGATGCCTTGTCTCTGGGCTGCCCACCAGCCCGTCGCAACCTTGGTGAGCGCGGTGACGAGTGCCAGCAGCAGCGCCACACCCAAAACGGGAGGGATGGTGCGGGGATCTGTGTTCAGGCCAAAGAGGACAAAGAACATGGCGGCGAACAAGTCGCGCAGCGGTTCCAGCACCCGGGTGGCATTCTCGGCCGTACCGCCTGAAATGGCGATGCCCAGCAGGAACGCACCCACGGCGGCTGAGACCTGCATGGCCGAGGCCACCCCGGCCACGAGCAAGGCGGCGCCCAGAAGCTTCAGCAGGAACGATTCTCGGTCCGGGCTATCCAAAATATTGGAGACAACGTGCCCATAACGCAGGGCACCCACCAGCACCACCGTGATGACCAGCAAGGAAATTCCGACGGCGGTCAGTCCACCGAGGAAGGAAACGCCCGCCAATACGGCGGTCAGGATGGGAAGATATGCCGCCATGGCCAAGTCTTCAAAAACGAGAATGGCCAAAACAACAGGTGTTTCACGGTTTCCCAAACGGCCCAAGTCGCCGAGCACCTTGGCGATGATGCCCGAGGACGAGCTGTAGGTAATGCCCGCCATGACCAACGCGCCAACAGGCCCCCAGCCAAGAATCAGCGCAACGGCGGCGCCGGGCAGCATATTCAAGACGATGTCCACCACGCCAGCCATCCAGGACTGCTTCAATCCGGTGACCAGCTCCTTGGCGGTATATTCCAAACCAAGCATAAGTAGCAGGAGGATGACGCCAATTTCGCTGGCAATATGCGCAAACCCGTCGATGCCGCCCAGATGAACGAACCCGCCATCACCGAAGGCGAGCCCACCCAAGAGGTAGAGCGGAACGGGCGACATGCCGATCCGGCCGGCAAGTCGACCCAAGAACCCGAGAGCAAAGAAGACGATGCCTAGCTGAATGAGGGAGAGGGTTGTTGGGTCCATGGAGTGCTTACGCTCGTGACTGCAAGATGAGTGCTGCTTCAGCTAGTCCGGCGTCGGTTCCCACAATGACCACCAGATCGCCAACATGCAGCGTCTCATCCGGGCGGGGCGAGGCAATGACGTCGTCATCGCGCAGCAGGGCCACGATGGAGGTGCCGCTGCGGGTGCGCATCTGCGTTTCACCCAAGGTGCGTCCGGCGAAGGCTGATCCCTTGCGGATCAAAATCTGATGCGTGCTGATGCCAGAGACGTTTTCCTGCTCGGCGCTGAGCTGGGCGATAAGTTGTGCCGAGCCCAGGAGCTGGCCAAGTCCTGCGGCTTCGTCTGCCGTGAGGGGTATGGATGCGGCACAGGCATCGGGGTCATCCGCGCGGGAGAGGATGAGCTCCGTGCGACCGTCACGGTGCGTCACAACACCCACACGCCGTCCGGTGGTCAGCTGTAGCTCTCTGCGCACGCCGATTCCGGGAAGCGGTGTCTCTTCAATATTCATGGGTCTTACCTTAGCTGTGTGATTCTCTGAATGCCCTATGTTTTCAACGCAAAACAGCCGAATAATAATCCCAACACGGCATGGATACGATACTTTAATAAGGTGCTGATCTCTGACCGCGACATACGTGCCGAAATTGATGCCAAGCGTATTGTCTTGGACCCCTACGACCCCTCTATGGTGCAACCCTCGAGTGTTGACGTGCGCATCGACAGGTACTTCCGCCTGTTCGACAACCACCGCTACGCCCACATCGACCCGTCGGAGGAGCAGCCCGAGCTGACCCGCATGGTCGAGGTTGACCCGAATGAGCCCTTCATCCTGCACCCGGGCGAGTTCGCCCTGGCCTCCACCTATGAGACCGTTACGCTGCCTGATGACGTCGCCGCGCGTCTGGAAGGTAAGTCATCCCTGGGGCGACTCGGCCTCCTGACGCACTCGACGGCGGGTTTCATCGATCCGGGCTTCTCCGGTCACATCACGCTGGAGCTCTCCAATGTTGCCACCCTGCCCATCAAGCTGTGGCCCGGGATGAAGATTGGCCAGCTGTGCTTCTTCCAGCTGAGTTCCCCGGCCGAGAACCCCTATGGCACCGGCCCGCACCAGAACCGTTACCAGGGCCAGCGGGGCCCCACGGCCTCGCGGTCCTTCCAGAACTTCCACCGGACGCAGATCTAGTTCGGGATAGCTTTTCCCAAGAAGTACGACGACGGGAGCTCACCTTTTTATCCAAAAGGTGAGCTCCCGTCGTCGTCCTGTGAGAGAAAATTACAGGGCGGACTTGCCGTGCGGCGGCGCCTTGACCGGCAGGAGCAGCAAGAGCCCCAGCAGCAAGACCGCCAGAATGCCGATGATGCCCCAGCGCTGCGCACCAAAGATGATGATGCACATGCCGAAGAGCTGCGGTGCGAGGAAAGACACGGCGCGCCCGGTCGTGGCGTAGAGGCCGAAGAGCTCACCCTCTTGCCCCTCGGGAGCCAGACGGCCCATGAAGGTGCGGGCCGAGGATTGCGCCGGACCTACGAACAGGCACAGGATCAGGCCGAAGAACCAGAATGCGTTCTTGCCGTCGAGGAAGAGCAGTGCGCCGCCGGAGACAAGCAAGCCCACAAGGGAGGTGACGATGACCGCCTTGGGACCGAATTTGTCGTCGAAGAATCCTGCCGACAGGGCGCCGATGGCCGCTACGACGTTGCCGGCGATGGCAAAGATCAGCACGTCGCCGGTCTTGAAACCAAAGGAACCAACGGCCAACACGGCGCCGAAGGTGAAGATCGCGGCGAGCCCGTCACGGAAAACGGCGGAGGAAATGAGGAAGTACACGGTGTGCCGATCCGTCTTCCATAGCAGCGCAATGGTTCGGAACAATTCCCGATAGGACTGGAAGAATCCCACCTTGGGCATATTTGGGTCCGGGGCGGATTCGGGGATGGCTAGCAGGACCGGAATCGAGAAGACCAAGATCCAGGCGGCCGAGAAAAGGGCCACGGCGCGGTACGTCATGCCGTCGGCGCTCGTGATGCCGAAGACGCCCACCTCGGGTTTGATCAGGGCCACGTACACGATGAGCAGGGCTACGATGCCGCCGAGGTAGCCGGCCGCCCAGCCTAAACCGCTGATGCGCCCAATCGTCTTTTTCGTGGAGATCTGCAGCAACATGGCGTTGTAATTTACACCGGCCAGTTCGAAGAAGACGTGGCCGGCCGCGATGAGCATGCAGCCAAACAAAAGGTACGACTCGTGAGGTTGCACGAAGAAGCACGCCGCGGTCAACACTGCGACGATGGCCGTATTGATACCGAGCCACAGCTTGCGCCGGCCGCTGTGGTCCGTGCGCTGACCCGCGACCGGTGCCAAGAGGGCGATCGCAAAGCCAGAGATCGACAGGGCAAAGGCCAAGGTGGCCGTAGCTTTATCGGCGCCGCCAAAGGCGTCGCCCGTCAGGTAGAGCGCCGTGAAAATGAACGTCGTCATGACGGCGTTAAATGCTGCACCACCCCAGTCCCAGAGTGACCAGGCAATGACCTGTCGTGGTGTTCCGGGGGTCTTGGCCGGAGCCACAGGTGGGAAGGCTGCGGCGGGCGGATACTCAGTCATACGGCACATGCTATCCGGCGCATGGGCACCACGGGGGTAATACGAGTGAACATTGCGTGACCGCGGCGTGGTGAGGCAGCGGATCACAGTAGGGTGGGAAGTGCTCCGCTACTACGAAAAAGGAATCTGTGGCGAGCTCCACTTGCTAGGATAGTGGGGTCGGGAACCGACTATAAACTCCGTGATTCGCTCATTTCCAGCCCGAAACATGTGGAGCTACTAGTGTTGTTTGTCCTCTGTGCGCACTTCAGTGTTGCCATAATTGCGCCCATTTTATTCTCCCGATGGGGCCGATCAGCGTTCTACGCTCTTGCGGCCATTCCGGGGATTAGCTTCATTTGGCTCCTAGCGCAATATGAAAATGTGTTCTCCGACACACTTTCGAGTCCCTCGTTGGACGTGGACTGGATTCCCGTTCTCGACTTGAACCTTTCCTTCCGCATGGACCAGCTGGCGTGGATCATGTCGCTGCTGGTGCTGGGTGTTGGCGCCCTGGTTCTGGCCTATTGTGCCCGCTACTTTAAAAGTAACGACCTCGGATTGGGTGGATTTGGCGCCCAGCTCCTGGCTTTTGCCGGCGTCATGTTCGGACTTGTCACGGCAGATAACCTGGTCCTGCTCTTTGTCTTCTGGGAACTGACCACGATCCTGTCCTACCTTCTGATTGGCTACGCGCGCACCCGTATCGCTGCGAGGCGAGCAGCGCTTCAGGCCCTTATCGTGACTACCTTTGGCGGCTTGGCCATGCTGGTCGGCATGATCATGGTCGGTGAGGGTGCCGGTACCTACAGCATTTCCGAGGTTCTGGCGAAGGCGCCGGAACTCATGGCGGCCACGGGAAGCGCCCGTACGATCCTAGACATTGGTATTGCGCTGCTACTCGTGGGTGCCGTCACCAAGTCGGCCCTCATCCCCTTCCACTTCTGGCTCCCAGGTGCCATGGCGGCGCCCACCCCGGTCAGCGCCTACCTGCATGCCGCGGCCATGGTGAAGGCTGGAATTTATCTCATCGCCAGGCTGGCCCCGGGCTTCGCGCAGACCGAATTCTGGCAGCCCATGATTGTCGTCCTGGGACTGGGAACCATGCTGCTGGGAGGTTGGCGAGCACTGCGCCAATTCGACCTCAAGCTCATTCTGGCTTATGGCACCGTGAGCCAGCTCGGCTTCATCACCCTCGTGGTGGGCCTCGGCGGCCAGGAAGCAGCCATGGCCGGGTTGGCCATGGTTTTGGCACACGGCTTGTTTAAAGCAGCGCTATTCCTCGTGGTGGGAATTATTGACCACCAAAGCGGCACCCGAGATATCCGTGAATTGTCCGGGGTGTTTAAATCAGCACCCATGCTCGGCATTGTGGCCCTCATCGGCGCGGCCTCCATGGCCGGTTTGCCACCCATGGCCGGCTTTGTTGCCAAGGAAGGAATCTTCCAGGCGTTCATCGCCTCGGCTCAGTACGGCCCCGCTGGCCCTGCCGTTGGCTGGACCGTCCTGGTTGGCATGGTCCTCGGCTCGATCCTGACCTTTGCCTACAGCGCCCGATTCATGTGGGGCGGCTTCTCCACGAAGAGCAAAGGCATGGCGACGGTCTTCAAGCCCGTCGGGTGGTTGTTCCTCGCCGCACCGGCCTTGTTGAGCGTGCTGACCCTTGCTTATGCTGTTGTTCCGCAGATCGTTGAAGGCTGGATCAAGCCCTATAGCGACCTCTTCCCGGCATATGACCCGCACGGCATGCATCTGTTGCTGTGGCACGGATTTACCCCGGCATTGGGGCTCAGTGCCATCGTGGTCGCTGGCGGTCTGGCGTTGTTCTTCTTACGCACCAAGGTTGAAGCCGCGCAGGGCCGCATCCATGCGCCCGTAGACTTTGAACGGGCCTACCGGCAATCCATCGTGGCCCTAGACATGGCCGCCATCTGGGTCACGGGACGCACCCAGCGTGGTTCGCTGTTCTTCTATCTGGCCGTCATTTTGTCGACTGCCATGGGCTCCGTACTGGCCGTGCTGTTCCTGACGGAGCAGAACTGGACCCGTAACGTCTACTTTATTGACCCGGGATCGCCTTTTCAGATCATTGCCGGAATCGCGATCGTGGTCGGCGCGATTTCCGCGGCGAGGGCCAGCAAGCGCTTCATGGCGGTACTCATGGTGTCCGTCACCGGCTATGGCATCGCCCTGATCTTCGCGCTGCAAGGTGCCCCCGATCTGGCGCTGACGCAGATGCTGGTGGAGACCATTATTCTTGTGGCCTTTGTTCTCGCCATGCGCCAGCTGCCACCTGGCTTATTGGAGCGCAAGTCAGCGGGAAGTCACCGCGGCATTAGATTGCTCCTAGGTATTGTTTTTGGCGCCACGATGGTCATTGTGGCGATCGTGGCCATGGGATCGCGCATCCATGAGCCCGTCAGTTTGCAACTGCCCGAGCTGGCTTATCTTGGTGGTGGCGGACTCAACGTGGTCAACGTGACCCTTGTTGATATCCGGGCTTGGGATACCTTTGGCGAAATCTCGGTCTTGGCCATTGCCGCCACCGGAGTCGCCAGCTTGATCTTTGTTCGCGGCCGAGGCAACAGGCTCCCGCGCGCCGAGACGGTTGCCACCGGGAGCATTGGGAAGCTTCAAGTTGACGCCTCCCAAGCGGCTCTGAAAGTTGCCAAGCGCTTTGGTCAGTCGGAAAGTAACCCTTGGCTCGTGGCCGGGCGGACGCTGGCACCTGAGCGCCGCTCGATCATTATCGAGGTCGTCACCAGACTGGTCTTCCACAGCATCATCGTTCTCTCCATCTATCTCTTGATAGCTGGGCACAACGGAACGGGTGGCGGCTTCGCGGGCGGTCTCGTGGCAGGTCTGGCATTGACCATCCGCTATCTGGCGGGCGGCCGCTTTGAATTGGCAGAAGCCACCAGAATTTCAGCCGGTACCTTGCTGGGTGTGGGTCTGGCCCTAGCTGCATTGACAGGTGTTGGGGCGTTGTTCTTCGGGGGAGAGGTCTTCCAAAGCGCCATTATTTCCTTTGATCTGCCAATTTTCGGGCACGTCAAATTCGTAACCTCCACACTCTTCGACATTGGCGTGTACCTCGTAGTGGTTGGTTTGGTGGTCGATGTTCTGCGAAGCCTTGGATCTGAGATTGATCAGCATGAAGAAGATGGGACGGGCAGCAACGAGCTGATCGAAGACGACGAGCCACTGGAGGTGGGACGATGAGCGTGAATCTCACCTTATTGCTGGTCATGGGAGTGCTTTACGCCGTGGGGATTTATCTCCTGCTGGAACGAAGCCTGACCCGGGTGTTGCTAGCCTTGATGTTGCTGGCCAATGCGACTAATCTGCTGCTCTTGACCACCGGAGGGTATGCCGGCCTGGCTCCGATCTTCAGTAAAGACATTCCAGCATCGGAGTTTAATGACCCGCTGCCACAAGCCTTCATCTTGACCTCAATCGTGATTTCCTTTGCCGTCACTGCCTTCATGCTGAGCCTGATTTACCGTTCTTGGCTGCTGAGCAAGGCCGACCATATCCAGGTGGATATGGAAGATATTCGCGTTGCTAAGCAGGAGATCTACGACGACGAGGAGGACTCGGAAATCGCCGTTGAAATCTCCGACTTCCATGAAAATGACCAACCACTTGCGAAGCGAGAAACCGTTCCAGGTATCGGCCCCAAGAAAACCCCGCTTGCTCCTGACGCAACGAGCAAACACAACGGCGTTCATCCAGTGACGCCCGGTAAGGACAAGGAATGAACGTCGCCAGTATGGCCCCGCTTGCCGTAGTCCTCCCTTTCCTGGGTGCTGCTCTTGCCTTTGTTCTCATCAAGCATCCGCGTGCTCAACGTCGCGTCAGTCTTGGCACGATTACCCTCACCCTGTTGCTTGAGGTCTGGCTTCTGGCGTTTGTCTGGAACTCGGGACCTGTTGCGGTTCAGCTCGGTGGTTGGGCGCCACCCTTTGGCATTGTCATGGTGGCCGATCAGTTCTCGGCCCTCTTGCTGGTGATTTCATCGGCCGTGAGCCTTGCGGTTCTGGCGTATGCAACCGGACAGGGTGCCGCTGACGGAGAAGAAGGCGGACCCGTTTCCGTCTTCCACCCCACTTATCTGATTCTGGTGGCCGGTGTCTCCAACGCCTTCCTGGCCGGTGACCTATTCAATCTGTACGTTGGCTTTGAGATCCTGCTGACCTCCAGCTACGTCCTCATGACACTGGGTGGCACAGGATCCCGCATCCGGGCCGGCATCACCTACGTGGTGGTCAGCGTGGTCTCGTCCCTGCTCTTCCTCATAGCCATTGCCATGGTCTACGGGGCAACCGGCACCGTGACGCTCGCCGACCTGGCCGTCAAGCTGGGCGAACTCGACCCGGGCACACAAAACCTTCTGCATGTTTTGTTGCTCGTGGCGTTCGGGATCAAGGCAGCGGTCTTCCCGCTGTCCTTCTGGCTCCCCGACTCCTACCCCACGGCCCCGGCACCGGTGACGGCGGTGTTTGCCGGGCTGCTCACCAAGGTGGGCGTATATGCCATTGTGCGTACGGAAACGCTGCTCTTCCCTGGCGATGATTTCAACTCTCCACTGCTCATTGTGGCCTTGTTGACCATGATCGTGGGAATTCTCGGTGCCGTGGCACAGACCGACATCAAACGTATGCTCTCCTTCACCCTCGTCAGCCACATTGGGTACATGATCTTCGGTGTGGCGCTGTCGTCGGTCTTGGGCCTAGCGGCCACCATCTTTTACGTCATTCACCACATCACCATCCAGACCAGCTTGTTCATGGTGACCGGCCTGATTGAACGTCGTGGCGGCAGCTCCTCCATCACACGCTTGGGGGGATTGGCGAAATTGTCGCCCATTCTTGGGGTGCTGTATTTCATACCGGCGATGAACCTGGCCGGTATCCCACCCTTCTCCGGGTTCCTCGGAAAACTGGGACTCTTGCAAGCTGGCGTGGCCGACGGATCACCCCTGGCCTACACCTTGGTAGTCGGCGGCGTTGTCGCCAGCCTGCTGACCTTGTTGGCCATGGCCCGTGTCTGGAACCGCGTGTTCTGGCGCAGTACCGCAGATGCAGAGGATCCAGACCCCGTATTGCTGGCCACGGCTCCGGATTCCTCGGGCGTTCCGAGCATGCGCGCGCTACGAACCAGCAAGCATGTGGACGCTACCGAAGGCCGCTTCTCCGGGGATAACGAAATCCCGATTCTGCCGAGAATGATGGTGTATTCCACCATGGGGCTGGTTGTTTTGGGTTTGGGTATGACGTTCTTTGCCGGTCCGCTCTTTGACCTGAGCGAGCATGCCGCCATCAGCATGCTCGAACGCACACCGTACATCGAGGCCGTTATGGGCAGTGGGGCGGGAACTCCATGAGTCAGTCAATCAGCTACCGTCGCAAACTGAATTTCCTGCAGAAGCTGCCGCTGCTTATTTGGCTCGTGGTTGTGTGGGGTGCCTTGTGGCAAGACTTTAGTGCGGGGAACCTGATCTTCGGGGCCCTGATCGCTATTGCCGTGTCGCAGATCTTCTACCTTCCGCCCATTGAACTCAGCGGCCGCTTCAATGTGCTGTGGGCGCTGACCCTGGCATTGTGGTTCGTCAAAGAGGTCTTCGTGGCCAGCTTCCAGGTGCTCTTCTGGGCTGTATTCAAGGGGCCCACAATTCGTAACGCCGTCATAGCGGTGCCTTTGCGTAGTCCCTCAGATTTACTCATGACAGCAGTGGGCCACGTACTTTCACTCATCCCGGGGTCGCTCGTCGTGGAAGTCGACAGGGGATGCGCCACACTGTACGTTCACGCCATGCATGCGCCCGACCCAGAATCTGTTGAGCGAGTTCGCAAGGGTATTCAAGAAATTGAGGCCCGGCTGATTCACGTCATGGGGACAAGAGAAGAACTGGCAATGATCAAAGCAGAGATATCAGGCTCTCCCATGACCAGTTACGCGGATAAGATGCGGTCTGCGAATACCCCGTCCGCGCACTCGACACAAGCCGAAGAGGTGCAGTAAGCGTATGGGCGTTGTTGTCATTATTGTTACGGTGCTGCTGTCGCTAGCCTCAGCGGGCACGATTTACCGCATCGCCAAGGGTCCCTCATTGCTCGACCGGGTGATTGCCGCCGATGTTTTATTGGCGATTTTCGGTGCGGCGCTGACCACAGAAATGGCTATGAATCGACACATCGATAATTTGGCGTTGCTAGTGGTGCTGACGGTCATTGGTTTTATTGGCTCTGTCACGGTTGCCCGTTTCGTGGCTCATAGGAAAGAGGACGTATGAACACGTTGCTTGATGTCCTCACGGGCGTTGCCTTGATCCTAGGCGCGTTTATGAGTCTCGCCGCAGCTATCGGTTTGCTACGTTTCCCTGACCTCATGAGCCGCATGCACGCCGCCACCAAGCCGCAGGTTCTGGGCTTGCTGTTGATGTTGACGGGATTGGGCCTGCAGATGCGATCCTGGACGCTGCTGCCGTTGCTCATCGTGGCGTGGCTATTCCAGCTGCTGACCGTGCCCGTCTCAGCCCATATGGTGGGTCGCGCCGGCTACAGAACCAAGCACCGCGCCCCAGAAACGTTGAGCGTGGACGAGCTCGAGCAAGTCGTGGCCGCAGTAGTCGAGGATGACTCAAAGAAGTAATCGTCACAATGGCGTGCCCAAGGTGATCACCGATCGTCGCGGGTGACACGCAAAAGGCCCCGTCCGGCGTCGTATTAACGCGCGGAACGGGGCCAACTGTGCAAGGAGGTTAGACCTCTTCGGGGTGCTTGTTGAAGCGGGCGATGGCCTTCTGCGTGGTGCGTCCGGCGAGGGTCTGAATGATGGCCGCCACGACGGAGGAGACGAGCGCGAAGGTCAGCGCCGAGCGGAGACTGCTCTCGAGGTCGGCGCCGTCCTTAGGCGGCTTGTTCCCGGTGCTTTTCTCCCAGACGGTATCCACGAGCTTGCTGGCGACAAATCCAGCTCCGATACTCACGCCGGTTCCGAGCAACTTGAAAACAATGTTCATGAAGGGCTCCTTTAAGTATTTGTTAGGGCCAGCCTAACCGCATCCTGCGCCGCCGAGGTAGCCCGTGAGCGCACGAAGCGCGAGGTTCCTGTGACGGCACATTAGTTTCCGCGATGGGCGGGAGGTAAACTGAAGCCGCAATTCAAACACGACAGGGGAGCGTCATCCCATCCTGGGAAGCGACGCTGAGAGTGCGGTTCGCCGCAGACCCTCGAACCTGCTCCGGCTAGTACCGGCGAAGGGAGTCGAGTTCTCTTCGGCTGCGCGGAAATACCGTCGCGGCCGCCCCTCCTGCAAAGGAGGAAACATGAGTAAGTCATTCGCGGGCGAAAACGCCCCGCAAGCACAGCAACAAAACAAGAAGTCCACGTGGCGCGTGGTCGATATTGTTGTGGTTTCAGTTCTCGGTGTCGCCGTGGGCGTCATTTTCTGGCTCTGGTCCGCGGGCTACGGCTTCATCAGCGCCTTCACCGCCGCCTTCCCACCGATCGGTGGACTTTACGGTGGTGGCTGGCTGATCGCCGGAGTTCTCGGTGGACTGGTCATCCGCAAACCCGGTGCAGCCTTGTACTGCGAATTGATCGCCGCCATCGTTGAGGGCCTCCTGGGCACCCACTTTGGGTTTACCGTGCTGCTCTCCGGACTCGTTCAGGGTCTCGGTGCCGAGCTGGGCTTCGCCATTTTCCGATACCGCAAGTTCAACCTTCTCGCGGCTCTTGTAGCTGGCGGGCTTGCCGGTTTGGCGATGGGTATCAACGACAGCGTGCTGTGGAACATCGTCTGGGCCTTTGAATGGAAGGCTGTTTACGTGGTCCTGGCCATCATTTCCGGGGCTGTCATCGCCGGCCTGCTCTCCTGGCTTGCCGTACGCGGTTTGGCCCGAACGGGAGCTCTGTCGAACCTGCCCTCGCGCAACGCCGCTACCGAACGCGCGGTGTAGCTATGGCTTCGGCGCAGCTGGGCGCCCCCGCGCGAATCAGCGCCAAAGGATGGGGCTGGCAGCATTCGGGGCGTAGCGGTCGTGCCGTTCACGACCTGGACTTGGAGATTGCCCCGGGGGAGCGCGTGCTGCTCTTGGGGCCTTCTGGTGCCGGAAAATCGACGCTGCTCCACGCCTTGGCGGGTGTCCTTGGCGACGATGAGGACGCAAATGAGTCGGGCGAACTGCTCATCGATGGCCGGCCCGTTGCGGAATCCCGCGGCCGGGCCGGGCTCATGCAGCAGGACCCCGACGCCCAAGTTGTGCTCTCGCGCATCGGCGACGATGCGGCTTTCGGTGCCGAGAATTTGTCGGTTCCGCGGGAGGAAATTTGGCGCCGGGTGGGTGCCGCCCTGGAATCCGTTGGCCTGAATCTTCCGCTTGACCACCCCAGCTCCGCGCTGTCCGGTGGGCAAAAGCAGCGTCTAGGCCTGGCCGGAATGTTGGCCATGCGCCCGGGCTTGCTGTTGCTGGATGAACCCACCGCCAACCTCGATCCGGCCGGCGTGGTTGAGGTGCGCGATGCTGTGCGCCGCAGCCTCGATGAAAGCGGCGCCACCCTGGTCGTGGTTGAGCACCGGGTCGCGGTGTGGCTCGACGTGGTCGACCGGATCGTGGTCTTGGCCCCGAGTCGACTCGGCGAGCCCGGCGGTGTCCTCTTCGACGGCCCGCCCGCCACGGTCATGGCACAGAGCCGGGAGTTGTTGGCTGCGGCAGGGATCTGGGTGCCTGGTTACGTCCCCGCGGTTCGGCCCCGGAACGCCGACTCTGCTGACATGCACGACGCCGGCCAGCAGCTTTTGCTTCTGGCGTCGGCTCTTGCCGTCTCCCGCACCAAGGGACGGCGACGTCACCCGGTGGTTCCGGCTGCCGTGGTGCCAACAGTTCAGGTGCTGGCCGGGGAAGCGCTGAGCGTGACCGGAGCCAATGGAACCGGAAAATCGACCCTCGCGTTGACGCTTGCCGGGCTACTGGCTCCCGTAGGCGGTGATCTCACGGCGCTTCCTCCGCTGGCTCGCGGCGCGGGCTCATCGCCCTTGAAGTGGCGTGGGCGTGATTTGATCAGCCGCATCGGCACGGTTTTTCAAGAACCGGAGCATCAGTTCATTGCCAATAGCGTCAGGGAGGAGCTGTTGTTTGCGCCGAAGCTCTTAGGGCGCGGGGTCGACTCCGTGGATGATCTGCTCGCGCGGCTGCGACTTGAACACCTCGCCGACGCTAACCCGTTCACGCTGTCCGGAGGCGAGAAGCGTCGCCTCTCCGTGGCGACCGTGCTGGCGGCCAGTCCGCAACTCTTGATTCTGGACGAGCCGACTTTTGGGCAAGATGCAAACACCTGGGCCGAATTGGCATCTCTGCTGACGGAGCTCCTGGATGCCGGGACCGCGGTGGTGTCTGTGACGCATGATGCGGCGTTTAGCGCCGTGCTCGGCGGACGGCACTTGCGCCTGGGTGACCACCCGGAACTGGTGGAGAGTCACTCTGTGCTGAGGGAGGCGCGACGATGAGCGTTGACATTATTGCCACACCGCGCTCGACGGCGTGGCTGGCTCACGCCAATCCACTGGCGAAACTCGGGGCAGGCCTGACCCTGACACTGGTGTTGCTCATCAGCGTGGACTGGGTTTCTGCCAGCGTCGCGCTGATCCTGGAATGCGCGGTGTTGCCGCTGGCCGGGCTGAGTCTGCGCATGTTGTTGCTGCGGGGCTGGCCCATCTTGTTGGCGGCCATCGTGGGCGGCTACGGAACGGCCCTGCTGGCACCTAAAACCGGTGAGCTCATCGTGGCGTGGGGACCCATCATCTTCACCAGTGACTCGATCGAGGCCGGTATTGCCATTGCCCTGCGTGGCATGGCCATCGCCTTGCCCGGAATTATCGTGTTGGCTTCGACAGATCCCACTGATCTGGCCGACGCACTGGCGCAGAAACTACGGCTGCCGCATCGTTTTGTGTTGGGCGCACTGGCTGCCATGCGACTCGTGGGACTGCTTGTGGCAGAATGGCAAACCCTCGGTATGGCACGCCGTGCCCGCGGGGTGGGTGGCGAACCCGGCCTCTTGCGTGGACTTAAAGCGCAGCTGGGGCAGGCCATGGCGTTGCTCATCCAGGCCGTTCGGCGGGCCACGCGGCTCGCCGTCACGATGGAGGCAAAGGGCTTCGGTGCGGGCCCCCGCACGTGGGCGCGGGTGTCCACCTACTCGCGGCAGGACCTCTGGATCGTGAGTGGGGGAGTGGCGATGGCTGCCGTTTCGGTGAGTGCCGCCGTCGTACTGGAGACCTGGAATCCGGTGTTTGGCTAAAGGTTCGGCGATTCCCGTGGGTGTGCTGCTCATTTCAGGGGTGGGGCCGGGGTACCGTTAGAAGGTATCTCGGCCCCATGCCCAGAATTAGACCATCGAATTTATCGCACCTGATGGATATATATCCATATTTATCGCGAAGACTGTCCAAATGGTCACATTATTCTAAGAAATATGCATACCGTGATATAAAAGTCTTATGACTCAAATGGCTGCAGAAACCGTTGGCGTATTGGTTCGAGATGCGCGCACCGATAAAGGTTGGACCCAAGGCGAATTGGCGACCCACCTGGGGACGAGCCAAAGTGCCGTGGCCCGCATGGAACAAGGCAAGCAGAATCTGAGCCTGAAGATGATCCAGCGTATGGAAACCCTGCTGGAAGCCAATCTCTTCAGCGTTGGCGCCACCTCCAAGAACGCCGTCACGCACCTGCGCGTCCACGGTGGCCGGGAACTGTCCGGCAGCGTTGACGTCAATACCAGCAAGAACGCCGGCGTGGCTCTCCTGTGTGCCAGCCTGCTCAACCGCGGCACCACCACGCTGCGCCGCCTGGCCCGCATCGAAGAGGTCAACCGCATTGTGGAGCTGCTGACCTCGATCGGTGTCGAGTGCACCTGGCTCAAGGACAACGATCTGCAGATCCGCCGCCCCGCCGTGCTGGATCTTGCCGCCATGGATATCGCCGCCGCCAAGCGCACCCGCAGCGTCATCATGCTGCTGGGCCCGCTGCTCGACGAGGAAGATACCTACCGCATTCCGTACGCCGGTGGCTGCGATCTGGGCACCCGCACCGTGGAGCCGCACATGCAGGCGCTGCGCGAGTTCGGGCTCGGCGTCATCGCCCACGACGGGTTCTACCAGGTGCAGGCCCCCGTCAGCGACACCGAGGACCGCACCTTTGTGCTGACCGAACGTGGTGACACCGTCACCGAAAACGCCATCATGGCCGCCGCGCACCGCGAGGGCACCACCGTGATTCGCAACGCCAGCCCCAACTACATGGTCCAGGATCTCTGCTTCTACCTGCAGGCGCTCGGCGTCACGGTGGAAGGCGTGGGATCCACGACGCTGACCATCAAGGGCAAGTCACGCATCGACATGGACATCGAGTACGCGCCGTCCGAGGACCCCATCGAGGCCATGAGCCTGATTACCGCTGGTATCGTGACGAAGTCCAAGGTCACGGTCAAGCGCGTTCCTATCGAGTTCATGGAAATTGAGCTCAAGGTGCTCGAGCAGATGGGCTTCCGCTACCTCAAGAGCGCCGAATACATGGCCCGCAACGGCAAGACCCGCCTCGTTGACATCACGACGCTACCGTCCGAGCTCAGGGCCGCCCCGGATAAGATCCACCCCATGCCGTTCCCGGGTCTGAACATTGACAACCTACCGTTCTTCGCCGTGATTGCCTCTTGCGCGCAGGGCACCACGCTGATCCACGATTGGGTGTACGAGGGCCGCGCCATTTACCTGACGGAGCTCAACCGACTCGGCGCCGGCGTGCGCCTGCTCGACCCGCACCGCATCGACATCAAGGGCCCCACGGCCTGGCGTGCCGCCGAGATCGGTTGCCCGCCCGCACTGCGCCCGGCCGCCTGCATCCTGCTGGCCATGCTCGCCGCGAAGGGTACCAGCGAACTCCGCAACATCTACGTCATCGAGCGTGGCTATGAAGATCTCGCCGAGCGCCTGAACACGATTGGCGCCGAGATCGAGTACTTCCAGGACTAAACTCTTTTCCAAGCACGACGGCGGCCGGTGACCTTGTGCGAAAAGGTTACCGGCCGCTTGTGTTTGGGTAAACTCGAGCTATGTTCCCTTGGACGAAACGTGACACCGTAGCTGCCCTCCCGCCCGCCGCCATCCCCCGAAGCGGTGGCATTCCATGGCAAGGGGAGGGGATAAGTGCCGTCGACGTGGACCTGCCGCACGGGCGCAAAGGCACCCGACTTATCCATTGCGTGCAGCTACGCGTTGGCGAGTTCACGGTGGAATTCATGTTCCAAGAGGTGCTCGATCTCCTCAACGGACGGGTTCACGTGGTTGACCCCATGGGCCGCTCCCACGACGTCTTCCTTTGCGACGCCAGCGGCGTGGAGGCCGCCGCGACGGCCTCCGAGACCGGCGCCTGGATGGCGAAGTTCCCCTCCGACGCGCTGGTCATCATGCGGGTGCCCGTGACCGAGCCGCCTGTGATCATCCTCCCCGCCGACGCTGTGGCGAGCCTGTCCGAGTGGGTGCGGAAACAGCCTAAATAGCGGCCAGCGCCTGCGCCAGATCGGCCTTGAGGTCATTGACATCCTCGAGGCCCACGGACAAGCGCAGGAAACCATCGGAGAGCCCAATCGCCGCGCGTGCCTCCGGGCCCATGGCGCGGTGCGTCGTCGTGGCGGGGTGCGTGATGAGGGACTTCGCATCGCCTAGGTTGTTGGAAATATCGATGATTTGCAAGGCGTTGAGCAGCGCAAACGCCGCGTCTTTTGTGGTTCCCTTGGCAGGCTCGGCCAACTCAAACGTCAATACCGTACCGCCGGCCTTCATCTGCTTCTTCGCCAGCTCATACTGGGGGTGTGACGGCAGATGGGGATACAGCACGCGGCTGATCTGCGACTGTGCCTCCAGGAATTCGCCCAGCGCCAACGCATTCGTGCAGGAGTGCGTCACGCGCAGATTCATGGTCTCCAAACCCTTCGTCAGTACCCAGGCGTTGAAGGCCGAGAGGGCCGGGCCGGTGTGGCGCATGAGGTTCTTGACGGGTCCGTCGATGAATTCCTTGGTGCCGAGAATGGCGCCGCCCAGCACTCGGCCCTGCCCGTCGATGTGCTTGGTGCCCGAGTACACCACGATGTCCGCACCGAAATCGCCACAACGTTGCAGCAGCGGTGTCGCGAAGACATTGTCGGCCACAACCTGGGCGCCGGCCGCATGCGCCAGATCGCACACGGCCTGCACATCCACGATTTCCTGCATGGGATTCGAGGGCGATTCAAAGAACACGGCGGTGGTGGGCACCGAAAGCGCCTCACGCCATTGCTCAAGGTCCGGCCCGTCGACGAACACGGTCTCGACGCCCCAGCGCGGCAAGAGTTCGTTCAGAATCACAAAGCAGGAGCCAAAGAGTGAGCGCGCGGCAACCACTCGATCGCCCGCGGCCAACAATGCGCCCAACGCGGTGAAGACGGCGGACATGCCCGACGCCGTCGCAAAGCACGCCTCCTTGCCCTCGAGCAATCGCAGCCGTTCCTGGAAGGTCGCCACCGACGGGTTGCCGTAGCGTGAGTACACGAAGCGGTCTACCTCGCCCGTGAACGCCTGCTCGGCGGCTTCGGCTGACTCGTAGACAAAGCCCGAGTTCAAAAATAACGCCTCGGATGTTTCCTGAAAGTTGGTCCGGTCCAGCCCGCCGCGCACCGCCGCGGTGTCTTCGGCCCACGTGGCGGCGTGCTCGTTAAAGTTGCTCAATTGCTGTTCCTTGGCTTTTGCTGATGCTGATGGAGTACGACGGCGGCACAACTATTGATGTGCTTGGGCTCGCCTTGGGTGGTGGCTGGGGCTAGCGCCAGGGCAGTTTTCGGTTCTTCCAGCCGTTGACCACCCTGTCGCCGTAGCGATCGGGTTCGCCTTCAAAGCCTTCGAGGACGTTATAGGCCGTGTATCCGGCGGCCGTGGCAGCCTCGGCGGCGGCGATGGAGCGTGCGCCCGAGCGACACAAGACGATGAGCGGCTTGTCGGTGGGGACCTGGGCCTGCAGTTCACTGAGGAACTCGGGGTTGTTGCGGCCCGTGGCCAGATTCCACTGGATAAAGACGGGCTCGGTCTTGAGCGAGGAGGTATCGGGGACGCCGATGTGGGTCCATTCGCCATCCGTGCGGACGTCGAGCAGCACAGCCCCGGCCGCTACGTGCTCCCAAGCTGTCGTGGGTGCGAGATCTCCGGCGTAGCTCATGCGATGCCTTCGCCGTCAAAGTCCAGCTCGGAATCAAGGTCGTCGAGGGCGTTGGCCACGGCGACATCGCTGCTGGCGACGGTCTGCGGGAGGATGACGGCCTGGGCGCAAATGACGTCGCTGCCGTTGAAGGTCACGGCGGGTCCGCCGTGGAGGACATAGCCATCGGCGAGAGCTGCCGAGATGCGCTCACAAAAAGTGCGGTCGTCGGGGCCGGTGATTAGGCGGTACGCCAGGGGTGCTTCGTTCGCAGACATGGGTCTCTCCTCATTGCATGTGGCTGACAGATGCAAGCGGGAGGTGGCTGCGGCGCATAAAGCGATACTTCTGACGCTGCTGGAGGGTTCACGCTTGCAAACACCCGCCGTTGGTTGCTGGGTTTGCCGAGTAGTCACCTGAGGCACCCCGCCGAAAAGAGGGTTGCCGGCCAGCAAGTCAGGGCTTGATACTGGCACTCATTACTCACCTTGAAAGTAACACATACCTTCGGGGTGAGGGATAAAAACATTTCATGTGTGGCGCAACATGACGGCAGGTTTGTATACAGGTGCTCCGCGCAACTGGCAAGATATTGCCATGACCACCACGCGCATCTTTGCCGCAGCCCGTTTCCTGTTCGGAGCCGTAACCCTTATTGCCGTGGGAACCCAACTGGGGATCCACATCAGCAACGGCTTTTCGGTGCTGAACTTCTTTAGCTACTTCACGAATCTCTCCAATATCTTTGCCGCCGTGGTGCTGCTTGTGGAGTCGATTTTGACATGGCAAGGGAAGACCTTAGGGCCGTCGTGGCAACTCTTGCGAGGCATCTCCGTGGTCTGCATGGCGCTCGTGGGCATCGTTTTTCAGGCCCTGCTGCGTGATGTGGATCTGGGCTCGCTGCTGCCCTGGATCAATACCTGGCTGCACTACGTCATGCCCGTCGTGATCGTGGCCGACTGGCTGATCCAATCCCCGCGCCACCTCATTGCACTGCGTACATTGTGGCTCGCCCTGCTGTTCCCGCTGGTGTATCTGGCGTATTCGCTGATTCGCGGCGCGGCCATCGGATGGTATGCCTACCCGTTCCTGAACCCGAGTTCCGGTGGCTACGGCCCTGTCGCGATCACCTGTGTCATCGTTGCCGTCGCCTTCGTCGTGACCAGCGCCGTGCTGTTCTGGTTGGCGAATAAGTTCCGCCCGCTGATCCCTACAGCGTCGTTGCTAGAAGTGCGCTGAGCTCTTCACTGAGTTCGGCACGGATGGCTGCCGTGCCAATTTCCTTGCCGTCGATCGTGTTGACGGGGGCCAGTAGTCGCAGACTCGAAATCAACCACACCGCGTCGGCATCCAGCAGATCCGCTGGCGTCACGGGGCCGTAGCCCAGCTCCCAACCGGCCTCCTTGGCTGCCGCGAACAAGGCGCCCTGCGTGGTGCCGGGCAAGATGCCGGTGTCCAGATGCGGTGTGATAAGTCGCTTCACGGGAACGCCTGAGTCGTCGGAAATATGCGCCAACAGCACGGACGAGGTGGGTCCTTCCAGCACGAGATCGTCACCGCTCGTGAAGATCACGTCATCGGCACCTTGCTCATGGGCGTGACGCAGTGCCGCCATATTGACGGCGTAGGAAAGCGTCTTGGCGCCCAGCAGCAGCCAGGGTGCGCGGGCCGAGATGCCACTGTCATAACCACGCTCGAGCAAGAGGACGTCCAAGCCCTTGGCACGTTGTTCGGCTAACGCCGGCGAAATGGCCGAAACCTGCACCCACGCCGTGGGGGTATTGGCGCCCTCGGGGCCGCGGGTCACCACGAGCTTGACCACACATTGGGCAGGGGCGTCTGCTGCTGGTGCCGAAGCCAGCGCAACGCTTGCCGAGAAGGCGGTGACCGCCGTCGTAATAGCCGCCTGCCAGAGCTCGGCAGCGGGGATGACGAGGTCCATGGTCCGGGCCGAACCGGCGAGCCGCTCGAGGTGGGCCTGGATCTTGCGCGGGGTGCCGTCGACCGCGAGCAGAGACTCAAAAATCCCGTCCCCCCGCGTGACACCTTGGTCCGTGGCCAGAAGGCTCGGGGTGGCAGCATCGACCAATCGGCCTGCGGGGTGGGCGGGATCCAAGAAAACCAAAACTGTCATGCGATAGAGCTTAGCGCCCTACATGTGGCTCCTTGCCAAAGGTCAACGCCCGCACGAGGCCGACGACACCCAAAATGATCAGCGTGATGGCCGTGATGAGCAGCAACCAGGCGGCCGTCCAGCCGGGAACCGCCAGCACCATAACACCGGCGATGATGCTCACGATGCCGAAGATGGTCGCCCAGAGACGGCTGTTGCTCTTGCCGGCCTCGACCATGGCGATGACACCTTCAATGATCCAGCCGATGCCGATCATGATGACCGTGAAGATCAACAACAGCTCGCCCGTTGCCGAGGAGTTGCGCACCGTGATGATGCCAGCAATCAAGACGAGCAGGCCCAGGAGGACGTCGAGGATGCGGGTGCCCGCGGAGAGGCTGTGGCTGAAGATGCCTACGCCCATCTTGACGGCGCCCGTGATGAGGAAGTTAATGCCGAGGAACACGGCGACCACGGCCAGAGTCTTGGTGGGCCAGAAAAGCAAGATAATACCAAGCCCGAGGGCTGCGACGGCGCTGATGGCAAAGGCGATGCGCAAACCCGTGATGGCCTGCTCGGTGAGTGAGTTGGGTTCGATAGATAAGGTATCGATAGTGACGTGCGGGCTATTCATGGCGGGCGTCCTTAGCGGTAGAACCGGAAATTATGCTCAGCCTAACCGGATGAGGCTGTCCGGTGCGGTGTGTGACAGGCTTTGCCGTGATGTCGCTTGGTGCAGCGTGATTGCCGATAGGCTGTTCTCAATTGCGGGGGCCATGACCAGAAGGCAGCCGAATCGATGATAAGAGAGGGCTAGATGGTTTGGACCGCATTTAGTCTGCCAACGAACAGTGTCTGGCTTTCGGCACTGGTGCTGCTTGTCGACATGGGTATTCGGATTGCCGTACTGGGCATCATCCCCGGTAATCGCCGGCCCACGACCGCCATGGCCTGGCTGCTATGTATCTTTTTCCTGCCCTATGTTGGCTTGATCTTGTTTTTGATGTTTGGAAACTTCCGCCTGTCGCGGCGGCGGCGGGAGAACCAAGCCGCCGTCAACAAGCGCATCTTGGAAGGCACCAAGGAAGTCGCCTCTCTCGTGCCCGACTATGAGGGCCCGGCCTGGGTGAAGTCCGCCATGGAGCTCAACCAAAATCTAGGCTATTTCCCCGCACTGGGTGGCAATACCGTGCAACTCATCGAAGGCTATCAAGAGTCCCTGGATGCCATGGCCGAGGAAATTAGCCGCGCCAAGAATTTCGTTAACGCGGAGTTTTACATCATGAGCTCGGATGACTCCACCGACAAGTTGTTCCGTGAGCTCGAGGCCGCGGCCGAACGCGGCGTCCGCGTGCGGGTGCTTTTTGACCATATTGGCTCGCTCCGAGTGCCTGGTTACCGGGATATGATTCGCCGGCTCAAGGCCAGCAAGATTCAATGGCGCCGCATGTTGCCCCTGCTGCCCGTCAAGGGCCAGTGGCGTCGACCGGACCTGCGCAATCACCGCAAGATTCTTGTCGTGGATGGCAGGGTGGGCTTCACCGGATCCCAAAATCTCATCGAACCGTCATACCGGCAGAAGAAGAACCGCAAGATCGGGCGCGAATGGGTTGAACTCATGTCCCGGCTGGAGGGGCCCATCGTAGGAACCCTCAACGTCATGTTTGCCACCGACTGGTCCTCGGAAACCGAGGAGTCCTTGGCGTCGCAACTGGCCACGGATCACTGGGATTCCTTCGCGGGCGGTTCCTTGTGCCAGGTGGTGCCCAGCGGGCCGGGATTTGTCACGGAGAATAATCTGCGGCTGTTTAACACGCTGCTGTACTCGGCCGAAGAGTGCATCACGATCTCCAGCCCTTATTTTGTGCCGGATGATTCGCTGTTGTACGCCATCACCACGGCGGCCCAGCGTGGCATTGTGGTGGAGCTGTTCGTGTCAGAGGCGGGGGACCAGTTCCTGGTCCATCACGCTCAGCGCTCCTACTATGAGGCACTCCTCAAGGCCGGGGTCAGGATCTTCCTGTATCCCAAGCCCTTTGTGCTCCATGCCAAGCACTTCACGGTGGATTCCGACGTGGCCATCATTGGCTCCTCCAATATGGATATGCGCAGCTTCTCTCTGAACCTTGAAGTCACTGTCATGATGATCGACCGTGAAGTGGTCCAACAGATGCACACCGTCGAGGACCACTACCGTGCCATCTCACGGGAGCTGAAACTCGAGGAGTGGCTCGAGCGGCCCGTTCTCGCCCGCTATGTGGACAATGTGGCTCGCCTGACGGCCACGCTGCAATAGCTCTGGGAGGATTTGATGTTGCTAGCCCGGGAACTCTGAGCCCAAGGTAGACAGCACGCCGTAGGCCTTGGCCTGAATTTCCTGCCACTCCGCCTCGTCCTCGGAGTCGGCCGTGATGGCGCCGCCGATCCCCAGCGAAAGGTGAGTGCCGCCGTCGTCCGTGTCCTGTAAGACCAAGGTGCGAATCACCACGGAGAGATCCACCGCGGCGTTGAGCGAGAAATAGCCGATGGCGCCCGAATAGATGCCGCGCGGGCCCGCCTCGAGCTCGTCCAGGATGGCCATGGTGCTGATCTTCGGCGCGCCCGTCATGGACCCGGCCGGGAACGCCGCGGCGACGGCCTGCGCCCGGGAACTGCCCGAGGCCAGCTGCGCCTCGATCGTGCTGACCATCTGATGCACCGTCGCGTAGCTTTCAATCGCGCACAGGCGCGGCACGGTGAGCGAGTGCGGCAGCGCGAAACGCGACAGGTCATTGCGCAGCAGATCGACGATCATAATGTTTTCCGCCCGATCCTTCAGGGCCGTGGCGAGATCGGCCTTGAGTGCGGCATCCTCGGCGGGGTCAGGATCGCGGCGCCGGGTGCCCTTGATGGGCTCGGCGCGCATGAGCCCGGCGGTGTCAATGCGCAGAAAACGCTCGGGCGAGGTGCTGCACACGCTTAGCTTGCCGAGGCGCAGGAAGGCGGCAAAGGGCGCGGGATTGCGCCGACGCAGCGCCCGATAGCTCGCCCACGCATCCACCCGCTCCGGGGTGTGCGCCTCCAGCTGGGTGGTCAGGCAGATCTCGTAACTATTGCCGTCGTGGATCTCGGCCTGTGCCGCGGCGATCATGTCCTTATAGCGGCGCTCGCCGTCCCAAGCCGTAAACCTTGGGGGTGTGCCCGTGATGGTCGACGCCGGACTCGTGCCTTCGCTGCCCCGGCTCGCCTGGGTGGTGGCGTGCGCCGCGCGGACCGCCGCCTGGAATTCTGCAGCCTCGCGCTCAGATCCGGGCAGGTGCGGGCCGCTCAACGTCAAGGCATAGAGACAGTTCTCTTGGTGGTCCAGCACCACGGCGCGCCCGGTAAAAAGCAGGGCGGCGTCAGGTACGGCGGCCGGGCCGAGCGCTGCGGCGCCGCCGGTCTCGGCCTTGAGTTCGTAGCCAAGGTAACCCAGCCAGCCGAGGGTAAAATCGCCGGGATAATGCTGTGGTGCCCGAACCGCTTTCCGGCCCCAGACCGAATCGAGCCACGGGAAAAACGGGCCGCGAATCCGGGTCGTGAGCTGGCCGGAGATGACGGTTGTCAGGCCCTGTTCGTGGCGGGCAACTTGCCCGAAGAGGCCTGAATTATCCGCCATGATGGAGAATCTGGAGCGCGCGGCAGCCTCGGCGCTGGGTGCTTCTGTGGCGGCTTTCTTGATTTCCGTCAGGGAGCTATCGAGCCACACGGCGGTGCGGGATTCCCCATACAACGCCTGAAAGAGTTCCTCGGCTGGGGGCAGAGCATCGATGCGTACGGCGGAGAGCTCCAGTCCGCGGCGTCGCGCCAGCTCGGGGGCAAGAACATGTTCCATCGCTGGGAGCTGGGTCAAGGCATCGAGGACATGAGCAGGTGCCTCGGCCACACCGTGGGTGCCATCGATCAAGATGTCGGCGTGCTCAGCGGAGGACGCGCCATCGAGGAGATGGTCTTCCTGTTCGGCCCAAATATCCCAGAAGGGTGCATAACTCTCACCATCGCGGGCCAGCGCCCGTTCCTTCCGAGCCTGGGTGGGCGTATCAACCCAGATGATCGCGTCGAGGAAGTCGGCGGCACGGCCATGGGAAGCACCCACACCTTCCACGAGCACCACGGGGGCAACAGCGGTGGTGCGGGAGGCGCCGTCGTGCTTGGCAGTCCAATCCCAGGCCGTCCACGTGGCCGACTGGCCCTCATGCAGCGGTCGCAATACAGAATCGATGTAACGCTCCACGCCACCAGCCAAGCCATCCCAGCCCGGATAAATGTCCTCGAGATGGAAGAGGGAAACGCTGCGGTGGCGGCGCAACAAGGCCGCGAGTTCCACGGCGATCGTGGTCTTGCCGGCGCCGGAGCGGCCGTCGACGGCGATGATGATGGGACGATCAGCCACGGGCGTGCGCCAAAATACCCGGAATGGCGGCCGAGATGAGATCCCAGCTGACCTCGAAGTCCTTCGCGTTGCCGTACCAGGGATCGGAAATGCCCTGTCGGGCTGTTCCCGCATTCGCCACGGCCGGGTCGAAGGAACGCAACATGCGCACCTTGGCGGCGGCCGCGGCGTCGGGTGCCAAGGCAAGGAGCGCGTCATAGTGGTCCGTGTCGAGGGCCAGGATCAAATCACGCTCGGCAAACCAGGCAGGCTGAAACTCCCGCGCGGCATGATCTGCGGCGGTAATGCCATGGTGGGCAAGGATGGCGGCGGCCCGTGGATCGATGTGATTTCCGACCTCCCATGCCGTGGTGCCGGAGGAATCAACCTCCACGGCCATGCCGGATTCAGCAGCAGCGCTCGCCACCATGAACTCAGCCATGGGGGAGCGGCAGATATTGCCGGTGCAAACGGTCATGATCCGGTAGGGATTACTCATGGGGGTCATTCTATCGGCGCTCTCGGCGGCGGACAGCGACCGGGGGCTAAATGCCCGTTCACTTGGCAGATCACGCCCCTTCACCCGCGCCATAGCGGCGTTATCTGCCAGGTCGATGGGCGCATCGGAGGGGCTACACGAGCGCCAGCAAGATCCCCACGACGATGAAGAGGATGCCGAAGACACGGTTGAGGACCAGCTGCCCGTGCTCGCTGGCCGTCAGATGCTTGAGCTGCTTCGCACCGGCGGCAAAAATGAACCACATGACGATGATGTCAATCACCACCACCGTGGCCGTGAGGATGAGGTATTGCGGCAGGAGCGGCTCGGCGGGGCGGATGAACTGAGGCATGAACGCCAGGAAGAACACGATCGCCTTGGGGTTGAGGAGATTGACCCACAAGCCGCGGCGGAACATGGAGAACCCAGGCTCGAGGGTGACAGGCGTGTCTCCCGTGACGGCTTCCTCGGCCTTCGCGAGCAGTTTCCGCACACCCAGATACACCAGGTAGGCGGCGCCAACGTAGCGAATCAACATGAACAGGACAGGCGAGTTGGAGACGATAATGCCCACACCCGCCGCCACGATGATGACATGCACCACGAGCGCCAATTGCTGGCCGAGGATGCCCCAGATGGAGCGTCGGAATCCAGAGGACAAGGCGTTGGACATGGTGTTGATGGCGCCTGCGCCGGGAGTCAGGCTAATCATGGCACCGGCGCCCGCGAGGGCCAGCCATAGAGAGAATTGCACTCGTTCAGCTTACGGCTTTCGCAATATTTCTCGACTGCAGACTACGCACGGGCGATGATCTCGACGTTCGGCATGAGGAAGCAGCCGTCCGGCGAATCTCCCCAGGACCGCCATCCAGCCGCGATGCGGGCCAGCGCGCTCGCATCCGCGAAGCCGTAAGAGATGGCTTGTTCGGCGAAGGCCGAGCTCACGGTGCGCTCCGCCCACACCCCCGTCAACCAGGCGCGCTGTTCGGCTGTTGCGTAGAGCCAGTTAGCGCTCGACGGCGTGATGTCACCAAATCCCGCGGCCCGCGCCCAACGGACCAGATGTCGCCCGGCGTCGGGTTCGGCGCGATTGCGCCTCGCCACTTGCTGGTACAGCGCCATCCAGTCGTCCAGTGCCGGCAGCTGCGGATACCAAAACATGCCGCGAAAATCGGCGTCACGTGCGGCAACAATGCCACCGGGCTTGGTCACGCGGCGCATTTCACGCAAGGCGGCCACGGGATCGGTGAGATGCTGCAAAACCTGATGCGCGTGGACCACATCAAAGCTCTCATCTGGGAAATCAAGATGGTACACATCGCCCGTCTCGAAGCTGAGGTTCTCCAGCTGCTGCTCCCGTGCCAAATCCGTTGCCGCGGTGATGACCTCGGTGGAACGATCAATCCCGAGAACTTTTCCAGGCGCAACGAGCCGGGCAAAATCGGCCGTGATGGTGCCGGGGCCCGAACCCACGTCCAGTACCGTGAGTCCGGGAGTGAGGTGCGGGATCAGGTAGGCGGCGGAGTTCTCGGCCGTGCGAGAGGTGTGCGATCGCAACACGCTTTCGTGGTGGCCGTGGGTGTAAACGTCTGCAGATTCCGGGTTCTGACTCATGCGAGCAGACTATTCCACGAAGCTCACCAGTCTCCACGGGTGTCCAGAATCTGATATTTGAAGTCCATTATATGGACGCACTGTGGACGAGAACCTGAGGCGAAGGGGGCGCAAGGTGAGGTGTCCGCCGTCGAGCATTGTTCGCCTAAAGTGAAAGTTGAGCCAACTACGCTCAACTTCATTTGACAACAAAACGAGCCTGAGTAAAGTTGAGTGCAGAACGCTCAATACCGCTGTTGAGCGAGCCGCCACCCTGGCGGATAAGTTCACGCAGCGGCTCATGAAAGGAACCTCTTATGTCACGTGCCGTAGGTATTGACCTCGGAACCACCAACTCTGTCATCTCCGTCTTGGAAGGTGGCGAGCCCACCGTTATTGCCAACGCTGAAGGCGGTCGCACGACCCCCTCGATCGTTGCCTTCTCCAAGACCGGCGAAGTTCTGGTTGGCGAAATCGCCAAGCGCCAGGCCGTCAACAACATCGACCGCACCATCGCTTCCGTCAAGCGCCACATGGGCACCGACTGGACCGTCGCGATCGATGACAAGAAGTACACGGCGCAGGAAGTCTCCGCTCGTACCTTGATGAAGCTCAAGAACGACGCCGAAGCTTACCTCGGCGAAAAGGTCACCGACGCTGTTATCACCGTCCCGGCCTACTTCAGCGATGCTGAGCGCCAGGCTACGAAGGAAGCCGGCGAGATCGCGGGCTTGAACGTCCTGCGTATCGTCAACGAGCCCACCGCCGCAGCGTTGGCTTACGGTCTGGAAAAGGGCAAGGAAGACGAGCTCATCCTCGTATTCGACCTCGGTGGCGGAACGTTCGACGTTTCCCTGCTCGAAGTTGGCAAGGACGAAGACGACTTCTCCACCATCCAGGTTCGCGCCACTCATGGTGACAACCGCCTCGGCGGCGACGACTGGGACCAGCGCGTAGTTGACTACCTGCTGAACCAGCTCAAGGTCAAGGGCATCGACCTGTCCAAGGACAAGATTGCCCTGCAGCGTCTGAAGGAAGCTGCTGAGCAGGCCAAGAAGGAACTCTCCTCGGCAACCAGCACCAGCGTTTCCCTGCAGTACCTCTCCGTAACCGCTGACGGTCCGGTTCACTTGGACGAGCAGCTGACCCGTGCGAAGTTCCAGGAACTGACCGCTGATCTGCTCGAGCGCACCAAGAAGCCGTTCAACGACGTCATCAAGGAAGCCGGCATCAAGGTTTCCGACATCGATCACATCGTGCTCGTCGGTGGCTCCACCCGTATGCCTGCTGTTTCCGAGCTCGTCAAGGAACTCGCTGGCGGCAAGGAGCCCAACAAGGGCGTCAACCCGGATGAGGTTGTGGCCGTTGGTGCCGCACTTCAGGCCGGTGTTTTGAAGGGTGAGCGCAAGGACGTTCTGCTCATCGACGTCACCCCGCTGTCCCTCGGTATCGAAACCAAGGGCGGTGTTATGACCAACCTGATCGAGCGCAACACGGCCATCCCGACCAAGCGTTCCGAGACCTTCACGACGGCTGACGACAACCAGCCCTCTGTTGCTATCCAGGTCTTCCAGGGTGAGCGTCAGTTCACTCGCGACAACAAGCCGCTGGGCACGTTCGAGCTGACCGGTATTGCTCCGGCTCCGCGCGGCGTCCCGCAGGTTGAGGTCACCTTCGACATCGACGCCAACGGCATCGTGCACGTATCCGCTAAGGACAAGGGCACCGGTGTCGAGCAGTCAATGACCATCACGGGTGGCTCCTCGCTGTCCAAGGATGACATTGAGCGCATGGTTCGCGAAGCTGAAGAGCACGCAGCCGAGGACAAGGAACGCCGCGAGGCAGCAGATCTGCGCAACTCCGCAGAGCAGCTGCACTACTCGGTTGACAAGGTTCTGGCCGACAACGATGACAAGCTCTCCGACGAGGTCAAGAACCCCGTCAAGGAAGATGTCACCGCGCTCAAGACCGCTCTTGCCGGCGACGACGATGCAGCTGTCAAGGCTGCCTTCGAGAAGCTGCAGGCTTCACAGTCCACCTTGGGTGAGGCCATCTACGCCGCAGCCCAGGCTGAGGGCGCAACGGCCGACGCCGGTGCCTCCGAAGGTGCTTCCGAGGCTGGCGCTGACGAAGACATCGTCGACGCCGAGGTCGTCGACGAAGACGCAGACGAGAAGAAGTAGTCATGTCTGAGTCCGTAAACCCCGAAGAGGGCCAGCCGGTAGACCCGAAGGACCCGACGGTTGAGTCCGCCGAGACCGAAGGCGACGCGCTTTCCCAGGCCGAGGACATCCTCAACGGTGTTGAGGTTCCTGCCGAAGAATCCGTAGCTCAGGGTTCCGCCACGGACGAGGCGCTCGAGCTGAAGAATGACCTTCTTCGCCTCCAGGCCGAGTACGTCAACTACCGCAAGCGCGTCGAGCGCGACCGGGCAGTTGCCGGCCAGATGGCCGTCATTGGCGTCCTGAACTCGCTGTTGCCGGTGCTCGATGATATCGATGCTGGCCGCACTCACGGTGACATTGTCGACGGTCCGTTCGCGGCTATCGCCACTAAGCTGGAGACCGCCTTGACCACGTATGGCTTGGAGAAGATCGACGCCGTTGACGTCGCCTTCGACCCGACCGTGCACGAGGCACTCATCCAGCAGCCGTCTGCCGATGTTGAAATTGACACGGTCAGCCAGGTGCTGCGCAATGGTTACCGGTCCGGCGACCGCGTTCTGCGCGCCGCTCAGGTAATCGTGGCAGTTCCCGAAGCGTAATACCCACGCCCTCCCGGCCTGAATTCGCTGGCGCGAATTCAGGCCGGGGCCCTCGGGCGCGTGGGCCCGACGCAGCAACATCCCACAAACTTTTAGAAAGGAGGCGTCTTGGCAAGTCAGGACTGGGCAGAAAAAGACTTCTACAAAATCCTTGGTGTATCCAAAGATGCGTCTGAGGCTGATATTAAGAAGGCCTACCGAAAGCTGGCCCGCAAGTATCATCCGGATACAAACTCCGGTGATCCCCAGGCCGAGAAGACTTTCAAGGACGTCTCCGAAGCGTATTCCGTGCTCTCGAGCAAGGAAGACCGCGAGCAGTACGACGCGATTCGCGCCATGGGCGGCGGTGCCCGCTTCAGCGCAGGCGGTGCCGGTCATGGTGGCGGCGGCTTTGAAGACGTCTTTGGTGACCTCTTCGGCGGCGGCCGCGGCGGACAGCGCGGCGGTGGCGGATTCGGTGGCGGCTCAGGCCTGCCCCCGGAATTTGCAGACCTCTTTGGCGGTGGCGGCGGTGGCGGTTTTGGTGGCTTCCAGCCCCCTCCCTCTAAGGGTGCCGATCGCAGCGCCAGCACCACCATCTCCTTCGGTGGCTCCATCAAGGGAACAAAGATTGCCTTGCGTGAGCCCAATGGCGAGGTTATCGACGTTCGCATTCCCGCGGGCATCAAGGATGGCCAGAAAGTTCGCGTCAAGGGCAAGGGCCAGCCAGGCGCTGCCGGACCCGGCGATCTGATGGTCACCGTGAAGGTCAAGCCACACGACTTCTTTGTCCGCGACGGCGACAACATCCGTGTCCACGTTCCCGTCACCTTTGCCGAGGCGGCCCTCGGAGCCGACATCAGCGTCCCAACCCTGGTTGGCGACACGGTACGCGTCCGCGTGCCTGCCGGAACGCCGTCGGGCCGTACCTTGCGCGTCAAGGGAGCCGGTGTGCAGACCAAGAAGGGCGACGGCGATCTCCTCGTCACGATCGATGTGACAGTTCCGCAGAAGCTCAGCAAGGAAGCCGAAGAAGCCGTGCGAGCCTTCGCGGCAGCCACGGCCGACGGCGACCCCCGCGCCACGCTGGCGGACAAATCTAAGCTGTAGCCACCACCGCTGGTCGAGCCTAGCGTTATCACCACTACTTCAGAAAGGAGCTCACGATGATTGTTGACCCGTATTCACCGATCTTTGTGATCTCCGTTGCGGCCGAATTGGCCGATATGCATCCGCAGACCTTGCGGCAGTACGACCGGCTGGGGATTGTGAAGCCGAGCCGCGCGCCCGGCCGATCGCGGCGCTATTCGCAGCATGATGTGAACATGCTCCGGGAGGTGCAGCGGCTCTCACACGAGGGCGTCTCCCTCGAAGGTATTCGGCGCATCATGGAGTTGCAAAATCAGGTTGATGCGCTGCGTTCGAAGGTCGTAGAACTGAGCGAACAGCTTGAACTGGTCACGGCCGAGATGGAGTCCCGACCTCCCCGCACCAACAGCCGCGTCTTTGCCGCCGGCCTGATGGGCGGAGACATCGTGGCCCTCTCACGGGGCCAGCGCCCTCGGCCTCGCAGCCAGGCCATGGTGGTGTGGAGCCCCCGAGCGCTCACAGCCAAAAAGAAGTAACGAGCCACAAACAGGCCCGCAGCTGCTGACTACCTCACGAACCATTCGTGAGGTAGTCAGCAGCTGCGGGTTTTGCTTTAAGCACCCTTTGCGCAGTCGCCACCTGCGTTTTGAGTCGTCACGTCACGCCCTTATCCACGCGGCGAAAGGGCGTTAGCTGACGAGTCGATGAGCGGAAGGGGCGCAGGGGAGCCTGCCGCGTGACTGACTCCCCTAGAGGCGGGATTTCTCAGTCTCGGAAGAGGCCGGCCAGATCGGTGGCTGTCAGGGCGCCGCTGGAGAGCGAATCACCGCTCATGACGTCCGAGAACAGCTGCGACTTCTTGGCCTTCAACGCCATGACCTTTTCTTCGATCGTGTCCTTGGCGACGAGACGGTACACCATCACGTTTTTCTTCTGTCCGATGCGGTGGGTACGGTCCACGGCCTGAGCCTCGGAGGCGGGGTTCCACCACGGGTCAAGGATGAAGACGTAGTCGGCCTCGGTCAGGTTCAAACCAAAACCACCGGCCTTGAGGCTGATCAGGAACAGCGGGGAATCGCCATTCTTGAATTCATCCACGACGGCGGCCCTATTCCGGGTAGCTCCGTCAAGGTATTGGAAGTCAATACCCTCGGCCACGAGGCGATCACGCACCTTGCCCAGGAAGCCCGTGAACTGGCTGAAGATCAGCGCGCGGTGCCCTTCCTTGACCACGTCTTCGAGCTGTTCGAAGAGTACATCCAGCTTGGACGAGCGCACCCCGGCCTGGCCTTCGTCGACGAGCGACACATCCAGGCTGAGCTGGCGCAGCAAGGTCAGCGACTGGAAGATCGTGAAACGGTTCTTGTTCACGTCTTCGAGCAAGCCCAGAATTTTGGCGCGTTCACGCTGCAGATGTGTCTGGTAGATCTTCTGGTGACGTGGATTCAGCTCAACTTCTAGCACCTGCTCCTGCTTGGCCGGAAGATCGGCAATCACGGCTTCCTTGGTGCGGCGCAGCATGAGCGGCTTAACCCGGGCACGCAGTTTAGTCAGCAACTCGGAGTCCGCACTCTTTTCAATGGGACGCTGGTAGAACTCGGCAAAACGCTTCGGGCTGGGGAACAGACCAGGAGCCACGATCGAGAGCAACGCCCACAGCTCCATGAGGTTGTTTTCCATGGGAGTACCCGTGACGGCCAGCTTGAACGGAGCCTTCAGCTTCCGGGCGCACTGGTAAGCCTTCGACTGGTGATTCTTGACGAACTGCGCCTCATCCAAGATCAACCCGGCAAACGGCTGCATACCGTACTCGGCGAAATCGATCCGGAACAAGGCGTAAGAGGTAATGACAATATCCGCACCATCAAAGAAGGCCGCCGAATTCAGGCCGCTCTTGGCAAAAGTCTCGGACACGGTGACGACGCGCAGCCCCGGCGCAAACTTGATGCTTTCACTAGCCCAGTTACCCACCACGGAGGTCGGTGCGACCACGAGGAAGGGCTTATTGCCGGACCCTGAACCGGATCCAACGCTATCGCCCGTGCCCGCCTCGGTGGCAGCATCGGCGCCTACGCCGGCAGCCGCATCGGCCTTAACCTGGCACATCAAGGCCAAGGTCTGGACGGTTTTACCCAAACCCATGTCATCGGCAAGAACGCCGCCAAGACCAAAGCTGTACAAGAAATGCAGCCAGTTAAAACCATCCAACTGGTATGGACGCAAAGTCGCGTTGAGGCCCTCAGGAGTTGGCAGCGGTACGGGAGGTCCGCCGTCGAGCAGACCAGAAATCGCCTTACGCCAAGCCTGCGCCTGCTCGTCGACAATGCCCAACTGGGCCAACTCGTCCCACAAGCCAGCCTGGAAGCGGCTGATGCGCAGCTCCCCGTCCTTGTTGTCGTTGAGGCTGCGAGCTTCGTCAATCAAGGCGCGCAACTGGTGCAACTCGGGGCGATCCAGGGAGAAATAAGCGCCACTGGGCAACAGCATGCGCGTATTCCCTGCAGCCAGCGCGGAGAAGACGGCGGCGAAGGAGACATACTGTCCCTCGAGCGTGATCACAATGCCCAGGTCAAACCAGTCGCGCTCGTCGGTGGCCTTGGTGGAAATCGTGACGACGGGAGCCTCGGTGACCTCGCGGTAGCTGGCGATGTCACCGCTGGTATCGACTTCAACACCGGGCAGTTCCCGCAAACGCGGCAGGACCGTCTCGGTGAAGGTCAGGGTATCGAGCCCGCTCAGAGCTGCGGTCCCCGCCAACGTAGGGTCACCCCAGGCATGATTCGCCGCGACACCCATATCCGTAATGTCTTCCCACGGCTGCCCAACACTGGCAACGAGTCGAGCCTCCGCAGCGGTATCCCGCACCGCGTGCTCGCCCAGTTCCGGCCAGAGCGGCAGGGACGTCACGCGATTACCGACGGGGTAGTGCCATTCCCAATGCAAACGAACCGTGTGATCGGAACCGTAAGCGGCCAAGAGTGAAAGCGTCGGCTCTACATAGGCTGGAAGCTCCACGGAATGATCGGCTGACACCACGGGGGCGGCCTGCTTCAGCTGCGGGTAGAACTGGGTCAGGAACTTCTCCCTGGCCGTCTCCGGAACGTGGACAAGTTCCTTGCGAAGGGCGAAATCAAGCATCTGCGTGGAGACATCTGCCGGCAAGGGAGCCAAGGTGAGATCTCCGCGTACAACGCCACCGCTGTGGCTTACCGGGGCCGGTCCGCCCATCGCGGTGGGCTCGGAGAGATTGCTGAAGAACAAGCCGTTGACGGGATTGCCCACGCGGCCCACGATCTCTGCGGTGACGGGCACGCCGTCGATCTCGATCATGGGGCCAACATCGAGGCCGCCGGATTCGCCCTGCGTGACATCGAGTTGCAGCTTGGCGTTGTGCTCAACAACCCGGACCGGGTCACCATTACCGGTCTGGATCAGGGCAATACCGTTTTTGTGTGCGCCATGGAGCAGCTGCCAGAGATTGCGGCCAGCGAAATCGTTCAGTGACAACCAGGAACCAGCATTGCCATGGTTGAACTGCCGTGGGCTGTGCGAGGTCAGGAATTCCGTGAGCCATTCCAGCTGTGTGCGGTCGTGGGCGCCGCCGTACGTCAGGTAGCCGAGGGTTGCCCAGCTGACGCCGGTCTTAACCCATTTTCCGCGCGTGCCCATGACAACCGGGCGCACGTTGAGGACAGGCTCCGAGGGAACCGTGCCACCGCGACCGCGGTAAGAAAAACGAGGCGGGGGAACATGAAGCTCAAATTGCAGACCCAGGGCCGGGGTGTCCGCGCTGGGTGCAAGCGTCGTTGGTGGAAGAAGGGCGGAAAGGGCCGCTTCCCAAGAGTCGAGCGCTTCGACGTCATCGCTGGGAGCAGGTGCAGAGGCGGCCGACTTGCCGTCCTTGGCCTTGGCCAGCAGCGTTTCCAGGAACGTGGGTTCCCGCGGCGCTTCCTCGGGAACGAAGAAATCGGTGAACGACTGATCGGCTTCAGCAGCGGCGATCAAGGCCACGACGTGTTTGCAATTTTGGCGCACCGGGCAGTTGCAGATGCCGACACGGCAGGCGATCACGCCGTCGTGCTCGCGGACAAGCTTTGCCGTTGTCCGGTAAACCTGAGTTCCTGCCACCTTGCCGGAGAGTAGCCCAGTTTCCGGTTCCAGCGTGATGTCGCTGACCCGTCCCTGATCTGCATACACACGGCCAGCCGCAATGGAATTGTCGGTGAACTCGGCGACTCGCGTTAGCAAACGGGAACTCGCGGAGGATTGCGTCACGGAACTTTTCCACCTGTCGGTTGAGGAGGGTTCAAGATTGCGAACCACATCTATCAATCTTAGGCGGCTTTGGGCCACACTTTCATCTTTTGGGTTCGTTGAGATCCCGTAACGAGGTAATGGTGAGGCGAATCCAGTGCAAAAAGGCACGGAGATCTTTGGTGGGGCGGCGAATTCTCGTCACAAATCCGCCGCCCCACGGCACGGTGGTGCTTAGTTGCGGCGGAACGCGAGGTCGAAGATGACTCGACCGGCCTTGTGCGCCTTATTTTCAAAACTCGTCAAGATACGTCCGTCAAAACGCGGAGCCCAACCACCCACCGTGTCCGGCTCGTCACTTTGTTCGCAATCTACTCCACTGAGTCGCGCCGCGGTGAGGGGGCTATCGGAACCGGTGCGTTCGCCGTCGTGCATGTTGGTGAACTCTTCCGCAGCCGCACCAACCTCCAGCATCTGCTCGGCGTAGGTGGACCAGTCGGTGGCCAGGCGCCAGGTTCCACCGGGAGCTAGGACGCGGGCCACGAGCGGGGCGAAGGTGTCCTTCACCATGCGGCGCTTGTTGTGCTTGGTCTTGTGCCACGGGTCCGGGAAGAATACCCACACCTCACTGACCGAGCCAGCCGGGAGCATGGTGCTCAGGACCTCGGGGGCGTTGGCCTGCACCACGCGGACGTTGTTGAGCTCGTTGGAAACGATCTTTTGGATAGTCTGGGCCAGTCCGGGGGTGTAGACCTCAACGGCCAGGAAGTCCTTGTCCGGGTTCTCCTTGGCTGCATGGATGACGGCGTCGCCCAAGCCAGAACCAATTTCAACCACCAGAGGAGCCGTGCGGCCAAATTCTTCTTCAGCATCAAAGACGTATTCGGGGTGCACCGAGGTGTCGGAGATGTGGCGGGGAACGTCTACCGCGAGAGTGTCGGAGTGATCATTCCACGCCTGCTGGCGGCGGCCCTGCAAACGGGTGCCGCGACGCACAAACGACACCGGCTGGGCGCGGTAGGTGCCCTCGGCGGCCTGACTTCCCGGCGTGACGGGACGCGCGGAGCCGTCTTCCGTACGCGGCGCGGGCTGCTCAAGATGCTGCGCAACGGTGTCAGTTGCGCTGGCCTCTGCGGCAGTCGCTAGGGATTCTGGGCTGGAAACTGGGTTTTCACTCATCGGAGTTAAGCGTACCGGGGTTAGTGAGAGCTGGTTCAATCGCATCGAGGTTCATAGGGGCGCCTCCTAGGATCCACAGCGCAGAAGGTGAGTTGTGGCACTTTCGGGAGGTCCGGCGTCGAGCCGCTGTTAGACTGAGACTACTTAATGTGCATTAAGCGCATTCTGCGTCGATGAACGCATGCAACTTGTCCCGCATTGATTTTGCTCTATAGCAACTCGCGGTTGACACGCTCTGGCATTGAATCGGCGAACCCGCGGTCAAAACTGCCCGTGGGACGTTGAACCGCCTTACGAAAGATTCTCTCTTTACATGACAACTTTTGCTGCCCTTGGTGCGCCCAAGGAAATCGTTGCTTCACTCGCCGCTCAGGGCATTGAAGAAGCATTCCCCATCCAGATCAAGACCCTGCCGGACACCCTGGCAGGCCGCGATGTTCTGGGTCGCGGCCGCACCGGCTCCGGCAAGACCATTGCCTTCTCCATCCCGCTCGTAGCCCGCCTGGCCGAGCGCGAAGCCCCGTACTTCCGCAAGCCCGGCAAGCCGATGGGCCTGGTTTTGGCTCCGACGCGCGAGCTCGCAACCCAGCTAAACAACACCATCGAGCCCCTCGCCAAGGCCATGGGCTTGAACACGACCGTCATCTACGGTGGTGTCTCACAGGCTCGTCAGGAAAAGGCCCTGCGCGCCGGTGTTGACATCGTCATCGCTTGCCCGGGTCGCCTCGAAGACCTCATGAAGCAGCGCATCGTCTCGCTGGAAAACGTTGAGATCACGGTCCTCGATGAGGCCGACCACATGGCTGACCTCGGCTTCCTGCCCGTCGTCAAGCGCCTCCTGGACACGACCCCCACCCAGGGTCAGCGCATGCTGTTCTCCGCCACCTTGGATAACGGCGTGGACAAGATTGTTCAGCGTTACCTCTCCAACCAGCTCACCCACTCGGTGGACGAGCCCAAGGCTGCTGTTTCCACCATGGAGCACCACGTTCTTGTGGTCAACGACCAGACCGTCAAGAAGCAGGTCATCGTTGAGCTCGCATCGGGCGCCGGTCGCCGCATCCTCTTCATGCGCACCAAGCACCACGCTCGCAAGCTGGCCAAGACCCTGACCGACGCCGGCATCCCCGCCGTCGACCTTCATGGAAACCTGTCACAGAATGCCCGTGACCGGAACCTGGCCGAGTTCTCCACCGGTGACGTTCGCGTCCTGGTTGCCACCGACGTTGCCGCCCGCGGCGTGCACGTTGATGACATCGAACTGGTTATCCACGTTGACCCGCCCACAGAACACAAGGCTTACCTGCACCGCTCGGGTCGTACGGCTCGCGCCGGATCCGACGGCGTTGTTGTCACCTTGACGCTCCCGGAGCAGCAGGGCGACGTCAAGAAGCTCATGCGCGCAGCCGGAGTTGACGTGAACTTCGAGCGCGTCACCACCAGCTCACCGCTGATCGCGACCTTGGTTGGCGACGTTGCTGACAAGATTGACCCGCGCACCCGTGCAGCCTTGCTCGCCTCCAAGCAGCCGGCTCAGGGCGGTGGCACCTCAACCGGTGCAAACGCTCAGCGCAAGCGCGCCCGTTCCGGCGCAGCCCCCACCGCCGGTGGCCGTGGCGGCCGCGGTGGCCGTGGACGCGTTTCCTCCGACTCTTCAGAGCGTCCGGCAGCTGCGGGCAACCGCGGCGAGCGTCGCGAAGGCGCCCAGCAGGGTGCCCGCTTCGGCGGCGGCGAAAACCGTCGTCCGGCACGTGCTGCCGGCGAAGGCCGTCCCGTACGTTCCGGTGAAGGTCGTCCGGCTCGCGACGGCGATGTAGCTCGCGGCAAGCGCGCCCCGCAGGGCGGAACACGCGAAGGTGCACGCACCGGATCGAGCCCGGCCTGGTCCTCCAACACCGGTGGAACCTCCGGCGGCAGCTACAACGCAAACGGTGGTGGCTCGGCTCGTCCGGCACGCTCCGGTGGCGGTGCCCGCCGTGCGTCGGCTCCGGCCTCCAACCAGCGTCGCGGACGCTAGCCCACAGGCTAAATTCGCCGAGTAAGACGGAGCCCCGCCGAATCAGATGTTGCACAACATCTGATTCGGCGGGGCTCCGTCGTTCTCAATGAAGTCACTGGACAGGGATTAGTGCCGGTTCGTTTTGACGCCCGCGGTGCCGGCGTTTGCATAGCGCCCTGCGGCCACGGTCGCAGCAGCCATCGTGACGAGGGCGCCGAGGACCAGGGCAGCCGGTTCGCCCGGCGTCGAGACCGCCAACCCAAAGGTGAAGCCCGCGAGCATGATCGACACGTGGCTCCACATTGCCAGCCCCACGCCGGCTGCTGCCGAAGCGCAGGCCGGATTTGCTTGTCCCTGACCGGGACGTGGGGTCCGGCCACAAACATGATGACTGCGAACCCCCATTTCGGCCAGAAATGTAAAGGTGGGTTCGGCCGGGTCCACGAGATTCAGCCCGGTTCAACCGATCAACAGGCCGGCAAGAAGCTCGCCGATCACCACAGGGATTCGCCATTTTATAGGCAACGCCAGCAGCGGCCCCATAAGTGCCAAGAGGCAGATCAAGGCAAGGATCGGAAACGTCAAGGCCTCAGCCTACTGCGCCACCCGCTGGCCAGCTCCGGCTACGAGGTAGTCAGTCTGAGGTGGTCGCTTCGGGCGGGGTGAGCCCCTCGAATGGTTCGAGCGCGTCCCTAAACGCGGCCAGGTCTTGTCTGGCCAGGGTGGTAACGCCATAGCTCAGGGAAATGCTGCGGGGTGGGAGCCCAGATTTCTCGTACTCCGCGGCAGCCTTGCCTGTTGTATCCCGGTCAACATTCACGAGTGCGATCGAGAGCCACTGGGAGTTTGCATAGGCTGTGCCAGTCCACCAATAAAGCTTGTTTGGATCCGTCGTGCCGTGTTTATCCAGCAATTCCTGGTGCCATGCGGGGTCATTCTTGAGGCTCGCCGCATCGGGGGACAACTTCACCGCTCCGAGTCCACCGGCGCTCGTGATGCGGTTGGTGATGGCCAGAATTTCTTCCCAGTCAGAGCTTCCGACAGGGGCGTTGTCGCTGTCCCACGACACCGAGTTGAAGGTGGTGGTCATGGCCTTGCCGCCGTACCCATTGCCTTGTTCGGGATACCAGCCGGATTCGCCATTGGCGGCCCACTGCAGCTCGAACTCTTCAGTAAGTGCAGCCTTGAGCTCATCCAGTATCGCCGCCGACACTCCCTCAGCGTCCTCTTTGACGGGCGCTGCAAGGATCTCCTCAGCCAGCGAATACGCGTGGGCCGGATAGTCCTTCCAATTCACGGTGACTTCCGTGCCAGCCGCGTTGATGTAGCTGCTGGTGGGCGCGGCGGCGCACCCGCTCATTCCCACGAATGACGCAACAGCGGCGGTCACTAACGCCGCGCGAAATGTACTCTTGAACGCCCAACGACTCATTGCTGGTCCTTCCCCTAGGAACTCTCAGCCTATGCAGGAAGGAACGATCAGGCCTCAGACTCAGGGATGAAACTATGCCGTTAAAGCTGGACCGTGCCCTCGATGCAGAGGGTAGCTTCTCCGCCCACCCAAATCGTGGCGTCCTCGATGTCGATGTGCACGCGCCCTTCTCGTCCAAGAACAGTTCCTTGCGCGGCAACATAGTTCGACGGCGCCACCTGGGTATCGCTCATCCAGCGCGCCAACCCCGCATTGAGGCTTCCCGTGACGGGATCCTCCCAGACAGCGTCGCCGCCAAAGAACGCACGCACCTCAAACTGAACTTCAGCGCCGGGAGCGTGAGGACCCACAACACCAATCTCGAGATCATCCAAGCGAGTGGGATCTGGCCGGAGCGCCAAGACTTCTTGCGCCGAGGCCAAGCGGATGCCCATCCAGCGGGGTCCGTTGACGATCCACGAGGAGTCGAGAATATGCTCACGTTCAATGCCGAGAACGCTTGCCACCTGCTGTAGGCGAGATTCTTCGATGGCTTCGTATCGTGTCAGCGGTGGCGCCGCAAAAGCTAGGCGGTCAGCTCTCACGCGAACCGGCACGAGTCCGGCCTCGCATTCCTGCATGATCACACCGCTTGCGCCTACGGTTCCGCCGGAGCCCAACCATGCCCTCGCGGATCCCAACGTTGGGTGCCCGGCGAAGGGCAGCTCCTCGCTCGCCGTAAAAATTCTGACCCGGTAATCCGCCCGTGAATCAGTGGGCGCGAGCAAAAAAGTGGTCTCGGCGAGGTTGGTCCAGTTGGCGAACTGTTGCATTTCCGCCGTGCTCAAGTCCTCGGCGTCGTGGACCACGGCCAGCGCATTGCCGCGGTAAGCTGTCGCGGAAAAAACATCGACCTCGCTGTAGCGGCGCGACATCACCATGGCGTTAGAGAACGGGGTCGATGCTCAGCACAGCGAGGAAGCCGCGTCCGGAAATTTCCGGGGCAGCGTCCGAGCCCACCACCGTGTCAAACTTGCCCAACGCCTCGGCGACAATCGCAGGGGAGGAGGCATCGGCGTCGTCCGTTGCCGAGGGAGAGACGGTAGCCGAGCCCTGCAACAGCACGGCGAACTGGTCCGCGAACACGGGGTGCGGGCGCTTCTTGGACAGCTCAATGATGGCGGCGTAGCCCTTGAAGGCGCCACGGCGGGTCATGAGATTCAGGTCCTTGAGCGCGCCGGTGGGCAGGCTTGCGGAGGTGTCGGAGTCGCCGGAAAAGCGGAACGGGCGGAACTTCTCGAGCGCCTGCTCGGCACCGTCGACGCTCAGCGCGATGAGCTCGCCCTCGACGACCGTAATAATCCGGTCAATGCCGGGCATCGGAGAGAACGGGCCGGCCTTGGCGACCTCGGCGAGGCTGACGCGCCAGTCCCAGCTCTTGGCGTCCGGGCCGGCCGCGATCTGCCGCGTGACACCGCCACCGTTGGGCCAGGGCGTGCTCTTCAGGGAGGCGTAACGGATGATTTCCACTATTTTTCGTCCACATTCTTCTCGCTGTACACGTGCAGGCGTTTGAGATCTGATGGTCGACGGCGGAGCTTGCGTTTGTAGTACGACCAGCCTCCCGTGATGGCGAGGGAGACGGCGAAGGCCAGGACGATCTTGAGCGGCAGGTTGATCCTGGCGAAGGTGAGGACCAGAATCATGGCCGCGAAGCTGGCGAAGTTGACGATGATGTCCAGCCAGTCGGTCTTTTTACGCATGGGACTAGCTTACGCGGCGCCGTTGTGGCCCCGGGCAATCTCAGACTTAAAACGCTGCAAGCTGAAGGGGGAGGAAGACAAAATGAAAACAAATGAAAACTGTTGCATCAAAATGAAAAGCCAGTGATGATTGTCATATTGGTGCTTCAGGGATTACTTGGGGCGGTTAGACGTTAAGGAGGACGTTATGGCAGCGACGTTGAAAGATGTTGCAGCAGCAGCTGGCGTCTCATTGGCGACAGCTTCGAGGGCTTTCAAAGACTCGGGCCTCTTGGCACCAAGAACTCAGAAGCGCGTCTTAGATGCCGCCTTCTCACTGGGCTATGAAGTTCCTCTCTCTTCCCGATCGAAGGCGATTGGGGTCGTGGTCCCGGACATCTCTAACTCGTTTTATGCAGAGCTGATTAAGTCAATTCAAAACAGCTCATGGCCAGGTCGCCACCGAATGATCTTGGCTGACACCAATGAAGATCCTGCGAGAGAACAAGAACTCATCAGCACGTTGAGCCGAACAGCTGATGCGCTGATTGTATGTTCACCTCGTTCCGAGAGTAACGCCATTCGAAAAGCAGCGGGAAACATCCCCCTCGTTGTGATCAATGGCCAAGCCCCCGGAGCTATCTCGATTTTTATGGATGTGCGACAAGGCTTACGCCAGGCTGTTGAACATCTCTATGCCTTGGGCCACCGAAAAATTGTGCATGTGCCTGGTCCGGTTACCGCTTGGGCTAGCAGAACCAGATATTTGGCGCTGTCTGAACTTGCCAAAGAGTGGGACATCGAGCTGATTACCGTTGGCAATCAAGCAGCTAGCATCCAAGGCGGGCTAGCAGCCGCCGCCGCGGTGGTCGCAAGTGGTGCAACGGCAGTCATTGCCTACAACGATTTAGTTGCGTTGGGCGTCGCATCGGAAATCCGGACGATGGGCTATAGCTGCCCGGGCGACTTCAGCATTCTAGGAATAGATGACCTGGAAATAGGAGCCGTCTCCGATCCAGGATTGACCTCGGTAAAGGTCGGAGTCGCCCAAAGCGGTGCGCTGGGACTCGAACTGGCGTTAGAACTCATTGACAGAAAGCCGCCGAGACAATCGGAATTCATCCTTGAATCCCAACTGATTGTTCGACGATCAACCAATGCGCTTGCTGCGAATCACAAGAATGATCCGGCCGTACTGAGCGCGACACACTAACAAATCACCTTCCTGACATCGCTGCTCTGAGCAGTGCCAGCGGACTCACAAAGAGTCCCACGAACAACAACTCTTCTCCCGTGCCTTACTACTGTGCACCCATTTTCACCCTTCTAATCAACAGATAGAGAGCGACGACTCATGTTCCGACTCACCAAAAAAGCCTTGCTCGTTGGCGCTGTTTCTTTGACCTTGCTGGCCACTGCTTGTGGCAACACAAGCAAAGAAGCCGCCCCCACCGCAGTAGATTTCCCCGCTGGCTCGACGATGGCGTCGATTGCAACGGCCGGAAAAATCAAGATCGGTGCCACCCCGAACCAGCCCGGACTAAGCGAACTAGACCTGAAGGGAAATTGGAAAGGGTTCAACATCGAACTCGCTGAATACCTCGTGGCACCGATGGGGATCGCTCCTGACTCCATCGAGTGGGTCCACACCACCATGGCTAACCGCATCCCCTTCATTCAACAGGGAAAAGTGGAGATGTTTGCGACGGCACTGGCCATCACGCCCGAACGCATCAAATCAATTGCAATCGCTGGCCCTTATATGGATGCCAAGCCGCAGCTGATTGTACGCAAGGGAGAAGCTTCGAAGATGCAGTCTCTTGCCGATATTCCGAAGGGCTCCAAGATCTGTGTCATCCAGGGTAGTCAGGGTCAGCCTCGCGTCAGCAAGGAAATTCCTCAGGCCACTGTTGTTGAATTCAACGCCTTGACCAACTGTGTGCGGGCCCTTGAACAGGGCACGGTTGATGCGGTCGATTCAACGGCACCTCTCTTGGCCGGATTCATTCTGGAAAAGCCGGATGTCTTTGAATTCACCCCCATGACGTACGGGGAGGGCGAAATCTGGGGTGTGGGTGTTCCGACTGAACAGCAGGACTTCTGCACGTTCCTCAATGAGCGGATCACGGCCGCATTTGAAGACGGCACCGTCAAGAAGCTGTGGGACGCGAACATGGCCAAGTCCGGTTTGGCTGAGCCGACCGCTGCCAAAGAACTGACCAGTTGCAAATAAAATGGACGCCAAGAATGACCTTGGCGATTCATTCCGAACTTTGAAAGGAGGTATGGACTCATGAACGCAATTATTGAAAACATCGATGTCTTACTGTCAGGCTTCCTGACCACCCTTGGCCTCAGCGCACTTGCCGGGTTCACCTCATTCTTTGGTGGCCTCATCCTGGCCGGCTTCGCGATTTCGAACAATCCCACATTGCGCAAAATCAGCATGCTGTACGTGGCGTTGATGCAAAACATCCCCGCTGCAGCTCACCTGTTCTTCATGATCTTCATCCTCCCAGTTTTGGGTCTGAAGGCACCCTTCTTTGTCTTGGCAATTATCGGCGTCACGATCTACTTCTCGGCGTACTACTGCCAGGCCGTCCGTTCTGGTGTCAATGCCATCGGCCGCGGACAGCTCGAGGCATCTCGGGCACTAGGTCTGAAGAATATGCAGACAATGCGGTTGGTCGTCCTCCCGCAGGGACTTAGAAATTCCGTCCCACCCCTGATCAACACCACAATTGCCTTGATCAAGGTCACGGCCATTGCCGGCGTATTCGGTGTCACGGAGCTCTTTGGCACCATGCTGCAGCTGATCAACGTCAATGACTCTGCCGTCATCGCCTTGATGCTGGTCACCGGCATTGGTTACTCGCTCATCACCATCCCCGCTGCCCTTGCAGCAGCAGCCGTAGAACGAAAGGTGGCGTTCAACTCATGATGAACGTAGAACTCTACGACCGTCCCGGCCCGCTAGAACGACGGCGAATCCGCCTTTGGACGCTAGTCCTGGCCATCCCCGCCCTCGCCGGAGTCATCTGGGTCGTGACAACGCTTCGAGAGCAAGGCATCCTCGACTCAGAAGCCTGGTCGATCCTGACCGACTCTGAGGTGATCGTTTCGCTCCTGACTGGATTGCTGGCGACGCTCAAAGTAGCCGGCGTAACAGTTGTCCTGTCACTGGTTGTGGGTCTTCTCTTGGCTCTTGGGCGCATGTCTGAGCTGCGTTGGCTCAGTCTTCCCACCCGGGTCTGGGTTGAGGCTCTTCGCGGACTCCCCGAGATCCTTTTGGTCTTCCTGATTTACCTAGGTGTCCCCGCTGTCACGGGACTGAACATCAGTACCTTCTGGGCCTTGGTTGTAGGCCTGGTCCTGTATCAGAGCGCTTCGATGTCGGAAGCCTTCCGGGCCGGGTTCCTTGCTCTCCCGAAAGGCCAGAAGGAAGCCGCGGTTGCCTTGGGCGTTCGAGGATTCAAAACCCTGCGATTCATCTTGTTGCCTCAGGTTATTCGGCAGATTCTTCCCAACCTGGTCAGCGAAATGGTGAGGGTTACGAAGGCCTCTTCCCTGGGATTCGTGATTGGTTACACCGAGCTTCTGCTCTCTGGCGAACAAGCCATTGAATACCTCGGTGGCCAGTACGCGGTTCCGATTTTCGCCGGTGTCGCGCTCCTCTACGTGATCGTTTGTCTCCTCCTTTCCTGGGTTTCACGCATTCTCAGCGAACGCCTGCGCTAATCCCTAACATTCCCCCGTGGGTCTGCAGTAACACTCCAAGACCCACCACAGTCCAGTTTTGAGGTATTCCAATGCAAGCAACAAATAGCATGATCTCGATCAAGGGTGTCAACAAGTGGTACGGATCATTCCACGTTCTCAAAGACATTGACCTAGAAGTAGCTCAGGGCGAGGTGGTCGTTATTCTGGGCCCCTCTGGATCCGGAAAATCGACCCTGTGCCGAACCATCAACCGGTTGGAACCGATCAACAACGGCGCTATCAGCATCGATGGTCAGGCACTGCCAGAAGAAAGCGGCCCCCTCTCGCAGCTCCGTAGCGAAGTCGGCATGGTCTTCCAGCAGTTCAATCTCTTTGCCCACATGACCGTGCTTGAAAACGTCATGTTTGCTCCGATTCAGGTACGCAAACAAAAACCTGCCGCGGCACGCGCCCGGGCCATCGAACTCTTGGACCGTGTGGGAGTTGGTGCGCAGAAAGATAAATTGCCATCCCAGCTTTCCGGGGGTCAGCAGCAGCGTGTTGCTATTGCCCGCGCACTGGCGATGGATCCTAAGGTCATGCTGTTTGATGAACCCACCTCCTCCTTGGATCCAGAAATGATCAAGGAAGTTCTGGACGTGATCGTTGAGCTCACCAAGGGTGGTATGACCATGGTGGTTGTCACGCACGAGATGGGTTTCGCGCAAACAGCCGCTGACCGTGTGGTGTTCATGGCTGAAGGCGAGATTGTCGAGGTCAGCACGCCCGAGGAGTTCTTCAACAACTGCCAAACTGAGCGTGCCGCTGAGTTCCTCAGTAAGGTTCTGTAGCCAAAAACCGGCTATCTGCCATCGTCTCGATGGATCTCAGACTGACAAAGCCACGTTCCGTTCCTCCTAAGGACGGGCCGTTAGACGACGAAGGAAGTGCCGACTCACATGGCAAAAATCATCATTACAGATTGCGATCACTCTTCGATCGCCATCGAACAATCACTTGCAGCTGAACGCGGCATCGAATTGGTCCTCGCCTCATGCAAAACCGAGGACGACGTCATCGCTGCCGCCGCAGATGCGGATGCGATCATCGTTCAATACGCTCCTGTGACAGACCGAGTGCTTGCCGCGTTGCCAGGATTGAAAGCCATTGGCCGGTATGGGGTGGGTGTTGACACGCTCGACGTCGAAGCCGCCACCGCGCGAGGCGTTGCCGTGTGCAACGTTCCCGACTATGGGACAGAAGACGTTAGCGACCATGCCATTGCTCTGGCACTGGCGCTCAGTCGTGGCCTAGGTCAGCTGGACCGTGGTCTGCGCCGGGGCGATGCCACATTGACCCCTGCACAGCCACTGCACCGCTTCTCGACCCGCACCTTTGGGGTAGTTGGTCTGGGACTGATTGGCGCAGCCACCGCCCGTAAGGCTGGCGCGTTGGGCTTTGACCTCATTGGCTTCGACCCCACGCTGAAGACAGGAACAGTCACTAAAGAGGGTGTCCGCGTCGTTGGCTTGGAAGAAGTACTGCGCCAGGCTGATGTGGTCTCTTTGCACGTGCCGTTGAACAAGGCGACGCATCATCTGATCGACAGTGAGACTTTGGGTTTCTTCAAGTCAACGGCTGTCCTGGTCAATACGTGCCGCGGTGGTGTCGTTGACACAACGGCTCTTGTGACGGCGTTGAGCACTGGCGCATTGAAGGGTGCCGGACTTGATGTCTTGGAACAAGAACCCTTGGATGTTGCAAGTGATTTGGCTGCCTTGGACAACGTCATCCTGACACCTCACGCTGGCTGGTACAGCGAAGAATCTTATAGCGAGCTCAAGTACCGCACCCTTGAAAACGTTTCGGATATTGTCCGAGGAGTACGACCGCGAAACATCATGAACCCGACGGTGCTGGATTCACTCCTGAGCCAGGGCATCGCATGAGCGGGGCAACGCCGGCTTACCTTGATGAGTCACCGGAGCCCGCTGCTCAGCCCTCTCACGAAGGGCCTGCCAACCCTCTCAGCCTCACGGGGCGAACGGCCGTTGTTACCGGCGCTTCTCGCGGTATTGGGCACGCACTAGCCGCCGGACTGATAAGTGCTGGTGCCAACGTCGTGGCGCTACAGCGTGGCACAATATCATCCGAGCTGCTCTCACTTGCGGAGCAGAAGGGGGTGTTTGTCGAGGCGCAAACCGTGAACCTCGCCGATGAAGAATCGATCTCGGAGGCTGTGGAGGCGGTTCTGGAGAAACACCAGATCGACATCTTGGTCAATAACGCTGGAACGCAGATCCGGCATGACTCCACCGAGTTCCCCCTGAACGATTTTGACGCGGTCATGGATATCAATCTGCGCGCAGTCTTCCAACTGTGTCAGGGATTCGGCCGGAGCATGGTGGAGCGTGGAAACGGAAAAATCATCAACCTGGCGTCGATGCTGAGTTACCAAGGGGGCTTCCGCATTCCAGCCTATGCCGCATCAAAGGGGGCCGTGGTCCAACTGACCAAAGCCTTGTGTAATGAGTGGGCGCCCCGCGGTGTCAACGTCAATGCGGTGGCCCCTGGTTACTTTGCCACTGATATGAATTCGGCGTTGCTTGCCGATGCGGAACGCCACCAACAGATTTCTGAGCGTATCCCGGCCGGTCGTTGGGGGCGGCCGGAAGATATGGCCGGAGCCGTCGTCTTCCTTGCCTCAACCGCTGCTGACTACATTCACGGAACCGTCATCCCCGTTGACGGTGGCTGGCTCTCCCGATGACAAAAAGGAACCCATCATGAACATTCAGTCGTTTCAACGACCTGCAGCCTCAAGCATGCTGTTGGCAAATCCAGTTGTTGCCGTCCTTCGCGCAGATCACGCTCGAGAGTACGCACCCGTTATCGAAGCGCTGGTTGAAGGTGGCGTGCGATCCATTGAGTTGACCCTGAGCACGAATGGCGTTTTCGATCATCTGGGCGAATTAATTGGGCAATTTGAGCATGCTGCCGAGATCGGCTTGGGCACCATCACCTCCTTGGACGAGGCCGAACAGGCGCTGGATCTGGGAGCCGCCTTCTTGGTAACCCCTACGACGCAATTGGATGTGATTGCCGCTGCCGTGGGCCGTGGAATTCCGGTTTTCCCTGGCGGATTGACGCCAACTGAATTGGCCAGTGGGTGGCAGGCCGGTGCGACAGCCGTGAAGTTATTCCCAGCATCGGTCGTTGGCTCCGACTACATCGCCGCACTCCGGGGTCCTTTCCCCGACATTCAAGTGGTTCCCAGCGGCGGCATCGATATTGCGGCCGCCCCGAAGTGGATTGCTGCTGGAGCGCTCGCCGTCAGTCTCGGCGGACCTTTGATCAAGGACGCATTCAAAGGCGGAGACTTGGTGGCCTTGACCGAACGGGCTCTTCACGTCTCGGAGCTTGTTGCAGAAGCATTGGCAGCGAAGGGTCGCTCATAATGACCAAGACAATTGGTAGCCAGAAAAGCTGGCCGGAAGTAGTCACGATGGGCGAGACTATGGCCTTGATGCGGGCCGAAGGGGCCGGCCCGCTGCAGCACACTACGAGTCTGGGGCTAGGAATTGGCGGCGCAGAAACAAACTTTGCCATTGCTCTGCGCCGACTCGGTACCTCGGTCGTGTGGGTCGGTAGGGTCGGCAACGACAGCCTCGGTGCGAAGGTGCTGCGAGAGCTGGCTGCCGAACGAGTGGAAACGGTGGCCGTTGAGGATTCGGAGGCTCCCACTGGCCTCATGATCAAGGAGCGCAGGACCGCTGAAAGCCAAAAGGTTTGGTACTACCGGCGGGGAAGTGCTGGCTCGCGGCTAGCCCCAGAGGATGTTCCGGCCGAGTACATTGAACATGCCCGGCTACTCCACATCACGGGTATTACCCCCGGCCTGTCGGCAACTGCGGCAGCGGCCATTGATCATGCCATCGAGGTAGCCCGTCACCACGGGACAATAGTCTCGTTCGACCTGAACTACAGGTCAGCGTTGTGGACCCCGGAAGAGGCTGGCAAAGCATTCGTGGCCTTGATTCAGAAGGCTGATGTGGTTTTCGCTGGCGACGATGAGGCCGCGCTTGCGGTGGGTCACGCCGATGATCCTCGACTGCTCGCTGCTCGCATTGCAGAGTTGGGACCATCTCAGGTGGTGATCAAGCTAGGAATCGAGGGCTGCGTAGCTCTCGTCAATGGTGATAGCTACGAGCAGTCAGCGATCTCGGTACGAGCCATCGACACCGTCGGTGCTGGCGACGGGTTCGTCGCAGGATATATTGCCGAGCTTCTGGCAGGGCTTGCTGTTGGAGACCGCTTGCAGACAGCCGTCAAGGTCGGAGCATTTGCCTGCCTAGTCCCAGGGGACTGGGAAGGAATGCCTTTGCGGCGGGAACTAGACCTGCTCGAGGCCGCTGAACCAGTGAGTCGATAAGTGTCTATGCCATTGCCTGGCGACAGGCAATGGCATAGACGCCGTGTTATTAACGGTACGTGGCAACAAAGGGCTGGTTAGTCGGCACAATTTCCTTGCCCAGCGGCATCAGGGACACCGGGATCATCTTGATATTGGCGATGGCCAGCGGGATCCCAATGATGGTGATGGCCATGGCAACGGCCGTGGTGATGTGGCCAATGACGATCCAAATGCCAGCCACCAAAATCCAGATGACGTTTCCGAGTGTGCTGGCGATCCCCGTTCCGCCCGGCTTGTCCACGACGGTCCGGCAGAAGGGCCACAGCGCATATCCTGCGATGCGGAAGGAGGCGATGCCCCACGGGATCGTGATGATGAGAACGCAGCAGAGGATGCCAGCGGCAAAGTAGCCCAGCGCCAGCCAGAAACCGCCGAACACGAGCCAAATGACATTCAAAAGTGTCTTCATGCCTCCATTCTGCCCTGCCAGTCTGACAACAGCCTGCGGTGTTAGGCTAAATTGCAACAACACGACCTGACAAAACCGCAAGGATATCGGCAATTCCATGGACCCCGGCACCGTATTTTTGATCCTCATGTTGGTTGTCATCGCCATTATTTTGGGTGTCGCCATTACTCTTGGCGTGCTGATTTATCGCGGTGCACTGAGCATTGCCAAGATCTCCAAGCCCAAGATCGAGTCTGCCAAGCGCAGTGCGTTGAAAGTCCGTGCCGAGTCGAGCACGGGTCCCGTGGCGGACATTTTGAAGCAGCGCGTTGCCCTCCAAGACGCGCTCGAAGCCACGCGCCGCTCCCTCGGTGTGGCCCAGACGACCGGGCAGTACACGGGCAATCTCGAATCCATCTTCCTGACTCTGAACCAGGCCGGAACGGTCATGGAGCACCAGCTGCTCGTGGCTCAGCAGGAACCCGACCGCGCCGTGCAAGCGCTCTACGCCAAGACCCTCAGTGTTCAGGTTGAACAGATTACGCAGACCGCATTGGGCGTCCGGAACGCGCTGGCCAGTGCCGCGGCCCCCACGCCCGACGTCGACATGAAGGACCTCACCCGCACCCTGGAGATCGAGGCCACGATGCTCAAGAACTGGTCCAAAACCTATACGGACCTCGGCTAGGAGCAGGTCATGAGTTTCCTGGCCCGGATCTTTTCCTCCAAGCCTTCTCCTGCCACGTTCGACGGCGGATCCGCCTCCCGCGATCAGCTCACCTTGACGGAGGCTCAGCTTAAGCAGCGGGCGGCCGTGCAAAAGATGCGCCGTGGAGTCGCCGATGTGTCGGTCAGCCGCCAACGCCTAGATCTGCAGGCAGTCGACCTCCAAAAAGCCATGAACGATTTAGCCGCACAGGCGCAGGCCTCGGAGGCTGGCGGAGATTGGGCGGCTGCGCAAACGGCCATGAACCGGCACCTGATCATGGGCGAACAGCTGGCGGATCTGATCTCGCAGCGCGACGCTCTTGCGGAACAAGAAACCATGCTGATGGGCGCCCTGACGCAGCTTCAGGCGCGCGTCAGCGGATTCAATGTCACGGCGGAAACGCTCAAGGCAGCGCACACAGCGGCGGGCGCCGACCACGCCATCGCGCAAGCCCTCAACGAGCTTGAAGAGCGCTAGTTTGAGCAGATGCACCTGTAAGTGCGTTCTCGACGTCGAATGTGACTGACTCTGCGTTGAGTCGTCACGTAACGCCCTTATGGAGATTCATAACGGCGTTACGTGACGACTCAAACTATGTATGGGTATCCCGGCGCCGTTTTCCCGCCAAGGAACCTTACTTTCCCTCGGTCCACAGCTTGAGTTGCCAGATAATGCCGCCAAGAACGTTTTAAGGGGCGTCATCTGGCGACTCAACAAACGGAAGCGGACGGGGGCAGGGCACGGAAGGTGAGAGAGCCCAGTAGGTGAGTGTCGCGCCGTCGTACGTGGGAGAAACACACTAGGGGAGCGTGCCGCGTGGCAAAGTCCCTTAGCCTTCCGAGATCTCTCCCGAGCTCATGTCAAAGCTAAAGGAGCGTACCGCGCTGTCCGGGCCGGTGGTCAGCGTGAAGTTCACGGTGAGGGAACCGCGTGCCACGTCATCCTCCGTCAGCGTGTAGGCCGTCTTGAATCCGCGGGTGGCTCCGGCATCGAGCGGTTCCGCTGTTAACACGGTGTCGTTGACGAGGCCAGCAGCCATGGCGACCGAGGTGGTCGGCGTGAACTCGGACGCCTCAATGCGGCCTGAGAATGCCAAGACATCGCCGGACTTATAGCCCGGGATGACGGCCCCGTAGTTGAGGTCCTGGGATTCCCTGTTAGAGAGCACCTGCGGCGCGTCCTCGGAGTAGCCCTGGCCCACTTCCTTCCACGCGGACGGATCCCACTCGCCGTCGGTCTGCGTCAGCACAAAGCTTTCACCCAAACTTTCCCAGACGGCAGGACGCCCAGGCGTCACGGAACGCAACACAACACACAAACCGACGTTGCCCGCGAAGGAGGTTCCGGCGTCGTGCGTCAAAGAGGAAGCCGGCGAGGACATAAGCCTCGCCGGATCGACCGCAACAAAGACGATCTCCTGGTAGCCCTGGCGCTCGTACAGGACGCCGATGCGACCGTCGGGCAGGCGGGCGGCGGTGGAATACTGCGAACTTCCCGCGCACAGTTCGACGGCGTACGGCCAGGTTGCGCCGTTATCTTGCGAGAGCTTCAGGATCGTATTGCGGCGCAGCAGGGTGTCGTGATTGTGGGTGGCGATGAGCCAGGTCGCGGTTTCCGGCGTGGTTAGGGTGGCGACGTTGGGGAGGCCGTCGAAGCGGGCCACGGAGCCATTGTCGCTGGGATCGGGGAGCTCGAGGTGCGGCTCTGCGGGGGAGTAGGAGTGGCCGCCGTCGCGGGAGATGGCCGTGAGCCGGTGCGGGGTGGCGCGCGAATGCATGAGCAGCGTGCCGTCCGCGAGGCAGACGACCTTGTTCTCGTTGGTGCAGGTGATGAATTCGCCGAGCGTCCAGTTCTCGCCGTGATCGTCGCTGTAGGCGCTGGCGGCCTTGATCTCGCCACCGTGCAGAAGCACAAACTGCTGCACGAGGCGGCCCTGATAGGCGCCCGTGTGGATCTGGATGCCTGCGCCCGCGGCGGCGAAGAGGCCCGTCACGCCGTCGATCTTGAGCATGTGGGTGAGGCGACGATGGTGCCACGTGAGGCCGTCGTCATCAGAGAAGCTGAGATCTGCGTGCTGGATGCTGTCCTCACGGTCGAGGCCCTCGATCGCCTCGAAGAAACCCGCATGCGTTCCCGCGGCGTGGAACATGAAGATCCGCTGGGTCTCGGTGTCGATCAACAGGCTGGGATCGCCGTAACCATCCAGGCCCGTGCCCGTGCGGACCGTTTGCTGCGGACCCCACGTCGCCCCGTTGTCCGTGCTGCGGCGCAGCAGCAGGTCAATCGGATTGGGGAGGTCATCGAGGTTTGGCCTGCCGTCGTACGCGGCGAGAATTGTGCCGCGCTGGGACACAGCAAGGGCCGGAATACGGTACTGACGGTGGCCGGCAACGCCGCGACGGGCGAGCACCTGCTCCGAGGAGGTAGGACGTTTGATCACACGATGATCTTAGCGCCCATTGGGGCCCCGAGTCTGGTGATCTGATGAATGGATGTCAGATCCAGCCCTGTTGCCACGCCTTCTCGGCGGCCTCGTGTCTTGAGGCCGCGTTTAACTTCATCATGGCCGAGGAGATGTAGTTTCGCACCGTGCCCGGGGCCAGATGCATTTGCTGCGCAATGTGTGCGACGCTGCTTGTCGAGCGGCCAAAGCGCAGGGCGTCGAGCTCCCGATCCGTAAGTGGGCAGCGCTCGGCGGTCAATGCCGTGGCGGCAATCTCCGGGTCAATGTAGCGTTTACCTGCCGCGACATCGCGAATCACATGGGCCAGCTCTTCTGCCGGCGTGGATTTCGGGACAAAGCCGGAAACTTTTGAGGCCAGCGCTCGCCGCAGAACGCCTGGGCGCGCATGCCGGGTCACGATGATGACGCGGGTATTAACGGTCGAGAGGATGCGCGCGGCGGCCTCCAAACCATCGGCCTGCGGCATCTCAAGGTCCAGCAGGCAAATATCGGGCTGGGTGGACAATGCCAGCTCGGCCGCCGTGACGCCATTGTCGGCGCTGGCCACGATCTCGATGTCTGGTTCCAGCCCGAGGAGTGCCTCGAGGGCGCCCCGGATGAGGTGTTCGTCGTCGGCTATGAGAAGACGGATACGCTGTGGTTCGCTCACGCGATAGTTCCTTTGCTGGGGATTGTGGCCCGGAGCTCAAAGCGTTCGGCATTCACGGTGACCTTGAGCGTGCCTTGCAGGGCCTCGAGGCGTTCGCGCAATCCGGTGAGTCCGTTGCCGGAGTTAGGCGTATTGGCCGGTGAGGTGGAGACACCGTTATTGCTGATGGTGAGCGTGGATCCGTCGGCCGCATTGGTCCAGATGATGGAGGCGTGGGTGGCGTCGCTGTGCCGGAGGATGTTGGTCGTGGCCTCACGGACCGTCATGGCGAGGGCGGTGCGAAGTGCGGGGCTGCTGGGCAGCGAGTCGAGCGTGAGTTCGCAGTGTGCCCCGGCGGCAGACACTACCTCACGCGCATTCTCGAGTTCGTTTTCCAAGACCGTTTCACGGTAGCCCGAGACCAGCGACCGGGTCTCCTCGAGGGCCTGCTTGGCAATGAGCCTGGTCTCGTGAATGTGCTCGCGGGCGGCCTCTGGATGTGCCGCGAGCAGCCGCTCAGCAAGCTCCGATTTTAGGGCGATGACCTGCAGGTGGTGGCCCTGAATGTCGTGGAGGTCCGCGGCAAAGCGCAGCCGTTCCTGTGCGACGGCGAGTTCTCCCGCGATCATCCGATGCTTATCTAGCTCGACAACGATCCGCCACCACCACAGGCTGCTCAAAATTACCAACGGCATGCCCGCCGCATAGACCAGCAGCATGTTCATCCCCTGATTGTCCGAGAAGCTATTCGACTCACCGTTGATCAGGGAGAACAAGAACGGATGCAGCAGCGATACGACGACGCCCGCGCCCAGGGCAGCGATACGCGGCCGCAATGGCAGGAGGCAGACGATAAGCGCGATGCCCAGCCATAGGGGGAGGGCCCACATGAGGGCAGCTGCCGGCACGAAGAGCCCCAAGATCCATACCGCGAGTGGCGGAACCAGAAGTGCAGCCGACCACAGCGGACGCGGAAGTCCGCTGCCTAGACCGGATTGCAGGAACCAGCAGTAGCGAATCTGGGTGACCATAGACGCTAGGAGGATCACGACGAGAAGGGTAGAGACGACGTCGTACTGGTTATTGAAAGACTCCACGGCCAGGCTCAGCAGCATGGCGTCGAGGACCACAAGGACAAAAACGATCGAGCCGAGGGTGTACGTCCAAGTGGTGCGCACGCTGCGGCCGGGAGCTGTAGTTGGGTGCGGAATTTCCGGGGAGAGAGCGGGCATGGTGCCCAGTTTAGAGCAATGACATTTGTCATGGATGAGCGTGCGAAAGTGCCCGAGAAGCCATGACAGTGGGGCACTACGCGGACCGGTCTCGGCGCGAAAGGATTGAATCATCAACGTTTCCACCCATGAAAGTAGCTCTCATGATTGAATCTCTGCAGTCCTTCGCCGCCTCCCTTCCCGCAACGTTGCAGTGGATAGGCGTGCTGCTCGTCGCGGCCATTCCCTTTGTGGATTCATACTTTGGGGCCGTGATCGGCGTGGTTATCGGGCTCAATCCCGTGCTCGCCATCTCGGTAGCCGTGGTGGGCAATGTGCTCTCGATGCTGATTTTTGTTTTCGGCACGCACAAGGTCCGGAGCAAGGTGTCGATCGGTAAGGCAGAGAAGGAGTTGACCCCGCGTCGCCAGAAGATCCGCACCGCCTTTGATAAGTACGGTGTGGCGGGTGTGAGCCTGGTGGGTCCGGTCATCCTGCCGAGTCAGTTCACCTCGGCCGCCATGGTGTCCTTTGGGGCTCCCAAGAATGCCGTCATTCTGTGGCAGGTTATCGCCATCATCATCTGGGGCACCGCATTCGGCGTGGCTGCCTCGCTGGGCATCTCGCTGGCCCGCTAATTATTCGATCGTGATGCCCAGATGAGCGGCCAGGATGGGTGCCAGCAGGCCCAACTGGTAGTCGTCAAGGATGGTGCCTGACATGGAGCCCACGCCGTTGAGTGTGCGGAATTCGGTGGTGCGCAGATCGAGATCCTTGAGCGTTGCCTGCTGCAGATCGAGGGTTCCGATGCGGCAATTCTTCAGGGACATGCGCGTGATCTTGGCACCGCCCAGGTCCAGCTCGCCAATGATGCAGTCACTGATCTGGAGATCGATGATCTTGGCAGCTCGCAGATTGAGGAAATCGATTTTCCCGCCGTCGATCCGAACCGACTGCCAGCTGCTGTCATAGAGCTCGGCTGATCCCCACCGAGGTGAGGCGATCTCGGTGTCACGCCAGCTGGTCCGGGCGCCCTTCATGATCGGGGCGAAGCTGTCATTGAGTGCTGTTCCACGGAAGCGGACGCCGCGTAGCTCGGTGTCGTTGAGGGTTACGCCGTTGAGCTCGCACTCGAGGAAATCGGTAGAGGTTAGATTGGCGTCGTCAAAAGATGTCCGATCAAATTGCTGACCATCATAGGTCTCGCCTGGGCCGAAGAAAGCATCATCGTTTTCCACAAGATCGTGCAGATCAAGAGGCGTGAGGCGGGGCGCGCGGTGTTCTTTTTTCAAAGCCATGACATTAGCGTATCCGGCAGCGCAGACATCGAATTTCTGATAATCACGGGCGCCGGTAATCAGTTGTCGAAGCTGATGGTCAGCCCCGAGGTATAGGCTCGACCGGTGGCAGCACTAGGCGTAGATGGTTCCGGCGTGGTGCCGGTGATCCAGGCGCGTGTAGCTCGAAAGCTATACCCGTCCTGAGCTGCCATTTCCCACTCAAACTCCACTGCTTGCCCGGTTTGTAAGGCGCGGTAGCCGGGCATGGCAAGGTGCGAGAAATGGATCCAGCAGCCGCCAGGGGTAGCTACCGAATCAACGACTCCCCAGCCTTCTTCGCCGTGCCAGATGCGGACAATTCCGGTGGTCTCCATGGCGTCAGCCTAAGGGTAACGACGGTGGATCGGCTAGGGTAATCGGGCGATGACCGTGAATCGTTGCAGGACTAGCGGGGTATCGTCATCGACGCTGAAGTTTGGGTCAGCCATCGCCTGACGCATCTCCTCGGAATGCCAGAATCCTTCATGGCCCGCCCGCCACTGCGCCACGGAAGAATATCCCTCGCCCTCGTCAATTGCGTGCCGCACGTCAACGTCGGCCAGGCGGACGATCCGCACCTCCGTCATCTCAATGACGGCGACACCATTGCCCTCGGAATCGATCACCAATTCCTGATGGCCAACACGCGGCAGCGCTTCGTTTTCGATTTCGTATTCAATGAGCGTCGCGGTCGTCGCGGTCTTGGATCCGTCAAGAACTGCGCCGACCAGTTGATCGCGCAGCGGTCCAGGGAAGGCAAACTCGCAAATCGGCAGGGTGCTGTAGTCAGTCATGAACTTACCCTAGCCGCTACTTTTTAGCTCAACTGCGCCAGTTCCTTGCCAAGATTTTCCTGCGCCTTCAGGCCCCATAGCTCCCTGCCCCTCGCGGTGTGAAACATCGGCTCCAGTGCCAGTAACTGGCGAACGACGGCGGCCCTCCCCTTGGTGAAATCATCGTCCGACACGTGGGCAAAGTCCCGGCGAACTCCCGCAAGATAGCGGGCATACTCGCCCGATTCGGCACCCAGAATGGCGAGGTCGGCATCGCACAGGAGGTGTCCGGCGCTGTCCGTGGCGGTCGGTGAATGCGTGGCGGTCAGGCGAATCAGCCGTGCCACCTCGAGCAACTCTGTCGGCTCAACAATGCCATTAAGGCATGCCTGTGCCAAAACAGCTGAGTCCTCTTCATCGCGGGCAGTCCCGTTGTACACGGCATCGTGAAACCATACCGCCAGCACCACTGCTCGAGGCGCGGCCCGATTACTGAGCAGATCCAGCGCCTCCAAAACCGCCAACAAATGGGTTGCCGAATGGTAGTTCCGGTGCGGCTCATTCCAGCGGTTGAGCAGGGAAGCGCCAAGCTCCGGCTGCTCCGGAAGAAGGGCGTTCCAGCGCAGCTCCAGAACCGAGCCGACCGACTTCACTCGGTACTTGGCCTTGATGCGCAGCCCGGATGCCACCAGGGTACGGGCCAGCTCCTTGCCAGAGAGGGGCGTGGCGCCAGCGGCTACGAGCTCCGCATAGAGTCGTTCCGGAACGTCGTAGTGGTCCAGATCAAAGGCGCGCTCGGTGACCCCGTTGGCTTTGGCAAAAGCGTGCAATTCGGCCACCGAGGTATCCGAGATGAGGTGGGAAAAGATGGTTCCGTGCGCTGGCCAAAACGGCGGATCGATGAAGATCATGGCCTTAGTGTAGGCCGCTGGGCTCCATGCCGCTCGATTCGCGAATATGACCTGCCGCCCCTGCCCGCATAGACTCGTTGAAGTTCAAGACATCAAGCGAAGGTCAGTGGCAGTGCGAAACGAAGACTCCTCAGTTCAGGCGACCTTTAACGGAATCGCGCGGCGTTATGACCTGATGAACAGGCTCATGACCTTGAATTCGCACGCTCGCTGGTGCAAAGAGGTCGCCAGGGCGGCCACGGCGCGTCCCGGCCACAGCTACCTCGACCTCGCAACGGGGACCGGCGTGATTGCACGCTGCATTCGCGCCGAGCGACCCTCAGGGGCCATTATCGGAGCTGACTTTTCCGAGTCCATGCTCGATGTCGCCCGCCAGATCGAGGGCAACTCCGGTATCGAGTGGCAGTTTGCCGACGCTCACGAGTTGCCATTTGAAGACAACGCGTTCGACGCCGTCACCCACGGTTACCTTCTTCGCAACGTCAGCGATCTGGACCAGGTGTTGAACGAACAGTTCCGGGTTCTCAAGCCCGGTGGCGTCGTCGCTGCCTTGGAGTCGTCTCCTCCTCGTGGCATCCTGGCTCCGTTCATCCGCACCGGCATGAAGATTGTTATCCCCACGTTGGGAACGCTCATTGGTCGCGACCGTCCCGCTTATCAGTACTTGGTCGATTCGACCCTTGGCTTCCTGACCCCTCAGAAGCTGCGACTCAAATTTGAAGAGGCCGGATTCCAGAACATCCATGTGACATCGAAGTTCATGGGCACCAACATGATCTGGACGGCTCGCAAGCCGGGCTAACCCCAGGGTTCGCCTATAGCTCCCGTTCGGCAAAGTTGGTGAGTGCATCGCGAACAAATTCAGCTCCCGAGGTGCCGCCGTAGTTGGCGGCAAAGCGTTCGTCGGAAACGTACATCGCTGCCAGCCCGAGGATGTAGCCGCGTGTGTCGCCGTCAGATGCCGAGGTGGGTGTTCCAGGGATGGAGGAAAGCCAGGCAACGTGGCGCCGTGCCAACTCCTGTGCGGCGGGCGAGGCAGGTGCGTCCGTGCCGGAGGCCAAGGCGATCCAGCCGCTATTGAGTGCTGCAACCTGGGCTTTCCAGGTTGATTTTCCCGAGGCGTCCTTGCTGCGCCACCATGCGTCACTTTTCGCATATGCCTCCTTGCCCCAGCGCTGTTCTACCTCTTCTTTGTGGGCCGTGTGGTCAAAACCGTCAAACATGTCGTGTGCCATGATGTCCTCTCCAGCGGCCTCTGCCGCAATAGTCTTTTCGACCGACTCGATGAGTCGAGACAGTCGATCTTGTTCGCTGCGCAGCCAGGTAACGTGCGTGCGTAGGGCTGATGTTGCCGATTCTTCTTGGGCCAACACGGCGGCAATGGCCGGCAGGCTGAGCCCCAGCTCGCGCAGCAACAGGATGCGTTGTAGCCGCATCAGGGACTGCCTGTCGTAATGCCTGTAGCCATTGCTGGCGATGCGGCTCGGCGGCAGTAATCCCAATGAGTCGTAGTGACGCAGGGTTCGGCTCGTGGTGCCCGCCAGAGCGGCGATGTGTTGGATTGACCAATCGTCCGAGTTGCTCATGACAGCAACTCTAAAGCTTGACGTTGCGTCAAGGTCAAGCGCAATTTCGCCCACGGAAAAAACTCGGAATAAGATCCCGCAATGCAAAGTTGAGCGTAGTAGACTCAACTTAGAAAGTCATGACACCCAAGTTCCTAGACAGCCAACGAAAGGACCTCTCTTGGACGCCAAATTCACCACAAAGAGCCAGGAGGCTCTTTCCGCCGCAGCCATGAATGCCTCGACCGCCGGTAACCCCACGGTTGAGCCGGCCCACCTACTCAAGGCGCTCATGGACCAGCGCCAGGGCGTGGCGGTCGCGCTCTTAAAGGCCGCCGGGGTGGACCCTGACGAGGTCAGTGTCGGTGCCAGTGCCGCCATTCGCAACCTCCCGTCGTCGTCCGGGACCTCCGTGGCGCAGGCCCAGCTCAGTCGCAACACTCTGCTGGTGGTCCAGGCCGCGCAGCAGGCCGCTGACCGCATGGGCGACAGTTACGTTTCCACCGAACACCTCCTTTTGGGTCTTGCGGACGACGCCGGAACCGCCGGAGGTGCCATGCGACAGTCGGGTGCCTCCCGGGCTGCGCTCGACGCCGCATTGCCTTCAGTCCGTGGCGACGGCAAGGTCACTACGCCTGACCCCGAGAACACCTTCGAGGCCCTGAGTAAATTTGGTGTCGACATGACAGCGATTGCCCGCACCGGCAAGCTCGATCCCGTCATTGGTCGCGACTCGGAGATCCGCCGCGTCATCCAGGTTCTGAGCCGTCGCACCAAGAACAACCCCGTTCTGATCGGCGAGCCTGGCGTGGGTAAGACCGCTGTCGTGGAGGGTCTGGCCCAGCGCATGGTGGCGGGCGATGTGCCCGAATCGTTGCGCGGAAAGACGCTCATCAGTCTGGATCTGGCCTCTATGGTGGCCGGCGCCAAGTACCGTGGCGAGTTTGAGGAACGTTTGAAGGCCGTCTTGGAGGAGATCAAGGCCTCCGACGGGCAAATCGTCACCTTCATCGATGAGATTCACACTGTGGTTGGCGCGGGTGCTTCCGAGGGATCCATGGACGCGGGCAATATGCTCAAGCCCATGCTGGCCCGCGGCGAGTTGCGTCTCATCGGTGCCACGACGCTGGATGAATACCGCGAGAACGTGGAAAAAGATCCGGCGCTAGAGCGTCGTTTCCAGCAGGTCTTCGTCGGTGAGCCCAGCGTTGATGACACGATCGGCATCCTGCGTGGCCTCAAGGAACGCTACGAGGCGCACCACAAGGTGGCCATCGCGGACTCCGCCCTCGTTGCGGCTGCAACCCTGTCCAACCGCTACATCAGCGGTCGCCAGTTGCCGGATAAGGCCATCGACCTTGTCGACGAGGCGGCCTCACGACTGCGCATGGAGATTGATTCCGCACCGGAGGAGATCGACCAACTGCGCCGCTCGGTTGACCGCCTGACCATGGAGGAATTGGCGCTGACCGGTGAAAGCGATGCCGCCTCGATCGAGCGCTTGGAGGCCCTGCGCGCCGATATGGCCGATAAGAAGGAAGAGTTGTCCGGCCTCAATGCCCGGTGGGAAGCGGAAAAGGCTGGGCTGAACCGGGTCGGCGACCTCAAGGCCAAGCTGGATGAACTACGTTCCATTGCGGACAAGGCCCAGCGCGACGGCGATCTAGAGCAGGCATCGCGCATCCTGTACGGCGAGATCCCGGCACTCCAGCGCGAACTTGAAGCTGCCGCGGCGTTGGAGGAATCCACGGACAAGCCTGAGCTGATGGTGGCCGAAGAGGTGACCGCGGACGATATTGCCGAGGTGATCTCCGCTTGGACCGGCATTCCGGCGGGGCGCATGTTGCAGGGTGAAAGCCAGAAGCTGCTGCAGATGGAGCAGGTTCTGGGGTCCCGCTTGATTGGTCAATCGGCTGCTGTCACGGCCGTTTCTGACGCCGTCCGTCGTGCCCGTGCCGGTATTAGCGATCCCGATCGGCCCACGGGTTCCTTCTTGTTCCTGGGTCCCACGGGTGTGGGTAAGACCGAGCTGGCCAAGGCACTGGCGGACTTCCTCTTCGACGACGAACGCGCCATGATTCGCATCGATATGAGCGAATACTCCGAGAAGCATTCCGTCTCACGCCTTGTCGGTGCCCCTCCCGGATATGTCGGGTACGACGAGGGTGGCCAGCTGACTGAGGCCGTGCGCCGTCGTCCGTATTCAGTGGTGTTGTTGGATGAGGTGGAGAAGGCCCACCCGGAAGTCTTTGACATCTTGTTGCAGGTGTTCGACGACGGCCGCCTCACCGATGGTCAGGGCCGTACGGTTGATTTCCGCAACGTCATCATCGTGCTGACCTCCAATTTGGGGTCCCAGTTCCTCGTGGATCCGTCGCTGGCCGACGATGCCAAGCACAAGGCCGTCATGAGTATTGTGGAGGCGTCGTTCAAGCCCGAGTTCCTCAACCGACTCGATGAGATCGTCATGTTTGATGCACTCAATGTGGAGGAGCTTTCGCGCATTGTCGAACTGCAGGTGCTGTCGCTGGCGAGCCGCCTGCACGAACGGCGACTCTCGCTCGAGGTGACGGATGCGGCTAAGGCCTGGCTGGCGCTGACAGGGTACGACCCCGCGTACGGTGCCCGCCCACTGCGCCGCCTCGTGCAGCGCCAGATCGGTGACCGCCTGGCTCGTGAGATTCTGGCCGGAAGCATCGTTGACGGCGACACAGTCTTGGTGGACACCGCGTCAGATTTCGATGAACTCGATCTGGATGCCTCATCGGGTTCAGGACTGACTGTCACCCGGAAGTAACCCTTGCTGGCCGGGCCTGTCGAGAATTGGATCTCGACAGGCCCGGCCAGTGCTGTCTTTACTTAACGAGGTCGGCTTCTAATTGATTGCCCTCGCGCGTGTCGTGGACCATGCAGTCAACTCGGCGATCGTTTTGATCATTCCAGGTGGCCTCTGTGGGGTAAGCCGTGCTTTGCAGCAAGGTCTTAGTTTCCGCGGCAACGGAGGTAAAGACGACGCCATTACAGACGTCCAGGGCCTTGGCCTTGAGTGCCTCTACGCCGGGGAATTCATCAGCGTCATCGTAGTAGAACGTTCCGACCAGCTGCGCGTTGTGGGGCGAGCTACACAGCACCACGTCGGCGGACTTGGACTGATCCGTGAAATCTCGCAAGCAGTCTCCGCTGCGCCAGTCCAAGGGAGATAGTGCGGCCAAGATCAGTCCGTCATTAGCATTCGCAGTTGTGGTTTTGCTTGCCTCCGCGGTTGCTGCGGGGCTGGTGCCCGCATTTGAGGGAGCCAGCGTCTCGGCTTGGGAGGATGCGCTCGAGACGGGAACGACATTTTCGCCGTCGTTGCCACCGATGATGAGATCAACGATGAGCCAGATCAATAAGGCAATGAGCCCAAGGCCCACCACGGCGGCACCGAGAAGAATGAAGAGCTTCTTCTTGGACGAGGCTGACATAGCTTCGCCGGACTGCGCAGTGTCGGAATTCGGTGGTGTGGACGAGGCGGCTGCGGCGGCTGGTTGTTGAGCCGCTGGATCGACGGCCCTGGCCTGAGCGGGAATGGCGGAGGTTGCCGCGCTTGGGATCGCGGCTTTCTCTTCGAGTTCGCCAACCGGAATCGCGTTGGTGCTGGCGGCTTCCTCTTCAGTGCGTGCCAACTGAGCCGGAGACTGCCACTGGCCGGCCTTAGGCTGCCACGGCGTTTCCGGGCGACGCCATCCATGTGCGTCCTCACTCGTGGTGTGAGGACCAGGTCCCGTGGTTGCGGGCGGTTCGGCGATGGGTGCTTCCGCAGAGGCCTCATCCGTTGCGGCCGGTGTGGCTTCTTCCGATTCCGCTGCGTCGCTTGCCTCCGCCGTGTCCGAAGTGGCAACGGTGGCGCCTTTAGCGGTCTCTGCGGTGGAGGTATCCGCCGTGACTTCCTGTGAGGCGTCTTCGCCGGAACGATCTTCGATGGGTGTTTCCTCGACGGTGGACGGTTCCTCTGCAGGAGCTTCCTCGATGGGGTCTGCGCTCTCGGTCAGTTCCGCACCTGATTCTTCCGCGGGAGCGTCCTGGGCTACCGGCTTGGCTTGATCTTCTGCGGTGGCCGCTGGGTCCTTGGGGGCGTCTTCACCCAGGGACACTGAGACTCCCTGTGACGCGAGTTCCGCCTCATGCTCAACTCGGGCAGCTTCGGCTTCAACTGCTTCAAGGTCGACGCTTTCGGCAACATCTCCACTTATTTCGGCAGCGCCAAGTGTCGGCTCGGCAAGCTCGGAGGCAGCAATCTCCGAATCCGGTGTCTGCTCCTGATCGGCAGCCTGACTGTTTTGAGGCTTCTTCTGAGCGCCCTGATCGCTGGCGTCGTTGCTCTCGTTCATGGGGCTGGCCTTCCGTGCTGCGCCGAATTCAGCGCAAAAAGTTGTTCTTGTAGGTGTGATCGGACGTGTTAGAAATGCGCCTCTACGCATTCCGCGCTCGTCGATTCCGTGGATGCAACACAACGTCTACTGATGACTCTACCGAATATTGGAGCCCTGCCGCGGGTAAGTGGGGGTTTGGCTATCGGCAGAACAGGGCGTGGTGGGACACAGGAGGGGCAGAACTAATGTAATCTAGGAATACGACAAATTGACCGAATATTCCGGAGCCTCGCTCATAGCCCGAGCGACCACCTCCGGTCCAAGTGTAAAAGGGGGTCACGCCATGGGGCGCGGCCGTCAAAAGGCGAAGGCAACCAAGCAGGCTCGGGACATTAAGTACTACTCCCCGAGCACTGACTATTCAGCTCTGCAAAAAGAGCTTGGTGGGACTACTCGGCGTGCCCCGAGCCATCACAGCGAACTTCCTGCAGAGCCGGACTACTCGGCATATGAAGATAAGTATGCGGATCAGTTTGAAGATGACGACGAAGTGGACTCCCGTAGAATTGGGTAGGACCACGTAGTCCAATAAACGCAACAAAACCCTGCACGACGCGAAAGCGACGTGTGGGGATTTTGTTGTCCCCGGGAGCTGCGCATTAAGTTCACGGCTCGAGAGCTGGTGCGTCTCCCCGTGTGAATTTCGGCCCTGCCAATGACAAATGCCACCGTTAGGCATTCTCGCTATAGCTCGAACTATAGCGAGAATGCCTAACGGTGGCATTTATGCTCGAGGGGCTCGAGCAGTGGTACTTAGGAGGCGTAGTTGCCAACCAGGCGAACCGCGCCGCCGTTGACGCCCTTTGCGCCCTGCGTGTAGTCGGTTCCGCTCTTGTCGGAGTCGGAAGCTTCGGCCGTAACTGTACCCATGACCCACGACGGCAGGCCGCGAGCGTTCAAGCGGGCAACGGCGTCGTCGGCAGCGTCGGCTGAAACAACGGCCACCATGCCAACTCCGAGGTTCAGGGTACGCTCGAGGTCGGCCAGCGGCACGTTACCCAGCTGCGAGACCACGCTGAAGATGGACGGCAGGCTCCAGGTGGAGCGATCCACGGTGCCGATGAGGCCCTGCGGCAGAACGCGAGCCAAGTTAGCAGCGAGGCCGCCACCGGTGACATGGCTGAAGCCGTGAACAGCCTTTTCCTGCGTGACAGGCAGGTAGCGGGTCAGATCTAGGCAGTCTGCGGCGTACACGCGAGTGGGTTCAAGGAGTTCCTCGCCCAAGGTGCGGCCGAAGTCGGCAACCTGACGGTCTAGGGACCAGCCAGCGTGGTTGATGACGCGGCGAACCAGGGAGTAACCATTGGAGTGCAGACCTGAGGACGCCATACCGATGATGACATCGCCTTCACGCACTCGTTCCGGACCCAGCAACAAATCAGCCTCGACGACACCGGTGCAAGCACCTGCGACGTCGTACTCATCAGGAGCCAACAGGCCCGGGTGCTCAGCCGTCTCGCCACCCACGAGGGCGGTTCCGGCAACCTTGCAGGCGCCAGCAATACCACGCACAATATCGGCCACGCGCTGCGGGACAACCTTGCCTGTGGCGATGTAGTCAGTCATGAAGAGCGGCTCGGCGCCAACCACCACAATGTCATCGACAACCATGCCCACAAGGTCGTAACCAATCGTGTCGTGGATATCCATGGCCTGGGCGATGGCAACCTTGGTACCCACACCATCGGTGGAGGTAGCCAGCAACGGCTTCTTGTAGGTCAGCAGCTTGGAGACGTCGTACAGGCCGGCGAATCCGCCGAACCCACCGACCACGGACGGGCCGTGGGTGGCCTTGACGGCTTCCTTCATCAGCTCGACGGCGAGGTCACCGGCTTCGGTGTCGACTCCGGCGCTGGCGTAGGTGATTCCCTGAGGGGCTGAATCGTTGGAGGCGTTGGTCATGGCGTCTCTTTTCTGCGAATGCTTAAGAACCGTTGGCGGCGGTGCGGTCTTGATCGGTCAGGACATTTTCCAGTTCCGAATCAGGACCAGGATCGCAACCGGTGGACGGGGTGGCGTTGCCGGGAGCGGTGCGTTCGAGCAAGTTCTTGCCCAAACGGTCGCTGCTGGGAAGTTCAATCGGGTAAGTACCCGTGAAGCAGGCGGTGCACAGGCGCTCACGAGGCTGCAAGGTTGCATCGATCATGCCGTCCTCGGAGATGTACTCCAGGGAATCAGCGCCAATGGACTTGGCGATCTCATCAACTGCGGCACCGTTGGCGATCAGTTCTGCGCGAGAGGCAAAGTCGATGCCGTAGAAGCATGGCCAGCGTACGGGCGGTGAAGAGATCTTCACGTGAACCTCGGCTGCGCCGGCTTCCTTGAGCATGCGAACCACGGCGCGCTGCGTGTTACCGCGGACGATGGAGTCATCCACGACCACGATGCGCTTGCCACGGATCACGGATTCAAGAGCGCTGAGCTTGAGCTTGATGCCCAACTTGCGCAGGGTATCGCTGGGCTGAATGAAGGTTCGGCCCACGTAGGCGTTCTTCACGAAACCATGAGCGAAGGGGATGCCCGACTGCTCTGCATAACCAATGGCCGCCGGAGTTCCGGATTCCGGAACGGGGATGACCAGATCGGCTTCGTAGTGGCTTTCGCGGGCCAGCTGACGGCCCATTTCCACGCGGGACTCGTACACGGAACGGCCAGCAATCGTGGCGTCCGGACGGGCAAGGTAAACATACTCAAAGACGCAACCGGCTGGGGTGGCGGGAGCGAAACGCTGGGTGCGGACACCGTCTTCATCGATGGCGATGAATTCGCCGGGTTCGATTTCACGGATTAGCGTGGCGCCAATCGTGTTCAGGGCAGCGTCTTCCGAGGCGACAACCCAGCCGCTTTCCAGGCGACCCAAAACCAACGGGCGAACGCCGTGAGGGTCGCGGGCAGCGTACAGGGTGTGCTCGTCCATGAAGACGAAGCTAAATGCGCCGTGGATCTTGGGCAGCAACTCCATGGCGGTCTCTTCGAGAGAGCGGCCATCTTCGCCACGCATCAAGGTGGTGACAAGGGCGGTATCGGTCGTGTTGCCCTGAGCCATTTCACCCGAGGTGGGGGAGCCGTACTTAGCCATGACCATCTCAAGCAGTTCCGCTGAGTTGGTGAGGTTACCGTTGTGCGCCAAGGCGACAGTGCCGCTGCCTGTTGCACCCAGGGTCGGCTGAGCGTTAGCCCAATTGGCCGCACCTGTGGTGGAGTAGCGACAATGGCCCACGGCCATGTGTCCGGTCAGGGTATTCAGTGTGGGTTCGTCAAAGACCTGGGATACGAGTCCCATGTCTTTGTATACACTGATCCGCTTGCCATCGCTCGTTGCGATGCCAGCAGACTCCTGACCACGGTGCTGTAGTGAATACAGTCCGTAATAGGTTAGTTTTGCAACCTCTTCGCCGGGTGCCCAGATGCCCAGAACGCCACAAGCGTCCTGAGGTCCCTTTTCGCCGGGTAAAAGATCATGGGATAATTTTCCGTCTCCGCGTGCCACGAGAAAATTATCTCATGTAATGAGGCGCACATCCGACCTACTGTGACGTAGCTTATGTTCGGGTGCGGAAGGTGGCCGAATTACGCGGTTTCTGCCTCTGCATTGCTCTCGTCATCTGGCAGCGGCTGCGCGACAAGGGTCTTGGCCCGACGCTGACCTTGGCGGTCAAACATCAGCGCTGCAATGGCGCCCAGTCCCACACCCGGGATCAACATCAGCACGGTAAACATGCCAAAGACGCTTGACGCCGAGAATTGTTCGTTCGGGGGCAGCGCCATGGTCATCACGGCCGCGGCGATGATGCCGACAATGCCGCCGGCAATCATGAAGGGGACGTACTTCGGGGCGCGTCGCACACTGAGTTTGCGGGGCTCGACGGACGTGGGCTCAGGCTGGGAAGTCATACATCAAGGGTACCCGGCGTAGCTGAACGTTCGGGGAGAGCGCCCTGGGGTTCGCTAGAAGGGTAGCTCGGAGGAGAGATCCGCCCGCAACCCTGAGGCCGCAACAAGGCCACGTTCGACGGCGTCACCCCAGCTAGTCTGTCCGGTCACCAAGGAGAGCCAGGTTTCGGCGTCGCACTCCACCACATTGGGAGGCGTACCGCGAGTGTGGCGAGGCCCGGGGATGCATTGGGTGACGCCGAAGGGAGGGACTCGCACCTCAACCGAGTTCCCTGGTGCGCGGGCCGCAAGTTCTTCGAGCGCATATCGCACAGCCATGGCCGTGACGGAACGGGACACCTCGCCGCCACGCCACGCGGCCAGAGCAGCGCTTCCCTCGGCGATATCAATACGACGGCGGGCAACCATGAGGAGCTCCTTACTAGGGGGTTGGGGGAGGTGGGTAAAACTTAGACGAGCAGGGCGCTGACGGCCTGGCCCAGGCGTAGGCTGCCAGCTCGGCTCGAGCCGCCCATGACCTCCGGGACCACCTGATCCAGCACTCCCGCCACCTCTGGAATATCTAGGGCGCCGTACGCGGCCAAAAGGGTAAGCCCGACAAGGGAGGCGGCACGGCCGTTGCCGTCAAGGATTTTCACGGCAACGCTGGCACCGGTGTCGGTTGCCATGGCGAGGACACCTTCTGCGCCCATCTTGGCAATGACGCCGAGCTTGTCCATGACCACCGTATTGGGCCTGCCATGCCCCTCGACGGCCCAAGGGTAATCGAGCATGGATGTGGCAATCGTGGCGGTTCGAGCATTTGCATGTTTGTCCGACGGCGCCTTAGCTAGCGTGCTAAAGGCACGGGCCAAGCCGGTAAGGGAAACGGACATAACAGGCGCGCCACAACCGTCAACACCCGTGTGGGCAATTTTTTCGCCGGTGTATTCCTCTAGCACGGTACGGACAGCGCGCTGCATGGGATGGTTGGGCTCCAAGTAGCCGGCCACATCCCAGCCGTTTTCCCTACAGGCCCACAAAAATGCGGCATGTTTACCGGAACAGCTCATGGCGAGCTTGGATTTGTCCTTCTCGGTACGCACCATCCACGCCCGGGCGGTGCTGTCACTGGGCCATGCCGCGGGGCAGCCCAGATGGCTTTCGTTCAGGCCGGCTGCCTTGAGCATGCCAGAGACAACATCCATGTGATCAAGAGAACCTGTATGGCTGCCACAGGCGATGGCGACTTGCGCGCCGCGCAACGGGACGCCAGCCTGCATGGAGGCCAATGCCTGGAAGGGTTTGACGGCCGAGCGTGGATAAATGGGGGCCTTGATGTCCCCGAGTTCGGTCACAACGGAGCCGTCTCCGGCGACCACGACGGCCGAGCCAATATGGACGGACTCAACAAATCCGCTGCGTTCCAGGACGGCGAGCTCAACGGCGTCGTACGCCCTGAAAGTATGACTCATGGTGTCATCTTATCCAGAGCTTGGCGGTTGCGGTGCTTAGAGGGGCGTGGCAATGCCGCTCGACTCCCTGATGAGGAGGGCGACATCGCCGCCTGGTTTGTCTGTCGCTGCGACTTTGGCGATGGCGTCGAGCTGTGGCGGATCGACAAAAAGCGTAATCGTCCCGGTGCTGCCATCCGGGATGATCTTATGAATCGCGGTCGCCTGCTCCGAGGGGAGTTTGCTCTGCCACGCGGCAATCGACTGAAGTGCCGCCTCCAACTGAGTGGCATCAATGGTGACGAGCTTTGCGACGGCGCCTGCGGCCGTGACGATGGCTGCGCCGGAGTCACTGGTGACGGCTATATGCAGTACCCCGCCTTCGATCCAGGCATCTGAATAGTCTTCCCCAAGCTTTTTGCGGAGCGAATCGTTGAGCAGGAGCAAAGCGCTGCTGTCCGAGGATTCGGTTGCAGAGGGTGAGGAACTCTGCGGGGATGCACCCTGATCTTCTGGGGTAGCGCAACTGCTCATGCCAAGTGCTCCTATCATCGTGGCCGCGAGCACTGCCGCCGCCATCTTCTTGCTGTTCATGGTGCCTCCCATATATTCGTCGACACAGCGTCGCTTGCCTACTCGTTTTCATGTCCGAAAAGTCATTTGATGTGCAAAACAGGAGTGGGTCCCCTTCTGGATGAACGGGACCCACTCCTTATGTCAGCTACGCCTGAGCGTCATATTGCTGCTCTGCGCAACTTATTGGAAATTACCGTGCTGAGCGACGACGCAGCAGCAGGAATGCTGCTCCTCCGAGGACCAGCAGAGCGCCGGCTGCCCCAAAGACAAGTGTGGAGCTTGAAGCGCCGGTGTTAGCCAGCTCATCATCCTTGGGTGCCTTGGTAGCGGGTGCCTTCGTCGGTGCCGGTGCGGCTACCGAGGTCGGAGCCTTTGTTGGCGTCTTTGTTGCAGGAGCAGTCGTAGGCGCCTTTGTCGGAGTCGTCGTCTGCGTAGGCGTCTGTGTCGGCGTCTGTGTCGGAGTCGCGGTCGGCGTCTGCGTAGGCGTCTGTGTCGGAGTCGCGGTCGGCGTCTGCGTAGGCGTCACCGTCGGGGTCGCCGTGGGTTCCTGCGTGGGTTCCTGCGTGGGAGTAGCCGTCGGTGACGGGGTAGCCGGAGGAGTCGTTGGTTCCGGCACTGCCACCACGAACTTGTTCGTGACGCTCGGAGAAGCGTTCCAGTCGGACTTGGTCTGCTTTGCGGTGACCGTGTAGTCGCCATCAGCCAAGGCCGGCGCTACGGTGAAGGACCACTTGCCGTCTGCGCCAACCGTTACGGTTCCCGTGACGTCGCCGCTGAGCTCAACTGCAGCGCCTGCCGTGCCTGTTCCGGAAATAACCGTGACAGGTGCGGTGACCGTGGCATTGTTGGCAGGAGTCGAGATGGCCGGAGCCGCCAGGGTCTCCTTGGCAACCTCGACGGACGCCGTCGTGGTTGCCGAGGTGCTGAAGCCATTCTTGGCCTGCACGGTGATGGGGAAGGTGCCGACGCTGTTGGGCGCTTCGACGCTCCACTTGTCGCCATCAACGGCAACTTCGGTGGTCTTGCCATCGAGGGTGACGGTCACGGTGGTTCCCTCAGGTGCGTCGACAACGGTACCGCTGACGAGATCCTGGCGGTGAACCGGGGCCGTAGTGGTGACCTTGGGTGCCGACAGTGCGATCTTGATGGTGTAGCCAGCGGTGTGGGCCAGTGCATCGGTGAGGCCGACACCATACGTGTAGCCGCCACCGCCGGCGCTGAGCATACCAACTGCCAGTGAGCCGGAAATAATGGCACCACCGGAGTCACCGTGGTCGGCGGTGAGAGACGTGGATTCGAAGCCGCGCACGGCTCGAACATCTTCTGGATCGCTGGCTTGGTTGATGCCATTGACCAAGAACACACCGACTCTGCTCACTGTGCCGCAGCTCCAACCTGTGGTGCGCCCGGACTTGCAGATGTCTGCGCCGACAATGGCGTTAGAAACACCCTTCACAACGGGACCGGATTCCTTCGGTACCGCCGGAGTGGTCCAGTCGGTCACCTTGGCAAGCTGGTTCAAGTCTGGATTGATGCCATCAATGACGGAGACATCCGTACCAATGTTATTCACATTATCGGGGTTGCCGTCCCAGCCCGATGGTGCGGTGGCGGGGGAGTTGTTGGCTCCGCCGAACTGTGAGACACCGAAGGTGCCCAGTGCAACTGTCGGAACATAACCTGCGCCACCAACGGCAGGTTCCTTAGTTGGGTCGGTCAAGGCAGTGTTGGTGGCGGCGCCATCGTTGGTGCAGTGGCCTGCCGAAATGACGGCGGGGTCACCGGCGGCGTTAAAGCCATTCCAACCGATGGAGCAGGAGAAGAGGTAGTCGCCCTGCTGAGAAACATAGCCCTGACCATTCGTGACGTCTGTCGCGAAGGCCTTGGCTGCTCCGGCTGCCGTCTCAACGGCGACGTTGGTGAACGTCGCCGCGAAATCGGCGACTGACTTCGTGGCGGGTGCACTGTAGAAACGTGCTGGGGAGGCCGAGCTGCTGGTGGCGGCCTTGCCTGTCCGGATGACGTAATTACCGTCGGCATCGACCATGATGGCCTGCAGCTCGGTTACGCCGAATTCTGCCGTGTAAGCGGCGAACAAGGAATCAACACTTGCCGCACCCTTAGCGACGCTTAGCGGTGCAGCCTGGACCTTCGTTACGACGACCTTGCTGGTCCCGGCGGCGGCTTTGGCCGCTTCGGGAGCTGTCGTAGTGACCTTGATGGTGTCGCCCTTGACGGAGACGACTGCGGCGGGATCGGTCGTTGCTACTGCGGCTTGAACCTCTGCAGCCTTGGCGGCTACTTCAGCATCGGCGTTGAATTCCTCAACGGTCTTGCCCAGATCCTGCTCGGTGGCTTTAGCCAAACCGGACGGCAGGGCCGTTTCGGTTGCTGAAGGCGTGCCGACTGTCGTGGCAATCGATGAAGGAGTGGTGTCGGTCGTAGGCGCCGCGGTGGCGGCGCTGGCGGCAAAGGTGCCGCCTAGCAAGACCGCCGCCGCGGCGCAGGCCGCACCGCCGCGCTTGAAGAAGGCGCGCTTAGATGCTCGCATATGAGTATTTCCCCCTGAAGAAAATATAAGAATGATCCGTGATGAGATCAGGCGTCAATCGCGCCCGCTATTGCTGGAAAGTCCTGCTGAGTCAAAGTCACGGCAGCCCCATTGGTTAAGCTATCAAATGGAATAAGTGCCTGCAAGATCATTTCGACTATTTCTTAGGATTTCCTGTGAATAGCGTGCGAGCTATTTTCTTAGGGAAAATAGACGATGGCGTAACTCCGCGGCATCGTCCCGTTCGCTCGGAGCCTTCCGCGGAAATTATGAGGTGAGTTCCGGCGACACGAGGGAACAGGCCTGGGAGAGGTCCAAGGAAACCTTCGCGTGCTCGCCGACTGCCTTCATGTCTCCCATATTAAGTGGCGGTCGAGGCTGAGCTGACGCTTGGGACGCGGCTAGCGAGATTCGGTCGACATCATTTACGGCTGCCGTGCCTAATCAAAGTAGTCTTGAGAGGTGAAGGTTTTAGTCATTGGCCCCGGAGGCCGCGAACATGCCATTGTCCGCTCGTTGCTCAGCGACCCCAACGTCAGTGAGGTGCACGCAGCCCCTGGCAATGCCGGGATCGCAGCTATTGTGCCGACCCACGAGGTTAACGCCAGCGACCCTGCAGCTGTAGCCGCCCTGGCGCTGAAGCTAGAAAGCGACCTCGTTGTAGTCGGTCCCGAGGCCCCGCTGGCTGCCGGTGTTTCCGACGCCGTACGCGCGGCCGGGATCCCCGTGTTCGGCCCCAGCAAGGAAGCTGCGCAGCTCGAGGCATCCAAGGCGTTCGCTAAGACCGTCATGGCTGAGGCGCAGGTGCCCACGGCCATGGCTAAGGTGGCCATTAACGCCGCCGAAGCCGCCGACGCTCTCGACGCTTTCGGTGCCCCGTACGTTGTTAAAGACGACGGACTCGCCGCGGGCAAGGGTGTTGTTGTCACGGAGGACCGCGACGAAGCCCTCGCCCACGCACAGTCTTGCTTTGACGTCGGCGGAACTGTCGTTATTGAGGAGTTCCTCGACGGCCCGGAAGTTTCCCTCTTTGTTCTGGCCGATGGCCGCACCGTTGTTCCCTTGGCCCCGGCCCAGGACTTCAAGCGCATCTTCGACGGCGACGAAGGCCCCAACACCGGTGGTATGGGTGCATACTCACCGCTCGAATGGGCTCCCGCCGGTCTGGTACAGGAAGTCATCGACCGTGTTGCACAGCCGACCATCGATGCCATGGCACACCGCGGAACGCCCTTTACCGGCGTCCTGTACTGCGGCCTGGCGTTGACCAGCCGTGGCACCCGCGTCATTGAATTCAACGCCCGCTTCGGTGACCCCGAAACGCAGGCCGTCCTCGCTCGCCTGAAGACTCCCCTCGGTGGTGTGCTCATGGCGGCCGCCAAAGGCCAGCTGGATGAAATCGATGAGCTGCGCTGGGCACCCGAGACGGCTGTCGCCGTCGTGCTGGCTAGCGAAAACTACCCGGATGCACCCCGCACCGGTGACCGTATTCGTGGGCTGAAGAAGGCTAACCGCCTCGACGGCGTGCACGTCCTGCACGCGGGAACGAGCAGCGACGCCGATGGGAACACCATCAGCGCCGGCGGCCGCGTGCTCGCGGTGGTTGGGCTCGGCGTTGACCTGGAGGATGCTCGCGAGCGGGCTTACGCCGGCATCGAGGAAATTTCTCTGGAGGGCGGACAGTTCCGCACCGATATTGCGGCCAAGGCTGCTCGCGGCGAAATCACCGTGGCGGATACCGCCACGCAGGCATAAGGAATTAAGGCATGACTTCAGCAATTCCCGCAGCACCGGCACTTCCCGGCTGGACGCACGTGTACTCCGGCAAGGTCCGGGATCTGTACGTCCCCGCTGCCGTAGCCGCGGATAACGATGGTCCGTTCGCCGGCCGCGAGGACGTTGTCCTGGTGGTCGCCAGCGACCGCATCAGCGCCTACGACCACGTGCTGTCCTCGGAAATCCCGGACAAGGGCCGTATTCTGACCGGCTTGAGCCTGTGGTGGTTTGAGCAGCTCAACGTCCCGAACCATCTCGTGGCCACCACGGTCGACGGCGGCGTCCCGGCTGCCGTGGCCGGCCGCGCCATGGTGTGCAAGAAGCTTGGAATGTTCCCGATCGAGTGCATTTCCCGTGGTTACCTGACAGGATCCGGACTCATCGAGTACCGCGCGTCTCAGACCGTGTGCAGCCTCCCGCTGCCGGCCGGTTTGGAAGATGGCTCCCGCCTTGAAAAGGCCATCTTCACCCCGTCGGCCAAGGCCGAGGTGGGCGAACACGATGAGAACATCACCTTCGAACAGATGGTGGACACGGTTGGCATCGAATCCGCAGAAGCCCTGCGCACGCTGACCCTGGAAATTTACTCGCGCGCCGAGGAAATTGCCCGGGAACGCGGCATCATCCTAGCTGACACCAAGGTTGAATTTGGAACGGACCCGGCCACGGGCGTCATCACCCTCGGCGATGAGGTCCTCACCCCGGATTCTTCCCGTTTTTGGGATGCCGAGCTGTGGGCACCCGGTCAGGCGCAGCCTAGCTTCGACAAGCAGTATGTTCGTGACTGGCTGGCCAGCCCGGAATCAGCGTGGGATCGCGCCTCGGATACACCGCCGCCGGCACTCCCGGCCGACGTCATCGAGCGCACTCGCGCCCGCTATGTTGAAGCCTTTGAACGGCTGACGGGCGTTACCTTCGTCTAGCGGTCATGCGAAGGGGCCGTTGTTACTTTTCTGTCGGGCAACCGGGTCTGAAAAGTAGCAACGGCCCCTTCTGCGTTTAATCCCTTAGTTCCTGATCTCCGCCATGCTCGCCTGCGCTTCGGCGGCTCGCTCGTGTGCTCCTGCCTGAGTGAACTGCTCGTGGGCGCTCTCAAACGCGGCGTAGGCATCGTCAAGACGTGCCATAGCCTGCAGGGTTGATCCGCGGAGCAGGGATGCGTCACCGGCAATGTGTGGCGCTAAGAGTTCGTGCTGGGCGTCAATGACATCCAACAGCTCAAGGGCTCCCTGGAGATCGTCGGTGAGGAAGTTCCAGCGGGCCCGAAGCAGCGAGACTTCCAAAGTCTCGGCCGGCGTCGCACCCACTACCGAGTGGGCAAGTTCGCTCCGTTCAATGGCCTGCAAGGTGGCCGGCTCCACGACGCCAGCCCGGAGTCGCACCCAGGCCGTCGCCTTGTTGAATTGGGCCCAGCGAGACAGATCCGCGGTCGGGGAGAGGAGTCGACTGGCCTTGGCATGGTGCTCTAATCCGGTGCGGGTATCTTGCCGGATAAACGCCACATTGCCGATAACCCAATGAATTTCACCGGCCATCTGTGGTGGCGTTTCATCCGTCACGGCCTCGGCCAGGACCAGGGTGTGGATCCATGCCTCATCGAGCCTGCCCGCCTCGCTCAGGGCCCCGATGAGCGTCTGCAAGGCGAGGAGGTAGGCGCTGAATTCCTCGGGGCTGTCGCCCGAGCCAATCTCCACTGCCGCCGTGGCATGCGAGATCGCCTCGGCCAGCTGCCCGTTAGCTAACATGACGGAGGCCATCACCTGATTGGCGCGAAGAGCTAGCGCATCACTTTCCACCGTAAGGGAATGGCCGAGGAGCTTGCGCAGGTTGGCTGCCGCCTCGGATTGCTCACCGTTTCGCAAAAGTGAGGTGGCCGCCAAGAACGTCATGTGCCACCAAGTCACGGCATCGTCGTTGGCGCAGGCCAGTCGTGCCGCTGCCGTGGCGTTGCTCGCGGCACCGCTGTAATCACGGGTGTCCCAGCTTTGGCGGGCGCAGAGCGAAAGCCGGAGGCATTCACTTTCCTCAGGGAACACGGCTTGATCCCACGCTGCGACGGATGAGGGCGCCAATTGCAGCTGCTCCGCGAGCTGGTTGATGATCTCGGCGGTTGGCTCACGGTGGGCGTTTTCCAACAGAGAGATATAGCTGGCCGAATAGAGCTCGCCTCCCAGTTCTCCTTGGGATAAATTGCGAGACAGCCGTTCGTGTTTGAGCCGATCACCGAAACTGCTGCCCACAGAATTGCTCCTCATTTGACCGAATTGTTGTTAAATTCTAAAGCTTTGATGGCCACCGTGGGCAGATTTAGTGACAAAAGCTGTCTCGATGCGGTGGTCTTGTCCGTTTGGTCAGGGGCCAGCGGCACTCCGCCGCACATATCCAGGCGGTAAAGACGCGCATGGCCCTCCTCTGCGATCAGTGTGAAGCCCGCCGAATCAGCCGCGAGCGTCACTCCCGGGTAGAGGGATCGTGGATCGTTGAAGGCCGGAATGTAGTCGGTCCCAAAGTCCAAGAGGAATCGCACGCCCTCCCGTTTGGCTGCCGCGCACACCTCCTGATCACTGCCCACACGATTGAGCCAGAAACGTAGCGTCACCTGATCTGCGGTGAGGTCGCCTTGAGAGCTATAGGGGAACAACATGTTCCGCCCCGCCAGCGCCATCGCCAGAGCTGATCCGTTGTAAGGATTGTTCGCGATGACGTCATCGGCAGTGGTGTAATCCGCCAGTCGCTTGATCAAGGCCAGCTCCTGCGCATCCACCTGAGCTAGCTCGTCCGGTTCGGCGGGCACGTTGTACATGCGGGCTACCTCGGTCTTGATTTGCCAGATCCCCGGATTGGACAAGACCAGAACGACGGCGAGACTCGCCCTCGCCGCGAGCCTCCCCTGGCGAGTGGCCAGGACCGGGCGACGGAAAATATTGGGGAGGCTGCGCCTGCTCCAGTCAAATAATCTCGTCAATCCGAGGGCGGCCAACGGGACGGCCAGCAGCGGCATGAGCGCACCAATACGCTCCGGATTGTCCCACCATGGCGCCATCACAATATTGGCGACGGGCAGATTTGTCCCTGATGACAAGGGATACGTCAGCGCCAACAAAATGAGCGCGGCCGGCAGCCAGCGCAGCCCGGTGCGACGGAATCCTGCCCAGACGCCAGCTACAACCAAGATCGTCAAAGCGACAGAGGGGAACCAGATGGGAGACGGTGCATGGGTGATATTCCGGAGCAGGGCCAGAGGGAACGACAAAAAGGCCGGGCTGGTGTAGTTAAACAAACTACGAATCTGTGGCAAGGAGTAGAGGACGGCAACAGAGCCCGCCGCCCCGAGAAGGAGGAGCACTGCTCGAGTCGATCCCACACGTCGGCTCGTGGCGAATCCGGTGCGCAGCCAGGCATAGACCAAGAAGGCTAGAAGCGGCGTGAGAACTAGCAAGATACTGAAAATGCCGTTGGGTTGAGCCATGACGGCGCCCGGGAGGAACAACGCCAAAACAGCCAGGGACTGTGCCGGTTCAAGACCGCGATGGCTTGCCGGGCGCAGGATGAGAAGCACTAAGGCAATACCCAAGGGGACCATCGAATTTGAGAGGGAATTCGGATATGCCGAGCCGTACTGCAGTAAAAGCCAGGGAAACGCGGGAAAAGCAGCAGCCAGGATGCCGGTGAACAGCAGCAGGAGAGGGCGTCGGCCAAACAACACGCTCGCCAAGAACACACAGCTCAGTGGCCAGATCACCCCGGCCGTGGCGAGCCACATGAGGTTCGTGGCCGCCGGGATGCTAATTCCGGTCAGGACGACCAATAAGCTTGTTAGCCCGTGCCAGGCCCCTGGATAGAAAGAGGACTTCACGGTTGGCAAGATGAAGCTAGAGATCGCAAAGGAGGATGCGTTGCCGGTCTCCACCGCAAATTTTGTGGCATTGAGGTGGAAGACGGAATCGTAACCCTGAGTGAACGACTCCGGGCTCATCGTCACCGAGACGAGCAACGCCGTCGTTATGACCAAGGCGAGGAAGACGCCGGAGAGGGCAGCTCCTAGCGTTGCTCGTGGGACGCTGCTGGGGATCGCGGTGCGGAGGGCGGGGATGAATCGTTGTGCCAGCCATGCGCCACCGCTTGCGACGACGGTCCCGAGCATCACCACCGGAATGTTCCATGACAGATGGATCAGGGGCGCCACCATGGCGCTGACGGCGATGACAGAGACGGATACCGCGGGTGTCAAACAAACGGCCAGTAACCCGCGGATCCTTAGCGCCGTCAGCACGGCTGCTCCGGGCAGGGCAAGTATCAGAAGCGCCACCGTGAACGCCGGCAGCGCCTCAATCCATGAACTCACCCAGATATCCCTGTCATAAAGTGTTGGGCCGGATCAGACTTTTTTAACGACGCTGGACTTGAGCTTCATGGGGCCGAAGCCATCCACCTTGGCGTCAATGTCGTGACCGTTAACGGGAGTGATCAGGCGAATGTTGCGTACCTTGGTACCGATCTTCAGATCCTGGGGGCTGCCCTTGATCTTCATGGTCTTGACGATGCTGACCGTGTCGCCATCGCTGAGAACATTGCCAACGGCATCCTTGATCACAGTTTCTTGCTCGGTGGCTTCGGCGGCATCTTCTGCGGGGGACCATTCATGGGCGCACTCGGGGCAGACCAAAAGCTCGCCCATTTCGTAACTGTACTCGCTGTTACAAACGGGGCAAGGGGGAAGTGTGTCGTTCATGGGCTCCATTCTAGCCGTTGCGGGTTTTATCTCCGGGTTGTTCACGAGCCCGTGCGTGGCGTGCTCAACTCGTTGTTAGGCATGAAAAAAGCGATGGTATCCATTGGATACCATCGCTTTTTTCATTTGGTCGGGGTGACAGGATTTGAACCTGCGGCCTCGTCGTCCCGAACGACGCGCGCTACCAAGCTGCGCCACACCCCGATCCATTACATTTTCGTTGACCAGTGACGGTCTGGAAAAGCAACCTCTAAAGAATAGCGGATAAGTGCTTAGAATACGAAATCGAGTCACGGAGCACGAGGCTAGCCACCGAAAATTCACTACCGCTAGGGTGCGGTTTTGGCCGTCAGCGTCAGTACTACGGCTTCGGGACGGCAGGCGAAACGGAAGGGGGCCGTGCGAGAGGTGCCGATACCCGCGGAGACGTTGACCGGCGTCGTCCGTCCTTGGCTTTCCCAGTCATGAAGTCCCTTGGCCCGCCAGGTCGGCAGATCGCAATTGCTCACGAGGGCGCCATAGCCGGGCACACAGACCTGGCCGCCATGGGTGTGACCGGCAAGCAGCAGATCGGCACCATCGGCCGTGAAATGGTCCAAGACCCGCTGATACGGGGCATGCACCACCGCAACCTTGACGTGCGGGGCGCTGTTCTGCCCGGCGGCACCCTTCGGCCATCCGGCATAGCGCTCGCGATTCAGGTGCGGGTCATCTACGCCGCTGAAGTCAAAGCGAATGCCCTTTAACGGAATGGACTGCGCCCGGTTCGTCAGATTGACCCAACCGCCCTGACCGAAGCCCGCGTGCAAAGTTTCGGTGTCGAGGGGGACCGGGAGACGCTTATTCTCGTTCGGCAACTTAGAGGGGCCCGAAAAGTATGTCAAGGGGTTCTTGATGCGCGGCGCGAAGTAGTCATTTGAACCGGGAACAAAGACTCCCGGGAATTCCATCAACGGGCCCAGAGCATCCAGAAGCGGGGCGATCGCCTGGGGGTGGCTGAGATTATCGCCGGTATTGACCACCAGATCCGGTTTCAGGGCGGCTAAGCCCTTGAGCCATTCGGTCTTCTTGTGTTGGCCGAGCGACAAATGTATGTCGGAGAGGTGGAGCACCGTGAACGGCGCCGATCCGGGCGGCAAGATGGCCAGCGACTCCTCGCGGAGGGCAAACCAGTGCCGTTCAATGAAGGTGCCATAGGCCACCGCTGTGGCTCCGGCGGCAACGGCAAACCCCGCCGCCGCCCCCAATGTTGCGAGGCGGGACGGGGTTGTGCTCGTGCGTGACATCGTGGCTATGTCCTAGTCCTTCTTCTTGTCATCGGTCTTGACGCTGTCGTCCTTCTTCTCGTCGTCCTTTTTCTCCGACGGTTTGGCCGTTTCAGTTGGCTTCGGCGGGATGACAACAGGCGGGTTGACCATGCTGGCCGGAGGAGCGTCGAAGAAGCTGACGTCATAGTTGCCGCCAATCTGGTTCATATAGCCCTGCCAGGCCTTGCCCGCATAGGTGGCGCCGTCAACATAATCCAGACGCTGGCCGGCAATGAGCTTGCCATTGTTGGAGACCGACTTGTTCTCGGGGCTGCCGAGCCATGAGGCGGTGGCCAGACCCTTGGTGTAGCCAATAGTCCAGGTGTGCTCGGAGTTGTTGGTGGTACCCGTCTTGGCTGCGGCAGCGTACTGCAGCGGGATCTGGTAACCGGAACCGCGGACCAAAACTTCCTGCAGGACACTGGTGACGCCCGCAGCAACTTCCGGCTTGACGGTCTGCTTGCAATTCGCTCCCGGAACCGGCATTGCCTCACCCTTGATGTTTTTCACGGAGACCAAGGCAATCGGATCGCAATGCGTGCCGCCCGACGCGAAGGTGGCAAAGGCCGAAGCCATCGTTAGCGGGGCAACCTCGCCCGAGCCCAGAAGCGAGCTGACGTATTCCACGCTGTACGGCTGCTTGGGATCCTCACCGAGGTGAATACCGGTGGCCGTCATCATCTTCTGGATATTGCACATATCCAATTGGGCGGCCGTGGCAAAGGTTGCCGTGTTCAGAGAGTTGTAAAGCCCCTCACGTGCGGTGAGGCTGCGGTACCAGCCTTCTTCTGCATTCTGAAGATCTGGTGCGGCTTCGGGGTTGGTGCTGTCGTAGATACCGCCGGTGACACCGCAGCTGTTGTTCCACTGGAATCCTGCCGGGTAGCGGCGGACTCCTGCGTTGACCACGTCATTGATGCGGTGGCCGGAGTTAAGCCATTCGGCAAAAGTGAAAGGCTTGATTGTTGAACCCACGTCGAAACCGCCGGCACCGCCAAGCGAGTTTCCATTGATATCGAAGCGGTCCACGTTGAAGTTGTAATCAGAGTTGAACTGCCCCTCGCGGGCGATGAGCTTGGTGTTTTGAGCCATGGCTAGGATCTTGCCGCTAAGAGGCTGCACCGTGACCAGTGCCTGGCCTACATCATCCGGGTTGTCATTAGCGGGCGTAAAGTTCGCGAACTGAGCCTGGGCGGCATCCTGAAGCACCGGATCCAGCGTGGTGGTGATGGTCAAGCCACCCTGCTTCAAGAGCCTGTCCCGGTCCTCAGGGGTCTTGCCATAATTGGGATCATTGAGGATCAAGTTCGTCACGTATTGGCAGAAGTATTCTGCTCGGGTAGCCGTGGTGCAGCCATTCCGGTTTTCCTGGATTTTCAGCCCAATCTCGGCCTTCGTGGCGTCAGCGTGCTGCGTGGCATCGATCATTCCCTGATCGAGCATGCGGTCCAGCACCATATTGCGGCGTGAGAGCGCATTGTCCGGGTTGACCACCGGATCGTAGTAGCTGGGACGGTTGACCACACCGGCCAGCAAGGCGGCCTGAGGCAGCGTCAGATCCTTGGCATGGGTGCTGAAGTAAAAGGAGGATGCGGCTTCGATGCCGTAGTTATTGTTAGCAAAAAACACCCAGTTGAGGTAGCCCTGAAGGATTTCGTCCTTGGACAGCTGCTTATCAACGGCGATGGCGAGCTTGATCTCGCGAACCTTGTCGCCGATGCCCTTACTATCGCCCTGCCTGACCTTCTCCAGCTCACCATTGGCAGCGTGAGTCTGGTTCATGACATTGCTGACGTATTGCTGCGTAATAGTGGAGGCACCCTGGCGTCCACCACCCTGAACCATGGCGGCGACGGCACGCATGAGTCCGCGCGTGTCGATGCCACCGTGCTCTCGGAAACGAGCGTCTTCCACGGCGACGATCGCGTCCTGAATGAAGGGCGAGATGCTATCGAGGGGAACCTCGGTGCGGTTCTGGTCATAGAAGGTAGCTATGACTGAGCCGTCAGCAGCAAGGATTTTCGATGACAGCGCCGGAGTTTCAAACTTCATCTCATCGGGCAGATCGTCAAAAAAAGTGATGGAAGAGGTCGCGGTGCCGCCAGCCAACGCAACGGCCGGAACCATTAGTCCTGCCACCAGCACACCACAAATGGTGCTGATGCCTAGAAACGCGACTAATTTACCCAGAGTTGTGGCGGTATCGAAAATGGGATGTTTTTTTGCTGCCATTTTTCCAGTTTAGCGGCAGGGGATACGCTTTGAGGTATGACCAAATGGGAGTACGCTACGATTCCGCTGATTATCCACGCCACAAAGGCAATTCTTGACCAGTGGGGTGACGAGGGCTGGGAGCTGGTCCAAGTTGTTTCCGGCCCGGATGGCAAGGGCCTTGTTGCATACCTGAAACGAGAGAAGGCTTAACCGTGAGTGACGCGTCAACTCAAGGAATTTCACGCATTGAAGCCCGCCTCGCGGAGCTTGGCCTAGCCCTGCCTGCTGTGGCTGCGCCGGTAGCTGCCTATGTGCCAGCTGTGATCTCCGGAAACCACGTTTACACCTCCGGGCAGCTGCCTTTTGTTAACGGGAAACTCACAGCTTCAGGCAAGGTGGGTGCCGACGTTTCCGCTGAGGACGCAAAAGCCCTCGCCGCCATCTCCGCACTTAACGCTATTGCGGCACTGAAAAGCGTTATCGGTGACCTTGACCGGGTAACTCGCATTGTGAAGGTCGTTGGCTTTGTCGCCTCGGACCCTTCCTTCACGGGCCAGCCGGGCGTCATCAACGGAGCCTCTGAGCTCTTGGGTGAAGTATTTGGTGAGGCGGGAGTTCACTCCCGCTCCGCCGTCGGAGTTTCCGTTTTGCCTTTGGATTCTCCTGTCGAGGTTGAGTTGATTGCCGAATTCCAGTAGCACTCCCGCGGGTTTTAGGCCCGCAGGCAAGAGGTACTTCCCGCTGAATGCAGATCAGCGGGAAGCGGCGGAGACGTGGGTGGAATACGGGGAGCGCACTCCTCGTAAGCCACGCATGGCGTCATCCGTTGTGCTGTTGAAAGACAGCTCGGCTGGCTTGAAAACGTATCTGACGTACCGGCCGGGCGGTTCGCCGCTGGGGACTGTCGCCTTCCCCGGTGGCACTATTGAAGTCGCGGACGACGACGTCACCGACTGGGTGGGCCCCTCGGCGACCGCGTGGGCCAAGAGTCTCGGGACGGACGACATTGGCCTGGCGAAACGCCATGTGGTGGCGGCTATCCGTGAGCTTTTTGAGGAAACCGGTATTTTGCTGGCCGGAACCGATGCTTCCTCTGTCATTGAGGGAATTTCGGGACCCGAATGGATGCGCGCGCGAGAATCCATTGCCGCACAGGAAAGCACCTTCGCTTCCTTGCTAGAGCGTTATGGTCTGGGGTTGCGGACCGATCTACTGAAGCCTTTGAGTCATTGGATCAGCCCGGAATTTGCTCACAGGCGTTTCGACACGCGTTACTTTGCCGCGACACCCCCTGTAAATCAGGAGCCGACGTTGCTGACAAGTAAGGGGGTGTGGGGTCGGTGGGCTTGCGCCTCTGAGATCCTCGCTCAGCGAAGCAACTCAGCCTTGGGTGATGAGATTGGGCTTCCCAACACAACAGCTTTGACGCTGGGCGAGCTTGTTGTGCCTGGCGTGGAGATCATCTTGGAGAAGATCGCGGCGGCGCGTGGTTGTATCGCTTATCTAAACCACAAGCGACCCATCAGTGAATACCAGCCGCGGCTCATCGTTGGCGACGATGGTGGATTCACCCTTGAAGTTGCCACGGCGCCTGCCTCGGAAGGCGGGCTCTGCCGGGAACGTTAGCCGTCTTTGATGGCATTCTTAAAAACAAAAAGCCGATCGGATCAACATTGATCCGATCGGCTTTCTTGTGGGCAGACTTAGCGTGAACGCTGACGCAGACGGTTGACATCCAAGATGACAACGGCGCGAGCTTCCAGACGCAACCAGCCACGCTGAACGAATTCAGCCAGAGCCTTGTTGACGGTTTCACGTGAAGCGCCGACCAGCTGGGCCAGTTCTTCCTGCGTGAGTTCGTGAGCAACCAGGATGCCGTCGGTGGCGGGGCGGCCGAAGCGGTCTGCCAGATCCAGGATGGCCTTGGCCACGCGGCCGGGAACATCCGAGAACACCAGATCGGAGAGGTTGTCGTTGGTGCGGCGCAGGCGGCGAGCCAGAGCCTGCAGCAACTGCATGGACACCTCAGGGCGGTTGCGCAACAAAGCGTTGAGGGACTCATTGCGGAGACCAGCCAGGCGGGTTTCGGAAACGGCGGTTGCCGTGGTGCTGCGCGGTGCGGGATCGAACAACGCCATTTCGCCGAACAGTTCGCCCGGGCCGAGGATGGCAACGAGGGATTCGCGGCCATCGGAAGAGGTGCGTCCCAGCTTTACCTTGCCTGAAACAATGAAGTAGAGCTGATCGCCCTGGTCGCCTTCGCGGAAGACCGAAGCGCCTCGAGACAGATCTACCTCCGCCAGTTCGTCCGTCAGAAGGCGGAATGCCTCATCGTCGAGCGTGGCGAACAGGGGTGCTCGGCGTAGTACTTCGATGTCCATGAAAACTCCTTGCATTATGTAGCTAATCAGTTGTGACCTATTACTGATTGTTTCAGAATTTTTCTGTTTTTGTGACCAATTTGGCATTTGAGGTGTCCGTTGTCAGCATATTGGCAGTTTCGCTACCCTAGAAGACCACTTGTTACTCGGCTTGTGCCGGTAGCATGTGCCACTGAGACGTAATTGCTGCGTCTGACGAACTGAGTTCTGCTCGTGAGGAGCTGTGCGAGACGGTGTTTGGGTTCTCCTGGCTTGATATTTTATTGATTCTCTGGCTCTTATGGCAGCTGATTTACGGCCTGAATGCTGGTTTGGTGGTGGCACTTGGTGGCCTCGCCGGATTTATTGCAGGCGCTGTAGGGGCGTTTTTTGCCGCGCCATTTGTGAGTCAATTTTCGCCGAGTCCGGGGTGGCGAACAGTCATGGTGATCGGCGCTACCGTGCTATTGATCGCCGTCGGGCATGGAATTGGCATGAAACTTGGCCGCGCAATTGGCCGACATGTGAAATCAGACTCAATCCGCTCCATTAACCGAATTTTGGGTGGTGCGTTGAATGTTGTCGTGGGCGCATTGGTTATTTCCATGCTGTCATTTGGGGTTTCCAATTTAGGTATTCCGGCCGTTTCAAAGGCCCTCAGTGACTCTCAAGTCATATCCAAAATCGATGCGTGGACACCGAAACCTGTCAAGGAAGGTGTGGCGCAGGTTCGCTCGTTGGTCCTTGATGAGGGTATTCCGGCACTGCTGAATCCCAACGGCTCCAATGTCGAGGTCGCGGCACCCACCGCCGACACCAACACCGATGCCTGGAATAAGGCCGCGGAATCTGTCATGAAGATTTCCGGGACCGCATTCCAGTGCGGCCAGAACCAAACAGGCACCGGATTTGTCATTGCGCCCGGTCGAGTCTTGACCAACGCGCACGTGGTGGCGGGTGTATCGATGCCCGTGGTCCAAACGCAGCAACAGGGCGCGCTCCCTGCACGTGTGGTGTACTTCGATGCCTCCCACGATGTGGCAGTCTTGGCGGTTGATTCCCTCAACGCCGAGCCTCTGGCCACTGCGGCAACGGTAGGGACCAACACTGAGACAGCCTTCGCCGGGTACCCTCTGGGCGGGCCGCTTCAGGTGCGGGCCGCGACCATCCTCTCGGCCGCACCCATGCTGGTTCCGGATCTTACTGCCGACGCTACGACTCTCCTAGACGTGTACCAATTGGCCGGCAATGTGCAGTCCGGTAACTCCGGCGGACCGCTGCTGGACAGTAACGGCAAGGTGGTCGGCATGATCTTCGCTAAAGCCACCTCGGCCAACAACGTCGGCTTTGCCTTGACGATGGAAGAGGTTGGCCCCATCATCGCCGAGGCACCGTTGCTCAGCAACGCGGTAGCTGCCGGTTCCTGCAAGGTGAGCTAGCCCGCTTGCCAGCGGACGGCACCTCGGTGCTCGGTGGGTGGCGCGAAACTACGCCAGAGAATTGGCCAGGGCGCTCACTGCCAGCGCGTACCCATGCACGCCAGCGCCGACAATGACGGCGCTGCACACCGGTGAGAGGTAGGAGTGGTGCCGGAATTCCTCGCGCTTATGAACGTTGGAAATGTGCACCTCAACGGTAGGAATCTCCACGCTGGCGATCGCATCTCGCAGCGCCACGGAGGTGTGCGTGTAGGCGCCCGCATTGATGATGATGCCCACCGCCGTGCCACGGGCCGCGTGAATGGCATCAATCAAGACACCCTCATGGTTGGACTGCAGGCAGGTGATGCTGAACCCTACGGCTTCGGCAGCCGCGGTGGTGACCTGTTCGACGTCGGACAGGGTCGCTGAGCCGTAAATTCCGGGTTCGCGGGTGCCCAAGAGGTTCAAGTTGGGGCCGTTGAGAACCAACAGCGTGCCGCGGTGAGGTGCAGTCGAAGAAGTCATGGCTTAATAATGCCCCACGTCAGCGCCACACCGCGTCAGCCAAGAGCTAAAACGCACCTGCTTCTGCGTTGACCCGTCAGGTAACGCCCTTCAGAACGTGGTCAGAACGCTGTGAAGCGGCGCTACCTGACGGGTCAACGCACGGAAGCGGAAGGTGAGGCTCACGCCGTCGTACTTTGGCGGGGAAACACACCAAGGGAGCCTGCCACGTGACAGAATCCCCTCGTGCCGGACCCACTACGTCTCCGATGACGCTGTTTCGGTGCTGACGATACGCAGCTTCCCCACCCTTTCACGCAGGACTCTTTGGGCTTCCAGGCCGAGATTGTCGTCGCTGATGAGCTCGTCCACGTCTTCCAGCCCGGCGATGGTGCTTATTCCAACCGTGCCCCACTTGCTGTGGTCGGCCAGGACCACCACCTTGCGGGCGGCCGCAATGAGCGCCCGGTCCATCTCGGCTTCGAGCAGGTTGGGGGTGGTGAAGCCGGCGTTTTCATCCACCCCATGAACTCCGAGGAACAGCACATCGAGGTGTAACGACCGGACCGACGCGGTGGCAATGGGGCCTACCAAAGCATCCGAGGGCGTGCGCTCACCTCCCGTCAGGATGACCGACACGCGAGAACCCGCGGACTGAAAAACATCGGCAATCTTCACGGAGTTGGTCACGACCGTGAGGTTCTTGCGAGAGCTGAGCGCCTTCGCCAGCACCCACGTGGTGGTACCGGCACTGAGTCCGATCGCCATGCCATCTTGGACAAGCGCCAGCGCCGCCTGGCCGATGGCCCGCTTTTCATGAGTATTTTGGGTGGACTTGAGCTCGAAACCGGGCTCGTGCGTCCCGGCGCCTCCCGGGACTTTAGCGCCGCCATGGATCTTCTGGACCAATCCGGCGTCGTCCAAGGAATCAATGTCCCGACGAACCGTCACAACGGACACGCCAAGGGCTTCAGCTAGGTCAACGACCCGAGCGACTCTCTCCCGAGACACGATGGCTACAATTTCGCTGCGCCGGATGTCTGCAAGCATGGGAACCTCCTCGGTTCGAGTGTGGAATGAGCGGGGCCGCACATTTAGCCCTTGCTGGAACCCAGTGTCAGGCCAGCGACGAAGTGCCGTTGGAGCAGCAGATAAATGACAAGAGTTGGGATGACGGTGATGGTTGCCCCGGCCGCCAGCAGGTTGTAGTTCGAGAGGAATGTGCCCTGCAAATTGTTGATGGCCGTGGTCACCGGGAGTCGATCCCCGCTTTGGATGAAGAGCAAGGGCCAGAAGTAGTCGTTGTAGATGAAGATGAGTTCTAGGGTAGCCAAAGCGGCGATCGCGGGGCGGCACAACGGCATGATGATGGAAACGTATTGGCGCCAGATCCCTGCTCCGTCCACCAGTGCGGCCTCGGTCAAATCACCCGAGAGAGCCTTCATATAGTTGGACAAGACGAAGGTGCAGAAGCCAATTTGGAAGGCTGTATTGGCGATGATGACGGATATATAGGTGTTCAAGAGGCTGCCGGAGTCGCTAAACCAGTAAGGCAGCTGGAGGAGCTTGAACATTTCAAATAGCGGCGTGGCGAGAACTTGTGGCGGAAGCAGGTTTCCCGCCGTGAACATGATGAGCAGCGTGATGTTGAATTTCCAGCTCACCCGGCTGACAGCAAAAGCCATCATGGAACTGCACAAAAGCACCAAGATAATGGTGGGGATTGTGATGATCAGCGAGTTCGCGAAGTAGCGCGGGAAGCCGCCCTGGGTCCAGGCCTGGACGAAGTTGTCGAAGTTAAAGGCGCCGCCAAGGCTGAAATAGCCAAATTTGTCGGTGTCGGCCTTGGGGCGGAGCGCCGTGAAGAGTGCCCACCCCAGCGGGACCATCCACATGATGGCCATGACGGTCAAGAAGATGTGGGTGCCGTAGTGCGGTCGTTTGAGCCCGTGGCCGATGCCGCCGGTGGCCTCTCGGGTGGTTCTCGTGGCGGAAGTAGACATTAGAACTTCTCCTTCCGGAAGGTGCGGGAGAGGTAGATGGTGATGGGAACCAAGGAGATGACTAGCAGGATCACGGCGAATGCGGAGCCGATGCCGATCGATTGGCCTTCTCCGATGAGGTAGCTGATGACGAGGGCGCTGATGAGTTCTAGCCCGTTGGTGCCCTTGTTGATGACCCAGACAACGTCAAAGGCGCGAAGGGATTCGATGATGGTGATGACCACGATGACAATGTTGATGGGCGCCATGGCGGGGAAGACAATCCGGAAGAAGGTCTGGGTAGCATTTGCGCCGTCCAAGGAGGCAGCCTCCTTGAGGGATGCATCCACGCCCTTCAAGCCGGCTAAGTACAAGATCATGACGTATCCGGCGTGACGCCAGGTGGCCGCTATCAGGGCGGCCCAGATGTTGACGCTGGAATCGCCAAACCAGTCAACGGCCTCTGGCGTACCTGCCGTACCCAGAAGGAAATTCAGCAGGCCATTGTCCTTTTGGTAGAACAGCTGCCAAATGATGCCCACCAAGGCCAGGGACAACATGACGGGGACGAAGAAGATACTTTGGTAGATCTTGCTTCCGCGAATCTGCTGATCCAAGAGCACCGCAAGCAGCAGGCCCAGAGGTGTGGCGATGACCGCAAGGAACACTAACCACAGGATGTTGTGCTGGACGGCGGGCCAGAAGGCGGGGCTGTCGTTAAAGACGTAGCTGTAGTTGGCGAGGCCTGCGGCGCGGATGTCGGAGAGAGCCAGGCCGTTCCAGCGTGTGAAGGACAGCAGGACGGAGAGCAGAGTCGGGATCCAGACGAACGCGAGCTGGACCAGAGTTGGGATTCCGATCATGAATCCAAGGACCACTTTGTCCGTGGTGGAAAGGCGTTTAACTCCGGCATTTTTTCGGGGTCGTCGTGGTGATGCGGGGGCGGCCCGTTTGCCGTGTGGGGCTGGGGCAGAAAGTTCGGTGGGCGTGCTCATGGCAAACTCGTTTTCTCGCAGTGAACCGTGCAGGAGGGCGGGGACCGGGTGTGGTGGCGGGAGCTCGCCGCCACACCCGGGCGTATTACTGGGCCGCGTACAGAGCCTTAGCCTGTGATTCCATGTTCTTGACGTCCACGGTGCCGTCCTTGATGAACGCCTGCAATGCCGGGATCATGACGTTGTTAGCCATGGCCGGCAAAGCGTCACGGTCAAAGAACTGGCTGATGCTCTTGGCATTGGCAATGGTATCGGCGCACTTCTTCGTCAACGGCGAGAATGCCGAGGTGTCGGCACCCTTTGCGGTGGCGATGTTGGACGGGTCGACCTTTGCGTAGGCATCCTGACCTTCCGGCGTGCCCATGAAGGACATGAAGTCCTTTGCTGCTTGGTTGTTGCCGCCCTTCTTGGACAACAGCAGGCCATCGATCGGGGCTTCAACTGCGTCTTGACCTTCAACCGCAATCTCCGGGAAGGGGAAGAAGTCGATGTCGTCCAGGATGGCCTTGTCCGTGTACTGCTGGGTCACAAAGGATCCCAACAGATACATGCCGGACTTCTTCTTGCCCATGTTGATGGCCGCATCCTGCCAGGTCATGCCCAACGCGGCAGGGTTCTGGTACGGCAGCAGAGCCTTCCAGGTGTCAAAGACATCGCTGACCTTCTTCTGATCCCAGGTTTCCTTGTGAGCCGTCAGATCCATGTGGAACTGGTAGCCGTTGAGGCGCATGTTGATGTAGTCGAAGGTGCCCATGGCTGGCCAGCCGTCCTTGTCAGCGAACTCGATCGGTACCAAGCCGTCGGCCTTCATCTTCGCGCACAAGGTCGTGAGTGCATCGAAGGTGGTGGGAACTTCGTAGCCCTTTTCTTGCCACACACTCTTGCGGTAGAAGAAGCCCCAGGGGTAGTTGTAGTTCGGAACAAAGTACATCTTGCCATCGGGGCCTGTGGAGGCCTTCTTCATGGCGTCGGAGTAGTTGGCGCCAATGGTTTCCCAGACATCGTCGATGGGAGCCAGCAGACCCTTGCCCGCGTAGTACTGCATGCGGTAACCGGCGAACCAGGTAAATGAATCATCTGGGCTGCCCTGGAGGTAGGTGGAGATTTTGTTCTGGAAATCGTTGTGAGGGACAACGTTGGTGGTCACGACGTTCTTGGTTTTGGCTGTGAAGGCGTCTGTGACTGCCTTGTAGGCGGCCTTGGGGACGTCATCCGAGGAGCCGGAGCCAAAGGTCAAGGAGGTTGATGCTGCTGCAGAACCGCCTGGGCCGGATCCGCCGGTGCACGCTGCGAGCAGCGGAATGCCGGCCGCGCTGACGGCGCCCACGCCAAGCGTCTTCAGCAGAGTTCGGCGGTCAAAGGCTGAACGGATGATTCCCCGAGCAGACTGGTCTTCGTTGAATGACATGATTTCTCCCTTGAAATGCATAATCACGTGAAGTGGATCACATGAATCAATCGTCAAACCACATAAAAGAAACGTCAAGAGTCAAAAGAGAAACATTTCGATCACGGTGGTGTTTCTTTTGAGTAAGTCATTGCCACGGGAATGCACGGGAGAGGGCTTTCCCTGAAGCGCGGCGCGGATCAAGATACGGCTCCGAGAGCTGAGCGGAGTTTCCTGTGAATTTGCGCCCACGCGTCTTAACCCAGATCGAGGACGTAGTCGTTAGACCGAAAACACCGAACATCGGTGAAATCGGTCCAACAACTGCGTCCTCGATGAGGGGAGAGAAGGGGCGGGATTAGGCCTTCAGGGACTCCGCAATCTGGTTCATGACGGTGTTGTCGGCGAGGGTTGAGGAATCGCCAGCGGCGCGGCCCTCGGCCACATCCTTGAGCAAGCGGCGCATGATCTTGCCGGAGCGCGTCTTGGGAAGTTCCGGAACCACCAAGATGGTCTTCGGCTTGGCGATGGGGCCAATTTCCTTGCCCACGTGGTTTCGCAGGGTTGTCACGATATCGGCATCCTCCACGGCAGAGCCGCGCAGGATCACGAATGCCACAACGGCCTGACCGGTCGTCTCGTCGGCGGCACCCACAACGGCGGCCTCGGCGACGGACGGGTGGCTCACCAGTGCGGACTCGATCTCCGTGGTGGAGAGGCGGTGCCCGGAGACGTTCATGACATCATCCACGCGACCCAGGAGCCAAATGTCGCCGTCATCGTCCCACTTGGCACCGTCGCCGGCGAAGTACATGTCATCGAAGCGAGACCAGTAGGTGTCCTTGTAGCGATCCTTGTCGCCCCAGATGCCACGCAACATGGACGGCCAGGGCTCGCGGATCACCAGGTACCCACCATGTCCGTGGGGAACCGAAGCGCCGAGCTCGTCCACCACGTCGGCGGCGATGCCGGGCATGGGGACCTGAGCGGAGCCGGGCTTAGTGTTTGTCACCCCTGGCAGCGGTGCCACCATGATGGCGCCGGTTTCCGTCTGCCACCAGGTGTCAACGATGGGTGCATTATTGCCGCCAATGACGCGGCGGTACCACATCCAGGCCTCGGGGTTAATGGGTTCGCCCACAGATCCGAGCAGACGGATAGAGGACAGGTCGTACTTGGCGGGGATGTCCTCGCCCCACTTCATGAAGGTGCGGATCGCCGTCGGGGCCGTGTACAGGATGGAGACCTTGTACTTTTCTACGATTTCCCAGAAGCGGCCCTGGTGCGGGGAATCCGGGGTGCCCTCATACATGACCTGGGTTGCGCCATTGATCAGTGGCGCATAGGTGACGTAAGAATGGCCGGTGATCCATCCGACGTCGGCCGTGCACCAGAAAACATCCGTTTCGGGGTGCAGGTCGAACACAGCGCGGTGGGTGTAGGCGGTCTGCGTGAGGTAACCGCCGGTCGTGTGGAGAATACCCTTGGGCTTTCCCGTGGTGCCGGAGGTGTAGAGGATGAAGAGCGGGTGCTCGGCGGCATGCCCGACGGCGGTGTGCTCGGCTGAGGCGGTGCCAACAGTGTCGGCCCACCAAACGTCACGGCCCTCAACCCAGTTCACATCCTCGCCATTGCGCTTAACGACGACGACATTTTGTACGGAGTGACCAGGCGTGGCCAGGGCGTTGTCGACAGCAGGCTTCAAAGCGCTGGGCTTGCCGCGACGGAACGTGCCGTCGGCGGTGACAACGAGCTTGGCTTCGGCGTCGTCAATGCGGGAGCGTAGGGCCTCGGCGGAAAAGCCACCGAAGACCACCGAGTGAATGGCGCCGATGCGGGCGCAGGCCAACAAGGTGATGACGGCTTCCGGAATCATGGGTAGGTAAACGGCAACACGGTCGCCCTTAGCCAAGCCCAGGGTCTCAAAGGCGTTCGCGGCCTTCTTGACCTCCTCGGTCAGTTGAGCGTAAGTGTAGGTGCGGGTATCGCCGGGCTCGCCCTCGAAGTGGATAGCAACACGGTCGCCATTGCCAGCCTCGACGTGACGGTCAAGGGCGTTGTACGCAGCGTTGATCTCGCCATCCTCGAACCATGTGGCGAAGGGTGGGTTGCTCCAGTCCAGAGTCTTCGTGAAGGGCTTGCTCCACGTCAGAAGCTCGCGTGCCTGCTCGCCCCAGAAGGCGGGACGGTCTGTATTGGCCTTGGCGTATTCGTCGCCATGCACAATGGCGTTGGCAGCAAATTCTGCGCTTGGTGCAAAATGACGGTTCTCCGTGAGGAGGTTTTCCAGTGCGTCTCCGGACTGGTCGTCAGCTGCGGTGGTGACCTCAGACATCTAATATCCCTTCGTTCCTTCTTATGCTGTTGTCCCGTGAACCATCGACCACGCAGCTTCGCGTGGCATTCCCTTTCGGGCTGGCAGCGGTGCGCAGTGTGGTCTTACGGACAACGTCGTGTTCTGCCATAAACTGTAGCGCTTCCGGCGATCTAACGTGTTCGCCGTCACAGGTGATTGGGGTCAATGGCGTCATATCTGCGCTCAAATGCATGATCTTCCCCACTGACAAGGTAGTGACACCTTTTACTTCGGAGGGTTTTGCTGGGTTTTAGCTGTGGCTCGCTAGTGTTGGCGGTCCACGGTAACTAGGCTGGGGATCAATCGTGACATTAGAGGAGTCAGACCATGACAGTGCAATCTACGTCTTCCCCCCAGACGGCCACCGGCACCACGGGCCCAGCGCTCAGTAACGCCGTCGTTGGCCCGTTGACTATCCGGGACCTTGGGGTTCTGGGCTCGGTCCTGATCATTTTCGTGGCCTCAGTGGTGCCGATCATCCAGACGTTGGCCGGCAGCCTGAACCTGTGGAACACCGGGGGTCTGTTCTACCTTGCCATCGGCGTCATTTTGCCGCTGATCGTGGGTGCTCTGTTCCTCGCCCGCCGCATGAGCCCCAAGACTCAGCTTCGTGTCGGCTCGCTGTCCACGGACCAGTTCGCCTCCGTCGTGGCTTCCTTTGCCACCTTTTTCTTCTTCACGGGAACGGTGACAAGCTTCGGCATCGCCTACCTCGTCGGCTTGATCGGCTCGTTGCTGCTGCTAGCCTTCACGGCCTGCGCCCAGTGGATCCCGGCCTTGGCCTCGGACTTTGTTGGCCGCCCCGAGGTTCCGGCTCACCTAGTAGCGCGCGACGCCGTCCCTGCGGTTAAGCGCCCCTCCGCACCGAAGCCTGAGGTTGAGAAGGCAGGACCAAAGGTCACCGCAACGCCCAAGACCTTTGAAAAGGGTGCTTCCTTCGGGGCCGCCGTAAGTCCCGCGCCTGCTCCTGAGGATTCAGCTGACGACAAGGACACCTCCGATGTGGCCGCCGATGCTCCTTCGGCTTGGGGCACCTCACAGTCTTCACTGGGGCACCTTGCCGCAGGCCAGATTTTCACACCGGCTAAGGAAACTTCCCCGGCGGCACAGACCGCTCATGCCGTGGCTGGCGCCGAGGCAAGCTCTCCTATCAACCCAACCCAGACCTTCCAAATAGCCGACGTTGCTGCCGAAATTGCCAAGCAGGACGCTGCGGCAGCTGCCGAGGAGAACGCGCCGGAAGTCGAGGAGCCCGCCGCTACCCCGCCCGCCAGCGAGGAAGCCGAGCAACCCGCGGAGGAGAGCCCCGCCGTCGAACTGGCCGAGGATGAAAACGCCACCAGCATGAACCCGCAGGTGGCTCCCGTCGCTGAGCAGGACGTTGCGGAGCCGGCCAAGGAAAGCATCGGCGCGACTGTGGATCCGCAGGTAGCCACGACCGTCAGTACGGAGCCGTTCTGGTTCGCCGTTGATCGCCCGCAGAACGTGATCGACGAAGGCACCCGCCAGTTCGTATTCAAGCTCAATCCCGGCGCCTGGATTTTGGCGCTGGAGGACCGTGGCAGCAGCTTCCTCGTTCAGGACAGCCAGGGAAAGACTGGCGTTTTGCTCGATCTCGTGGGGATTGAGCGCGCCTCGGACAGCCAGTAATGTCGCAGGAATCGGCGCTCGCGCTCAAGCGGCGGGCCCGGAAAATCAATCGCGAGCTGGCGGAACTGTACCCGTATGCGCATGCGGAATTGGATTTCCGAAACCCCTTTGAGCTGTTGGTGGCCACGGTGTTGTCCGCCCAAACCACCGATATTCGGGTCAACGCGGTCACGCCGGGACTCTTTGCGCGCTTCCCAACCCCGTTGGCGATGGCGCAGGCGTCCAGCGTGGAGCTCGAGGACATCATCCGCCCCACTGGATTCTTCCGCGCGAAGGCGAGCAATCTCTTGGCCTTGGCAACGCGTCTCGTCGATGAGTACGACGGCGTGATCCCGGCTTCGCTGGCAGATCTCGTCACGCTCCCGGGAGTTGGGCGAAAAACCGCCAACGTGGTGTTGGGTAACGCCTTTGGTGTCCCCGGCATCACGGTGGACACGCACTTTATGCGTCTGGCCAAGCGCTTCGGATGGACCGAATCCACGGATCCCGTGCGGATCGAGAGTGATGTGGCTGCCCTGTTCGAGCCGAAAGACTGGACCATGCTCTCGCATCGGGTGGTTTTTCACGGTCGACGGATCTGTCATGCGCGCAAGCCCGCCTGCGGCGCCTGCCCGATTGCTCACTTGTGCCCCGCCTATGGCGATGGCGAGGTAGATCCCGTGAAGGCTGCCAAATTGCTCAAGTACGAGTTGGCTCCCGGTCAGGAAGAGTTGTTGGCGCGGATGCAGGCTGATGTTGCTAACGCGGCGCAGTATCGACAGGAATCGCAATTGGCCGCCCGTACCGGGCAAGCGAGCGATCCGGTGGGTGGACACTCGTGAGCGCCTATGCCGATCTTGTGGGGCTCGCCGAGAGGGCAGCCACACTGACGACCATTCGCGGGGTGGGGCGGCCCGCTTCGTGGGCTGTCGGAGCGGATGAGGCCACGTACCGTAACGCCGCTGTACTCATGCTGTTCGGGGCGTTGGACAATGTTCCGGCGATCTCGAACAAACCGCTAGTTTCTGCGGATCTGGACGTTCTCCTGATTGAGCGGGCGGCAACGCTCAACGATCATCCGGGACAGGTGGCATTTCCTGGCGGAGGAGTAGACGCCACCGATGATTCCATCCTGGCGGCGGCCTTGCGGGAAGCCGAAGAAGAAACTGGGCTCGACCCCAGCGGCGTCGAGATTCTAGGGACCTTGCCCGAGGTGCCCTTGGTTGTGAGTAATTTTATGGTGACCCCGGTCGTGGGGTGGTGGGCTCGCCAGAGTCCCGTGGACGTGGTTGATTTTGGCGAATCGGCGCAGGTTTTTCGGGTCCCGGTGCGCGATCTCTTAGATCCAGAAAATCGCTTCACCGCCGTCTTGAAAAGGGGCCGACAGACCTATCGGGGTCCGGCCTTCGCCGTTAACGGTTTGGTCGTTTGGGGATTCACCGCAGGAATCTTGAACTACGTATTCCAAGAATTGGGCTGGTCGGTTCCCTGGGACGAACAGCGCGAAATTCCCGCACCCATCTAGTCTCCTCCGGAGACGCTAAGCGACTCACACGGTGCTACTTGGCGTCTGCGTAGCACTGGACCACGCTGACATTGACCGGAAACTCCAACGGAATCTTGCCAAAAATCAGCTCGGTGGCCGCACGCGAGGACTCATGGACGATCTGCTTAACCTCCTCGATGAGGTGATCCGGGCAATGCACCATGACCTCGTCGTGCAAGAATGCGACGAGCTGAGGCGTCCCAGGCTGAGCCGCACCGTCACCGGAAAAATCTGGTGCAACAGCGGCGCTGGCTGCCAAGACCCGCAGCCTCCGTCGAAGTTCGGCTAACCAACAACACGCCCACTCGGCGGCCGTCCCTTGAACGACGAAGTTGCGGGTAAAACGGCCCCGGGACCTGGCAGCTTGTTCGGCTCGGCGTTGCTCGGCAGCGTTTGTGCTGCGCTGCCCATCTCGCCACTCTTGGGAGGTGGGAGGGGTGCTTCGGCCCAAATAACTCGTGACGCGTTCTCCACGCTCACCTGCCCGGGCCGCTTGTTCCACGAAGTCCAGCGCGCGCGGGTACATGCGCGCCAGCTGCGGAACCAAGCGACCAGAATCGCCGGTCGTTGCTCCGTAGATGGCACCCAACAACGCGACTTTAGCCATGCTGCGATCGCCATCGAAACCTTCTGCCGCGATTCCGGCGTACAAGTCCTTGTTGTTCCCTGCGGCATCACCTCCGGCGGCAGCCATGGCCGTGTCTTGGGCCAACGCCGCCAAAACTCGTGGCTCCAATTGGGCAGCGTCGGCGACAATGAGTGAATATCCAGGATCGGCCACGGCCGCGTGACGGATTTGTGCCGGGATCTGCATGGCGCCGCCGCCACGTGAGGCCCAACGGCCCGAGACCACACCGCCCACCACGTATTCGGCGTGAAAACGGCCATCCTTGACCCATTGCTGGAGCCAGTTCCAACCGTTCGTCGTGAAAAGTCTGCTGAGCTTGCGGTAGTTCAGGAGAGGTTCTATGACCGGGTGTTTGAACTCTTGGAGTTCCCAACTACGGGTGGATTTTGTTTCGATACCTGCCCGATGCAGAGCTCGCATGAGGTCCTGCGGCGAATCTGGATTCAGCGATGGTGCGTTGAGAGCGGTGCGTAATTGTCCTGCCAGCGCTTCCAATTTTTCGGGATGAGCGAAATTGGCTGGCTCCGGTCCAAGTAAGTCATTGAGTAACCTCCTATGTAGTTCTTCCCGCCAGGGGATACCTTCATAGTGCATCTCTGCTGCGACCAAGGCGCCCGCAGATTCTGCACTGAGCAAAAGTGTCAGCCTTGCCGGGTGTGTGGAGGAAGCGATAGCTGTTTTCTGGGCCACGAGCTCGCGAGCCACGGCGGCCAGATCCCATGAAACGGGGGTTGAGGATGACGGTGGAGCGTCGAAAAGGCTCTCTTGTCCGGCCTGCGCGCCGTAGATTGATGAGCTGCCCCGGGCTGGATCGACCTCCGGCGGCAGCGGCGTGAAATTTTGCTGATATCCGGTAGCGGCAGCAAACTCCGAATACTGCAAAATGTTCTGGCACAGCGCGAGATCATGGCACTTTTCTACCCGGATGCCGTCGGCCAGAAGGCCGGGATACCAATGGATGGCCCGATCCCAGACCCACCGTGGGTGGTGCGTTGCCTCGAGCGATTGAACGGCGGAGCCGAGTTGTGAGCGCTCGATCGTTTGGGCTGGAGCGGCCACCGTTCCGTCGTCGTTCCGAAGCTCAACCAAGACGGTGGAGGACTCGGGACCCGTGGCCAGCAATGCGTACATAAGTTCTATTGTCCACTGGAAAGGGCCAGTATTCCTCCACAGTTATCCCGTGGCCCGAAGTTATTCACTTTTGGCAGCGGAGCTATGGAAGTCCTTTGATTGGGGCGGCACAGTTACTCCATGAGAAGTCGCCAAACTCTGCCAACGGGCCGCACCGGGGATCCTTGGATCCCTCACAGGAGCACCTCAGTATTGCTGTTGTCGTCCTCCTCCGAGGTCCAAGGTGCCGCGGGGCGGGTGTGTGCGGCAGCCGCCGTCGAACTTTTGGTGATGCACGGGCTGGAGCAGGCAGTTGCACGTTGGGACGATGTTGCAGCCGTGTTGATTGATGCCACCGGGACAATGACCGGGCTCGATGGCTGGAGGGGGCCACTGGTCGTGGTGGGGCTTGCCACAGATGCCGTGCTGGCTTGGCAGCAAGCCGAGCAGTTGGGTGCGGATCGGGTTGCGATCTTGCCGGAGTCGGCACCATGGCTGGCCAACTATTTGAGTTGTCTGCGGAGTCCGGTTTCGGGAGCGGGTGTCGTGGGAGTTGTGGGCGGATGCGGCGGTGTCGGTGCCTCAACCTTGGCTGCGGCGCTTGCTGTGAGTGCGGTTAAACGCGGCGTTCGAACGCTACTGGTCGATGGTGACCCTTGGGGCGGTGGGATGGGCTGGCTGTTGGCTGCGGATGAGGCGCCTGGCCTGCATTGGCCGGAGTTACTGCGGGCATCGGGTGCCATCAATCCCGAACAGCTCGCGGCATCATTGCCTTATTTTGCGGGGTTGGCGGTGCTGTCCTGGAACACGGACACCCCGGGGAGCAACGTGCCATTTGGGCTGGCACAACTGGGGGAGCAGGGGCCAACGGCGGTGGGTGAAGTCATGCGAGCGGCGAGGGGCGCCTACGGTTTAGTGGTGGTCGATATTGGGCGGACACCGGACACTTTCGCCTCCTTGGCCCGGCACTGTGACGGAATTGGGGTGCTGGTTCCGGGACGGGCGCGAGCAGTCGTCGCCGCCGCCTCCGTGGTGGGTGCCCTGCCGTTGAAGCCTGCGGTGGCTATTGTTCGAGGACCTCTCCAGGAGGGGGTAGACGCGGCTACGGTTGCGGCAGCGGTTGACTTGCCACTGGTGGGCACCATGCCACGGTTACGCGGGGCTGCGGAGGTGATGGGATCCCAACAGCTCCTCGAGTTGGTCCGACGGCGGCCCATGCGAAGACTTGTCACGAATGTTTTGAAGTGGATGGCAGGAGACGACACCCGGGATGCGGACCGTCAGTCGAGTAGCTCCATGGTGGGCGGTGGCAGGTGATGACTACCGATCCGCAACTGGACAGCACTTCCTTAGGGCCCTGGGGCGGGAGTGTGGACGCTCAGCTACTCGACACAGTTCGGCGCAGTGTGTTGGCGCAGGCTGGTCCGGTCACGGAACTCCAGGTTGCCGCGGCAGTACGCGAGAGTGGCCGTCTGCTCGGCGCCTCGGGATCGCTGATGGCGATGGAAAGGATTACGGCAGAACTCAACGGCTTGGGCCCGCTTCAAGGGCTGGCTAAAGATCCTGAGGTCACGGATATTTTTGTCAATGCACCGGACTCGGTGTGGCTCGATCGGGGCTCCGGGCCTGAACGCGTAGACGTGCGATTTTCCTCCGAAGGAGACTTACGAGCGCTCGCCGTCCGGTTGGTGGCCAGTGGCGGACGCCGGCTGGATGAGAGCAGCCCCTGCGTGGATGTGAGAATCGCTGCCGGATATCGTATTCATGCTGTGCTGCCGCCTATCTCTGCCGCGGGGACCCTACTCTCCATCAGGATCAAGCGACGAACCGTTCTGACACTTCAGGACATGGAGAATGACGGAAGCCTAGAACCCGTAGTTTCCCAGGTCTTGAAATCCATCATGTCGCACCGGCTGAACTTCTTGATTAGCGGGGCAACGGGAGCCGGGAAAACCACCCTGCTCTCGGCACTTCTGGGGCTTTGCCCCGTGCGGGAGCGCATCGTCCTCATTGAGGATGCTGCGGAGCTGGAACCAGAACATCCACACGTGGTCACAATGGAGGCGCGACACGAGAACGCAGAAGGAGCAGGTGCGGTCGATCTAGCGGAACTTGTCCGGCAGGCACTGCGCATGAATCCGGGCCGACTCATTGTTGGCGAATGCAGGGGTAGAGAAGTACGCGAACTGCTCATGGCCTTGAACACTGGACACAGCGGTGGTGGCGGGACGATTCACGCAAATAGTGCCCGTGACGTCCCTGCCAGGTTGGCAGCTTTGGGTGCGCTCGCCAGCATGTCACCCGAGACAGTTTTCCTGCAAGGAGCCAGTGCCCTTGATGTGGTGATCCACCTAGCCCAAGTTCAGGGGCGCCGGGTAGTTGCAGAGATTGCTGTCGTTGAGTTGGACCATGGCCGTCTCGAAGTTGTACCCGCACTAACACGCCATGCGACCCAGCCGAAGGAACATAGCTCCAGTAGGGGTGCTGGAGTCACTGCCGGGCAAGGATGGCCGCTACTTGCGCAAAGACTACAGCTCGATGAGCAGCTGACACCACCACCAGAGACGACATGAAGATGTGCAGGCCCCAGCTATGAGCGCGATCATCATCTTTGTCCTCTCTGCCTGTGCCTGTGGCCTCATAAATTTACAGCGACCCACGTGGGTAGTCACCACGAAGTGCGGGCACAACCGTACAAAAAACAAGCACCGTCCTTCAGCTCCCACTGCCGAGGCCCTCCCACGTCTGATCCGCCAACTGGCATCACTACTCGCCGCCGGACGGACGGGCGAACTCCTTTGGGAAAGCCTTGCGATGGTCCTCACCGTTGAGCAGACCCGAATTCCAGAACATGCTCGATCCCCAGCCAAGGACGCCCCGCATTCCGTAGAAAAACGAACTCACCATCCAACAGGGCTCATTCACGAACAGCTGGAAGCCACGTTGCACTTGGTCCTCACCGTGGAGCGAGCCAACGCTTTAGGCCTGCCCACAGCCACAGCGATCCGGAACGCCTGCACCAACGGTGCTCCGAAGAACAATGGCCACAGGGACGGGTGGGACGCCCGAAGGAGAGGGCTGGGGACGGAACAAATTCGCATGTGGCTAGATATCGCCGCCTGCTTCGACGTCTGTGAAGCCAGCGGGGCTCCTGTCGCGGAAGTTCTCGAACGATTGGCCACCTCCATGGAAGCCGATCATGATGCTGCCGCATTGCGAGAAACAGCGCTCGCAGGCCCTCGAGCAACCGTGAAGCTTCTGACGTGGCTCCCACTTCTCGGGCTTGGCCTCGGAATCTTGATGGGTGTTGATCCGCTCGCAGCGCTCCTAGGGAGTCCCCTGGGCTGGGCAGTCTTGTTGGCGGGAGGTGTCTTTGCCATTGTCGGGAGGGTATGGTCCGGAAGCATGATTTCCCATGCTGCGCAAACCATAGGTTCCTCGACAGGACGCAGAAAGACCGGCAAGACATAACAGAAGCATGCTCACCAACGAATCGAGGATTAGCCATGAGCGCGTTCATCGTCTTTGCTCTGACGGCGCTGGCCAGCCTGATCATATGTGGTAAACAGCAAAGGCGACTTCCGAACTTTGAATCACATCGCACCGAAGTTGGTATCTCCCGGCGCATCCTTGGCCCTCACGAGGGCGAATCAGGCGGAGGCGGTTGGAGACGCCGCTGGCCGTTTCATGGAGAATCCTCACGTGCCTCTGAGCCGGGAGTAGCCTCCGTTCCGTTGCTCCTGGAGTTACTGGGGACGGCTTTAGATTCCGGGCTGACGATTCAGGGCGCCCTCCGCGCGGTGGCCCACGTTGCCACGCCCGGCCTCCAGTCACAACTTCTGCGCGTGGTTGCGGGGTTGGACATCGGCGCTTCTTGGCAAGACTCATGGGAGGGGCATACCGCCCATGCCGACATTGCACAGATTCACGATGCGCTAAGTTTCGGGGCTATCACGGGAGCTTCCTCGGCAGCTTTGCTGTATGCCGAGTCCAAACGGCTGCGCAAGGCGGCAAGTCGCCATGCCGAGAAACGCGCTGCAGCACTGGGAGTGAAACTGGTGCTCCCGCTGGGCCTTTGTTCTTTGCCAGCCTTCATTGCCTTGGGAATTGTGCCGGTTGTCATGGCGATGATTCCTGACTTTTAGCGAGAACCATTCATCCACAGGCCTAGCTGGGGTCCGCACTATCCACCAAAGGTCAAAGTGGTCTTTTGCCGAAGGGCAGAGGAGGGAAGAGTTCATTCATCAACTAGAAAAGTCGCCCCGCTTGGTAAGGGGTTTGTAGATAGCACCAAGGAGTTGAGATGAACAGTAACGACGCCGCGCGAGGAATGATGATCCGTTCAGAAGAGGCCGTGAACAAGAGTAACGTCAGCGAGATCTTTCCCGGAGCCAGTCAGAACCCGCCTATTGTGAACAAGTCCATTCACCCTGAACGGGCACGGCTGCCGTGGACCCGAGGGTTGTGGTCGGCAAGGTCATGGAACGGCAAGCGCTGGGCTAAATCGGGGATTGAAGCCGGGATGGCTACGGCAGAATATGCCATCGCTACCCTGGCCGCCGTGGGATTTGCCGGCTTGTTGGTCGTCATCCTGAAAAGCGATGAAGTCCGAGGTTACCTGCTCAACATCATCCGAACTGCTCTAAGTTTCTGAGTAGCGGTGGTGATATCGCCGTGATGAGCATTCTGTGCCAGTTCCCCCGCGAGACAAGTGCGAACGATTCCCGGTTTTCTCACAGATCCAGCGGCATCCGGGGTTCTGTGACCGCGGAACTGGCAGTCGTTCTTCCCGCGGTGACCGCCCTTCTCGCGATGCTTCTCCTGAGCGTCTCGGCCGGAATGCTGCAGCTTCGACTCGAAGAAGGCGCCAGGGCCGGCGCGAGAGCCCTGGCACGGGGAGATTCTTCGACTCAGGTTGTGGATATTGTCGCTCGGGTGTCGGGCCGGGGAGCTTCGGTTCACCTGTCCGAATCTGGTGGTTACGCCACAGTATCGGTCAGCGACCACGTGCGCGGGGTACTCTCCGCTATTGTTCCGTGGACGCAGACCGCGCAGGCTAGCGCGAGGTTAGAAAGCCGGACGGCCGGGACGAAGAATTCGGTTCCAGAGAACCCTCCACGGATTGAAAAAGTTTGCCGGGGCACTACCAAGCTCAAGGCAACACTCTGGCGGTGGGTGAGAGGTCCTTCGTGCCCGCAAGCGACGGGGCGCTGCATGGCAACGGCGATGAGTTCAGGCGGTGGTCTCCATGGACAAGAATGAACAAGGCGCGGGGACAGTATTGGCTCTGGGGCTTGTCTTCGCCATGTTGTTGCTCCTAGGCATGGTGCTCATGCTCGGACAGGGTGTCAATGCGGCAGGAAGGGCGGCCACGGCTGCCGATTTATCTGCCTTAGCTGCTGCGGATGCTTACCGGGGGCTCTCCTCTGGTGCGCCGTGCCAGGTTGCTGCCGACGTTGCGGCTCGTCACGGGGCCTCGCTCATGGCCTGCACATTGGCGGGTGATTATTCCCTGAGCGTGCAGGTATCCGTCAAGACGCCATTGCCCTGGCTCTTCACCGGCATGGCCCGGGCGGGGCCGCCACCAGATACGGTCAAGCCCGGACTGCCATGAACGGTAGTGCCGAAACTTCTCTGCCCTGTGCATATCCATGGCACATTCATCAGATGCGCGAATCCGCGTACGTTTCTTGAAAACTGAACAGTGAAAGTGTGGCTAGCGAGGCAGGGTGCGCTGCGGGGCTTTGTTGAGCAAAAGCTTTAGCAGCAATACGGCGCCAGCCTTATCCAGGGGATTGTTCTTATTGCCGCATTTCGGTGACTGCACACAGGAGGGACAGCCGGAGGGGCATTCGCAAGCCTCGATGGCGTCCAAAGTCGCTTTGAGCCACGTCCGAGCCATATCGAAACCACGCTCGGCGAATCCGGCCCCGCCGGGATGCCCATCATAGACAAAGATTGTTGGCTGTCCCGTGTCCGCATGAATAGCTGTCGATACCCCGCCAACATCCCACCGGTCGCTCGAGGCAACCAATGGAAGCAAACCAATCATCGCGTGTTCGGCCGCATGAAGAGCGCCTGGGAACTGTGGTTCGACGAGGCCACCGCTGAGCATCGTCTGATTATCGAGAGTGAACCATACAGCCTTCGTGAATAAGTCACGGGCTTCGAGCTCTAATGGTTCTTCGCCAAGAACCTCATTGGAGATGATCGCCTTGCGCTGGAAGGAGACCACCTGGGTGCGGACCTGAACTGGCCCGAAATGCATCTCAACGGGACCCCACACCTCGTTTTTATTGGATTCCAGAACCTCGATCTGGGTCACGTCTCGGGCTGTTGTGTAGAAGTCCGGGGTACCTCGGCGCACGAGGGCGCAGTGATCGGCCTCGTTGAGTTCCAGCACCACGTAGCTGGTCCCTTGATGAACGTACACGGCACCCGTATGGGCCTGGTAATGAGACTGTGGGGAACCCATGGTTCCTAGAAGAGCGCCTGTCTCGGCTTCGATGATGTTGATGGGGCCGCCCCCGTCCTCACGCAGGTTGACCATTGCGGCCGCGCTTTGGGGGTGCGTCCAGAACCAGCCCGCTGGCCTCTTACGCAGATAGCCTTGCGCCACCAATTGATCGAGCAACGCCGGGGTGCTGTCATCAAAGATCGACAAATCTGTGAGGGTAATGGGAAGTTCGGCGGCAGCCGCACAAAGATGAGGGCCTAAGACATAAGGGTTTGAAGGGTCAAAAACGGTGGCCTCAACCGCACGATCAAAAATTGCTTCGGGATGATGAACGAGAAAGGTATCAAGGGGATCATCGCTGGCGACAAAGGCAGCTAAGGCGTCCTGGCCGGCCCTACCCGCACGGCCAATCTGCTGGAAAAAGGATGCTCGTGTTCCGGGCCAGCCAGCCACCAGAACAGCATCCAACCCGGAGATATCGATTCCGAGTTCGAGTGCGGACGTGCTCGAAACGCCAAGGAGATCTCCCGAGCGGAGCGCTTTTTCTAGCTCTCGTCGTTCCTCGGGAAGGTATCCGGAGCGATAGGCAGCTACCCGAGAAGGAAGGCTGGGGTCGACATCATCTAGAAGCCGTTTGGTGACGCTTGAGATGGTTTCAGCGCCGCGACGGGATTTGATGAAGGCAATGGTTCGCACATGGGATGAGACCAGGTTTGCCAGTAGATCTGAGGTTTCGGCGATGGCGGTGCGGCGGGATTGGGCACCATTTTCACCTTTGAAATCAGTCAATTCTGGTTCCCATAGAGCAACGGTAGTCGCGCCGTGAGGGGAGTAGTCTTCTGTGACCGTAGTGACGGGGGCGCCGATGAGCCGGGCAAATGATTCACCGGGGTCGGCCGATGTGGCAGAAGCACCAATAAACACTGGGTTGGCCCCGTAGTGCGCGCAGATTCGACGAAGACGCCGCATCAAAACTGCAACATGGGACCCGAAAACGCCGCGGTAGCTGTGGGCCTCATCGATGATGACGAACTTGAGACGTTTGAAGAAACGGGCCCACCAAGCGTGGTTTGGCAGTATGCCGAAGTGCAGCATGTCGGGATTGCACAAGATGAAATTGCTGTGGTCTCGGATCCAGCGCCTATCGGCGGGAGCGGTGTCTCCATCGTAGGTGGCAGCGCGCAGCGTGGACAGATTGAGGGAGTTCAGGGCAGTCAGCTGGTCTGCTGCGAGTGCCTTCGTGGGGGAAAGATACAAAGCGACGGCGCCGTCGCTCTCAAGCAGTCCAGGGTTTTCTTTGACGCGCAGGGCGGCTCGGTGGACGGCATCTAATGCTGGCAGCTGGTAGGCAAGTGACTTACCTGAGGCGGTTCCTGTTGCAATGATCGTGTGCTCACCGCTGTGGGCCGCATTGGCGCCGAGTACTTGATGCCGCCACGGTTGAGCCACACCTAAAAAAGAGTACGCATTCACTAGATCCCGATGCGCCCATTCGGGCCAAGCCTCATTGACGGCTTGGCGTGCTGGAATACGGCGGACGTGCTGCAATTGCGGAGGGTTGTTCCCTCCGCCCAACTGCGAGATCAGCGAATGATTGGTAGACACTTCATCATTGTGTCACCGCAACAGTTACAGCTTGGCCATCTCGTCTAGTCGTTCACGTGGCACCAGCACCGTGACGGGGCTCAAGCTACGCCACCCGAGTTTGTAATACAGCTCTTGTCCGGCAGCGCTAGCCATGACTAGCCCCGTTGTAACGGGGTAGTCGAGGGCTCTGGCGGTGATTGTTTTCATCATCAGCATGCCAAAGCCACGTCGGCGATAGGCGGCACTGGTTTTGAGCCCATCGAAGATGGCGTAATCGTCATAGATGCCGACCCTACCGCTGGCCACAGCAGTTTGGCCGTGCATGATCGCCGCCGAAAATCTCGCCTTACATGCTGAGGAACTGTGCCTACCGCCAATCTTCTTGACGACAACGGATAGCTCGGGGTCTCCCAAGAAGGGCTCCTGATTGTCCTGAGTTTCCATGGCACACACCATGAGTCGTTCCGAGGTGGAGACCATGCCCATCCTGTGTTGATGTGCCAACGCCACATAGCGGTGAATATCTGGCGCAATCACCGAGTAGGCCCGCTGAGAGGACGCAGTCACGACCTCGGCCACAGCGGCAAATTCAGCAGAATTGGGTGTACAGCTGAAGTACTCCCAGTCACCATTGCGATCTAGGCGTTGGGCTGCAAAATAGCCGTCTCCAATGCGACTGGGATAGCTGCGGAGCGCGCTCCAACCGGTGAACCATGCTGCTGCGTGGACCGCAAGCTCCGAGGAACCATCCATCATGGTTCTAGCCTATGCCCGGAGTGCTTGTCATCACGAACAGTTGTCCATTTGGCGGCGCAAAGTAGGCTTTAAGACGTGTCGATGAACAAAATTGTGCTCTTTTACGGCTTTACCCCTCTGAGCGATCCGGAAGCGATCAAGCTATGGCAGCGCGCCTTATGCGAAAAGCTCAACCTCAAGGGTCGCATCATCATCTCCAAAGACGGCATTAACGCCACCGTTGGTGGTGACATCAAGGACCTCAAGCAGTACCTGAAGACCACGCGCGAATATGCCGGTTTTAGGAACATGGACATTAAATGGTCCGATGGTACGGGCGACGATTTCCCCCGCTTGAGCGTGAAAGCCCGTGACGAGATTGTCAGCTTTGGGGCGCCAGGAGAACTCAAAGTCGATGAGAACGGCGTTGTTGGCGGAGGTACGCATCTCAAGCCCGAGGAACTCCACGAACTGGTCGCCGCGAAGGAGTCTAACGGGGAAGAAGTTGTTTTCTTCGACGGACGCAACGCCTTCGAGGCACAGATCGGCAAGTTCAAAAACGCCATCGTTCCCGACGTTGACACGACGCACGACTTCATCAAGGAACTGGATTCCGGTAAATACGATGATCTGAAGGACAAACCGGTCGTCACCTACTGCACCGGTGGCATTCGATGTGAGGTGCTCAGCTCACTCATGGTCAACCGCGGCTTCAAAGAGGTCTACCAGATGGACGGCGGAATCGTCCGCTACGGTGAGACTTTTAAAGACAAGGGCCTTTGGGAAGGTTCACTCTACGTCTTCGATAAGCGCATGCACATGGAGTTCAGCGACGAAGCAAAAGAAGTTGGCCATTGCATCCGCTGCAACAAGCCCAGCAACAAGTTTGAGAACTGCTCTAACCCCAGCTGCCGTAATCTCAACCTTTACTGTGAAGAGTGCGCCAGCGCCCCGGAAACCCTGCAATGCCCGCAAGGTTGCACGGACTAATTCCGATTGCCCTCCCAAGCACAGCCGCAGCCGCGACTGCGCTTGGGAACAAGGCGCCCTAACGAGTGCTAGACCGTAATGAGCTCCATCGTGGGCCCCTCATGCAAAGCCACATAGACGCGATTACGTAGTTCATTCGCCTCCGTGGAGGTGAGCGTTCGCTCGAGAGATTGCAAGGTTAAGCGCAGCAAAATATTCGCCTGCCCTGGCTGCAAACCCAGTCGAAGCACGGCTCCTGCCGGAAGCGCTGAGGCTGGTGTTACTTCCAACACCGCCAAATCGGCCAGAATGTCCGCGTCTAGACCCAAAGCGGAACGGGCCGCATCCCCCAAAACCTCAGCATCGACGTCGTCCGCGCAGACGAGGGATAAATCTCGGCGCATCGGTGGCATGGTGGACACCGGGTTGTAAGGGTTCAGATCGTTTAGTTGGCCGGAAATGCGGGGATCCGTGGACCGCAATAGACGGATATCATCCATGCCCTTGCGGAGCATCACCGCCCGGTCCAATCCCATACCGAGTGCGAGTCCATACCAGCGTCGCGGATCAAGACCTGAGGCACGCAGGACCGAGGCCGCCACTAACCCGGCCTCGGCAAGCTCCAACCATTCGCCATTAAGCTCCACATCAAGTTGAACGCCGGCCGTTGTGTAAGGATGCGTGCTCGGCGTGGTCCGCCAGCGAGCACCGGGCAGAACTGCCTCCACGACGGCGCCCAGCATTTCATTCAGATCAGGAACACCCAAGAGTCCTCGTGAGCGTAGCCGCCACAAATCCACTTGATGCGGCGTGCCGACATGGGTGCGATCCACGGCGTCGCGCCGGTACACCAGGCCGGGGAGTACATGGAGGGTGTCATATCTACGCAGCTCCGGCTGCAGCGTATCAAGCACGGCAGGCATCCCCGCCGATGTGTGGCTGCGCAGCATGACGGTAGGGCTGATGTGCCGAGAATATCGGGAGTCGCGGGTGACGTCGTCTGGGCTGAATCCTAGGCGATCGTAATTATCGCGGACTGAAACCAGTGGGCTGGGGCGATGCTCAACGACAGGCAAGGCCCAGAGCTGTGTAAGAGCCTCCGTGACCGATGCCAGCATGGCGGAGACTGCATGTCCGGAGTCAGGAGCGCTGAGATCAGGGACGGTGAGAGCAGATTGCAGGGCGGAAAGAGAGAGGTAGGTGTGCATGATGAATCCTTCGGTATCCGGATGGTGATGGGTTTAGAACCCCTCAGCCGCTGCCGGATGGACTCAGCGCGTCAGCGAAGTAGCCCATGCGGCCAAAGGCGGCCGAGGGCAGGTAAATCGCTGAACTGTTTGCATAAATCAATCCTACGCCTGCCGAGAGCGCCACAACTCGATAGGCTGTTCTAATGACTGATTTCGCCACCGTTCCTGACGCCCCGCGTAGTGACAACCTGACCACCCTTGCCACCTTGGCCGCAGACCTTGCCGCCGTTAATTACACGGTCGACGGCGTGGCGGAGCTCCTTGGTGACGTGGCTAATCAAGCCTTAGCTCGGGACCAGATGGTGCCAGCAGCCTTGGCGCTGCGCGATAACCACGAAGCGCTGGGCGCCGTGGTCAAGCTGTGGCTGCTCGCGGACCACCTTCCGGAAGAAGCCTTAGCGCAGGCCTTACCCAGTGTCGGCCTTGAAACGCTCACTCATCTGGGACTGATTGAAGCCGCCCCTGAGCCCGGCATGGTGCGTGCCGCCGTCGACCTTCGTCCCTATGGTTGGCCAGCCGCCGAAGAGGATGGCCAGGACGTCAACTTGTGGGTTGCCAGCGACCTTGGCGCCCATCAGCGCCCCGGGGTCCTGCGCAAGGACCACGTTCTGGGCATCGGTCAGGCCTCCTTGACCTTGGCTCAGGGCACAATCCGTCGGGACGTCGACCGGGCCCTCGATCTGGGCACCGGCTGCGGAATTCAGCTATTCCACCTGCTGCACCACGCCCAAAACGTTGTTGCGACCGACATCTCGGAACGCGCCTTGGCCTTCACCCGCTTCAATCTGGCCCTCAACGCGCCGGAATTAAAACTGTCCGAGGCAGACTTTGAGGCAGACAACGCGAAGGCTCGAATTTCATTGCGCCTAGGCAGCCTGCTCGAACCGGTTGCCGGCGAATCCTTTGACCTGGTGGTCTCCAACCCGCCATTCGTCATCACCCCGCGCCACCGTGGTGAGCAGAGCAGCGAGCAATTCACCTACCGCGACGGGGGTATGGCGGGCGATGCCATCGTAGAGACCCTCGTTCGAGAACTGCCCAGTATCTTGAACCCCGGCGGGACAGCGCAGATGCTGGGCAACTGGGAAATCAGCGAGAACGGTGACGGCACCGAGCCTGCATGGCAGACCCGCCCCGAGCAGTGGCTGGCACCGGGCACGGAAGCCTGGTTCATCCAGCGTGAGCAAGTTTCACCCGGTGGGTACGCCGAAACCTGGTTGCAGGACGCCTCGCAGGGACGGGATTCCGCCGCGTACACCAGTGCTTATGAGGACTATCTGCTTGATTTTGCCTCCCGCAAGGTCGTGGGAATTGGATTTGGGTACATTTTGTTGCGTCGCCCCGCGGCCGGGGAGCATCCCGGTGATTCACGGTTTGAGGAAATTCTCTACCCCATCGAGCAGCCGGTAGGGCCGCACCTTGCCGATGCCCTAGCGCGAACTCAGTGGTTGAAGCAGCGCCCAGATCTTGCTGAGGAATTCCTTCTTTCAGCCTCCGACGTGACCGAGGAACGCCACCAAAAACCGGGAGCCGAGCATCCCGGTGTCATCCTCTTACGTCAAGGTGCCGGGCTGCGGCGAACCAACCTGTTAAGTACGGAGTTGGCGGGCTTCGTGTCAGCGTCCGACGGCGACCTTACCGTTGGGCAGATTATCGGCGCCTTGGCCATGTTGCTGGAGCGTGACGACGAGGAATTTGTGCTCTCTCTCAGTAGTGATGTTCGCAACCTCGTCAGGGATGGCTTCCTTATTCCAGCGCCGGAGGAGAGTGAATCCGAGGGCGAAGCTAGCCAGTGATTTGCCCAAAGCGACTACCGTGGGCGCATAGTTATATGAAATCAGTTTCCCGAGCAATACGCGTTCACGATAAAAATATGGTGAACTAGGCTCTTGGGGACACCGTTCGTCCCACTTTCATTCCCTGTAGGAGTACCGTGCCCAGCAAGGCAGCAGCCAGCAAGCCAAAGACCGGCAAAAAGCTCGTAATTGTCGAGTCCCCTGCCAAGAGCAAGACCATTGCCAAGTACCTCGGCGAGGGTTTCGTTGTGGAAGCCTCGATTGGGCACATTCGTGACCTGCCGCAGCCTTCCGAGCTGCCCGCGGAACTGAAGAAGTCCTCGATCGGCAAGTTCGCCGTCGACCTTGAGAATGATTTCAAGCCGTACTACGTGGTCTCCTCGGACAAGAAGAAGAAGGTGGCGGAGCTCAAGGCACAGCTCAAAGACGCCGACGAACTTTACCTCGCAACTGATGGGGATCGCGAGGGCGAGGCCATCGCGTGGCACCTGCTTGAGGTGCTCAAGCCCAAGGTGCCCGTGTACCGCATGACCTTTGCGGAAATCACGAAGGAATCGCTGCAGCGTGCCCTAGGGAACCTGCGCGAGCTGGACACGGACCTAGTCGACGCGCAGGAAACCCGCCGTGTGGTTGACCGCCTGTTTGGTTACGAGCTCTCACCGGTGCTGTGGCGCAAGGTCGCTCCGAAGCTCTCCGCAGGCCGTGTGCAGTCGGTTGTCACCCGCATGGTTGTCGAGCGCGAACGTGAGCGCATGGCGTTCCGTTCGGCCGGATACTGGGACCTGGCTGGCGTCTTCAGCACGACCGACACGAAAGAGTCCTTCAGCGCTAAATTGGCTGCCGTTGATGGCAAGCGTGTTGCGTCTGGCCGCGACTTCAACGACAAGGGCGAGCTGACCGGCAAGAACGTCGCTCACCTGGACGAGTTGGCTGCCAAGGCACTGGCTTCCTCCTTGCAGGACGTTAAATTCTCCGTCCGCTCGGTGGAGCACAAGCCCTACACTCGCCGACCTGCCCCGCCGTTTACGACGTCGACCCTCCAACAGGAGGCCGGCCGCAAGCTGCGCTTCTCCTCCAAATCGACGATGTCGACCGCTCAGCGTCTGTACGAAAACGGTTACATCACGTACATGCGTACCGACTCCTCCTCGCTCAGCGATGAGGCGGTCAACGCTGCTCGCAAGCAGGCCTCGGAGCTGTACGGCCCCGAGTTTGTCCCGGCCTCGAAGCGTGTTTACGCGAACAAGAGCTCCAACGCGCAGGAAGCCCACGAGGCCGTCCGCCCCGCAGGTGACTCCTTCCGCACCCCCGCCCAGGTCGCCAGTGCGCTGCGCGGGGATGAATTCAAGTTGTACGAGCTGATCTGGAAGCGCACTGTTGCCTCTCAGATGGCTGATGCTAAAGGCTCGACGGCGACCATCAAGTTGGGTGCCACCGCGGTTGGCGGCGAGGCCAACGGTACGGATGCAGAGTTCTCGGCATCCGGAACTGTCATCACCTTCAAGGGCTTTATGGCCGCGTACGAGGAAGGTCGTGACGAGTCCCGGAACGCTTCGGATGACTCGGATCGCCGTCTTCCCAACGTGAAGGAAAAGGACACGCTGGACGCAGCGGAAGTTCAGGCTAATGGTCACGAGACCTCACCGCCGCCGCGTTTCACGGAAGCTTCCTTGACGAAGGAAATGGAAGAGCGCGACATTGGCCGGCCATCGACCTACGCGTCGACGCTATCCACCATCATGGACCGTGGCTATGTTCGCAAGCAGGGCTCTGCCCTGGTGCCGAGCTGGATTGCCTTCTCCGTGGTGCGCCTGCTGGAACTGCACTTCACCGACTACGTGGACTACGAATTCACGGCCGGGATGGAGACTGGCCTGGATAAGATCGCCAACGGTCAAGACAAGGGTTCCGACTGGCTCAAGCGTTTCTATTTTGGTGAAGGTGAAGGCGCGGGGCTGCAAAGCATCGTAAACAACCTTGGCGAGATTGACGCCCGGGAAATTAACTCCATGCCCATCACCGATACCTTGGTGCTGCGTGTAGGCAAGTTCGGCCCGTATCTGGAAAGCACCGTCCCCACCGTGGACGCCAAGACCGGTGAGATTATCGAGGCGGCTCGCGCCAACGTGCCCGAGGATCTGGCCCCGGATGAGCTCACTGCGGCCAAGGCGCAGGAACTCATGGACACGGCGGCTCCCGAGGAACGCGTTCTCGGCGTCGACCCGGTTTCGGGTCACACCGTGGTGTCTAAGAATGGTCGCTATGGGCCGTACGTCACCGAGGTCATCCCCGAGATGACGGCGGAGGAAATCGCTAACCAGCCGATCGAGTACTACAAGAATGGCAAGCCGAAGCCCCCGAAGAAGCCGGTGAAGGCCAAGCCGCGTACCGGCTCGCTCTTCAAGTCGATGACTGTTGACACGGTGACCTTGGATGAAGCCTTGGCCATCATGAGTCTGCCGCGAGTTTTGGGCGTTGACGCTGAAGATAATGAGATCACTGTTCAGAACGGACGATTTGGTCCGTACCTGAAGAAGGGCTCTGATTCTCGTTCCATCGGCACGGAAGAGGAGATCTTCACGATCACGTTTGAGGCAGCTGTGGAGATCTATTCCCAGCCCAAGCAGCGTGGCACGCGTGCTGCCGTTCCTCCGCTGGCAGAGTTCGGCGAGGACCCGGTCTCGGGCAAGAACATCGTTGTCAAAGAAGGCCGTTTCGGTCCGTACATCACCGATGGCATCACGAACATCACGGTGCCGCGTGGAACCGAAGTGGAGCAGCTGACGCGGGAGACCGCCATCGAGCTCCTCGCTGACAAGCGTGAGCGTGGTCCGGTCAAGCGAACCACCAAGACCGCTGCCAAGAAGCCAGCCGCGAAGAAGCCGGCGGCAAAGGCTCCCGCGAAGAAAGCTGCAGCAAAGAAGTAAAGCTGCCGCGACCTGTTGTAGCAATGTCGCCTCACACATCGAATCTGGTGTGTGGGGCGACATTTTTTTGCGTTAATTACCGGACATTGGTGTGTGGGGCTGCCCAGCATTATTGAGATCACGAGCGTATATGTGTGAAAATGTGCCATCTCATGCGAATGGGATCCGTAACATTGGGAATTTTTCAGATTGAGAACCGTAACATGTGTGGTGTAGCTCAGATTGTGTCTCAGGTCACATGTCGTGTGATTGCTCGCAATGTTGGTGCTTCAGACCACCCGACCATTCCAGCTTTACGGGGACATATGAAAACTCGTCAACCTATGGGCCGAAGTGCGGTTTTCGCGGGTATGACCGCGGCTGCATTAGCCCTCACCGCCTCATTCGTCTCGCTACCAGGTGCCAGTGCGGCCGTCGCGCCTGCTCTGGCACCTGCAGTCTCGGCGCTTTCCGCACCGTCTGGCGCAGTCCCGCTGACGCCGAACGGCGCACCTCAGACAATTCCAGGCCTCGCCAACTGGGCTGGGCAATCTGGCCAATTCACCTTAGGCACTGGGGCCAAGGTCATCGGCGCAGATGCCACCTTGACGGGCGATCTCGCACAGCAACTGTCAGTTGTTCTCGGTCGAACCGTGGGTGCTGCCACGACAGGAGCCATTGCCGGCGATCTCGAAATTGCCATTGACTCAACCCGCAGTCAAGATCTCGGGCAAGAAGGCTACGAGCTCACTGTTGGCAACACCATCAAGGTCATCGGCGCCACGGACACCGGTGCATTTTATGGGGCCCAGACAATCTTGCAACTGCTGACGCAGGGCAACACGGTCAATAAGGGCGTCTCCATTGATGTGCCGCAGTACCAAGAGCGTGGGGTTGGCCTGTGTGCCTGCCAGATGTCCATCTCTATGGAGTCGCTGGAACGCACCATGAAGGACATGGCCTACAACAAGCTCAACCAGTTGTGGCTAGAAACCAAGCTGAAATCCGACGCCTACCCGAAAGCCAATTTTTGGGCGTACTACACCAAGGCCGAGGCTGCACAGATCACGGCATGGGCCAAAAAGTACCATATTGAGCTGGTCTTGGAAGTGAACTCTCCCGGGCACATGCGTCCCTGGCTCTACGACTACCCCGAGCTGCAGCTGGTCAACGAGGCCGGCAACAAAAAAGTTGAGCAACTGGACATCAGTAAGCCCGAGGCATTCACCATGGTCACCACCTTGGCTGACGAGTATGCTGCCGCGTTCCCTGACCAGCCGTACTGGCACATGGGTGGCGATGAATACATGATGGGTGATAGATACAGCAACTACCCGCAGTTCGCCAAGTTCGTCGCTGACAACCCGGAGATCTTCCCGGCAGGCTCCGGCCCTGGCGATGTCTTCGTCTGGTTCATGAACAAGGTCAACGCACACGTCAAGGCCACGGGCAAGACGCTGCGCATTTGGAACGACGGGGTCCCCTCCTCAAGCATCATTCCCCTCGACTCAGATATTGTGGTGGAGCACTGGCTGAACTCCGGGCCTACTCCTCAGGCCTTGCTCAATGCTGGCCACGATGTGCAGAACTCCGCCCAGCGGCTCTACTTCAACCGCCCCGGCGCCTACAACGTCAACCTGCAGAACCTGTGGAATTCCGGGTGGACTCCCAGGACGTTCGACGGCGGCACCACGGTGACCGACGTTGAAGGTGGTGGCAAGGTTTTGGGTGCCAAGTTGTCGGCTTGGCCGGATGACACCACCGCAGCCACGGAGGCAATGGTAGAAGAGCAGCTGTTCTCCACCATGCGCTTCCTAAGTCAGGCAACCTGGGGCAGCCCCAAGCCCACGGCAGACTTCTCCAACTTCAGCACGCTGACCAACAACTTGGGCCGAGTACCCGGCTACGACAGCTACGACAGGACCCCTGTGGGCGATGGTGGATACTCCATCTCAACGGCCAATAAGTCCGTCAACGTCAGCGGATCCGGTGTGGCGGTTGCTGACGCAGCCAACGAAACCTGGACACTGGCAGCCACCAGCGATCACTACTACAAGCTGACCGCCGCCAACGGCAAGTGCTTGGCTATGGCTGGTGGCGTGCTGTGGCTACAGGCCCCCATGCAGCAGGACCTGGCACCTTCGGTGTCCGATTGCAACAGCACTGATCGCCGACTTAACAACCTGCAAAAGTGGGAAATTCTCGAAGTCAACGGCGGCTTCACCATCCGTAATGCGATCACGCAGTTGCCGCTCAGCGTCAATGCCGCGGGTGCGCTGACGCAGCAGGCACCCGATGTACGTGCGGCAAGTGTCTTCGTCCTGACCGGCGAAGTTTCCACCAGCGTGCAGGCTCCTACCCGTGCCGTTCCTGGTGTTCCCTCCAGTGTCACGGTTGTCGTTGACAACCGCACGGCCACCGACATCACCTCGACCGTCGTGACGCCGTCCGCTCCCGAGGGATGGTCCATTTCCCCCGCCTCGGTATCTTTGGGTGACGTGGCCGCGGGAACCAGTAAGACGGCGACGTTTACTGTAACTCCTTCAGATGAGGCCAGCTTCGGCAGCTTCCAGGTCTCCGCGCAGACGGCCTATTCAGCAGCTTCGGAGTCGCTGGTGAGCAATTCCAGCACCTCGGGACTGTTGACCTGCTCCGTGGATGCCGTTCGTCCGGTGAGCGCCGTGGTGGACAGCTTCAACAATGGTGGCGGGGAAGTAACCCCGGCCGAGAACGCCATCGATGGCAACTCGAACACGTTCTGGGGAACCGCCTGGACACCATCAAATGCTCCTCTTCCCCACAGCATTACCGTGGATCTGAATAAGGAGATGAGTATTTGCGCCATCAATGCCTTGCCTCGCCAGGGCGCGAGCTCCGGGGCAGCTAACGGACGTATCAAGGACTACGAGATTTATGTCAGCAGCAGCGCTGACAGTGTTGGCACCAAGGTTGCCTCGGGCACTTTCGCCAATGTTGCCACGATGCAAAAGGTCTTCCTTGATGCTCCGGCGCTAGGACGTTTTGTGACGCTGAAGGCGTTGTCAGAGCAGTCGGGCAATCCCTGGACCACGTTGGCCGAGTTGAGCTTGGACGCAGCTGATCCTGCTGCGACCCCGACGCCCACACCGACACCGACACCGACACCGACACCGACACCGACGGTCACGCCCACTCCCACACCGACCCCGACGGTCACGCCGACCGCTCCGGCCACGAGTCAGCCGGCCTGCGATAACGGCACGGGTAACAATGGTGCCGGTCAGGGCAAGGGTTGCAACAACGGTCATGGCAATAACGGTTCAAACAATGGCTCCAGCAACGGTCAGGGCTGCGAAAACAGTGCCGGCCGTGGCAATGCCTGCAAAAACGGGTGATGTAAGAGTTACCTAGGAAGGTCGGAGGGAACAGTTCACGTTCCGACCATCGCACCAGAAGGCCACTCGGGTGGCGAAGCAGACGTAAAACTGCTTCGTCACGCGAGTGGCCTTTCACATGGATGGCGTTGAAGGGTCAATAATGGGCGTATGAGATTAGGCGTCCTCGACATTGGTTCCAATACTGTCCATCTGCTGCTCGTTGATGCGCGCCCTGGCGCAAATCCGGTGCCGTATGCATCCCACAAGCGGCCCTTGAGCTTGGTGAAATATCTGGATGCAGAAGGAAATATCAGCGATGAAGGCCAACATGAGCTGATCGAATTCATCCTGGAAGCGTGGGAATTCGCGGCAAAACACCAAGCCAAGGATTTGTTGGCGTTTTGTACCTCCGCTATTCGTGAATCAACTAATGGTGCCGCGGTACTTGCCCGCGTGCAGCATGAAACCACCATTCGCCTGACCGAGCTCACCGGCGAAGAAGAATCTGCCATGACGTTCTTCGCGGTGCGTCGTTGGCACGGCTGGGGTGCCGGCACCATCTTGAACCTCGACATCGGTGGCGGCTCCTTTGAGATCTCGCAGGGCAGCAATGAGCTCCCTGAACAAGCCCACTCTGTGCCGCTGGGCGCTGGCAGGTTGACTCGCGAATGGCTCGCCGAGGATCCGCCCACAGCCAAGAGCATCAAGCGTCTTCGCAAACACATCAAGGAAACCCTCCGGGAACCCATCGCGGCCACCCAAACGCTAGGCGCGCCCAACATCGTCACGGGCTCATCCAAGACCTTCCGGGCGCTGGCCCGTATTACGGGAGCTGCGCCGTCGTCCATGGGACCGTATGTGCGCAGGGAACTGCACCTGAGCGATCTGGGATTGTGGTCGCAGCGGTTGTCGGCGATGTCCTCGGCTGACCGGATGCACCTCCCCGGTGTCTCGGCCGCGCGTGCTCAGCAGGTGCTGGCTGGTGCGCTGGTGGCCCAGACCGCGCTGGAGATGTTCAAGGTGCCGACCATGGTTGTAAGTCCTTGGGCTCTGCGTGAGGGACTGATCCTGCGGCGCCTGGACCAGCTGGTCTTTGACGGTCCGCTGGATCCTCCCGCTCACGTTGGCAAGCTTCGCAATTCGGAGGGAAAGTAGGTCGACATGACGGGCAACGCAACGGACTCTGCGGAAAACGGCGTTCAGGCTAGCCCTGCACGGCATATTCCGGTGGCGCTTTCGACGGCCTCCGTCTATCCGTTGTCGGTGCATGACGGGTTCGCCGTTGCTGCCGATCTGGGATATGACGGGGTCGAGGTGCTCGTGACGCACAACGGCGATAGCCAAGATGCCGCAGCTCTGACACGTCTGGCCGAACGCTACGACCAGCCGATTTTGGCGATCCATGCCCCCACTCTTCTGTTGACCCAGCAGGTGTGGGGGAGTGCCTGGAATAAGGTGCAGCGCTCCGCCCAGATGGCGGTGGATGTGGGTGCCGAGGTGGTGGTGGTGCATCCGCCGTTCCGCTGGCAGAACGACTATGCGGAGACCTTCGCACACGGTGTCCGCGATATTGCCGAGGCTTTTGGTGTGCGGATTGCCGTTGAGAATATGTATCCTTGGCGCGTTCGCGGGCGCGAGGCGCTGGCGTATTTGCCGCATTGGGATCCCGTTCCGCAGGACTATAGCGACGTCACGTGGGACTTTTCCCACGCAGCCTCGGCCGGTGCGTCCAGTCTTGACGCGGCCAAAGCGCTCGGATCCCGCTTGCGGCATATTCATCTCACAGATGGGATATCGCCCTCGACCAAGGATCAGCACCTGATCCCGGGCCATGGCACGCAGGAATGTGCCGAGGTGCTCCAGCACATTGCCGGTAACGGGTTCGATGGCGCGGTGGTCGCCGAGATCTCGACCCGCAAAGCAAAAGGTGCGGGGCAGCGCGAAGAATGGTTGGCTGAAACTTTAGAGTTTGCCCGCGTGCATTTGGGGCAAAACCTGCCCTAAAGCGTTCGGCCGCGAAAAGGGCGTTAAATGCGAAATCGCCGGAGAATATGTCACCAGTGGATGGGGGGAATCACTGGCGAGATCTCCGGCGATTTGACTGGTCTTCAGGACAAGACCGGTCCGATCATCACTCGCACCCTTATGAGGTAATTAAAAGACTACGGTTCGCGGTTGAGAATAGTCCGGGCGCCAGCTGTGCGTTTGCCATTAAGTATTTTTGATCGATGAATTTGGCCTCGAGTAGTTGCCGTGGAGCTTCATTTGCATGCGATGCTGAGGGAAAGACAAGATGGAGAAATGATGAAAAAGATTGTATTCCTTGGCTGCGGTTCGATGGGTGAAGCCATCTTAAGCGGAATGCTCGCCGCTGGTGTCTCACCCCAGTCAGTCGTTGTCACGGTGCGTCGCCCGGAGCGAGCCAATGAATTGGCGTCCCGTCACGGCGTCACGGCATTGGCCTCTAATGAAGAAGCTGGTGCGAATGCTCAGGCCGTTGTGGGTGCCGGCGTGGTTATTCTTGGGGTGAAGCCCGTGGGAATTATGGAGCTGTGCCGTGAGGTCGCCTCGTCGCTGGAATCCGAGGCCGTCGTGATCAGCGTTGCTGCCGCCGTGTCGCTCGAGCAGTTGGAAGGCGCTCTGCCTGCCGGACAGCCCGTGGTGCGTTCCATGCCCAACACTCCATTGAAGGTGGGGCGGGGTGTCGTGGCACTGTCCGCCGGTTCGTCTGTCGATGAGCACCACCTTGCCGCCGCCCATGAGGTCTTCGACGGGTCCGGCGTCGTGCTGGATATTCCTGAGGACCAGCAGAATGCTGTTTCCGCCATCAGCGGTTCCGGCCCCGCATACGCTTTTTATCTGGCCGAGGCGATGGCTGCTGCCGCCGAGAACTTTGGCTTGGCTCCGGAGATCGCTCAGATCCTGGCACGCGAAACCGTTGCGGGTGCCGGCATCATGCTCGCCGAGCCGGGGGCCAATGCAACGCTCCTGCGACGCGCCGTAACGAGCCCGAACGGCACCACGGAGCAGGCCATCGCCAGTTTTGACCGGGACAACCTCCCGGGCATTGTGTTGACGGGTGCACAGGCAGCGGCAGGTCGCGCAGCCCAGATTACCGAGGAGCTCGGGCGCAACTAACGCTCAGCCGCACCGAGCCAGATGGAGCCCCGCCGAGTTAGATGTAGCGCTACATCTGACTCAACGGGGCTCCATCTAATTCGGCAGCAGCGGGGAGCAAAATGGTGCGGGCCAGGGGAGCGGGGAGCCTATTGCGCCCCGGATTCGAGCGCAAGCAGCAGCGCCTTGGCCTCCACGCCGCCCACATACGCGCCCTGCGAGCCGTCGGAACGGATGACCCGGTGACACGGCACCACGAGGGGCAGGGGATTGCGGGCACAGGCCGTTCCTACCGCGCGCACCGCCCGCGGACTAGACGTCAGGGCAGCCACGGTGGCGTAACTTGCCGTGTGACCGTAGCCAATGTCGGGCAGGTGGGCCAAGACCTCGCGGCGGAATCCGGCGGCGAGCTGAAAGTCCAGCGCGAGGTCAAAGTCCTGGCGTTGACGCGCAAAGTATTCGTCGAGTTCCCGGGCCGCCGCGTCTAGGCGCGAGGGGGCCAGCAATACGCGTGGGCTGACAGTCGTAGCGAGCGATTCCAGCACGGCGTCGTGGCCCTCCCTCGCGAACGCCACACGGACCAAGCCCCGTTCCGTTCCCGCGAGCAAGAGCGCACCCACGGGAGAGTCGACGATCCGGTAGGCCACGTCGAGCAAGCCTGCGCCCGCTGCAGCGCTCCGGAAGAGTTCTGTGAGCCTGTCCAACGCGGTGGATTCGTCCCGCGTGAGCGACGCGAAGTCGGCTGGGACGAGGGCCGTCGAGCCGGTCTCCGAGTCCACAAAGTGCTGTTCCATCACGAATCTTCCTTTCGGTTCTGCCCCAAATGCGCCCGCAACGATTTCATGCCGTCTGCCGCGGCCCGTCGCGCGGCCGCCTCGGAATTGCCCAACAACTCCGCCACCGCGGCATAACGCAGCCCGGCCAGATGGTGATAAACCACGGCCTCGCGCTGCGTGGGCGGCAGCAGGGCTAGCGCCGTCCAGACGAGTTCCGCCTCTTCCGCAGCTTCTACGGAGCGTACGACGGCGTCACCGACTCCCAGCGGACCGTCACCAACGCTCTCCACGGGTTCCGGAACGCGGGCCGTGCGGCGGTGATGATCCACAGCCTTGTTTCGCGCGATCGTGACCAGCCACGCCTCCCTGTTCAGCACGCCTGCCGTGCTGGGGTATACCCGCAGGGCCGCGAGAAAGGTCTCCTGCCAGACGTCGTCCGCATTATGCGGGCCGACGAGTCCCCGGCAGACCCGCAAGATCGTGGCGCCGTGAGTGGCAACGATGGACTCGAAGGGTGGCAGGGAGTCGCCTGCAGGGGCGCCGGAGCCTGCCGAGCCCGCGCCGGAGCCGGTCTTCACCGCGGCACTCATGAGGCGTTCATCTAAAACAGCGCCTCGGTATGAAAGCGTGCCGGATTTTCCAGTTCCAGCAGGAATTCCTTGCGTTCCAGCCCGCCCGCGTATCCAACCAAGGAACCGTCCGCCCCGACGACGCGGTGACAGGGCACGATGATGCTGATGGGGTTGCGGCCATTCGCCGAGCCCACGGCCTGTGCCATGGATCGATCGCCCAAGGATGCCGCGAGATCGCCGTAACTGCGCAGTTCCCCATAGGGAATTTCGGCCAGCGCGGCCCACACCCGGTGTTGGAAGTCGCTGCCGATGGGCGCCAAGGGAAGGGAAAATTCCTGACGCTCCCCGGCAAAGTATTCGCCAAGCTGCGCCGCCGTCGCGGCGAGAACTGGCGAGGCAACGGCGGCAACCCGCTCGCCCATCGTCTCTAACGCCGGGAGCCGCTTATGCGACGTCATGTACACGGCTTGGAGTCCGGCGTCGTTCGCAACAGCCGTCAGGGGACCCAAGGGTGAGTCAAAAACTAGATGCTGGATCATGAAAGTACCTCCTGCCCGGTAGACGCACGGCGCCGCAAAAACGTGAGTTTAGGGGCGCGCGGCGAAGCGTTCGAGCAGGTCAACATAGCCGGAAACAATGAGCATGTCACGGCTGGAGACCCGGGTGTGCGGCTGCGCGTAGGTGAAGTCCTCGCCGGGCGACTTCACGCCCACCACGGTCACGCCATACTTGGAACGCACCTTGGATTCCTCAAGCGTGAAGCCCTGCGTCTCCTTCGGCGGGTACATTTTCACGATCGCGAAATCGTCGTCGAACTCGATGAAGTCCAGCATGCGCCCACCCACGAGGTGCGCGGCGCGAACACCGGCGTCGGCCTCGGGGTAAATGACATGGTTGGCGCCAATGCGGGTCAAAATCTTGCCGTGTGACTGCGTGATCGCCTTGACCCACAGATGTGCAATGCCCAGGTCCACGAGGTTCACGGTGATCAGCACACTGGATTCGATGGAGGTTCCCACTCCAACGACGGCGGAGCTAAAGTCCTGTGCCCCGAGTTGGCGAAGGGCATCAATATCGGTGGCGTCGGCCTCGACCACGTGCGTGAGCACACCGGCCCACTTCTGCACAAGAGCGGGGTCGCGCTCAATGGCAAGCACCTCGCGGCCCTGCTTGACGAGCTGGTGAGCCGTCGCGGCACCGAAGCGGCCCAAACCAATGACCAGAACCGGCGCATTGTGCGGCGGGCGGGTGCTGGAGCCTATTTTCTCAGCCAATGATGGGCCTTTCTTCCGGGTAGTGGAACAACTGGCGGCGCTGGCGCAGCGCCAAGGCGGCGGCCAGCGTGATGGAACCGACGCGGCCAAAGAACATCATGGCGCTCAGTACATAGGTTCCCGACGGCGGGAGCTCGGCACTGAGTCCCGTGCTAAGTCCCACGGTAGCGTAGGCAGAGATGGTCTCAAAGAGTACCCGGTCCAGGCTTTCGCCGGAGATCGAGAGCAGTAATCCGCAGGCAACCATGACGAACGTTGCGCCCATCATGGTCACGGAGATGGCCACACGCAGGGTGCCCTGGGGGATAGTGCGGCCGTAGATCTTCACGTCGTTGTCGCCACGGGCCTCGGCCATGATGGCCAGGAACATGACGGCCAAGGTGGTGACCTTGATACCGCCTGCGGTGGAGGCCGAGCCGCCACCGACGAACATCAAGGCGTCAGTCAGCAACATGGTGGAGGAGTCCATGGCGTTCATGTCGACCAAATTGAAGCCCAGGGAACGGGTCATGACGGAGGCAAAAATTGCGTGGATGATCTTATCGCCCAGGCTCATGGAGCCGATGGTGGCCGGGTTTCCCCACTCCATGGCACCCCAGAGCACGGCACCGGCAGCGAGCAGGATCAGCGATACCTGGACGGTCAGCTTGGCGTGCAGAGTCCATTTTTTAAAGCGGAATCCTGTGGCCAAGAGAACCATCAGCACCGGAAAGCCGAGGCTGCCGATGAAGCCGCCAATCATGAGCGGCGTCAAGATCCACAGATCGGCTTCGTAGGGGACCACGCCGTCGGAATGGGGTGTGAAACCGGCATTATTGAAGGCCGAGATGGAGTAAAAGGTGGCATGCCACAGGGCTTCCGGAAGAGACTCGCCCAAGATCAGGAAACGTGGGGCCAGCGCCAAGGCCAAGGCAATTTCAATCGCCACGGAGGTGCTGATAACAATGCGCAGCAAGGTACCGACCTCGCCGAGTCGGCCGGCATTCATGGCCTCCTGAGCGATGAGTTTGCCGCGCACACCCAGACGCTTACTGACCATCAGGGACATCACCGACGCCAGGGTCAAGATACCCAAACCGCCAACGAAAATGCCGATCAAGATGACCAGCTGTCCAAAGAACGACCAATGCAGAGCGGTGGAAACCGTGGTTAGCCCCGTAACACAAACCGCCGAAACGGCCGTGAAAAGTGCGTCGTGGAAGGCGGTCGCTTTACCGTCACTCGCGGCTGCAGGCAGACATAAGGTCAAGGTGAAGGCGAGGATGACCAAGGAGAACACGATGAGAGCTAGCCGGGCGGGTGAGCTATTAGCTACCCTGTCCACGAAGTCGCGGACACTGACCACAACTCTTAAGGGCCATTGCGGCAGCCACGGGAAAGGTGTCGTATTAGCGCTCAACGCTGTGCTGCCTCCCCTGCCATGAACTGTTATAAGGCCGCGGATACGGCATTTTCGGCCCGACTTCGATAGCCTGTGAGGGATGTCATCCTTTGTCAGCACCGGGCCGGCGGCCGTCCCGACAAGCATAGTCTGCGATGCGGCTATGTCTGCGTACAATTTTGGCCCCGAACACCCCATGTCGCCAATGCGTCTGGAACTTACGGCATCGCTGGCTCGCGAGCTGGGGATTTTTGATCTCCCCCAGGTCACCATGATGGAGTCGTACATCGCCTCCGATGACGAACTGGCCACCGTACATACGCGCGACTACATCGCCGCAGTGCGCTACGTGGGGGAGGACCCCACACGTTCCGATCCTGCCCGTGGCCTCGGCACCGAGGACGATCCGGCCTTTGGCGGAATGCATGAGGCCAGTGCCCGGCTCGGTGCCGGATCGCTACTTGCCGCAGAGACGATTATTACCGGATCTGCGCTTCGCGCCGTCAACTTTGGCGGCGGCATGCACCACGCCTTTGCCGACAAGGCCAGCGGGTTCTGTATTTATAACGACAGCGCTCTGGCCATCATGAAACTCCTTGATGCGGGTGTGTCCAAGGTGGCGTACATCGATATTGACGCTCACCATGGTGATGGAACCGAGCGGATCTTTTGGGATGACCCGCGGGTCCTGACGATCTCGCTTCACGAATCCGGTGTGACGTTGTTTCCCGGGACTGGATTCTCCAATGACATTGGAGGGCCAACAGCAGAGGGCACCGCGGTGAACGTTGCGATCCCAGCCGGCACCTCAGACGCCGGTTGGCTCCGAGCCTTTCACGCCGTCGTACCTCAACTGGTTGAGGCCTTCGGGCCGGAGGTGATTGTCAGCCAACATGGCTGCGACTCCCACCGCCACGATGACTTGACGCATCTGAACACGTCGGTGGATGGGCAACGCGAGGCGGCCTTGAGTATCGCGGCGCTGGCCGAGAAGGTGTGCGGTGGGCGATGGATCGCGACCGGTGGTGGTGGATACAACGTGGTGAGCGTGGTGCCGCGGGTGTGGAGTCATCTCATGGCGATCGTGGCTGGAAAGCCGGTGCCGCTGCGGACGGCCGTTCCGGAAACCTGGCGAACGCATGTGATGGAGAAGTACGGCAAGGCGGCGCCGCTGTTCATGGGCGAGGACGCCGATACCTGGTGGCGCTCGTGGGAGGTGGGGTACAACCCGTCGGATGCCTTGGATCGGACGGTTATGGCGACGCGAAAATCCGTATTTCCGCTCTACGGGCTCGATCCCTGGTTCGATTAGTCGCCTGAGAAGGCGCTTTTGGGCTCCGAGAGTGCTCGGAAAGCATGATATTGGCAATTTTTGGCCCCCTCAAGATGCTCACAACGGCATATGTCGCTAGGGTAGTGGAATGGTTGCAGAAAAAGTCTTTGCGGTAATTGCCGAAAGCACCCGGCGGGACATCTTGGAAGCACTAGCCCAAGAGAGCAAAGCGGTAGGTCAACTGGTCGATGAACTGGGAGTTTCGCAGCCGACAGTGTCCAAGCATCTACGAGTTCTGCGTGAGGCAGGAGTCGTGACCATGCGCGCCCAAGGGCAGAAGCGTTTTTACGGCATCAATACTGAGCCTCTCGCCCTGGTTTCCTCCTGGCTGGATTCTCTGGGAGCCGGGACGCTCGCTCCGGCTGCGGTAAAGAAGACCTCGGCACCTGCCGTCAAGCCGGCCGAAGCTGAAGAGAAGTCTGCCTTGACCGTTGTGGTTACCCCGGTTACGGAGGCGGCTCAGCCCGTGCGTCCAGCCGTTAAGGTCCGTACCCCGGAGCCCGTTGCGACCATCAAAACTGCAGCTCCGGTAGGAAGCGCGATGCCCACAACGGTTGCGGCGCATCCCGTGAAAACTACGCCCACCGTCGTGGCCCCTGCCGCCAAAGCCGCACCTAGCGTTCCTGTGCATGTTGCTGCACGACCAGGGGCAGTTGTTGTGCATTCGAATGATAGCGACAACGGTGCTCAGAGTCCCTTGAGTCGGAGTGTGGGGCGGGCCGCCAATAAGGCGGCAGATCTGCTGGCCAACCTCCCGACGCTGCCAACCTTTAAGCGCCGGAAAAACTAGGCGACAAGAGTAAAAGATATAAATTGATCGGGCTATTTCAGCATGATCATGCATGTCGTTTCGAGTCCTGAGAATAATTAGGCGAGCGGTTACATGAATGGAATATTGGCGGTGAGCATATTTATGCGCCGCGCTGCGGCGCCTCACACTTTTCAGGAGACTCATGGATACCAGGCTCGAAGCCATCCGGGAGCAAGTTTTAGCTCGTAACCCCGGCGAAAAAGAATTCCACCAGGCAGTTCTAGAAGTTTTCGAAAGCCTCGGCCCGGTTCTCGATAAGCACCCGGAATTCGTTGACGCAGCTGTTCTGCAGCGTCTGTGCGAACCCGAGCGTCAGATCATTTTCCGTGTGCCGTGGATGGATGACTCTGGCCGTGTCCAGATCAACCGCGGTTTCCGCGTTGAGTTCAACTCTGCACTTGGCCCGTACAAGGGTGGCCTGCGCTTCCACCCCTCGGTGTACTTGGGCATTGTGAAGTTCCTCGGCTTCGAGCAGATCTTCAAGAACGCACTGACCGGCATGCCCATCGGCGGCGGAAAGGGCGGTTCCGACTTCGACCCTCGTGGCAAGTCCGATGCTGAAGTCATGCGTTTCTGCCAGAGCTTCATGACCGAGCTCTACCGCCACATCGGCGAATACACCGACGTCCCCGCGGGTGACATTGGTGTTGGTGGCCGCGAAATTGGCTACCTCTTTGGCCAGTACAAGCGCATCACCAACCGCTACGAGTCCGGCGTTCTGACCGGTAAGGGTGTTGGTTGGGGCGGCTCGTTGGTACGCCCTGAGGCTACCGGTTTCGGTACCGTCATGTTCACCCAGGAAATGCTCAAGACCCGCGGCACCTCGCTCGATGGTCAGCGTGTGGTTGTTTCCGGTTCCGGTAACGTAGCAACCTTTGCAATTGCCAAGGCTCAGCAGCTCGGTGCCAAGGTTGTCGCGTGCTCGGATTCCTCCGGCTACATCGTGGATGAGAACGGCATTGACGTGCCTTTACTGCGCCAGATCAAGGAAAAAGAACGCGGACGCCTGAAGGAATACGCGGTTCGCCGTGGCGCCTCGGTCAGCTACGTCGAGGGCGGTTCCGTTTGGGACGTCAACGCAACTGTGGCCTTGCCGTGTGCGACTCAGAACGAAATCAACACCGAAGCAGCAACTCGCTTGGTGAAGAACGGTCTTGTTGCTCTCGCTGAAGGTGCCAACATGCCTTCCACCAGCGGTGCAGTTGCCGTCTTCCAGGAGGCAGGCATCCTGTTCGGCCCGGGTAAGGCAGCCAACGCCGGTGGCGTGGCAACCTCAGCCTTGGAAATGCAGCAGAACGCTAGCCGTGACGCCTGGTCCTTCGAGCACACCGAGGCTCGTCTGCAGAACATCATGGTTGGCATTCACGACCGCTGCGCCGAGACCGCCGAAACGTATGGCTCCCCGGGCAACTACGTTGTTGGCGCCAACATTGCCGGCTTCGTCAAGGTAGCTGACGCCATGCTGGCTCAGGGCTTGATCTAAGCTCCGCAGTTTCCATAAGCCCGCAGTGGGCGGCGTGCATCACCATCAAGGTGCTGCACGCCGTCCCTGCGGGTTTTTTGTTTAACCATTACCGCCACGGTTCATAAAATGAAAGGATTCAAAATATTCTTGACAGGCAATCTGCCGCCACGCAGACTGGGTCATGCGCACTCCTGCATGGAGCGCCTGTGCACCTCGTCTCTGGTGGCAAAGCCCGTCTAGAGCCCTCTTTTCCCGCCTAAGGAGCAACGCATCATGCCCTCGCCTCGGATCGCTGATGATCTCAACCAAGCCGCATCGGCGCAGAAGGGCTTGCGGGGCGAGACGCGCTCGCCCATTCCGGGATACTTCGCAGACCCGAACCTTGCGGTGGTAGATGGCCGCTACCTGCTCTTTGCCACGAGCGACGGCTCTCCGGAATGGGGGGCGACCGCCTTCCGTGCGTTCACCTCCGCCGATTTGGTCGACTGGCAGGATCACGGCGAGGTCTTTGACGTGAGATCGTCTGCGTGGGCTACAGGGTATGCGTGGGCGCCAGGGTATGCGCAGGCTAACGGCAAGCACTATCTGTACTTCACCGCGAACCGGGGGAGTATCGGCGTCGCCGTGGCAGACGAGGCACTGGGGCCCTATCGCGACTCGGGGCAGCCACTCATTGCCGAAGGGGACTTTGAGGGCGTTGCCATCGATCCCTCAACCTTTGTCGACGAGGATGGGACTGCCTATCTGTTCTGGGGCAACGGAGTCGCGCACGGGGTGCGGTTGGCGCCCGACATGATCTCCTTCGCACGTGAGGACGTGGTCTCTTACGTGCCCGAGCAGTTCCGCGAGGCTGTCTGGGTCCATCGCCGCGGGAGAGATTACTACCTGTCTTGGTCCGTCGACGACACCCGTAGCGAGGACTATCAGTTGCATTATTCCAGGGGATCGGGGCCGCTGGGTCCGTGGGACTATCAGGGCGTTTTGTTGCGCAAGGATGTGGCTCGCGGCATCCTTGCGACGGGGCACCACTCGGTCAGTGCTATTCCTGGCACTGACGACTGGGTGCTGGCCTACCATCGTTTCGCCATCCCCGACGGGAATGGATATCACCGGGAGCTCCGCTTTGAGCAACTGCGGCACGGATCGGACGGGATGCTGGAACCGATCGTGCCATCGCGGGAGCCGTGGCGTCTGCCGTTGCCGGTTGTCGAGGCAAAATGAGTTCCGCGGGCGGCTTCTTGCTCGCTTATTTCTTGGGTGAAGAAGAGTCCGACGGCGAACAGCTCAGATGGCATCATGTACCAGAAGCTGTATTGTCACGAGGTGCTCGTCATGGCTCACTCTTGGCCATGACTGCCGAGGAGCGGACGCGATTGGCCGGAAACGTCTGGATGTAGGCGAAGTCGAAGAAAAAACTTAAGCAATCACATAAGCGCAAATTTGTGACCTCCTTGATGGGAATGCGCTTGCCAAGAAGCTAAAACAGCATTATTGTAACGTTTCAGAAGGTGTAATTGGCGTCACGTTGGTACGTGTGGAAGAGCACCTCGAAAATCTGAATTTGCGGTGTCATAAGGGTGCCGCCGGAATCTAATGAGCGAGGGAGCTCCAATGATCAGCAGAAGGAATTTCATCACCAGCATCGCCACGGGCGTGGCTGCTGCGGCAATGCTATCGGCATGCGGCAAGTCCGGAGGTTCTGCCGGAGGCGGAACCGTTGAGAACCCGACCGTGCTGAACTACACCTGGTGGGGCAACGATGACCGCGCCGAGCGTACCAACAAGGCCATTGCCCTGTTCAACGAGAAGAACCCCACGATCAAGGTCGTTGGAACCTTCACCGACTGGGCTGGCTACTGGCAGAAGCGTGCAACGGAAGCTGCCGGCGGCGGCCTGCCGGATGTTATGCAGTGGGATCTGTCTTACCTCCGCGACTACGCCAAGCGCAACCAGCTGCTGGACCTCAGTGACGTCGGTGTTGACCTCTCAACGTTTGACAAGACCCTGCTGCCCTCGGGTCGCGTCAATGACAAGCAGTACGGTGTCCCCACCAGCACGAATGCCTTTGCCATTTACTATGACCCGGCGAAGCTGAAGGAAATTGGTGTTGCCGAGCCGACTGGCACATGGACGTACGCCGAATACAAGAAGTTCCTCACCGAAGCAGGCGAGAAGGGTGCCGGAAAGTACAACGGCTCCACCGACTTCACCGGCATCTGGTGGCAGTTCAACATCTGGCTGCGCCAGAACAAGATCGAGGCGTTTACTTCTGACGGCAAGCTTGGCTTTACCAAGGACGATCTGCGCAAGTGGTGGAACCTCGCCGCAGACCTGCGTGGCACCCCGGCAATCATTTCCTCCGACAAGGTCACCCAGTTGCTGCCGAAGTCGCCCTTCGGTTCCAACAAGACCGTTTCCGAAGCCACCTGGGATAACTTCATGGCCGGCTACCTGGCCGACTCCGGTGCCAGCGAATTGAAGATGGTCCCTGTTCCCTCGGACGACCCCGACAACCTCGGCTTGTTCCTCAAGCCCTCTATGCTCATGGTGGCTAGCGCCAAGACCAAGAACGCAGACGCTGCCGCAAAGTTCATCGACTTCATGGTCAACGCACCCGAAGTTGGCGAAATCTTCAAGACCTCCCGCGGTGTTCCGGCATCGAAGACGCAGCGCGATGGCACCACGTTCGACGGCGTTGACGCCCAGGTTGTGGCCTACGAGGACTCCATTTCGAAGTACCTCAGCGACGCTCCCGAACCGCCCATCGTTGGCTTCGGAACGCTTGAAACTGAATTCCTGCGTATTCAGGAAGAGCTGAACTATGGAAAGGTCACCGTGGATCAAGCCGTTGACCAGTGGTTCACCTCTGCTGAAGACGTTATTAAGCAAAACGCGTAGTAGACGAAAGTAAAGCCTTGACGCATACCCAAGCCCCGACACGGCGGGCGAAGTCGGCCCCTCCGCAGCGCAACGAGAAGTTGAAGCTGCGGAGGGCTGAGTCCCGCGCCGGATACGCTTTCCTCTTGCCCTGGTTGTTGGGATTCTTTGTCCTGACGGCCGGTCCCATGATCGCCTCGCTGTACCTCTCGTTCACCAATTACAACCTGTTTGAAGCACCCAAGTGGATCGGTGTTGATAACTATGTAAACCTCCTCTCGGATGAGCGTTTTATTCAGTCCGTCAAGGTGACCCTGACGTACGTTGTCTTTGGTACCCCCACGAAGCTTCTGGCAGCACTGGCGATTGCCATGCTGCTCAACAGCAAGCGTCGCGGCCAAGGCTTTTACCGCTCGGCGTTCTATGTTCCCTCACTCATTGGTGCCAGCGTTTCCATCGCCATCGTGTGGAAGGCGATGTTTGGCGATGCTGGCCCCGTTGATCAGTTCCTGAGCTTCTTTGGGATTGGGCTTGGCGGCTGGGTAGGAAACCCGAACATGACCATGCCCATGATGATCCTCCTGACGGTGTGGCAGTTCGGCGCACCCATGATCATCTTCCTGGCTGGCCTCAAGCAGGTCCCGGCTGAACTCTACGAAGCGGCAGAAATGGACGGCGCCGGTTGGGGCCGGAAGTTCGCCAGCATCACCTGGCCCATGCTGTCCCCGGTCATCTTCTTTAATTTGTTGATGGAAACGATTAACGCCTTCCAGGTATTCGCCTCGGCATTCATCATCTCTGGTGGCACCGGTGGTCCTGCCGGATCCACCATGTTCTACACGCTGTACCTGTACCTGCGCGGTTTCGGCGACTTCCGGATGGGCTACGCATCGGCTATGGCCTGGCTGCTCCTCATCGTGATCGGCATCATTACGCTGATCTTCTTCAAGACCTCCGATAAATGGGTTCACTACAGCGGGGATGAAAAATGACAATCACAGCAGTCAAAGCTGCACCTGTATCTGGGAACGCAACGCTCCCAGAACCTAGGAACCGGACCATCATGGGCCGGAGCCTGAAGACGCTCGCATTCCATGGTGTGTCTTTGATCCTGATCGCCGTCGTGCTCTACCCGGCCGTATGGATGATCGCCTCGTCGTTCAAGCCCAGCAGTGAAATTGTTGGCAACGCGGCCATCTGGTCCGAGAACTTCAGCTTTGATAACTTCATCAAGGCCATGGATGGAATTGGCGGCATCAGCACGCTGCAATTCTTTGGCAACTCGCTTTTCCTCGCGGTTGCTTCCGTTATTGGTGTCGTGTTCTCCTCGACGTTGACCGCCTATGCGTTCACGAGGATTAACTTTCCGGGCCGGAAGTTCTTCTTCACCATGATGGTCATGACACTGCTGCTACCGTTCCACGTCATCATCATTCCGCAGTACATTGTCTTCCAGCAGGTGGGTCTCGTAGACACCTACGTTCCGCTGCTCTTGGGCAAGTTCCTGGGCGCGGAAGCGTTCTTCGTGTTCCTCATGGTTCAGTTCATGCGCAACCTGCCGAAGGAACTCGATGAGGCCGCTCGGATCGATGGCGCTGGTCATATCCGTATCTTCTGCAGCATTATGCTCCCGCTCATGAAGCCTTCCATCATCACGGCCTCCATCTTCGCTTTCATCTGGAGCTGGAATGACTTCCTGGGTCCACTGCTTTACTTGAACACTCCGGATAAGTACCCGCTGCCCTTGGCGCTGCGCTTGTTCGTGGATCAGACGCAAAGCTCGGACTACGGTGCCATGATCGCAATGTCGGTTCTTGCCCTGCTTCCCGTGCTCTTGTTCTTCCTGATCTTCCAGCGCCACATCGTTGAAGGCGTCTCCACTCAGGGATTGAAGGGTTAGTTATGGCTACCGCCCGTCGAACAAGCCGCCAGGAGCTCAACGCTCGGCGTGCCGCTACGGCAGCTCCTAAGGTCAGTAAATTTGCTTTGCTGAGCGAGACGCTGCTCCTTGGCGTGCTGTTGTTCATTCTGGCGCTTCCCCTCGTGACCGCGCCGGCAGCTTATGCTGCTGGCGCGGCACATATGGAGCGGCATATTTCGGGGCGGCCCGACACGGTGGGCTCCCTCTGGGCCGATTTCAAGGCCGCCCTGCCGGGTAGCTGGAAATTTGGGCTGGTTCTGGTCAGCGCGGGCGTCGCATCCTCCGTGAACTTGCTCTTGGCCGCGTCGGAGCAGCTCCCCGGCGGAAGGTTTGTCCTGGGCGCCACGGTGCTTTTGGCGGCCGCCCTTGCCGTCTTGCTCCTGCGCACGGCCGGCCTGTGGCACCACGCGCTGTCTCAGCTGAGTTCTTCGGAACGTTCGACTGCGGATGCCTCACCTTTGGCGTGGGGTGCAGCGTGGGTCCAGGCTCGGCATGATGTGCTCAGCGATTGGATCGGCTCGATCTTGCTGGTGGCGGCCTTGGGTATGTGCCTGAGCTTTGTGTGGATGCTGCCGCCGTTGATTTTCATTGCGCCCGGTGCCATGACCTTGGCTGTGGTCTCCGTTCGCTTCCGCCGATCGGCGTTGCAAGCGAAAAATTAGCACCAAAAAGCTGGCTTCTGGTCCGCAGGAATTCCTGCAGACCAGAAGCCAGCTTTTTGCATTCTTAGCCTTCGGCGATGACCGCCACGGCGCCGGCGGGTACGGTTCCGTTGAACGGCGTGCCGCTGATCAGCTCGGTGCCCTGAGCACTGACGGCTGCCTCTGTCACGTTGTGGTTGATGGCGAAGAGGTAGCTGCGTCCATCGGCATGACTGCGTCGGGACAGCTCAACCCCGGCTGCGGCCATTGCGGGTGCTCTGACGCCGGACTCTGCGATGAGGGAATCGAGCAGTGATTCCAGTCCCGTGGCATCCGGGAACGTGGCCAGGTACCAGGCAGCACCGGTTCCTACAGCATGTCGAGTCACGGCGGGTACTCCCGTCAAGGGTGCTTCCGTGAAACTCACCTTGGCTTCGGCGCCTGTCAGGTGGACATGCTCGCTCCAAATCCGCCCGGACCAGCCAGCATCGAGGGAGACGGTGGAGTTCTCCGGAAGCGGGTGGAACTCCTCGACGGTGACGCCCAGCAAGTCACGGAAGGCTCCGGGGTAACCACCCAAACGAACGGCATCGTTCTCGTCAACAATGCCACTGAAGTAGCTGATGAGCACTGTGGCGCCGCGTTCTGCCGCTGCCGCAATATTGCTGGCCGCGGCATCGGTGACGGTGTACAGGGTCGCGACGATCACCAGGTCATAGCCGTCAAGGTTAGCGCTGGGATGGACCAGATCGGCGGTGATGCCGCGCAGGAACAGGGAGCGGTGGAAGGCTCGCAAGAGTTCCAGATACTTCACATCGGTGCTGGGGTGGGAGTCCAGTTCGCTTGCCCACCAGGCTTCGTAGTCGAAGACGATTGCGGTGCGTGATTCCACCTCGGCGCCTTGAACCTCGGACAAGGCTTTGAGGCTTGCGCCCAGCTCAACAACTTCACGCCATACTCGCGTGTTGGTTCCGGCGTGCGGCACCATGGCCGAGTGGAATTTCTCCGAACCCTGCTTGCTCTGTCGCCACTGGAAAAACATGACAGCATCAGATCCGCGGGCCACATGTGCCAGGGAGTTGCGGGCCATTTCGCCCGGGTTCTTGGTCATGTTGCGAGGCTGCCAGTTCACGGCGGAGGTGGAGTGCTCCATCAGGATCCAGGGCTTACCGCCGGCAATGCCTCGGGTCAGATCGGCGCTGAAGGCCAATTCGATGTGACGCTCGGTATCGGCGGCCACCAGGTAGTGATCATTGGCGATGACATCGAGTTTCTTGGCCCAGTCAAAGTAGTCCATAGACTTGGTGGCGCTTGAGGCCATCAGATTTGTCGTGGTGGGCACGAGCGGGGTGACCTCGCGAATGACCTCGGCGAGCATGGAGTAGAAGTCAATCAACGCCCAGGAGCTGAATCGCTGAAAGTCCAGCTGCTGCGTGGGGTTCAGGGTGGTCGGTGCGGGGCGCGGGGTGAGGATTTCCTCGAAGCAGCTATAGCGCTGGGACCAGAAGGCGGTGCCCCAGGCCTCGTTGAGGGCCTCGATCGTGCCGTAGCGTCGGCTCAGCCATGCTTGGAAAGCGGCGGTGTCTTCCGGACCGTAGAACTCGGAAACGTGGCAGCCAAGTTCGTTATCGACATGCCACAGCGCCAAGGCCGGATGATCCTTGTAGCGTTCGGCCAAGGCGCGGGTCATCTTCGCCGCATACTGGCGGTAGATGGCCGACGACGGAGAATAGTGCCGCCGCGAGCCGGGTCCCAGCGTGCTTCCCTCAGCAGTGACGGGCAGGATTTCTGGATGCTTGCGTACCAGCCACGCTGGCGGAGCCGCAGTGGCCGTGGCGAGAGCTACCTTGATGCCCGTGGCGGCAAGATTATCCATGACCTCATCGAGCCACGTGAAATCGTAGCTTCCCTCTACTGGCTCGAGCCAAGCCCAGGAGAAGATGCCAACGCTGAGGGCCGACACTCCGGCTTCCTGCATGAGCGCTAGATCTTCCTGGCGGACCTGTTCCGGCCACTGTTCGGGATTATAGTCACCGCCGTAAGAGAGCCCCGGCAGGGCTTCCCATAAGCGGTTCGTGCGCAGCTCCTGAGCGGCAGTATCTGGTGTCGTTCCCTCGGAGAGGGGAGTGGGGGACGGCATAGGGCTCCTTTGAATACGGCGTCTAATGGTCATGAGGCAAAGAAAAAAGTTTTATGGTGGCAGGCGGCCAAGGTTAGAGCGTGTCGACCCAGCGCAAAATTTGTTCATCGCTGGCGATCTCATCGGCAACAACCACATTGAACGTGCGGCTGACGCTTTCCCCAGGCAGCAATGTCATGGCCGTGTCCCACGTCAAGGCCGAAGCAACCGCGGGGTACTCGTTCGCCCGAACAAACCAAGGGTCGGCTGCTTCGGGCGGTGCGGAGAAGACTACTGTTGCGGGTCCGGCTGCAAAGTCTGCGGACCATGCGAGCCAAGCAGCGCTCCTGCCGTGAACTTGAGCTTCTCCGCGACCGTGCGCCGTGTGAACCTGAACGTTATGAGCTGCGGGGAGGCGCCACATGAAGCCGCCGTATCCGCTTCCTGCCAGACCATTCGAGCCGGGCCCACCCAAGATCACGGGGTCGGAACCGGCCGGAGTGAGGGTGAATTTCAGCGTCAGCCGCCAAGCGCCGTCGTCCAAGGAGGTGGCAGAGATGGTGCGCTGCTCACGCAGGATCTCCGCATCGTCGGGGCCAAGCCAGAGAAGTTCCTGAGTGTCGGGGGACTCGGCGCTGCCTTCGGAAGATGTCCGGACGATTCGGCCGTGATCAGGCAGCCATTCGTAACTGGCGCTCTGGCGCGTGTAGGTCTTGCCGCCCCAAAAATTCACGCCGTTGACGTCCTGCAGAGCCACGCCAACACCGAGATGCCAGGGGTGGTCGAGCGGAAATGCGTCGCTGACGAGAACACCTCCCGCGGTCGTCACGGGATGGAGGTAGGGTCGTGGCGCGAGCCGTGAGGCTACGGTGGTGCCGTTGACGTGATGGGCGAGGTCAACGCCGTCGACCGTGATCGTTGCGGACGTGCTGGCCGGCAACGTCCAGGGTGCGCCGAGCTCGCTGAAGGTTGCCTCGCTAGCCGTGACTCGGTCGATCCAGTGAGCAATGTTGTTGATGACGGGGTGAGCCGAGGGTCCCTCGCCGATCCACTCAAGATGTTCTTCGGCAATGGGGCGAGGATCAGCGGCCGTGCGGACGGCCTCGAGGACACGCATGAACGCGCCGCTGTTCTCAATCGAGCTCAAAAGTGCGGTGCCGTCACTGCGATGTGCCAGCAGATTCTCCAAGAGATCGGTGCGGGCAAAGGTCTCGCTGGACATGCCGTTGGAGCGCGTGACCTCCAGAATGTCCTCCGTGTAATAGAAAACAGCATGGCCCTCGGTGCCCTGAACACGTACGGAAGGGTGAGATTCTTCCGGGGCACAAACGGTGAGGGCACTGACGACGCGCGGACCCTCCTTGGGTGTGATGCGGACAGCTGAGGTGTCATCACCTTCGATATCGTGTGCGCGGAAGAGATCGGTTTCAACGCTCTCGATGGCATCGGCGGAACGAATTCCTGCAATGAAGAGTGCTGTGGCGACGGCATGAGCCAGCGGGTTGGTCGTGACGCCGTCAACCACATCAATGCCATTGATGGTTCGTTTGCCGGCCCAGCGAGAGCGTTGGTAGTACGCCTTGTCGCGCACCCACATGCCCCGGGCGGAGATTCCTTGAATGGTGCCCAGCTCGCCGTCGTTAATCATGATTGCCAGGGCAGGGAGGGCGAGCGAGCCAAGAGACTGGAATCCGATTTGAACGGAACGTCCGGCGGCATTCGCTGCCGCCCGCAGCTCATCAAATTGCGCCATGGAGGCTGCCGTTGGCTTCTCAAGATAAACGTCGGCGCCCGCGGCAAGTGCGGCAAGACCCAAGGCGCAGTGCGTTTGGATGGGAGTGGCGATGATGATGACATCGGGGTGGACGTCGTCGGCCAGAAGTGTCGTCAGATCGGTGTAGATCCCGACGTCTTGAGCCAGACGCCCGGCTTCCGGAGGATTCGGATCGGCAACGGCGACCAATTTCAAGGTTCCGGCCGCTTCCAATCGGTCCAGATTGACTAGATGATGAGCGCCGAAACCATGAACCCCAACGAGGGCAATGCGAGGGAGGGGAGGGGTCGTGCCAACCATGCGTCTAATCCTTGTTCATCGATACGTTGGGAAGCCAATAAAAGGTGTTCAGCCCATCATATGTGAAACGTATCAATTTCAATAGGGTAATCAGGTATGTAACCGATTCGTGGCGCCAATTGCGGCACTTGAGACAAAAGATGACTCTCGGAGTCACGATTCGATAAAACGTTTCAATAGAGCTTTGACGTTCCCTGCTTCGCGGTGCTACTTTTTGGAAAGCGTTTTCATTTCTGTGACGTAAGGCACAGTGAATAGTGGTCTAGAAGCAGGTGGAGGGCAATGAAGCAATCATGGATGGCAAAGATCCGCGCGATCTCGCCGCCCTGATCTGGGCCGTGTCGTTGAATCTTCTATGGCTCGGAGGGGCGGCGGCTGGGCTGTTCCTTTTTGGTGCGGGACCAGCGAGCATGGCGTTATCTGAGGTGATTCAGCGGCGTCTGCAGGGAGAGAAGTTTTCCCAAGTCCAAGCTTTTTACGGTAGTTATCGGCGGAGCTTTGCTCGCGGTAACGCTGCGGGTGTGCCGCTCATCGTGACAGCTGTGGCTCTCTTTCAAGGATGGACACATTATTCCGTGCAGCTGAACTTCGGTGCGCAGCTGATTGCCTCCCTCGTCGCTTTGGCGTCGTTGTTGCTTGCGGGAACGCTCTGCTATATCTTCCCGATGTTCAGCCGAGGGGACGCAAGCCTCTTGGATTGCTTTGTTGGCGCCGCCCGGCACGCCATCTGTCATCTGCCGCAGACGGTCTTTATGCTCATGGCAACCGCTGGAATGGCCTACCTTAGCCTCAGACTGCCACTTGTCGCTGGCCTCTTGAGTTTCAGCCTGTGGTTCCTCATGGTGGCTTGGTTCTGCAGGAACTTGTCCGTTTCCGCCGAAAATACTACCGAGACCATGACCGCACAAGTGGAGACGCTCAGAAAGTCCTGGGCCCTGGCTCGCTAGTCAGCGGAGCCCGGCCACCGTTATCTATTTGGAGAAGTGTATGAAAATCTTGCTTGCCGGTGACTCGACTGTGGCAAATTGCCCTACGGAGGAGTACCCCATGAGTGGCTGGGGTGCGGAGCTGCCGCCGCATGTGTTCACGCGAGCCGCCGTGCACAATTTTGCCAAGGGCGGAGCCTCGACAGAGTCTTTCAGGGAAGAAGGGCTCTGGGGCAAGTTGCTGGAGATCACCGAAACAGGCGACGCCGTACTGCTGCAATTTGGACACAACGACCAAAAGCTCAGCCATCTGGGAGCGGTGAACGGATATACGAGCAACCTAAAGCAGATGATCTCCGAGGTTCGTGAGCGGGGAGCCCATGTCGTCCTGTGTACCTCAGTCGAGCGACGAAACTTTGTTTCAGGCGCTCAGCAGGCTACCTTGGCGGACTATGCGGACGCAGTGCGTGTCTTGGCTGAGGAAGAGCAGCTGCCTCTGATTGACCTTTCGGAATGGACCACTGAGCTGTACGAGACGGCCGGCGAAGCAGGTTCCATGGAATACTTCACTCACCTGGTGCCGGGGGAACATGGGCACTGGCCTGAAGGGTTGCAGGACAATACGCACTTTAACCGGGTGGGAGCGGCAACCATCGCGGAATATGTTGCCCAGGAGCTAGGTCGCATCCTGCCCTAGCTCGGGGCCACCGCGGCTAGGGCAGAGGCAGAATGCCTTCCGAGGTCACCGACCAGGTGCCGTCTGAGGGGAATCCAGGGTTGGTCTGTCCATCGCCGTGTCCGGCTGTCATTAAGGCGACGGCTGTGAGTAGGCCTCCGTTGCCCGGCAAATAGATCGGCAGTGCATCGGTCTGAAAATTGTGTCCGTTGGCGAGGTAGGTGTTTTTTCCTTTATCCATGAAGAGGGCATCGACTGCGTCATGCGGACGGTTGAGTCGTGCGGCGGTCATGGCGATCATGGGGTAGTCCCAGCCCCACGTACTTTGCCAGTCCCAGTCCGCCAAGACGCTGTCGAGGGTATTGCTCATAACTGTTGGATCGATCAGATGGGTTGCCGGCAGGACACCTAATGCTGCGAGCATGGATGGGTGATCCTGGCGGATGGTGAAAGGGGAAACAGATATGGCGCTGTACACCCCGTTATCGATGTGCGGCTTGACCATTCCTTGGGAGACTTCTGACCACTCCACAATTTCTGGGCGGCCGAGTCTGCGCCGCCACTCCTGCGCCACATCCAATGCCCAGGACCAATAGGCTAATTCAAACGTTGGATTCTGCACGGTGTCGCGCATGAATCCGTAGGACTCTTGAGCGGGAACGAGAGGAGGACCGAGGGTCATGCCTCCGTCGGAGCGGACAACGTAACTGGCCATGAATTGAGCGCTCTCGAACACGAGGGGCGCTAAGCGCTCAAGAACGGCAGGATCGCCAGTGCTGCGCCATAACAGCTCGGCTAGGTATATGGGGTGGGGTTGTTGCCAGATGAGGAACGGGCCAATGTCGCTTGGGCTTTCGCGCCCATCACGGGAGACTTGTTTTGGCCAGCGAGCTCCTTCGAACCCTTGTCTCCGAGCCGTCGCCTGGGCGGCCTCGAGAATTTCTAAGTACCAATTCATGCTTCTGTCTAAGAGCTCAGGGCGGCCCCAGACTGGGAAGTGAGCGCCGTGCCACCAATGCATTTCTAGGTGAAAGCGACCTCGCCAAGAATTGACCATGAGGCCGGTCTCTTGGGGAGGTTGTGCTCCGCTGCAGTTGACGGCTAAGAGATACTGCGAGAGGAGCACGCGCCGTTCAAGTTCGTGTGCTCTCGGGTCAGTGCTCCCAGAAAAATCGATGAGGCCGCCGTCAGACCAGTGGCTTGCCCAGTGCTGCAAGGATGCCTGGCGAATAGCGATGAAGTCCTGATTCTTCTGGGGATTTTCTGTGCTTTCTGAGTCCGTGGCCTCCGCGAAGTTGACGCAAAAAGTGAGGTTCCTTGATGATCCGGTCAAGAGAAAACGGTGTGAATCTTGCCGGGTCAGAGTTGAATCGTTAGCGGAAATAGTTGCTGTGTATTTGGTGGAGTCCAAGGTACGCCGGATCTGCCATCCGCCAGGGACCTCAGATAGCGACGAGGTGTGTTTCTCGGGATGCTCCCAATCGGCTGAATTTCCCCAAGCTTCACTGCCGTAAGGAAAGGCCAGCTCAACCGAGGGGGGTATAGTGCCTGAGCTGCAGATAGACACAGCCAGTGTGTCGGTCGTTGGGCAGGCAACTGTTTCTACCTCAAAGTCGATGCCATTGATGCGGAAAGCACTCGAGAGCAGACCTGACCAGAGATCGAGTGTTTGGTTGATGCTGCCAAGATCTGAAGCGTGAATCACATCAAGCCCCGTTGAGCTGGCGTCGAGGGACAATTGGCCGAGCATGAGTCGATGAGGGTTGTTGCGCAGCCAGGTTTCTTCTGGTGAGCCGCCGTCCAGATGCGTGGCACTGGTATTTCCCGTGAGGTCTACGTACCTCACGGGGCCGTGAGGGCTGTCGTATTCCTTGATGGCGGAGTCAAGTGAGGGTTCAAGGTCTATGGGGGTGGAATGCCATCCCCAGTTTGATTGGGTCCCGAGCAGTGTTCCTGGTTGTTCTACGTACCTCCCCGGCGCCGGATAAACGCCGGGGAGTGTTTGCAGCCCGGTGACATCTGCTGTGAAAGCAAAACTGCCATTTCCGACGGTCAAAGGTGAGCGCGCATCAATCGCGTCAAAGACGACATTGTGGCGACGGACAAGACTTTTTCGATCGATCAAAGGGATATCTCCATGGCAGAGTCGTGAGGGTCAAGACTAGGAAAGGATTGCTGCAGCGCTCTCGGACATCCATTGCTTTGCACCTTCAGCCGGGCTGACCTTCTCAAACATGACGTTGGTGTTGATCCGGGCCGTAATCTCGCCCACCGAGGTTGACCCGGTGGGGCCGATGAACGTCGGCGCGAACTTAGTTTCACCAACGATGTCAAGGTACTTCACCTCGGACTGGCCTGATGGGCTGAGCTCCGGGGCAATGGCAGCCCTAATCGCTGAATTGCTCGGCACTCCTCTATCTGTCAGGAGAATCTTGGCAGCTTCCTCGTCATTGACCAGGAAGCTGATGAGCTTGGCAGCGGCCTCGGACTTCTTTGACTGGGCGGAGATCGCGAAATACTGCGATGACTGAAGCCAAATTCCAGGCGTTGGAGTTTCGCCAGGCAATTGGAAGAGTTGCAGATCGCTTCCCGCGGCTTCGTTCAGGGCGCGCATGGAGTTACTCCATGTCAGCATCATCCCTGCCTTGCCGGTGCCCATGAGGCTTTGTTCGATACTGACGCTTGCCTGCTCCACCATTTCTGATGGCGAGGGGGAAGCTTTCTTCTGGCTCAGTGAGAGAGAAAATGCGAAGTAGTCCGCGACGGTCTTTTCCGACAGACCCAGCTTTCCATCCTCTGTGTAGAGTTCTTCGCCATGCTGCCGGGCAAAAGCATCGAGAGAGTCATGTGTGAGAACGGAAGCCGAGCCAAAAGTTCCCGCGGGGGACTTTGTGGTGATCTCTGCGGCGATATTCCGGAAATCTTCCCAGGTCCAGGTTGCCGGATCCGGCAGAGCTACACCCGCCGCCTTGAAGACGGCCGGATTTATGACCATGGCGAGGGCGTTAGCGCCGGTCGATACACCGTACTGAACCCCGCCCACCTGACCATTAGTCAGCGCCGAAGCATCCATCTTGCTCAGGTCGAGCGCATCTCCTGCCTTAGAAAGATCAAGCAACGCGCCACGGTTGGCGTACTCAGCAGGATAAGCACCCCCGAGTGTGAAGAGATCAGGCGCATCTTTGGCTGCGACGCTTGTAGCGAGCTTGTCGAAGTAGCCGCTAAAGTCGCTGGGCTCTCCCTTGACCTTGATCGTGGGATTAGCCGCTTCAAATTTGTCGATCACTGCCTGAGTGGCTTCGGCGCGCGCAGTGTTGCCCCACCAAGCAAATCGGATCGTCGTGGTGCCATCGGCATCGGCGGCGCCGCTGGAACCTCCGCAGGCCGTGAGTAGTCCCAAAGCGGTTGTGCCGAGGACGGCATGAGCGAAGGTGCGGCGACTGAGAATGATCGACATTGATCTGCTTTCGGTGAGAAGTTCCGAGTAAGAAAGGAAGAAAACGTTTTCTGAACTGAAACGTATCAACGAATTCTCAGCGCGTCAATGGATTTTGTGGCAGTTTCTGCCAAGTTACGAGGGGCTTAGTGGTCCGCGGTGCCGACGGTGCTTGCGCGGACAACAAGCTCCGGCTTGAAGACCACGGAACGCGGCTTGGCGTCTGGGTTGACCATTTGCTCCGCAAGAAGCTCGATGGCGGCTCTGCCGATCAACGCTGTGGGCTGCCTGATAGACGTCAAGGGTACAACGGCAGAAACAGCAAAGTCGATATCGTCATAGCCAACGAGTGCCACGTCCTCAGGAATGCGCAGGGTGTGGAGCATGGTCAAGGATTGAATGACACCCAGTGCGAGGAGGTCGTTGGTGCAGAAGAGTCCGTCAGGCAAGGAATCTCCAGTGCGCTCCGCGAGGAGATCTCCCACGTTGTGTCCAGCCAAGACTGTCAGGTCGCTAGCCTGTAAAACTTCCAGCGTCGCCCCTGCCACTTCCGCGACGGCCGTGCGTGCGCCAGCCAAGCGATCGGACACCTGGTGGAACTGCTGGGGGCCAGCAACAAAGGCAATCCTGCGACGGCCAATATCCAAAAGACGGTCCTTTCTGTCGCTGGAACGTATCGGGCGATTAGTGATGAACGTATGGTTTTGCTCGATTACGAATCTATTCGATAGGTCAAGGGTGCCGGTGCGTATTTCTTGAAATGTTATGGAACGATTCAAAATCTTCTTGACCAGCATTTTCTTAAGTGCTATGTTTTGGAAACCGCTTTCCTGAATGTGATGTACAGCACCCTGTTGGGTGATGGGGCAATTCACGGATCCGGTCAATGGGGATTTGGGTCGACCAAGAAGGATTGACATGAACGCATCGTGGGCGCTGAAGGCCTATACACTTTTTGACACGCTGCTATGGATTGCGTGCCTGAATTTGTTGTGGTTAGTCTTCACGCTTGGAGGCTTAGTAATCTTCGGGGTTGGGCCTAGTACAGTGGCAGCTCATGAACTGATTCGCTGCCGAGTGCGAGGCGATGCGGTGCCGCTTATGCCCGCGTTCTGGGGTGCATACCGACGGAACTTCCGTCGCGGTAACGTCTTGGGTGTGGTGGCGATCTTTGTGGCTGCCATGCTCTTCGCGAACTGGAAGTTCTTCTCCGTCGAGCCGACCTTCCTCGCGCAGCTAGCCGCCGGTGTGATTGTCCTATTGTCAATTATTTTTGTGGCGACGCTTTGCTATCTATTTCCCATGTATGCCAGGTATCAACTGCCGGTCCTGCGCTACTTCACGCAGTCTTCTCGTTTTGCCCTGAGGAATCTAGCTGGCACAGTTCTACTCCTACTGGTTACGGCAGCCGTGGGGATCGTGAGCCTTCGCTTACCAGGTCTCGTCCCATTCTTTAGCGTTGGTGTGTGGATGTTCCTCGTGGGTTGGCTCTGCGACAAGTTCTACTCGTCCAATGATGAATCGATGGCCGACGTATCAGTTGGGGCAACGCTGGAAAAGCGCGGGCCGCGCGCACTGGCCACGGTCCGCAAGTCACAAGTGAAGGTAGCGAATCTTGGCTGAATTATTTGATGGCCGTCTCCTTTATGGCGCAGCGCTCTACCCTGAGGTCTGGGACAAGAATATTGTCGCGAGCGATGCTGCCTTGATGGCCAAACTTGGTATGAACGTAGCTCGCATGGGCGAGTTCATTTGGTCGGCACTGGAGCCCGACGAGGGACGCATTGACCTTAGTATTCTCCACGATGCTCTGAATATCCTCGATGACCATGGCATCGCCACCATCTTGTGTACGCCCACGGTGACTCCTCCCATTTGGCTCACGCATGGGCATCAGGGTCGCCTCCACCACACGGCTGACGGCACCGCCTTGGGTCATGGGTCGCGGCAGCATGTATGCACGAATGGCGCTTACTTCCGCGAGCGTGCAGCGATTATCACGGGCGCCCTGGCGCGTGAGTTTGGACAAGATCGCAGAGTGATCTCCTGGCAGCTTGATAACGAGTTCAAATCTCATGTTGGTGGCTGCCACTGCCCCAGCTGCCGTGACTTGTGGGGGCAATGGTTGGAGGCGAAGTATCAAGATATTGCGCAGCTTAATGAGCAGTGGTCAACGGCAGTTTGGAGTGAAACGTATCAATCATTTGATCAGATACCATTGCCAGCTCCCACACCGTTCCTGCACAACACCGCCCTGATGACGGCTTTCAATGACTTCAGTCAAGTAAAGATCAACGAGTTCGCCGCCGAGCAAAGCCGCATCATTCGTGCACACAGTGAACTGCCAATAACGCATAACAGCGGCTTCGGTTTCGATCTGGACAATCAGGGCCTGTATTCGAATCTCGACTACTCCAGCTTCGATACTTATCCGGCGGCGCCGAACTACCCTGCATTCCTGATGAACCTGGACTATTTCCCGCATTTCGGAGCTAGCGGCAAAACCATACTCATGGAAACGAGTACCAGCCACGGGGGATCCATCGCCAACTACGGTAGTCCTCACCCGGCTGGCTTTGTGGAAGCGGAGATTTTTGCCAATTTTGCGGCGGGTTCCAAGGGTTTCCTGTTTTGGCCGTTCCGTCAACACTGTGGCGGCAGCGAACAGCCCCACGGCGCGGTTGTCAGCCCCTGGGGTGCGCCGACAATTGGCTTTTCATCCGCGGCCCGTGGAGGTGAACTACTCGCCCAGCTGGAAACCATCTTGACGGGCGGTGAAACGCTGCCGCCCCGCGTGGCAATAACGTATTCCGATCGGGCAAAAACAGCGTTGAGCGTCGAACCCGGCGGAAAACTCGACTATCGGGGCGTGCTGTCGGGGATTCATCGGCGTTTTGTGGAAGCTGGAATTGGGCGCGCCCTCATTCCGGAAGGGGCTTCATTGGATGCCTACGATGTGCTGTTGACACCCTATGCTCACCACCTTGATCCGGAGTTCTTGGAGCGGGTCAGTGACTGGGTCCGTGCAGGAGGTACCTGGCTCGTGGGACCTGGCACGGCAGATCGGGACGCCCACCACCGATGGCATAGCGATGCCGCCCTAGGTGCACTTGAATCCATAGCCGGTGTGCGCGGCGTCCTGGCGTTCCCGGCCACAGGATCGGGAACTAGTGCCGAATTCTTGGGATGGCAGGGGGGCCTTGACGGAATGTCCACCTTTATGGAATGCACCACTGCCCGTCCCTTAGGTATGGTGCGCAGTGGACCGGCCGCGGGCCTAGCGTTTGTGACGGAGAACCAGGGTACTCCCGAAACGGGAGACGGGCGTGTCATCCTAGTGGGCTCCCTCCCTGATGGATTCGAAGACCCGTTATTGGTGGATCTGCTCATTGGATACGCAACTACGCCGAGCAAAACATGGCCCGCGCGGACGGAAGCGCGAGAACTGGGTGCCGGTGGCGGTGTTGTTGAGTATCTGCGGCGTAAAAAGGGTCGGTTGCAACGCTGGCTGGTGAACATGTCAGATACCACTGCAGAGCTGGAGCTGCCCTTTCCAACCACGGAGCTACTGAGTAATACCAACATGAATGCCGGAAAGTATCGGCTTGAACCGTACACCTACATCATCGCTGAGGAGCGTAACGCATGAAATGGCTGGAAAAGGCACCACTCAGGGTAAGTGGCATCACTTTTGGTCATCCCTGGCAGCGTGGTGAACTAGAACAGGAGGATGTTGCAGCGCTGAAGCTGGCAGGAGATCCTTGGCCACATGAGGCCCGGACTCTGGCCTACTGGCCGGACGGCAGCGTGAAATGGACAGGGCACGCGGCCGTAGTTCCGGCAGGTGCAGCGGCCCCGGAATTAGACCCCAAGCTGGGGGAATTCCATCACCAAACTCCGCTGGCCGTAGCGGGCCCGGACGGAATCATGGTCGATACCGGGGCGATCCGCTTCACCGTCCCCCGCACTGGATCCGTGCTGACCGGCGAAATCCGCAACAGTAACGGAGAACTGCTTGGAAATTCCTTACGTTTGCTCGTGCGAACCTCGCAAGGAAACCCCGAAGCCAACGTTGAGCTGACATCCGCCGTCCTTGAGACGCCCGGTGCGGTGCGCAGCGTGGTCAAGGCGGAGGGGACGGTGCTACTAAACACCGGAATCTTGTTGACTTTTGTGCTGCGGCTGGCTGTATTTGCTGGCCAGTCCACCATTAGCGTGACCCAGACGCTGCTTTTCACGGACGCTGCCAAGGACCGGATCATCAAGGGTATTGGCTTGTGTCTGGACACGCCTATGTCTGGGGAGCTATTCAATCGCTACGTCAGCTTTGCCGGAGATGAAGGCGTCTACACCGAACCGGTGCAGTCTTTGTACAGTCGTCCCTTCAGCGAGAACAACCCGGTCTACGCTCAGCAGTTGGACGGTATTCCGGTGCCCGAAGACACCGGGCCCGAGCGATTGTTCGAGGTTGGCACGCTCAACGCGGTGTGGGGAAACTATCGGTTGACACAGGAGTCCGAAGACTATTTCCGGATGGAGAAACAGTCTACCGACAGGCTTGCGCCGGTGCGTGTTGGCAAGGGGCGCCGTAGTCAGGGGCTACTGTACGCTGGCCATGCAGCAGGAGGCGCCGCGGTGTCGCTGCGCGGATTCTGGCAGAAGAACCCGGCCGCCTTGGAAGTTGACGGTGTCGAGGGTGATGCCGCCGCCCTGACGGCGTGGTGCTGGGCCGAATCGGTCGAGCCAATGGATCTGCGACACTACGCTGCGGGCTGCTTCGTGGACAGCGCCTACGAGGGTTTTGATGAAATGCGCGCCACCCCAGAGGGTGTGGCAAATACCTCGCACATCAGTTTTGATTTTCTTCCAGCGATAGTAGACGGCGGACTGGCGCAAGAATTGTGGTTGCTGGCGCAAGAGCGACAGCAACCCGCTCAGGCAGTTTGCGCCCCTGAAAGCTACTACAAGAGCCGCGCTACAGGAGTCACGTGGGGCTTGCCCCACGCTGTGAATACTGAAGTGGACAGTATTCGGAGCCTGGTTGAGCAGCGCCTAGCCGGCTTCGTTGAGTACTACGCGGCCGAAGTTGAACAACGCTCCTGGTATGGCTACTGGAACTTTGGCGACTTCATGCACACCTACGACCAATACCGCCACCAGTGGCGCTACGACATGGGCGGCTACGCCTGGGCCAACAATGAGCTGGCGCCGAATATGTGGTTGTGGCAGTACTTTCTGCGGACCGGGGATGCCACTACGTTCCGTCTGGCAGAGGCAATGACTTGGCATAGCGCAGAAGTTGACCGGCACCATAATGGCACGTACGCGCAACTAGGTTCCCGGCATAACGTCTCGCACTGGGGATGCGGCTGCAAGGAAGTGCGCATCAGCATGGCCGGATTGCACAAATATTACTACTTCTTGACCGGTGACGAGCGCATTGGGGAACTACTCTCAGAAGTCCGCGACGCCCAGCATGCGCTGGACCGGCTGGACCCCATGCGCGAATTCTACGAGCGGCCCGAGGGGCGCACGCACATACGGATCGGCCCGGATTGGTCGGCGCTGACGTCCAATTGGTTCAGCGAATGGGAACGCACCGGCGACACCCAGTGGCGGGATTGGATTACCAAGGGCATCGATCAGCTCAAGGCCATGCCCATGGGATTGCTCTCGGGCCCCACTGTGGAGCTGGACACCAGTACAGGGGATCTGCATCATATGCAGCTGGCTACCAAAGGGGGCTTCCATATGATCATCGCCTTCGGGGCCCCGCAGGTCTGGATGGAGATCGCCGACGTCATGGAGAACGGCGAGTTCAGCCGGATGATTGCTGAATTCGGACGATTCTACGCATTGTCCGAAGAAGCAAAGTTGGTGGAAAGCGACGGCCACCTCGATGACAGCTTCTTCTCATGGCCCTCCATGGCCACCGGGATGATGGCGTTCGCTGCCAGTTACTACGACGATGCGGAACTGGCCCGAAAAGTCTGGGACATTCTGATTGAAGATGCACACACCGAGCTAACCGTTCCGCTCCCTGAATCCCTCAGCGACGCCGAGACCTGGGTGCCTGTGAAGGAATACCCGCATATGTCCACTAACTGGGCCTCACAGTGGTGCCTGAATGCCATGCTCGCCCTAGAAATGATTGGGGCACCCGGTGAGTTTGAAAGCCGCCGAGAAGACCCCTCCAACCACCTGATTTCCACCAACAATTAAGGAAGTACCGCAATGAAGCAAACTACCTGGAACGCCGTCAACGCACCCTTTAGTCGCAGAGCCTTGTTCGGGGGCGCGATCGGCACCGCTGTCTTCGCCCTTACAGCATGCAATAGTGGCTCAACGGCGCCGGTGGATCTGTCAACGGTGAACATAATGGCCCCGTTCCTAGGCACTGACGCACCTTTGCCTGGCGGCGAATTGCAGGGCAAGGTTGAGGCAGCCACGGGCAAGACCTTGAACATCAACTGGACGCCGAACTCCTCGTATGAAGACAAGACAAACATCACCTTGGCTGGGGATGATTTGCCCCATGTTATGGTCATCCAGGGCAAGTCGCCTGGCTTCGTGAAGAATGCCCAAGCCGGCGCTTTCTGGGACCTGACGGACAAACTCAAGGACTACCCAAACCTAGTCACCACCCTGCCGCAGGTGCAGCTCAACGCCAGCATCAACAACAAGGTGTATGGCATATTCCGTGGCCGCACCCCCATGCGAACTGCCGTAATTCTGCGTAAGGACTGGCTGGACAGGCTTGGCCTGGAAGTGCCCACGACCACCGAGGAGCTCTATGAGGTGGCGAAAGCCTTCACCGTCGGTGACCCGAACGGCGACGGAAAGGGTGGGACCACCGGCATCATGATCCCGAAGTGGCCCGGATCCATTGGCAGCAACAGCCCCTACGACGTGGTCGAGGAATGGTTTGGAGCTGGCAACCGTTGGAGTGAACGCAACGGTTCCCTGGTGCCCAGCTTCGAGACTGACGAATTCTTGGAAGCGAACAAGTACGTCAAGAAGATGGTGGATGAGAAACTCATTAATGCCGACTTCGCCACGGCCGACAGTACCAAATGGAACGATGCCTTCTTCAACGGTAAGGCCGGCATAATCATCGATGTCGATTCCCGAGTTGCCGCCCTGATTACGTTGTTCAAGCAGGCCAACCCGGACGACTTTGAAAACAAGGTTACCTTTACGGGCAACCTGACGGGCCCGGACGGAAAGCTCTACGCACATCCTACCGATGGATACTCTGGCTTCTTGGCCATCCCCAAATCCAGTGTCCGCACCGAAGCAGACCTCAAAGCGGTGCTGGAATTCTTGAATGCGATGAACAGCAAGGACGTAGCAGTCTTGCTAAACAACGGAATTGAAGGCGTCAATTTCACGGTGACCGACGGCCGGGCCATCCTCGTCGAGACTGAAACGGCTGAAAGCAAAAAGGTCACTGAAGACGTCAAGAGCTTCTCCCAGTTGGGCACCAGTGTTAAGGGCGACGAGTTCTACAAGGTCCAACAGTCCACCGAGTACGAGCAGAAGGTGTATGACGAGCGCCTCGTTGTCATGGCGGAAAACCTCAAGAGTGCCGTATATAACCCTGCGGCCCCCTATGTCTCCGAAACCTATGTGGCTAAGGGTGCTCAGCTGGACAATATCATTGCCGACGCCCGGATCAAGTACTTGGCCGGACAAATCGATGAACAGGGGCTAAAAGACGCCATTAAGTTGTGGGGTACCTCCGGCGGCGACCAAATCAAGGAAGAAACCAACAAGCTCTGGCAAGAGAACCAGTAAACATGCCGCGCGTCAGCGGTGCGGACTGCCTTGGGCATACTGCACCGCTGGCCACCACAACATTGAGAGAGGACTGCTATGGCACAACTTTTGCCGGTTGTTGACACCCCATCCCGGGCAGAATCAGAGACGGTTAGGACAACGTCAGATGGTGCACGAGGACCGCTTCGCAAACGAACATTCCGTACCCAATTCAGGCACTACAAATGGCTGTACCTGCTGCTCTTGCCGGGCATTTTATACTTTGCGATCTTCCGCTACGGACCCATGTATGGTGTCACGATTGCCTTCAAAGACTATGTGCCGTTCCTAGGCGTCAACGGCAGCCCCTGGGTGGGGGTGCAGAACTTTGCGGACTTCTTTGCCAACCCAGATTTTCCGAGACTGATGGGAAATACGTTAATTCTGGCCGGGCTCAGCCTCGGCATTGCCTTCCCTCTCACCATTGTCTTAGCGCTGCTGCTTAATGAGGTGCGACTATCCATCCTCAAGCGCACGGTACAAACGCTCGTGTACATTCCGCATTTTCTTTCTTGGACCATTGTTGCCTCGCTGAGCTTCTTGCTATTTGCCTTGGATCTGGGCCCCTTGTTTCACTTCCTCAATGGCCTCTTTGGCACAGAGATAGATTTCCTCACCGATCCGGCTTGGTTCAGACCACTGATTGTTTTGCAGGATATTTGGAAAAATACAGGATGGGGAACCATTATCTTCTTGGCGGCGCTCTCAACGGTGGACCAAGATCAGTATGAGGCGGCAATTCTTGATGGTGCAGGCCGTTTCCAGCGGGTCTGGCACATTACGTTGCCAGCGATCCGCAGCACTATCATCGTCATGCTGATCCTAGCGATTGGACAGATGCTAAACACTGGTTTCGAACAGATATATCTCATGACGAATGCGCTTAATCGCAGTGTCGCTGACGTCTTTGACACCTATGTGTACTTCGTTGGCATCACACAGGGCGCATATAGCTACAGCACCACAGTTGGCCTATTTAAGTCCGTTATTGGGATTGTGCTGATTTTCGGAACGAACTGGCTGGCAAAGCGTTTCAATCAGAGCGGACTGTTTTAACATGAAAATTCACAACACTACAGGCGGCCGGATTTTTGATGGCGCAAACTATGTTTTTCTCGCACTCATTGGCATCGTGACGCTGTTGCCGTTTGTGTACGTCGTGGCTGGTTCATTTGCCACCGAAGTGGAAATCACCTCCCGACCATTCTTTGTTTGGCCTAACGAGGTGTCTCTGGAATCTTACAAATACATCTTTTCCACACCCGCGTTCATGCGGGCGTTGGTGACGACGATACTGGTCACCGTTGTGGGAACGGTTGTCCAACTAGTCTTGACCGTCAGCATGGCCTACCCTCTCTCCAAGAAGCAGTTGCCAGGGCGCAAGCTGATTCTGAATCTGGTCGTCTTTGCCATGGTGTTCTCCGGTGGCATGATCCCCACGTTCCTACTTGTCAAAGACTTAGGTCTCTTGAACAGTTACTGGGCGCTGATTCTGCCGGCCGCCATCAATCCTTTCAGCCTCATTATCATTAAGAATTTCTTCCAGGAGCTGCCCGCCGAGTTGGAGGAGTCGGCAAAGATCGATGGCGCCACGGAGGTTGGAATTCTGTGGCGGATTCTCTTGCCTCTGAGTAAACCGGTTCTGGCTACCTTTGCTTTGTTCTACGCTGTCGGCATTTGGAACGATTTCATGTCTCCACTGCTCTACCTTAATGACAACAGCATGTGGACTTTGCAGATGTATCTGAGGCAAGTTACGGCGGCTAGCGATTTGATGGCCAGCGGTAACATCGACCCGAATTATATACCACCGGCTCAGGGTATAAAATTTGCGGTCATTGTGGTGGCCACCCTGCCCATCTTGGTGTTTTATCCCTTCTTGCAAAAACATTTCGCCAAGGGAATGCTCGTGGGCTCGGTCAAGGGTTAGTTCAAGAAAACTACCACCCTTAGCAGAACTTGGATAAGGAAAAAGAAAATGAAAATTCTACTGGCAGGGGACTCTACTGTTGCCCGTTGCCCCAGCTATGAGTACCCCATGAGCGGTTGGGGTAATGAACTGGCTCCGTTCGTGTCTCAGTGGGGGGCTGTTTACAATTTTGCGAAGGGTGGTGTGAGCACCGAGACCTTCAGGGATGAAGGCCTTTGGGCCCTGCTCCTAGCAGAGCTTGGGCAGGGGGACGTTGTATTGCTTCAATTTGGCCACAATGATCAAAAACGCAGCCACCTGGGTCCCGAAACAGGGTACCGAAGCAACTTAGAACGCATGATTACGGAAGTCGTAGCGGGAGGATCTCAGCCAGTTTTGTGTACTCCTGTGGAGCGACGCAACTTCATCGACGGGCGGCAGCGCCTCACGCTGGCAGCCTATGCCGACGCCGTCCGACGGATCGGGCGACGACAGCAGGTGCCTGTCATCGAGTTGAACGATTGGACGGCGGCCCTGTACGACACGGCCGGCGAGAATGGGTCCATCGCCTATTTCACTCATCTGGAGCCCGGCAGTCACGCGCATTGGCCCGACGGCTTACTAGATGACACTCATTTCAACTGCACCGGGGCGGCCGAGGTGGCAGGCCACGTAGCAAGGGAACTGGCGCTCATCTGCAATAAGGTGGCGGTGGCGTGACGGCTGTGCCCACGAAAGAACGAGTGCTCTATAGCAACCCCATGTCAGCCGAGTCTCTCACCGACTGGGTGCGCGAGGGGCCCATCACGATCAGCAACGGCCATGGAGGCGCAGTCTTGGCCAGTCATGCCGATCCCGAGGTGTTGGGGGACTATGCTCATTTCACGGTGTGGTGCCCGCAAAAGTTCCCGGACCGGATCAGAATTTCCTGGGAATACTTCCCAATATCCGGTCAGGGCTTGGCGATGGTTTTTTTCGGGGCTCAAGGCGCGGCCGGCCAGGAGTTGTTTTCCCAGAGCTTGGCGCCTCGCACCGGATATTACCCTCAGTATCATTCCTCAGATATCAACGCTCTACACATTTCCTATCAACGGCACAAGTACGCCTCAGAGCGGGCTTTTCGCACATGTAATTTGCGCAAAAGTAGCGGCTTCCATCTGGTTGCTCAAGGAGCTGACCCGCTGCCTACTACGGAGGACGCAGACGGGTTCTATCGAGTAGAAGTAACCCAAGAGGGGCCGCATGTCACGTTCAGTATCAACGGGCTGCAGCTCTTTGCTTGGAGCGACGACGGCGTCACGAATGGCCCTCCCATAGGTGGTGGCTACTTGGGGTTGCGGCAGATGGCTCCGTTACAAGCCGCCTACCGTAACCTTTCCGTCTCAGCGTTGGTGTGATTGCGCCTCGGTGGTGCTGGCGCGGACCACCAGTTCCGGCTTGAAGACGACGGAACGAGGCTTCGCGTCGGGGTTATCCAACTGCTCCGCGAGAAGCTCGATCGCAGTCCGACCGATCATGGCTGTGGGCTGGCTGATGGAGGTGAGGGGAACGACGGCGGAGGCGGCAAAGTCGATGTCGTCGTAGCCGACCAGCGCGACATCCTCGGGAATGCGCAGCGTATGGAGCATGGTCAGGGACTGAATCATGCCCAGCGCTAGGAGGTCGTTGGCGCAGAACAAGCCGTCAGGCAATTCTCCCTGCTGGCGCATCACGAGGGTATCTCCCACTTCACGGCCTGCCAATACAGTCAGGTCGTTGCCTTGCAAGATTTCCAAGGTGGCGTCGGGGAACTCAGCCACGGCGTTTCGAGCCCCGGCCAAACGGTCAGACACCTGGTGAAAGTGCTGGGGGCCGGCAACAAAGGCAATCTTGCGACGGCCAATATCTAATAGATGCTTAGTGGCGGTGTAGCCGCCGTGTACGTCATCGACTGAGACGGAGCTGAAATCACCCTCGCTGGACGGGCTGTCCACGAGGACGACCTTGGTTCCCCGTGCCGTCAGCGCCGATAAGCGCTCGGTAATGTCAGAGACGGGGGAGATGAGGACCCCTTGTACGCGCTGTTCCTCGAAGAGGTCGATGTAGTGCCGTTCGCGATTGGCGTCGTGACCGCTATTTCCAAGAACAACCGCGTTGCCGCTTTCCGATGCGGCGTCTTCGGCTGCTCGGGAAATGGAGGTGAAGAACGGGTTTCCAATGTCCAAAACGATGAGGCCGATGGTGCGGCTGTGGCCAGCGCGAAGCTGCCGGGCAACGTCATTGCGAATAAAACCAAGTTCATTAATCGAATTCAAGACCCGTTGGCGAGTCTTCTCGGCTACTCGATCCGGATAGTTGAGCACATTTGAAACTGTGCCGACGGCAACACCTGCATGCGTTGCTACGTCCTTGATGCTCGCTGCCCGCATTGGTCCTACTCCGTTTCAATGCCCGATGGGTGAAGTCCAATTGCGGGCCATGGTTGACATCACTTTAGAAGCAAGTGTACTTTGAATCGTACTAATGAATCGTTTCAAGAATTAGAGGGTTCAATGCGTGTTTGTTTTCGTTCCGCGGTAGATGTGAAACATCTCGCCGCCTATAAGGCAGCCCATGCGGCTGTATGGCCGGAAATGCTTCTGGCATTGAAAGAAGCCGGCTGGAACAACTACACGCTGCACCTAGGTGATGACGGCCTGCTGATTGGTTTTGTTGAATGCGACGACCTCGATGCCGCCCGCGCCCGCATGGCCCTGACCGACATCAACGTTCGCTGGCAGAAGGAAATGGCGAGGCTCTTTCCAGCAGCAGAAGGCAACCCCGATGAGGGATTCATGGTGATGGAAGAAGTTTTTAGTTTGGAAGACCAGCTGGCTGCTGCCGGCATTCTCGATGCTCAAATTAACGAAGGAAAAGTGAAATGACGGACATGGCAACGGCGCTCAATGGCCTCGACCAGCTGGCAATTGAAGTCCCCTCGTGGGCCTACGGCAACTCGGGTACTCGCTTCAAGGTTTTTGGTACCCCGGGCACGCCTCGCACCATCGAGGAAAAGATTGCGGATGCCGCGCAGGTGCACAAGCTCACCGGCTTGGCGCCCGCCGTCGCCCTGCATATCCCGTGGGACAAGGTTGAGGACTATGCGGCGCTGGACCGTTATGCCAAGGATCTCGGCGTGGGTCTTGGAACGGTCAACTCAAACACGTTCCAGGACGACGTGTACAAGTTCGGCTCGCTGACTCATCTCGATGCGAAGGTTCGCCGCCAGGCCATCGACCATCACTTCGAGTGCATCGACGTCATGGATGCCACGGGCTCCCGCGACCTGAAAATTTGGCTCGCAGACGGCACCAACTACCCGGGCCAGGGCGATATGCGCGGCCGTCAGGACCGTCTGGCCGAGTCCCTGCAGGAGATTTACGCCCGTCTGGGTGATAACCAGCGCCTTGTCCTGGAATACAAGTTCTTCGAGCCCGCTTTCTACCACATGGATGTCCCGGACTGGGGTACCTCATACGCGCAGACTCTTGCCCTCGGCGAGAAGGCGCTGGTCTGCCTCGACACAGGCCACCACGCACCCGGAACCAACATTGAATTCATCGTCGCGCAGCTCCTGCGTCTGGGTAAGTTGGGCTCTTTCGACTTCAACTCCCGCTTCTACGCCGACGATGACCTCATCGTGGGCGCGGCAGATCCGTACCAGCTGTTCCGCATCATGTACGAGGTCATCCGCGGCGACGGTCTGGGACCTGACTCCGGCGTGGCCCTCATGTTGGATCAATGCCACAACCTGGAGGAGAAGATTCCCGGCCAGATCCGTTCCGTGTTGAACGTGCAGGAAATGACGGCGCGCGCCCTCCTCGTTGATCGAGTGGCCTTGGCCGAAGCCCAGAACGACGGCGATGTGCTCGGCGCCAACGCGATCTTCTCCGACGCTTTTTACACCGATGTCCGTCCCGCCTTGGCGCAGTGGCGCGAAGAGCGCGGTTTGCCGGGTGATCCGTTGGCCGCCTTCGCCGCCAGCGGCTACCAGAAGAAAATTAACGATGAGCGCGTGGGCGGAACCCAGGCCGGATGGGGAGCCTAACCATGACTAACTCAACAAGTACGACGGCGGTATCCGCCACTGCGTCCCAGGGCACCGACACTGTGGCCGCGTTGATTTCCCGCTCCAACCGTTTGGGTGCCGACAAACGCAATACCAACTACGCCGGCGGGAATACCTCCGCCAAGGGCACCGCGACGGACCCTGTCACGGGTGAAGATGTGGAATTGCTCTGGGTCAAGGGATCCGGAGGAGACCTTGGCACGCTTAAAGACTCTGGCCTAGCCGTGCTGCGTCTGGATCGTATGCGCGCCATGGTCAACAGCTACCCGGGCGTTGAGCGTGAAGATGAAATGGTTGCTGCCTTCGACTACTGCCTGCACGGTAAGGGAGGGGCTGCTCCGTCGATCGATACGGCCATGCACGGTCTCGTCGACGCGTCCCATGTGGATCATCTGCACCCGGATTCTGGCATCTCCATTGCCACGGCTGCCGACGGCGAGGAACTGACGGCCAAGATTTTCGGCAGCAAGGTTGCCTGGGTGCCGTGGCGTCGTCCCGGATTCCAGCTGGGTCTGGACATTGCCGCCATCAAGGAGAACAACCCCGAAGCGATCGGCACCATCCTTGGCGGGCATGGCATCACCGCGTGGGGTGACACAAGTGAGGAAGCCGAAGCGAACTCGCTGTGGATCATTGAGACGGCAGAGGCCTACATCAACGCCCACGGCCGGCCCAACCCTTTCGGCGCCGAACTGGCAGGTTACGGCGCACTGTCTGAGACCGAGCGCCGCGCGAAGGCCGCGGCCTTGGCCCCGACGATCCGTGGACTGGCGTCCACCGACAAGGCAGCCGTCGGTCACTTCAGCGACGACGCCGCCGTGCTGGAATTCCTCAGTTCGGAAGAACACCCCCGCCTTGGCGCCCTGGGCACAAGCTGCCCGGACCATTTCCTGCGCACCAAGGTCAAGCCCTTGATCCTTGATCTTCCCGCTGGTGCTTCGGTGGAAGACTCGATCGCCCGCTTGAAGGAACTCCACGCGGACTACCGTGCGGATTATGCGGCGTACTACGACCGCAACGCACTGCCGGATTCGCCGGCCATGCGCGGCGCCGATCCGGCCATCGTGCTGGTGCCGGGTGTTGGTATGTTCTCCTTCGGCGGTAACAAGCAGACCGCTCGCGTAGCTGGCGAGTTCTACCTCAACGCCATCAACGTCATGCGCGGTGCGGAGGCACTCTCCACCTACTCGCCCATCGATGAGGTCGAGAAATTCCGGATTGAATACTGGTCTCTCGAGGAAGCCAAGTTGGCTCGGCTGCCCAAGCCGAAGTCGCACGCAACCCGCATCGCCTTGGTGACGGGTGCGGCGTCGGGCATTGGAAAGGCCATCGCCACCCGACTCGCGGCAGAAGGCGCCTGTGTTGTCATCGCCGATCTCAACCTTGAGGCGGCTCAAGCCGTGGCTCTGGAATTGGGCGGCCCGGACGTGGCCGTTGGAATTCAGGCTGATGTCACGGATGAAACCGCCGTGCAGGGCGCCGTGGATGCTGCCGTCTTGGCCTTCGGTGGACTGGACCTCGTGGTTAACAACGCCGGTCTGTCCATCTCCAAGCCTTTACTGGAAACCAGCGAAAAGGACTGGGATCTGCAGCATAACGTCATGGCCAAGGGCTCCTTCCTGGTCTCCAAGGCTGCCGCGAAGGTGCTTATCGAGCAGGACATGGGCGGAGACATCATCTACATTTCCTCCAAGAACTCAGTCTTTGCCGGACCCAATAACATCGCCTACTCGGCAACGAAGGCAGATCAGGCTCACCAGGTGCGCCTGCTAGCCGCCGAACTGGGCGAATACGGCGTCCGCGTCAACGGCATTAACCCCGACGGTGTGGTCCGCGGCTCCGGTATCTTCGCCGGTGGTTGGGGTGCAAAACGCGCCGCTGTCTACGGAGTCGATGAGGAAAAGTTGGGCGAATACTACGCACAGCGAACCCTGCTCAAGCGTGAGGTCCTGCCGGAAAACGTGGCTAACGCCGCTGCCGTGTTGACCTCTGCAGAGCTCTCACACACCACGGGTCTGCACATCCCCGTCGACGCCGGCGTGGCAGCAGCCTTCCTGCGATGAGTTCCTTGTTCGCCGCCGTCGACATTGGCGCGTCTTCTGGACGTGTCATTGTCGGCGCGGTGGGGGCCGGTGCGGCCGATTTGCAGGTCGTCCACCGCTTCCCGAACGGAGTTGTGGAACGAGCTGGCAGCTTGTTCTGGGACATCGAGGGGCTCTTCGAGCAGGTACTCGTGGGCCTGACCGCCGCCGCCGAACACGCTGCCGCGCGTGGATCCAGTATTGCAAGCATCGGCATCGACACCTGGGCGGTGGACTATGGCCTCGTCGCCGCCGACGGCACCCTTGCCGGACCCGTCTTTAGCTATCGCGATGGCCGCGGCGCTACTGCCGTGGCAGATGTGCACGGCATTGTGGCCCCGGAAAAGTTGTACGAGGTCTCCGGGTTGCAGCACCTGCCCTTCAATACGATCTTCCAGCTGGCTACCGAGCGGGACCTGACTGACAAGCAGGCCCTGTTGATCCCGGATTTGCTCGCCTATTTCTTGACGGGCGAGCGCCGCTCGGAGTCCACGAACGCCTCCACCACCGGGCTGTATGACGCCGTGGCCGAATCGTGGTCGAGTGAGCTTCTCGGCGCGCTTGATCTGCCCCGGTACCTCTTTCCGGCACTGGTAGAACAGGGTGAGGTCATCGGGACGCTGCGAGCTGAGAGTGCGGAGCGAACCGGGCTGCCGCTTGTGACCAGGGTTGTCGCCGTGGGCTCGCATGACACCGCCTCGGCCGTCGCCGCGGTTCCGGCGACGACACCGAATTTCGCATACATCTCTTCCGGGACCTGGTCGCTCGTCGGTGTGGAACTCGATCAGCCTGTTCTGAGCGAGGCGAGCCGATTGGCGAACTTCACGAACGAACGAGGCGTGGACGGCACCATTCGTTACCTGCGGAATGTGGGTGGCCTCTGGTTACTGAGCGAGTCGATCCGGACGTGGGAGCAAGAAGCTCACGACGCCGGGTCCCCGGCTTTGCGCCAGAGCCTCCTGCCGCTGTCCTTACCGGAGCTCTTGGCGGCTGCCGCTGCGGAGCCTTCAGGCGGTCCGCTCATCGATGTGGACTCCGAGGACTTCATCGCCCCGGGACAGATGCCGGAGCGGATTCTTGCTGCCGCACGCGCCGGGGGAGGCGCGCTGGAAAGCCGGCCGGCCGCCGTCGTGCGGTGCATTCTCGATAGCCTCGCCGCGAGTTACGCAAGGACGCTCGCGCAGGCGCAGGAGCTCTCGGGGAAGCCTGTCGAGGTGATCCATATTGTGGGCGGCGGCTCGCAGAACACGCTTCTGTGCCAGCTCACGGCCGATGCTGCCGGACTGCCTGTTGTGGCAGGCCCCGTTGAGGCGACGGCACTCGGGAACGTACTCATCCAGGCCCGGGCGGCCGGGGCTGCGCCTGAGGCCTTGGAGGGATTACGCGCCATTGTCGCGGCAAGCCATCCGGGAATCAGATACGTACCCCGCGGCTGATCGATGCAATAACCCCATACCCCGCAGAGAAGGCCAGATCATCGTGATTTTGACCCTCTCTGCGGGGTATTTTCTATTGAGCGCTCAGTGGCACGGAGCGTTGGTGGAGAATGCGGACGTCCGTGATTTCCAGGAGCTGCTGGGTCGGTCGGATCGTCTCCTCGACGTAGATGGGCGCGTCGGGGTCGAAGGGGAACGCCTGCAACGTCAGTCCCTGTTGGAGCAACTCTTCACGGTGCGGCGTCAGATCGATGTCCCATGACAATCCGTTCCAGTAGTTGTCCGAGATGAGCTGTTTGCCCACAAGGGCCTTGGCGGCATCGCCCGTCCATGAAATGCGCAACAGGTTTTGCATCCCGAGCGGGAGCTGCTCCGGGGTGAAATTCAGGTGCAACTGAGCGGCCTGTGCATAGTCGGCATCCACGGGGGCCGAGGCTCGATTCTGGGATCCACCCATTCTCTGAGGCGCTGGTCCGGCTGCCTCGGAGATCGGCGCCACGTTGAGAGAAGTGGCCAGTTGTGACTCCGGAACCTCGACAGAGAACACGCTCAGTGGCCCCTGATGTGCGTACTTTTCAACGGCTATCTCAGGGGTTCCGGACGTGATGCGCAGCTGTTCGACGGGAGGATAGATGGCAACGTCCTGACGAGAAGTTGAGATGTCGAGCATGAGCAGACCACTGCTCTCCACGACGGAATCGGCCAAGATGATCCGCGGCTCACCGTCGAACCTGGCCGTCCACAGCCGCAGGGCATCCGCTGCGTCGACGAGCAAAATGGATACGCCAGCCGTCACCTCCAGCTCAATCGCCCCGTAGCCTGCGGGAACCTTCAGTGGCAGGATTTGGTGAGTGTCGCCGTCGGACGTGGGAAGAGAAACCTCAAATTCCGCGGCAATGCCGTCAGTTCGAGAAAAAACAAAACAACGCCCTCCTGGAACCGGCAGGCTGGTGAGGAGCTGGGCCGTGGTGCGCACGAGTGTTGCGTTCTCGCCAAGGGGGAGGTTGAAGGGCCAGACGAAATGCGCTCCCGCAGTCACGGTGACCGCTTGCCGAGGGACGGTGAGATTCCCGCCGTCGGACATCCTAAGACTGAACTGGACGTCGTGTTTGGGCGGCAGTGCGTCCGTTGCGGGCTGGTGATTATTGACGAAGAGGAAGCCGGAACGGCCATTGCTGCGGACTGACCAGCGCAAGGATTGAGTATCGTCGAGTCCGGCAGGGAGCACGTCGGGCAAGGTCATGGGCATCTGGGCGAGGTCCGGGCCCACCTCAGCAAGGAACAGATGCTGAGCACGCAGGCGATGATAGGACTCACGGAGCTGCCCGTGCTCACCCAAGGGGGCCTGGAAATCGTAGCTCATGACGGGAAGATCGTTGGGGTAGTTCGTGGCCTGGGACTCTTGCAAAGTAGACAACTCACCTAGACCCTGAGAAGCGCCGTGGAACATGTAATAGCCCTGCCACGTGGAGCCGCTACCGATCTTGGCTAGGGCCAGCGCCGACACATCCGCGGCCGGAATAATGGGACGCCGATGGTAGGCCGACGGCATTCCGCCGCCCAGTTCACAGGTGGCAAAGGGTGCATCGAGTTCCTCCGCCTCGGATGTCGAGCTGGCAAGAGGGCGCAGATCCGCGCCGATGGAATGGTCGTCGCGAATATGACTGAAGAAATAGTGTTTTCGGCTCCCGCGCGCCCACCCGGGGTGGGCATCTTCCCAAAATGCTTCGGGGTATCCGCCGTAAAGCGGCAAGACCTCCCCGGCCGGTAGTTGGGCGCCGCCCCATGCCGTGGCAGTCCACAGGGGAGGCGTCATGCCAAGGGATTGAGCCATTCTCTTGAGCGTGAGGATGTGTCCCGGCTGATCGTAGAGTTCGTTCTCAATCTGCAATGCCACGATGGGGCCACCGTCGCTGTGGAAGAGACCGTGGAGCTGGGTTGCTATCTCGCCAAAGAAAGCCCGCACATAGTCCAGATACTGTGGGTCGTCGCTGCGATGGTGAAGCGGGAGGGCCTGCAACCAATCCGGGAATCCGCCATTGCGGGCCTCGCCATGAGCCCAGGGGCCGATGCGCACCACGGAATCGAGGCCAAGCTCGGCGCACAGCGTCACGAAGGCGCGGAGATCTCGCTTTCCATTCCATTGGAAGGCGCCTTGTTGTTCTTCGTGATGGTGCCAAAAGACATAGCTTGAGACGGCCGTGATGCCGCCCTGTTTCATGCGTTCCAACCCGATGCGCCATTGCCCAGGATCTTGGCGGCTGAAATGATACTCGCCCATGATCGGGAACCATGGGGCGCCGTTCCGGGTGAGGTGCTGGCTAGAGGCGGTGATTTCCCCGTCGCCCATCAGAGGGAGGGAGTCGTTTTGCTCCGCAGCGGGAATGGTGGCGTGGAACATGGAGATAGTCCTGTCGCAAGAGAGAATAATGGGCCATCAGGGCCGGCGCTTCGGGCAGCGCGAGAAGAACAGCCCCGATAATTGTATCGATTCATAATCGCTGAGGGACATTGTGTCGTGATGGATGTGCTCGGTGATGCTTATCGCTCCTTACTACGATGGGGGCTCACTGTCCGCGGAGGAATTGGGGCTATCGAACAAAAGTGGTTAGCTTGGGGCAAGGGCCCTCCGTGGGTCGAATGAAGCTCAAAGGAGAGTGAATCGTGGTCAGTGCAAAGGCGCCTGAGCATGTGGTTGTTGTTGGTGCGGGAATCATTGGATTATCTACCGCGTGGTATTTGCAGGAGCAGGGTGTTAAGGTCACCGTGGTCGATCGCGGCGGGGTTGCCTCGGGTTCCTCTTGGGGGAATGCGGGTTGGCTCACCCCGGCCCTGACACTTCCGCTGAGCGAACCGGCGGTCCTGCGATACGGCCTCAAGGCCATGATCAATCCGGCCTCGCCGCTGTATATTCCGTTATCTGCTGATCCGACACTTCTGAAATTCCTCGTGGGGTTCGCGCGCAATTGCACGTCCGCCAAATGGCGTTCGGCCATGGGTGTGTTTGCTGAGCTGGGCCGGACCGGGATTGATGCCTTTGATGAAATCGCGGCCGGAACGCCAGCCGTGGCCGAAGAAACTCACATAGCGGATCCGTTCTTAGCGGGTTTCGCTTCTAAGGAAGACCGTGACGCCTTAGTCAAGGAGTTCCACGTCATTCGGGAAACGGGCGGCCAGGTGGACTTCAACCTGATTACGGGAGATCAAATCCGTGAGCTTGAACCAGCGCTGGGTGTTGGCGTGGCTGCGGGAATCGAAATCCGCAATCAGCGATTCATTAACCCGCCAGCCTTCATGCACTCCCTTGCGGATACCGTCGTGGCTCGCGGCGCCACCATCATTAGTGCGTTTACGGTTTTTGATGTTCGGGACACGGGATCCGGCGTAGACGTCATTGGTTCGGAGGGCCGCCTCATCAAGGCTGACGCCGTAGTTCTCGCCACGGGTGCATGGTTGGGGACGTTGGCGCGTAAATTCGGCGTCAAGCGAGTGGTGCAGGCGGGGCGAGGTTACAGCTTCACTGTGGTGCCTGAAACGATGCCCACCCGGCCGATTTACTTCCCGGCACAACGTGTCGCCTGCACCCCGCTAGGGGATCGGTTCAGGGTCGCCGGAATGATGGAGTTCCGAGATGCTGATGCGCCCTTGGATCCGCGACGGATCAAGGCCATTGTGGAGGCCGCCTCGCCCATGTTCACCGGTATCAATTGGGATGAACGGTCCGAAGAATGGGTTGGTTCCAGACCCTGCACCGCTGATGGGTTCCCGCTGGTGGGTGCGACTCGTTCTCCGAGAGTGCATGTTGCCGGCGGGCACGGCATGTGGGGGATCGCGCTTGGACCACTGACAGGCAAGATGGTGGCGGCAGGGCTGACCGGCCAAACAGCGCCAGCTACCCTGCGTCATTTCAACCCGCTGCGCTAGGTTGTGGCTCCACGGCGTTTAGCTCTCCGCCGTGGAGTCCTTTCCGTGTGGGACGCCGGTGCTTCCTCGCACCACTATGTGTGGTTCAAAAACGCGTACCGCTTCCGTGATGGCATTCCCGAAGAGCAGCTCGCGCATCTGTGCCCATGCTTGTTCCCCAGCTTCCATGATGGGAGCTGCCGCGGTAGTGAGGGGCGGTGTGGTGTAACGAGCAAAGGGAATGTCATCGAAGCCAGTCACGGAGATATCCTCAGGAACCCGAATGCCTCGCTCATTGAGACTGCTGAGAAGACCCATGGCTGTCAGATCATTGAAGGCAAGAATGCCGGTCGCACCGCTGGAAAGTACATCATTGGCAGACTCGTAACCGTCCTCGAATGTCGAGCCGTTGCGTAAGTGCACCACTTCGATGTGTGGGTGAGTTCGACTAAATTTTTCCAAGCCCACCAGGCGAAGGGCGTTGGATGCGCTGCTGGCTGGTCCGGCAACGTAAGCAATTCTTGTGTGCCCAAGGTCTGCGAGATGTCCCGCCAGGTCTTGGATTCCCTTGCCGTAATCGATCATGACACTCGGGCTGTTGGGAACGTTCGTTGTGCGGTTGACCAGAACCATGGGTTGCAAACTCGGAGCCAGTTCTTCCAGCTCGGCCGCACTCATACGTGGCGCACACAGCACCACGCCGTCGCAGCGCCGGCGTGCTTCGCCCGCCAGGATGGCTTCCTCGCTGGAAACCTCCGAAGAGTCTGCGATGAGGACGCGGTAACCGTCTTGGGCCGCTGCCCGGCTCACTCCGCGCAACACCGTTTGAAACGTCGGATTCCCTAGATCGGGAACAACTACTCCAATGGTTTCTGTCTTCCCTCGGGCCAGATTTCGACCGATGGGGTTGGGTTGGTACTTCAGCTCTGCGGCAGCCGATTGCACTCGAGCAGCGATTTTTGGGTCAACGCTCTGGTTCCCGTTCATGACACGAGAGACAGTCGCCAAGGAGACGCCTGCTTTCGCGGCGACGTCAGAGATGCCGATTCGGTTGCTTGGGGCTCGCTTAGCCATGGTTCTTCCTCAGTTTGGGGCGCCAGCCAGTATGGCGATGTCGTAAATCGAATGCGCCTTGACGTGGTGCCCAGTGTGTTGATAGAAAGCATATAACAGATTGAGAAAACGCTTTCTCAATAAATTTACTTCAAGAGTCTCAACTACCCAAAAGGAACTACCCACGGGTGGGGCGGGCAGGTAACCGTACAACGTTGTGAAAGGTCATCCAAGCTCATGAGTACCGTAGTGTCGTCCGCCGAGAGGGCAGCAGAAGTGTTATCGAAGAAGAAAGCTCGCATAGCGCTGGTCGGGGCAGGATCCAGGGCCGAGATGTACATTCAGGCCATCATGGGAGCCCATGCCGATACGGCCGAACTGGTGGCCATCGGGGATCTGAACCCGGGCCGTACTGCCTATTACACGGATCTTGCGGCCAGGCTGAGTGCTGAGAGCGACTCCTCGGAACAGGACAAATCGTCTCAGATTCTGCCTGAAGCCTTCGATCCGAACGAGCTGACGGCTTTCATCAAGGCAAACTCGATAGACCGAGTCATTGTTACCACTCCGGACTACACTCACGCGGATTACATTGTTGAATCACTGCGTGCCGGCGCCGATGTTGTCGTGGAGAAGCCGCTCACGATTGATGTTGACGGTTGCCGCCGGATCACCGCAGCCATCGAGGAAACCGGCAAGAATGTGGTTGTCACCTTCAATTACCGGTACTCGCCGCGTAACAGCACACTTAAAGAACTCATTCAGAGTGGTGTGATTGGCAAGGTCACCAGCATCGACTTCAGCTGGATGCTGGATACCGTTCACGGAGCTGACTATTTCCGCCGCTGGCACCGTGAAAAGAAGAATTCTGGTGGCTTGCTCATCCACAAGGCATCCCACCATTTTGACCTGGTCAACTGGTGGATCGACGATGTCCCCGCGCGTGTTTATGCCTCAGGTGGCTTGCGCTTCTATGGTTCGGACAACGCTACCGCTCGTGGTTTGGGCGAGCGTCCGGCTCGAGGCACCATCGACGGTGCCGCGCAGGATCCGTTTGCCTTGGACCTTCGTGAGGACAGCAAACTGGCTGCGCTCTACCTTGAAAACGAAAAGTTCGACGGGTATCTTCGCGACCAAGACGTCTTCACCGATGGCATCACCATCGAGGACAACCTGGCCCTGACGGTGGATTACGACGGCGGCCCCACCTTGAGTTATTCCCTCAACGCCCATAGCCCCTGGGAAGGCTACCGAGTGAGCGTCAACGGCACCGAAGGTCGAGCAGAACTTGAGGTCGTAGAGCGGGCCGCTGTCCATGACAGCACCGACAAGAAAAACGTTGTGGATCCCAGTGCGACCCCTATCGAGGAAGATGACGCCGTGCGCCGCAACGGTGAACGCCTCATTGTTCAGCGTCACTGGGGATCCGCGTATGAGGTACCTATTGTCAATGGCGAAGGCGGGCACGGCGGTGGCGACACGCTGCTGCTGGCAGACCTCTTCAATGGTCCCGGAGAAGACCCCCTGGGCCGTCCCTCCGGTTACCTTGACGGGCTGCGTTCTGTTGCAGTGGGCATCGCCGGAAATGCATCGTTGTTGACCGGAAATGCGATCCGAATTCCAGAACTGGGGCTAGGCGCCGACCTTGCCAAGGTATCGGGAAAGGTTCAGGGCTAGAGATGACCACCGTACTTATCACCGGAGGGTCCGGAAGGCTGGGTCGAAGCGTTGTCGCCGGATTCGCCGCGGCCGGTCACACCGTGATTTCTTTGGACCGCGATAGCCTGCCTGCAGATCCCGCATTGGCAGGTGTGACCCAGGAATCGGTTGACCTCCTCGACGCAGAAGCCGTTAACAAAGTAATGGCACGGCACTTGCCTGATGCTGTGATCCACCTTGCCGCGATTGCTGTTCCTTTCAGCGCACCCGAAGACGTCATCCTGAAAACCAACACGATGTTGGCCTACAACGTTTTCCAGGCGGCCACGAGCAACGGCGTCCGTCGGGTTGTGACTGCCTCTAGCCCGACCGTGCTGGGCTACGGCAACCCTTCCGGGTGGCTGCCGGACAGCTTCCCTTTGGATGAAAAAACCACCCCAAAGCCATGGAACGCTTATGCCTTGTCCAAGCTGGTGGCCGAACAAGTCATGCGTATGTTCGCCGCTGCTTCGGGGGAAGCCACGCGCTATGCCGCCTTCCGTCCTTGCTATGTGATTTCCCCGGAGGAGTGGGAAGGTGCCCCCACCCAGCAGGGACACACTCTCGCGGAACGTCTGGCAGATCCGGCACTTTCCGCACCCGCACTGTTTAACTATGTGGATGCTCGTGACGTCGCCGACTTCTTAGCCGTCCTCCTGGAAAAGATGGACAGCATCGAAAACGCCCAGGTCTTCTTTGTTGGCGCAGCAGATGCGCTCGCCATTGAACCTCTCGACAAGCTCATGCCGGACTTCTTGCCCGGCAGTGAGGCGCTGGCGGCCGGATTGACCGGCACGAGCCCCGCATTTTCCATCGCCAAGGCGCAAGAAATCTTGGGCTGGACGCCGCAGCGAAGCTGGCGCACAGAACTTACCGACACCAATACCGCGGGCCTGAGGTCCGCGGCCGCACTCTAGGAGATCCATTGAATTTCGAAGGCGTTCTTTTCTTCCCCGTCACCCCATTCAATGAAGCCGGACAGGTAGATGTTGTGCTCCTCAAGGAGCATGTCGCCTCACGTCTTTCCTTCAAGCCCGGCGGCATCTTCCCAGCCTGCGGAACGGGCGAATTCCATGCGCTGAGCCTGACGGAAATCGCCACCGTCGTCCAAGCCACCGTCCAGGTTGTGAACGGTGCCGTTCCGGTGATCGCCGGCGCCGGTGGACCGTTGGGACATGCTCTCGATGCAGCCCGCGCAGCTCAAGCTGCCGGTGCAGATGCGCTTTTGGTCTTGCCGCCGTACTTGGTGGGCGCCCCCGTGGCCGGGCTGGTGGCTTACATTGAAGCCGTTGCCGCCGAAACCACACTTCCTGTCATTGTTTACCACCGTGCCAACGCCAAATTCACGGCGGCAGCCATGGTGCAGCTGGCTGCCAACCCGAAAGTTATCGGATTCAAGGACGGTATTGGTGATGTGGGTCTGGCCCAGGAAATCGTCTCCGCCGTTCGAGCAACAGGCCGCGAGGACTTCCAATTCTTCAATGGTCTCCTGACCGCCGAACTGACCCAGGGCGCTTACCGTGGTCTCGGCATGCCGCTGTACTCATCGGCCGCCTTTGCCATGGCGCCAGAGATCGCCACGGCTTACTACCGCGCCTACATGGATGGCAATGAGGCCGCCCGCGAAGAACTCATCGCAGGCTTCTACGCTCCGCTGGTCCGATTGCGCGACGAGACCCCCGGCTTCGGTGTTTCACTCATCAAGGCCGGCCTACGCCAGGCTGGCTTGCCGGTCGGCCCGGTCCGGCCTCCGCTGGTGAATCCCACCGCCGATCAGGAAGCTCGTTTGGCTGCCATCCTGGCCGCCGGTCACGAACTCGCTGCTAGCCATGCGCTGGCAAACGCTTAAGGCAGAAGGCGCATGAGCTCGAAGATCACAGCGTTCCACACCCGGTTGCTGACGGTGCCACTGCGCCGCAGTTGGGGTGTGGAGGCGCCGGAAAATCACATCATTGCCACCACCGTAGAGACTGACGACGGCGGCATCGGCCACGGTTTTTCGTGGACGCCAACCATTGGCCCGCAGGCTGTCAAAGCCTTGTTGGACTTTGATATTGCCTCTTTCGCGCTCGGCCTGCCAGCCGATCCCGAGCCCTTATGGGATGCCCTGTGGCTGCGGCTACATGAGGCAGGGGGCGGAGGACTGACAACGATCGCCATGGCTGGAATTGATCTTGCCCTGTGGGATTTGGCGGCACGGAATGCCAACACCTCGGTGGCGGGACTCTTGGGTAAACGCCGTGAATCTGTAGAGGTTTATGGTTCCGGCGTTAACCTGCACTACTCCCTCGAAGAACTCATCGCCCAGGCAGAACGTTGGGTGGCCGCAGGGCATTCATCCGTCAAGATCAAGGTGGGAAAGCCTGATATCGCTGAGGATGTGGATCGGGTCGCTGCGGTACGAAGCGTCATTGGGCCCGACCGTGCCTTGATGATCGATGCCAATCAGCGCTGGGATCTACCCACGACGATTCGGGCGTTGTCCCGCCTAGAACAGTTCAACCTCCATTGGTTGGAAGAACCTATCCGGGCCGATGATCTGTGGGCCTATAAGCGATTGCGCCAGCATTCTTCCGTGCCCATTGCTCTGGGTGAAAACGTGCATACGATCCAGCGTTTCCGGGACTTTATCGATGCCGGAGCAGTGGACGTCATTCAGCCCAACATCGTGCGTGTTGGTGGAATTACCCCGTTCCGTCGCATCGTGGAGCTGGCTCGCACCAACAGCATTGCCGTTGCCCCGCATCTGCTGCCGGAACTTTCCGGACAGCTTGCGTTGACACTGGCTAACCCTGTCGCCGTAGAGGATGTGGAAGACGCCTCCTTTGAACAGCTGGGAATTTTGGCCGGACCATCCCCGATCACGATTCGCGACAGCCGACTTTCCGGCACCGGACGCCCAGGGCTGGGCTTGCAATTCGCCGCAGGGATTCCCACCCGTTAGTCCTAACCGGTATTCATTTTTACAAGCAGAGGAACAATGAACGTGCAGACTGCAACGCTAGACCTTGAAGAACTGACAGCCGCCGCTCATGCAGCGGCCGGAGTGGCTGCGGCGGCAAGTGACGCCCAGCGAGCATCGTGGCTTAACGCGATTGCCGACGCCTTGGACGCTAACGTGTCCGAGCTAGTAGAAATTGCTGACGCTGAAACCCGCCTCGGAACGGTTCGTCTCACCGGTGAGGTGGCCCGAACCACCGGGCAATTGCGACTCTTTGCCCGAGTCATCACAGAGGGCTCCTACTTGGAAGCTGTCATTGACCACGCCAATCCGAACTCCACACCGCCAGGACCGGATCTGCGTCGCATCCTGCACCCCGTGGGTCCGGTCGCCGTATTCTCGGCATCGAACTTTCCGTTCGCTTTCTCGGTCGCTGGTGGCGATACGGCCTCGGCATTGGCCGTTGGTTGCCCGGTCATCGTCAAGGCTCATTCGGGGCACCTTGAGCTGTCTAAGCGAACGGCAGAAATTGTGAGCCAGGCGTTGAGTGACGCCGGTGCGCCCGAAGGGCTTTTTGCCCTCGTGGCTGGCCGTGAAGCGGGAACGGCCCTTGTGCAGGACCCGCTCATCAAGGCCGTAGGATTCACCGGCTCCATCCCCGGTGGCCGGGCCTTATTTGACCTTGCCGTCTCACGTCCGGAGCCTATTCCGTTCTACGGCGAACTGGGCAGCCTGAACCCCGTCGTCATCACGGAAGCTGCGCTGGCTGCTCGCGGCGATGCTCTTGCCGCTGGTTTGGCTGCTTCCTTCACGCTGGGCGCTGGCCAGTTCTGCACTAAGCCGGGTCTGGTCTTCATCCCGGCAGGATCCACGTTTGGTGCAACAGTGGCCACCGAGTGCATCGGCAAGACAGCGGCACCCATGCTGACCGACAGGATCGCTGCAGCCTACCCGGTAGGCCTTGCTGCTCTGGCGGCACAGCCGGACGTCTCCGTACTCAGTGGGTCCACGGAACAGGACGCGGAAGCAGACGGGGCCGCCGCCGTCGTATTTTCCACAACCGCTGCGGCTGTTATTGGCAGCCCGCAGGCCATCCTGGAGGAATGCTTTGGACCGACCACTTTGCTTATTGAATACCGTGATCAAGCCGAGCTGACAGCCGCCTTGGCTCTGGTTCCGGGTAGCCTCACCGCCACGGTTCACGCCGAAGACGGAGAAGACATTGGGGCCTTGGTTCAGCAGCTCACGGGTCTTGCCGGCCGAGTGCTCTTCGGTGGTTGGCCCACGGGAGTGTCCGTGAACTGGTCCCAGCAGCACGGTGGTCCGTACCCGGCGACCACGTCATTGTTCACGTCTGTAGGTGCGACGGCGGTCCGCCGCTTCCAGCGTCCGATCGCGTTTCAGGATGCTCCGGAGTCCGTCTTGCCGGAGGCGCTGCGTGAGAGCAACCCGCTCGGCGTCCCGCGCCGTGTGGATGGCGTGCTGACGCTCGCTTAACGAGAGTCATCGTGCAGTTCAAATAACAGAGGGGACCGACCACTAAAGTGGTGGGTCCCCTCTGTTATGCAAGCCCTCCATAGGGATGAGTGGCGGCTTTTCGAGTCCTATCGCTGGAGCGTGATGGGGCGGTCGATGCCGTTGACCTTTGTTGTAGGCCAGCGGTGATCCACGCTCAAGGGGCGGATTCCCTCGGAGCTCAGCAGCACAGTGTCCTCAATTTTGACGCCCGGTCCGGACGGATTCCAGGTGAAGGGCTGGTTGAGCGCGATCGTATCCGCGACAGCAACTGTGGCCCGAGGATCGCGTCCTGCGTAGCCTGCTGGACCGCCTTGGTGGTGCAACTGCCACTGATCTGGGCCGAAACCGTGCCGTGGATATGCTGCCTGGATTTCAGAAAAGACGTGAGCAATGCTTGCGCCCGGGACGGTGGCATCAAAAATATCCGACTCTACATTGGCGATACGTGCCTCGGCGTCGCGCTCGGCCGAGGTTCCGTCGTCGAACCTCACCCATCGCGTCACATTGGCGATCATGCCATCGCGACGCGCGCAGACAACTGCCATGGCTCGTCGGCCCAAGGCGCTATCCGTCGGCAGCGGATGGCGGAAAGCTGCCCGAGATGCCCCACTGGTCAGGAGTACGAGCGGGTCGGCGCCCGCTGCGACAACTCGCTCGGCCAAGGCCGCCGCGATCTGGCGCTCCGTGGTCTGCGGGGTGGCCTGCGAGAGCACGTCGGTCAAGATAGTGGCGGAATCCCGGCAGAGGAGTTCGTACCGGCTTAGCTCACCGGGAAGCAGTGAGCGCCGCGCCAACCGCAGTGGGGTGGCTAGCTCTGACTCTGTGGCAGGGAAGATGCCGGGTCCAAGCCATGAGGCGACATCACTCAAGGAACCGTGCCACGGGATCTCATGAACGGTGACTCCGGCAGGAATTTCTTCGGCGATGAGTCGCTGAGCCTCGTTGTTAAACGTGACTAGGTGATCGCCATCGTGCGTCACGAGGAGGGCGGCAATGGGGTCACCGGCCAAACTGATGCCAATGCGGCTGCCGTCAAGATACCAGCTGAGCGTCGTGTGACTTGTCAGAAGGACAGAGTCCCGAGCTGCAGCATCAAGGATCTCTAGAACACGGGCGCGTTTGATGGCGCGGTCCTCGAGTTTGCGCTCGAGAGGATGGGCGATGAGGGCCGGTGAAGTCATAGAGAATCGGTCCATTCGTTAATGTGCTGGTCGGTGGCGATGCCGTCGGCAATGGTGACGGCAATAGTGCGGGTCAAGGATTCTACGGGTTCAAGCACGACCGCTGTGTCCCAAGCAAGGGAGGATCCCACTCCTGGGTATCCTTCGACACGGACAAACCACGGGTCGTTGGCTTCGGGAGGGGCCTTGAAAATTAGAGTGGCAGGGCGGCCGTCGAAACTGCCGGTGCAGGCCAGCCAAGGGGTACGGCTGCCATGGACAGCGCCTTCGCCGCTAGCTTGAGCGGTTCGGACGCTCATATCTGCGATGGGTGGGAGGCGCCAGAAGAAGCCACCATAGCCTCCTGCTTCACGGCCGTTGGATCCGGGGCTTCCCAAACTCACGGAGTTGGTTCCCGCCGGTGTCAGCGTGTAGGAAAGTGTCAGTTGCCATGCTCCGTGGGCGGCTTCGGACCAGCGCCACGTACGTGTTTCATGGAGAATCTCGGCGCCATCTGGGTCGTGCCACGCCAGCTGTTCCACACGGGCCGCTTCGTGCTCAACAGAAGAGGTACGCAGGATCGTGCCGTGGTCGGGCCTCCAAATGTAGCCAGCTTCTTCACGGCGATAGGTACGCCCTCCCCAGAAGTTCACGCCGTTGACGTCCTGCAGTGCCACACCCGCGCCGAGGTGCCAGACATGATCTAGCGGCATGGCATCGGTGACAATGGTTCCCTGCAACGTCATGATCGGATGCATGTAGGGGCGAGGCGACAGCGTCGGGGCCACCTTCTCTCCGCTAATTTCTTGAGCCACAACAGTGCCAGAGACTCGAATTGAGTCCTTCGACTGCGCCGCTCGGGCCCAGGGTGCGCCGATTTCGCTGAAGGTGGCTTGCGCCGTCGTCGCTCTTTTAATCCACCAAGCAATGTCGGCGATGACAGGGTGCGCGGCAGGTCCAGAACCTATCCATTCAACATGTTCAGCGGCTATGGGCGAGGGCGGGGGAGCCGTGCGGACAGCTTCAAGAACACGCATGAAGGCGCCGCTGTTTTCCAGTGAGCTGAGCAACGCGGTGCCATGGGCACGATGCTCCAAAAGGTTTTCGAGCAGATCGCTGCGCCCAAACGTTTCCCTAGTGGTGCCATCTGCGGTCGTGATTTCCAGGACGTCTGTTGTGTAAAAGAAGACGGCAGTTCCGGCAGTTCCGTGAACCGTGACGTACGGGTCAGTCTGTTCGGGTGCGCAGACTGTGAGGGCACTGACGACGGCGGGACCGTGCCAGGGCGTGATTCGAACGGTTGAGGTGTCGTCACCTTCGATCTCGTGGGCCCGGTAGAGGTCTGTTTCTACAGTTTCGATGGCATCGGCGGAGTGAATGCCAGCAATCTGAAGTGCCGTGGCAACGGCATGTGCCAAGGGATTGGTGGTGACGCCATCCACCACGTCAACACCGTTGATGGTGCGTTTTCCAGCCCAGGCGGAGCGTTCGTAATAAGCCTTGTCGCGTAGCCATGTCCCTGTGGCGGAGTAACCGCGGATGGTTCCAAGAACGTTGTCTTTAATGGCCTCTTTTAGTGCGGGTAGGGCCAGTGAACCCAGCGATTGGAAACCAATCTGGACTGCACTTCCAGCGGCTTCCGCTGCGGAGCGGAGTTCCAGGAACTGCGCAAAGGATGCGGCAGTTGGCTTTTCGAGGTAGACGTCGGCTCCTGCGGCTAAGGCCAGCAGACCCAGCGAAGCGTGGCTTTGAATCGGGGTGGCGATGATGACCACATCTGGCGCTGTGCCTGCTGCCAGTAAGTCCTCCAAACTGGGGAAGACAGTCACGCTGGAGGGTAATTGGCCTGGTTCTGGAGGGTTAGTATCTGCCACGGCCACCAATTTGAGGGTTCCGGCGGCTTCGAGTCGCCCAAGATTGCTCAGGTGGCGTGCTCCGTAGCCATTGATGCCGACCAAAGCGATACGGGGGAGTCGAGTTACTGGCTCACCGAGGGCCGGCGCCGACGTTTGTTGTGTGGTGCCCATGAAGAAAATCCTGTCCTTGCTTAAGATGAAAAGTGGTGTGGTGTAGCTTCGGCACGAAGCTGCACCACACGATCTAGCTACTGATGGCTGCGGTCATCTCTTCAACGGCTTTGCTGGCAGCTTCAGAGGGTGTTTGGCGCTTAAACATCACTTCAGATGCGTAGCGCTTAATGATTTCTTCCATGGCACCCGCCCCTTTGGGCACCGCGGGAGGAACCGGACCGAGTTTGTCCTTAATACCGTCAATGAAGTCAATGACTCGAACATTCGCGGGAGTCATCTTGTCTGCCACCGCAGCCCGAACCACTGTGCTGGTGGGGACGCCGCGGTCAGCCAGCAAGGCTTCGCCTGCTGCCGTGCTGTTGGCAAGGAATTCGATGAGTTTCGCGGCTTCCTCAGGGTGTTTTGTGCGCGCAGATGCGGACCAGAATTGCGATGGCTTGTACCATAGCTTTGCATCGGCAGAATTTCCCGTCTTAGACGGGTAATTCAAGATTTGAAGTTCAGTGCCTGCGGCGTTTTCCAGGGCAGGAAGTTGGTTGGACCACCAGAAGGACATGGCGGCAGCGCCGGTTGCGGTGGCGCTTTGGTCCAGAGGAGAAGCTTGCTCCTCGATAACAGTGGAAGCCGGCGGAATGGCCTTGGCATCGCCTAATTCAATGAGGAACGCCAGCCAGCCTTCCAGATCCGTCGGGGCAAAGCCCAACTTTCCATCGGTGGCGAAGAAGTCTTTGCCATTTTGTCGTAGCCAGACGTTGAGGGACGCCTGATCTGCACTGTAGGCGGTGGAACCGGTGACTCCGTCTGGCGAACCTTTCGTCACCTCTGCGGAAATTCTCTTGTAGTCTTCCCACGTCCAGGTGGAATCGTTGGGGAGTTCCACTCCGGCATCCTTGAAGACCTTGGGATTGGCAATGATGGTGGCAGCGTTGATCCCAGCGGGGATGCCTGTCAGGCCGGCATCACTCTTTCCGGCCTTGAGGACGTCGGCCACGAGGTTTGTTGTATCTACTTTGTACTTGGACAAATCCAAGAGGGCGCCGCGGGAAGAGTACTCGGCAATGTACTTCTCATCCATCTGCAAGACATCGGGAGCATCATTTCCGGCGGTTTGCGTAGCGAGCTTGTCCCAGTAACCACTCCAGTCTCCATACTCGGCCTTGACCTTTATGCCGGGGTTTTCCGCTTCAAAGGCGGCGATGGCCGCGGTGGTCACTTTGACTCGAGCATCAGATCCCCACCAGCTGAATCGGATTTCAACCTTGCCGTCTGCGTTCGTCGCGGACGTGTCGGAACCGCATGCCGCAAGGGCAAGAGAAACGGTGGTTGCTACTGCGGCCCCACCCAAAAGTCGGTGGAATCCTCTACGGGACACGGGTGCGTCCAAGGAAGCGAGGGAGGAGTTCTTGATCGATTTTGACACGGAATAATCCAATCTACGTTGACTGTTTCTGAGGTGCTTTTTGATCTCTTGCTGTTCTAGCTGCGGGGTTTACTCAGTAATGACTGTTATGCGGTCCACCAAATTCTGCGGTTGCCACCGTCCACGCCCGAGCCTGATCGGTGAGGGTTATTCCCAAACCGGGACGGTCCGGGATATGCATTCGTCCATGTGAAGTTTCTAGCCGCTCGTTGAAGAGTGGTTCAAGCCAGTCGAAATGCTCCACCCAAGGTTCGCGAGGGTAGGCGGCGGCAAGATGAAGGTGAATTTCCATGGCGAAATGAGGAGCCAGATCAAGCCCATTGTGATCGGCTAAGGCGGCCAGTTTCAGGAACTGGGTGATACCTCCGATTCGTGGGGCATCCGGTTGAATGATGTCCGCAGCTTTGTGGCGAATCAGCTCCCAGTGCTCGGCCACGCTGGCCAACATTTCACCTGTCGCAATGGGTGTGTCGAGGGAAGCGGCTAAGGCCGCATGTCCCTCAGCGTCGTAGGCGTCAAGTGGCTCCTCGATCCAGGCGAGGTTGTACTCTTCCAGAATCCGGCCCATTCTCTGGGCTGTTGCGCGGTCCCACTGCTGATTGGCATCGACCATAAGCGGGACAGATCCGTTAAGCCGTTCATGCACGGCGGCTACTCGAGATAAGTCAACCGCGGAATCAGGATGCCCCACTTTGATCTTGATTCCGCCAATACCGTTGGCGACCGTGGCATCGGCGTTCTCCAAAACTTGCTCAAGAGGCGTGTGTAAAAAACCTCCCGAGGTGTTATAGCAGCGCACGGAATCACGATGTGCTCCCAAGAGTTTCGCGAGCGGAAGATTGGCCCGTTTGGCCTTTAGATCCCACAGTGCGATGTCCATGGAGGCGATGGCCTGTGTGGCAAGTCCGGAGCGACCAACCGATGCCCCAGCCCACGTGAGTTTGGTCCATAGCCGCTGGATGTCGTTGGCGTCTTCACCCAAGAGCTCTGCGGCAATTTCTCTAGCATGGGCAAACTGACCAGGGCCTCCGGCTCGTTTTGAATAGCTGAAACCGATGCCTTCGGCGCCATCGGCTGTGCGGATCTCCGTGAATAAGAAGACGACCTCGGTCATGGGTTTCTGGCGTCCGGTAAATACCTTGGCGTCGCTCACGGGGACGGTCAGAGGAAGTACCACTGACGACAGCTTGACCCATTCGATCTTGGACCCGGAGGATACCTTCCCCGGAGTTTTCAGGGTTGCGGGGGCTAAAGACATAACGATCCCTTCAAAGAGTGAGAAAACGCTTTCTCGTTGAATCCTAGAGTATTGCTCCGGGACTAACAAGGATGATGGCGGCGAACTTTGGGTGTGCCAATAGTGACGCAAGATGCTTGCTGGCGAGCACTATACGGAAGGATGCCAGCCTTGCCGGGTCAGCCATGTGGAGCAGAGTTCCGCCCATCCGGCTGCTGAATGCTGCGCAACTTCCTCTTCGTCAGTGGCTAGACCTAGGCCGTGGCGTCCGTGGGGGAAGATGTGCATCTCGAAGGGGACGTCGTTGCGCGCTAGAGCCGAGGCGAACGACAAAGAATTCTCCACGGGAACCGCGTCGTCGTCTGCAGTGTGCCAGAGAAAAGTCGGAGGGGTTGAGGCATCAGCGCACACTTCCGCGGAGAGGAGGTGTCGAGTGGCCCTGGAGGAATCTGGACCAAGCAATGCGTCCACCGATCCTTGGTGCGCATGTGAAACCAGAGAAATGACGGGATAAGCCAAGACGGTAAGGTCTGGCCTGTCTGTTGTTTCTGTTTCTCCGGCGCCGGTGCTCAACGTTGCGGCCAAATGACCCCCGGCTGAAAAGCCAAGGACGCCGATACGAGTTGTATCGATGGAAAGCCCAGACTCGCCAGAACGCAGCCATTGGAGAGTCCTTCTGACTCCGGTCAGGGGAGCCGGATGAAGTATTTGATGGGCGCGCTCCGGGGCAATGGGATAGTGAACCACGATGGCATTTAGCCCGACTGAATTGAGCCAACGAGCCACGGGAGCACCTTCATGGTCGGCTCGATGAAGGTATGCACCTCCTGGGAGCACCATAAAAACAGGCTGTCCAGCCAGTTCTGCGGGGCAGAAAACTTCTAACGGTGGCGTGGGGCTCATAGAGTGATCTCATTTCCGAGAGTCTTATAGAAAAAGTCGAAGACTTGTCGTTGCATGTCGGCCGAGAATCGATGTTCCACGGGCCAAAAACTGCCGGTATAGCTTCCTGTGTCATGCAGACTGTTCAGCAATTTGTCGGCATCTCTCATTCCTTGCTCCGGAAATAGAGGGTCCCGGGATGCAAACTGGATCAGGAACTGTTCCGCAGACGAATGTGTGGTGAGCTCCGGCCAGTCAGCAACTTTCCATAGCCCTGGTGTTTGTAAGAGCCACGAATGTGCGTCGAGATAGGCGGGCAATAAGGAACTAAATGTGGTCATCATCGCTGTTATTGCGTAACTACGGATCTTAGGAGAAAGCGCGGCCAGCATCAATGCCCGGCCGCCTCCACCTGAGAACCCGAAACAGCCGAGTCGTGAAGCATCCACTTCCGGGAGTGATTCCAACACGCTCAGTGCTGCCAAATCGTCATGTGCCACCATGCCGGCGAAACTCGTGCCGATCAGTCCAGCTGCTTTCGCGATCGTGCTCTCATGAACTGCGGCAGCGGCGTTGTAGACCTCGGGCGGAGTATCGAGAGAGAAACGGCGACTGCCCCAAGAGAAGGTGTCGTGGGCTAGGACAGCAAAACCATCGCGCGCCAGATCTGTTGCGGCGGACCGGCCATCATAAAGGTCATGTCGAGCTGGATCGGTTTCAATTCCCGGCTCGCTCTGGTTATCCGGGAATGTAATGAGCCGGCTAGCTCCGGTGTATTTCTGTCCAGCATGGCAATGAAGTGCCAGCACCCCGGGGAGGGGGCCGGTAGCGCCCTCCGGGACAACTAGCCAGGCACGAGTCTCTGGGCCAAAACCTAACTGCCAGCTGAGAGCCATGGTGGTAACGCCGTCGTGAGTTTCTCTCCATTGCCTCGAGATTTGAAGGTTAGACGCGGGGGCTGGGACGCCCAGAACCTCGGCTAGTTGCCGGGAACGCTGCGGAACCTCGACGAGATCATTTTTAAAAACGTATCCGGGCCAGTCCTCATAACCAGGGATGGCGCTGGGTCGGGCGGATGAGTCCACGATGGCCTTTCGACGAAGACGCCGGGTGCCTGAGAGGGATCAGGCACCCGGCAAGCTGGGTGAGGAGGTTACTTATCCAAGTTGAGATTGATTTCCTCGATAAATTTCTTCGCAGCGTCGGCGGGGGTCGCCTTTTCGAAAAGAACATCGGTCAGATTACGGTTCAAAACTTCCAGTGTGGCCGAGGACCCAGCGGGGAACGGTACCGGCGGAGTCAGGTTCATCTCGGCAATACGATCAAGATACGCGGCTTCCTTTTGCTGGTTGTCCTTGAGCAAGGGCAAGACTGCCTTGCGAACCTCGAGGTTGGCAGGCATGCCACGATCACTCTTGATCAACTTGCCGGCTTCTTCGCTATTGACGAGGAAGTTCACAAACTTGGCAGCGGCCGCGGTGTTCTTAGACTTCGAGGAGATCCCATATTCCATCGAGGAACGAAGCCATGCTCCGCCCGTCGGTGTTTCACCCGGGAGCTTCATCATGACCAGTTCATTGCCTGAGTATGAATTCATCTGGTTGCTCCAAGACATCTTCATGCCCTGCTTACCCTGGCCAATAAGGGTCTGTTCGGGTTGCGCGGCAGTATCTTCAACGACCTGTGAAGCCGACGGTGACCCACCTGATTTCTGCAGATCGAGATTCATTTGGAACCACTCAGTGACACGAGCTTCGCTGATACCGAGCTTTCGTCCGTCGTCGGAATATAGCGGTTCGCCGCCTTGACGTGACCAAACGGCGAGGAATGAGTCATTGGCCATCGGAATGGTGCCGAAGGTGCCCTTCGGGGACTTTGCTGTAATCTCGGCGGAGATGTCCTGGTAGTCCTTCCACGTCCAGGTTTCGTCATCAGGAAGCTCAACGCCGGCGGCCTTGAAAACGGCTGGATCGATAACGACGGACATGGAGTTGACCCCGGCCGTGATGGTGTACTGCTTGTCGTTGATTTGTCCGAGTTCTACGGTGCCAGGGGCGAACTTGGAAGTGTCGATCTCATCGTTGACTTTGTCCAGATCAAGCAACACGCCACGGCTGGAATATTCGCTGGGGTAAGAACCGCTCAGAGCGAATACATCAGGAGTGTCACCTCCAGCGACCTGGGTTGCCATCTTGTCCCAGTAGGAACTGAACTCTGAGTTCTCACCCTTGATCTTGATGCCGGGGTTTTCTGCTTCGAAAGCCTTAATGACTTCTAGTGTCGTCTTTGCCCGGGCATCGTTACCCCACCATGCGAAGCGAATGGTGACCGGATCATCTGCTGTGCCGACCTTTTCGGCTGTTTCAGAAGCGCCGCAGCCGGTGAGGAGCAGTGACATCGCGACGAGTGCGCTTGTGCCGACTGCAATTGATTTCTTGAGCTGAAACATCTTTGTCCAACCTCTCGTTGTTGCTTTCCCGCGACCCGGGAAGCCTTGTGGCCCCCATCACAGAAAGCGCTTTCTCGAAATTTAGCAAATGGACTGTACAGACGTCAAGAAAACGTTTACTTTGGATTAGGCCACTTGAAATTTAGTGGCGTGGATCTCATTGCATGAGGTTCACCCAGCCGACAATCGGCTGACAAGAACGCACATATTGAATGCAAAAACGAATGTCAGTTTTCCTCGACATGAAACCAAAGGAGGTTCGCATGCTGGCTCATGACCAACGAGACGGTGGTTGCATCGCAGGCATGACCGAGGCTGGAATGGCGCAAATGGAGGTCCGGCCATGAGTGCGCTGGGAGAACTCTCCAAAATGAAGCGGCGGACCGGCGCCAAGAGTGCCGCCGAGAAGAGGGACGATCGTCGCGACAATAAAGCCGCGTACATCTTCTTGATCCCTTGGCTGATCGGACTGCTTTTCATCACCATCGGGCCCATGGTGGCCTCGTTGTACCTGTCGTTCACGGACTACAACTTGTTGCAGGCTCCGAACTGGACCGGCTTAGACAACTTTGCGCGAATGCTTCGCGATACCCGACTGCATAATTCGCTCGGGGTCACCTTCACCTACGTATTGGTTGGCGTGCCAGTTCAGCTTGCCGTCGCGCTATTGATTGCCATGGTTCTCGACAAGGGAATTCGCGGCCTGCCGTTCTACCGGTCGGTTTTTTACTTACCGTCCCTCTTGGGTGGGTCCGTGGCTATCGCTATTTTGTGGAAGCAGATCTTCGGCACCACTGGACTGGTTAATCAGCTCCTAGCCATGATCGGCATCCAGGGGCCGGGCTGGATCTCTGATCCCAATACGGCCCTAGGATCCATCATCTTGCTCCATGTATGGACATTTGGTGCCCCCATGATCATCTTCCTAGCAGGCCTGCGCCAGATCCCGGCCATGTACTACGAGGCCGCGTCCGTCGATGGTGCAAGCCCGTGGCAGAAATTTGCCAAGATCACCATTCCCTTGCTGAGCCCAATTATCTTCTTCAACCTGGTGCTTCAGATCATTGGTTCTTTCCAGGCATTCACCCAGGCGTTCATCGTCTCTGGTGGAAATGGTGGACCGTCGGATTCGACGATGTTCTTCACGCTTTACCTGTACCAAAAGGGTTTCGGCCAGTTCGACATGGGATACGCCTCTGCCATGGCATGGGTGCTCCTGATCATCATTGGTGTCTTCACCGCCATCAACTTTGTTGTCTCTAAGTATTGGGTGTTCTACGATGACTAATCTTCAAACGGCGTCCCCGGAAACTAAGACCGTTGCAGCGCCGATAAGCCCCGAGAAAAAGCCAAAAGTTCGTGAGTCCATGGGATCGCTGGCGTTTAGCCGTCGGGCTCGGGCTCGCGCCATAACGAAGCACATCATCCTCATCGCCTGTGGCGCGATCATGATCTATCCGCTGCTCTGGATGGTAGTTTCTTCGCTACGACCTAATGACCTGATTTTCAAGGATCCGGGCCTGTGGCTCAACACCTTGGACCTGAGTAACTACAGCAGTGGCTGGTCAGCGTTGACCCACCCATTCGGGCACTACATGCTCAACTCCGCCATTGTGGTGATTGGTTGTATCCTCGGAAACTTGATCTCGTGCTCAATGGCCGCCTATGCGTTCGCGCGGCTGAAGTTCACCGCCAGCAAGCTCTTCTTCGGCATCATGTTGCTGACGCTGATGTTGCCCTTCCACGTGGTTGTCGTTCCGCAGTATGTTTTGTTCTCCCAGATTGGGTGGGTGAACACTTTCTGGCCACTGATTGTCCCGAAGCTGCTGGCCACCGATGCATTCTTCGTTTTCCTTATGGTGCAGTTCATCCGAGGCATTCCGAAAGATCTTGACGAAGCTGCACGTATCGATGGTGCAGGCCACCCCCGCATCTTCCTGCGTGTGATCCTGCCACTGATGGTGCCGGCGCTAGCGACCACCACGATTTTCACGTTCATCTGGACCTGGAATGACTTCTTCAGCTCACTGATTTACCTGACGGACCCGGACATGTTTACCGTTCCGGTCGCATTGCGAGCTTTCGTTGACTCCCAGGCAGGGACTAGCTGGGGTTCGCTCTTCGCCATGTCGATTGTCTCCTTGCTGCCAGTGTTCCTGATCTTCCTCTTCGGCCAGCGATTCCTCATCAAGGGCATCGCCACCACTGGCATTAAATAGCGAGTAGTACAGATGACCGCATGTTCTCCGCTGGGCCGCCATGGCCCATCGGGCGGAGAACATGCAGTCATATTAATTGGAAAAACCCTCCCCAAATCAACACATGGGACATAGGATGTCCAGTGAGCCTGTTCGGCACAGCAGCCGGACCCTGACTGAAATGGACTCCTAGCTATGCCGCTCTTTGATATGCCAGTTGACCAACTTCGTAGCTACACCTCGAGCATTGTTGAGCCTGCCGACTTTGATAGTTTCTGGGATGCCACGATTGCCGAGGCTCGCGCATTCGCGCTGGATGCCAGCTTCCTCCCCACGGAGAATCTACTCACCGTCATTGACAGTTTCGACGTGACCTTCGCCGGATTCGACGGCTCCCCGATCAAGGGCTGGCTGCATCTTCCAGCGAACCGGACACCGGGCGAAAAGCTCCCCGTCGTGGTGCAATACATTGGCTATTCTGGCGGTCGTGGCCTGATTCAGCAGGACACCGGGTGGGCTCAAGCCGGCTATGCGCACTTCATCATGGACACCCGCGGGCAAGGCTACGGCGGCCTGCTCGGCGACACCCCCGACCCGCATCCTTCCGCTGGCGACGTGAACTATCCTGGCCTCATGACCCGGGGCATTTCCGCCCGCGACACGTACTACTATCGCCGCCTCTACGTTGACACCTTCCGCGCTATCGAGGCCGCGCAAAGTCATCCGGACGTTGACGCCGCCAAGGTCATTCTGACGGGCATCAGTCAGGGCGGTGGCCTCGCCATCGCCGCCGCCGGTCTCGCGGCAGGAAGGCTCGACGGCGTCATCGCCCTCCTGCCTGATGTCCCGTTCCTGCAGGACTTCCCTCGCGCCATCGACACCGCCCCGCGTGGCCCGTATCCGGAAATTGCCGACTTCCTGAACCGTCACCGCACCGCCTATGAGGGTGTCCTTGAGGTATTGAACTACTACGACGGGGTCCACCTCGCCGCCCGCTGCACGGTCCCGGCCTTGTACTCCTGCGCAGGTATGGATGATATCTGCCCGCCGTCTACCGTGTACGCGTCTTTCAATAACTACGGCACCGCTGCGGCCCAGCAGCCCGGCAAAGAAATCGAGTACTACCGCTTCAATAATCACGAAGGTGGACAGGAACACCAGCGGCTTCGGCAGCTACATTACGTCGCGGATTTGCTGGCCGGATAATTTTCGGCGTATGGTGTGGGCATGACAAACCGTTGGTATGCGTATTTTTCGTTGGCTCTGGAGGGGCCCGCGTCTAACTGACACGCATCCAACCTTCCTTCAGAGCCAACAGGACAGAGAATCTTATTCTCTGTCCTTCGCCATTTCCGGCGGGCTCCGATGTGGGCTCGCATCCAGCCTCATCCAAAGGAATCACCCTCATGAGCGTCACCGCAGAAGCCACCTCATCAGCCTCGGCAGCCCCGCAGAGTACCGCTAACTTGCGTGTCAGCCGCTTCACCGAACTACCGTCACCAGCGCAACTTTCACAGAAGCTGCCGCTGGATCTCGCCGCGAGCAACGTCGTCGAACGTGGCCGTGATCAGGTGCGAGCCGTCCTGGATGGAGTCGACGATCGCCTCCTCGTCGTGGTGGGACCATGCTCGATTCACGACCCCACGGCCGGACTGGAATACGCTCGTCGCCTTGTTGAGACCGCCAAGGAACATGAGGAAGACCTGCTCATCGTCATGCGGGCGTACTTCGAAAAGCCGCGCACCACGGTTGGCTGGAAGGGCCTGATTAACGATCCCGACCTCGACGGCAGCCACAATGTTGCCAAGGGTCTGGAAATGGCGCGCGAGTTCCTGCTCGAGGTCGCCCAACTCGGCATGCCCACCGGCACCGAATTCCTGGAACCGATCAGCCCCCAATACACCGCTGATCTCATCTCCTGGGGTGCCATCGGGGCCCGCACCACGGAAAGTCAGATTCACCGCCAGCTGACGTCCGGGCTGTCGATGCCGGTCGGCTTCAAGAACGGCACCGACGGTGACCTGCAGGTGGCCCTAGATGCCTGCAACGCCGCCAGTGCGGAGCAGTCCTTCCTCGGCATCGACGGTGAAGGTCGCGCTTCCCTCGTCACCACTTCCGGTAACCAAGACACCCACGTCATCCTCCGCGGCGGACGTAAGGGCCCCAACTACCGCGCCGCTGACGTGGCGGCCGCTTCTGAGAAGGCCACGGCTGCCGGCATCAACCCTCGCCTGATCGTGGATGCAAGCCATGCCAACTCCGGCAAGAGCCATCACCGTCAGGCCGAAGTTGCCCTAGAAATTGGTGCCCAGCTGGAAACTGGAGATGAGTCCGCTCACACCATTGCAGGCGTCATGTTGGAGAGCTTCCTTGTTGGCGGCGCCCAGAGTCTTGACGTTGACAAGGTGGCCGCAGGCGCCGCCGAGCTGACCTACGGGCAGAGCGTCACGGACGCTTGCATGGATTGGGACGTCACCGCCGTGGTGCTGGCGAACCTGGCGCGCAGCTCGCGCGCCCGCCGCACCGCCTAAGGGCACCAAATACGTTCAATTGCTTTCACTCAGGCACCTTCTGCCTCTAGAGTTAGCGCTAGGAGCAGAAGGTGCCGGGCGCCAAAAGGTCGCTCCAACTTGAATGAAAATGGATACCAAGGATTGCAATGACTCAGGAGCAAAACTTCTCCAATGTGACCTTCTTGACGGTTCAGGAAGTCGCCGAGCTCATGCGGGTGTCAAAAATGACTGTCTACCGCATGGTGCACGCCGGCGAGCTCCCTGCAGTGCGTTTTGGAAGGTCGTACAGGGTACCGGTAAACGCCGTAGAAAGTTATCTTCGATCCGCCGTGGTCGACGGCACAGAGGCTCGAGGAGCCTCCGGTTCGGCGCATGCAGGTTAAAGGCGGTACCCTAGGAAAGATCCATTTTCGGCTTTGACCGATTCCTGAGATCGGTCAACCTAATCGTTTACGGCCTCATCCGAGGTTGTTCTATGCAGTTTGTGAGGAACTTTCATGGGTTCAGTAGTTAAGAAGCGCCGCAAGCGGATGTCCAAGAAGAAGCACCGTAAGCAGCTTCGCAAGACGCGTCACCAGCGTCGTAACAAGAAGTAAATCTTCTTTTTTGCGAAGGCACCCGTTCACCCTTGTGGTGTGCGGGTGTTTTTTTATGCCTGAACAACCCCGCCTCAGCCTAGATTTTGCGGCAGCTTCGGACACTACTCACAAGGTACTAACGCTGACGCACCTTGGCAATGCCCTTCCATAGCCCGTACACAATGCCCGCTCCCGTCGCTGCCCGCAGTCCAAGAGTCGCGGCGCGACGCCCGGAACGGTAGTCATAGATGGGCCAGTTGTTGTCTTTGGCATGCTGACGCAATTTTGAATCAGGGTTGATGGCTACGGGATTTCCCACGGAGGTCAGCAAGGGGATGTCGTTGTAGGAATCGCTATAGGCCCAGCAACGCGTCAGATCCAGATTTTCTTTCTCCGCCAGTGCAAGGACTGCATGTCCCTTGGCGGCACCATGGAGGATTTCGCCAACAATACGACCCGTATAAATGCCATCCTCGACCTCAGCCACCGTGCCGAGGGCGCCAGTCAGGCTCAGGCGTTCGGCAATGACGGAGGCGACCTCAACGGGCGTGGCAGTGACAAGCCACACCTGACGCCCGGATTTTAGATGTTCCTGGGTGAGTGCCCTGGTGCCGGGCCAGATCTTGGAGACAATCATCTCGTCATAGACTTCTTCGCCCAGCTGACGAATGAATTCGGTGCTAATTCCGGCAGCCAACTTTTGGGCGGAATCCTGAACCGAATGAACGTCCTTCATGTTCTCGCCGCGCGTGATGAATTTCAGCTGCTTCCAGGCGAATCCTGCCACGTCCCTGAGTGTGAAGGCGCGCTTCTGGTACATCTTCCGGGCCACATGAAACAGACTGGCACCCTTCATGAGGGTGTTGTCGACATCAAAGAAAGCGGCTTCACCCTGGTGCGGCGCAGCAGTCGAGGCGGCCTCGGCACTGTTGGTAATCACGTCGGGCATGCTACGAGTCTAGTCAATCCTCGCCTCATACGCGGCTCCGCCACCGACCTCAGGGGTTAACTGTGGTGAAACTTTCATTTGCCGAAAATCTTCCGGTTCATGGTTCGACTTTTCCGCGTGATGAGGAAGCCCCTCGGCATTGAGTACCGTTAGAGGCATGGAACCTACCGCCAACGTCCCCGACGCCCGCCGTGACGATCCCGCCGTCGAACTTCCCGTGAACGGGGCCAGAGGACCCCTTCTGGAGCTTGTCACGAGGTCTGGCTGCCATCTCTGCGAAGACGCCCGTGCTGTCGTGACGGAGGTGGCCGCTGAATTGGGGCTGAGCTGGAGTGAAGTGAGCATCGACAACGACGCTGAGCTGACCGCTCAATATGGTGAGGAAGTCCCGGTGGTCCTCGTGGATGGCATTCAACGGGACTTTTGGCAGATCGACCCCGTTCGCCTGCGCACAATTCTGAGCAAAGCGGTGGCGGAGAACTAATCTGCCCACAATGTACGGCCCTCTCCGGCGCTGCCGCAAGTCTCCAAAAGCCGGAATTTTTTGGCTGGAACCGGGCCACGCCATACAGTGGATGAGGATGAACACGGGTCCTAGAGGCGTGTCAGTAGCAGCCGTTCGCGGCGTTATTTGAGAATGAGGAGTGGTGTTTTGAGTCCTGTGCAGACCCCGGATGAGTCGACGGCCGAGCCGGCCCGGCAACTTCCGCCTGCCACCGTCTCGCGCCTCACCCTGTACCTACGGACCCTGAACGCCCTGTTGGCCGAGGGCGCAGAGAGCGTGTCCTCTGAAGCACTCGCGGAATCAGCCGGTGTTGGTTCGGCTAATGTTCGCAAAGACCTGTCGTACTTGGGCTCTTACGGCACCCGTGGCGTGGGCTATGACGTTGCAAATCTCAGCCGCAAGATCGCCCAAGCACTGGGGCTGACCCACGAGTGGCGGGTCGCCATTGTTGGTGCCGGTAACCTGGGCCGCGCCTTGGCCCGCTATGCCGGATTTGAATCCCGCGGCTTTGACGTTGTGGCGCTGCTGGATGCCGACGAGCTTATCATCGGCACCGAGATTGGCTGGCTGCGCGTAGGTGATGTGGCGCAGTTGGAAGCTGTTCTGGAGTCAACGCGGGCCAACATGGTGGTCTTGGCCCTGCCCGCCTCGGTGGCGCAGTCTGTGTGCGATCGTGTTGTCGACGCCGGGGTGCACAGCATTTTGAGCTTTGCCCCGGTGGCCTTGACCGTCCCCGAGCATGTCAACCTACGCAAGGTCGATATGGCCACCGAATTACAAATTTTGGCCTATCACGCGCAAAGCCTGCAGGCGCCAGAGCTGAACCAGGAGCGCTCCGGCGCCTGAGCGCGTAGGCGCTCCACGGAACCATCCGAGAAAAGCTAGATCTTGCCCATGCCGCGGCTGGCCTTGCGTGCCGCGAAGAAGTCCTTGCTCAGTGGTCCAAAGAGCAAGAATGCGCCGACAACGCCGAGCCCCACCTGGACGATCGTCAACGGGTTTGGCTGCACGAGGAACACGAGCGAGAGAATGGCCAAGACCAGAGCCGTGACCCTAGCCCAGTTGGCGCCCTGACGAAGCTTGCGGGCGAGCAGGAAATAACTGGCCGTCATGGCGATGCTCAAAACAAAGGCAAAGAACAACGCCACATTGATCAGCGTCGGATCTGAGTACACCTCCATCAGTTCTGGGGTGCTGCCCAAGGTTGTCTGCAGCGCATCAACGATGGATGCCTTGACCGAAGGCATGAGCAGCACAGCCAGCAGGGCTATCACCGAGATGGCTTGCAAGGCTCCGGCCGCGAGGATCATGCGGCTACCCAAAAGGACCCTGCGGGGCGGAGCTAAATGTTCCTCGCTGCCGTACGGGAGGGCTGATTGCTGCGGGCCGCCGGGTTGTGTGCCTGGAAACCCGGGGTAAGCCTGGGCAGGGGGCAAGGCCTGCGACGGCGTGGCTGCCTTCTGCGCGTCTTTCACGTCCTGAGGCGGCTCCCATCCCTCAGGCGCGTATTGACCGTAGCGGGGCACCCCTGGGGCGATCTCGCCGTAGCTCCCCGGACGGGTGGTGGGTTGCTCTTGGGATTCTTCACCGGAGGTAGTCATGAGATGTACTCTTTCAGGTTGCCGTGGCGCCATAACGCAGCCAAGAAAATTCAAGAGAGGCCGCGGCGGGTTTCTCACAACCCTACGCGACCTCTCTCGAAGGCTGCTAGCCGGTGCGGCTACCAGCGAAAACTAGTATCCGGGGCTTCGGGAACGCGAATTCAACCACGCGGTGGACTCGGGTAGCCACATAAAGACCGCGGCAACAACACCCAGCAGGCCAACTCCGCCGCCGCCAAGGAACAACAAGATAAAGCTGACGACAACGCTGGCCGTCAGGGCCAATCGTGCCCACTGCAGACCCTCTTTGAGTTTCATGGCGCACAGTGCCACCGCAACCATCAAAGCCAAGGAGATCAGCGTTGCAACGAGACCCTTGACGCTGCCAAAACGGGTGCCCAACAACAGCAGATTGCTGAAGAAGGCCAGAACGCCAAAGATGATGCCAAGACCTGCCGTCACGAGCCACAAGATGTACGAGACCTTGAGCATTTGCGGCAAGCCGTTGACCTTAAACATTCCAGAAAAGCCACCGGCCGGCATGACGTCGTTCAAGGACGTGGGCATGTCCTTGGGTAGTTCAAATTTGAAATTGCCGGCAGGCGGGGGCTGTTGTGCGCCCGGCTGCTGGTAGCTCGGCGGGGCTTGATAGCTGGGAGGTGCCTGATATCCGGGGGGAACTTCATAGCCGGGAGGCGGGGGAGTGGGCGTTGAACCATAACCGGGAGGGAATGGTTGCGAGCCGGATTGCTCGGGACCTGGGTGCTCATTCGGTGTGCTCATAGTCCAAACCTAGCCGCGCCAACAAAACTTGCATAGGGGGTCGGTGGGCAGCAAAGAGGCCGGCTCACCATAATGGCGAACCGGCCTCTACCCTCAGTGGCGAGGGGATATGCCTAGGGGAGAACCCTTATGCAGCCTTGACGAAAGCAACGTCAAGGGTGATGGTGACCTTGTCGGAGACCAAGACGCCGCCAGCTTCCAAAGCTGCGTTCCAGGTCAGGCCGAATTCCTTGCGGCTGATGACGGTCTTGGCTTCGAAGCCTGCGCGGGTGGCGCCAAAGGGGTCAACGGCAACGCCGTTGAATTCGCCCTTGAAGGTGACGGGCTTGGAGATGCCACGGATGGTCAGCTCGCCGGCCAGTTCAAAGTCCTCGGTGTCGCCGGAGATGGCGGAGGAGGCGAACGACAGGGTGGGGAAGCTTTCAACGTCGAAGAAGTCGGCGCTCTTGACGTGGCCGTCGCGGCCTTCGTCGCCCGAGCTGAAGCTGGCAGCCTGAATGGTGGCGGTCACGGAGGAATCGCTGAGGGTTTCGCCGAGGGTCAGTTCGCCGGCAACTTCGGTGAACTGGCCGCGGACCTTGGAGATGCCAGCGTGGCGGACAACGAAGCCCACCGTGCTGTGTGATGCGTCGAGGCTCCAGATGCCCTGGGCAAGACCGGTTGATTCGATGGTGGTTACTGACATGTGGATCTCCTTGAAAATTAGTTGGTGACACGGTGGCAGGATCGCCACTGTGGTGATCCTTCACATGGCATAAGCATGCGTTTGCATCTAATATTCCCGGGATTGAAAAAAACTTTTCCGGGAGCTGATTAACCCCTTCCCAACTAACTTTGAGAAACTGGGAAGCATGTCTCACGTAACTGTTCATCTTCTGCGCCACGGCGAGGTTTTCAATCCCGATGGCGTGCTCTACGGCCGGCTCCCCGAGTTTCACCTCTCCGAGCGTGGCCGCGCCATGGCGGTGATGGTTGCCGAGCACTTTTCTGCGTTGAAGAACGACGGCGCCGCTCCCGTCTACCTCGTGGCCTCACCTTTGACTCGGGCCCAGGAAACAGCACAACCCACGGCCGAGGCTTTGGGTCTGGAGATCGTGACCGATCCGCGCATCATCGAAGCCGAGAACCACTTCGAGGGCATGAAGGTCAACAAGTCCGAGCTGCGCAAGCCCAAGCACTGGCCTTATTTTGTGAACCCCTTGCGCCCTTCTTGGGGTGAAGCCTACGAGGCCCAGGCGGAACGCATGTTGGAGGCGGCACGAGATGCTCGTCGTCGTGCTTTTGAAATAGGTGGAGATGGGGCACAGGCCATCATGGTCAGCCACCAGTTGCCCATCTGGTCCGCGCGTCGCAGTGCCGAGGGTAAGCGCCTCTGGCACGACCCGCGCAACCGCGAATGCACCCTGGCCTCGCTCACGTCATTGACGTTCAATGGCAATGACATTGTGGACGTCAACTACAGCGAACCGGCGGCCGTCTTGCTGCCTGGTGCTGCCACAACGCCCGGGGCCTAAATTCCGCGCAGCACTCAGCTGACAATCAGCTATTCGACGTATCGTAGAACAAAATGCCATGTCTGCGATTGCGCGATGGCTTCCCTTGAAACGAAAGATTTGCGTCGTGACTTCTTCGATGAGCCGTAGATCCCTGCTGGCTGCTGGCGGCGCCGTACTCACGGTGGCCCTGGCCGCCTGCTCCGGCAACGACCCCTTGGCCGATCAGGCCAATGCGGGCGATAACAAGAATTACATCGCAGGGGACGGATCGGTCACCGAATATGGTGCCGCGGATCGCAAGGATGCGGTCACGTTTACGGCGACGCTCTTTGACGGGGGAACCGTGGACGCTGCGGACTTCGTCGGCGAGGTCACCGTCTTGAACTTTTGGTACGCAGCCTGCGCCCCGTGCCGTTTGGAAGCCCCGGCCATGCAGGAACTGAACACGGAATTCACGCCTCAGGGCGCGAAGTTCATCGGCGTCAACGTCCGGGATGACAAGGCCGCCGCGGAGGCCTTTGAACGCAACTTTGGCGTGAGCTACCCGTCGATCTTGGACAAGGACGGCGGAGTTTTGCTGGCCATGACAAAGTATGTGCCGCCGTCCTCGGTTCCCACCACCCTGGTGCTGGATAAGAAGGGCCGCGTCTCGGCACGCGTCCTCGGCACCGCCGATAAGGGCACCTTGAAAGCCCTCATCACCTCCGCCCTGGCTGAGAGTTAACGGCCAGTCACCCTTATGAACAATCCATTTGCCGAGACGATCCTTTCCGGCTCCATGCTGCTGGCGATTCCTGTCGCCATGCTCGCTGGCCTGGTCTCGTTCCTGTCGCCGTGCGTCTTGCCGCTTGTTCCCGGATACTTGGGCTACGTTAGCGGGCTGACCGGGGTTGATCTGGAAAACCAGCGCCGCGGGCGCATGTTTGCCGGCATTGGGCTGTTTGTGCTCGGGTTTTCCGTAGTTTTCGTGCTCATTGGGGCGGTGTTCGGTCAGCTGGGCGCCTGGCTCATGGGACCCGACGCCGCCTGGGTCACGCAGGTGCTCGGCGCCGTCGTCATTCTCATGGGTGTGGTGTTCCTTGGCGGATTAAGCTGGTTCCAGGGCGAAGCAAAGATTCACGCGAAACCACCGGCCGGGCTCTGGGGCGCACCAATCCTCGGTCTGACCTTTGGATTAGGGTGGGCGCCCTGTATCGGCCCCACCTTTAGTGCCGTGCAGCTCCTAGCGTTCTCCGATGGCCCCAACGCCGTCAAGGGCGCTTTTTTGACGTTTGTCTACTGTTTGGGTCTGGGATTGCCCTTCCTGCTCATCGCCTTGGGCGCACGCCGTGGACTGGGCGCCCTGACGTTCTTCCGGAAGCACCGCCGCGGCCTGCAGTACTTTGGCGGCGGCATGTTGATTCTTCTGGGATTGTTGATGGTGACCGGGTTGTGGGGCACGTGGATCAACGAATTGCAGTTCTGGTTTGCTAATGAAGTGAGATTGCCAATCTAATGAAAGAGACAGTGGTGAAAGAACCCAAGAGCAAGGCACCTATTCCCTCCGGTGGTGAGGTGGTGCTGCCGCAGCTTGGCTTCTTCGGGATGATCCGCTGGGCCTGGCGGCAGCTGACAAGCATGCGTACCGCCTTGTTCCTGCTCCTGATGCTGGCCGTGGGTGCGGTCCCCGGTTCCTTGTTCCCGCAGCGCTCCTCCGCTGCCTCCGAGGTGGCGCAGTACCTGAAGGACAACCCCACCTCGGGGCCCATCATGGACTGGTTCAAGCTCTTCGACGTGTACTCCTCGCCGTGGTTCTCTGCCATCTACCTGCTGCTGTTCATCTCCTTGATCGGCTGCGTGATCCCTCGCGCCAAGATTCATTACAAGGCCATGCGCTCGGCACCCCCGCGAACACCCAAGCGGCTATCTCGGCTGGCCGAATACGGCACGGTCACGATCCCTGCCGCCAACGGCATTGACGCCACGACGGCCGTCAAGGAAGCTGCGCAGATGCTCAAGAAGCGCGGATACCGCGTGGATGTGCGGGACCTCGACACCGAACGGCCCTCCGTCGGCGCGGAGATTGGCTTCATGAAGGAAGTTGGCAACCTGCTCTTCCACACGGCCATGATCGGCGTCCTCGCCGCCATCGCCTACAGCGGTCTCTTTGGCTATAGCGGGCAGCGCGTGCTGGTTGAAGGGGAGACCTTCGTGAACACCCTGAGCAGCTACGACACCTTCACCCCTGGCACGAACTTCTCCGATGCGACCCTGGAGCCGTACTCGGCCCAGCTGGAAAAGCTGGTCGTCAAGTACGACAGGTCCACCGAGGCGCACTACGGTCAGCCGCTGGACTTCAACGCCACGCTGAAGGTCAAGGACGGCACCGATGGAGAAGCCGTCACCAAGACGCTCAAGGTCAATGAACCCGTGGGTATCGGTGGCACCAATATTTACCTCGTAGGTAATGGCTACGCCCCGGTCGTCACGATCAAGGACGGCGAAGGCAAGGTGGCCTACCAAGGCCCCGTCATCACGATTCCTACCGACGGCGCCTACACCTCCCTCGTGGTTATCAAGGTTCCCGATGCCAAGCCCCAACAGCTCGGCTTCGTTGGCTTCTTCCTGCCCACCGCCTTGGTAGGTGAAGATGGTGTAGCTTATGGCTCGGACCCTGACCCGTTCAACCCGCAGCTGAACCTCAACGCCTACACAGGTGACCTAGGGCTTGACGGCGGTATCCCGCGCAATGTCTACACGCTCGACACCTCAACTTTGACCGAAATCAACTCCCGTAACCTTGACGCCGGCGGTATCGTACTCGGCCCCAATCAGAGTTACACCCTCCCCGGTGGCAACGGCACCATCAGCTTTGACGGCATCAAGCGCTTCGCAGCCCTTGATATCCGCCATGACCCAGGACAGGGATATGTGCTGGTATTTGCCGTGCTGGCCCTGGCTGGTCTGATGGCGTCCTTGTTCTTCAACCGCCGCCGGGTCTGGGTTCGTACGGGTAACCATCCCGACGGGCGCACCATGGTGGAATACGGTTTGCTGGCTCGTGGCGAAGACCACCGCCTGGCCGGCGAATATGAGGCCATCAACAAGGCACTGCACAGCAAATGGCTGGTGCCATTGGATGAAGCAGAGCAAAATGGTCTCGAGACGTCCCCTTCAACTTCCGACTCCGCACTCGGCGACACTCCCGCAACTAAGGATCAGTAATGCAAGATATCAATGAGGGCTTTGCCCAACTTAGCGAGCAGCTCATGCTGGTTGCCGGTATGGCGTACGCGGTAGCATTCTGCGCTTATGTCTGGGACTTGTTCACCTTCAGCAAGGCCGCCAAGGCTGGTTTGGCCACTGAAGAATCCACGCTTCAGGCCAGCGTCCTCGCCGGAGCTAACGCTCGCGGCGCCACAGGCCAGGGACTGGAAACCGGCCCGCAGGACCGCGGCGTGCGTCCCAGCAGCAAGACCCATTCCGGCTCCGACGGCGTCACCGCCGGTGACTCCATGCGCTACAGCAAGGAACGCCGCGTGGTGGCTCGCGTGGCCGTGGCACTGACTGTTGTGGCCGCCGTCGTCCAGGGTTTTGCTGTGGTCCTCCGCGGACTGGCGGCCGGGCGTGTGCCGTGGGGCAATATGTACGAATTCTGCACAACGGGTAGCTTTGCCGTTGTCATCGTGTTCCTTTTGGTTCTGACGCGTCGCGACCTGCGCTTCCTCGGCACCTTCGTGGTTGGCCTGATCCTGCTCATGGTGGTTGCCGCATCCGTGGCCTTCTGGACCCCCGTGGGTCACCTCGTGCCCGCACTGCAGAGCTACTGGCTCATCATTCACGTGTCCATCGCGGTACTCTCCTCGGCGTTCTTCACGCTGACATTTGCCATGTCAGTGCTGCAACTTTTCCAGGCTCGCCGTGAGGTGGCGATCGCCTCGGGCAAGAAGGACAAACTGCCCGTGATGCGCTTGGTTCCGAACGCCTTGAGCCTTGAAAACCTGTCATACCGGATCAACGGAATTGCGTTCGTCGGCTGGACCCTGACGCTCATGTTTGGTTCCATCTGGGCTGAAAAGGCGTGGGGCCGCTTCTGGGGCTGGGACACCAAGGAAGTCTGGACCTTCGTGATTTGGGTTGTTTACGCTGGCTACCTGCACGCCCGCGCCACCAAGGGCTGGACCGGCACGCGTGCTGCCTGGCTCTCGATTGTTGGCTACCTGTGCGTGGTCTTTAACTTCACGATCGTGAACATGTACTTCTCGGGTCTACACTCCTACGCGGGTGTTGGCAGCTAAGTGCTGTTCTTGTAGATGTAGTAATGCCCGGGATGCGAAGCGCATCCCGGGCATTGCTGTCTGTACAGACTGTGCTTGTGCTCTACAGCTCCGAGACCATGCCATTGGAGACCGACCAGCGCGTGTCCAGCTCAACGTTTTCCAGCAGGCGGCGGTCGTGAGTGACCAGCAGCAGCGTGCCTTCGTAGCTTTCCAAGGCCTCTTCAAGCTGCTCAATGGCGGGCAGATCGAGGTGGTTGGTGGGCTCATCGAGTACCAGGACGTTGACGCCGCGGGCCTGCAAAAGTGCCAGGGAGGCGCGGGTGCGCTCACCGGGGGAAAGCGCACCGACGGGGCTCGTGACCTGATCGGCCTTGAGCCCAAATTTTGCCAGCAGCGTGCGGACCTCGGCCTGATTCATCTCGGGGACGAGGGTCTCGAAGGCGTCACCTAGCGGGACGCCTTCGGGGAATTGGCTACGGGCCTGATCGATCTCACCGATGGCCACATTCGCGCCCAGTGATGCGGTGCCGGTATCCGGCGTGGTCCGGCCCAGCAGCAACTTCAACAAGGTGGACTTGCCTGCTCCGTTAGGGCCGGTGATGCCAATGCGTTCACCGGCATTGACCTGCAAGGAAACGGGCCCCATCGTGAAGTCACCCTGCTGCACGATGGCTTCGTTGAGCGTTGACACAACGGTGCTGGAGCGCGGAGCCGCGGCGATACTGAATTGCAGGGCCCATTCCTTGCGCGGCTCCTCGACCTCATCGAGTCGGGCGATCCGCGATTCCATCTGCCGCACCTTTTGCGCCTGCTTTTCGGAGGATTCCGAGCTGGCGCGACGACGAATCTTGTCATTATCGGGGTTCTTCTTCATGGCGTTGCGAACACCCTGAGAGCTCCATTCACGCTGCGTCCGCGCGCGACCCACGAGGTCAGCCTTCTTATCGGCAAACTCGTCATAGGCCTCGCGGGCGTGGCGCTTGGCGATGGCGCGCTCCTCGAGGAAGGAATCGTATCCGCCGTCGTACACGGCCACCTTGTTCTGCGCCAGGTCGAGCTCCACGACCGAGGTGATGCAGCGAGCCAGGAACTCGCGGTCGTGCGAGACCAGAACCACGCCGCCGCGCAGGCCCTTCACAAATTCCTCGAGGCGGGCCAGACCTGCCAGATCAAGGTCATTGGTGGGCTCGTCAAGGAGCACGATGTCGAAGCGGCTCAGCAGGAGGGCCGCCAGCGCCACCCGTGCGGTTTGTCCACCGGAGAGGCCTGTCATGAGCGCCTCGGGACCTACCTCAAGGCCTAGCTCGGCCAACGTTGCCGGGATACGGTCATCGAGATCCGCGGCACCGCAGGCGAGCCAGTGATCCAGAGCGGCCGCGTAGCGATCGTCATCTTCAGTTTTGCCCGAGCCGAGCGCCTCGGCGGAACTTTCCATGGCAATCGTGGCGGCGGTGCAACCCGTCCGGCGGCCAAGGTAATCGGCGATGGTTTCGCCTTCAATGCGTTCATGTTCCTGCGGCAGCCAGCCAACAAAAGCATCCGAGGGAGCCGTACTGACGGTGCCGCCCTGCGGTGTTGTGGCGCCGGCCAAGAGTCCCAACAGGGTCGACTTACCGGCACCATTGGCGCCCACGACGCCAATGACATCGCCGGGTGCAACGGTGAAGGAGAGGTTAGAGAAAAGGGTGCGGTGTGCGTGGCCTCCGGAAAGGTCCTTTGCGACAAGAGTTGCGCTCATAGTTCCATCTTAAGTTGCTTCCAGCGGCCCGCCGGACGGGCGTGGCACGCGTCTCCCCAGCGCACGTTCGGGCCTCCCGGTTGGCCTTTCTCGTCACAGAACCTGATGCTCCCTTATTCCTCACGTTGAGTCGCCACCTAATGCCCTTTAGAACGTTCTAAAGGGCATTATGTGGCGGCTCAACGGGTTTACAGGGCGGTTGTATGGGAAGGGGCGCTTTCTTGTGGGGTTAGGCGGCTGGGACGCGGGGAAGGCTGGGAGGAGGTGTCCGACGTCGTGCTTGGGAATGTTGCCGCAGATGACGAAACGCTTGAAGCCGGCGGCGCGGGGCGGGCACACTGATGAGCAGAATCAAGAGTTTCGACCACGTGGCCCTGGCCGGTCGAACGGCAACCCTCGCAACCATAGTGGGGTGCCCCAGGTGAAGATTCGGCGTCTCGGCACCAGTCGCGGGCGTAAGTATGGCGCGGTGCTCAGCACTCGCCTTCACACGAAGGAAAACCATGTCTGAAGCAACAACTTTGATCAACGACGCCGCAGAACGCTCAGCCCGATTGGGTGATGCAGGCGCGGCCTGGGGCGAGCGGATTGGCTCGAACCCGGACAGCGCGAAGCTCACGTACAAGGTGGCCGGCGTCGGAGTGGGCTCGGTGGCCACGCGGATCAGCGCCGGCAAGCACCAGTTCACGGTGGACGAGCCCGCGGCATTGGCCGGCGACGACACCGCCGCCAGCCCCGTGGAATACGCGCTGGGCGCCGTCATCTCCTGCCAGGTCGTGGTGTACCGCCTCTACGCCGAGCAGTTGGGCATCCAGGTGGACGACATCTCGATCGACGCCGAGGGAGATCTGGACGTCCGCGGCCTCTTCGGCATCGATGCGAGCATCCGACCCGGCTTCAGTGACATCCGCTTGACCGTCAACATCACGGGACCGGAATCGCAGGAACGCTACGAAGAATTGGCTCGCACGGTAGAGGCTCGCTGCCCCGTGCAGGACCTGTTCAGCAATGCGACGCCGTTCAGCACGGTCATCGCGAAGGTCTAGCGGGAGGTTGTCAGCTCGCCGCGTTCAGCCAGATGTGCCACGAGCTCCGCTTCCAACGCGGGTGCTGTGTAGGAACCCGTGAAGATCGGGGTATCGGGTTCGAAGGCTGTCCCATTGCTGAGGGGGCCGGCGTCGACCGCGTCAAAACCAAGGCGCTCCACAAAGTCCAGGACCAGCGCGCGGGTGTCGTCATCGTCCGAGACCACCGCCAAGGCCCGCCGGTCCGCTGATCCGTCCGGCCGCGCGTCGAGCTCCAGCTCGTGGTAACCAATGTGGTTCAACGACTTGGCCAGGCGCGCGCCCGGGATGTGGGCCAGTACCATCTCCGAGCTCGACGGCGCATCCGCCAATTCCGGCATGTCACCGTTGGTGTCGCGCCAGTAGTTCATAGTGTCCAGCACGTGCTTGCCGTTCAGGCCGGCCGGATCTAGGGTGCGGAACTTGTGCAACGGAACGGAGAGCACCACAAGATCGGCCTCGGCCATGGCCTGCTCGGCGGTGACCGCAATCGCCCCGGGCGCCATGACGGACACAATCAGATCAATCTTCTTCGGGTCTCCGGAGCCAGCGATCAGGACGCGGTACCCGGCGAGAAGTGCCTGGCGGGCAACGCCCGTGCCGACCTTGCCTGCGCCGAGAATGCCAATAGTTTGGGTGCTCATGCTGCGTTCTCCTTGGTGGTTCCGAGTTCGGCGTCGATCAAGGGCTTGACCTCGGTGCCGAAAAGTTCAATGGATTTCAAGATGTCCTTCTGCGGCACGGAGGCCAGGTCCATCTCGAGAATGTGGCGATTATGGCCCATATGCTGGTGCGTCAGCAGGATCTTCTCCGCAACTTGCTCAGGGTTACCGGCATAGATGGCTCCCGAGGGCGCCGTCTGCATGTTGTAGCTAATACGGTTGGGCGAGGAGAAGCCGCGCTCGCGGGAAATGTCGTCCATGACGCGGCGCCAGTAGGGGTAGAAGGTGTCCGCGGCACCACCTTTTGCAATAAGTCCGACGGCGCTGACCCCCACCTTGAGTGCCTTGGCGTCGTGCCCGGCTTGGGCTGCCCCGGCCCGGAAGAGCTGCGCGTGGCGGGCGAAGTTGCTGACAGCCCCGCCGAGGAGTGCGTAGATGACGTTGGTGCCGAGGGTTGCGGCCCGGGCCGTTGAGCTGGGCGTGCCGCCCGTGGCGATCCAGATATCGAGGTCGTTGTCTACCGGGCGCGGGTAGATGGTGGCATTGTCCAAGGCGGGGCGGAATTTGCCGCTCCAGGTGATGGGGGCTTCCTTGCGGCCTGCCTCGTTGAGTCCGAGGAGGAGCGCGATTTTCTCCTCATACAGTTCCTCGTAATCGTTGAGGTCGGCGCCAAAGAGCGGGTAGGACTCAATGAAGGAGCCGCGACCGGCCGTCAGTTCGGCGCGGCCGCCCGAGATGAGGTCAATCGTGGAGAACTGTTGGTAAACGCGGACCGGGTCCTCGGTGCTCAGCACCGTGACGGCAGAGCCAAGCTTGATGTTCTTGGTCTGTGCAGCGGCGGCGGCCAAGACGGGAGCAATGGACGAGACGGAGTATTCCTTGCGGTGATGTTCGCCGATGCCGAAGTAGTCCAGACCCACCTCGTCAGCTAAGCGGGCACGTTCCAGAAGATCGGCCATGCTTTGCTGGGGGCTGACACGGGCGCCGGTTGCGGGGTCAGCATGGATGTCGCCAAAGCTGTAGATACCAAGTTCCATCGAATGCTCCTCATCGTCCAATGCCACAATCACAATATGTGTTGCTTTACAGATCATATTACTCAAATATGATCTGTTGTAAAGCTGATTGTTCCGTTATGATGTTTCCATGAGCAATAACACCGCATTCGCATCCTCGTCCGTGGAGTCCCAGAAGGACTTTGGGTGGACGTTGGGTGTGTTGGTGCGCAACTACCAAAATGCCTCGACGGCGGCCATGGGGGAGTTTCCACACGGCCCGCGCGGCTATCAGGTCCTAGTGGCCGTGGTGAGTGGCGAACAGCCCAATCAATTGGCATTGGCACAGCATTTGGGGATTGATCGAACCGTCATGACCTACCTCATCGATGACTTCGTGAAAGCCGGTCTTGTGGAGCGCCAGCTGAATCCCGCGGATCGCCGCGCCCGCATCGTCGTCGCCACACACGCCGGGCGAAAGGCGCTAGAAAAATTGCAGCACGACGTCCTCGGAGCAGAAGATGTGGTGCTTGGCGTCCTTGCAGAGGACGAGCGTGAGGTGTTCCGCTCCCTCCTGCGGCGCGTCGCATGTGCCGAGCCGGCCGCCGTCGACCATGGCCTGGGTGCGTGCGAGGCCATGGAGGAAATGCTCGGAACCGGCAAGAAATAGCTGCCCGCTAAGGCTTCTTGCGGGGCGCCTTACCCATGGTTGCGCCGGGGGAGTAGGTGCACTCGATCAAGAGCTGCGGGAGCGGATCGTCCTTCTTATCGATTTGGTCGATAAGCGCATCGACGCCGAGCCGGCCAAGTTCGTCTGCGGGGGAGATCAGGACCGCCATTTCCGGCTCTGCCATGCTGGCCGTGTCTACCGACGAGGCGATGGCCAGAACGGAAATGTCCCGCGGCAAGCGGTAACCGGCTTGTTGCAGCCCGGCGACAAAGCCCGGACCGGCATGCTCATTCATGATCAACACGCCCGTGGTGTCAGGGTGTTGCGCGGCAAATTCCTTGGCCAGATCTCGCCCTCCCGCCGATGAATGCAGGCCACTCATGATGGCTGCGGAGAGGCCGCGCTGAGCCGTGACCTCACCAAAAGCCTTGCGGGTTCGCGCGACCGGACCGTAGCCGCCAAGCAGCTGATCACCACCGCCGCCGTCAACGAGCACCAGGTTGGTGTGGCCCAATTGAATCAATCGGTCGACGGCAGTTTCTACCGCGGATTCGAAATTGACGTCAACAAAAGGAATCCCCGTGGTGTCTCGGGTGCGGCCGATGAGCGCAAAGGGAATGTTGCTTCGGGAGAGCTCCGTGACGCGCGGGTCGTCGAGCTGGACCTCCATGAGGACGACGCCGTCGACCAGGCCGGAGGATGTCAGCTCGGTGACAGCCTCCGCTTCATTACTCATGGGCCAGAGGACGAGATTGTAGCCACGAAGTCGGGCTTGATCTGCTGCGCTGGTGAAAAAGCGTACCGAGGTGGGGGAGAGGCGGTGCTGCAATGCGGGATAGAGAAGCGCCAAAACATGAGTGCGGCCTCGTGCTAAAGCGCTGCCCACGGCATTGCGGCGATAGTTCAGCTCCTTCATGGCCTGTTCCACTTTTGCCCGGGTTTTAGGCGAAACGGGCTTTGAATTGTTGATGGTAAATGACACGGTCGCCAAGGACACGTTCGCCAGATTGGCGACATCTTGCATGGTTGCCACGTTGCTCCTCCCAGTTGCTCTGGGGTCAAAGCTACCGCACTCGACTCTAGTCAAAGTGTGACGCGTTGACGAAACAAAGTAAAGCGCTTTAATTTTCTCTTGACATCGACGCCGCGGTAACGGCATGATCGATATCACACCAGCAGTAAAGCGCTTTACTTTTGAGGGATTCCGACTGCAATGACCAGCAGAGAGTCCATCGCCACCCGACAGAATGCGGCGGCGAAGCCTCGAAAGGAAGCGCCCACATCACGCAATCGAGCAAAGGAGCTACACGTGAAAACCCCAACGAAGACCCGCCTTACCAAGATCTTGGCCCTGGCGGCAGTTGCGCCGTTCGTCCTAACGGCCTGCGGAGGCGGTGGTGGCAGCTCCTCCGGTGACGCCACCTCCCTGACGCTCATGGATTACTACAACAACGATCCAGACAAGGGCCTGATCCAGACGGCCATCGATAAGTGTGCCGCCGATATTGGCGTCACGATTACCCGTGAAGTTGTCCCCGGCAAGGACCTCATTCAGAAGGTTCTGCAGAAGTCGTCCTCGAAGACGCTTCCCGATATCTTGATGTTGGACAACCCTGATGTGCAGGAAATTGCCTCCACCGGTGGTCTCGCCCCGCTGAGCGACTTTAACGTGGACACCTCAGGTTTTGCGCAGGGCATGCTCGACGCCGGCACCTACGAAGGTGAGGTCTACGGGCTGGCTCCGACGGCCAACACCCTAGGTCTGTTCTACAACAAGAAGCTCCTGTCCGACGCTGGTTTGACGCCTCCCACCACCTGGGACGAATTGAAGACGACCGCAGCAGCGCTGACCAAGGGCGACCAGTACGGTTTGGCGTTCTCCGCGATCGCCACGTACGAGGGCGCATGGCAGTTCCTGCCGTTCATGTGGACCAATGGCGGCAGCGAAACCACCTTGGATTCCCCGGAAAACAAGGAAGCCCTGCAGCTCTGGAAGGATCTGGTCAGCAGCGGTTCGGTCTCCAAGGGTGCCATCAACTGGGGCCAGGGCGACGTCAAGGATCAGTTCATGGCAGGCAAGGCAGCCATGATGATCAATGGTCCGTGGCAGATCCCCGCACTGAACGATGATTCTGCCCTTGAATGGGGATCTGTTCAGGTGCCGATCAACAAGACCGGCCAGACGCCCACCGCTCCGTTGGGAGGCGAGGTTTGGACCATCCCGCAGACAGGTAACAAGGACAAGCAGGCCAAGGCCGCCGAGTTCATCAGCTGCTTCACCTCCGATGACAACCAGGTGAATTTGGGTAGCGAACGCTACACCGTACCCACCAAGCCGGAGCTGGCTAAGGCCTATGTCGAGAAGATGCCGGATATGGAATCGTTCACGGAGCAGATCGCTAACGCCCGTTCACGCACGGGTAACCTCGGCGCCGAATGGCCCAAGGCTGCCACCGAAATTTACACGGCCATCCAGCTGGCGCTGACGGACAAGGCCACCGTTGATGAGGCCTTCGCCCAGGCTGCCAAGGGCTAGCAGCACCACTATTTCGACGCCGGTTCCGCACACTGATGCGGAACCGGCAGAGAGGCCACCATGACTTCCCTTTCAACGGATGCCCCCGTGACTCGGGCCAGCAAGAAAATAGACACACCGACTCTTCGACCGCGCCAGAGTTTTTGGGCGCGCGAGAACATCGCCAAGATTATGTTCGTGGTCCCGGCGGGGCTCTATATGGCGTTGTTCTTTGGCTACCCTGTCATCAAGAACCTCGTCATGAGCCTGCAGGATTACACCACTAAGACCTTCTTTACGGGCGAAGCCCCGTGGGTTGGTTTGCAGAACTACGCCACGGTCATCAGCTCAAATCTGTTCGCCCCGGCACTGCTCAACACGGCCCTGTTTACGATCATCTCCATTGTTGGCCAGTTCGCCATTGGCTTGGCACTAGCCTGCTTCTTCAACCGTAACTTCCCGCTCAGCCGATTCTTGCGGGCCATGCTCTTGCTGCCATGGTTGTTGCCGCTGATCGTGGCCAGTGCCACGTGGCGCTCAATCCTTGACCAGGATTCCGGAATTCTTAACCAGTTTCTGGGCACGTTCGGTATCCCCGCCATCCCGTGGCTGACCAGCCCCGATGTGGCACTTATCGCCGTCATCCTCGTCAACATCTGGGTAGGTATCCCCTTCAATGTCACGCTGTTGTACGGCGGACTTCAGGACATTCCATCGGAGCTGTACGAGGCAGGGCAGCTGGACGGCGCCACCGGGTGGAAAGCCTTCCGCCATATCACCTGGCCCAACCTGCGCCCGGTGGTCAGCGTGGTCTTGATCTTGGGAGTTGTTTACACCATCAAGGTCTTGGACATCATCCTCGGTCTGACCAACGGTGGCCCTGCCAACGCAACGCAAACTATTGCGGTGCGGTCCTATCAGGAATCCTTCGTCAATTTTGAGTTCGGTGTGGGTGCTGCGTTCTCCAACATCTTGATCGTCATTTCCCTCGTATTCGCCGTCATCTACCTGCGCGCCAATCGCCGCGCTGTTGATGAGTAGGAGCATCTTATGACTACTGCACAGCTCAACCCATCAGATATGCGCCAAGGTGCGATCCGGCGTCGAGCCTTTAAAACTCGCGGCTCCACCGTCTTGGGATTCATCTTCCTTGCCATCATGCTGTTCCCCATTTACTGGATGGTCAACGCATCACTACAACCCTCCGGCAACACCCTTTCGGCAGACTTTTTCCCCTGGAACCCGAGTTTTGCGGGATATGAAAAGGCCATCGCCGACCAGGGTAAAAACCTGCTGACAAGCCTCATCATTGCCATGGGTACCGTGGTGGTGACGCTCCTGATCGCCGCTCCCGCCGCTTACGCGTTGGCGCAGTTCAAATTCCGTTGGATCAGCTGGGCGCTTCTGGCGATTCTGATCGCGCAGATGATTCCCGGCGTCGTGATTGCCAATGCGCTCTACGCGGCTTACAACAATCTGGGACTCTTGAACTCGATCCCGGGTCTGATTCTGGCCGATGCCAGCCACGCCATTCCGTTCGCGATCTTGATCATGCGAGCCTCCATGATGAGTATCCCGGCCTCGATCATTGAGGCGGCACGCGTGGATGGTGCGGGTCAACTCAGGGCGTTCATCTCGATCGCCTTGCCCATCGCCAAGAACGCGCTCATCACCGCGGGTCTCTTTGCCTTCCTGTTCGCATGGAGCGATTTCTTGTTCGCCTTGACTCTGACAACGACAGATGAAATCCGTCCCGTCACGCTCGGTATCTACCAGTACCTCGGCACGCAGGTCTCCAACTGGAGTGCCGTCATGGCCACCGCGGTGCTCTCTTCCCTACCGGCGATCGTGCTGCTCGTCGTGGCACAGAAATACATTGCGGCCGGCGCAACCGGTGGCGCCGTCAAGTAATTGAGCACCATCCACCCGCTGGGCTAAGCCCCAAATCACGCACAGTCTTTTATAGAAAGCGAAAACAATGTCTGGAATTACCAACACTGAAACCCCCATCAACGTCGTTGTCTGGGGCGAAAATCGGCATGAACAAGTTGAACAGTCCGTCCGGGATATCTACCCCAACGGCATGCACACCACCATCAAGGAAGGCATCGAAGAGAACCTGGGCTCCGACGTTCAGGTGACGACCGTGACCCTTGATGACCCCGAGCACGGTTTGACCGAGGAAGTGCTCGCCGCAACCGACGTCCTCGTCTGGTGGGGCCACGCCGCCCACGACGAAGTGTCCGACGAGGTCGTTGAGCGCGTGCACAAGCACGTCCTAGCGGGCATGGGTCTGCTGGTCTTGCACTCGGGCCACTGGTCCAAGATCTTCGGCAAGCTCATGGGCACCTCTTGCACGCTGCGCTGGCGTTCGGAACAAGACCGCGAACTCGTGTGGACCGTTGACCCCACGCACCCCATCGCGCAGGGCATCCCGCACCCGTTCATCATCCCCGCACAGGAAATGTACGGCGAGTACTTCGATGTTCCCGCCCCGGATGAACTGATCTTCCTGTCCACCTTCACGGGCGGCGAAGTGTTCCGGAGCGGCATGACCTACCGTCGTGGCTTCGGCAAAATCTTCTTCTTCAGCCCGGGCGATCAGGATTACCCGGTCTACCACCAGAAGGAAGTCCGCAAGGTCATCGCCAACGGTGTCCAGTGGGCCAAGACGCTTCGCCCGGAACGCGCCGCGCCCGTCTTGCTGCGCTACGAGACCGAAGACTTTTACAACGGCCACGGCTACCAAGGAGCGATCTCCAATTGAGCACCTTCGCCACAATCGACACACCCGGCCCGCTGCGCCTCGTTCAGGTAGGCGCCGGCGGCATGGGCAAGGCCTGGATCGACGCGATCACGGCCAACCCGGACGTAGAGCTCGTTGGTCTGGTTGATTTGAATCAAGAGACGGCACATGAAGCGCTCGCGGACAAGGGTCTCGAGGGTGTTCTCGTGGGGACCAGCGTCAGCGACATTGCTGCCGCTACCGGAGCCCACGCGGTCGTCAATGTGACGGTTCCGGTGGCCCACCATCCCGTCAACGTCGAGGCCTTGTTCGCGGGATTGCCGGTGCTGTGCGAGAAGCCCGCGGCACCGACGGTCGCCCAGGCACTCTCTCTGGCCGCCAGTTCGGAGGCTAGCGGCCAGCTGCTGATGATCAGCCAGTCACGCCGCTACTTCAATTCTTTGGCGCAACTCAAAGCTGTCACCGGCGAATTGGGCGACATCGGCGTCATCACGACCGAGTTCTTCAAGGCGCCGCACTTTGGCGGTTTCCGTGAGGAGATGGACCATGTCTTGCTCGTCGACATGGCCATTCACCCCTTCGACGCCGTCCGTTACCTCACGGGCCAGAATCCGGTCAGCGTCTATTGCGAGGAGTTCAACCCGAGCTGGAGCTGGTACCAGGCCGACGCCGCAGCTACCGCCATTTTCGAGTTCTCCAGCGGCCTTCGCTATGTGTACTCAGGTTCCTGGTGCGCCGACGGGCAAGAGACCTCCTGGAATGGCCAGTGGCGTGTCAATGGCGCGCACGGTACCGCGACCTGGGATGGCGAACAGGCGCCGCTCGTCGACGCCAACGATGCAACCGGTCAGTCGTTGTCGGTGCCTGAGGCCTCTGCCGGGCCGGAGCAGATTGCTGGCTCGCTGGCAGAGTTCGCCTCGGCGGTCCGCACGGGAGTGGTTCCCGACGGTCAGATTCACTCCAATGTGCACTCCCTCGCCATGGTGGAGGCCGCGGTGCTGTCGGCCGAGACGGGTCAACGAGTTCGGATCGACGATGTCCTCACGGCCGCGTATGCGCAGGCTTTGCATAATGAAAAGAACGACGACGTCAAGGCAGTTTTGTCTGGATGGGGCTCGCCTTTGGGGAACTACTCGGGCCTTGCCGATGCTGTGAGTTCTTAAGAACTTAGGTAATGACGAACAACGGGCTGTGCAGGGGACTTTCTGCACAGCCCGTTGGCATTGGTGCACGGTTATGAGCCATGCTGAATTGCAGGACAAAGCGCCCACGGGTGAGGGTGCGCGAAACTAGGGGGTAGTTTTGACAGGCATTTCCGGGGTATCCGGCGCAAAACAAACGGCGGTGACGAGCCGAGTTGTTCCTTTGCTGCTCGTGGCACCGATCGTTTCGATCATTCTGCTCGGAATCTTGTTCTTAATAGTGCGTCCCTTGATGCCGGAGAACATTCCCATTCACGTAGGCCCTGACGGTGTGGGCTCCGGCTCGGGTGGACTCTTAATCGCGATTGCCTGCGGCATCGCCGCGGTGGTGTTCGCGATAGGCGGGGCTACCACAAAAGAATTCTTCAAAGATGACCACTGGTTTCAGACCGAGAAGTCGATTGCCGTGGGGATCATGTCCTTGGGATATGGCCTGATTGGCTTTGCCGTGGCCACGATTCTGAGCACCGTGGGCGACACTACGGGTTCGGATTCGAGCATTTCGGTGGGCATGGGAATGCTGGGCTTCCTGTTGACCTTCATCGCAGCGGTCTGCATTTACATCGTGGCTTTTCCTCGAGCGAAGATGACCCCTCTGGGGTAGAGCCTCGGGTGGATGCACTCGACGCTAGAACACTAAGGAAGGACAACAATGGACATCGTCTCAATCTTGATTATCGCGGGGATAGTCATCCTTTGCCTGCTGCCTGTCGTGTTCCGTTCCTTCCGAAGCTATGACAAGAGTGCCAACGACATCGAGCCGCAAAGCCCCGATGTTGCCCAAGCAATCAGGGAAGCACGTAAGAATATTGATCGTGGAAAAGGCCGTTACGGCCCATAATTCGTGGCTGAACGTCGGTCCTCCGTGCTGGCTACCTCGGCGGGAAAGGGACGAATTTCGGGGCGCTAGGCGTCGGAGATCTGTTCGGCTTCGAGGCGCGCGAGCTTTGTGGCGTACCGCGACTGGCGGCGCACCTCCACAAGGAGTTCGGTCCAATAAGCACCTTCACGGGGACCGTCGAAGCAGGCGATCAGCGCATGGACCGCCTTGTTCTTGGGGCGGGCAGCCATCTTGTAGCCCAGCGGTGTCATATGGGCGGCCTGCGGCTTGCGGAAAATCAGGAGTACTGAGGGTGCCAACCATAAGAAATAGCCGAGAAGCGAGTGGAACACCCGCTCATTTTGCAGGGCCGCGATGGTCAGCGGACACACGACAGCCAGAGCCACGACGACGAGGAGCACCAGGGCATAAGCTAGGCCAACGCCCGGCCGAGGGTTACTGCGATACAGCGACACGGCTACGGCCACCAGAGCCGCCGTGGCAACGCCCAAAAGTACCAGCGCCACAGTCGAAGCCACGACTACGAGCGGGGAGAACCCGCTACGCAGAGCTAAGGGGATCACGGTGAAGACAGCCCCGCTCCCTGCCCACCACAGCAGTAAATCCACCGTCTTGCGAGGCTCGACGTCGATAGTGTTTTGACTTGAAATACCCCACATATGCTCCCACCGATAGGTGTGCAGACGCATGGCCGCGGTGAGGTGAAATTCGTCCACCTCACGTTGCACAGCCGCATCTCGTTGCCGTACGACGGAGAAAATAACCAACATCAAACACAACAGGGCAAGGAAGAACTTGGGGCCGGAATCGGGATCAACCGGCAAGAAAAACACATTGTGCAGCGCCATCCACATCGTGGCGGCCGCCGCGATCCCCACCAGCAAGGTCAATAGCTCCAACAGCTCATCCAACGCCATGACCTGAGCCTGATTGGCCATACCCAACGGGTTCCTGCCACTGAACACTAACGCCACCAGGATCGTGGCGGTGGCGCCGATGATCCAGCCCAAGGCGTCGAGACCAAAAGCAAAGAGTCCGGGATTGGTAAATGGCGCGAGTATCCGTTCGGTGAAGCGGGCCCACACCACGTTGAGGTCTGAGAAGGAAACGACCATGGCCGTATTGGCAGGGTGGTGCACCTGCAGGATGAGCAGACACATGAGTAATCCGAGAAAAAGCAAGGTCAAAATCTGGCGATGTTGGCTGCGCTTTTCCCGATGAAACTCGGCGACCGCAACCATATTGTGTTCGACGAGTCCGCTCACGATGCCCCCTGATTGTGCCTATTCGGCGATCTTAGCCGAGCAAGTAAAGGCGTGGGTGATTTGCACTGGAAGCTTTCCGTTATGTGCGTTAGAGTGAGTAATTGTGAGATAGATAACGCAGCCCCCGCCCCGCGCCGATCGCTCTGCCTCGAAGGCAGCTTGCCGGATCGCGCCACATTCGCCGGCCAATCCACACATAATCAAGAAGGCTGTAGTGCGCTCTTTTCCCTATAAAAATGCTGGAAAACCAGATCTCCGTTCACCCAATCGCTATCTTCTCTGGCTCGCTGGCGCTCAGCGCGGCACGCTCCTCCTCGGCATCATGTACGGCAGTATCTGGACCGTGTGCCAGGCACTCACCCCGTACATTTTGGGACAGGCGATCGACCTCGGCATTTTGCCGGGCGACTTCGCCACCTTGTCACTCTGGGTGGGTCTGCTCATCGGACTGACCGTGGTGCAATCGATCTCGGCCACCCTGCGCCACCGCGCCGCGGTCAGCAACTGGCTGCAGGCCGCTTACCGGTCCTCCCAGGTGGTGGGTCATAAGGTGACCAGGAGCGGCGATGCCCTGCCGCAGAAGTTCTCCACCGGCGAGGTCGTCTCGACAACGGCCTCCGACTCCATGCGCATCGGGGAAATCTTTGACGTGGCAGCCCGCCTAGCTGGCTCGGTCATTGGTTATCTACTCGTCTCCTACCTGGTCTTCCAAACTTCGTGGCAACTGGGCCTCGTCGTCTTGATCGGCGTGCCCCTGTGTGGCGCCGGCATGCTGTTTGTGATCCGTCCGCTGCAACGCCGCCAAAAGGATCAACGCGAGGCCTCGGGACAAATGACGGCTCTTGGCGCCGACACCGTGGCCGGACTGCGTGTTCTGCGTGGCATCGGCGGCGAGCATATCTTCGTTGAGAGGTACCGAGAACGGTCACGGGCAACGCAGCTCGCCGGCAACAAGGTGGCCTATTCTCTGGCCGATCTGGACGCCGCGCAGGTCTTTGTCGTGGGTGTTTTCAGCGTCGCATTCACCTGGATCGGCGCCATGCAGGCCGTGTCCGGACAAATTGAGGCCGGCCAGCTGGTGGCCCTGTATGGCTACGCAGTCTTCCTGGTCTCACCCATCCGGACCTCGGCCGACGCCGTGTCACGCTTCATCCGCGCCCAGGTAGGTGCCAAACGCATCATCGATGTCTTGTCCACACCTTCTGCCGTGCACGACGTCGACACAACAGTTTCCTCGCCCACCTCGCCTAGCGCTTTGCTTGACGAGGTCACGGGTGTGGTCATCACCCCGGGACGGTTGAGTGCCATCGTGTCGGGTGATCCTGCCCACTCGGCAGATCTGGCCCGACGTTTGGGTCGTTTCGAGGATGCTGTGCTCCGCGAGGCGCAGGTGACGTGGGGCGAGGATGCCCTGCACCTCATGCCGCTGCGCGAGGTCCGCTCACGCATTGTGGTCTCCGATGCGGAGCCGCAATTGTTCACCGGCACCTTGCGCGAAGAGTTAGACCCGTCCGGGGACCACAGCGACGAACAGATCATGGCGGCCATCGATGTGGCGAGCGCCGATGATGTGTTTGACGGCCTCGAGGATGGTCTCAATGACGAGGTAACGGAGAAGGGTCGCGGCTTCTCGGGAGGTCAGCGGCAACGCCTGACACTGGCCCGCGCCGTCTTGATGGACGCCGAGGTCTTGGTCTTGATCGAGCCCACGAGCGCCGTTGACGCACACACGGAATCACGGATCGCGACAGCACTGCGCCGCACCAGAAGCACACCGGGGCACAGCACCGTGGTGGTCACGGCCAGCCCGCTCTTGTTGGCGGCCATGGACACCGTGGCATTTTTGCAGGACGGCAAGGTGCAAGCTCAGGGTACGCACCGTCACCTGCTCGACACGGTGCCGGCCTACCGCAAGGTGGTGCTTCGCGGCGAAGGCATGGACGGCCACGGCGCAGCGGTGAGTGGCGGCACTGACACACGTCCCGCCGTCGAACTTTCACAGGACAACACCACACCCGGAGGGGAGAAGTAATGGCTGACAACAAGCTGCCCGTCGCGAATTCCGCGCAGGTCAAGGCCGAGGGGCTGCGGCTCCTGCGCATGCACAAAAAGCCGCTCGCGGGCGTGGTGGGGCTGTACGTTATTTCCGCCGTGGCGGGCCTGGCGGGACCGTTTTTGCTGGGGCGACTCGTGGATGCCATCAGCAAGGGCACCACGGCCGGATTCGTGGCGATCGTTGCGCTGAGTCTTGCCGCGTTCGTGATTATTCAGACGCTGCTGGCTCGTTGGGCGCGACGCAAGGGCATGGTGTTGGGCGAAAAGGTCTTTGCCCAGCTGCGCGAGGAATTCATGGAGCAGGTCACCTCGCTGCCGCTCTCAACCGTGGAAAAGGCCGGGACGGGTGACCTGGTGTCGCGCACAACCAATGACGTGGACGCGGTTTCGCACACGGTCCGTTTTGGTGTGCCGCAGGTGCTCGTCTCCGTCGCGACCATTGCGCTGACCGTGGCCGCGGCCGTGCTGACGAGCCCGCTGGTCGCCGTCGCCTTGCTCATCGGCGTGCCCATGCTGGTCCCGGTCACGCGCTGGTATCTCAAGCGCGCCACGCCTGGTTATTTGGCCGAGCGGGAGAGCTACGCGGGGCTCAACGGCGCCATCACCGAGACCATCGAGGGTGCCCGCACCGTCGATGCGCTCAGCCTTGGCCCGATCAGGCGCCGGCGGATTGATAACGCGCTGCGCAATTGTTTTGAGAAGGAAAAGTACACGCTGGGTCTGCGTACGGTGCTGTTCCCTGTGGCCGAGCTGTCCTTCTGGCTCCCCGTGGCGGGCGTGTTGTTGTGGGGAGGCTGGCTCTCCTCGCAGGATCTGGTCACCACCGGCATGGTGGCCACGGTTGCGCTGTACGCCATGCAGCTGATCGACCCCGTGGACACGCTCATCATGTGGATCGACGAGATCCAGGTGGGTGCCTCCTCGCTGGCCCGCATCGTGGGTATTCGCGACGTCCAGACGGACCGCACCGCCACCGATGCCGTGCCTGACGGCGAGCTGCTCGTGGTGGATCAGGCCCGGTATGCCTACCGCCCCGGGCACGATGTCCTGCACGGGATCGACCTCACGCTGCGGCCGGGGGAGCGCCTGGCCATGGTGGGCCCCTCCGGTGCGGGCAAGTCCACGCTGGGCCGACTCCTAGCCGGCATTCACGGACCCACCTCGGGTTCTGTGACGGTGGGTGGGGTGCCGCTCGTGGATCGGCCCCTAGATGAGCTGCGCGGCGAGGTCGCCCTCGTGACGCAGGAGCACCACGTCTTCGTGGGGACCTTGGCCGATAACGTCCGCCTCGGCAAGGCCCACGCAAGTGACGCGGAGATTGAAAAGGCCCTGTCCGACGTCGGATCCTTGGCTTGGGTGCGGGCCCTTCCCAATGGCTTGGCTACTGAGGTGGGATCCGGTTCGCACACCCTCACTCCGGCCCAGGCTCAGGAGTTGGCGCTGGCACGCCTCGTGTTGGCGGATCCGCACACGCTCGTGTTGGACGAGGCCACCTCGTTGATCGATCCGCAGGCTGCCCGCGATCTGGAGTTTTCGCTCAGCGCGGTGCTCGAAGGGCGGACGGTGATCGCGATTGCGCATCGTCTGCACACCGCGCACGACGCCGATCGGGTCGCCGTCGTGGAGAAGGGGCGCATTTCGGAGCTGGGCTCGCACGATGAACTCTTGGCGCAAAACGGTTCCTACGCGGCACTGTGGAATTCATGGCGGCAGGACGCCTAATCCTGCGCGGCGCCACCCTGTTGGCTGGCTGGAAAAGCGCGTACCGTTCAAAAGGAGGGGAAGCGTTGGAATGACAAGGAGTTCACCATGCCTGACAAACAACCACACCACCACGAACATAAAAAGGTGGACAAGGGCCACGCCATCAAGGCTAAACGTGCACTGAAGAAGGCGCGCGGCGCAGCCGATGAATCAGCCGATCCCGTCGCCCACATGACGAAGAAGCGTTAGCGCCTGCGGCACAGCGGCGGCCAGCTACATGCATACGCATGGAATAGCTGGCCGCCGCTGTGTGTTGTGCCGAGTATGGAAACACACTTTAAGAAACGTATTGGATTCCTCTCCTTTGGCCACTACGGGACCGGCCGTGGTTCGCAAACCAACACGGCCGCCGACGCCCTGCATCAGGCCATCGATCTCTCGGTGGCCGCGGAGGAGTTGGGGATCGACGGCGCGTTCTTCCGTGTTCACCACTTTGCCCGGCAACAGGCAGCGCCGTTCCCGCTCATGGCCGCGATTGCGGCGCGTACCAGCCGGATCGAGATCGGCACGGGCGTGATCGATATGCGCTACGAAAACCCCCTATATATGGCGGAGCAGGCGGCGGCCACTGACCTCATTGCCGACGGTCGGCTACAGATCGGTGTGAGCCGTGGTTCACCCGAGCCCGCAGCCAATGGTGCCGCAGATTTTGGCTATCACCCGCTCGACGGCGAAACCGGGGCAGACATGGCCCGCCGCCACACAGCGACATTCCGGCACGCGATTTCCGGTGCCGGGGTGGCCGAACCCGGCGAACATGCATACATGGGTGGGGAGCGGCTGCTCCGCATTGAACCGCAGGCTCCGGGCCTGTCGGAACGTATTTGGTGGGGTGCGGGCTCCCGTGCCACCGCAGTTTGGGCCGCGCGGCAGGGCATGAACCTCATGAGCTCAACGTTGCTGACGGAGGACACGGGCGTGCCGTTCGATCAGCTCCAGGCCGAGCAAATCCAGTTGTTCCGCGGCGAGTGGGCCGCGGCAGGTCACGGCTTCACACCCCGGGTTTCGGTCAGCCGCAGCATCATCCCGGTCGTGGACGACACCGACCGTAGGTACTTTGGCCTGCGCGCCCAGGTAGATGGCAAGGATCAGGTAGGTATGATCGACGGTCTGCTCTCGCGCTTCGGCAAGAGCTACATGGGAGACCCAGCCGATATTGCCCGGGATCTGGCCAACGATGCTGCCGTGCAGGCTGCGGACACCCTCATGCTCACGGTCCCGAATCAGCTCGGCGTCGCGTACAACACCAAGATGCTGGCCAATATCGCCGAGCACATCGCCCCCGCGATCGGCTGGGAACCGGCCACCGCATAAGGCGCCGCTTCCGTGCGTTGACTCGCCAGATAACGCCGTTTAGAACGTTCTAAAGGGCGTTAGCTGGCGAGTCAACGCGGAGTCAGGCATGCCCGACTCCGAGAACGCACCTGAAGCGGAAGGCGCGACTAGCGCATGCGCTGTGCCAGCACCGCCACCCCGTCGCCTTGGAGCGCTGTGAGATATGTGGGTCGCCCGGCCATCGCCATGACGAGGTCGAGTTGTTTGCCTCGCACAAGCGGACCCGTTCCCGCTTTAAAGGACGAATCGTCGGCCTCCAGGGTCAGGTCGTGGACGAGGGTTTTGCTATTGACCGCGAAGGCGCGCTCGGAGAAGAAGCGCGCCACCTCATATACCCCAGCCGGTTCGGGCTCCAGATCGAGACCCAGGGGCCGGGCGATGTCCTGCCCGTGGACGATCACTTCCCCCAGCATGGCCACGTAATCCTTACTCGGTGCCACCGTCTTCTCGGCCGATGCGCGCAAGATCGCGAGTGATTCCGCAGGCGTAGCCCCAAGATATTTGCGCAAGCGACGGTCATTGTGCCGCGCCGGATTGAAGCCAGCCAGAACGATGCTGAGCAGCCAGGCGCCCTGACCAACGTTGGCGGCGGCGGTCAGATGCGCCAGCACCTGAGACACCGACCAGTCATTGCACAGCGTGGGAGTCTGCCACGCAGCGTCGTCAAGCGGTGACAATGCGTCGAGTAGCCTGTGCCGTTCGGCATGGATTGCAGCCCAGATATCGTTCTTGTTCATCGGACCCTTTCGGAGTTGAGTTCAGCCTAATCCGTCCTGCACCAAGGACCATAGTGTCGCTACCCGAGCCGACGCGGGGTGTCGATTGCGGCGTTGGGTGGGGTCCCGCAGTCGGACATTAAAGTACGACGGCGGGACCTCGGCTGGCGAGGGAATCGCACCTTTTCGGGGGACTGGAGATTGGCGTGCGGCCGCGGTGCTAAAATCGGGAGTGGAGCAATCCCCCTTAACTTTTTAGCGGCACCAGACCGGCATACAGCCGAAAGTGTCGCACGAGAAGGCGACGCCTCAACGCCGCCACCGCCCACAACACCATAAAGTCTGGAATCCATGAGAAGAACAGTTCGCCGAACCCCACCCGCCCTCGCCGACGGTGCAATGCGCATCGTAGCCCTTGGTGGATTGGGAGAAATTGGCCGCAACATGACCGTCTTCGAATTCGCGGGAAAGCTGCTGATTGTTGACTGTGGCGTGTTGTTCCCCGAGGAGCACCACCCCGGCGTCGACGTCATCATCCCCGATTTCTCGTACCTGAAGAACCGCTGGCAGGACGTGGTTGGCCTCGTGCTGACCCACGGCCACGAGGACCACATTGGTGGTGTCCCGTACCTGCTCAAGCACCGCAGCGACATCCCCGTGATCTCCGCCAAGCTGACGCTGGCATTCCTGAAGACCAAGCTTGATGAGCACCGCATCAAGGGCAAGATGGTTCAGGTCAAGGAAGGCGACCGCCGCAAGTTCGGCCCGTTCGACGTCGAATTCCTCGCTGTCAACCACTCCATCCCGGACGGTTTGGCCGTTGCCATCCGTACGCCCGCCGGCCTCGTGCTGGAAACAGGCGACTTCAAGATGGACCAGTTCCCGCTGGACAAGCGCATCACCGACCTGGCCGGCTTTGCCCGTCTGGGCGAGGAGGGCGTGGACTTGTTCCTGCCTGACTCCACCAACGCTGAAGTTCCCGGCTTCTTGGCAGCCGAGGCTGACTTGATCCCGGCCATCGACCAGGTCATGCGCACCGCGCCGCGCCGCGTTGTGGTCTCCAGCTTTGCGAGCCACGTGCACCGCATCCAGCAGATCATCGACTCTGCTCACAAGTACAACCGTAAGATCGCCTTCGTAGGCCGTTCCATGGTTCGCAACATGACCACGGCACGCGAACTGGGCTACCTGAAGATCCCGCGCGGCGTGCTTGTCGACGCCAAGGAACTTGAGCGCATGGCCCCCAACAAGGCCGTTCTGATCTGCACCGGTTCACAGGGTGAGCCCATGGCTGCCTTGGCTCGTATGGCCAGCGGCGATCACCAGATCAACCTGACCGAGGGCGACACCGTACTGTTGGCCAGCTCGCTGGTTCCCGGTAACGAGTCCTCGATCTACCGCCTCATCAACGACCTCACCAAGCAGGGTGCCAACGTTGTCCACAAGGGCAACGCCAAGGTGCACGTCTCCGGTCACGCCAGTGCTGGCGAGCTCGTGTACTGCTACAACCTGGTTCGCCCGAAGAACGTTATGCCGGTTCACGGTGAATACCGTCACCTGAAGGCCAACGCCGAGCTGGCTGTGCGCACCGGTGTTGACCCGAAGAACGCCTTCATCCTCGAAGATGGCACCGTCCTGGACCTCAAGGACGGCGTTGCTAAGGTCACCGGTAACGTACCCGCAGCCTACGTTTACGTTGAGAACATGATCCCCGGTGCAGCTACCGAGGAATCTCTCCAGGATCGTATCCGCCTGGCAGAAGACGGAGCCGTCACGGTTCTGCTGATCGTCGATCCCGACAGTGGCAAGATCGAAGAAGACCCCGAGTACTTCTCGGTCGGCTTCAACCTCGCCGAGAAGGACATCGACAAGGCCACCGTCATCGTGGAGAAGACCATTGCGTCCCTCCGCGGTGAGAAGACCGGCCGCACCGCAGAGAAGGCCATCGCCGACGCACTCCTGCGCTGGTCTGACCGCGCACTGCGCCGCAAGCCGGTTTACACCGTCATCATCGTCGAAGCGTAAAACCTTCCGCCCGTTGAGGGCCCGAACAACACCCACCTTGGTGTTGTTCGGGCCCTCTTCTGTTTCGCGGCTGGCTCGGGCGGTCCGTGATTGGTGTGTCCGGTATCACGTCGATTTTGGGTAGACTATCGAGGTGCTTGCCCAAAACAGCCCTAATGCCCATTCTGGCGCCATCGTGGACGTCAAGCTGTGGCGTACCATCGGGCTGCTTCCGCTGGGGTTGAGTATCTTGGCGGTGATCCTCTTGGCGTTATCGGTGGCCGCTGAATATCAGGGCTGGCCTTTTCGCAGTAGCTTCCTTGCCGTCCTAGCGGCGGTCTCGGCGATGAGTGCCTCCTATATTTTGGTGATCCGTCGGCGCGTGGATCTTATTACCAACTCCCATTTGCGGGGACTGGAATCTCGACGCGCAGATCAAGTGTCGATGCTCAGTCATGAAATCCGCACGCCTTTGGCCGTCATTAGTGGATCGGCCGAGCTGCTGGCGGAGGAGGGGCCTGGCCCATTGACCGCGAAGCAGCGCTCGTTCGTGGCCCGGATTCTCGATAATTCGCAGCGCATGGCTAACCTTGCCGAACAGTTGCTCACTCAGGCACGGATTGAGGCGGGCGTTTTTGAGGTGCGTCCCGCTGTCGTGGATGTGCGATCACTAATGCGCCACATTGTGGAAGATCTGGTCCACGTGACGGACGCGCCCATTGTCCTTGACGCTCCGGGGGCACCCGTGCGGGCCAATGTGGATGCCGAGCTTATTCGGCAGGTCGTCACCAATCTCGTCATGAACGCCGCTCGCAGTAACTATGAGCGCACTCCCATTCAGATTCGGCTCACCTCTGGAGAAGATCAGCTCATGGTGTCCGTCAGCGATGGTGGATCTGGAATGACCGAGGAGCAACGAGATCGGCTCTTCAGCCGCTTCTCCAGCGGCCGTCCTCTGGGAAACGGGACCGGAATTGGACTATTCATTTCCCAACAAGTGATTGAACTACATGGTGGACGCATTTTTGTTGACACTATAACCGGAGGCGGCACCACCATGATGTTTACCCTTCCTGCGAAAGGCTGAACTAGATGACCGCCACTGCGCCCCTCGTTTTTGTCGTCGACGACGAACCGGCAATGCTCGATATTGTGACCTTTGCACTGGAAACCCAGGGTTTCACGCATCAGTCTTTCCGTTCGGCCGAGGCTCTCTGGGTGGCCATGCATCACACAGTTCCCGATCTTATCGTCCTAGATGTCATGCTCCCTGGCGTCTCCGGCATCACAATGTGCCGACGGATTAAGAGCACCACTCAGGTACCGGTGATTCTCCTGACGGCCAAGGGCGAGAGCTCCGATCGGATAGCCGGACTTGAGGCGGATGCTGACGACTACATCGTCAAGCCATTTCATCCACGGGAGCTTGCCTTGCGGGCACTGCGTCTAGTTCGTCGGCCCAGCGATCTGAGTCAAACCATGGTAGCGGGCCCCTATGAATTGGATCCGGCCGGCGACTGTGTCTACATCTCCTCAGTACGGGTACTGCTAACCCCCAATGAATTTAAGGTTCTTATGACGCTCATTGCCCAGCCAGGGAAGACGCTGGGATTCGATCGGCTGCTGCTCGCCGGGTGGCGCGATGCCGATCGGATGGGTGGCCGTCAGATGCTGAAAACGGCTGTCTATCGGCTCCGACACAAGCTTGAATCTGCGGTTCCGGGTAGCGGGGAGGCTATAGAAAGTGTGCGGGGGAGCGGTTACCGCCTCAATATCCCCTGAGCCCGGAAGTCTCCTGTACCTCCGGTCACATAACTGTGACCATCGGTGTGCCCGCTGTGACCATTTTCGGCATTGGCCTTGCATACCGTTGAGATCGTTATCCGCACTTACGTGCAAATCACTTCGTGCACATAGACGTGCACCGTCCACAAAGGAGCCGTTCCATGCGACGGTACGTATCAAAAGCAGCTGCATTCTTCGCACTTGGCGCACTCGCAATGACGGGATGTAGCGCAACGGATGGCGCGACGGCATCGGAAGATAAGTCATTGACTTTCGTGTGCAGCCCTCAAGAAGACTGGTGCCAGCTTGTGGCCTCCGAGTTTTCTAAAGCCACTGGCATCAAGGCCGACTATGTGCGGCTCAGCGGCGGGGAGGCAGTTGCTCGTCTGACCGCATCGGGTGACACTCCGGAATTTGACGCTTGGTTCGGGGGTGGTGCAGACGGTCACATTGCCGCTCAGGCCGAAGGCCTCATTGAGAAGTTCGTCCCCGAAAATGCCGCCCAGATCCCGGCTGAGTACAAGGATTCCGAGGGCTACTGGACCGGTATCTACGCTGGGGCGTTGAGCTTCTGCTCGAATACAGATGTTTTGAATACGTTGGGTGTTTCGGCACCGGAATCGTGGGACGATCTGCTGGATCCCAAGCTGAAGAAGAACATTGCCATGGCGCATCCAGGTACTTCCGGAACAGCCTACCAAGCAGTGTGGAGCCAGGTGATACTCAACGATGGTAGTCAGGATGCATCTATCGAGTACTTCAAGAAGATGCATAGCAATGTTTTGCAGTACTCCAAGAGCGGTAGCGCTCCGGGGCAGATGGCTGGCCGCGGTGAAGTTGGCGTGGGTGTCATCTTCGCTCAGGACTGCCAGAAATTCATCAATGAGGGATTCACACAGTTGAAGACCACATTCCCTAAGGAAGGTGCCAGCTTCGAAGTTGGTGCGGTCTCCTTGATCAAGAATGCCAAGCACCCTGACGCTGCAAAGAAGTTCATCGAGTGGTCGCTGACCGCGGAGGCACAGGACTTGGCCGCAACTGTTGGCAGCTACAGCATCCCCACGAACCCTGAGGCCACCATCACCGACGACATGGTGGATACCTCGAAACTGAACATGCTCAAGGCCGACATTCGCGAAATGGGCGAGGCTCGTAACGAGCTGACGGCACGATTTGACCGCGAAGTCGCACCGGCTCCCAAGGGATAACAGGAATCGAACGAGAGCCGAAAGGACATCATGGCTATTCCCCTGATCGACGCACCGGTTCCGGACAGTGTCCGGGCAACTGCACCAAAGCTCAAACGGAACGGGAAAAGCGCCAAAGATCCGGCCGTTGTTATTCTGACGACTATTGTTTGCGCCATCCTGTTGCTCATCATTGGCTTCCCGCTGTATGGCCTCCTAACCTCGGCTTTTGCGCCAAAGGGTCTGGAAGTCCTCGCTCGGATGGTGACAGATCCGGTCAACCACCGCATCATTGCTAACACTTTGCTCCTAGGACTGATCGTTGGCACTACAGGAACCCTGGTGGGTTTCTTGTTCGCCTACGCGCAGGTCAAGGTGAAGTTCCGAGGTAAACGGGCGCTTCATCTCCTAGCGATGATCCCCATTGTGGCTCCTCCTTTCGCCGTTGCAACAGCAGTAATTACCCTCTTTGGACGCAACGGAGCCATCACTAACGGCATCTTTGGTTGGCAAGCGGATATCTACGGATTGCCCGGGTTGACCATTGTCTTGTCGCTGTCCTTCTTTCCTGTTGCCTATATGAACATCAGAGGGATGCTCGAAAGCCTTGACCCGTCTCTTGACGAGGCGGCCGCTGGGCTCGGGGCCAGTAAATTGCGGGTGTTCTTCACCGTCACGATCCCCATGCTGGTTCCTGGCCTTGCCGGATCATTCCTACTGTTATTCGTAGAATCCATCGCCGACCTCGCTAACCCCTTGGTTTTGGGTGGGGACTACACAGTGTTGGCCAGCCGTGCCTACCTGGCCGTGACTGGTGAGTTCAACATGCAAGCGGGTGCCGCCTACTCCTTGACCCTGATGTTGCCGGCCTTGCTGGTCTTCTTGGTGCAGAGATACTGGGTGTCCCGTAAATCGGTGGTCTCCATTACCGGTAAGCCCGCCGGGGCCACCGAACAGATCTCGGCCCCCAGCATCCGTATTCCCGTGCTTGTAATTGTCGGTTTCTTGGCGGCACTGATCGTCTCCATCTACGCAACAGTTTTGGCCGGTGGCTTCCTGAAAGTCCCCGGGGTCAATAACGAATTGACGCTGGCGCATTATCAATTTGTGCTGGCCGGGCTCGGTTCAAAGGCCATGGTTGACACAACGATTCTGGCCTTGATTGCTGCACCCATCGCGGGGCTGCTGGGCATGCTGATTGGCTGGCTTGTGGTCCGGAAACTCAAACGGGCCAGCGGCCTGATCGACTTCATTGGCATGTTGGGGCTTGCTATCCCCGGCACCGTCTTGGGCATTGGTTACTTGATTACCTACAACAAGCCCGTGAACATTTTTGGTCTGCAGGTGTTCCCCGCTTTGGCTGGTGGATCGGCAATACTTGCCGGTGCTGTAGCCATCGTGATGGTTTACATCGCCCGGTCCTTGCCATCAGGACAGCGTGCCGCCGTCTCGGCCTTGCAACAGATCCATCCCGCTATTGAGGAAGCCTCGACCTCGCTCGGAGCGGACTCGGCAACAACGTTCCGCAAGGTGACCTTGCCGCTTATCCAGTCGGCGTTGTTGACCGGACTGACTTTTGCTTTTGCCCGGTCGATGACGACGCTTTCGCCCATCGTTTTCCTGACCACCCCTGGGATCAAAATCATGACCTCCCAGATCCTTGCCGAGGTTGATTCTGGCCGGTTCGGTAACGCATTTGCATACTGCACCGTGTTGATCGGCATCGTGCTCCTCGTCATTCTTCTCCTGAACGTCATCATTCGAAAGGTGGTCTTCCGTGGACAATCTCACCGCCGCTGACCCGACACCCATCACCGCCGACGCTAGCGAATTTGCGCCAGCCCTGGAAAGCGGGCAGGTCACCCTCTCCGCATTAACCAAAAGGTACGGCAATCGTGTCGACGATCCGATCGCCGTCGATTCCGTCGATCTTGACATCAGGGCGGGTGAGTTTGTCACCTTGCTGGGTCCGTCCGGTTGCGGAAAAACCTCGACCCTGCGTATGATCGCAGGTTTTGAGACTCCCACCTCTGGCCATGTCACAGTCGATGGCACCGATATGGTTTCGGTTCCGCCCAACAAGCGCCCCATGTCTATGGTTTTTCAGTCGTACGCACTCTTCCCTCACCTTTCCGTACGCCAGAATGTGGCCTATGGCTTGCGCCTGAAGAAGACGTCGGAGAAGCGTCTGCGTGAGGAAGTGGATACCGCACTGACCATCATGAACTTGATGCCGTATGCCGAACGCGCGCCGCATCAGCTCTCTGGTGGACAGCAGCAGCGCGTGGCACTGGCCCGGGCGCTGGTCATGCGCCCCAAGGTGCTGCTCTTCGACGAGCCGCTCTCGAACCTGGATGCCAAACTCCGTGTGCAGATGCGAAATGAGATCCGCCGTCTGCAGAAGCGTCTGGGCATTACGAGTATCTTCGTGACGCATGATCAAGACGAGGCCATGACGCTCTCGGACCGCATCGTCGTCATGAATCAGGGCCGGATTGAGCAGATTGATGTGCCGGAACAGGTTTACCGTCACCCCTCCTCCATCTTTGTCGCCGACTTCATTGGCCGAGCAAACTTCTTGGATGCCACGCTCTTGGTAGACCCTGTCGATGGCCGGGCGCGAGCCTTTGCGCTGGGCCTAGAGCGTGAGGTCGCGACGCATCCAGATGTCAGCCTTGAGGGTGAAGTCTTGCTCATGGTGCGTCCGGAGTCGGTGATCCTCACACCTAATCCGGCCGCTGATAGCGTGCACGGTGAGGTGGGCCGGGTACTTAGCGCAATCTTCCACGGTGAATCGGTGGAGTACGAGGTTGAGACAGATACCGGCAGCATCGTTGCGCTCGTATCAGATCCCGCGGCCAACGAAATCTTTGAGCCCATGGACACCGTAAGCGTTGGGATAAAGGCCGATCGCGGCTGGCTCCTGCCGGTCCACGCGGAGTCTTGAGGGAAGAAGTTAAAGGCACGTGCCGCCGTCGTTCTTTAAAGAACGACGGCGGCACGTGAGTTTAAGCGGAGGGCTGCGCCGCGAGGGCTACTCGCCGCGCAGTCTGTCCATATCGCGGCGGTCCTTTTTGGTAGGACGGCCGGTGCCGCGGTCACGCTGCGGCAGACCCAACGCGGGGAGGACGGGGCGCGGGGGAGTGTGGTCGGTGAAGCAATGGCTGGCTGCCTCGGCACCGACGCGTTTGTTGATGAGCGCGCGGACCTCCAAAATTCGGTCGTAACCGGGCTGCCGGACGCGGAGCATATCGCCCGGGATGACAATTTGAGAGGCCTTGACGTTGGCATCGTTGAGTTTCACGTGGCCTGCGCGGCAGGCGGCCGTCGCCATCGAGCGGGTTTTGTAGGCGCGGATGGACCACAGCCAGGCATCGACGCGGACCGCCGCGGGTGAGTTCTTCGGAATGCTCATAGTGCATCTACTCTAGCGCCGGGCGCCGCGTCAGACGAAGAGCCGCAGTGGCAGACGTAGCGCTACGTCTGAAACTGCGGCTCCGGGTCTGACCCCGGCGAATGGAGGGCGAAGTGCTAGCCCTGGTTGCTGAATGCGGCGTCGAAGGAGAGCTCCGAGGGGGCAAAATCGAACTTCTTCAACGCTGCGAGAGCCTCGGGCGCGCCTTGGAGACGGTCCATGCCGGCGTCTTCCCATTCCACGGAGATGGGGCCATCGTAACCAATGGCCGTCAGTGCGCGGAACGAGGATTCCCAGGGCACATCTCCACGGCCTGCGGAGACAAAGTCCCAGCCGCGGCGCGGATCGCCCCAGGCCAGGTGCGATCCCATGACCGTGTTCCGGCCGGTGGGGCGCAGCTTCGTGTCCTTGCAATCCACATGGTAAATGCGATCCTTGAAGTCCCAGATGAACGAGACCGGGTCGATGCCCTGCCACATGAAGTGGGACGGATCCCAGTTCAGGCCAAACGCCGGGCGGTGGCCGATGGCTTCAAGTGTGCGCACCGTGGTCCAGTAGTCGTAGGCGATTTCGGAGGGGTGAACCTCGTGAGCGAAACGCACGCCGCACTCGTCAAAGACATCGAGGATGGGGTTCCAGCGGTCGGCGAAGTCTTGGTAGCCCGCATCGATGACGGACTGGGGAACCGGCGGGAACATGGCAACGTACTGCCAGATGGCGGAACCCGTGAAACCCACCACGGTCTTCACCCCGAGTGCCTGCGCCAAACGAGCCGTCAGCTTCATTTCCTCTGCGGCACGCTGGCGTACGCCCTCGGGATCCCCGTCGCCCCACACCTTGGTGCCAACGATGGCCTCGTGGCGGAAGTCGATGGGGTCATCGCAGACTGCTTGGCCCTTGAGGTGGTTGGAAATGGCCCAGACCTTGAGGTTGTAGCGCTCTAAGAGTGCGAGCTTACCCTCGACATAGCCGGGCTCGTCCCAGCGCCAGGGATCCAGGTGGTCGCCGGAGCAGGCGATTTCCAGGCCATCATAGCCCCACTCGGAGGCGAGCCTCGCGACTTCTTCGAAGGGCAGATCGGCCCACTGGCCGGTGAATAACGTGTACGGGCGTGCCATGAGTTAGTCCTTTGACGTGGGGAGGAGGGAGGGAATGGTGACGGTGATGCCGTTGGCGGCCGCGGAGGCCTCGACAGCTGCCAAGACCTGCTGGACGCCGAACCCTTCCTCGAAGGAGGGTGAGGGGTCGGTTCCCGTGGCGATGTGGTTGAGGAAGTCGCGAATCTGGTGGGTGAAGCTATGCTCCCAGCCAATCACATGTCCCTGCGGCCACCACCCTGAAATGTACGGGTGTTCGGGTTCCGTGACGAGGATGCGCCGGAAGCCCTGGACCTCAATGGGCTCCGTGCCGTTGAGGAAGAACAGTTCATTCGGGTTTTCCAGATTGAACTTTAATGACCCAGCCGTGCCATAAACCTCAATGGTCAGGGCGTTCTTTTGCCCCAGCGCCACGCGTGAAACGTCAACGCTGGCGATGGCGCCACCGGCCGTCGTCAGGGTTGCCCATGCGGCGTCGTCGACCGTCACAGGCTCCAGCCCATCAGGGCCGGGACGCTCGGAGACGAAGGTATGCAGCTTGCCGGAAACTTCGGTGACGGTGTCGTCGAGCAGATACTGAATCTGGTCAATCGCGTGCGAGGCAATATCGCCCAGCGCGCCAGATCCGGCCGTTTCCTTACGTAGGCGCCAGGTCATGGGTGACTCAGCGTCGGCTAGCCAGTCTTGTAAGTACGACGCGCGGACCTGACGGACAGTGCCCAACTCACCAGCGGCGATGAGTTTGCGAGCCAAGGCCAGGGCCGGTACGCGACGGTAGTTAAAGCCGACCATGGAGCGCACGCCAACACTGCGTGCCGCCTGTGCCGCGGCCACCATCGCCTCGGATTCGGCAACGGTATTGGCAAGTGGCTTCTCCACCAGGACGTGCTTGCCGGCGGCGAGGGCCGCCGTCGCAATTTCAGCGTGGAGCCAGCCCGGGGCACAAATATCGATGATGTCGATATCGTCCCGCGTTATGACCTCCCGCCAATCCGTGGCAGATTCGCTCCAGCCGTACTTCTTGGCGGCAGCAGCCACCGCAACGGCGTCCCGGCCAACGAGAACTTTTTGTTCAAAGTCGGGAACGTCGAAGTGGCTGGCTACCGTGCGCCAAGCGTTGGAGTGGGCTTGCCCCATGAAGGCGTAGCCAATGGCGGCCACACCCAAGGGGCGGGCGGGGGATGCTTGAGGGGAGGTCATAGTCGTGGGATTCCTAAAGGGTTGCTGCGGCGGGGTTCCAGTCCACCGGCACGGGCTCGGAAGCCGTGGCCGTGCTGGCGACCGACACAAATTCGCCGCTGTCAACGGACTCGGCGATGGACACCATGGCATCCAGGACGTGATAGGCCAGTTCGCCCGCGGCACGGTGCGGAACTCCGGCGCGGATGGAGCGGGCCATGTCGAGCACGCCTAGGCCGCGGCCATCTGCTGGGCCTTCGGACGGGATGGTGGTCCAGTCCTCTTCGCCACGCTTGCACAGCTGGATATCGCCGTCGAAGTTGTTCGGATCAGGCAAGGAGATGGTGCCCTCGGTGCCCGTGATTTCCACGAAGCCCGTGCGAGCCTTGGGAGATTCGAAGCTGTAGACGCTGTGCGAGGACGCGCCGGATTCAAACTGGGCGATGGCGCTGACATGGGTGGGAACCTCGACGTCGAATACCTCGCCTTCCTTCGGGCCCGAGCCGATGGTGCGGGAGGGGAAAGCGGTATTTCCGACGGCGGCGACCTTTGCGATGGGGCCAAAGGTCTGGACCAATGCGGTCAGGTAGTAGGGCGCCATGTCGAAGAGCGGACCGGCACCCTGCTGGAACAGGAACGCCGGGTTCGGGTGCCAGGATTCCGGTCCGGGGGACTGGAACATGGTCAATGCTGTCAACGGGGTGCCGATGGCGCCAGAGTTGATCAGACGGCGGGCCGTCTGCAAGCCGGCTCCGAGGAAGGTGTCGGGCGCGCAGCCCAAGCGAACGCCTGCGGCCTGAGCTTCCTTCAAAAGCCCCAGTCCACTTTCGCGGTCAAGCGAGAACGGCTTTTCGGTCCACACATGCTTGCCAGCCTTGACGGCTGCCGTGGCAACCTCAACATGGGCGGCCGGGATGGTGAGGTTTACGATGATTTCAACATCGGGGTGGTTCAGCGCAACGTCAACGCCACCGGAAATTTCCACACCGTATTCCGCGGCGCGCGCGGCGGCGGCGTCCTCAAAGAGGTCCGCGATGACAAGTACCTTCACATCGGGGAACTTGGTGAGGTTGTCCAGGTACTGCTTGCTGATATTGCCTGCGCCGATGAAAGCGACGCCTACGGGTCCAGTCTTTGCCATGGTGATCAGGCCTTTCCGCGGTTCAAGAAGGCGAGGCTTTCTGCGATGCCGTCGAAGATGTCGCCGGCGTAGTCATCAAATTCCACGACGCCAACTTCCAGCGACTTGGCGGCTTCGATGACGTCCCAGACGGGGACCTGGCCCTGGCCGGCGGGCAGCTGCGCCAGGTTGTCGGTGGTCAGCGGGCCGTCCTTGATGTGGATGAACTTCACGCGGTCACCCAGGCTGGTCAGGACGTCAACGGCGTTGGCGCCACCAACGGACACCCAGTAGGTGTCGACCTCGAGCACGAGCTCGGGATCCAGCAAAGTTTCAAAGTACTCCAAGGCCGTAGTGCCGTTGATCTTGGACTCGAGCTCCCACTGGTGGTTGTGGTAACCCACGCGGACGCCATATTCGGCCCCCTTCTTCGCTGCGGCGTTCAGGCCGGCGGCGATTTTCTGGATGTCCTCGGCGCTCTGCCACTGCTCGGCAGGGATGAAGGGGTCGATGACGGTGGTGATGCCCAGCTTGTTGGCAGCGGCGAAGATCTCGTCCTGGTCATCCTTGAGGAGAGGTGCGTGGCCGGAAGGAGCCGTGATGCCATGCTCGGCAAAGGCTGCGGCAAGGGCATCGGCGGTGGCGACGAAGTTGTAAGGCTCAACCTTGGTGAAGCCCAGTTCCGCCACACGAGCGATCGTGCCGGGAAGATCTTCTTCAAGGGGCTTGCGAACGGTGTACAGCTGCAGAGAATACGTCATTGGGAACTCCTGAAAGGCATGAATGTGTGTTCCAGATCAACTTATGGGAACTTTTGACGATGGTCAAGCAAAAGTTTGCATTTACTTCGCAATCCAAATAATTGTGACAGTTGGAAGTCCTTGTGTTATCTATTGTGAATGTCAAAGTCACCAGTAGTGCCCGTATCGCGTCGAGAGTCGCCAGGCGGTGCAGATAGTCAAGAAACCACTGCACCGTCCTACGGGCAATCCCGTGCTGGGGACGTTTTTCAACTTTTGCGTGATGGTCACGCCCGGACTCGAGCGGAACTCGCCAGCATTACCGGGCTCGCCCGCTCAACCGTTGCGGCCCGTATAGACGCCCTCACCGCTGCGGGACTGATTGGCCCGGCAGGTGAGGCCATCTCCTCAGGGGGGCGTCCGCCGTCGCGCTTTGCCTTTCAGCCCTCTGCCCGCATCATCCTGGCGGTCGACGTGGGCGCCACACACATCCTCGTGGCGCTGCTGGACCTGCGCGGAACCGTGCTGAGCGAGATCCGGGAAGTCATTGACATTGCGACCGGACCCATTCCCGTTCTGGATCAAATGCTTGAGCTCAGCGATCAAGTGATTGCTAGGGCCGGGCGTCACGCGCGCGAACTGGTGGGCGTCGGCATTGGCCTTCCGGGGCCTGTGGAGCACTCCTCGGGTAAGCCCGCGAGCCCGCCGATCATGCCAGGCTGGGATGGATTCGACGTTCCTGCCTATGTGCAGAATCGCTTTGATGTGGATGTTTTGGTCGATAACGACGTCAACATCATGGCGCTGGGGGAGCGTGCCTCGCACTGGCCCGACGTCGAAAATCTGCTGTTTATCAAGGTTGCCACGGGTATTGGTGCCGGCATCATCAGCGGGGGGCTGCTGCAGCGTGGCGCCGATGGAACGGCCGGAGATATTGGCCATGTGCGGGTTCCTCGCGGCGGAGATGTCATGTGTCGCTGCGGCAATATTGGTTGCCTCGAAGCCATGGCGTCGGGGCCGGCGGTGGCGGCGACGCTGGCCGCGGCGGGGGTTCCCGCGACGAGCGGTGATGACGTTTTGGAATTGGCCAGGCGCGGGAATCTGGCCGCAATTGCCGCGATGCGACAGGCTGGCCGCGACGTTGGCGACGTCCTGGCCGCGAGCGTGAACCTGCTCAACCCCTCGGTCATTGTTATCGGTGGTGGGTTGTCGTCGGCGGGAGAATACTTAATGGCTGGCGTGCGCGAGATTGTTTACCAGCGCTCGCTTCCCCTGGCCACGGCGAGGCTGCGCATCGTGCAATCCATGGCAGGTGGACACGCTGGCGTTCTGGGAGCCGGGCACATGGTGATCGACCACGTTCTCTCCCCGGCCAGTGTCGAGCACCTCGTGCAGCAACAGCCCTAGGGATTCATATGGCCAACGTGACTATCGCTTCCTTGGCGCAGCAATTGGGTATGTCTAAGGCGTCGGTTTCGTATGCGCTCAATGGCCGCAGTGGCGTCAGTGAGGAAACGCGCGCAAAGGTTCTCTCGCTGGCCGCGGAGCTGGGCTGGTACCCCAATTCAAGCGCCAGGGCCCTGTCGCAATCGCGCAGCGAAGCCGTGGGAATTGTCCTGTTGCGAGATCCGGCTGATGTAGGTTCCGAGCCGTTCTACATGAGTGTTTTGGCTGGCATCGAGGCCATTCTTGGTGAGCGAGAGCAGAACCTGATGTTGCGCATCGTCGCTCCGGAGACTGGTGCCGAACGGCGTGATCTTGGAGTTTATCGACGCTGGTCGGGTGAGGGTCGCGTTGACGGTGTCCTCCTCTTTGATGAATGTCGCAATGATCCACGAGCCCCGTTGCTGACCGAGCTGGCTCTGCCCTGCGTCTGGGTGGGAGGCGCCCATGGGGCGACGGCGAGAAGTGCGGCAACGTCAGTGGATCAGTCGGGGGATGCCTTGACGGTAGTGGAGGCCTTGTCGGAGCGAGGGCATCGCCGGATCGCTTACATCTCGGGGTTAGCTCAGCTGGAGCATGAACGCGCCAGAAGTTCCGCCGTCGAAAAGCATGCGAGTTCACTGGGGATCTCGATGGTTGTCGTGGCCTCGGACTACACGGCGGCCGACGGTGAAATGGCTACGATTGCGCTCCTGGCCGGCCTGGAACCTGCGGCACGGGACTTCCCCACGGCGCTTGTTTATGGCAACGATCTCATGGCCGTCGGGGGCTTGTCCGCCCTGAAAAAGCTGGGACTTTCGGTGCCCGAGCAGGTGTCCGTGGTCAGTTGGGATGACTCGATCATGTGTCAATTCAGTTCACCACCTGTGGCGGCGCTTCAGCGTGACATCGCCGAACTTGGTCGGCAATCGGCTTCGCTATTGCTGGATATTGTTCAAGGGCACGAGCCTCACAATGTGCGGATGCAATCCGCCGGGCTGCGGCAGAGGGCTAGTCTCGGCGTGGTTCGACGGCACCCGAATCAGTAAAGTCCTCGAAGCCTAAGTTAACCGGTTCAGTAACGACCATCTTCCGTTCAGGAGTGCCTCCATGCCGCGGAAAGTCGCGGAATTCTCGCCATCTGAGCCCAATTATCGTTCGGTCTAAATCTCCTATTCTGAGGATCCGACGGTCACGAATCAATAAGTTTTTCATAACTTTCTTACTTTTGATTGACGCTCGGCATAAGTTTCGTCTAGGTTTGGACTCACGCCCTTGGGTGTGGCCTGCGCCACATCTAAGACCTGAAGATTTTCCAGGCTAACCCCTCAGACAAGGAAGTCATTGAAGTGAAAATTCGTTCTCTTGCCGCGGTAGCGGCCATTGCGGCACTCGCCCTGACCGGTTGCAGCGGATCTGCAAACGATGCGTCGGATCCATCAGCTGGTAAGACCCTGACCTACTGGGCCAGCAACCAAGGCACGAGCCTGGATAACGACAAAGAAGTTCTTACCCCGCAGCTGAAGAAGTTTGAAGAAGAAACCGGAATCAAGGTCAACCTTGAAGTCATCGGTTGGAACGACCTGCAGACGCGCATCCAGACCGCAGTCACCTCCGGTCAGGCACCTGACGTGCTCAACATCGGCAACACCTGGGCCGCTTCACTGCAGTCCACGGGCGCCTTCCTGCCCTTCGACTCTGCGGCACTGGATGCCATCGGCGGCAAGGATAAGTTCGTCAAGACGGCCATGGACACCGGTGGAGTCCCCGGAGAAGACCCCACCTCCGTACCTCTCTACGGTTTGGCCTACGGCTTGTACTACAACAAGGCCATGTTCAAGGATGCCGGCCTGACGCCGCCCACCACCTGGGAAGACATGGTGGCCGCTGCCAAGAAGCTGACCACTGGTGACAAGCACGGCTTCGCCCTTGCCGCCGGCAGCTACACCGAGAATTCACACTTCGCCTTCATTAACGCAGCCCAGAACGGCGCTGATTTCTTTGATGCTGAAGGTAAACCCACCTTCACCGAAGATGGCATCATCGACGGCATCTCCCGCTACCTTGACCTCATGCAGACGGACAAGGTTGTTGACCCCGGAAATGCTCAGTACGACAACGCAACCCGGGCCGTCAATGACTTTGCCAATGGCAAGGTGGCCATGATGCTGACCCAGAGCAACGCCAATAGCTCCATCAGCTCTCAGGGTATGAAAGATGACGAGTTCGGTGTCGTCGCTTTCCCCTCACCCAAGGGCGGCACTGAAGTAGCCACCATGGTTGCCGGTATCAACATGTCCATCTTCAAGAACACGAAGAACAAGGACGGTGCACTGGAATTCGTGAAGTTCATGACGAGCGAAACCACCCAGGCTGCACTCGACAAGCCGTTCGCCGCACTGCCCGTCCTGGCCGGAGTCACCCCCAGCTTCACGGATGATGCAGAACTGGCGAAGACCTTCTCCGATATCTACGAAAACAAGTCTCGCCCGCTGCCCCTCGTACCTGCTGAAGATCAGTTCGAGAGCACCGTTGGTAAGGCCATGAACCAGATGTTCGCCACGATCGCCTCGGGTGGAACTGTCACCAAGGAAGACATCAAGGCGGCTCTGACCACCGCACAGCAAGCTGTCGAAGCAGCCAGCTAGTCTGCTTGTTCTCCAACTTCGGGTCGCTTGGCGGCCCGAAGTTGGAACACCTGCAGGTGCCCGCGCTACCTGCCCGTTAGCTCTCTTATCCCTTTGGCCGTGCCTTTCCTGCCAGCCAGTTTCACCTACGTTCTTCTTCAGGCGTGAGTGCTCCGCCACCCTCAGTCTTCGATCCTTCTCAGAAAGGTGAGTGTTCGCAGTGTCTGCATCCACCGCCGTAAAGAACACCGGCCCCGCCGCCGGGGCAACCGGAAGGAAAGCTCGCAAGCCCCGCCGCCAGGGTTGGTGGTTGCCTTATGCGTTATTGGCACCGGCTGTCATCTTCGAGCTTTTCGTCCACGTAGTTCCCATGGTCACCGGTATCTGGATGAGCTTCCTTAAGCTCACCAAGATGTTCATCTCCAACTGGGGCAACGCGCCTTTTGTGGGCCTGAAAAACTACCAGGTCGCACTCGACTTCGACTCCGCCGTCGGAATGGGACTGCTGAAGTCCTTCGGCATCACCATCGCCTTTACTCTCTTGGTAGTTGGCATCTCCTGGGGCTTGGGCATGGCTGCCGCTGTGGCCCTGCAGAAGACCTTCAAGGGGCGCGCCATTTTCCGCACCTTGTTCCTCATTCCCTACGCCTTGCCCATGTACGCCGGCGTCATCGCCTGGAAGTTCATGCTGCAGAAGGACAACGGCGCCCTTAACCACTTGATTTTCGACAACCTAGGCCTGCCCGGCGACAAGCCGTTCTGGCTCATCGGTGACAACGCGTTCATCTCCGTCGTCATTGTTGCTATCTGGCGCCTGTGGCCCTTCGCCTTCTTGATGTTGATGGCTGGCCTGCAGTCGATCCCAACAGATGTCTACGAAGCAGCATCCGTTGACGGTGCCAAGCCGCTGCGCCAGTGGTGGAACATTACGCTGCCCATGCTGCGCCCTGTCAACATATCGCTGGTCTTGGTCATGTTCCTGTGGACCTTCAACGACTTCAACACCCCCTTCGTCTTGTTTGGTGGCTCGCAGCCCCCAGCCGGCGACCTGATCTCCTTCCATATTTACAACGCTTCGTTCTTGACCTGGAACTTTGGCTCCGGCGCTGCCATGTCAGTTCTGCTCTTGCTGTTCCTGATGGTTGTCAGCGGAATCTACGTTCTCTTCATGAACCGGAGGAAAGACAATGCATGACACAACCGGCACCAAAGTTTTTAGAGTCGTCACCATCACCTTGCTGAGCATCTTCACCATCATTCCCATCTATGTCATGGTCATCTCGGGGCTCAAGCCGCTCAAGGATGTCCAAGGGACATTCTCATGGTGGCCGGAAACGTTGACGATCCAGCCCTACATCGACATGTGGAAGACGGTCCCGCTGGCCGACTACTTCGTGAACTCGGTGATCGTCTCTACCGTATCCACAGTGCTCTCGCTCATCATCGCCATATTCGCCGCCTATGCGGTGTCCCGTTACACCTTCCGCGGCCGGTCGCTCTTCTCGGGGGCCGTGCTCTCGACGCAGATGTTGCCAGGTGTGCTGTTCTTGTTGCCGCTGTTCTTGATCTTCGTGAACATCAACACCAACTTTGGGATTCAGCTCGTGGGTACGCGAGCGGGATTGATCATCACTTACCTGACGTTCTCCCTGCCGTTCTCCATCTGGATGCTCGCTGGTTACTTCAATGGAATCCCACGGGAACTCGATGAAGCGGCCAAGGTTGATGGTTGTGGTCCGATGCGTGCCTTGATCAAGGTCATCCTGCCGGCAGCCCGTCCCGGACTTGTTGCCGTTGCCATTTATAGCTTCATGACGAGCTGGGGTGAGGTGCTCTTTGCCTCGGTCATGACGACAGATGCGAACCGTACGCTCGCCGTGGGACTGCAGCTCTACTCGACGCAGACCAATGTGTACTGGAACCAGATCATGGCCGCCTCGGTAGTGGTCAGCATCCCGATCGTCATCGGCTTCTTGCTCCTGCAAAAGAACTTCGTGGCTGGCCTAACCGCAGGTGCTGTGAAGTAGCTAGATACAACAAACGCCATAGCTGGGCATTCTCGCCATAGGTCGACTTATAGCGAGAATGCCCAGCTATGGCATTTTTTGGTGCGGGGCCGGTTTGACGGCCGCCGAGGCGAGGAATTAGATCGCGCAGCCGTCCGGACCGCAGGCTTCGGCATCGGATCCACCAGCACTGACCATGGTCAGCGGGTTAGCTTCCTTCCAAGCCTCTTCCAGCGCCTGCGTGAACAATTCGGCAGGCTGGGCGCCGGAGATTCCGTACTTTCTGTCAATGACGAAGAACGGAACACCCGTGACACCGATCGCGCGGGCCTCGGCAAAGTCCTGACGAACGTCATCGGCGTACTTGTCGGTGTCCAGCGCCTCGTTGACGTCATCGGCGGCCAGTCCGGCCTCGGTGCCGACGCGCACCAGAGCTTCGCGGCTTCCAATGTCCACGCCGTGCTCAAAGTGCGCCGACAGCAGCGCTTCCTTGACGACGTCGCCCTTGCCGTTAGCCTTGGCCAGGTGCAGCAGCTGGTGGGCGTTGAAGCTATTCGCCACCACCACATCGTCGAACTTATACGTAAGTCCCTCGCCCGCGGCCTGCTCGGTGACGTGGGCAAACATGCCGGCAACCTGCGACGGGTCCATGCCCTTGCGCTCACTGAGGTAGCTCAGCTCGGTGCCGTCATAGTGCTCGGGGAGGCTGGGGTCCAGCTGGTAACTGCGCCACTGTACCTCCACGGAATCCTTGTGCGGGAATGCGTTCAGGGCAGTTTCAAAACGGCGCTTGCCAATGTAGCACCAGGGGCAGGCCACGTCGGACCAGATCTCAATCTTCATACTCGGGCCAACAAAGAAATATGGACGGTTATTCCGTATGAAGCACGACGGCGTGAGGCGAGTTTCGTGTGAAACTCGCCTCACGCCGTCGTGCTTGGGGGAAAATCATGCCTGCCACACCGGGACCCGACCATCGGGTGTGCAGTGGCGTTGCATCCGGTGTAGGCAAGCAAACTTAGGCGGCCGCGAGCTCGCGATCCTCGGTGGCGTGCAGGTAGTTGGCGTAGGCGGAGGTGGTCAGGAAGGCCGGGAACTCCTCGCCCATGGCAACGTCGGTGAAGATCTCTAGCGCGTCCTTGAAGCGGTTGCCCTCGAAATGGGGGAGCCGGGCGAACTCCTCCTCGAGCAGCTCCTTGACCCAGTCGTAGGTGATGAGCTCGCCCTGATCTGTGATGGCCTGGCTGTGGATCCACTGCCAGATCTGGGAGCGGGAGATTTCCGCGGTGGCGGCGTCCTCCATGAGGTTGTTCAGGGCGACGGCGCCGTGACCGCGCAGCCACGATTCGATGTACTGGATACCAACCCAGATATTGTCGCGGATGCCTTGCTCGGTGATGTTGCCCTGGGTGCCGGCGACGTTGAGGAGGGCGTGGTCGTCCGCCTCCACGTCCTCGCGCAGGCGGCTGATCTGATTGGGGTTCCAGCCCAACGCCTCGTCGAAGACCTCCATGGCAACGGGGACCAGATCGGGGTGGGCAACCCAGGAACCGTCGAAACCGTCGTTGGCTTCCCGGGTCTTATCGGCGCGGACCTTGGCCATCGCATTGGCGTTGGCCTCCTCATCGCGACGATTGGGAACGAAGGCTGCCATGCCGCCGATCGCCATGGCGCCGCGGCGGTGGCAGGCGCGGACGAGCTGCTCGGTGTAGGCCCGCATGAACGGTGCCGTCATGGTGATCTGGTTGCGGTCCGGGAGCACAAAGCGCGGGCCGCGGGTGCGGAAGTTCTTGATGACCGAGAACAGGTAGTCCCAGCGTCCGGCGTTCAAGCCGGACGCGTGATCGCGCAGCTCGTAGAGGATCTCCTCCATCTCAAAGGCGGCCGTGATGGTCTCGATCAAGACAGTGGCGCGGATGGTGCCCTGCGGGATGCCGAGCAAATCCTGAGCCTGAATGAAGATGTCATTCCACAGGCGAGCTTCCAAATGGTTTTCAATCTTCGGCAGGTAAAAGTACGGGCCCTTACCCTGGGCGATGAGGCGGCGGGCGTTGTGGAAGAAATACAACCCGAAGTCCACGACACCACCGGCCATCGGCTTGCCATTGATCAGCAGGTGCTTCTCCGGAAGGTGCCAGCCGCGGGGACGGACCACGATGGTGGGCAGTTCCTCCGCGGGGGCCAGCTTGTATTCCTTGCCCTCGGGGCTCGTGAAGTCGATGCGGCGTTCCAGCGCGTCAATGAGATTGAGCTGGCCGCGGATGACATTGCCCCAGGTGGGGGTGGAGGAATCTTCCATATCGGCCAGCCAGACCTTGGCGCCGGAGTTCAAGGCGTTGATGGTCATCTTCTTATCAACGGGCCCGGTGATCTCCACGCGCCGGTCCTCGAGCCCGGGAGCGGGCGGTGCCACCCGCCACTTTGGGTCTTCACGAATGTGAGAGGTTTCGCGCAAGAAGCGAGGATCGCTGCCGCTCAAAATCTGGCTGCGACGCGTTTGGCGAGCCTGCAGCAAGTCGTGACGTCGCGCCGTCGTGTTGCGATTCAAGGCGGCAATGAAGTCCAAGGCTTCAGGGGTGAGGATTTCATCCTGGCGGTAAATGGGCGGCGCCGTCATGGTGATGCCGTTGAACGTGATTCCGTTCAGGCTGTTCGTGGAATTCATGGGGGTTCTCCTGGGCTGGCCAATCTGTGTGGCAGTTGTTGTGCGAATTGGCACCATTTCGGGCCGAATCGGTGTATCAACTGCCACACAGATGGAAGGAAGGGACTGAGGGGGTTAGTGGAACTGCTGGGCTTCGGTGGAACCAGCTAATGCGAGAGTGCCGCTGTTGGGGTTCAGTGCGCTCGCGACCAGATCGAAGTAGCCTGTGCCCACTTCGCGCTGGTGCTTAGTTGCGGTGTAGCCGCGTTCTTCTGCGCCAAATTCGCGCTCTTGCAGTTCGACGTAGGCGCTCATCCCGTCCCGGGCGTAACCGTGGGCGAGGTCAAACATCGAGTAGTTCAGGGCGTGGAACCCAGCCAAGGTGATGAACTGGAATTTGAAGCCCATGGCGCCGAGTTCGCGTTGGAACTTGGCGATCGTGGCGTCGTCCAAATGCTTTTTCCAGTTGAACGACGGTGAACAGTTGTAGGCTAACATCTGGTCGGGGAACTCCGCGTGGATGGCGTCGGCAAATTTCTTTGCGTGGGCCAGATCCGGGGTGCCGGTTTCCATCCAGATGAGATCGGCGTGGGGTGCATAGGCCAGACCGCGGGCAATACACGGATCAATGCCGTTGCGGACGGTGTAGAACCCTTCGGGGGTGCGCTCGCCGGTGATGAACGGCTTGTCGCGATCATCGACGTCGGAGGTGATGAGGGTGGCGGCCTCGGCGTCGGTGCGGGCAACAATGACGGACGGAACATCGCAGACATCGGCGGCCAAGCGAGCGGCGTTGAGGGTACGGACGTGCTGCGCCGTGGGAATCAATACCTTGCCGCCCAGGTGGCCGCACTTCTTCTCGCTGGCGAGCTGGTCTTCCCAGTGAACACCAGCGGCGCCGGCGGCGATCATGGATTTCATGAGTTCGTAGGCGTTCAGCGGGCCACCAAAGCCGGCCTCGGCGTCGGCCACGATCGGAACCATCCAGTCCTCGACGCTCTGCTTTCCCTCGGAGAACTCGATTTGATCCGCACGCAGCAGCGCGTTGTTGATGCGGCGGACCACCGTGGGAACCGAGTTCACGGGGTACAGGGACTGATCTGGGTAGGTGTTGCCCGAGGTATTGGCATCTGCGGCAACCTGCCAACCGGAGAGATAGATGGCCTTCAGCCCTGCCTTGACCTGCTGCACGGCCTGGTTTCCCGTCAACGCGCCGAGTGCGTTGGTGTAGTCGGACGGGCCGGCGTTACGCAGCTGATTCCACAACTTTTCGGCACCACGGCGGGCCAGCGTCTGTTCCTCCGTGACCCTCCCGCGGAGCTTGACGACGTCGGCAGCTGTGTAGGAGCGTTCGATCCCGGTCCAGCGGGGGTTGGCTGCCCACTCGAGTTCGAGGGCCGCGGCGGCCTTGGCGTTGTTCTGCTCCGGCGTTGACGTGGGTTCAAATGCTGCGCTCATGGTGTTCGCTCCTTTGCGGTGAGTCCGGCCTGTCGTGGCCCGGGATTGCTGTTCCTTCTTCGTGGTTTCTACTATTCAGAGCTTTTCAAGCCCTTGCTAGGGGTAAGTGCTGGAAAGAAACGCAGTTCTTCACGTATCCTCAAGAAATGACTAATGTGGGATGGAACACAGGCGAGACTCCGACTCCGCGAGAGGGTGGGGCTGGGGCAAAAGGCGAGCTGGACATCATTTCGCTTGGGCGCCGGGTGCGGCATCTGCGCAAGGGATTGGGCCTGACCTTGGACGATCTGGGCGAGCTGGTGGGGGCTGCGCCGTCGCAATTGTCGTTGATCGAAAATGGCAAACGTGAGCCCAAGCTCGGGTTACTTCAGGGACTGGCTGGGGCACTCGGCGTCGGACTTGAACAGCTTCTGGGAGCCGAGCCGCCGAGCCGTCGAGCCGCGTTGGAAATCGAGCTGGAAAGGGCGCAGCGCGGGCACCTCTACCAGTCGCTAGGGCTGCCCACAGTGCGCGTCAGCTCGCGGCTTTCCACGGAAGTTCTCGAGTCGCTCGTGGGTTTGCAACATGAGCTGGAGCGGCGGTTGGATGAGCAGTCGGCCACCCCTGAGGAGGCGCGCCGGGCCAACACCGAACTGCGGATGGAAATGCGCGAGCGGAACAACTATTACCCCGAGATCGAACGGCAGGCGCAGGAGCTGCTGGCCAAGGTGGGCCATAATCATGGGCCGCTCTCGCATCATGTGGCCGCGGACGTTGCCGAGCACCTCGGTTTTGACCTGCACTACGTGGGCGATCTGCCGCATTCCACCCGCTCGGTGACGGATTTGAAGAATCGCCGAATTTATCTCACGCAAGGGCAGCGTTCCGATCATGACCCGCGTTCGGTGCTGTTGCAGGCGCTGGGGCACTACGTTCTGGGGCATCAGACGCCGCGCAGTTATGCCGACTTTTTGCGGCAGCGCGTCTACACGAATTACTTCGCGGCTTCCCTGCTCATGCCGGAGCGGGCCACGGTGGACTTCCTCAAGGAGGCGAAGACGGCCAAGGAGCTGGCCATTGAGGACATCCGCGACGCGTTCTCCGTCTCCTATGAAACGGCCGCGCACCGCTTCACGAACCTCGCCACAGAGCATTTGGGTATCACGACGCATTTCCAGAAGGTGCATGAGTCGGGGATCATTCACAAGGCCTACGAGAACGACGGCGTGAACTTCCCTGCCGATCACACCGGCGCCATCGAGGGGCAGGCCGTGTGCCGCTTCTGGACCTCGCGGGCTGTGTTTGATGTGCCCGATAAATTCCGGGCCTTTAACCAATACACGGATACCGCGGCCGGCACCTACTGGTGCACGGCCCGGACGGAGCGGCACTCCTCGGGCGAGTATTCGCTGAGCATCGGGGTGCCGTACGAACACGTGAAGTGGTTCCGCGGGCGTGAGACCACGGAGCGATCCTTGTCCCGCTGCCCCGATCCCGGATGTTGCCGCCGTCCACCGGCCGAGTTGTCGGCGCAGTGGTCCGGTCACGCCTGGCCGTCGACGCGCGCCAATTCGCATCTGCTGGCCGCCATGCCCCAGGGAGCCTTCCCTGGCGTCGACGAAACCGAGGTGTACCGCTTCCTCGCCGCGCACGAGGGGCGTTAGAGCGCCCCTGAGCCCGGATTCCCACGTTGAGTCGCCAGATCACGCCCTTCTGACGCTCCAGAAGGGCGTGATCTGGCGACTCAAACGGGGAAAGCGTCTCGGAGCAACGTTTTCCGGATCTTCGCCTGACGTTCACCTCACTTTCGGCCTTCTGTCCGGCTTGGCACCATAGCGTGAAGGTGTCAGGAGCAGCTTTGGCTCCCAAGAGTGAGGAACTTCCATGACCACGCACCATTTCCCCGTCGTATTGACCACCCAGGGCGCTGCTGCCGATAACGAGGACGTTGTTGGCGACAATGTTTCTGTTGTGAATGAGATGTACCAGGCACTCCTGAACGCCGATGAGATCGCCCCGAATGCTTTGCGGAGCTACTTTGTAGACTTCTACCTCACCCAGGCGCTCGACGGCGGATTCGCCCAGTATGTTTTCATGACACCGGATCGCGAGGAACTGGACGCTTACATCCGCGAGGGCTTCGAGGCGATGGGTGCGAAGGCGCACCTGGAACTCTTCAACCGCACGGCCGCCCTCTACGATCTCCTATCAGAACAGGACACCGAGGCGTACCTCGAGGATGAGGATGAGGCGCAGGATGAGCGGTCCGAGGGTGTCATTGCCATGGAAGAACTCGACAATGAATTTGAAGAACTCTTTGAATCCGAAGATGTCACGGGTTTGAATGCCCAATGGCTGCGCGGTCAGGAGGGTCTGCTGATCTTGGATGCCGAGGAACTCGAGGCGCACATCGCCACCCGCGTCGCAACTGTCACCGATCTGGAGGCCCGCCGGGCCGAGGCGGCACTGGAAGATGCGCCCGAGTTTGAGCTCGTCATCCGTGAGCTGTGCTCCGTGGCCGGTCATGAGCTGCTCAAGATCACGATGGGCGATCCCAACTTTGAGCACAACGGTGCCACCGTCCTAGCCTGGCACTTCACGACCAACAAGGGCGAGTTCCTCATGATTGACGACGACGAAGAGGCCGTCATGCTCGATCCCATCAGCAAGGAAATCATCGCCACGGTGGAATTTGAACTCGAAGATGAGCTCGCCGAGGCGTAATCGGTGAGCGGCTCAGCGTGAGCCGAGGGGCTGTGGGTGGTGGTCCAGAGGGAAGCCGAAGAAAGGAATGCTTCGGCTTTGCCGTAAGGTCAACGCATGGAAGATCTCAAATGGACCGCCACCGCTCCGATCAAAGCCGCGTGGCAAGCTATGCCTTTTGCCCCCGGAATTTACAAGATTTACTTGCGCGGGGCACTGCCCAAGACGGCGAGCTGGCCCTCGGAGTTGACGCCGCTGAAGCGTGGTGACTTGCTGTATGTGGGCAAGGCGACAAACCTTCGGACCCGCGCAAAGCACCATGGAGTCCAGACGTCCAAGTCAACGCTTCGCCGTTCTCTGGCAGCCCTCTTGGGGCTGCAGGCGCAGTGGCACGGAAAGTCGGCGCATCCGCGGCTGACCGATGTGGATGAAGAGATCCTCAATGCGTGGATGGTCGCCAACCTGGGCATGTCATTTGCCGTGGTGGCTGAGCTTGAGCCGGTGGCAGGCCTCGAGGACAGCATGCGTGAAGAACTCTGCCCGCCCCTGAACCGCGACGCCCGCACACCCGAGCAGCTGCACGTCTCGGCGACCGCTGCCACGGCACACCGCAACGCCCTGCGCGACAAGGGATAAAGAGTTAAAGATTTGATGCCTCCAACTGCTAAGCAGCTGGAGGCATCGTCGTTTTCGGGATCAAAGGAACCAAGATCTGGCGCTAAGTCGCCGAATCACGGTTATTCCGCAAACGCGGCGCCCGGCCCGACGGCGTTGACCGGCAGGTCATCACTGAGCATCTCAAAGACGTCCGCACGGAAGATCGGCGGCACCTCGATAAACTCACCCACGGTGACCAACCCTTCCTCAGCCCAAAACGCAATGTTCTGGGCAATCGCGAGCAGATCCGGGTGCACAGACTCGGGATCGGACAATGCCTGAATAATGGGCGCTGCTTCGGGCGGGTTTTCGGAGGAGCTCTGGGTCAGCCAATCGCTCATCTCCAGCTGCCAGTACTCGTAGTCGCCCTCTTCGGAGCCCTCCAAGGTGACAGAGAAAATGTAAAGGCCGATGAGCTCGCGCATGGTCGCGATGATGTCGTCCTCATCAGCCGAGGCATCCACGACCGGCTTGGTGACGTAAATCTGTGAGTCGCCGACGGTGATCAGTCCTGCCACGTCCAGCATTTCCAGATAAATTCCCAGCCGGGCGCCGTCGTGCTCTTCAGGCGTGGTGAACTTGCTGGCCTCGGAGAGAACCCCCAAACCGCTGTGGGTCAGGGTGGCCGCGGCGCCGACGCTGTCCTGCAGGGTGCGGTCCGCGGTGAGATCCTTGCCATCCCCGATCCAGTCGAGCAGCGCCATGGCATTCTTCCACAGGGGCGCCTCGAAGACTGCCTGCAAGGTCTCTTCCTGGGTCAATTCGGGGATGTAGACCTCCGCGAACTCGTAGTCCTCCACGGCCAATTCCTCATCGACGTCCGCGTCGAAGCCCTCGGTGTCCCGGCCCGTGCGCGCCAGTTCGGCCTGAATCGCGGCGAGGTCATCGGCCGATCCGGTCCAAAGCGTGGCGTGCGCCAGATAATTCACATAGTCGCGGACCCCGGCACGCAGCGTCAGCACACCCAGCGGATTGGCGTGGGCGGTGACCTCCATGACCTCCGCAACGGCCTCCGGGACCAGCGCTGTGGGATCGGTTTTCGGCTCGATAATGCGGTACATATCGAAGAAATCGTCCAGGATCAGCAGGCTCGTGTCGATCGACTTGTTGGGCCGGCTCTGCTCCTCCAGCCACGCGACAAATCCTGGCGCCAGCGATTCCATGGCACGCTGCAGTCGCTCATCGGCCGAGGACGGCGCAACCTTTCCGCGTGCGGCGGCGTCAGCGGCGGCCTTGGCCGGGTTGCCGAAACGGGACTTCTTGTTTTTCTGTGCCACAGGGTTCCTTGCGGTCAGCGGAGAGAGGACCCCTTAACCGTAGCTGCACTTCGCTGGCAGTGAGGATTAAAGTACGACGGCGTCACTCCCGTCCCGCGCTGCCCTCAACCCGGTCGGTGGTCCAGTGGGTGAGGACAGCGTGGGGAAGTGACGTCGAAACGGTGCCGGGGCGCGTTAGGCCGTGAACTCGGTCATGACGATCTTGCCAGCACCGTGGCCGGACATATTGGCCTCGAAGGCCTGCGCCAGATCTTGCATGGGGAAGGTTTGCGCCACATCGACCGTGAGCGTTCCAACCTCGACCAGGAAACTCAGCCGTTCCAGCTCTTCTGCGCTGGGGCGCACCCACACGTAGTGCCCGCCGTGGGCGGTGACGCCCCAATCGGCGATGGACGCGTGGCGGCCACCGCTCTTGAGCAGCGCCAGAGTGTCGTCAAGGACATTGCCGGTAAAGTCCGCCACGGCGTCGACGCCCTCCGGTGCCAGCGCTCGGACACGCTCCACGAGTCCTTCGCCGTATTCGATGGCTTCGGCGCCAAGTTCACGGAGCCGGGGGTGATTATTCACGGATCCCGTTGCGATGACGCGGACGCCCGCGTTGACGGCCAGCTGAATAGCGCTGCGGCCCACACTGCCGGAACCGTTATGGATCAACAAGGTATGGCCGGCAGAGACACCCAAGATATCAAGCGTGCGCTGTGCCGTCAGACCCGTGAGGGGGAGTGCGGCGGCTTGTTCCCAGCTCAAGGTTGCGGGCTTGTGTGCCACGAGTGCCGCGGGGAGGGCCACCAGCTCGGCAAAAGTGCCGCCTTGTACAGTGTCGCGACGGCCGTAGGCATACACTTCATCGCCCACCTCGAATTCGGGGGTGTCAAAACCCACCGCTTCCACGACTCCGGCCACATCCCAGCCCGGTGTGACGGGGAAGTTCACATCCATCAACGCGTCGAGTCCGCCGGACATGATCTTCCAATCAACGGGGTTGACCCCGGCTGCCTTGACGCGGATCAACACCGCGCCCGGCCCGACCTTGGGGGTAGGTCGCTGCGAGAGTTCCAAAACCTCAGTGCCGCCGTATTGTGCATACGTCATGGCCTTCATTGTTGCGCTCATCGTGGGGATTCCTTTCCTTGCTGCTTGAGAGCCGTTATGGGCGTCCATTGGGTGCAACGGCGTGGGTGTGCCGAAGATTCCTTATGCGTCTGCGTAGCATTCACTGCGAATGTGGCGCCACTTTTGAAGCTGCGCCAGATACGTCCCTATTGGCGCGCAGATACAAAATTAGAAGTCGCGGTCCAGAGCGCCGGATTCGGTCATGGGAGCGATGGAACACGTAACGCCCGAGGTGCTGGTGACGGACGAGGTAGGCGTCCACACCATGGCCACAGATGTTGTGGATGTCCGCAGGCTGCCGGCTCCGCTAGTGGGGACACCCAGCGTCACGGTCACCACGGTCCTGGGCACGCCGCCAACGGTCACTGTTGCGGCCGTCATGGTGGCGTTGAAGGAGATGGTCTTCTTGCTCTTTGCAAAGTTGCCCTTTGTGTTAACCGAGCCAAGGTTCACACTGCTGCCTGGCCGCTGGATATCCACGGTATCCCCGTTGCTGCCGGTACCCAGCCCCGCGACGTTGCCATCGCGCAATCGCACGATGACGGGCAGAGCGGCGCCGGCCCATCCCGGACTGACGGATGCCAGATTGACCTGCTGGCTGTAGCCGAAGGTCAGGGTGTCGCCAGCATCAAACTTGCCGAGAACTCCGGTGCCGTTGGCAGCTTGAACATCAGCTGCACGGAACGGGCTATTGTCTACCCGCCGGCCCGTGACCGCCGTAGAGATGGTCTCCTTGCCGGCGCCGTCGGTCAGGATGGAACGGAAATCGTACAGGCCATCGGCCACGGTCTTCGTATCCCAAATACATACATAGGGTGCAGCAGCCACGGTACAGCGCGTGCTCCAGGTGTTGGCACCGGCGGGCGACGATTGAATCCGTATATTGCTTACGCCCGCGGTCGAGTTCGCGGCTGCCGTGAGTGTTGCATTACCTGACAGATAGACGCCCGGATCCTCCATGGACACCGAGGACACCGTGTTATCCACCAACCTGTTGGTGACCGCAGTGGAAATTGTACTGTTGCCAGCCTCATCCACAGCGACGGCACGGAAATTGTACGAGGCGTTGGTAAGAACGGTGGTGTCGAGCCTGCACGAGTAGGGGGCATCCGCGACGGTGCAAAGAGTTACCCAGGTACTGGTGCCCGTCCGGAGATACTGAATTTGAAGGTTGTTGACGCCCGAGTCCGCGTCCGTGGCCACGGCGGCGAAAGTACTCACTCCCCGCAGAGGTGAGCCGGGATCGCTCATGGTCACCGTGGGCGCCACGTTATCCACCTGCACATCGGTAACGGTATCCGAGTAGGTAGAGGTGGTACCCGAGACGGCTACGGCGCGCAGGTCATAGAAGTCATTGGCGAAGGTGTTTGTGGCCCAGATGCATTGATACGGGGACAGCAGGTTCAGGCAGAGTGTGTTCCACTTATTGGCGCCCGCCACTGAATATTCCACACGGACGGCGTAGACGGTGTTGCCCGGACTGTTGAGAGTAACGCCGAGATTCACGTTGCCGCGGACAGTGTCTGCGGGACTGTTGAAGAGCACTGCGAAGGCGTTGGCCACGGTGGTTTGAAGGGTGGCCGAGGTGGTGGAGAGGCCCGAATTGTCCCTGGCAATGGCGCGGAAGCTGTAAACCCCGTCCGGCACAGTCTGGGTGTTCCACAGGCACGTATAGGGCTCGGCCGTCTGGGTGCACAGTGTTGTCCACGCACCGCCGGAGGGCAGGTATTGAATGGCGACGTTGCGGATGCCCGTCTCTGCATCGCTGGCAACAACTGTCAGTGCAACGCTTCCCCGGACTGTTGTGCCAGGGCTGCTCAAGGTGACCTGCGGTGGCGTCCAGTCTGCTGCCGCGGCAAAAGTACTGCCCCTGGTGGCGGACGTTGCCGTAAATGCAGCCGAGGAGAATGTTGTGGAAGTGGCCACCACCAGAATCGTCAGTGCGGTAACAAGGCCGACGGCGGCGCCCATCTTCACGTGTCGGGTGCGGGTGGGTGGGGGAGCCTGTGGGTCGTCGCCCACTGGGGCGCCGGCAGCCCCTGCCCCGGATACACCGGGATCCGCGGTACCCGCGTCTGATGAGTGGTCCGGCGAGTGATCCACAGTATCCGGCGAGTCGCCAGTCTGGTTCTCATCGTCTGGCGTCCGCACGCCGAAGACGGCCAAGCCCACGGCGAGCAGTGTCAGGACGCTCCACCAGGCAAGCGCCGGAAAGTTTCCCTGTCCAAGCCACAGTCCGGGTAGCCCCATGTACGGAACAAGGAGCCGGGCCTGGCCGGTGATCTGTTCACGTTTGAGCGGGGTGCTGTCTATCACGGCGTTGGCATCACCAGCAGTGATGAAGGTGCCGTCAGTATTCTCGGCGACAATCCGGTGCAGCCGGGTTTTCTCCACGCCACTAGGCTCGGCTTCGGCGGGACTGGTGAATTCCACAACCCCGCCCACGGGGACCTTATGCGAGGAATCAAAGCCAGCCGCGAGCACCACATCGCCGGCGCTGATGTGCGGCTCCATGGATCCGCTTTGAACCACGGTGCCGTGCCAGCCCAGCAGAGCAGGCAGCACGGCGATCAGAGCCAGGCACAAAAGCACGCCCAGATAGAGTCGCGAAATCAGGGATGCCAGAAAGAGCACCCAACCGTCAGTGGACAATAGGGGGGCCCACCGGGAAGAACCCCGGGCGAACCCGGGTTCCTCTCGGTTCACAGGTTAAAGCTGCCGTGGCCTCCCGGCTACGGCGTTGTGGGGGACTCGTTGGACTGGAGTTCCCAGACGAGATCCAGACCTACTCGGGCGCCTTGGAGGGCATTGATCTCGCTCTGGCTCATGCCCGTGGTGTCGAAGCGCCAGGTTCCGCGGTAGCTCCTGGTTTCACCCGGGGTGCCGGTAGTATTCCAGACGGATCCGCCGGTGGCGAAGTCCTGCACCGTTGCGGCCAGAGCGGCGATGGACATCTCCGGGACCTGGTTGGAGGTAGGAGTGAAGCCGGTGCAGTCATTGAAGGAGCCGCCGGTGCCCTGCTCCAGATCGAAGAAGATGCGGTCTTCCAGGCCCTTGGCGGAGATCAGGTTTTGCGTATAGGGCTTGACCACCCCGGGGACGTTGGACTGCGACGTGACCACGATGCACTTTTGGCCGGACTGGCCCGGGACGATGTTTTCCACAGTAAACGCGGCGGCGCCGAGGTCATCGTCGGAGAGGGTCACATTGCCGGTGGCCCAGGAGCTGCCCGAGTTGCGGGTTGAGGCGGTGAAGGCTGCCTGTGAACCTTGCCAGACCATGCCGCCGGCGATCATGATAGCCACAGGCGCGGCGGCGAACATAGCGATTTTGCGTGTGCGTGAAGAGGGGGTTTTCATGACTGAGACCTTGTCTTAGAACCGATGGAGTTAGGATACTTGCTCGGTTTTGTCACAGACTCTCCCAGAAATCCGTGGCCCCCAAGCGCTGACAATCCCTGCGCAGAAGGAACTGTTCAGCTGCTATCGACACTAACTTCCCCGCCAAGCGAGGCCAAGTTTTTCGGCGAATCCTAGCCACTTGGACAGGTCTCAAGAGTCACATTAGGGGCGAAAATGCCTCAGTCACGAGGGGGATGCGACCATCCGGTCTGTTCGGCGCGTTCCTGCCAGCGGCCCTGAGCCGCCCCATCGAGCGCCGCCTCCACCCAACGCCCCATGTCGCGGTAGGCCCGCGCGCGCACCTCCGCCGGGGATAGAAATACGTCATGGAACGCCCCGGGAATCCTGTGGAGCGTCACGTCATTGCCCAGATCGAGCGAGCGCTTGGCCACGGCATCAACGTTCAGCACGACGTCGGCAGCCAGCGCCGTCGAGGACCACTTGGGTTGCAGATAACTCTTATCGGAGAGCATCACCAGCACCGGGGCCGTGAGCCCCAGACCTCGCGCCACCTGCGACTGCCCCTGAAATACCGCATTGAGGAACGACGCCGTCACGGGAAAACCACGGTCCGGGCGCCATTTGGATTCGTAAGCCCATTCGCCGTCGTACCTGTTGGAGACGGCCCGCGTGTAAAAGCCCGGGTCGATGCCCGGCAGTGGCGTCAGCGGCCGGAAACGAGTCCGCGCCTGGATGAGCGGCGCCACCATGGCCCGCCCCATCTCGCTCGCCTGAAATTCCAGCCAGGGACTATTAAGTACGACGGCGGCTGCCGCACCCGGGTGCCGCGCGGCCCACAAACTCAAGGTGAGTCCACCCGTGGAATGGCCCAGCAACACGAGGGGCCGTTCGCGGGGCATTTCGGGAGGATCTTCGGGGCGCTCCCGGCCGGCCAGCGCGTCAAAGGCTGCGCTGAGACGGTGCCGGGCCTCCTCTAAAAAGGCCAGCTCAAAGCTATGAGGGTCGGGAGCCTCATCGGGCGCGGGCAGCGGCATCGTCTCCTCAGTGACCTCAGCGCGCCCTATCGCAACAAGCGCGGCCGCAATGTCGGCGTCGTACTCGGTTAACGAAGCAACCTGGCCCGGGACTAAGCCCGGGCGCAGGCTGCGACCGTAATTGTGGAGATCGAGCGCATAGAAATTGGCGCCGGCGCGGTGCCAAAATTCGGCGAGTTCGTGCTGGAAGAAGTAGTCGGACCAGCCGTGGACGTAGAGGATATCCGCACCGCTCAGGGACGAGGCGGGCCACGTCGGGGTATCGCCGACATAACGAACCAAGGTGGCCAGCGAGTCGGCGGGCAGCTCGAGGGTGAGCTGTTCAAAGTTCGATCCGAGCACGTCCGGCTGCCAAGAGGTCATGGCTCGATGGTAGCCGCTATCCCCAATATCCGAGGGCGAACTCGGCGATCACCACGGAAAGCAGGAATGATGCCGTGATGGCGACCAAGCCAACGGGGATGATCTTCCAGCCGATGTTCTTGAGCAAGGGGACGTCCTTGCCCAGCGACAGACCAGCCAGTGTGAGCATGACGGTGGCGATCGAGAGGAAGTCGACGGCGGAGACCAGTTCGGTCAGTGCCTCCGCGGCAAAGAACCACGGGCTGGAGACGTAGGCGCCGATGGTCGTGATCCAAATGATGGCCGAGATCTTGCGGGAGACCTTGCCAAGGAACAAGCCCAGAAGGACCAGGGCCAAAAGGACCGCGTAGCCGCCGATGACATTCCAGTGGAGACCCTTGGCGGCAACGGACGCCGTGGCCACGCCGAGAATGGTCAGCACGCTCAGCGAGAGCCATAGGGGCAGCTTGACCTCAGCGGAGGACTTGGCGACCATTTCGCGGAAGTCGCGGTTGACGTCGTCGTCCGTGGTGGAGGTGGTGGAATCTACGGCAGCTTCGGTGGCACGGCTCTTGCGCGTCAGGAGCTTGTAGAACTTATCGGCCAGGGGCAAGGAGACGTAAATGCCCACGTACACGCCCAGGATCGTGGTGATCAGGTTGGAGACGGCGGCCATGCCGAGGATGGCCTGTTCATCGCCGGGGTAAGCGTCGATGATGCTCGCGGCGGAGGCAGCCATCATGGAACCGGAGCCAACACCCGAACCCATGGCCAGAGCCAGCGGGTTGAAGATGCCCCAGTTCGCCACTAGAGAGGTCAGCAAGGTGATGAAGACAGCGCCAAAGAGCGTGCCAAAGACGTACATGGCCAGAACGCCGCGGTACTGATCGGAATCTGCACCGTACTTTTCCGAGACCATAGCGAAGGAGGGCTCGCGGTCGAGGGAGAACGTGGCGCCCACCGTGGCCTTACCCATGCGCAGCAGGACGGCTAGTGGCAGGGCCAGCATGACCGTGCCCAAGAGATGGCCCACTTCCTGCAGCAGCAGTGCCGGTCCAGCCTTGACGAGCACCGGAAGGCTCGGGCCGATATTGAAGGCCAGGCGCGCCACGAGCAGCATGACGGCAACGCCAACCAGTGCCGAGGCGACCTTTTGCAGATCGATGCCCAACGGTTTGAACTTTTGAATCGAGATCAGCAGGCCAACGATCAATCCCCACACCATGGGGAAGATGACGATCGAGCCGATGCCAATGTGGATCTTTGTCGAGCCGATGAACTGAACTGCAACGGCAATGACAATGGCCAGAGCGGCGATGGGCAAAGTGTGTTTCAAGCCTGCCTTGGCAGGGGCAACTGTGGTGCTCATAGGGCGGTTACCTCAATCGTGGTGGGTGTAGCCGGAGTGTAGGCAGCGTCGATGAAACGCTGACGTTGTTCGGGGTTACTGGCGGCGTCTGCCGTGGTCCAGGCGAGAGCTATGGCGGCCTCAAACATGACGGCGTAGGCCTCGGGTGTGTCGGCCAGCGCCGCAAATCCGTGGGAGTGAATGGGGACATCGGCGCCGGGGATGCTCAACCAGGGGTGCAGGCTCGGGATGACCTGGGAGATGTTGCCCATGTCGGTGGAGCCGCCGCTAAGCCCCGCGGCCGGCGAGGTGTCCTTGCCGAAGTGGTCCATGGCGGCTGTCCAGTGTGCGGCGAGGTCGTCGTCCTGGATCAGCGGTTCATACAGGGGTTCGGTGGCTTCGAAGGAAAGCTCCGTGCCGGTAGCCAACGCGGCGCCCTCGAAGCAGCGGCGAACCCGAGCCAGCAGGGACTCGTATTCCGGCAGCGTGAAGGCGCGGCATTCAAATTCCACCACCGCGAGTTCCGGGATGATGTTCGTGACGTGCCCGGCCTCGGCGATGTACATGGCCACGCGGTGATCGCTGGGAATCTGCTGCCGCAACAGCCCCACGGCCACCTGGCTGAGCACGGCGGCGTCCGCGGCATTGACACCCAGATGCGGAGCCGCTGCAGCGTGGGCTGCCTTGCCCGTAAACGTGGCACGGTAGCGACCCACGGCCTGCGCGCTGGTTCCTGCGGGATTGTAGGTGACCCCGTCCTGAACGGGGTGCACCATGAGAGCCAGCCCCACGCCGTCGAACGCGCCTGCCTCAAGCATGAGGGCCTTGCCGCCGCCGTGCTCCTCGGCGGGGGTTCCGATGGCCTTGAGGGTGATGCCCAGGGCGTCGGCGAGCGGTGCCAGGGCCAAAGCGGCCGCAACCGAGGCGCCCGCGATCAGATTGTGCCCGCACGCATGGCCGATCTGCGACAGGGCGTCGTACTCAACGCAGAGAGCTACGGTGAGTTCGCCACTGCCCACGGAGGCCGTGAACGCCGTCGGAAGTCCCGAGGTGCCCATCTCGACCTCAAAACCGCCTTGGCGCAACAGCTCCGCGATCGCCGCGGCCGACTTGACTTCCTCGAAGGACAGTTCCGGGTTGGCGTGAATGTCACGGGCCAGTTGCTGGACCTTTTCACGCCAAAGTTCGACGCCGGAGACGAGTTCCGCGTGGAAGCTCGCTGACGCTGTGGTGGTGTTGCTCGGGCTCATGGTGGGTTCCTTGAAATGAGATGCGGTGTACAGGCGGAGGCTAGTCGAGGTGGATGTCGAGGTCTTTCCACAGCTGTTGGGAGCGGCGGATAGTTTCGCGGCTGCGTTCCGGGTGTGCGGCCTGCATGCCAGCGAGCAGGCCGTAGACCACGCTGGTCGTGGCCGTGACGGATTGGAAGAACGCAATGCCTTCTGAGGGGACAACGAGGAGGTGTTCGGAGATTGCGGCGAGGCGGCCACGGCGCATATCGCTGATGGTGAGAATGGTGGCGCCAGCCTGGTGGGCGGCCTCGGCGGCTGCGATCATCTGGCCGATGGAACGCCAGATGTTAATGACCACGAGGACGTCTCCGGGGCCAAGGGTGTTGGTGCTGGAGACGAGGTGGACGCCGCCGCGACTTTCTAGCGTGATCGGGTATCCCATGGTGGCGCCCAAATGCGCCATGACGCTGGCCGGTGCGGCATAGGAACCGTGTCCCAACACCAGGATGGACTTTGCGGCAGCCAGGGTGGCGATGGCTGCTTCCACTTCCTCGGGCGCGTTTGCCTCGAGTGTCAGGCGCAGATTCTCCATGTCCCGGGTCAGTGCGGCGCGCAATGGGCTGCTGTGTTCGCCGTGCTGAACCAGGGTGTCTTCCGTGGAGATTTTCGTGAGATAGCGGGAGCGTAATTCTCGTTGTAGATCGGGCCAGCCCAGGAATCCTAGGGATTGGGCCGTGCGGACAACAGTTGAACTATTAACCTCGGCGCGGGCGGCGATTTCAGCAATTTCTGCGTAGGAGGCCAGCTGGGGATTGCGGATGATCACCTCGGCCACACGATTTTGTGCCTTGGGTAAGGACTGTTCGGCCATGATGTCATCTAGCCAGTCGATGCCTGGGCCTGCAGGATCCATGCGGGCAGGCTCGGATGTCTCCGCGGGTAACTCTGTTAGCTGGGTCACTCTGCAATTATGATTGCAGAATTATGTAAAAAGCAATCGAAATTGCGAGAATCTCAAATATCAAGAAGCTGAGCGTTGAGCAGGCCTATGCTTGGTGAGTGAGGACCACGGGAAATTTCTTTGTTCCCGCGGCTGTTAGACCGCATAGACGTTGAGATGAAACGGGGTTCGTTATGGCTGTTTGGCAGGATGCTTTCTCTGATTGGGCGCTGGCCTGGGCCTCGGTGCAAGATCAGGCATCGGAGATTGTCGAAAGCGTTGTGCGCATCGGAAGCCAGCACCTCATGGTGTGGCCGGGAGATCCCGACGCGGCGGCAGGGGCTACCAGTCTGCTGTTAGTCACCGACGATCCCGACGGTGCATCGCAATTTGCGCAATCCCTTGGTCTGCAGGCACAAGGCCGCCAGGTGCTCTTGAGTGCCGTGACGGAAGAACTTGACCTTGTACCCGAGTTGCCAGCTGACGCGAATCTGGCGGAGGCACCCATGGAGAATTACGATCTTGTTGAGGTCGCCCTCTTTGACCGTCCAGTGGCTCGCGGACGCCTCAGCCTCGGTGAGGAGATTGCCGTGCTCGCTGCGCTGAGCGTGGACGCCGGCAACGACGAGCTCCTGGGCATGCTCGAACAAGCCATGGTGTCGGCTCTCGGCGAGGAAGCCTTCACGCACGGCGCCGATACCTTGTTCCTCATTGCCGATGAGGAACAGGCCGCACGTTTTGTCGAGGTCGATGGCTGGAAGCGGGCTGCGGAGATTCTCAGCTTCGGGGCTTAGCATCACGGCGGTGGACATGGCAGAATAGGGGATGGCCCGGGTGCAGACGGGTCCAGTGATAATACAGCCGACCGGCGCAAGCTCCCTTGAGGAGACGCCGGTATGAGCGAACCACTTAGCCAAAAGAAATTTGAGACTCATCATGTCCCCGCTGCAAAGCAAGGCTTCGGCGCTGCCTGTTAAAAACGCCCCCACTTTTGCCGCCGTCGGCAGTCCTTACTTTGGAATCCTGCTGGCCGCCATGGCTGTCATCGTGATTTTGTCCAATATTGGCGCCTCCAAGGGTGTGCTTTTTGGTCCGATCGTGACGGACGGTGGCTTCTTCCTCTTCCCCTTCGCCTACATTCTGGGCGACGTCATCAGCGAGATCTACGGCTTCAAAGTGGCCCGCAAAGCCATCATCACCACCTTTGCGCTCTCCATCTTCGCCTCGCTGTGTTACTGGGTGATTATCGCTTTGCCCGGATTCACCGACGACTATGGGATAGCAAAGCAGCACGCCCTGGAAGACGCTCTGGGCCCGGTGCCGCAGATTGTGCTGGCCAGCCTGCTGGGCTTCCTGGCCGGGCAGACCATCAATTCCTGGATCATGGTCCGACTCAAGGAACGCCAGGGCGAACGGAAACTCTGGGCCCGCCTCATGGGATCCAGCGGCGTGGGTGAATTCGTTGACACCGTGATCTTCTGCGCCATCGCGGCCCCCGTTATCGGGATCGTGGGCTTCTCCATGTTCGCGAACTACGTCTTGGTAGGTTTTGTGTACAAGACGGCCGTGGAATTCCTGTTTATCCCTGTCACCACGTGGGTTATTCGCTGGTTTAAGCGCCACGAACCGTCTTACACGGCCTCCGCTGTGTAGTACTTTCGCCGAAACAAAAAGGACCCTTGTTGGGTTAGACGCTGCATAACGTCTAACCCAACAAGGGTCCTTTTGTTGTGGAACCGCAGGCCGCTCGCTTACCGGTTCGGGTAGTAGCGACGCAGCGTTTCGGCCTTGAACTCGAAGAACGTGCCATCCTCGATGGCGAGACGGGCGTCGTCGACCATCTTGACCACAAAGCGCTCATTGTGGATCGAGATGAGCGTCGCCGACACCATTTCCTTGGCCTTGTACAGGTGGTGGATGTAGGCGCGCGTGTAGTTTTCGCAGGTGTAGCAATCGCACTCGTCGGACAGGGGCGTGAAGTCGCGCTTGTACTTGGCGCCGGAGAGGTTGAAGCGACCGTCCGGCGTGTAGAACGCCGAGGTGCGGGCCACCCGGGTGGGGGAGACGCAGTCGAAGGTGTCGGCGCCATTCTCGATGGCCGTGAAAATGTCATCCGGCTCGGAGATGCCCAGCAGGTGGCGCGGCTTGTTCTCGGGCAGTTCCTCGGTGCACCAGCGCACAATGGTGCCCAGGTTTTCCTTTTCCAAGGCGCCGCCGATGCCGTAGCCGTCAAAGTTCATCTCTCCCAGATCGTGGGAGGCCTTGCGGCGCAGATCCTCATATTGCGCGCCCTGAATGACGCCGAAGAGTGCCTGGTACGGCTTGCCGACGCGGTCCTCGGTGAGCTTAAAGTGCTCAGCGATGCAGCGTAGCGCCCACAGGCGGGTGCGCTCCAGCGACATTTCCTGATAACCGCGCGAGTTCAGCAGCGTGGTCAGCTCGTCGAAGGCGAACATGATGTCGGCCCCGATCTGGTGCTGGACCTGCATGGAGATCTCTGGGCTGAAGCGGTGCATATCGCCATTGAGATGCGACTTGAACCAGACACCATCGTCGTCGATGTGCGCCAGGCGTTCCTTGCCCACGGCCACGGAATCGTCGGAGCCGGCGTTGGGAGATGAGGCCACGGCGTCCATGTTGATGACTTTTTTGAAGCCGGAGCCCAAGCTCATGACCTGGAAGCCGCCGCTGTCGGTAAACGTGGGGCCCTGCCAGTTCATGAACTTGCCGAGTCCGCCCGCTGCATCCAAGATGTCAGCGCCCGGCTGCAGGTACAGGTGGTAAGCGTTGGACAGCAGCGCCTGAGCGCCCAACTCCGTCATGGATTCGGGGAGCACAGACTTGACGGTGGCTTTGGTGCCGACGGCGATGAAGGCCGGGGTTTTGATGGTGCCGTGCGGGGTCGTGATGACGCCGGTGCGGCCCTGGAACGCCCCGCCGTTGCGCTCGATGGCGTCGGCGGTGGGGGCACACGTCTCATTCAGGCGAGTGGTGACCTCGAAGCTGAATTCACTTTGCGAGGCCGGGGCACCGGGGGTGCTCTGTGGCTCGGAGATGGGTGCGGGCGCGAGGAGATCCGTGACGGTTTCTGGGGTTGGCATTCTTCCATTTTGCCAGTCTTTGGCGCCAGCGGGGTTCCTTAGTGTTCAACCCAACCCGCCAACCTCAGGTTTTGCCCGCTCACTCGTCGGGGAAGTGGTTCTCCATGAACGTATCCCATTGGGACCCGATAGCCTCAAAGGCCGCCGAACCCAGATCGTAGGTGCTGACGATAATCTGGGCGCCGGGGTGTTGTCGCACACCCTCAAGCGGAGCCTGGCGGGCCAGAATAAGCAGGCCGTCGCCGTGCTGTGCATAGTCTGTTACGGTCAGACCCAGCTGTGAGTCGCTGCGATACCAAACCTTGCCAGCGATCGTGGCCCCAGTGTTGAGCGTGAGCTCGTACTTTTCGCCAGGATCTGGCAGCCAGCCGGTGTCGATGCCGAGGGCGTCCCACAAATTTGTGCTGGCCGCGCTGGTTCCGTCCACATAGATAGTGCGCCGCGGCGTGCGAGGGTGGTGCTCCACGGCAAACTTGAGCTGCTGCAGGAACATGGCCCAGCCCTCGGTGATGTCGGCATCGTACTTTTGCCACTCGCCGGTCGCCTCACCACGCGTCAGAGTCAGGAGCGTTCCCTCCGGCTGAGGCTCGAGCGTGAAGACGTCGCCCATCTCCAGATCCAGCCGCAGGTGGTTCGGGCTTTCCACCACGTTGGAGTAGTAGATCTGCCGAATTTCATCGTCCAGACCTTCCATCTCCCACCCGTGCCATTGCGCCAGTCTGGCCGGTTCGCGGAGCATGAGCCACAACTGCTCGGCATCTGCGTTGACTAGGACAGAGAGCTGATTGGTCGCCATGAAAGGTAATCTACGCTGGATCCTTGCACGGGGCTAGGGCTAGCGGCCCAAGCCGGCGTAGGAGATCGCCTGACGCACTAGTGCCCCGCGGCCGCCGACAAATTCTTCCTGCACGCCGGGGCTCAAAACTTCCTCGGGCGTCATCCATGTCAGCTCCAGCGCGTCCTGTCGAGGCTCGCATTCGCCCGTGACCGGAATGACGTACACCATGGCCACGGCGTGCTGCCGTTCGTCGGTGAAACCGGTCTGTGAAGGGGAGGGCAGATATTCGGCCACCGTGAACGGCACGGGGCTCACCGGCAGCTGCGGGAAGGCGAGCGGCCCGAGGTCCTTTTCAATGTGCCGGATCAGCGCGGCCCGAATGGTCTCGCGGTACAGCACGCGCCCGGACACGAGGGTGCGGACCATGGAACCCTCGGCGTCGGCCTGCAACAGCAAGCCCACCTCGTTGACGTAGCCGAGCGGGTCAAGTCGAACCGGCACCGCCTCCACATAGACCATGGGAAGCCGATTGCGGGCTTCGTACAGGTCCTCGTCGGACAGCCAGCCGGGATAAGGATCAGGGGTGCGAACGCTCATATCTCTAGTTCTACCTCATGCATGCCCCGACCGTCGCACCCACGCGTCAAAACTGCTGACGGATTCGTGCCCGGCACTGAGGCGAGGAGGCCGCCGTCGTGCGTTATGAGAAGTTCGACGCCGGCCACCTCACCTGGCGCTGTGAGGACGAATCCGCCGTTCTTGGCGCGGAAAAGGGTGCCGCCATCGGGGCGCTCGGCCACAAATTTCGCGCCAATATTGGCCAGGACCGTGGTGGCCGCGAGCGTGTCCGGCGTGCGCCAGAGCGCGATGACGGCCGGCAGGGAGGAGGGATCAGGCAGGCTCAGATCGGTGACGGGGTCGGCGAGGAAAGTGAATCCGTCGGGGGCCGTGACGCGGGCGGTGCTGCCGTGGCTGGAGTCCTCGAGGGCCGCCTGCGTGCCGTCTTCGAGGGTGCGGCGGATGAAAATGAGGTGGTCGCGCACTTCGAAGCCCAGCGTGGTGGTCCCGTCTTCGGCGCTGCCAGCCTCCGCGAGGTGCACGCCGACCTTGCCGTTGCCGGAGTCAAAGACGCACCAGTCGCCGTAATTTTCCACGCAGCGCAGCCCCTGGGATTCAAGTTGGGTGGCGTAGTCCTCGAGTGCGGATGTGAAATGGATGGGGCGGACGCGCAGCATGATTCCTCCTGGTGGTGCCTGATGGTTCCCAATATTACTGTTGAGCCATGGCTGAACTTCCTGAACTCTTGATACCGCACGCCGCCGCCTGGCGGGCCTGGCTGTTCGAGCACCACGCCACAAGCCCCGGCGTCCGGCTCGTGCTGCATAAAAAGGGCGGCACCGTCACCGAGTTGGATTACGCTGCGGCCCTCGATGAGGCCCTGTGTTTCGGCTGGATCGACGGCGTGGTGGGAAAACGTGACGAGCACTCCTTTGTCCGCCGCTTCACCCCGCGCACCAAGGCCAGCAGATGGTCCAAGATCAACGTGGGGCACTTTGAGCGGCTGGTCGCGGCCGGGCTCATGCAGCCGGCGGGGATTGCGGCAGCCGACGCCGCGAAGGCCGACGGGCGCTGGGAGGCGGCCTACTCGGGGTCGGCCAGTGCCGAGGTACCCGGGGATCTCGCCGCCGCCATCGCCGCGAGCCCGCGGGCACAGGCCATGTTCGAGGTTCTCACCGCGGCCAATCGCTTCGCCCTGATTTATCGCACCAACGACGTCAAAACTCCGGCCGTGCGCGCGGCGAAAATTGCCGGGTTTGTCCAGCAACTCGAGGCCGGGGAGGCCCCGTATCCGCAGAAGCGCCGCCCGAAACCCGCTTAGAGTGAGGCAGCCGCGGCAAAAACTGTCCAGCGCTGCACGGCGGCAGAGAGCTGTGTGGGATGCTCGTGTGCCAGTTGGGCCGCGGTGTCCCGCACCAGGTTCGACGCCGTGTCCCGGCTAAGTGCCGACAGCCGCGGATCCCGTGCCGCGAGGGCAAGGTAGCGGCACAGGATACCGGTGAAGAGGCTGCCGTCACCGCCCGGCTCGAGGCGCAGGCCCTGGCCAGGTGTGCTGAGCCGCTCCGAAATGGCGGCAATGAGCGCGGCGGCGTGGTCGAGATCTTGCGGTCGGCCCAGCTCGAGCAACGCGGCCAGAATGGGGCCCTGGTTGTAGGTGTAGATCGTGCCCTCAACATCGCGCCCCGTCGCGGAGGGATGGATACCGTCCAGGTACAGGCCGATCTCGGGGTCAAAGAGCTCCAAGCGGAGCCAGTCCGCAACTGCCGCAGCCGTCTCCTTGGCGCCGCTGCGGGCAAAGACCAGCGCTGCGGGGCCATTGGCGGGAGTGTTCTTGAAATCGCGCTTGCGGGACCAATAAATGCCGCCACCGAGGACCTCATCATGGGCGCCATGGAGGTGCCGGGTCAACGTGCGCACGGCGTGCCGGGCCAGCCATGAAGGGCGCGCCTCGAGCCGGATCGAGAGGCCATTGAGTCGTCCGGCGGCGAGCGCGAGCCAGGCCATATCGTCGTAGAAGTAGTTGGGGAAGAGCCCAAAGTTGCGGATCATGATGCCGAATAGGAGCGCCCGGCCACGGCGGAGCTCGGCGTGGGCCGTAATGCGATCACCCTGCGCGAGGGACAGGTAAGCGGTGTCGATGAGGGCGTCGAGGTAGTGTGCCTGCCACCAGTAGTGCCATTCGGACCAGGGGCGTCGAGGTGCGGCGGGTGCCTCCGTGCTCAGCTGGCCGATCCAGGTTCCGGGCAGGCTCATGAGGCGGCGGCCAAAGGTCTGGTTAACCTCGTCGGCCGCCTCCGCGGTGAGTGCGGCCCAGTTGTGGGTGTGTGCGGGAGGGTTGTTGTGGGATGCTGCGCCTGTCATGACCCCCAGCGTACGTCTCCTCCTCCCCGACGCCGCATCATTTTACGGCGCTTTTCTTCAAACGCGGCATCACTTCCGGGCGGCGGCCCCGTCTGTTTCCGGGTCGCTCGTAGCAGTTCCGCCGTAAAGTGGTGCGGCGTTTGCGTTTTATGGCCGTAAAGTGGTGCCGCGTTGGAAGGGAATTTAGTTAGTATGCATTAACGCAAGATATTGTCCTAGCCCGGATCTGGGCCACACCTCAACGAGGAGGAACTATGGAGATTTCGAATAACGGCACGGTTGCGCTCATTACGGGCGGTGCCTCGGGACTGGGCGCGGCGACGGCGCGGCGCTTGCATAAGGCGGGTGCCGCCGTCGTGCTTGTTGATTTGCCGAACTCTAGCGGTGCCGAGCTGGCGGCGGAACTGGGGGAGCGGGCCGTTTTTGCCCCGGCAGACGTCACGAACGAGGAGCAGATCCGTGCCGCAGTTGCCGCCGCGGCCGCGCTGGGAACGTTGCGGATCGTGGTCAATTGCGCCGGTGTAGCCACTCCTGGCAAGGTGCTGGGGCGCGAGGGAGTGCTGCCGCTGGAGCAGTTCAGCCGCGTGGTCCAGATCAATTTGATCGGCACCTTCAACGTGGTTCGGCTGTGTGCCGAGGCGATGGCAGCCGCCGAGGCGCTGGAGGGCGAGTTTGGCTCCGAGCGCGGCGTCATCGTGAACACGGCGTCCGTGGCCGCGTTCGACGGGCAGATCGGCCAGCCCGCCTATGCCGCGTCCAAGGGTGCCGTGGCCGCCATGACCCTGCCGATCGCGCGCGAACTGGCCCGTTCGCTCATCCGTGTTGTGACGATTGCACCCGGTATTTTTGAGACCCCCATGCTCGCCGGACTGACGCAGGCCGCGCAGGATTCGCTGGGACAGCAGGTCCCGCACCCCTCCCGCCTCGGCAAGCCCGCCGAGTATGCCGCGCTCGTGGAACATATCGTCGCCAACGCCATGCTCAACGGCGAGACCATTCGGCTCGACGGTGCTATCCGCATGGCGCCAAAATGAGCACGCTGCCGGCCGCGGACTTTTACGATTTTGAGTCCCTCCTCAACGCCACGGAGCAGACTAAGCTGGCTCAGCTGCGCACCTTCCTCGCTGCCGAGGTGGCCCCGCACGCCACCACGTGGTGGAACGACGCGCAGTTCCCGGCCCAAATTCTGCCCCAGATTGCCGCGCTGGATCTCGCCGCCCCGGACCGCCGCCAGCTGAGCCACCTGTTCACGGGATTCATCGTGGCGGAGATGACGCGCGTGGACACCTCCCTGGCCACGTTCTTCCTGGTCCACCACGACCTCTTCGTCCAGGCTCTCATCGACTTCGGCACGCCCGAGCAACAGGCGCGGCTGCTCCCCGACGCCCTCGCCCTGCGTAGCACCGGGGCTTTTGCCCTGACCGAGCCTGACCACGGCTCCGATGTGGCCGGTGGCATGGTCACCACTGCTCGGCGTGTGATGGACGACGGCGAACCCTCCTGGGTCCTCAACGGTGCCAAACGCTGGATTGGCAACGGGACGTTTTGCGATCGGATGCTGCTGTGGGCCCGCGACGCTGACACGGGACAGGTGCGTGGCTTCTTCCTCGATGCCACACTTCCCGGGGTGACGCGGACGAAGATCGAGCACAAGATTGCGCTACGGACGGTACAAAATGCGCACATCACGCTGGAGAATGTGCAGGTCGCCGAGGCCGACCGGATCGCGAGCGTCAACTCCTTCGAGGACACCAACAAGCTGCTGCTGGGCTCGCGGATCTCCGTCGCCTGGCAGGCGGTAGGGCAACAACTGGCCGCCTTCGACGTGGCCCGGGCCTACGCCGTCGAACGTCAACAATTTGGAAAACCGCTGGCCGCCTTCCAACTGGTGCAGGCGCAGCTGGTAAAAATGCTGGGGAACGCGACGGCGTCGTTTGCCATGATGGTGCGCATCTCCGGGCTGCAGGACGGCTCAGACGCGGGCCCCACGATGGCGCAGGTGGCGCTCGCGAAGGCGCACACCACGGCCGCGATGCGCGAGACTGTGGCGCTGGGGCGTTCCCTCATGGGCGGCAATGGCATTGTGAGCGATTACGGCATGGCCAAGATCTTTGCCGACGCCGAGGCCATCTACACCTATGAGGGCTCCCACGAGATCAATACCCTGATTGTGGGGCGCGCCGTGACAGGAGTCAGTGCCATCGTGTAACAGCGCTGCGCAGTGCCGACCCTTGTGCGCCTAAGTTGCGCGGGGGCCCGGCGCATAAATTCTCGAGCCCGCCCTTATGCGCCCAACTCAGTCTCAGTGGTGAGCATAAATGTTTATGCTCACCACTGACATTCGGTTTAGCGCATAAGTTTTCGGCCGCACCCTTAGGCGCCAGACGCGCGACGGCTCCAGCGCATAGGGTACGGCGGGACGTGGCTATTTGCGCGGGTCGCGCTCGCCGGCCTCTACCGCGACGGGCAGTGAGTTGGCCGTGATGGGTGCGGGGCAGGTGCCGTAGTCGGTGAAGGCACTGGGGTAATTGATGGAGCGGTTGAAATCGAGCACCACCGTGCCATCGGGACGGGGCCGGGTCAGCTCCAGCTTGCGCCAGTGCGAGGTGGTGAGGTTGTTGCTGGCATCGTGGAATGACACGACGAGCGAGCCCAGCCCACCCTCTTCGGCGGCGATCCGGTACGTGGCGCCGAAGAGTTCAAAGGACACCTCACCCACCAGGACGGCACGGCCCGGAACCTCGGGATGGGCCGTCTCAATGACCTCGACGCGAGGTGCCTCATAGGGTTCAAAGGTCCCCGTCACCACGAGCTCCGGGTTGTAGTCAAAGATGGGGACGCCGGAGAAGTTCGTCAAGGTCGGTGACTGTGAATCCCTGGTGCGGATCATGTAGCGGTTGGCCCGCACGCCGAGCTCAACCACCACGGAGCCAAAGCTCACCCAGTTGATGGACTCCTCATCCGCCAGCTCGGCCGTGATGGTGCCAATCACGGCTTCCCCACTTGAGCGAAGCGTGAGGTGATCCTCCGCGCTCGCGGTGAGGACCGCCGTCGTACCTCTGACACTCCACAGACCGGGGACGCCGGGCAAAGCGGAGGGGGTATCCGGGAGCCACTGGAACGAGGTGAGCGTGAGCCAGCCGTCGGGACCGGCCAAGGCGGTGTTGCGGCCCGTGCGGAAACGCCCCCAACGCTGGGTGAGGCGGTCGAGTTCGGCGGTGGTGGTGCTCATGAAGCGCTCCTTAGCAGGCGGAAGATCTACAGTAGCCACAACCATTCTGGCGGGCCTCATATTCCGCAGGCGGCACCCGGGCGGCAAGTGATGAAAGAATGGATGCATGGCAACGAACTCTCCCAATGCAGCCCTGAACAAGGACATGACACGGCACCCGATCGGCACGGCCGCCAAGGTGGATGCCGAACGAACCGAACTGACGCTCACGCGCCACTACGCCGCGGCCCCCGAAGAGATGTGGGCCATGCTCACCGATCCGGCCAAGACCCAAATGTGGTGGGCCAAGACGCGCGGACAGGCCAAAACCGGCTCCTCCTTCGACCTGAAATGGCTCAACGTCAAGGACGAGGGCCAAGGCATCGAAACCGACTGGTGGTATGGGCGGATCGTGGAAGCCACGGCACCGGCGCTGCTGGAATTCAGCAACGACATGCATGGCCGGATCCGGATTGAACTCACCGCGGTCGACGGCGGCACGCAGCTAGTCTTCTGCAATACCGTCGCGGTGCAGGAGGAAGTGGTCCTGATGTCGTTGGCCGGCTGGCATGTGCACCTGGATCACCTGCAGGAAGCCCTTGAAGGCAAGAGCGTGCACTGGCAGCAATGGTGGGACGATTTCTACCCGTGCTGGCAGCAGGCTCACGCGCTATACGTGGGATCCTGAGCCTCACCATCTGAGACGGATTCGCTCGTGTGAGCGCCCGCACAGTAAGATCCAAAAGGCCCTGTCTTGGGCCTCACCGTATTCAATGTCGCATACGAGCACCCCAGACTCACAGACCGTAAGGACGTTGACTCATGAGCTCAGACTTGCAAGCAAACCCCACGGGCGCGGCCCAGGAGCCGGAGCAGGATACCGACCTGCGCGCCGATGTGCGCCGCGTCAGCACCCTCTTGGGTGAATCACTGGTCCGCCAGCACGGCCCCGAGCTGCTCGCCATGGTCGAACAGGTCCGCCTGCTGACCAAGGAATCCAAGGAAGCCGCCCGCGGCGAAACCGGCACCGGCCCGTGGAGTGCGAACGACGTCGCAGAGCAGGTCCGCGAGGTCCTCGCCTCCCTGCCCCTCGAGCAGGCGACCGATCTGGTGCGTGCCTTCGCGTTTTACTTCCACCTGGCCAACGCCGCGGAGCAGGTGCACCGTGTCCGCAGCCTGCGCTCACGCCCGGAAAAGGACGGCTGGCTCGCCAAGGCCGTGACCGAGATTGCGGAGCAGGCTGGCACCGAGGCCTTGCAGAAGGTCGTCAACGACCTTGACGTGCGCCCCATCTTCACGGCTCACCCTACGGAGGCTTCACGCCGTTCCGTGCTGGATAAGATCCGCAAGCTCTCCGACATTTTGGCTACGCCTTCCGCCGAAGGCACCACGGCTCGCACCCGCCAAGACCGCAAGCTGGCCGAGATCATCGACCAGATGTGGCAGACGGACGAGCTGCGCAAGGTGCGCCCCACCCCGTTGGATGAGGCCCGCAACGCGATTTACTACCTGCGCAACATCCTCACCGACGCCATGCCGGAGGTCCTGACCGAGCTCAGCGATCTGCTCGGCGAGCACGGCGTGACCCTGCCGGTCGACGCAGCCCCGCTGCGCTTCGGTTCCTGGATCGGTGGCGACCGCGACGGCAACCCGAACGTCACCTCCGAGGTGACGCGCGAGGTGTTGATTCTGCAGAACCAGAACGCCGTGAAGATCTCCCTCGTGCTGATCGATGAGCTCCTGAGTGTCCTCTCCAACTCCAGTGCCCTCTATGGTGCGGATGCGGCGCTGATGGATTCCATCGCCGTCGACCTTTCCAACCTGCCGGCCCTTGACCCGCGGATCCTCGAGCTCAACGCCGAAGAGCCGTACCGCATGAAGCTCACGTGCATCAAGGCCAAGCTCATCAACACGCAAAAGCGCGTGGCAGCCGACGCTTACCACGAGCCCGGCCGCGACTACAGCACCACGGCCGAGCTCATCGCCGATCTGGAACTTCTGGAAGTATCGCTGCGGAACAACTCCGCCGCCCTGGTCGCCGACGGCGCCCTGGCCTCGGTCCGCCGTGCCATCGCCTCCTTCGGTCTGCACCTGGCCACCCTCGACATCCGCGAACACGCTGACTACCACCACGACGCCGTCGGCCAGTTGATGGACCGCGTGGGCGTGTTGGACACGCCGTACGCAGAGCTGGATCGCGCCGAGCGCCTGGCTGTTTTGGGTACCGAACTCGCCAGCCACCGGCCGCTCTCGGGGCACCCGATTGTACTCGAGGGAACCGCCAACGGCACCTACGACGTCTTCCGTGTGGTCCGCCGTGCCCTGCGCACCTACGGCCCGGACGTTGTGGAAACCTACATCGTGTCCATGACCCGCGGCGCCGACGATGTTTTGGCGCCTGTTGTCCTGGCTCGTGAAGCCGGACTGGTCCAGCTCACGGGCGAGAACCGCTACGCCAAGATCGGCTTCGCCCCGCTGCTGGAAACCGTTGATGAGCTCCGCGCCTCCGCGAAAATCGTGGACCAGCTGCTCTCCGATCCTTCCTATCGCGAACTTGTCCGCCTCCGCGGCGACGTGCAGGAAATCATGCTCGGCTACTCGGACTCCAACAAGGAGTCCGGCGTGCTCACCAGCCAGTGGGAGATTCACAAGACCCAGCGCAAGCTGCGCGACGTGGCGCTCAAGCACGGCGTCAACGTGCGCATGTTCCACGGCCGCGGCGGTTCCGTGGGCCGCGGTGGCGGACCCACCTATGACGCCATCATGGCTCAGCCGAACGGTGTCCTTGAGGGTGCCATCAAGTTCACCGAGCAGGGCGAGGTCATCTCCGACAAGTACTCGCTGCCCGAGCTGGCCCGCGAAAACCTGGAGCTCTCGCTGGCAGCCGTCATGCAGGGTTCGGCCCTGCACCAGGCGCCGCGCCACTCGGACGATGACCTCGAGCGCTTCAGCGCCCTCATGGAGGTCATGTCCGACGCCGCCTTCGGTACCTACCGCACGCTCATCGACCACGAGGACCTGCCGGCTTACTTCCTGGCGTCCACGCCGGTGGAGCAGCTGGGCTCGCTGAACATTGGCTCGCGCCCGTCCAAGCGCCCCGATTCGGGTTCCGGCCTGGGCGGCCTGCGCGCTATCCCGTGGGTCTTTGGCTGGACACAGTCACGTCAGATCGTGCCGGGCTGGTTCGGTGTTGGCTCCGGCCTGAAGGCTGCCCGCGAGGCTGGCCGTGCGGCAGAGCTGAAGGAAATGCTGGGGAACTGGCACTTCTTCTCTTCCACGATCTCCAATGTGGAAATGACGTTGGCTAAGACGGACATGGAGATCGCCGCGCACTACGTGGCCTCCCTCGTGCCCGAACCCCTGCACCACCTGTTCGCCACGATCCGCGCCGAATATGACCTCACCGTGGCAGAAATTCAGCTGCTGACCGGCGAGGGTGAGCTCCTGGACAACCAGCCGTTGCTCAAGCGCTCACTCAACGTCCGCGACCAGTACCTCGATCCCATCTCCTACCTGCAGGTTGAGCTGCTGCGCCGCGTACGCGAGGCCGACATCTCAAATCAGGAAGTGGATGAACGCCTCCAGCGCGCCATGTTGATCACGATCAACGGTGTGGCCGCCGGCCTGCGCAACACGGGATAAGCCCCGCCGCTGCTCGGGAAAAGACGGTGCTTGCGCAAAAGGACGGTGGTAGAACGCCGTCTCTTTGCGCAAGCACCGTCTTTTTTGCGTTGCGCGCGATTCCCCTAGGCTGAGAGCATGCCTTCCTTCCGTGCCACCTTGCAAATCACCGGGCTGCGTCCTGGCAACGCCCCCGAAGCCGTCATGGACATGGCCGTCGCGGTGGTGGGATCCGCCCACGTGGTCGAGGCCAACCAGCTCGATATCGTGGCTGGCATCCCGCGCATCACCATCCGTTTCATGGTGGAGGCTAGCGAGTACGACGCCGAGAACCAGTTCGCGCGTAGCGCCGCCGCCGCTCTGGCCCAGGGAGTCAACGAGGTAGCCACAACAGGGGCGCTGCGTTGTTACCGCCGCTCCGCAGGCAAGTGGCTCACCGTCTAAACCGCACCCGCAACAGCTAAAGTTCCCTACAAAACCGTACCCAATTGCGTATGTGATCAGCGTCACACATAATAGACCGTGAGGAATCTACTGCTCAGTACGCCTTATCTATGTAGGCGCCAACAGGTGCCGAGCTAGAAGAAGTATCAACACGAACCATTACGGGAGTGATTATTTTGACTACTCAGCCTCAGAGCAAAAACCAGGGCACTACTAACAACCCCTCGGCCCAGACAGCGGTTTCTGGCCGCGGCACCACCACGGTGGCCGACGGCGTCGTCGCCAAGGTCGCCGGCATTGCGGCCCAAGACATTCCCGGGGTGTACGCCCTGGGTGGCGGCGCGGCACGTGCGCTCGGTGCTGTCCGCGAAGCCGTAGGTCAGAAGGACCTCACCCAGGGTGTCAGCGTCGAAGTTGGCCAGACACAGGTGGCGGTGGACGTCACCCTCGTGGTGGAATACCCGCACCCGCTGCAGAAGGTCGCCGACGATGTCCGTGACGCCATTTACGCAGCCGTCGAAGACGTCGTGGGCATGGAGGTCACGGAGGTCAACGTCTCCATCACCGACATCCACATCGCCACGGACGACGATGAGGAAAAGTCGGCGCCGAGCAAGCGCAGCGATGACGCTCAGACAGGTCAGCGCGAAGCCCGCGTCTCATGAGTGCCACCCTTGCCGGCATCGCGATAGCGGCAACACTGGCGATCTCGGCCCTGGCATTTGGCTTCTGGGCCATGCTGCTGGTGGCCCTCTTCATGGCCGTGGGTGCCGTGATCGGGCGCAGTCTTGACGGCCGGCTCGATCTGCGCGGTGTCCTCGACGCCCTGCGCGGCAAGCGAACCTCCTCATGAGCGCCGGCACGCTGAGGATTGACAAGCCGCACAACCGCTCAACCACGCGTGCCGGATACACCAGCATTTCCTCCGGCACGATGACGCAGTTGATCAGCGCCATTGCCTCCGATGCCTTCGACGTCCCGCTCAAGGATGTGCGGACGGGGATTCACAGCGGGCCAGGACAAGTTAGCGTCAGCCTCGCCGTTCCCGTGGCCCTGTCACTGGATCCGGGATCGAGCCATAAAACGGACGACGGCGGCACCTTGTTTGAGCGGGCCAGCTCGGCTCGTGCGGTGGTTATCTCTCGCATCGGCGAATTGGCCGGAACCAGCATCAACCGTGTGGACATTCGTTTCACCGGCATCCAAGCAACCGTAGGGAGGGTCCAATGAGAACCATGGAAGCTACTGCTCCGGCACTACTCAGGCGCCTCAACCTGCGGGAAACCCGATCCAGCAGGGCGGCGGTGTCCATTGTGGTGGCTTCCGTCTTGCTGCTGGTCATCGTGTGGCTGGGGCTGGAACAAGCATTGTCGCTGACCGGAAACGATCCTCTGGTGCTGGCTCCGGCCGAGTTGCTGGAACAGGCCGCCTCGCTGGGAACGGCGATCCTGCCCTGGGCGCTGATCGCCGCCGGTGTGGCTGTGGTGCTCTTGGGTATTGCGCTCCTGGCTGCCGCGGTCTTGCCCGGCACTAAGGCGAGGCATGTCCTCGAGAACTCACGCTCCGCCGTCGTGGTTGATAGTGAGGTTCTGGCTGCTGCTGTGTCGCGCACGGCACGCACCGTGGCCAGACTGGCACCGGAACAGGTGGCCAGCCGAGTTGGACGGACTCGGATCGAGGTGGATATTCGGCCGGATGCGGGCAGAACCGTGGACACCAATGCCATTCGCGAAGCAGTTGAACGCGATGTGAAAAGCTACCGGCTTCGGAGGTCACCGGCCATCATGCTCTCGACAGGATTGCAGGGAACACGCGGGGCGGTGGGGATATGAACGGAACCCATCGCGGCCTGAATCGCACCCTATTGGGGCTGATTGGCCTGGTCCTGATCGCATCCGGAGCTAGCTCAGTTCTCGCCGGGACCAGCAGGGGATTCGCCCAACGCTGGACCAACGGCGGAACCGGGCTCTGGGCCGGCATCCAGGAACGGCTGGATGCGGCCCGGATCCCGGGCACTGAAACGAGCTGGTGGACCCTCGCGGCGTTGGCACTCTTGGTGATTGTCGCCGTGCTGCTCGTGTGCTGGATCGCCTCCCAGGGGACGGGGCGCAGCAATCACGTGGCCCGGCTCGAGGGAAACGATGGCGAGACCGTCGTGGACACAGCCGTTGCCGCCCAGGCCATCAAGGCCGCACTCAGTGGGAATCCACAGGTTCTGGCGACGTCGGTGCAGTCGTGGCGGACCAAGGGCGCCGGACAGGGAACGGGGCTGAAAATCAGCGTCCAGACTCGAAAAGGTGCCTCGCCCGCTGAGGTAAGTGACGCCGTCGAACATGTTGTGGAAAGCCTAGATCATCTTCTGGGCGTCCAGCTTCCCGTGCTGGTCCGGATCCGGGCCGGGGCACGAAGTAAATTTGCCCGCACACAACGCGTGGCATAACGAGCAAATAGGAGAATACCGTGGGATTGAATGACAAGATGAGTAACAGCACCGAAAAGGGACTTGGCCAGGCGAAGGAAGAAGCTGGCAAACTCTTGAACGATGAGGAGCTGCAGCATGAGGGTCGAGCTGACCAGGCATCTGCCGGGGTCAAGCAGGCTGGCGAAAAGATCAAGGACGCCGCGTCTGAGATGGGCGAGAACATCAAGAGTGCCGCTCAGAAACTCAAAGACGGCTTCACCAACTAAATAATCTGAACGTAATAGGAGAACACCATGGGTTTCTTTGGATTTATCATTCTGGGTTTGATCGTCGGAGCCATTGTTAAGGCGATCATGCCGGGCAAGGTTGGCGGCGGCTGGGTGACCAGCATCGTCTTGGGCGTCGTGGGCGCCATTGTTGGTGGCTGGCTCGGGTCGATCATCTTCAACACCGACCTGGGCACGTTCTTCAACATCAAGACCTGGCTCTTATCCATCGGTGGCGGCTTGGTCGTCGCCGCAGTGTACGGCGCCATCCGAGGCCGCAAATAACACGCCCTCAGGGCTGGCAGACGCGAACGCTCTGCCGGCCCTGAGTTGCGATTACGCTCATTCGAGCTCCACACAGCCTTGACGAGAGAAAGGGCGTAAGCCGGTGACACCTGCGCAAGATTTGCCGCATAAACTCGCAGACGCCCCAGACCACATGCTCGCAGAACGCGCAGCTGATGGGGACGCTGCCTCCTTCGAAACACTGGCCCGCAGGCACGGGCCGCTCATGCGTGCCTATGCTCGCCGCCTGACCCGCTCGCATGATGAAGCCGACGATGTGGTCCAGGAAGCGCTGGTCACGGCGTGGAAAGACATCGGGACTTTGCAGGACGGTGCCGCAGTGAAAGCCTGGATGATGCGCATTGTCGGGCACCGCGCTATTGATGCCGGGCGCCGTCGTAAGAGTCATGACAACCTCGATGACCAGGCCGACCCTGCCGACCGAAAACCCACTCCCGAACAAGCCGCGGTGGCAAGCTCGGCGCGGGTGGCGCTGAACCATGCCCTCGCGAGGCTGCCAGAGGAACAGCGAAGATGTTGGGTTTTGAAAGAATTCGGTGGTCAGTCCTATGACGAGATCGCCGAAGCGCTGGGAATTAGCGCTGCTAGTGTGCGCGGTCGTTTGGCCAGAGCACGAACCATGCTTGTGAAGGAAATGGAGGAATGGCGATGAACCCCAAGCAAGATTGCGGAAGGCGCATCGAAGACCTCAGCGACTTCCTTGACAGCGGCATCTCCGCCGATGCCACACATATTGCACATTGTCCTCAGTGTCAGGCGCGGCTCGCCGGGCTCAGAATCCTCAGTACGGCCGCTCTTGATCTCATGTCCGACGACGAAGCCCAGGTCGTTGCCGAGGGTACCGGATGGCTTGACGGCATGTTGACGAACCTCCGTATGGAGACTCGCGCTGGACGTTCCATTCCGCTCAGCAGCGGTCCCTTCGAGGAGCTCTCGGAAACCGAAGGTGCCGTGATTGCCATGGTGCGCGCCGTGGGAGATTCCATGGGTGGTGTGTTGATTGGCCGATGCCGTTTAGTCGGTGATGTCACGGTGGCGGGAGCCGCAGTAGAGGTAAATATCAATGTTTCGGCACGCTATGGATATCAGCTGCCGTCGCTGGCTCAGGAGCTACGGGAAGCCGTAGCGGCTGAGCTTTTGGTGCATACGGAACTCAATATTTTGGCCGTGAACGTGGCCTTTACCGATCTGCGGCCGCCACTGGAAGACTCGGTAGAAGAGCTGGCAAACGACGTGAACAAGGACGAGCGGCCATGAGTCTTGAAGAGCAGATCCATCAGCGCGTGCTGGGCCTTGACGGCGTCGGCACGGTGTATTTAGCGGACCCTGTCTGGCTGACCGCAGTGAAGCAGTTGGGCACGCTGATAGCGTCTGGTGAGAGCAAGGCTCCCGCACCATTTGTGGTGTGCGTGGAGGAGGAAAGCGAAGGACGCTCCTTGCTGACCGTCAAGGTCAGGATCGGGACGGATGGTTCCGTCCCGGCCCCTGCCATTGCACGATCCGTGGCCAGCGAAATTCGATCCTTAGTGGGGGAAGCGCATCCCCACAAGGAAGTGAAGGCGATTGTCGAGCTCGCGGCGTTAGGCGTCTAACCCCTCGCCCGTGGCTACTTGTGGTTGGGGAACTCCGAAAGCTCCAACTGGGAGAAGAACTTCACGGGCTCACGAGTGAGCGGATCGTTGAAGGAAATGGTGTGCGCCAAAAGCTGCAGCGGCTTCGTGTAGTCGTCGGGAGCTTGCTCGTGCAGGACCGGATAGAACGGGTCGTTGAGAATCCCGATGCCCTGTGCGGCAAGGTGGACACGCAACTGATGCGTCTTCCCGGTGTGCGGTTGCAGATCGTAGAGGCCAAGGGTCTGTCCCGAGACCGGGTCCACCCGGGTGTCCATGAGCTCGATGCGGGTTTCGGCATTGGGCTCACCCTCGACCTCTTCGGCCAGCAGATACGTGCGGGATTTGATCATGCGGCTGCGCACCACGAGCGGAAACTCCAGCTCGTCGCTGACAGGAGCCACGGCACGGTACGTCTTTTCGATGCGACGCTTTTCAAAAAGGGTCTGATATTTGCCGCGGGTTTCCGGGTCAGCAGAGAACAAAAGAACACCGGCCGTCATACGATCCAGGCGGTGGATCGGCACCAGATCGGGTAGATCAAGCAAGACCCGCAGGCGAACTAGGGCTGACTCCTGCACATACATGCCGCCCGGAGTGGTGGGCAAGAAGTGCGGCTTGTCGACAACCACTAGGTTCTCGTCTTGATGAATGATGGACAGCTCCACCGGCAGACGCTTCTCTACGGGAAGCTCGCGGTAGTACCAAATGAACATGTGCTCGGTGAGTGGAGTCGTGGGTGTGACGATTTCGCCACCCAGCGCCTGGACCTCGCCGCGAACAAAGCGGTCGATGATTCCGGCGGGGTCAACATGGCTGAACTTCTCCAACACATAGTCCATGGCAGTGGCCCACGGGCCTTCGTCGGGCATTCGCACGCGGGTCGCATTGACGCCATTGCGCACGGGAAGGGGAGATTTCATCACCTTTCAAGGGTACCGAGGGTTCCACCTCGCGCAGACCAGCGGCTAGCCCAGCACCTTGACCATGCGGCGTTCACTTCGGCCTGAAGCAGCATCACGGTGCAGCTCACCGCTGTCGATGAAGCCCGTGCGCTGGTAGACGCTAATGGCACGATCGTTATCGCTGATGACCCACAAATCCACTGATGGTCGGGAGATCCCGTGTGCGAATTCTTCAACGCTGGCAAGCAAGACCGCGGCCACACCGCGACCCCAGGCATCGGGTGCCACCGCCAGATAAAAGATTTCCAAGCATTCTGCACGCGGCGCAAAAAGGGTGAAACCCACGGCCTGCCCGCCCTGAGATGCCACGATGAGCTCGGCACCTGGAACCCTGAGCCGGCGCTGAACCCCCGGCAAGACCTCCTCGGCAGAAGCCGGCGCGGTATCCTCATCACGACGAGCCTTCGCGAGTGCCCAGATCTGTGCGGCTTCATGTGCGGCCTCGTGGCCGGAGGTCAAGGTCAGTGCGGCGGTCACCTCAATATCGTGCCACAAGAATTGCTGACATACTCGGAGCATGACCGTCGTCTTTGAGTGCCGAACCCGGAGCGCCATCCCCAGAGCGCAGCTGTTCGACGCCTCTCGCAGCATTGATGCGCATACGGAATCAATGGCTCATTCGCACGAACAAGCCATTGCTGGCGTTACCTCCGGGCTGATTTCTCTGGGGGAAGAGGTGACATGGAAGGCCTGGCATTTCGGCCTCCCCCTACGCATGACAAGCCGCATCACTGAGCTGGACGCTCCCCACTCCTTCACCGATGAACAAATCAAGGGACCATTTCGGAGATTCAAGCACGTCCATGAGTTCAGTGACGATCCTGACGGGACAACGTTGATGACTGACCGCGTCGAGTTTCAGGCACCGTTTGGTCTCGCAGGACGAATAGTGGAACGGCTGTTCTTGGCTCGATATTTACAAAAGCTCATCGAGACACGAAACCAATATCTCGTGGAGGATCGCTCTCAGCGAGAAGCCTAGTTGGTGGCCTTCTTGAGGAGCTCAACGAGATGTGATTGATCAGCCTTGCTCAGCTTCGTGACGGCGAAGGACGTCGGCCACAAGTTACCCTCGTCGAGGCTCGCATCGGGCTGGAAGCCAATCGTGGCATAGCGAACCTTGAACTTGGCTGAGCTCTGAAAGAACACGATCACCTTGCCATCAGCGTTGGCATACGCAGGCATGCCATACCAAGTTTTCGCGCTGAGGCTCGTGTGCTCCTTAACCAAGTCATGAAGGGTTTGGGCAAGTTCTTGATCTGTGCCGCTCATGTCGGCGATGGCAGCCTCGCAGGCAGCCTGGAGATCGGCTCCTAACTTAGCGGCCTTTGCCTCGGCGGCAGCCGCGCGCATGGCGGCCTTTTCTTCTTTACTAAACGCGGTTGTCATGGGTTTGTCCTTTCGATGATTTTCTTGGCCCAGGGCAACCAGTGCCCCTCGTTTGGCAATGATGTTCGGGCGCGTTTCACGCGCTCCGCCGGAAGATCCTTAATGCGCCCGCGGCCCGATCTCATGCCAAATTCTTCTTCATTAAGTTTGTACTCGAGCCACTGCCCTGGCCAACGATCGAAGGTCTCGCTGTACCCGCCGAAGACGATGGTTCGTACTGTCCACTCGAGTTCTTCCGCCACGGAATCAACCCCTTCGTCGCAGGCGTCGCAGCCGCATGACGGGAAATGAAAATCATGCAGAACACCGGCATGAATGGCGACCCCCGGGAACTGCGTGAAGACGAAGGTCAGCGGCGCTGCACCTTGATTGCGCGGAATAAAGCGCACGGCTCGGGTCGCCGGAGATGCTTGACGGACGAGATCAGCAGCCAGCTCGAGGGACTCTTCCACCACGACATCGAAGCTCGATTCCAGCCAAGCAATCAATGCGTCGGCAACGTCGTGCAACGGGGCGAATCGGTGAAGATTACTGGTCACGGAATAGGAATCATCCGCCGGTGATCCCTCGCCCCAGCGATGCCCATACGTGATCGGGTCCCCATTCCCGTCGCGATAGTCCTCTTCGGGAAAGCTGGGACGCTGATATCCGCTCATGCCACTGAGCCTATCCGCCTCGTCTGGAATTCGGGAGGCAGCTGACGAGGCCTCTGCAATGCCTATTCTTTGGTTTCCAGAAACTATCAGATAGTTTTGTGTACTTCTTCGATCAAAGACCCTTGACTTTCAATGATGATTTTTCCTACCGTTGATCAGGATGAACACAACAAAGGCGAAATTTGTCTAGAAATTTCTCAAAGGATCTAGAAAGTTTCGTCAATTCTCATATACAAAAAGACGCTGCAATGACGGAGAGTATTTGATGAGGACGTACAAGATCGCCCTGGTGGGAACAGGTGGAATTGCCGCCATTCACGTTGCCAACGTGGCTCAGGCAGGGAGTCGGGCAGAAATTGTCGCTGCCTGTGATGTCGATGCAGCCCGACTCGACTCATTCAGTGATGAACACGGGATTGCCGGTCGCTACCAAAATCTAACTCAGCTGCTGGCCGAGGGGAAGCCAGATATTGTCCATCTCTGCACTCCGCCCATGATGCATATTGACCAGGCCATTGAGTGTCTTGAAGCGGGTGTGCACGTCCTGTCCGAAAAGCCTCCAGCACTCAGCCTTGCCGACTTTGACCGACTCGAAAACGCCCAGGCCGTGGGCGGTGCACAGTTCTCTTGCGTCTTCCAGCACCGCTTCGGTGATGCCTCGGCTGCCGCTCTATCGCTCATTGGTGGTCAGGTTTTCGGCCGGCCGTTGGTGGCCCGATGTGACACCCTTTGGTACCGCCCGGACGCATACTTTGACCTTCCCTGGCGGGGTACGTGGAGTGCCGAAGGCGGCGGACCCACGATGGGTCATGGAATTCATCAGTTTGACCTTCTCTTGCACCTCTTGGGACCGTGGCAGGAAGTCACCGCTATCGCCAGCCGGCAGGCTCGCGCCACCTCCACCGAAGATCTTTCGGCGGCGCTGGTGAAGTTCGACAATGGGGCCGTTGCCACAGTCATTAACTCACTGCTCTCGCCGCGGGAAACCTCAGACATCAGGATTGACTGCGAATTCGCCACCGTGGAGCTCAGCCACCTCTACGGTTACTCGACAGATAACTGGACGATCACGCCTGCCCCCGGACATGAGGAAGCCGTCGCAGCGGTATGGGAAGAACACTCACTAGCTCGCGGCAGCGGCCACTTGGCGCAGTTTATTGCCATGTACGACGCACTCGACGCGGGTCGACCGCTGCCGGCCGGGGCAGAATCTGCTCGCCAGACACTTGAATTCGCAGCCGCTATGTACGCCTCCGCCTTTACGGGTGCTTCCGTCCGTCGTGGCGAGATTGTTCCCGGGCATGCCTTCTATGCCGGAATGGACGGCGAAGGTCTAGGAACCCGTGTCCTAGATGAAACCGCGCTGACGCTCGCACTTCCCGCCTGATTCCCCATCACTGTCACTCAAATAACAGGAGACTGTCAATGACCAGCCCCGTAGCAACGATTTCTCAGGACACGAAGCTCAGCTACTCCGATGACGGTGCCGCGCTGACGTTCACCGCCGGCGGACAGCAGATCGCCAGCTATACCTACCGTCCCACCGATGCCCAGTATGAAAGCCCCCGACCGTACTTTCATCCACTCACCACATTGGGCGGCGACGAAGTAACTATTTTCCGACCGTGGGATCACGTTTGGCACAAGGGCCTCTCCTTGTCGTTGCCCAACGTGGGAAAAGACAACTTCTGGGGTGGAGCCACCTATACGAGGGCCACCGAATACGCGGACCTCGAGAACAATGGCGCCATGAAGCACCAGGCATTTAGCGCGATCGATGATGATGGCGTAGGGATTACGGCAGCAGAAGAGCTGGTGTGGAGTTCACAGGGCGGAGCACCCGTCATCGCTGAAAAGCGACGGTTCAACATTCAGCTCCTGGATGTTCCCGGGGTGCAGGCCTGGGCGCTGCTTTTCGAGACGGAGATGAGCAATATTTCTCCCGAGGACATTGTTATCGGCAGCCCCACCACCGAGGGGCGCGATAATGCCGGCTATGGCGGATTGTTCTGGCGTGGACCGCGCTCCTTCACCGGCGGCGAATTCATCTCCTCGGCAGGAAGCGGGCACGATGAACTGATGGGCACCCGCTCGGAGTGGATTGGATTCTCCGGCCGTCATGACGACAGCTGCAACTTCTCCAGCATCACCTTTGTCGAGGATGGCGCCAATCCGGGTGCTCCGAATCAGTGGTTCGCTCGCTCCTCCATGTTTGCCTGCCTCGGATCTGCGCCGTTCTTCAGCAAAGAAGTTGTTCTGAGCGAGGGCCAGCCGCTCACCTACCGCTACGCCGTCGTCATCTCCGACGGCCAGCTGGACGCGGAATCAGCCAGCGCTCTTTCTGCCGCAGCCAAGGCTGCCTTGGGCGACTGGGCCTAACCGTGACGGTGACCAACTTCCCTGGCGCAACCGCGCTCTCCGAGGTCAGTATTTACAACTGGCCTAGCTCGGATGGTGCTGCTGGCGGTACTCCGCATCTGCACACAGCGTCTGCTGAAGCCTATGTGGTGCAGCAGGGGAGAGGGCGCTTGGAAACCCTGGACTCCAGGGGCTTCAGCACCACCGCGCTGGAACCAGGCGTCGTTCTGTGGTTCACGCCCGGCACGATTCATCGCGCCATCAATGACTCGGGCGATCTACGCGTTCTGGTGGTGATGCAAAACGCGGGATTGCCGGAGAACGGAGATGCTGTCATGACATTTCCGCCGGAGCACCTCGCCGACGCCACAAGCTATCACCGTGTGTCGGCCTTGGAACAACACAACGCCGACGTCGAAGACTCCTCTGCCGAGATGGCCGCGCGAGGTCGGCGAGACTTGGCGCTCGAAGGGTACTTTGCGCTGAAGCAAGCCGTCATGGAATCGGGCCCCGGTGCCTTGACGGCATTTCATGAGGCGGCCGCAAAACTTGTCAGCTGGCAGACCTCGGATTGGCAGGAGACCTTAGCCCAAGGAGCCGAGCGACAGTCCGCGGTAACACGGCAGCAGTTACAGTATCTAGAATCGGCCGAAAGTCATTATTTGCAGGACGGGCGGATTACGATGGGGCAGCGGCAGCCGAATAGGATTTATGGCATGTGCGGACGAATCCAAGCATGGGGACTTTCCGAAAACTTGTAAGGCTGGGGGCGAATCCCCCGGCAGAAAATAGGGGTCCAAGGTGACTAAGCAGGGCACAGGGCGGGCAACGATCAGCGAGATTGCTCTCGAGGCTGGCGTATCCGTTCCTACCGTTTCCAAGGTGCTCAATGGACACGCCCACGTGGCGGCGGAAACGCGCGCTCGTGTGGAAGAAATCATTGCTCGGCGCGATTATGCGCGACGGCCAGCACGCCGCCGCAAAAAGGCCGGACTGATCGACCTTGTTTTCCCGGGCCTGAAATCGGAATGGGCCCTTGAAATCATCGAGGGTGTTGAACGAGTCGCTCAGGATGCCGGATACGGAACCGTGGTCAGCAGCCTTTCCCTCGACGGTTCTAGGATTCAGCCGTGGCTGGCCAACATGGCAGAACGTAAATCCGACGGGCTGCTCATGGCCGTGTACGAGCTCAATGCCAAGCAGATCCAACGCATCAAATCGTTGGGTATTCCTGTTGTCTTGATCGACCCGGTGGGTCAGCCTGGCCCGGATCTCATGACCGTTGGTGCCGCGAACTGGGAGGGCGCTTTCTCGGCAGCCGAGCATCTTTTGGCCTTGGGACACCGCAGGATCGGCATGATCGGTGGACGTCCGGATCTGCAGTGCAGCAGCGCCCGAGAAGACGGGCACCTCGCCGCATTGCGTCGAGCGGGCCTGGTCATGGACCCGGAACTGGTGGTCCCGGGTGACTTCTCCCGCGAGGCAGGTGAAGCTGGAGCCCGCAAGCTCCTTGAGTTGGCCGATCCGCCCACGGCAATTTTTGCTGGAAATGATGAGCAGGCTTTGGGTGCCTACCGTGCGGCCCGAAAAGCCGGGCTGCGTATTCCCGAAGACCTGAGCATTATCGGCTTCGATGACATCCCCGCGGCGGATTGGATCGAGCCCGGACTGACTACGGTACGCCAGCCCGTGGTGCACATGGCAGAAACAGCGATGCGGGCACTCCTTAGGTACCTTGACGGGGATGAAGAGCTCCCGCAACGGATTGAGCTGGGCACGGAGCTTGTGATCAGGGGCTCAACGGCACCGCCCGCGAAGGCCTGACCGCCACCAGCGCAACGAACTGAATTAAACGACGAGACCCTGGACGGCAGATCATGCAAGTAACAGAGGGCCACCGCGCCACCTGGCAACCCACACCTGACCCACTGTTCGTCCCCGGAGGCGCTCACAACCCCACGGCGGAGCCGCTCGCTGCGGCCCGCGGTGAGGGGAACGTCATGGCCTTGACGTTCGACGACGGCCCCAACCCGGGTGCGACCGAGACACTTTTGGACTTCCTCCAGGAGACAGACATCGTCGCGACCTTTTGCGTGGTCGGGGAGAACATTCTGGCTCCCCACGGGATCCCGTTGCTGCGGCGCATCATCTCCGAGGGGCACACGGTCTGCAATCACGGAACCTCCTACGCGGATATGGGTTCGTGGTCTCACGAGCAGGTCGAGCAGGACCTCAAGGAAAACCTGCGGATCATCCGGGAGGCTGCGGGTGAGCCGAAGCTGCCGGTGCCGTACTTCCGCGCACCCAACGGTAGTTGGGGCGTCACGGCAGAGGTGGCGGCGGCCCTGGGAATTCAGCCGCTTGGCATTGGCAATGTCATCTACGACTGGGATGGCAACGATCTCAGCCTTCCCACCCTGACGGAGCAGCTGCGGGCCGCCATTGCGCCCGGCGCCGTCGTTCTGGCACACGATGGCGGAGGAGATCGGACAAATACCGTAGCGGCCGTCATCGCCGTCATCACCGAGAAGCAGGCAGGCGGCTGGCGCTTCACCCTTCCCCAAGGCGGTCTGGAAAGCCCCGAGGCTAGCTAGCCGGCTGCTCGGAACCACCCTGGCATCGCGGACACCAATATATATCGCGGGCGGCATGCGTCGGAAATACCGGGTCAGCCAGGGTGTCGTGGCGGATGAGCGAACCGCAGCGTTTACACGGCTTTCCGGCGAGCCCATAGACCCACATAGCGGCCTCACCGCGGGCAGGACCGCCCGTCGTCGACCGCTGCGGGCGGTCCTTATTCGCCTCTAACAGGCGTTTCGCCAACTCCACCAACCGAGGCAGCTCGGGAACATCCGCCACCCTCGTGGCCGGGTGAACTCGGGCGAGAAAACACAGCTCATTGCGGTAAATATTGCCGATTCCCGCGAGATTTCGTTGATCCAGCAGCGCCACTCCAATGGCTCGCCCGGGCTCTGCCAAAAGGCGGCGGAGAGCTTCCTCCGCATCCCAATCGGGCCCCAGGAGATCCGGGCCAAGATGTCCGACGGCGTCACTGACCAACTCTTCCGGCATGACCTCCAGCGTGCCCAGGGAGAATCCGACGGCGGTGGCCGCCGCAGTTTCCAAGACGACCCGTGCCGTGAAGGCCGGGCGCCGCCATCGTGCCCGGCGGTCTCCGGGGAGCGCCGGATAAATATCCCAATGACCCTCCATGGACAGGTGCGAATGAATGACGTGGCCTGCCACGAACATGAGCAGATGTTTGCCGCGCGACTCGACCCGGGAGACGAGCTGCCCGCTGAAGTCCACGGTGGCAAAGGAGGGCACCCGGAAATCACTGGAGAGCAAACGCTGCCCCTCGAGCACGGCACGCAGGTCACGGGCTTGGCGCCAGACAGTATCGCCCTCAGGCATGGAAACGTCCCTTCGTCTCGGCATTCTCGAGCGGCAGGGTGGCTGCGCGGGGGCTCACCCCGTTGACCTGTCACATAACGCCCGAAAGATCATTCTAAAGGGCATTATGTGACCACTCGACGAGGAAAGAGGCGCAGCGCCGGGCATCCTAGATCCGCGAGCTCTGGGAAAGCAAGAAGCCTGCATCGCAGCTGCGATACAGGCTTCTTCTTTGTAGTGGGTCCTACCGGGATCGAACCGATGACATCCACGGTGTAAACGTGGCGCTCTACCAGCTGAGCTAAAGACCCTCATCCATATTGGCGGGAGGTTTTTCTCCGTACCAACAGGCAATGACTATACAGATACTGGTACATCAGCACAAATCCGCCCAGCGTGTCGGCAGGTACGGCCAGAGTTTTTAGGAGCGGATCCGTACGCCTCGCGGCGAACTATAGGCGCCGGAGGACATGAGCGCCGCGGCCAGGGGCGTGCCCAAAATCTCTGCCCCGTTGACCTTTTCCATGGCCAACTTGTCGATCGCACCGCGCTTGACCACCTGCACGAGCGCCGCCGCGGCAAGGGAAACGTGGGATTCATCGTCGCTAAAGCACAACAGCGTACGGCCGCCGCGCTCCACATACAGGACCAGTACGCCGTCGACCATCACGACCAGGGCTCCAGCCTTGCGCCCCGGACGATGCCCCGAATCCAGCGGGGGCCAGGGCAGCGCCGCGCCATAAGGGTTCGCCGGATCCGTAGCGGCCAGCGCCAAGGCCTGCGGCGCGCGTACTTGCAGGGCGGCGTCCTCGCTGAAGGTACGCAGGCGGTCGACCGTGGCGGACACGGCAAATTGGGCCGCGCCCAGATGCTCGATGAAGTAGCCGCGGCGGCACTTTCCGCCTTCCTCGAGCCGCGCCAGCACCTTGTACATGAGCCCGAAGCCGCCCGGCAGTCCGTGATTCATGACGGAGCCGCGCGTCACGACCCCGTAGCGATCCAGAAACAGCTCGGCGAGAGCATGGCTACGGAGCGTGGTGTGGGCGCTGGTGAGGGTCTCCGCATCAGCGAGCGGCAGCAGGCTCCAACGCCCGGCGCCCAGAGGCGGGGCGCCACGTTGGACCCCGGCGGCGCGGCCCGGCAGCCTCCCATAGCGACCGGAACGCGCGGGGCGCAGCCGCGACGGGGGAGCCTTTTGCTTGTGCGCCGTATGCCCGCCCGCCAGAAGCGCCCGGACCGGTGCGAAGGTGTCGTTGCCGATCCGGCCAGCCCAGAACAGCTCCCACAGCGCGGCGGTGAGTTCGTCGTCGGTGGCCAGCGCGTCGAGCCCCGTGGCCGTCATTTCCCGCAGCTGGTGGAAGAAGTACGCGCCGCCGGTACCCAAGGCATCCAAGAGCTGCTGTTGGAGTTCCGTGGCCGTGAAATCGGGGCTCGGATTGAGCGTGAGCTCGGCCGATTCGGCGATGTGCAGGCTCAGCCAACCGTCGTTAGAGCCCAGCGGCCCGGCGCCGGACACAATGACCTCGCCCGTGGCCGTCAGCTCATCCAACATGGCGGGGGAGTAGTCGGCCACGCGCGCGGCCAGCACGAGCGGCTCCCACGCGGACGCCGGAATTGGCACCCCGGCGAGCTGATCCACCACAGTCAAAACGCCATCCAAACCGCGCAGTGCCGGGGCGTTTGAGGCGGCCGTGATGTGCTGCCACGCCGGCAAGAACCGCGCAAAGGTACTCGCATCGACGGGCTCCACCTCGGCCCGCAACGCCGCCAACGACCGGCTACGTAATTGCCGCAGAACCTGAACGTCGCACCATTCCGAGGCGCCGTTTTCCGAGCGCTGTGGCAAAAATTCACCCTCGGTCACGCGCCGATCGGCTGCCAGCCTGGCCAGCCCGGAAAGGACGACGGCGACACCTAGTCCCAACCTCGCGGCGAGTTCTGGTGCGGTGAAGGGTCCGTGCGTGCGCGCGTAGCGTCCCAACAGATCACCCAGCGGATCGGCCAAGGGCCCGATGAACGCCAACGGAACGCCCATGGGCAGGGGGATGCCGAGGGCGTCCCGCAACCGTGCCGCGTCCTCGATCGCGGCAAAGCGTTCCTCCCCGGCCATCTTGATCCGCAGCGCCCGGTTTGCGGACAGCAGCTGCTCTAGGTGCGCCGCTGACTCAGCCAGATGCTCAGCCGAGCTGGCCGCATCAGGTGCGGGGCCGGCGTCGTCCGTCTTAGGGAGCTGGGAGGGCAACGTGGTGGGGACGAGGCGGGCGGCAACCTCGGCCACCGTGAGTGGGCCCAGCAGGCGCAGCAGATCGGCCACGCCTTCCATGCCGCGGGCGCGACGATCGGGAGTTAGCCGCTGGAGCTGGGCCTGCGTGGTGGCGATAACGGTGGGGTCAAGGAGCTCGCGGAGCTCGGCCCGGCCCAGCAACTCGTCCAGCAGTGCGGGGTCGAGGGAGAGGGCAGCGGCGCGGCGCTCGGCCAGCGGCGAATCGCCCTCGTACAGGAAGCTCGCCACGTAGCCGAAGAGCAGCGAACGGGCGAAGGGCGAGGGCTCGTTGGTGGTGGTCTCCACGATCCGCAGCTCTCGCCGCTCGATCGAGGAGGCGATGGCCTTGAGCGCGGGCAGGTCGTACACATCCTGCAAACATTCACGCACGGTCTCGAGCACGATGGGGAACTGCGGGTACTTCCGGGCCACATCGAGCAGCTGGGCCGAACGCTGACGCTGCTGCCACAGGGGTTGACGCTTGCCCGGATTTTGCCGCGGCAGCAGGAGCGCACGAGAAGCACACTCGCGGAAACGGCTGGCAAAGAGCGCGGAACCGCCCACCTCGGCCGTGACAATGCCGTCGAGCTCCTCGGGGTCGAAGAGGAAGAGGTCCGCGCCCGGCGGCTCGTCATCCATGAGGGGAACACGCAGCACGATGCCGTCGTCGGAAGCCATGGCGGAGCCGTCCAGGCCATAGCGTTCGTGGAGCCGGGCGGCGACCGCGAGGGCCCACGGGGCATGGACCGGCATGCCGAAGGGACTGTGGAGGACCACACGCCAATCGCCGAGTTCGTCGTGGAACCGTTCCACCATGAGGGTTTTGTCGTCGGGGACCTGGGTTGTGGCGGCCTTTTGCTCGTCGAGGTAGCCGAGGAGGTTATTGGCTGCCCACTCATCCAGCCCGGTGGCCGTGCAGCGGGCGAGTGCCTTCTTGCGTGGGGCGGCACTGACCTCGCGGATGAAGGCGCCGAGCGCGCGGCCCAGCTCGACCGGACGGCCCAGGGAATCACCCTTCCAGAACGGCAGCTTTCCGGGCTGGCCAAAGGCGGGGGAGACGAGGACCCGGTCAAAGGTGATGTCCTCGATTTTCCAGCTCGTGGCGCCGAGGGCGAAGACGTCGCCCACGCGGGATTCGTAGACCATCTCCTCGTCGAGTTCGCCCACGCGGCGCCCGCCCTTGTTGGCGGTTCCGGTCGCGCCCGGCTCCTCCGACCCAACGATGAAGACGCCGAACAGGCCCCTGTCCGGGATGGTGCCGCCGGAGGTCACGGCGAGCCGCTGGGCGCCGGGCCGGCCCGCGATGGTGTTGGCGGTGCGATCCCAAATGATGCGGGGGCGCAGCTCGGCAAATTCGTCGGAGGGATAGCGGCCAGCGAGTAGATCCAGAGTGGCGTCGTAGGCCGAGCGGGGCAGGGCCAGGAAGGGGGCGCTGCGCCGCACGGTCTCAAACCAGGCGTCAACATCCAGCGGTTCCAGCGCCGTGGCCGCAACGGTTTGCTGCGCCAGAATGTCCAAAGGATTCGCGGGGATGGCGAGCGGCTCAATCTGCCCGGCCAGCATGCGTTCCACCGTGACGGCAGAATGCAGCAGATCCGCACGGTGTTTGGGGAACAGTAGGCCCTCGGAGATTTCGCCTACCTGGTGTCCGGCGCGACCCACGCGCTGCAGTCCGCTGGCGACGGAGGGTGGAGACTCCACCTGAATCACGAGGTCCACGGCACCCATGTCGATGCCCAACTCCAGACTCGAGGTGGCCACCACGGCACGCAAGCGCCCCGACTTGAGATCGTCCTCGATCAGCGCTCGTTGCTCCTTGGATACCGAGCCGTGGTGTGCCTTGGCCAGAACATTCGGGGCGCCCGCGGTAGATCCCGCCTGCGCCATCATTTCCGCGGGTTGCCGCTTGGGCGTCTCGACCGGCTCGACCCGCGGGACCTCGCTCGGCGGTGTCTGAAATTCGAGCCGCTCGACATAAATTTCGTTGAGCCGGCCCGTGAGGCGCTCGGCCAGCCGCCGAGAATTGGCGAAGATGATGGTGGACTTTTTGGCCAGAATCGCGTCGACTATCTTTTCCTCGACGTGCGGCCAAATGGAGGCATTGGGCGCTAATCCGGACGCGGGGCCGAGGTCATGCGCGCTGGCCAGGGCAGGCAGCTCGGTCATATCCGCAACCGGCACCGTGACGGTCAAATTCCACGTCTTTGTGCTGGCCGGGGCCACAACAGTGACAGGGGCATTGCCGCCCAAGAAACGGGCCACGGTGGAATGCGGTTCCACGGTTGCCGAGAGCCCGATGCGTTGCGCCGGTGTTTCCAGCAAGGCGTCCAGGCGTTCTAAGGACACGGCGAGATGGGCGCCGCGCTTAGTGCCGGCGACGGCGTGCACCTCGTCGATGATGATGGTGTGCACATCGCTGAGGGTTTCGCGCGCCTTGGAGGTCAGCATCAGGTAGAGCGATTCCGGCGTGGTGATCAAAATGTCCGGCGGATGACTCAGAAGCCGGCGGCGTTCATTGGCCGGGGTGTCGCCGGAGCGAACCCCCACACTGATCTGTGGAGCGGAAACGCCCAGCTGGGCCGCCATTTGCGTGATGCCGATCAAGGGTGCCCGAAGGTTACGCTCCACGTCGACACCCAAGGCCTTCAAGGGGGAGATATAGAGCACCCGGGTACGGCTTTTCGTCGCCGTCCTGGACCCACCGCCTGTGGGGCCGGCGGGTGCGGAGGAGGTGTCCGGCGTCGTACCGGGGGATTTGGCGATGAGACCGTCAAGGGCCCACAGGAACGCGGCCAGGGTTTTTCCGGAGCCGGTGGGGGCAACGACGAGCGAGTGCGCGCCGCCGGCGATGGCCTCCCAGGCGCCGAGCTGTGCCGGGGTGGGCGAGCCGAACGCGCCAAGGAACCACTCGCGCGTGGGGGCTGCGAACGGGCTCATTGCGGTTGCTGCTGATGTTCCTGCCACGGCTCCATCATGCCGCATACCCACCCACATTGTTGCGCCGCGGTGAGATCAACGCCGCCGCGGTAGGAGAGTGTCAGTGGCAGGCGGTAATCTATCGGTAGGAGCGGCAAAGATTGCCGAAGCTGGTCCGGTGGAAATCGCGCGCCTCGCTGCACTCCGAGTTGGTCGTTTTTTGGGGGAGGGCAGGCACGGTGCAGACACGGCATATTGGGAATAACTGGGTTCCACTGCTGTACCTAGCGTTGCTCTTTTTGTTCAGCAGTGCCGTGAGCATGATGACGCTGCGCGGGAACGGGGCCTCGGCGCTGTTCTTCGTGCTCAGTTCCGTGCTGGTGGGCGGGCTGAGCGCATACTGGCTCTGGAAGAATCCTTCGTGGTGGCTGGCCCCGCGCAATCACTATCTGTATCTGCTGGGTGGCATCGCCGCCGGCATTCTCCTGACGGCCATCGCGCCATTTCTCAACGGCGCAGGACCCTGGTTTATTCTGGGTGCGGCGCTGGGCGTCTACGGCTACTTTGAACGTCTGCGTTTGCTCATGACAGTGGGCGGCGCCGTGGCCGTGACGGGAATCCTGGCCATGGTGATTCGCGCTGATGTGTGGGGCGGGGTGCTGCAGTTACTTTCGGCCGCCATCTTGGCTTTTGGCGCCAACAAACTCTACGTCCTGCGCAATGGCCGACGTCGCGAGGCCCTGGACAGCGATCCAAACTTCATCGGTTCCTTCGAGGAATTCGATCCCGAGGAAGCACTCCGCCCCTAAACCCTAGGGTTGAAAAGCGCCGATTGTCAGCAGCGTGATCTCGGCATTGCTGCACGCCGTGAGCTCCCGCGGGATCTCTAGGCTGTCCGTTGCGCTCGGTGGATAGACCAGCACGGCACCCGTCTCCACGCGTTGGCAATCCTGATAATTACCCGCCTGCGTGTAGCGCAGCGTCGCGGTCGCGCTCTTGCCGGGAGTCAGCGTGATGGGCCCGTTTGAGGGCAACTTGGCATCCCTGACCGCCGGCGCCCCAACAAACTCGGTGCTGCCCGCCGGGACGAGCGAAACGCCCGGGTAACCATCCAAAATACATGCGGCGCCCGAAGTATTGCTCAGGACTAGGGACATATAAATACTCCCAGCCGCTCCACCTCCGGTACTGTCCAGGGCACCCGTGAGCGACGCCGCGGTGCAAAGCGGCGTTTCCTGCGGCGTGCTTGCCGTGGTTTCCACGGCCGACGGCGTCACCTCCGTCGGTACCGCCGCGGAAGTTTCGATGGGGCTTGGCTGGGTAACGGCGGGCGCGGTAGTTGCCGCCAGCGGTTGGTCCTGGGCCCCGCACGAGACCAACGACGCGCCCACTCCGAGCAAGGCCACCATGGTGAGGAGCGTCCCTCGGTGGATGCGCTTGGCCGGGGACCGCTGCTCAATAGTCATGCCCCCACTTTTGCGTGCATGGAATCCGGAGTCAATCCCCCTCGCCGGGCCGCTCCCATTCCCGCACCAGCCGAGGTAGCCGGTCACCGCCGAGAATACGGTCAACACGATTCTCGGCGCTAACCGGCTACTTCAGCCCTATGAACGGCGCACTGCGCACCGCCTTCGGGGTTAGGCCTTGCGCGAGGAGCGCATGAACGCCAGCCCGCCAAGGATCAGCCCAGCCAAGCCCGCACCCAGGCCGAGCCATGACGCCCAGGAGGTTCCGGCGTCGGCCGTTTCTTCAGAAGCGACGGCCATTGCACCGTGGCCGTCATGACCGTCGCCCGCAACTGCCGGGGTGATGGTCAGCTCCGGGGCGGGAGCCTCAACCGAGTCGTGATCGGCGCCGGCTGCCGGGATTTCCTTCCAATCGGTCTGCCCCACTTCGCAGTTCTGCAGGGTGGGGAAGTGGAGGGTGGTGCCGGCCGCGTCGGGGAGCTGCAGGGAGAGCGTGAAGGTATCGCGCTGCCCGTCCAGAAGCGGGGTCTTGGCCGTGTACGTGATGGAGGCGGTACGCTCGCTGACCTTGCTGCCGTTGGCGAGGGTGCGCGGGGTATCGAGCTTCTGCGTTGCCTTGCTGATGGTCCAGTTCGGGTTGACCGTGGGGGTGGCGTCATTGAGCTCGTCCGGCAAGGTGATGGTCAGCGACTTGGTGGCCGATCCGTCGCAGCCATGACCCACCGCGAAAGTGACCAGGGAGTACGCTCCGGCGGCCGTTTCGCTGGGGGTCGCGGAGACGTGTGCGGATGCGGCGCCGAGGCCAAGAAGCATCAGTCCGGCGGTGGTGCCGAGGGCTGCGGAGGTCTTGAGGGTACGGGAAAAACGCATGGGGTAGTGCCTTTCGAACATGCAAAAAATTACAGGGAAATGGCACCCTGCGAGGAGTTCGAAGGGTGCTAAGCGAAGATTGCTGTTCGGAAGGGAGGACCCCGACGCGTATCGGGGCGTAGATTCCGCCAGGGCAGGCGGAGGAGTGGGCGCGGGATGATGCCGATCCCGGTGCTTTTCACCGGAACAATAAGCACGACGGCGGCACATCGGAAGAGCGGTCGGAGCCAGTGGGCGAGGGACCAGAGGGCGCTTTCGCCGTGGGCCAGCAGGGCAGCGGCGGCGAGGGTAGCGACGATATGCGCGACCATCATCCAGCCCGAGATGGCGCCGGTATGACTCAGAGTTGCCAAGGCGTCGACGTCCGGGGTCCCGGTCGCAGCAGCCTGCGCCAACATGGCTGAGGCGTGGGCCTCGGCCGACATGGCGTGGTGGCTCAGCGCCAACGATGTGGCTGAGCCAGCCGGCTCCGCCGTAGGCATGCCATGAGAGAGGAAATCGAACGCTTTATGCAGCACGATTTGGCTGCTGCCCAACAAGGCGAGCATGACGGGCAGTGTCAGCTGAAACTTCGTGACGATCGTGGAGCACATGATGTGCAAGGCCAAGATGGCCAACATGATGGGCCACAGCGGCAAGGTGCCGCCGGCCACGACGTGCGCCCCGGCCGCGAGGCCCAGAACGGTCGAACCCACCAGCGTGGTTCGGAGCAGCCTAAAGGGAGCGGGTGTCACGGGGCTCCCTTCGCATCAGCTAACGGAGCAAGCTTATCGAGGAATATGGGTCCCGCGCACCTTCGGCCCGTCCGGCCAGAAACCCTCCGGCTGGACTATTTTGTTTCAGGCGGCGGCGGTGGGCCGGGGATCCGTGGGCGTCCCGGGAGTCTCACGGTGAAAGTGGTGTTGCCTAGGGTGCTGCTCATGCTGACGGATCCACCATTGGCCTGCACGAGTCCTTGCACAATGCTTAGCCCCAGCCCGGTGCTGCCGGTGGTGCCCGTTCGGGCGGTGTCGGCGCGGGAGAAACGGTCGAAGATGATCTTTTGGAACTCCGGATCGATGCCCGGGCCGTTGTCGCTGATCTCAAGGAGACACGAACCATCGGCCTCCTTGGACAAGGTGGTGTGGACGGCCGTTCCGGGCGGCGTGTGCTTGGCCGCGTTGGAGAGCAGGTTGAGTAGGATCTGCCGCAGCGTGCCGGCATCGGTGCAGCTGTCCACGGCTTCATCGGGGACGCTAAACGTCCATTCATGATCCGGTGTGGCAACCTGGAGATCGCTGACGGCCTCCATGACGAGCGGGCTCACATTGCTGGTTTTGGTTGCGGGGGTGTTTTGCGCGGCCCCGTTGCGGGTCTCATCCAGCCGTGCCAGCGTCAGCAGGTCCTCCACGAGGCGGCTCATCCGGATCGACTGATCCTGCACCCGGCCCAGGGAGAGTTGCCCGTCCTCGCTCAGCGGCTCGGTCATCGACAGCAGTTCGGCGTAGCCCCGGATGGCCGTCAAGGGTGTGCGGAGCTCATGGCTGGCGTCGGCCACGAAGCGCCGCAGCTTCGTCTCGCTGAGTTGCCGCGCTTCCAAAGCGTGCGAGACGTTATCGAGCATGGCGTTAAAAGCGCTGCCCACATTCCCCACCTCGGTGCCTGGGTGGGCCACCGTGTCCGGGACGCGGGCGCTCAAGGCGACCTCTCCGGCGTCGAGCCTGAGCGTGGAAACCTTGGTGGCGGTCTCGGAGAGCTGCGCGAGGGGGCGGAGATTGCGGCGGATGATGGCGGTTCCGGCCCAGCCCAGCGCCATGAGTCCGGCCAATGAGACGAGCCCGATCGAGAGCACGAGCGTCGAGAGCGTCTGCTCCGTGGCGGTGCGCGGAAGGCCGGTGATGAGGATGCTGCCATCGGGGGCGGCCTGCGCTTGCAAGCGGTAGTCGCCCAGAGTCAGCGTTTTGTCGACGAAGCTGCCGTCGGTGGGGAGTGCGGCCAGGACAGTGGCGTCGGCGAGGGTCAGCTGTTTGCGAGTGCCGTCGGAGGCCAGGATTCCCGCGTAATGGACGACGGCGTCACTCAAGACCGCGCTCAACTGGCCAGCGCTGGTGGCCCGGGCATCGAGGGGGTCGCGCTGGGTGGGCGAGCCCGTGTAGTAGGCGGCGGTGCGGACGGAGGCCTGCTGGACAGCGGTGTCGAGCTGGCTATTGGCCGTGACGCTCAGGGTTGTGTAGGCGACCAGGCCCACGAGGGCGCAAATGACCGTCAATAGCGCCAGCATGACCACGACGAGCCGGGTGCTCAGATGCCAGGTACCGGGGTGCAGGACCTTGAGCTTGGTGAGCGCTGGGGTCATGGCTTGATCACGTAACCGGAACCCCGGACCGTGTGGATCATGGGTTCGCGATCGGCGTCGATCTTCTTGCGCAGGTAGGAAATGTAGAGCTCGACGATGTTGCTTTGGCCGCCGAAATCGTAGTTCCACACGCGCTCGAGGATGCGGGCCTTGCTGACCACATGGCGGGGGTTTTCCATGAGGAATTTCAGCAGCTCAAATTCGGTGGCCGTCAGTGAGATGTCGACGCCGTCGCGTTGCACACCCTTGGTGTCCTTGTTGAGCGTCAGATCACCCACGCTGAGGTGGGCAAATTGTGGGGCCGTGACGCCGGAACGCTGCACGATGCGGTGCAGGCGCAGGATGACTTCCTTCATGCTGAAGGGCTTACTGACGTAGTCGTCGCCGCCGGCTTGCAGGCCGAGCACCTTGTCCGAGACCTCGTCCTTGGCCGTGAGGAAAAGCGCGGGCACCTCGGGGAAGATGGTGCGGATTTTTTGCAACAGTTCGACGCCGTCCATGCCGGGCATCATGATGTCCAGAACCAAAACATCGGGAAAGAATTCGCGGGCCTTCTTCAGCGCCGCGAAGCCGTCGTGGGCGGTTTCCACCCGCCACCCCGTCATCTCCAGGCCACGACGCATCAGATCCGCCAGCTCGGGCTCGTCGTCAACGACCAGGGCTCGGATGGGCTGACCGTCAGCTCGAGTGAGCTTGGGCAGTGCTGATGCAGGAGTCTGAGATGCCATACGTTCATTCTCTGCTATCCAACCCGAGGATTGCTGGATGGTTCCCGAACGTTGCCTGTGTCTTAGACTGTGCGAATGCCGACCATGGCAGTTCTCAATGAAAGCTAGAGAACCTTGTGTGGAGGAGAATCGTGGCTACAAATTTTACTAGGCGGACCAGCAAAGTTGCTTGGCGTCCGACGAAGTCGTTTTGGATCGTCTCGGCGATTTGGCTTTTGTTCCTGATCATCGCCATCTCCACCGGTGGGTTTGGTGCTTGGCTGGTCATGTTCGCACTGTTTTTCGTTGTGACGGCACTGTATTCTCTTCTTTCTGGTCGCCGCTCGTGGCTTGGGTTGCCACATCGGAAGGGAGCAGGTGGCGCGATCGGAGGCGGTGTCGTTGCCTTGATTATTGGTGCGATGTTGGTTCCGCCGGCAGCCGTGGAGACCAGCACCATTCAGCCTCTTGTCGCTCTCCCAGCTACGACCACAAGCAGTGCTTCCGCGTCTCCCAGTCCAACGCCGAGCCCGACGCCGAAGTATGTGCTGCTCGAAGAGTGTTTCTCTGGCGGACAGGCTGTCACAGAACTGTCGGTGAGCTATGTTTGCACGCTTGATGACAAGGGTGTTCTCGTCTGGATGACGGAGAAGGATTCCAAGGTTCTCGTTGCGCAGCGAGCCGACGATAAGAAACGCGCGGATGAGAAAATCGTCGCAGAGAAGGCTGCCGCCGATAAAGCTGTGTCAGACAAAGTCGCAGCCGATCAGCTCGTAGCCGAGCAAGCTGCGCAACAGCAAGCCGCCGCGGCTCAAGCCGCACAAGTTGAGGCCGACCGAGTCGCTGCCGAGCAGGCTGCGCAACAGCAAGCTCCCGCGATTCAGCCGCTCGTCCAGGTACCTGCAGAAGTTCCGGTTGAGGCCCCTGCAGCTGCTTACTATCCAAACTGCGATGCGGCTAAGGCCGCTGGTGCGGCACCCATGTATGTGGGTCATCCGGGGTACCGGCCCGGACTGGACCGGGACAAAGACGGCATTGCCTGCGATAAGTAGCTAGGCACCATGCCGGTCTGAAATGCAAAGAGGCGCCCATCGAAATCTCGATGGGCGCCTCTTATGCGTTGTGTCGCGTGATTACACGACGAAGAAGATCAAAAGGCCAAAACCAACGACGCCGATGATGGTTGAAGCAACGCCAATGATGCCGCCAGCCAATGCACCGGGAGTGCTCTCAGAAGAATGCGCTGACGTCTGTGTTTTGGTTTGAGTACCCAATGGTTTCCTTTGTTCAACGTCCGGGTGGACCGGGCCGGGAGAATGGATGCGGAGCCATCACGATTTGGCGGCACGCAAAAAAGTTCGCCGAAGGATCGGCGCTTATCCAAGCTTACCAAGTCTGGCCGCACTAGGGCCGAGTGAGACCTTCGGTGCCCGGGAAATGCGGTCAATGACCCGAACTATTAAAGAGGAAAGGCGCCTACCTCGCTGATAATTCAACGATGTAGGCGCCTTCCACATTGGCGGTGACGGTGGGATTTGAAACCCTTAGTTCGCGCAGGTCACGGTCATGATCCGCGAAAACACGACGTTTTCAATCATCCTCAGTCACTCTAAATCAGATCAAATCATGGGCAAGTGTGGGCAAAATGTGGGCAGAATCGGTTCCCGAAAGCAAGTAGGCAGGTGGCGTCGGGTTTACTCTTGCCAGATAGAAGCTTGATCCGAACGTAAGCCAAGTCGAGCGCGTGCGCGGCCTGCCGGTTGAAGCGACTGAAATTGGACAACAGCATCGTCATAGAGCTTCCCAGCTCCAGATGTATCGGAAACCGTGATCAGCATTGCAAAAGGCAAGGTGCTGGGCGACTTATCCAGTTGACCTCGGCTGCGAGTGAGGTAGTTCAGCTCGATACGAGGGTCTTCAACTTCGCCAGGACTTAGACTGAATCGGTAGTGCCTCAGTGTTTCCCATTTTCCGCTCTCTCGCAGATTCACTTCCGACGAACCTCTGGAAGCGCCCAATGTCTTCGTTACTGGTTCTTGGCTCTCACGCCAGCCCGCCTGGATCAGTTGGAGGGCTTCTTGGCTTCGCCTATCCAGTGTTCTTCCGTCGCCGTTGTGGGGCGAAGTAAACCTGTGCGTAAACGCATGTGGCCGCAATGCGAGGTCAATTGATGCGCTCGTGTATTCAGTGGCTTCGGTAGGTTCCACCGGTGACAAATAGGCCAGCGTAATTCGCACTTCCAGTTTCCCGACCATACCTCGCGGTATGGGGAGCTTGTATGCCGTAAGTTCCCCTCGTTCAGTGGAATCCTTGTAGAGTACGTGAGTCTCATCGGCTGAGCAGGTTAGGACGTCCAGGAAGTCACTTGGAATTCGTCCGTATCCAACTTCGCTCTGAAGCTGTAGATGCCTTGTCTTAGGACGTTCGGCAAAATGTACTCCGAAAGCCCTCAAAACATTGGCATTTACTACCGGCAAATTGATTGCCAATTCGGACATGGCATGTGTAACCAAGGGTGCTGCGAAGCTAGTACCCGTCGCCTCCAGGAAAGTGCCATCGGCGGCCAAAATTGGGAATTTCTGCGCTTCCGAACCGCCAAATTGGAGCCCTAGTGGCTGAATCCTACTTCCCCAACGGCCTGGCCCGACAGACGAGTATGAGGCTCGTTTCCACGGAGCGGTCGGTGTTGGGGAATCACAAGCTCCTACAGAGAATCCGTTCACCATATCGCCCGGAACTTGGACCCGGTCGCGTCCGGAGGCTGAATCTAAGTGGCCGTCATTGCCAGCCGCAACAACGAAAAGTACGTCACGTTCCCAAGCCAGAGTGTCCAATTCGCTGGTCCACCTATTGGGTTCCGAATCGTCTTGAACGGGCAGAGTCGGTCCTAGACTTAGATTGATGATTTTGTGCTCGTCAAGTGACACAACATCCTTGATTTGATCAAGGACCCAGTATCCGAACATATCGTCTGGAATTGGCGGTGGAGGCAAAACTCGGAAGCTATCAAGCGGTAGAGGTGGAGTTGCAGCATGTTGGCCGTGTTGAATAAGACCATAGAGTGCAGCGCCAGTAACGGCGGTTCCATGCAAAAGAGAATCTGGGTCAGCAACTTGTCCGGTCAGGTCAAATGATGCTGCAACCATGTGGCCATTGATGTTTGCCACATCATTCAACCCGCCATCAAATACCGCAACTTTGAAAGAGTCGTCCCTCGTTGCGGTGGTTTTTGGTCCATGCCAGGCAGCGGAGGACCTCAAACCGAATAGCGGCCGTGGAGGAATGGCTGGCATTGGCCTAACGATCCTCAATGCATTGAAGGCGGATAACTCTTCCATTGAGCGTTTTGAAGCTCGCACGGGAACGAATGTCAATCCACCAACTCTTCGAACGAAGTCGAGTTCAATTTGACCTCCAAAACTCTCTACAGCTGACCGCCATTGAGCCACTGTTTCTTCAGTAGCTGCTTCGAGGGCGTTACCGCGCAGGCCAATGGGATTTAGTACGGTCTCCCACAGAATGACCTCGTCCAGGTCTGTTTCGACGGCTTCGACTGCACGCGTTAGGACCTGCGAGGGGAGCGAAAACTCGTCGAGTTTACGAATTTCTTCGAATGCGGCCCGTTCTGTTCTTGTTTGTCCCCGTGATTCAACGAGGACTTCAAGCGCGGCTAGTGAATCGTTCGGCACGGCTAACACTAGCCGGCGAGTGATCGCTTCTTTGGATGTCGACGACGTGCGGTAGATACCTTTTTCTGCTCTTGATCCGACCGGCATGGCCCCGAGCTGGTTCAGTAGCTGGCCTGGAAATGACGAGGCAGCCAAGTAATTTGGCAGCAACTTCGCTTCGATAAATGTGTGTCCTGGTAAGCGCATTTCAGGGCTGAGGCCCCCAACCTTGGCTCGAACCGATTGAACCTGTGGGAGAAGTATTTCGCGGGCTTCACCTGCGGTTTGGGGCTCGAACTTATCTCCACCGCCGGTTGGTGGCTTTTCGACGGGCGTTCGCAAGGCTTCGCCTTTATATAGAAGCGGGCGTCTCGGCAGGTTTTGTTCAGTCATTTAGGTTCCCCACTATCTAGGCGACGGACAGCATTGGAGACCGTAGGATGACTCACGCCTGACAGGTCTGCAATTCTTCGTAACGATAGCCCATATTCTCGGTAGAGCCTGTGCCAGAGTATGGTGCGTGGTTCCCCGCCATTAGGCTGTTGCTTTAAGAGTTCCGTAAGCAGGACTTTTTCGAAAGACGTATTCTGGAGAACGCTTCTCCTCGCGGCCCTTTCCGCAAGTCTGACCAAGTCTGACGGGGAGCTTCCCTCTGTAATGTCGGCCACGGCACGCACCATGGTTTGAGCAAGTTCACCGTTAGTCGCACTATTAATTAGTACCTCCCGCTCGGCACGGCCTGGTAGTGGGAAATTCACGATTCGATCGAATCGCCGCCCAATCGCTGGATCCAATAGTTGAGGATGATTAGTAGCGGCAATCAAGAAGCTTCGGTTGTCCCATCTATCCAGCTCTACGAGCAGTACATTGACGATCCGTTTGAGTTCACCCACGTCACCGTCGTCGTCGCGTGCCTTAGCGAGGGCGTCAAACTCATCAAGTAGAAGTACGCAGGTGTTGGACTTTGCAAAGTCCAACACGGACCTAATGTTTCGCCCGGAGGTTCCCAGATAGCTCGAAAGTACAGAGGCTAAGTCCAGAGAAACCAGTGGCAATCCGACCTGGCTGGCAATCCACTGACTGGCAAGGGTCTTACCCACGCCAGGGGGGCCTGAGAATAACACTGAACGAGAGGGCTCGAGCCCTCTTAGTGCCAGAAGAGTCTCGTTTTTTCGTTCGAGTACAATTTCGTCAAGGTCTTCCTGTACAGACATTGGCAAGACTAGGCTCGCTCCGTCAGGTGACTCGTCCAGTTGGACCAACGCGCCTGCACCTCCAGCTTCCATCGGTAGCGTATCTGCCGAAAACTGGAGGCCCTGGCTGCGGGTAGAACTGATTGCCGAGTGCAATTCGCGGCGAAAAGCTTCAACGTCCACGATACCGTCCGGGACTCTTCGTATGAGTTGGTTTGCCATCTTGCGGACAGCGCTGGGGCTCCCTTTCATGCCCACCCTGGCCAAGTCCACCAGTGCTGCTTCGATGGAATCGCTAGTGTGGAAAGAATTGCTAGGGAGAGTCTGCATGCTTACCACCTTACGTCTCTAGTAGCTCAGAATCAGCATTCTTCGATGGTAAGAGACGGGTCTGACATTGGGTGGATCTAGTGTCAAGCGTGATTCTACTCGCTGCTCGGCATCTAGGTCTCAGCCGCACTATCACTAGAGACAGAGCCGCCGGCACCAGCGAGAGTCAGCGACAGCAACAGTTCCAGCAGCAGGAGAAGGTCCCTTGGTGCCAGGGCTGGGGCCAGATCCAGCAGGGCTGGAGCATGACCAGGGCAGCCGGCAGCGTCATTAGCGCGGGCAACGCCAGTAGTGGCGCGGACACCGGCCGAAAATTGAACAGCGGTCTAGGATCTTACCCTCGGAACTGACAAGTGCGGCATCAATGCGGCGCCAGTTACTATCAGGATTGATGGGCAGAGTGTTGGAGGAAGGCGGAGGGGCTTTGTGCTGCCAGAATGGTGCGATGAGCGAAAGTTACGTCGGTGCCCCGCGGCCCCGTGTCCTTGTCCTTGGGCTTACCGATGACGAAGTCGAAAGCCTCCGCCCACTCGCTGGCAGTTTGCGAGTAACGAATAGTCTGTACGATGTCCATGCAGAAGAGCATGATGTCCTTGTAATTACAGATGCCAATTTCAGCGAGGGCTCACATAGCTTCCACCGGCGCATTGTATTTGCGGCAGCGCCGGAATTAGAACCCACAGGAACGTCTATTGTGCCGTCGTCGGGAACCAGTGGAAGCTATCGAAAACCCACGAAGAGTCGCACACAATTCAAACCGAGTCTCGACATAGAGGTCACGGCATTCTCGCGCCAGCATGGCATAGAATCGCTCGTTGACCGGAGTTGTGTCCCAGAAGCCGGGGCGTCCTACACGGGGTTCATGACACCGGTATGGCCGGCGTACACGACGCATGAGCTGGTGAGGGAACGTCTCTCGACGCCTCTCGTTCTCGCGGCTGTCCTTGAAAAGGATAAAGATGGCGCTGTGCACGACTCGGCCGTCTGGCTGCCTGATTGTGCCAGGTCAGCATTGAATGAATGGGTTACCTTCGCTTTTTCCCGCTGGCGTCTTGCCGAACCTGCCGTATTTCCGGAGTCGGCCGAATGGACAAAATCAAATGACTGGGCAGCAATGGACGAGATTGAATCGCGGCGCCGGCTTGCTGAGTTCGACGAAGTGCAGGCGAGCCTTCGCGAGCAAGCTGAGAAAGAACGTCTACGACTGACAAATGCCATCGCAACAGCCGAGCAAGATGGTCAGTCCTGGCGGGATCTTGTCTCTGAAACCGGTGACCCGCTCGTAGCCGCAGTCAAACATGCCCTGGAACTTTTCGAATTCACGGTAATCGACTCGGACGATCTCCCTCAGCATAAGGGGAAGAAACGCGAAGATCTGCGCGTGTTGGACGGGGACTGGGTAGCGCTCGTGGAAGTAAAAGGATATGGGCGCGCTGCAAAGTCCAATGATTTGCAACAGGTTTCCAGCGCGAGCGTAGCGTTTGCAGTAGCCGAGGGCCGTGCACCGGATGCCCTCTGGTACGTGCCAAATATCTATCGGGACGTTGATCCCGCTCAGCGTGAAGTGGCCTTGGTCGGGCGTGAGGATGACCTTGTGACATTTGGCGAGAACCACAATGGGTGCCTTATCGACACTCGAGATTTGTTCGTGCTGCGACAGGGCGTCGTACTCGGCCAGATCACACCGGCGGCTGCGCGTGAACAGCTCAAAACTGCTGTTTCACGATACTAGATCGACGCTGGGGCATCGGCTCTAACAACTACGGCCAACACCAACAAGGCCAGTAGAACCATGCCAACGGCTGCAACGCTGATCGGAACCAAGAACCTTGGCGTCAACATTCCGACACCAGCTCGACCACGGCCACCATTATGGCCAGCTCGGCAACGGGCACGAAGGCTAGCAGCTCCGTCAAACGCGGGCGTAGCACTGCAGGGGCGCCAGCACGGCCAAGGTAATGGATCGCGGCCAGAAGCAACAGGGCGCCAACAATTGCAGTACCGTCACGATCACCCGCACGACCAGCTCCGCCATCAACCAAGGCGGGGCCAGCAACGGCACGGCACCAACAACAGCTCCCCACCAAGGGTTCTGCCAACGACGGTGCCGCCAACAGCAGTGGTGGGGCGGCGAAGACAGTTAGTTCGGTCAGAATATGCGCGGGTGACCGGCATTCGTCCCCCTAGCTAGGCATCCCTAAGATAGGGGAACGGGGTCGTCCCGTGGAGTATGAGGGGACTTTTATGGCTTCGCGTGTATGTGGTTATTGTGGGGTTCACGCCCACTTCACTCCCGCTGGGGAAACGTCAGTTGTACATGATGAGGAGACCGAAGGTGCAATCATCTACGTGCAAGCAGCTTTCAGTTGCGCCGCTTGTAAACTGCTCAGCCTGGGATCAACAGATATCTTCGCCGGGTCTTCAGAATGGGCCTACGAGCTTGTAGCGGGAGAAGAGGTCAAGTACTGGTCCGCGATTGGTGTAGAAAGCTGGCTCCCCGACAACGGCGGGCCAAAGATCGCCAATCTACCAGCTACCGTCCAGAAGGCCTCGGAGGAAGCCTTCAAAAGCTTCAAAGCTGGACAGCACATGGCGGCCATCCTGATGGCGCGCACCACGATTGAAGCTACGGCTAAAGCGCACGGAATCGACAAGGGAACGCTTGCATCAAAGATCAAGAAGATGCATGACCAGCACCTAATCCTTGTCTCCACCAAGACTGCTGCTGATGCGATCCGGGACTTCGGAAATGACATGGCTCATGGAGACCTTGACGTGGCCGTGGCTTGGAGCGACGCCCGCGACTGCGTTCAGCTCATGGAACTCATCTTGCGCGAGGTCTTTGAATTGCCTCACTTGGCGTCGCAGCTCGAGGCTCGCGCTGCCAAACGCAAAGCCCAGTCAGTACCGGCAGAGCAGTGAACAGCGACGAGACGTGGTTGCTCTACCTCTTCAGTGGACTTTTCGGTGCGGTCATCAGCGGAGTTGTGGCTGCCATAGTGGCAGTACTTCTGTTGCGAAAGACGAACCAACATGTGTCCAGCGAAGCCGTCAAGAACATAACGGAGCAGCGACGACTGGCTGCATTGGAGACCAAAGCGGCAGAAGCGCGCGCTGACAAAGCTCTCACTGCACAGCGGGAAGGGCTTGAGCTTCAATTGTCAGAGCAGAAACGGCATTCCAGTTTGGCTCGCAAGGTAGATGCGGCGGCAGAGCTTGCGAGCACGATCAGGGCCATACCCACCCTTCTCGATGGGAGCACTACAGCCTCAAACGCGATCAACCGTTCTGGCCTCCAGGCAAGATCAGCGGCTTTGCGGTGGATCATTGAGGACGATGACATCGACCTTGCATTGTGTATCGAGGAATTCATAGTTGAAGTCGTCACGGCAACACTCAAGCTTGACGCCATTCGCCCCGTCGAATACTCCGCAGGTTCCCGATTTCACCATCTGACAGTGATGTCCAATGATTTTGCAAACTGCATTGTTCACGTGGCAAAGACGGCGGTGAGAGACGATCAAGCGCGACCGATTCGGTATCTGGAAGAGCTAATTGAGAAAATGCGGCAGGAACTCGGATAACGACCAAGACTAGGGGTTGAAGACAAGAGTGTTTTGGAACATCACAGCAGACAACTGGGCAATACTTTGGGGCGCCATCATCGCCGGCGGATCAGCAGCCCTCGTGGCAATGATCGTACTTTGGCGCACGAATGCCCATCAGGCAAAGCTCTCTCGTAGGCAATTGGATGAACAGCGAAATCAAGGCCAGCTAGCGCGGCGAATTGAAGCGCTGTCCGAGGTGTCAGCAGTCCTCACCTCCATGGTGATGCAACGGGACGCTGACTTCCACCAGCTGGCCGCCCTGGGCACGGAGGGGAATGCCGCCGTTATGCGTTGGCGCCTAAACAATGGCGATGCTGGTATTGCCGTTTCGCTGGGGCGCCTAGTTGGAGATGTTTCCGTAGCCAGCATGTACTACTCCGGGCACGCGACACCTGGCGGCAAGCTCCCTGGAGCACTTCTCAACGTAGGGGTAACGATTCACGACCTGAATAAGCTTGTAGTGACCTTGGCGACGGAACAGGAACCGACCGAAACCGTGGCGGACGGCCTGAAGGAACTTTCGGCCGATTTTCGAGAAGAGCTCCGAAAGCATGGAGTGGCAGGGCGAGCCGACGAATCGTTGCAATGACGCTCAGAACAGGGCCAGCTGCTGTGGCGGTGCGGTGATATCGATGCATTCGATGGGTGTGTTTTCCATGAGCATGGTGTAGTCGTTGGGCCCCAGGATAGGGAGAAGCCGGTGCGGGGTGTTTTCCATCCAGGATGCGCGACGGTTGGCCGCCCTTGATGTCGCGGTACGGGAACAGGCGGGGGACGCCAACTGCGGTGCGGCCGTCGATGCGCCATGGGAGGTAGTCCATGGCGGCTGGTCCTCCGGTTATCCAGTTGCCGTCGTTGCGGATTCGTTCCACGCGGGCCGGCATATCTGTCGTTTGTGCCATCAGAACAACCTGGCTTCAATCTCGTCCCGTTGCGCCGTTGCGCCGTTGCGCCGTTGCGCCGATGCGGCCACCAGGGCGGCCCGGACCGCAGCGTCCAACGGGCACCAGCTTGACCAACAGCACCAGCGACCACGGTGACCAACGGCGGCGACTGACCAGGGCCAGCACCTCAGCAACGGCAACAGCTCGACCAGAGCCAGCAGGACCATGACAGAGCAGAACCGTTGGCACCAGCACCAGCACCAGCACCAGAGCGAGAGCAGGGCCAGCACCAGCAGCGGGAGCAGGACCAGCGTCAGCAGCGCGAGAGCCAGCAAAGCCAGAGCCAGGGCGGGAGCAGGACCGCCGGCACCAACAGCGAGAGCCAGCAAAGCCAGAGCCAGGGCTGAGTCAACAGAGCCAGCAGGAGGGCAGAGCCGGCACCAGAGCGGGAGCCAACAGATCCAGCAGGACCAGGGCAGGACCAGCGCCAGAGCCAGGGCCAGCAGGTCCAGCATGAGCAGGACCAACAGCGAGAGCCAGAGCAGAGCAGGGCAGAGCCGGCATGACCGTTGGCACCAGCAGCGGGAGCCAACAGATCCAGCAGGACCAGGGCAGCGAGAGCAGGACCAGGGCAGAGCAGGACCGTTGGACCGCCGGCACCAGAGTCAGCGGGAGCCAACAGATCCAGAATGACCAGAGCCAGCACCAGAGCAGGGCAGAGCAGAGCGGAACCGCCGGCACCAGAGTCAGCGGGAGCCAACAGATCCAGCACGACCAGGGCAGCGAGAGCAGTACCAGAACCAGAGTCAGAATGACCAGAGCAGGACGGTTGGACCGCCGGCACCAGAGTCAGCGGGAGCATGACCGCCGGCACCAGCAGCCAGCAGCCAGAGCCAGCGGGAGCAGCGGCCAGAGCAACAGCGCCGGCATGACCGGGGCAGAACCGTTGGCACCAGCACCAGCAGGAGCAGGACCAACGGCGAGAGCCAGAGTCAGAGTCAGAGCGGGGCCGTTGGCACCAGCAGATCCAGAGCAGAGCAGCCGGCACCAGCAGCGGAGTAACAGTGCCGGCGCGACCAGGACAGGACCGTTGGCACCAGAGCCAGCAGCCAGAGCCAGAGCAGGGCAGAACCGCCGGCACCAGATCCAGCACCAGAGCGGGAGCAGAACCGCCGGCACCAGATCCAGCACCAGAGCGGGAGCAGGACCAGCAGCCAGAGCAGGGGAGAGCAGCCGGCACCAGCAGGACCAGCGGGAGCAACAGCGCCGGCGTGACCAGGACAGGACCGTTGGCACCAGCACCAGCACCAGCACCAGCACCAGCACCAGCAGCGAGAGCAGGACTAGAGCCGCCGGCAGGAACAGAGCGTGACGGCACAGTAGCCGAGTGGTGACGGCAAATCCATAGCACTGTCACGGTATAACCGCAGGTCAGAGCCACGCCATGACTCACTGACGGCAATGACGGCGATTTAGGGAAAGTCACTAACCGGGGCTCCGCTGGTCCTGCCCTGCTCCCGCTGGTCCTGCCCTGGCTCTGGCTCTGCTCCGCTGCTGCTGCCGCCGCTCTGCCCTGCTCCCGCTCCGCTCCACTAAAAGCATCCAAATACGGCAAGCGTCCAAAAAGTTTTCCTGTAGTGGATTGTTCGGTTGCATGAAAGTCCAAAGAAAGCCCGGTTTGCGTTTTGAACTGATCGTCGCCTACTATGAGTGACGTTGCCGAACTTGCGTTCGGTTGGTTTGTCATGCCTAAAAATAAAAGAAGAGAAAGGCCGAAACCCTCTACATTCTCAGTGTTTCAAACCCCTTTTTTTATTTCACCCTGGCTCTGGATTCGGGTTTTTACTGGGGTTTACTTTTTTCTTTTTTTGCAGTAGGGGAGGGAACGAAGGTGGGCACCGGGATTTCCATTTCGGATCGAATCAGAAAAAGAGGCCCCTCTCGCCGGGAATTCCTCTATCTTGGGTCCTTTCCTGAAGTGCCACTCTGCCCTCCTTGTTAGCCCATCAAGGCGACAGTGCGGCTCTATGGCCCAGCTGTCAGCGTGACAATCGATAGTGCCTTAGCGGGGCATCGGTACGACCAGGGCCAAGCTCACTGATCCTTGAACGACACCAGCATCTAATCGTGTAGGTCCGGCGGTGCTGTTAGTTCTTACCTAGAGACTTTCCTTGAATCGCCGTCATTGCCGTCAGTGAGTCATGATGTGGCTCTGACCTGCGGTTATACCGTGACGGTGCTTTGGATTTGCCGTCACCACGCGTCTACTGTGCCGTCATGACCAGAGTGAGCAGGGCCAGCACCAGGGGTGTGAGCGGGGCGCTGGGTTGCTTATAGGCCATTGGTCTGTGAACAGCATTACCGCCGAACCCTGAGGGTGCCGGCGGTGCTGTTAGTTCTTACCTAGAGACTTTCCTTGAATCGCCGTCATTGCCGTCAGTGAGTCATGATGTGGCTCTGACCTGCGGTTATACCGTGACGGTGCTTTGGATTTGCCGTCACCACGCGTCTACTGTGCCGTCATGACCAGAGTGAGCAGGGCCAGCACCAGGGGTGTGAGCGGGGCGCTGGGTTGCTTATAGGCCATTGGTCTGTGAACAGCATTACCGCCGAACCCTGAGGGTGCCGGCGGTGCTGTTAGTTCTTACCTAGAGACTTTCCTTGAATCGCAGTCATGATGTAACCGAGAATCGCTACTCTTTCGGGAATAGCTCTTTCGGTTCCTGGCATAGCGGGTGGACAATAGCGCCACTCTTTACGGTGTTGATGCTCATTTCACCGAAGCAGGTCTGACAGATTGGAATATCCGTTTTGCTGATCGTGTAACGCCTAGAAGTCGATGTTCTATGTGACATGACAGAAATTCCAATGCTCTTGAGTGGTGGTATGTTCCGCTTCAGAGCGCCGCCGGCAGCACCAGGCGTCTTAGGCCAAATTTGGGGGCGAGGATGGGGCGAAACCTTCTCAAGCAATTCTGTAGTGGTGCCTGTCCACACTCCGCAATCTTCGATTAAGTCCCTGATGGCTGCGGCGAACAGATTTCCCTCGATAACATCTACTGCCGCTTCTGTCGTGGTTTTCAAATAGTCCTCCAAGGTAGTCCAGCCCGTAACCTGATCCAGAGCAGCCAAAACGCGGGCGAAGTCAGCCATACGCGGCATCTCTTCCAGCTTGACATTGGGCAAAATGCCTATGACCCCGGCCAGAAGATCAAGGATCGCACCGTGGGAAGATCTGCGGATTGAGTCAAACTCATTCTTTACTTCCTTCTCTGTGCGGCGTCCATTCTCGGGTATTGGATCTAGATCAACGCGCAAAAGTCGGTCGCTGACATCACCTTGGAGCGAGCCAGGGTCAATGCTTGTAATGACGATAGGGCGTTTGAAATGTAGAACCGTGATGTCCGAGTCACTGTAGTTTTCCCTTTTTATGTAGCCGTCTCCAGTGACCGCTTTGCATAGTGCATCTTGGAACCAGGGTTTGAGGGTTGACACGTTATCCAGGCCAATAATGGGAGCGTTGTAAGCGGTTGTTGCCCAGTCATCAACCTTGTCTGGAATGTTGGAAGTAGCCGGGGATGGGCTAATTAGCTGTATTAGCAGCTTCATAGCGCTGGTCTTAGCAGTTCCTTGCTGGCCAATTATTCCTAGAATTGGGTGTGGAATGTCATGTATACAAGAGGCAACTAGCCAGCCAATCAGCAACCGGAAACCACTTTCAGGAATATTGATCAGTTTTCTAAGCCCTTCTAAGCTTCCCCCTTGCTGGGGATGTGGCATAGGAGAAATAAGTGCAGAGCGTCGAAAAAGAACTGGTGAGGTTGGCAGCAATTTCCAGCCGGTGGGAGTAACGGCTATTGTTTGGCCGTCTGGGGTACCTAGGTCAATGTATAGAGTGCCTGTAGCGGCGTCGTCCGCGAAACGGAGAAACACGTGTTCATCTGCGGCGGCCATAGCGTCGCCTTCGAGAACGCTCATCATTTCCTGTAGGGCAGTTGATGACGCCGTTCTTTTCTTCTGCGCATAGTAGAGCGAAGACAATTGCTGACGAAGACCGCCGGCTGTACCTTTTAGCGGCAGAGCTAGGCCCGGCTGGTCATGCTTGACGGCATAGATTTTCCCTTCGGGGCTTTTAGCCATCCGGTAAAGCGCCTTAGCCATTTCAACAAGTTCTGCCGACTGAGTAGGTGCGCGCCCCTGCTTTTGCTTTGCTGGTTCGGCGGGTGCGGGATCATTCAGCACAACATCTCGGTACGGATCGTCCAAGTAGTCCGGCGGCTCGCTCTCGCTTTGCTCTCGCTGGTCAAATTCGGGATCGTATGGCGGTTCGATTGGGGACCATGCGCCGTCAGTCATTGGTGAACTCTGGCATTCCATGCGTTTCGATAATCTCGCTAAGGAGCTTCATGCATTCGGGGCCGGACAGTGACATGGCCTTTCTTGTATAGGAGTCTTGAAACTTAGTTTTCTGTGCATATTGACCCTCTAGTAGTCGGACCATTTCAAAGCCAATGCTGATGGATGGATACCCGTATTCGGTTAGCCACCGCACACCATTTGTTATGACTAGTGGCCGGTGGGCAACTTCAATGGACCGGGGTTGAGTGCGCGGGGGCGACATTGACGCCAGGGCTAAGCATGAAATTTCGTCACCGCTCTTGATTAGTCCGGTTACCGCCATAAAACCGCGCCGGTCGAGGCCATCGACGATCATCCTCTTGATTTCGGGGACTGTGGCGACACCGGTGGAAATTTCTATGACCGCCGGTTCAGTGCCGATATTCCTAAAGATGCTAACGGTCCATCTTTGAGAGCCAGAGAATTGGCGGACGGCAAATACTGGGTAGAGTCCGTCGTTTTTTGGGCGGCAATACTTGGACAGAGATTGCATGGATATGACGGACACGTGCTGACGTTCTGTGATGGGGTGGGCATCAGTGTTGGTCATCGTGACCTCCGGCTAGCCTGAATGTCCATCCAGATCCACATGCCAAGGTACGACGCAATAGCGGTGCACAAAATGAGCATTAGTTACCGCTCTCTGGGGTTCGGTCCTGCGAAGGGATGGCGTTAGAACGGGCTACTATTTCGCCGGCGGTCTGTAGGGCTGCGGCAAGTTCGGCGGCTCTGATTGCAGAAATATTTGTTTCGTCGATTTCTACGGTTAGCCGTATAGCGCCGCGTTGCACTGTCCCGCGCTGGAAAACGTCAATTTGGGTTACCGTCACCGTGCTGTCGTGCGATTCTGACCACGGCAACAGATCCAACTCATGAATGCGTGACGCGGCCCCGTTGGTTTCTTCATGGAACGAATTGGACCAGGAACGGTTAGAAACTCCGCGAGTGCTTGCGGCCCACTCTGGCGAAACGGTTAGTTCAACTTCCATGGCGAAAGCGTGGAAGTCTGGCCCCATTGCGGACCAAGGGGACACCAGCAGGAAACCGATTGAGTGCAGGGCGTTACTGATTCCGAACAATGCATCGTCCGTGTTGCCAGGATCGAAAAAGGTGAGTTCATCTTCAAGATTGGTTGCACTGATACTCACGGTCCACCAGAAACCTGTTATGCCGTATCGCGTGCCGTACGAGGAACAAGCCGAAACTTTGGCAGGGCCAGCGGCATTTTCTATTTGGTCTGCCGGCGGTGCTGAGCAGTAGTAGCACTTGCCAACGGGGGCTGAATTCCAGCCATTAGGCCATTTGAATTCATGCTTACCTGTGCCGCTGTTCGGGCACTCTCGCGCGTTCACTTGGCAACTCGCGTATCGGTGCGGGAGAAGGAATTGGCATCCAAGTACTGTTCAACGTCTCGGAGTCGGTAGAGGACCTTCCTGCCCACCTTCACGAAATTTATGCCGCCGCCGTTGTACCTCAGGTTTGCCAGAGACGCGGGGGTGGTGTGCAGCAAGTCGGCAGTCTGCTGAGGGGTGAGTACCTCAAGATCGGTGTTGCTATGGGTTGACGCGTTCAATCAGATCAAATCCTCAAGTAGATTATTAGTCGAGTTTCGGTAACACTGTTGATTATTGAGTAAGTGCGCAAGGGTTGTCAAGTCGAGCCTTAGACTAAATTACGTACAAGACACGCCTTGATACTTTATATTGTGCAAGCTGTCAAGTAGACGGATATTTGGCTACTATCAACGTGTGAGCGAAGCAGAGAAGTTGGCAGAAGTAATGGGCAGAGAAGCGAAGCGGCTGCGCCTAGAGGCGGGTTTGACGTTGGAAGACGTGGCTCGCGATGCCCGGTTGAGGGGTCTCAAGTGGTCGACCGCCAGGGTCGTGGAATTCGAAAACGGCAAAATTCCGTTAGCACTAGGCACGCTCTTGATCGTCTGCGAGTCCCTGGGTTGGAGTAAGTCCATGACTCGGCGCCCAGTGAAACTGTCTGACTTGGTGCCTTTATCGGGATCGGTCCAACTGAACGCCGATTTCTCTACAGATGCTGCCGTGGTCAAGGGGATTCTTGAAGGTCAAGAGGTGCAGTTGTATGGGCCTGAAGAAGTGCAAGAAATGGAACAGCGGCACGGTGAAGCCATGGACATAGTTGTGGCGGCCCAAGATCTGGCACCCAAAAACTCGAGCATGCTCATGATGAGGATCGAGCAGGAGCATGGCCTTGCTGAAAAGCGCCTTGCAAAATCTCTAGGAATCAACAGCGCTGAACTGGTTGCCTGTGAGGCCTACTTGTGGAAGCGGTCCATGAGTGCGGAGCGTGCCCAGCGAGCAGAAGATAACGCTTCAGCCCAAAAGCTCGGGAGGATCACGCGGGAACTCAAGGCTGAAATCAAAGACCACTTTGAGTCAATAAGAGGTTCGCGCAATGGCAACGATTGAGCCTTATACGACTGCCGCCGGCAAGCGTTACCGGGTGCGCTATCGGACACCAGCACGTAAACAAACAGACAAGCGTGGCTTCAAGACGAAGCGGGACGCTGAAGCATTCGCGGCAACGGTTGAAGTGTCCAAGCTGCGTGGTGAGTACATCGACGCAACGGCGGCGCGGCTGACGATTGGTGAACTTGGCGGTGAATGGTTGACCAGGCAAACACACCTGAAGCCGTCATCTTTTCGGCCGGTGGAATCTGCTTGGCGTCTCCACGTTGAACCGTTCTGGGGTGTCCAGGCTGTGGCGGATATTCGAAAGACGGCCGTGCAGCAATGGGTGTCAGAGCTGACTACTGGCGATGGGAAGGGACGTAAGCCCAAGAGTGCAACAGTTGTGATTCGGGCCTATGGCATTCTGGCAAGCATTCTAGATTCCGCTGTGGATGACCGGCGGATTCTCAGTAACCCTTCGCGCGGTGTGAATCTTCCGCGTAAGACTAAAAAGCCACACGTCTATCTGACGCATGAGCAAGTGCACGCGCTAGCCATGACTAGCAAATATCCAACGCTTGTTTTAGTGCTGGCTTACTGTGGCTTGCGCTGGGGTGAAGCCGTGGGCTTGCGTGTAAAGGATCTGGACATGCTGCGCCGGCGTATCAACGTCACGGAAAACGCTGTTGAGGTTGGATCAAAAATTGAAGTAGGCACACCCAAGAATCACAAGCGCCGCGCCGTGCCATTCCCACAGTTCCTAGGGGACTCTCTGGCTAAGCAGTGTGAAGGCAAAGACCGTGATGCGCTGGTATTCCCAGGCGGCGACGGTAAGCACCTGCGGTCAGCCCGCGTGCACGAGGATAGGCAAAGCTGGTTTGGTGGAGCTGTCATTAGATCCGGGATTCCCCGAATTACGCCGCATGATTTACGGCATACAGCGGCAAGTTTCGCCGTGAGCGCTGGGGCAAACGTCAAAGCAGTGCAAAGAATGCTCGGGCATAGCAGCGCCGCAATGACTCTAGACACCTATGCAGACCTGTTTGACGATGACCTAGACGCCGTAGCTGACGCGCTACATAAGGCGGTATCACTTTCAAGTGTGGGCAAAATGTGGGCAAACGCCGAACTCTAGAAACAGCTAAGGCCCCTACTTCCCTTATGAACAAAGGGAAGTAGGGGCCTTGCTACTTGGCGGTGACGGTGGGATTTGAACCCACGTCAGGCTCTCACCTGAACAACATTTCGAGTGTTGCACCTTCGGCCGCTCGGACACGTCACCAACGCGTCAACCTTACCGGGTCAAAGCCCAACAACAAAAACGAGACCACACAACAGTGCCGCTATAGGGCAAGATGAGCTCATGGACAGTGCAACGCAACGTGCCTGGAGCTGGCATAAACAAGGTCTTGACGGCACTCTCGCGGGCGCCACAGCCGCGGAAGTGCTCAGCGCGGCGGGATGGGCCCGATCAATCGGCGGAGCCAATCCATATCTCACGCTCTTCGCCAGAGCAGGCATTCGTCGCGAACAGGCCGACGCCGACATGGCGGCACTGCGCATTCATGAACTTCCGACGGCCCGCGGCTGCACCTATGTTCTCGGGGCAGACGACTTCCCTTGGGCGTTGTCGCTGGGCCAAGGGGCCGCGGAGGCGACGGTGAAAGTCTTAGATAAGCTCGGCGTCGACCGTTCCGAGGTCAAGGCACTCGAGGCGCAGACGCTCGAGGTGCTTCGCAGCGCCGGACAGGCGCTGGATCCGAAACAGCTCAAGGACCAGCTGGGCGATGCCGTGCGCAGTCTGGGGGAGGAGGGCAAGAAGAAGGGCGCCTCGACCACCCTGCCCACCGTGCTTGGATTGCTGCAGGCGGACGGTCGGATTCGGCGAGTTCCCAGTAACGGCCGGCTCGACCAGCAACGCTACGCCTACACGGCTTGGGGATTGCCCGCAGCCAGTGAGTCGCCGGAGGAAGCCCGCGCCAAGCTGATGGAGAAGTACCTTGGCTGGACCGGTGGGGCGACACTCAAGCAAACCCAATGGTTTACGGCATTCACCGTCGCACAAACGAAGGCCGCGCTCGCAGCCGTGGGTGCCGTGGAGCGTGAGGGGCTATGGATGCTGCCCTCCGATGTCGACGCCGCGAGCGCCTTCACCGCGCCCAAGGAAGAGCAGATCCAGCTACTGGCGGGAACCGACGCGCTATTCCTGCTGCGCCGCAACGCCGCCGACCACTTTGCCGAGGAGGACAAGGACCGCCATCTGCTCAGCGCCAAACTCGCCCTGCAGGCCGATCTGCCGGACCACCCCATTGTGGATCGCGGCCGCATCATCGGCCTATGGCAATACGATCCCGGCGCCGAGCGCATCGCTTACTGGACGTTTGGGGCGCCGACGGAGGCCGTCATGCAACGCATTCACGAGGTCGAAGATTTCATTCGCGAGGACCTAGGCGACTTCCGCTCCTTCAGCCTGGATTCGCCGTCGAGCAGGCAAAAACAGATCGACGCGATCAACGCGGCGAGGAGCACGTCATGAGGGCGGCGCGGTGGTTTGCGCTGGTCGCCGCAGCCACGCTGGCCGGAGCAAGCATGGTCTCGTGCTCGCAGGGTTCCGATTCTCAGCCCTGCATGCCTCCCAAATTTTCGCTCAGCCAGGATGCGGCGAGCCCCGGCGAGAGCATCACGGTGAGCGCGGCCGACGCCAGCTGCGATCCCCGGTATGGAGAGGGAGCTCAGATTCAAGTGGAAGTCATGGACGGTTCCGGCATTAAAATCGTCGACGAGCTCGCTCCCATGAACGACGCCGGCGGGTTCAGTGTGCAGGTAGAGATCCCCGCCTCTGCCGTCCCCGGCCCTGGAATGGTGTCGGCCTACCCCTACAACATGGACTGGTGCGATGACACGGGAAAGAACAACCGAGTGGGTGCCGTGGGCGCGCAAGACATCACGCTGGTGTCCTGCGTGATGCCGACCAAGCCCCTGCAGATTGAGCCGTAAAATCCTGCCCTAGTGCCGGTGTCCGCCGAAAAATTCCTTGAGCAGGGCGGCGCATTCCTCTTCGCGCACGCCCGGAAACACCTCGACCCAATGGTTGAGGCGGCGTTCGCGCAGCACATCAAACACTGACCCTGCCGCGCCGGCCTTCTCATCCCACGCCCCGAAGACCACCCGCGGAATTCGCGCCAACACGATGGCCCCGGCACACATGGTGCACGGCTCCAATGTGACCACGAGCGTGCAGTCCGCAAGCCGCCATTCGCCCAACTTTGCGGCGGCCTCGCGGATAGCAACGACTTCGGCATGCGCCGTCGGATCTCCATGGGCTTCGCGTTCGTTGCGCCCCAATCCGAGGACTTCACCGTCGGGTCCAAGCACGACGGCGCCAATCGGCACATCGGCCGTGGTCAAGGCGCGCTGTGCTTCCGTGAGTGCAATACCCATCCATTGGGCATGAAGTGCCGTGGTAGTGGTCTCGATTCTGGGGAATTTCGGGGTATTGGGCACGGCTCAATGGTAGCTTTTATTCATGCGCGTATTCGTTGCGGATCATCCGCTTATTGCCCACAAGTTGACCGTTCTGCGGGACAAGAACACTCCGTCCCCCGTTTTCCGTCAGCTGACCGAAGAACTAGTCACGTTGCTGGCCTATGAAGCGACACGTGAAGTGCGTGTAGAGCCGGTCAACATCGAGACCCCGGTAACCAACGCCATCGGTACCGGCTTGGTTAAGCCCACGCCGCTCGTTGTGCCGATTCTCCGCGCTGGCCTGGGCATGCTCGAGGGTATGACCCGCCTGCTGCCCACCGCTGAAGTTGGCTTCCTTGGTATGGCTCGCAACGAGGAAACCCTCGAAGCCATCACCTACGCAGAGCGCCTTCCCGAAGACCTCACCGGTCGCCAGGTCTACGTCCTGGACCCGATGCTGGCTACCGGCGGCACCTTGATCGAGGCCTTCAAGTTCCTCTTCGACCGCGGCGCAGCAGACATCACCTGCATCTGCCTCCTCGCAGCTCCCGAGGGTCTGGCCAAGCTCGAAGCCGCTCACGGCGATCGCGACAACGTTCACGTTGTTCTCGCATCCATCGATGAGGGCCTCGACGAGAACTCCTACATTGTTCCTGGTCTTGGCGACGCCGGAGATCGCCTCTACGGCGTCGTGGACTAACACTTACGCGAAAAATGCCACCGTTAGGCAATCTCGCTATAGGTCGGCCTATAGCGAGATTGCCTAACGGTGGCATTTCTGCGTTGCGGGGTGATTTCAAGCCCCCAGAGTGCCCCGGTTGGACCCCGGAAACCCGCAGGAACCCGCGGAGCGCCCAGGAACCCGGTTTTAGTACCAGTTCACGGCTTCCGAGTGCGCCCAGGCACCGCACGGTGTGGAGTAGGTCTCCGTGATGTAGTTCAGGCCCCACGTGATTTGGGTTTCGTAATTGGTGAGGTAGTCGGCGCCAACGCTAGCCATCTTCTCGGCCGGAAGCGACTGCACGATCCCGTACGCTCCGCCGTCGGGGTTCAGCGCAGTGGTGCGCCAGTTAGATTCCCGTTCCCACAACTGGGTGAGGCAGCTCATTTCGCCAGCGCCCCAGCCGCGGGCGCTCACCTGTGTGGCGGCGTACGCTTTTGCTGCTTCGGGATTGTCCACAGCAACGGGCGGAGTCGTCTCAACCGGTGCGGGTGCCTCAGCTACCGGGGTAACCTCCGCTGCTGCGGCCTTGACCTCGGCGACCGCGGCGGGAGCCGTCGGCGTGGCCGAGGCAGTTGCCTTCGTGGCCTCCGCGACGGAGAGTCCCGAGAAACTGATGGTGGCATCATCTGCGGCCGAAACGGCGCTCGGTGCGGCCGTCGCGTCGGCGGCGGAAACCAGACTTGCCAGGCTCGGATCAACCGACTGGCCCACTTGTTGTGCCAAGGAGCCAGCCACGACGAGTCCGCCAACGACGGCTAGTGCGGCCATGTATTTGGCGGTCTTGGTCACGGGGGACGGCGCGGCAGCGGCGTGGGACCCCTTGCGAGGGGAGCGCCCGAGAATCGGCTGGCGGCGTTGTGGTTCGGCGCGGCGTCGGCCGCGCTGCGGTGCAGCGGTCATGAATGTATTGCCTCTCTACGCCTGCGAGGTGAGCTGTCGGGAACGGACTAGAGAATCCGGCCAGCGGTTCATCAGGAACGTAAAGCTGCTGATGCGCGTCGGCTTAACCCCAAGGGCTTCCATGCGGAAAGGCCCGTAAATATTGGGTCCCCCGTCTCTGCCATGCGGGTGGAGGAAGATGGGCGGCGGCAGAGCTCGGCGAACCGTCCCTCGGTGCCAAAAACCGTAAATGGTCAGCGGGCACTTTACTCAGGCTAACGGAAGCAAATCCAATTGTCACATTTTGGTAACAACCTTTGTAGCAAGTGAGCGGCGCAACATTTACTTAGCAATGCTAACGATCTATGCTGGAGAACAGACGATACGAAACTTTTGATGTAGATAGCGCAGCGATCATGAACGAAACTTTTCCTCCCTCCAGCACAGCTCCCACCGCCAGTACGACGTCGGACCCCTCCTTGGGTGCCCCACGTAAACCTCCCCGGCCCATCGGCGCTGGCCCCTTGGCCGCCGAACTGCGAGTGGCCGTCATGCGCACCTCGCGCCGGCTTCGAGCGGAAGCAGCCACCCGAGAAATTAGCCCCGGCCAGTATTCGGTTTTGGCGGCCGTGATGGATGGACCCAAAACCGTCGGGCAGCTTGCCGCGCGAGAACAGATCCAGGCGCCATCCATGACCCGGATCGTCAATGCGCTGGCCGAGGCGGCCTTTGTGAGCCGCGAAGAAAACCCCGACGATAAACGCCAGGTGCGCGTGCGCGTCACGGAGTCCGGCTCCGCGGCGCTGCTCCGGGCTCGGTCGAAGCGGACGGAATGGCTGGCCCGAAAGGTCGCGACGCTGACGCCTCAGGAACGCGCCACGCTGCATGAGGCCGCCCTGATCCTGCAGGAGATGAGTGCCTAGATGCCGTCGATGTTCAGTGCTCTCAAAGTTTTCAACTACCGCCTCTGGGTAACCGGGGCGCTGGTTTCTAACATCGGCACCTGGATGCAGCGCGTGGCCCAAGACTGGCTCGTGTTGACGATTCTGACCAACAATTCAGGCACGGCCGCCGGGATCACGACGGGGCTGCAATTCCTCCCCATCATCTTCCTTGGACCCTATGCGGGACTCCTGGGAGACCGGGTCAACAAGCGCAAATTGCTGCTGCTGACGCAGACGGCCATGGGTTTTTGTGCGCTTTTGTTAGGAATATTGGTCGTCACAAACACTGTACAACTCTGGCATGTGTATGTATTGGCACTCCTTTTGGGTGTGGCCAGCGCCTTCGATGCGCCGTCACGCCAGGCCTTTGTCTCGGAAGTCGTCGGAAAAGCCGACGTCCCCAACGCCGTCGCCCTTAACAGCGCCTCCTTCAACCTGGCCCGCCTCGCAGGCCCCGGTGTTGCCGGCCTGGTCATCGCCATGGTGGGCACGGGCCCGGCGTTCCTCATCAACGCGGCCAGCTTCGTGGCCGTCATCTTCTCCATCTGGAAGATGCGGGTTCACGAGCTCATCCCGCCGATCAAGGTGCCGCGCGCCAAGGGGCAGATTCGCGAAGGGCTGATGTACATCCGCCAGCGGCCGGATCTGCTCATGATCATGATCCTGGTGTTTATCGTGGGGACCTTCGGCATGAACTTCCAGATTACCAACGCCCTCATGGCCACCACGGTCTTCAACCTGGGGCCGGGGGAGTACGGATTGCTGGGCTCCGTCATGGCCATCGGCACCCTGGCCGCCGCACTCCTCGCGGCTCGCCGCAAGAAGACCCGGATGCTGTATGTGGTGGGCGGGGCGCTGGCCTTCGGGGTCACCGTCGGCGTGGCAGCCATCATGCCGAGCTACTTTTGGTACGCCGTGGCACTGGTTCCAGTGGGGCTTGCGGCCTTGACGTTCATGAACGCCTGCAACACCACAGTGCAGCTGACCACCGACGCCACCATGCGTGGCCGCGTGCTCGCCGTCTATATGGTGGTGCTGCAGGGCGGAACGCCCATCGGGGCGCCGCTGGTGGGCTGGATTGCCACAGAGTTTGGGGCGCGCTGGTCGCTCGGCCTGGGCGCCGTGGTGGCGCTTGTGGCGGGATTCGCGGCCTTGATCTTGATGAATCGCCGCAATCACGTCCGGCTCCGCGATCAGGTGCGTAACTTGCGACCCTCGTTCATGGTGCGTGAGCTGCACTAGGAGTCACTTGGCGCGAGGAAGCGTAAGCCGGCCCCGGCGCGTCATGCGCATTAGGTAAACAGCTGTTGCTATACCGGCATATTCTGCAAGAAAGCTGAGACCGGGCTGCGACTTGCCGAGCCCATCATAGACATGCATTGCAAGACTTTGAACTAACTCATTCAAAATCCTGATTCCACAGAATTTATGACAGCTTATAACGTCACATAGATCATTTTGTTTGACATATTGATGAAATGGCTCATCAAGTGAGAGCAAGATGACAGGGTGGCATTGGTCACAAATTAGTACACGATCCCACATTGTGGACATTTTGGGGCTATGTTACTTGCAAGTTCGCTTTGTTACGTAGGACACTGGCTAGTGTGAACACCCACTCAGTGAATCCTGCAGCCGCAGTACTCGTCGACGTCACCATGACCCGATGCAATACACGTGGTTGTCGAATGCAGGCCTAACGCACAACCCTGGAGCTCGCGCACTAGATGGCGTGAGGAAGTACCAGTCTTGGCCCATGGGCCCGCCTCGCGAAGAGGCATAAATAGTTCTGGAACCTCAGGACTCATGGAAGCATTCGCGCCGTTGAGTACGGCCATACAGCTAGGTAGTTCAATGTCAGTAGCATCTGGATACGTCCACATCTCCGTCCGTAATGCAGCCCGCGCCGTCGCCCGGAACACCGGCACCGCAGCCCGCGCCGCTCAGCTTGAAACGCCCGGATATGGCGCCAGCTACCGCCCCGAAGCGGTCACGGCGGCCAGCCGTTTGCGCTCCGTTCCCACCCATGACGCCACCCCCATGACGGCGCCCACCCCGGTGATTGCCGGCGGCGACAAGTTGCGCGGCGTCAGCCCCGACAATGTTGCCCGCGGCTTTGTTTTGTACGTTGGCGTTGACGAGGACACGGCCGCAGCCGCCGGAACCTCGCTGGCCAAGCTCGCTCAGGATATTCGGGCCTACGCGCAGAACATCGTGCCGCAGGCTCAGAGCTACGCGGCCGTCGCCATCGCACCCTCGGATGCCGTTGGAACGCCGCTTGACGTGGTCCGCTCCACCTTCGGTGATCCCACGGTTTCCGCCCGTCCCCGTCAGGAAGCTGTGCGCGTCACCGCCGTTGATCAGCGCCCCACGGGTGTCTTGATCGACCTGGCCCGCCGCGAAGTCCACCTCGATGGCGACACCCTGAACCTCACGTTCAAGGAATTCGAGCTGCTGAACTACCTCGTGGAGAACGGCACCCGCACCGTGGGTCGCGATGAGCTCCTCGAGGGCCTCTGGTCCAACGCCGATGAGGTCCCCAACGAGCGCACCATCGACGTTCACATCCGTCGCCTGCGCTCCAAGCTCGGCCGCCTGGCCAACACGGTCCGCACGGTCCGCGGTGAAGGCTACCGCTTCTACGAGCACCCCGAAGTGGTCGTCTGGGCCGCCCCCGAATACTCGATCTAGCAAAACTGACGACGGCGTTCCCCGCACCTCGGTGAGGGAAACGCCGTCGTCCGTCTTTAACTGTCACTAAACTAAGTGAATGAGCGAACACCACATTAAGCGTCTGATTCTGATGCGCCACGCCAAGGCCGCGTTCCCGTTGGGCGTGGAGGACCATGACCGCCCGCTGGCCCAGCGCGGTCACACCGAGGCTCCGCTGGCCGGCAAATGGCTGCTCGAGCACGATGTGGTGCCGGACTTTATCCTGTGCTCATCGGCGCTACGCACCCGCCAGACATGCACCTGGGTGTGCCAGCAGCTCGGCGACAAGGCCCCCACGCCCAAGCTGGAATCGGGGCTGTACGCGGCCGGGCCCACCTCGATGCTCTCGGTCATCAATCACGTGCCGGAAACCGTCAACACACTCATGGTCATCAGCCATATGCCGGGCATTCAGTCGTTGGCATTGCGGCTGGCCTCGCGGGACTCGGACCAGGACGCCTATATGGAGCTGGCCTCCGGTTTCCCCACGAGCGCCTTTGCCGTGCTGGAACACAGCGGCGACTGGGCGACCCTTGACGGACAGGATGCCCAGCTCAACAGCTTCGTGGTGCCCCGCTAGACGCTCCTAGGATTCAATCTCCGGCATAAGCGTCTTGAGCGTCCACGTCTTCTTCTTGGCCACGGCGGCCCAGGCGAAGACCAGGCCCAGCAGCAGGTAGCCCAGCAGCCCCAGCACGATCGGTACCAGTGGCGCAAGATCGGCCCCGTAGACCAGGTGTCGCATGCCCTCCACCACGTGTCCCATGGGCAGAATCTGGTGCATGATGTGCAGCGGCGCCGGCGTGGTCTGCCACGGGAAGGTGCCGCCGGAGGAGACCAGCTGCAGCACGAGCAGGATCAGCACCACGAACTTCCCCGGGGTCCCCATGAGCGCCACGATGCCTTGAATTAGCGCCGTGAACGCCATCGACGCCAGTAACAACAGTCCCAGCGTCAGCCACGGATGGCTGGGTTCTAGCCCCAGCCCAAAATGTACGACGGCGTAGAGCACCACGGCCTGGACCGTCGCCACAGTGGCAAACGGCAACCAGCCGCCCACTGCGATCTTCCACGCCGGGGCGTTGGAGGCTAGGGCTCGGACGGTCAGCGGGCGCATGACCTGAACCAGCATGAACGCACCAATCCACAATGCCAGCACTAGGAAGAATGGCGCCAATCCGGAGCCGTAGTTCGCGGCCTGGGCCTGGGAAATCGAGTCCACCCGGATGGGGTTGGCAATCACGCCGGCAGCGTTTTGCTTGTCCTTATCGTTCGGGTTCGGAACCGATCCGGCGCCATTGTGCAGCTGCGTCGAGAGCTCCGTGGCCCCCGTGAACAGCTTGCTGGAACCGGCCTTCAAATCGGCTGCACCCGAATCCAGCTGCCCCGCACCGGCGGCCAGCTGATTGGCGCCGTCCAGGGCGGAACTCTGGCCCTCGGCCAGGGTTTCGGCACCTGTGGCGAGTTGCCCGGCCCCAGCGTGAGCCTGCATGATGGCGGAGGTGAGGGCCGGCGTCGAGCTTGCCAACGTCTTGGCTCCGGAAGCGACCGCGGCCGCACCGTCAGCCAGTTTTTGCACATCAGCGGCGTCGGCCGCAAGCTTGCTCTTGAGATCCGTAATTTGCGGGCTCGAGTTCGCTGCATCGGCCGCCAGCGAGGCCCCGATGGCCTTGGCCTGCTCGGGCGTGATGGTGCCGTCGGCCGCAAGGGCGCCAAGCTTGTCAGAGATCCGGGTGGTCACGGCCGTGTCGAGGTTCTCGGCCGACTTGATGGCCTCCTGCACCTGGCTATTCAAGGTTGCCGTGCCCGCCGCGACGGCCGCGGCCCCATCGGAGAGCTGCTGGGTGCTGTCCGGCAGGGTGGTTGTCTGGCTTTCCAGCTGGCCCAGACCCTTGTCAAGGGAGGCGGCGCCGGACTGCAGGGAACGCGTGCCGGTGAGTAGCTCGGTTTGCCCGGAGACCAGGCTATTCGTTCCAGTCAGCAGCTCGCCCGTGCCGTTCTGGAGCGTCCCCACCCCGTCATTGAGGGTTCCGGCGCCATCGGCAAGTTGCTGGGCGCCGTCGGCTGCCTTCACGAGTTGGGCATGGATGGTGCCATAGCCCGTCAGCAAGGAATTAGCGGTTTGCTCGCCCACCTGCTGCGACACCGATTCGTGGACCTGCGTCGCCACCTTATCCACGATGGAGGTCAGGAGATAGTTGTTCGCGTCGCTGGTCGTCACGCTCATCATGGCCTGCGTGGCGGCATCAAAGTTCTCCGGTGAGGCAAGGTTCGCCGAGAAGTCTGCCGGGATGGTCAGGGCGAAGGCGAATTCGCCACTGCGCACACCGTCGCTGGCTTCCTCCGGGGTGTCAACGCGCTGCCAATCAAATTTATGGCCGTCAATGAGGGTTTGGGCCACATCCTCGCCCACCTGCAGCTTCTTGCCATCCTTGGTCACGGCGCCCTGGTCTTGAACCACGACGGCGGCCTGCAGCTGATCGAGGTTGCCATACGGATCCCAGTTGGCGTAGAGATACACGGCGCCATAGAGCAGCGGAACCATGACCATGGCCACGATGGTGAGCTTGGGCAGAATGCCGCCGGTCATGCGCTTGAGTTCAGACAGGGCTAATCGGAAGACGGTCATCGGATTTCCTCTTCCGGTTCAGTGGCTGCCTCAGGGGCGCTGGTGTCGCTCGTTGCAAGGACTTGGCTTGCGGGATCGGGATCGGGATCCGGGGCTGGCGTGGTCTCGAGAATGTCCTGAACAAGATCATCGTCCTCGGGGAGTATCGCCGGGGTGTCGTCCGCGGACTCAACTACAGTGCTAGCGGCCGAGGGGGTCTCGACGGGAGGGACGACGTCGTCCGGGTCCTGAAGCAAAAGATCATTGCCGGCCACGGCGGCGGCACCATCCCACTCGTCGGGGAGGTGGCCCACAATGCCCACCACCACGAGGGGTCGCAGGGGAGTCTCGGCGTTGGCGTCAGGGCCGCGGCCCATGGTGCCGGCCGCGAGCTCTTCCAGGAGGGGCAGCCAGGCGCCGGTGTCGGCCGTGTGACGATCGGGGGAGTCAACCACCACAAGATCCACGTCTCGATTGGCCAAGGCCAGCTCCAGCTGGAGTTTCAGGAGCCGGTCCGGGGCCAGTTCCTCGATCCACTGCTCGAGAATGTCGCGGAAGCCGTTCTTGACCAGCCAGGCCGTGGGGCGGGTGCGATCGCGGAACTTGAAGGGGACCAGCGCGAGGTCCTCGGCGGCTAGGGACCGCACGGTGAGGTGATTCTCGGGGGCATTGACGTCGGGGGCATCGATGATCGCGCTGCGGCGGCGCAGGGAGCCCAAGGACGCGTCGTGACCGATCGAAACCGTGCCGGAAGTTGGCTTCATGCGTCCGGTCAGCGCCAAGGCCAGGGCGGTGCGTCGTTCCTGCCCGTCGGCCTGAATCAGGAGCACCTCAGAACGGTTAGCCGCAATCGTCGTGGCGGGCAGCAGATTGTGGTGCCGGCCATTGATGTGGAGCTGATGAGTGGTGAGCATTGACAGCGTTCCTTTAGAGGTGAGTGGCTATACCAAAAATATCAGAACTGACCGGTCAGTCCAAGAAATATGATGCGACTCATTCCCGCGAACCGAAAATGACAAAGAGCGGACAGTCGCAGGTGATGTTCGCTAAAACATTACCCGTGACTGCCCGCTCTTGGTCTGTGTGTCGCTGGCAGACCGCGTGATTAGGCGGTCAGTGCGTCCTTGAACCAGCCGGTGATGGTTGAGGGGTGGGTGATGGCGGTGCCAACAACCACGGCAAACGCGCCGGCGTCCAGGGCCGCGCGCGCCTGGGCGGGGGAGTGGATACGGCCTTCAGCGATGAGCGGCTTGCCCAGGTTAGCGGCGGCGATCTCGGCAAGGAGTTCCAGATCCGGGCCGTCGGTCTTGGGACGTTCGCCCGAGTAACCGGCCAAGGTGGTGCCGATCAGGTCGGCGCCGGCCTCGGCGGCAGCAACGGCGTCGTCAAAGGAACCACAGTCAGCCATGACCAGGGAGTTGGAGTTGGCGTGGATGCCCTCGATGGTTTCGGCCAGGGTCAGGCCGTCCGGACGGGGGCGGCGGGTGCCGTCGATCGCGACGATGTGCGCACCGGCGCTGGCACAGGACAAGGCGTGGCGCAGCGTCGGGGTGATGAAGACGCCGTCGTGCCCGTCCTTCCAGAGGCCGATGACGGGAACTTCCACTGCGGCACGTGCAAACTGGATGTCGGCGATGCCCTGAACACGGATCGCTGCGGCGCCACCGATGACGGCGGCTGCCGCGATCTGTGCCATGGTGCGGGGATCGCGCATGGGCTCGCCCGGGTAGGCCTGAGCAGACACAACAAGCTGTCCGGCAAGTGCGTCAAGGTTGGTCAATTTCAGCGTCACTGTAACTCCTAGTAAAAAATAGAACTAATTATTTCGCAAACATCAATGAAGCTGCTCCGACAATGGCGGCGGTGTTACCCAACGCCGCCCTGACGATAGCCACAGAGGCCAGAGGAGCGAGCAGTTCCGCCCGTGCTGCGGCTTCCATCTGGTCCCACCAAAGGTTTCCCGCATCGGCTAAACCGCCCGAGACGACAACCACTGCTGGATCAAGGATATTAATCAATCCTCCCACTGCCTGGCCCGCCGCTGTGGCAGCCGTGGCAATCACGCGCAGCGCCAGCTCGTCGCCAGCCTTGGCCGAGTCGAACACGGCCCGCGTGTCGATCAAGGAGGCGTCGCCACCCTCGCGCAGGTAGGCGGCGTGAATGGCCGGGCCGGAAGAGATGGCCTCCACATGGCCAGAATGCCCGCAGGAGCAGGGCAAAGGGGCGCCGTTGTGGACGGCAAGCGGTGAGGCAAAGTGGCCAACGTGTCCGCCCACGAAGTGGTGGCCCAGCAGCGGCTTGCCGTCAACAACAAAGCTGCCGCCCACGCCGGTGCCAAAGGCAACCATCAGGGCGGTCGGTGCGCCGGCGCCTGCTCCGTGCCAGGCCTCGCCGAGGGCGTGGGCGTGGACGTCATTGACGACGGCGGCCGGGAGTCCCAGCCGCTGCGTCAGGCCCGCCGTGATCGCCGTCCCGGTCCAGCCAAGGATGGCGTCGGTCGAGGAAATGACGGTGCCTTCGCTGGCGTTGATGACGCCTGCGGAGCCCACACCAATGGCGTCCACCGTGGCGCCCATGGCGGTGGCGCGCTCAAGAAGTCCGGAAACCATCAGGGCGATGGCATCGAGAATGGCCTCGCCACCATCCCTGTTCAGGGTGGGAATCTGGTCCGTGATCAGCACCGAACCGTCTTCGGCCACCACTCCGGCCGCCGTTTTGGTTCCACCCAGATCAATTCCAACTACATACCGCATGAAAGAGTCCTTCAAAGTTCCAGAGGATTAAAAAAGAATGCTCCCCAACCGGGTTCCTAAGGCCCAGCCCGCGAGGGGCCACGGCCTGGAACAAGGTTGGGGAGCGGGTGAAGATTAGATCAAGCCCGTGCGCTCAAGGATGACCTTGATGGCTGCGGTTTCGTCTTCGTCCAGGGAGAGCATGGGGGCGCTCATGACGTTGGTCTTGATGATGCCCATCAGAACCAAGGCGGTCTTGAACGCGCCCAAGCCGGCTGCGTTACCGGAGAGACGGCCAGCCTTCGGGGTGTAGACGATGTTGAAGA
>NZ_QJVC01000048.1 GCF_003219795.1 Arthrobacter psychrolactophilus | reverse complement strand
CTTTGGCGCGCACCTGGGCCTTGGATTTCTCGATCTTGCGCTTGGCTTTGTACAGCGCACTGCGCTTACTCAGCTTCTTGTACGTACTGCGGCGGGCCGCAATCTGCCAGATCACCTCCCGGCCTTCATGTTCCGGGCGTTTCTCTACGCCGGTGTAACCCGCGTCGGCGCCGACCATGTTTTCCTTCCATGCAGCAGTTTGTCGACCTGGGTGATATCCGCCACGTTGGCTGCCGTGCCTACCACGCTGTGTACCAGCCCCGACTCATCATCTACGCCGATGTGCGCCTTCATGCCAAAGTAATACTGGTTCCCTTTCTTGCTCTGGTGCATTTCCGGGTCGCGCTTGCCGTCCTGGTTCTTGGTCGAGCTGGGCGCGTGGATCAGTGTGGCATCGACGATAGTGCCCTGGCGCAGCGACAGGCCGCGATCCCCCAGGTAGCCATTGATTACGCCGAGGATGCCGGCTGCCAGTTCATGTTTCTCCAGCAAGCGACGGAAGTTGAGGATGGTGGTTTCGTCGGGAATGCGCTCCAGGCTCAACCCGGCGAACTGGCGCAGGATGGTCGTCTCGTACAGCGCTTCCTCCATTGCCGGATCACTGTAGCCAAACCAGTTCTGCATCAGGTGAATACGCAGCATGGCCAGCAGAGGATAGGCGGGCCGACCACCTTCGCCCTTGGGGTAATGCGGCTCGATCAAGGCAATCAGTCCTTTCCACGGCACCACCTGATCCATCTCGATCAGGAACAGCTCTTTACGGGTCTGCTTGCGCTTGCCGGCGTACTCGGCGTCGGCGAAGGTCATCTGCTTCATGGAAAAACTCGGCTGGCGGGATCGGCGTATTTCACCAGATTCGAGAAGTCTTTTTCAGACCATCCCTAGGGTACCTAGAAACAACATCAAAGGAATGCTGGGCCATGACGAAAACTATCGTAGCCGCTGTACTTTCAGCCGTTGCACTGTCTACTTCAGCAGCAGAAATCTCCGGCTCGATTGGCGCTACGAATCAAGGCGGCTTAACGGCACGTGCCGGCATTGGTGTCGAATGGGAAAAGAGTTGGTTCCAGTCTGACACTGGACAC
>NZ_QJVC01000047.1 GCF_003219795.1 Arthrobacter psychrolactophilus | reverse complement strand
GCCTGTAGGGTTCTGTTCAGTTCACGCAGCTCCTTGTTCTGTGCTTCTAGAGCGCTCAGGTTCTGCTGGGTAACCTCCAGCCGACCGCGGGTTTCAGCGGCATCGTCAGTGGCCTTCGAGCGCTGGATCCGCAGCTGATCGATGAGCGTCAAAGCTTGCTGCAGCTCCTTGGCGACCTTCTCTGTTTTGCCTCTCTCTTCATCCCGAACCCTGGCGGTCTCCATCATCAGGTGGTTTTCGGTTCTCTCAAGGTGCTCCTCCGCGGCAATCCGCGCAGTCTCGGCCTTCGCACGCGCAGACTCAGTCGCATCGTTTGCTAATTGGAGCTGCTGCTGAAGGCGCTCAAGCTCTCCGCGATGCATGTCCTGGGCACGCTCAACTACGCCACTGTGCACATCCTGCAGGCGCTTGATTTCCTCACCATGAGCCTGACTTGCGGCAGTGAGTCTCTTGTTGAGATCTGCGACCTCAGCTTGAAGTTGCCGAATATCAGCACTCGACTGATCCAGCTGATCGGTCAACCGCTCCTTGTCCGCGATGAGGCCAGAGAGCTCTCTGCTCTGGGATTCAAGGCTAGCAGTAGCTGCCCGCTCATTGTCCTGCGCCGCCTTGGCGGCATCAACGGCAGCCGCTGTCGCCGTCTCAAGCGCTTTGCGCTCAACCGCATGAGTCTCATCGGCCGCCTTTAGAGCGACATCCCAGATCTCATCAAGCTTTTCGCACACTGCGTTTGGAACACCAGGTCTTCGCAGCCTGGCGCTCAGAATAGGGCCGGTCTCACTCCAGAACCTTTTGATTTCCTCGTTCACCAGATTGGGCGAGGCTTTGAGGTCATGGTGAATGTATATGCACTCGCGAATTTCCGCCTGGCGAACCTCGCGACCCGCATCAAGCAGCTCTCTCGCGTAAAGGTGGACAAGATCTCTGGTGCTCAGCCTTTTGTCAGATGAGAGTCCGGTGTTGGCCATGAGGCGTATCCTTGGAGATAAGGTCGGGAGACTGGGAGCCGGCGACCTCGGCGAGGGGCCAGTACGTGCCTTGGCCGCTCCTCACAGGGAGGGGGCTGGTCTTAGAGTGGAGCATACACTTACGCATCTAAAACAACAAATTCGTATTGGATATCATACGGAACGTAT
>NZ_QJVC01000046.1 GCF_003219795.1 Arthrobacter psychrolactophilus | reverse complement strand
TGGAGGTGAGTGAGAGTCGGTTGAAACGATCCGAGGCAGCCCTTGGAGTGATGGGAAAACTGCACGCGTTCTTGGAGACTCTCTGACGAGGACACGAACGACGATCCGACGTCCAAGAAGCGCTGATGGGCGCTTACCAGGAGCTCATTGATTTGGCTGTTCCTACGCGGGCTGCTGCGGCTTTGATGGGGCTCTCGCGCACCACGATTTACCGCAAGCCTGTCGCTCCGGAAGATCAGGAACCAGCTGTGGAGCCGCCGAACAAGCTCAGTACCGTGGAGCGGGCAGAGATCTTGTCTGTGTTGAACTCGCCGGAGTTCGTGGATCTGGCACCCCTGCAGGTTTATGCGAAGCTGCTCGATGCCGGCATCTATCTGGGCTCGGTCTCCACGTTCTACCGTGTGCTGGAGGAGAACAAGCAGGTCAAGGAGCGCCGGAAACTGGCAAAGCATCCGGCCCGGGCGATTCCGGAGCTGGTGGCCACCGCACCAGGTCAAGTGCTGTCGTGGGATATTACCAAGCTTGCCGGCCCGGTCAAGGGCAAGTATTTTGATTGCTATCTGATGATCGATATCCATTCGCGGTTCATTGTCGGCGCGCACGTGCACGCCAGCGAATCAGCGGTCCTGGCCATGGAAATGATGAAGGAAATCTTCGGCATCCATGGCATCCCACAGGTAGTGCATGCCGACCGGGGCACGTCGATGACATCCAAGACCGTGGCTGCGTTGCTCTCGGATTTGGAGGTCACTCGTTCCCATTCCAGACCTCGCGTGAGCAATGACAATCCCTACAGTGAGTCACTTTTTAAGACCATGAAATACGGGCCGACGTTCCCTGAGCGCTTCGGTTCTCTCGGCGATGCCCGCGCCTTCATTGGCGACTTTGTCGACTGGTACAACCATGACCACCAACACTCAGGGATCGGGTTCCACACACCCGCCAACGTGCACTACGGCTTTGCCGACCAAGTTGCACAAAAACGTTCCCAGACGCTCGCCGCGGCTCGGGCCAAAAACCCGCACCGATTCAACACCACAACCGACCCCAAAATCCTGGCCCTACCCGGGCCGGCATGGATCAATCAACCAAAGGAAGCCACCGAAAAACAAGCAGCCTAACCGCTGTCTAACTCACCTTGGTACCGCTTGACTTGAAAAATTCCG
>NZ_QJVC01000045.1 GCF_003219795.1 Arthrobacter psychrolactophilus | reverse complement strand
AAGAAATTCTGTAGCCAGAATGTCCAGATGGACAGCCCAGCGAATTCGGATATGTGATGTTTGTGGTTCGTTGCGAACTTTCGGTTCGTATCATCTTCACCACCGCAATCTGCGTCAGCAAATTGCTTGGGTGTTATATGGTCAAGCCTCACGGGCAATTAGTATTGGTTAGCTCAACGCCTCACAGCGCTTACACACCCAACCTATCAACGTCGTAGTCTTCGACGGCCCTTTAGGGGATTCAAGATCCCAGTGAGATCTCATCTTGAGGCAAGTTTCCCGCTTAGATGCTTTCAGCGGTTATCTCTTCCGAACATAGCTACCCGGCAATGCCACTGGCGTGACAACCGGAACACCAGAGGTTCGTCCACTCCGGTCCTCTCGTACTAGGAGCAGCCCCTCTCAAATCTCAAACGTCCACGGCAGATAGGGACCGAACTGTCTCACGACGTTCTAAACCCAGCTCGCGTACCACTTTAAATGGCGAACAGCCATACCCTTGGGACCGGCTTCAGCCCCATGATGTGATGAGCCGACATCGAGGTGCCAAACACCGCCGTCGATATGAACTCTTGGGCGGTATCAGCCTGTTATCCCCGGAGTACCTTTTATCCGTTGAGCGATGGCCCTTCCATACAGAACCACCGGATCACTAAGACCTACTTTCGTACCTGCTCGACGTGTTTGTCTCGCAGTCAAGCGCGCTTTTGCCTTTATACTCTACGACCGATTTCCGACCGGTCTGAGCGCACCTTCGTACTCCTCCGTTACTCTTTGGGAGGAGACCGCCCCAGTCAAACTACCCACCATACACTGTCCTCGATCCGGATAACGGACCTGAGTTAGAACCTCAAAGTTGCCAGGGTGGTATTTCAAGGATGGCTCCATGAGAACTGGCGTCCCCACTTCAAAGCCTCCCACCTATCCTACACAAGCAAATTCAAAGTCCAGTGCAAAGCTATAGTAAAGGTTCACGGGGTCTTTCCGTCTAGCCGCGGATACACTGCATCTTCACAGCGATTTCAATTTCACTGAGTCTCGGGTGGAGACAGCGCCGCCATCGTTACGCCATTCGTGCAGGTCGGAACTTACCCGACAAGGAATTTCGCTACCTTAGGACCGTTATAGTTACGGCCGCCGTTTACCGGGGCTTCGATCAAGAGCTTCGCTTGCGCTAACCCCATCAATTAAC
>NZ_QJVC01000044.1 GCF_003219795.1 Arthrobacter psychrolactophilus | reverse complement strand
CACCTCCTGTAGTCGCTCCCTCGATTACAGCGGAGACAGCAACGCCGCCTTTTTTACGCGTGATCAGCAAAAGCAGGTAGATGTTTAAAGATGAGTCTTCTAACCGAGGTCGAAACGTACGTTCTCTCTATCATTCCATCAGGCCCCCTCAAAGCCGAGATCGCGCAGAGACTTGAGGATGTTTTTGCAGGGAAGAACGCAGATCTCGAGGCTCTCATGGAGTGGATAAAGACAAGACCAATCCTGTCACCTCTGACTAAGGGGATTTTAGGGTTTGTGTTCACGCTCACCGTGCCCAGTGAGCGAGGACTGCAGCGTAGACGGTTTGTCCAAAACGCCCTAAATGGGAATGGAGACCCAAACAACATGGACAAGGCAGTTAAATTATACAAGAAACTGAAGAGGGAAATGACATTTCATGGAGCAAAGGAAGTTGCACTCAGTTACTCAACTGGTGCGCTTGCCAGCTGCATGGGTCTCATATACAACAGGATGGGGACAGTAACTGCAGAAGGGGCTCTTGGATTGGTATGTGCCACTTGTGAGCAGATCGCTGACGCACAACATCGGTCCCACAGGCAGATGGCAACTAGTACCAACCCACTAATTAGGCATGAGAATAGAATGGTACTAGCCAGTACTACGGCTAAGGCTATGGAGCAGATGGCTGGATCAAGTGAACAGGCAGCGGAAGCCATGGAAGTCGCAAGCCAGGCTAGGCAAATGGTGCAGGCTATGAGAACAGTCGGGACTCACCCTAACTCCAGTACAGGCCTAAAGGATGATCTTATTGAAAATTTGCAGGCCTACCAGAACCGGATGGGAGTGCAACTGCAGCGGTTCAAGTGACCCACTCGTTGTTGCAGCTAACATTATTGGGATATTGCACCTGATATTGTGGATTCTTGATCGTCTTTTCTTCAAATGCATTTATCGTCGCTTTAAATACGGTTTGAAAAGAGGGCCTTCTACGGAAGGAATGCCTGAGTCTATGAGGGAAGAATATCGGCAGGAACGGCAGAATGCTGTGGATGTTGACGATGGTCATTTTGTCAACATAGAGCTGAAGTAAAAAACTACCTTGTTTCTACTGATCACGCGT
>NZ_QJVC01000042.1 GCF_003219795.1 Arthrobacter psychrolactophilus | reverse complement strand
GGGTGGCCGCCTCTTCTGTGTGGTGGTTTAGAGTGCGAGTTCTGCTTGGACGACGGTGACGAGGTCGTTGCAGATGCGTTCGGCGGTGGCGGTGTCGCCGGCTTCGACCATGACCCGTACCAGGGCCTCGGTGCCGGAGGGGCGCAAGAGGACGCGTCCGGTGTCGCCGAGTTCGGCTTCGGCCTTTGCTACGGCGGCGTTGATCGCCGGCACCTGAGAGGCGCGGTTCTTATCAACGTTTTTGACGTTGACCATGACCTGGGGCAGTTTCGTCATGGCCGAGGCGAGCTCTTTCAGACTCTTGCCGGTCTTGGCGACCTGCGCAGCGATTTGCAAACCCGTCAGGACTCCGTCGCCGGTCGTGGCGAACTTGGAGAAGATGACGTGTCCGGATTGTTCTCCACCGAGGGTGTAGTCACCGCGACGCATTTCCTCCAGCACGTACCGGTCCCCGACACCGGTTTCCCGGATCGTGATCCCGGCCTCGCGCAGAGCGATCTTCAAACCCAGGTTACTCATCACGGTCGCGACGAGAACATCATCCTTGAGTTCTCCGGCGGCCTTTTGTGCCAAGGCCAGGACGGCCATGATCTGGTCCCCATCGATCACGGTGCCCTCGTGATCAACGGCGAGGCAGCGATCGGCATCCCCATCATGGGCGATACCGAGATCGGCACCGACAGCGAGCACGGTTTCCTGCAGCAACCCTAGGTGGGTGGAGCCTACCCCGTCGTTGATATTGAGCCCGTTAGGCTCGGCACCAATGACCGTGACCTGCGCCCCCGCATCAGTAAAGACCTGCGGTGAACAACCACTGGCAGCACCATGAGCGCAATCCAGAACGATCTTCAAACCATCCAGACGATGCGGCAAGGTCCCCAGTAAGTGGACAATGTAGCGATCCTCAGCGTCAGAGAACCGCTGGATACGACCCACATCCACACCTACCGGACGGAACGCGTCCTTCTGGAGCTGGAGCTCGATCGCGTCCTCGACCTCGTCCGGGAGCTTCATGCCACCCTGGGCGAAGAATTTAATACCGTTATCCGGGGCCGGGTTATGCGAAGCAGAAATCATGACACCAAAATCGGCGCCCAGATCAGCGATCAAAAACGCTGCCGCAGGCGTCGGCAACACACCAGCGTCATACACATCAACACCAGCACTGGCCAACCCCGCCGTCACGGCAGCAGCAATAAACTCACCACTAGCCCGCGGATCACGAGCGACCACAGCACGCGGCCGCTGTCCCTCGCTCATCCGGTCATGACCCAGCACCACCGCAGCAGCCTGAGCAAGGGATAAAGCCAATTCAGCCGTCAGCAGGCCATTAGCCAAACCACGGACACCGTCTGTTCCAAATAATCTTGACATCAGA
>NZ_QJVC01000041.1 GCF_003219795.1 Arthrobacter psychrolactophilus | reverse complement strand
AAGCCAACCTCCTAGCTGTCTAAGCCTTCCCACATCGTTTCCCACTTAACCATGACTTTGGGACCTTAGCTGACGGTCTGGGTTGTTTCCCTTTTCACGACGGACGTTAGCACCCGCCGTGTGTCTCCCATGCTCGGCACTTGTAGGTATTCGGAGTTTGCATCGGTTTGGTAAGTCGGGATGACCCCCTAGCCGAAACAGTGCTCTACCCCCTACAGTGATACATGAGGCGCTACCTAAATAGCTTTCGAGGAGAACCAGCTATCTCCGAGCTTGATTAGCCTTTCACTCCGATCCACAGGTCATCCGCTAACTTTTCAACGGTAGTCGGTTCGGTCCTCCAGTCAGTGTTACCTAACCTTCAACCTGCCCATGGATAGATCGCCCGGTTTCGGGTCTATACCCAGCGACTAAACGCCCTATTAAGACTCGCTTTCGCTACGCCTCCCCTATTCGGTTAAGCTCGCCACTGAATATAAGTCGCTGACCCATTATACAAAAGGTACGCAGTCACCTAACAAATAGGCTCCCACTGCTTGTACGCATACGGTTTCAGGATCTATTTCACTCCCCTCTCCGGGGTTCTTTTCGCCTTTCCCTCACGGTACTAGTTCACTATCGGTCAGTCAGTAGTATTTAGCCTTGGAGGATGGTCCCCCCATATTCAGACAAAGTTTCTCGTGCTCCGTCCTACTCGATTTCATTGATAAGAGATTTTCGTGTACGGGGCTATCACCCACTATGGCCGCACTTTCCAGAGCGTTCCACTAATCTCAAACCAACTTAAGGGCTGGTCCCCGTTCGCTCGCCACTACTAAGGGAATCTCGGTTGATTTCTTTTCCTCAGGGTACTTAGATGTTTCAGTTCCCCTGGTTCGCCTCTTGCACCTATGTATTCAGTACAAGATAACCAGCTTATGCTGGCTGGGTTCCCCCATTCAGAGATCTCTGGATCACAGTCTGTTTGCCGACTCCCCAAAGCTTTTCGCAGGCTACCACGTCTTTCATCGCCTCTGACTGCCAAGGCATCCACCGTATGCGCTTCTTCACTTGACCATATAACCCCAAGCAATCTGGTTATACTGTGAAGACGACATTCGCCGAAAATTCGCACGTCGCTCTTTCGAGCAGAACTCACAAATTTTACCTTAGCCTGATCCACCAGCAGTGAAACTGGTGTTCAGTCTATTTCTATCACATATCCGAATTTTTAAAGAACGATCTGACAAAAGTCAGAAATCAACATTCATCTACGAATGTTCATTTCTAAGTTCTGATCAAGTAAAGCGAGTGGTGGAGCCAAGCGGGATCGAACCGCTGACCTCCTGCGTGCAAGGCAGGCGCTCTCCCAGCTGAGCTATGGCCCCGCATATTGGTAGGTCTGGGCAGATTTGAACTGCCGACCTCACCCTTATCAGGGGTGCGCTCTAACCAACTGAGCTACAGACCTATATAGGGTCTT
>NZ_QJVC01000040.1 GCF_003219795.1 Arthrobacter psychrolactophilus | reverse complement strand
ACGCGTGATCAGCAAAAGCAGGGTCGAGATGAATCCAAACCAGAAGATTCTATGCACTTCAGCCACTGCTATCACAATAGGCGCAATCACAGTACTCATTGGAATAGCAAACCTAGGATTGAACATAGGACTGCATCTAAAATCGGGCTGCAATTGCTCACGCTCACAACCTGAAACAACCAACACAAGCCAAACAATAATAAACAACTATTATAATGAAACAAACATCACCAACATCCAAATGGAAGAAAGAACAAGCAGGAATTTCAATAACTTAACTAAAGGGCTCTGTACTATAAATTCATGGCACATATATGGGAAAGACAATGCAGTAAGAATTGGAGAAAGCTCGGATGTTTTAGTCACAAGAGAACCCTATGTTTCATGCGACCCAGATGAATGCAGGTTCTATGCTCTCAGCCAAGGAACAACAATCAGAGGGAAACACTCAAACGGAACAATACACGATAGGTCCCAGTATCGCGCCCTGATAAGCTGGCCACTATCATCACCGCCCACAGTGTACAACAGCAGGGTGGAATGCATCGGGTGGTCAAGTACTAGTTGCCATGATGGCAAATCCAGAATGTCAATATGTATATCAGGACCAAACAACAATGCATCTGCAGTAATATGGTACAACAGAAGGCCTGTTGCAGAAATTAACACATGGGCCCGAAACATACTAAGAACACAGGAATCTGAATGTGTATGCCACAACGGCGTATGCCCAGTAGTGTTCACCGATGGGCCTGCCACTGGACCTGCAGACACAAGAATATACTATTTTAAAGAGGGGAAAATATTGAAATGGGAGTCTCTGACTGGAACTGCTAAGCATATTGAAGAATGCTCATGTTACGGGAAACGAACAGGGATTACCTGCACATGCAGGGACAATTGGCAGGGCTCAAATAGACCAGTGATTCAGATAGACCCAGTAGCAATGACACACACTAGTCAATATATATGCAGTCCTGTCCTTACAGACAGTCCCCGACCGAATGACCCAAACATAGGTAAGTGTAATGACCCTTATCCAGGTAATAATAACAATGGAGTCAAGGGATTCTCATACCTGGATGGGGATAACACTTGGCTAGGGAGGACAATAAGCACAGCCTCGAGGTCTGGATACGAGATGTTAAAAGTGCCAAATGCATTGACAGATGATAGATCAAAGCCCATTCAAGGTCAGACAATTGTATTAAACGCTGACTGGAGTGGTTACAGTGGGTCTTTCATGGACTATTGGGCTGAAGGGGACTGCTATCGAGCGTGTTTTTATGTGGAGCTGATACGTGGGAAACCCAAGGAGGATAAAGTGTGGTGGACCAGCAATAGTATAGTATCGATGTGTTCCAGTACAGAATTCCTGGGACAATGGAACTGGCCTGACGGGGCTAAAATAGAGTACTTCCTCTAAGATGAAGAAAAAGACCCTTGTTTCTACTGATCACGCGT
>NZ_QJVC01000003.1 GCF_003219795.1 Arthrobacter psychrolactophilus | reverse complement strand
ATAACTTACACAACACACAAATCTTTATACACAAAGATTGCTCGCGTTCACTATGTGGTTCCCAAACAACAAACCCATTCCGGTTTAGTTGATTTGACCCAAGGAAACCAAAAAAACAAGTACACAAGGATATTCATCACTACCCACCACCCCCACCAGGGTTAGAAGTAGAGAAAACATTCTTGTATACTAGAAACACTGTTGTTCCACAAGAACACCCAACAAGCTACCCCACCAACACCCAGTGTTGGTGCCGGGAAACGAGTTACGGTGGTCATAGCGTGGGGGAAACGCCCGGTCCCATTCCGAACCCGGAAGCTAAGACCCACAGCGCCGATGGTACTGCATTCGTGAGGATGTGGGAGAGTAGGACACCGCCGGACAACACGTAACAAGGTCGAGGCCCCACACCACCAGGTGCGGGGCCTCCCTCATTTAACAAGGACTTACAGAACAACCAAAGAAGTGGCCACCCCTACCCGGGTGGCCACAACTCTTTAACGCCCCCACCGCCAACAAAACGGCCTCCGGACGAAGAAGAACCTTCGCCCAGAGGCCGTTTCTGTTTAAGTACCGGGACTAGTCGGAGTACGGGACAGCCGTGCTGGAACGTACCACCAGGCGGGTGGGGAATTCCTCGGCAAACGGCTCGTACGGGGTGCTGGCGTCCTGCGAGGACTGCTCAAGGCGGGCCAGGATCCGCTGAGCGGCGAGGGCCCCCTGGCCTCGCGGGTTCTGATCAAAGGTGGTCAGCCCAAAGACCTGACCCAGCTCATGGCCATCGATACCAATGACCGAGAGCTCCTCAGGAACACGCAAGCCAAAGTCTCTGGCTGCCATGATGGTACCGATGGCCATTTCATCCGAAGCCGCGAAAACCGCCGTGGGACGCGTACGGCCTGCGCCCAACATAGCGCGCGCCGTCTCGTAAGCCCCCTGGACGGTAAAGTCGGAGCTTTGCTGCCACGCCTCTGACGTGGGAAGCGAGGCCTCCTGCATGGCCATCTGGTAGCCGCTGCGCCGGGTTCCGGGCAGCTTGAAGTCGGAGTCGTACTCGTGCGCACCACCAATGTGGGCGATGCGCGTGTGTCCGAGCCCAATGAGGTGTTCTGTGGCCCGCTTCGCTAAGTGGAAGTCGTCCACTTGGAGGCTATCGGCCCCAGGAAGAGGCCCGCCAATACCCAACACAGGCCGATGGATCGCCAGTAGCTGACTTACCTCCGCCTCGGTGAGTTCCAGCGAAACCGCAATGACGGCGTCGAGCCTTTTACGCAGCAGGAAATCGGTGAGGATGGTGGCGCGGTGACTTTCATTCTGGCTTGTCGTGTAGAGGGTGAGGTCGTAGCCGGCCTCGAGGAGCACGGCGGAGGCTCCGTCGATGACCGAGGAGTAAAACCAGCGGTTGACGCCGGGCACCACAATGCCGATGTTGTGGTTTCGCCCGGACGCCAGGCTGGACGCGGCGTAGGAGAGGACGAATCCTAGCTCCGCCGCCGCATCCTGGGCGAGCTTGCGGCTCTTGGCCGAGACGCTGCCCTTGCCGCCCAAGGCGCGGGAAACGGTGGCTATCGACAGCCCAGAAAGCTCCGCAACCTCTTTGATGCCCGCCACTTTATTGCCCCTCGGTCCCTTGCTCACAATTTCAGCCAGATGGCCTCGGATGATTCTAGTTGAGTGTTGTCTCCGCGGGAGGGAAGTGAGCGTGCAATGACGGTGCCGTGGGGCAGGTCCATGGCGTCGCTGCCGGTGTTGAGGATGACGAGCGTGTCCCCGTTGAGGAATGCGAGTGAGCGTTCAGAGCAGAAGTCCTCGGCCCACTGCAGCGAGCCCGTGCCGAGTCCCAGCTCGCGTCGGGTCGCCAGCGCGTGCTGGTACATGGCAAGGTGCGACGTCGGATCGCTGGCTTGGGCGTCACGGGCGTAACTTTGCCAATCCAAGGGTTGGGGGAGCCACGGGGCGGTAGCCTCCGCTGACCCGTCACCTGAGGTGGTGGCAGCGTCGCTAAATCCAGCCGCCGGGCTCTCGCCACGCCAGGGCAGCGGGATGCGGCAGCCATCGCGGCCAATTCGCTCTCCACCGGTGCGGGCGAACGTGGGATCCTGACGCGCCTCATCCGGCAGTGTGGTGTGATCCGGGAGGCCGAGTTCCTCGCCCTGGTAAAGGTAGCAGGCGCCCGGCAGAGCCAGCATGAACAACGATGCTGCGGCCGCACGTTGACGCCCCAAGGGAAGGTTCGGCTGAACGTCGGCTGAGCCAATGCCGTCGCCATCGCGAGGGCCGCCGCCGTCGTACCCGAAGCGGGTGGCGTGGCGGACGACGTCGTGGTTGGAGAGTACCCAGGTGCTCGTGGCGCCAACTGCATCAAAAGCGTTGAGGGAGTTCTGTACGACGTGGCGCAGGGCCGGGGCCGAGAATCCGGTGGTCAGGTATGGGAAGTTGAAGGCCTGGTGCATTTCATCGGGGCGGACCCAATCGGCCATGCGCTCGAGCGGGTCAACGTTGGCTTCGGCGCACAGGATCCGCTCGGGGCCGTACTCGGCCAACACCTCACGCCAGCGGCGGTAGATATCGTGCAGGGCCGGCTGGCCAAACATGGGAGCCAGATGTCCGGGGAAACCTTCGGAGCTGCCGCCCCAGGCGGTGCCACTCCAATCGGGCAGGCCGGCGGCCTTCACGAGGGCATGGGCCACGTCCACACGGAAGCCGTGTACGCCGCGGTCGAGCCAGAAACGCAGCACGCGTTCAAACTCGGCGTGGACGGCGGGGTTATCCCAGTTGAAGTCTGGCTGGGTGGAATCGAAAAGGTGGAGGAACCACTGTCCGGGAGTCCCGCCGTCGGACTTGATCTGAGTCCAAGCCGGACCACCAAAGTGGGACTGCCAGTTGTTGGGCGGGAGGGAGCCGTCGGGACCCAAGCCGTCGCGGAAGATGAACATGCTGCGCTCGGGGCTGCCGGGTGCGGCCGCGAGTGCTGCTTGGAAGAGTTCGTGCTGGTCGGAGCAGTGGTTGGGGACGAGGTCGATGATGACGCGCAGGCCCAGGCTGGCGGCCTTGTCCATGAGGAGGTCGAAGTCGGAGAGGGTGCCGAAGAGCGGGTCGACCTGGCAGTAGTCGGCGACGTCGTAACCGGCATCGCGCTGCGGGGACTTGTAGAACGGGGAGAGCCACACGGCGTCGACGCCCAGTGCGGCCAGCTGGCCCAATTCGAGGGTGATGCCGGCCAGATCCCCCATGCCGTCGCCATTGCTGTCGCGGAATGAGCGCGGGTAGATCTGGTAGATCACCGAGTCGGCAGACCAATGGCTTGCGCCTGCAAGGGCGGCCTCGTGCACCGGCGTGAGACGGCCGGCGAGAAGTGCGGATGTGGCAGCGGAGGAGTGGACCGTGGGGTCCGAGGAGATGACAGACATGGTTACTACTGTAAGGACTGAATGCCTAAATGTAAACGTTCTCAATATTTGCTGTCCATGAGTAAGTGATTGTCGGGGTGGCCTATATTTCGCGGATGTATAGGGTTACTGATGGGTACGTGAATGCTTTCAATGGTGTCTAGCGCTAAGCTCCCGGTGGCTGTGCTGCAAGGTTTCTCAAAACGGGCACTTCATTTTGGAACCGTTTTCATGTATCTTGGAGGAATGCTTACGCTCTGTGAGGTAGGCCACTTATGTGATTTTCGCTCGATTCCGCCGTTGTGGGCGTCGAGCCCAAGAAAGGGACACCAATGAAGTTGCCAATTACAAGTGCCACCCCGGTTAGTCGGCGAGTCTTCGCTGTTGGTGCGTTGTCTGCAGTGGGCGCCCTCGCGCTCAGCGCCTGCGGCAGCGACTCCAAGAACAGCAGCGCCCCCGCGGCCACCGCGCAGGACCTGGCCGCCGGTGGCGCCACGGTCATCACGATGTGGATCGATGCGGAACGCGCACCCGGCCTGAAGGACATTGCGGCCAAGTTCAAGACTGAGACCGGCATCGAGGTCAAGCTTGTTGTGAAGGACTTCGCGGCAGTACGCGATGACTTCATCACCCAGGTTCCCACCGGCAAGGGCCCGGACCTGATTGTTGGCCCGCACGACTGGGTAGGCAAGTTTGTGCAGAACGGCGTTATCGCCCCGGTTGAACTTGGCGACAAGGCCTCAGCTTTCTCGGCTACGTCGATCAAGGCCATGACGTTCAATGGCTCCACCTACGGCGTCCCGTACTCCGTGGAAAACGTAGCTCTCTTGCGCAACACGGCTCTGGTGCCGGATGCCTTCAAGACCTTCGACGAGGTCATCGCCGCGGGTCAGGGTGCCGTGGATGCTGGCAAGGCCAAGCACCCGTTCCTCGTTGGTTTGGACCCCAAGCAGGGCGATCCCTACCACCTGTACTTCCTGCAGACATCCATGGGTTCCTCGGTCTTCGGCCTAGACGCTGAGGGTGGCTACGACCCCAAGCAGCTCAACCTCGGTGCGCCGGGCGGCGTCGAATTTGCCAAGAAGTTGCTGGAGTGGGGCGATACCGGATCCAAGGTCTTCAACTCCAACATCACCGGAGACATTGCCAAGGAAGAGTTCAAGAACGGCAAGAGCGCCTACTACGTCACGGGCCCGTGGAATGTTCCGGACATGGAAGCTGCCGGCATCAAGGTTGCTATTGACCCGTTGCCGACCGCTGGCGACAAGCCCGCACAGCCCTTCGTTGGCGTCAACGGCTTCTTCATCAGCGCCAAGAGCGCCAATGCCCTGGCCACGACGGAGTTCGTCACGAACTACCTGACCAGCGAAGTTGCCCAGGATTCCATGTTCAAGACCGGCGGTCGTCCTCCGGCTCTGAAGGCCTCCTTCGACAAGGCCGCCGCGGATCCTGTGGTTGCCGCCTTCGGTGCTATCGGCGAGATTGGCGTTCCCATGCCGGCCATCCCGGAAATGGACGCCGTTTGGGCAGACTGGGGATCCACCGAGTTGGACCTGATCAAGGGTAAGGGTGACCCGACGGTGACCTGGCCCAAGATGGTGGAAACCGTCAAGGCCAAGATCGGCGCTTAGGCCCGATCGCTCGTAGCGGTGTGTGGCGCCCAGGCCTTGGGTCCGGGCGCCACACACCGTTTTGACCAGTTTGAACCCCTGCAAGAGGACAGCCACGCGATGACAGTTTCCAAAACCACTAACGACGCCGGACCCGCACCTCGGGTCTCCAGCGGAGGGCAGCCGCCACAGCGGCGAGCAACGAAGAAAAGCTATAGTATGGAATCCCTTAAGGGCACCTTGGCCAAGATTGTCCTGTTGGGTTTGGTGGATGCCTTCGCCGTTTTTGTGCTCATCACCTTGTTCCTCAGCCAGTCGTGGGTCATCCTGGCCATTGCGGCCGGCGTCACCTTGCTAGTGAACTGGATTTACCTGCGCAAGGGCGGCCTTCCGGCCAAGTACCTAGCGCCGGGCGTGTTCTTCCTGATTATCTTTCAGGTGTTCGTAGTCTTTTACTCCGGCTACATTGCGTTCACCAACTACGGGGATGGGCATAACAGCAGTAAAGAGGACGCAATCTCCTCGATTCAGCTCACCGCCCAGAAGCGTGTGCCGGATTCCCCCGCTTTTAAAACATCTGTACTAAAACAAGGCGATGAGCTGTTCCTCTTGTTCACCGCCCCGGATGGCACGGTCACGATGGGTTCCACGACGGAGCCCCTGTCCGAGGTCACCGACGCAACGCTCGATGGCACAGGTAAGGCCGTCTCGGTGCCGGGCTTCGATACCCTGAACTTCGCCGCCATCGTGGCCAACCAGACGGCCATTCTCGACATCTCCGTCCCAGCCTCTGACGATCCGGCCCAGGGCAGCCTTCGCACCGCAGATGGCAGCACGGCCTACGCCTTCAAGCCCAATATGGTCTACGACGCAGCAGCCGACACCTTCACGGATGTGGCCACCGGCGACACCTTCACCGACAACGGCCAGGGCGCCTTCGCGAATTCCGCCGGTGAAACGTTGACGACCGGTTGGAAGATCAACGTTGGATTCGACAACTTTGTCAGGGCCTTCACTGACCCCGATCTGCGCGCACCCCTCATCAACGTGATCGCGTGGACCTTCACCTTCGCCATTGCCTCGGTGATCCTCACCTTTAGCCTGGGCCTGTTCCTCGCCGTCACCTTTAACAAGGAAGACATGCGCGGTAAGAAGATCTACCGCGTGTTGATGATCCTGCCCTACGCCTTCCCCGTCTTCCTCTCGGGCCTGGTGTGGTCCGGTATTTTGAACCCGCAATTCGGCTGGCTGAACCAGACGCTCTTGGGCGGTGCCGAAATCGGCTGGCTGACGGATCCGGTCCTAGCCAAGATCAGCGTCCTCGTGGTGAACCTGTGGTTGGGCTTCCCCTACATGTTCCTCGTGTGCACGGGTGCCCTGCAGTCCTTGCCTAACGAGCTTGACGAGGCCGCACGCATGGATGGCGCCAGCGCCTGGCGGGTCTTCCGTTCCATCAAGTTGCCGCTGCTGTTGGTCTCGATCGCCCCGCTGCTGATCGCCTCCTTCGCCTTCAACTTCAACAACTTCAACGTCATCTACATGCTGACCGGCGGTGGCCCACGCTTTGAGGACACCAGCAGGGACATCGGCTCCACGGACATCCTCATCACGCTCGTGTACAAGGTGGCCTTCGGGCAAGGAACCGGCCGCGACTACGGCCTAGCCAGCGCCCTGGCGATTGTCATCTTCATCATTGTGGCGACCGTTTCCGCCATTAGTTTCAAGCAGACCAAGGCACTTGAGGAAGTGAACTCATGACTACCACCACCGTCCCCGTGCACACCGACGTCGAGCTGCTGCTCAAGAAGCGCCGCCCCTTCGGCGTGTGGTTCAAGGACAAGGGCTGGCGTCACCTGGTCGGCGTCATTGTCACCCTCTTCGCCGTCTTCCCGTTGCTGTACGTGCTCTCGGCCGCCTTGAATTCCAACGGCACCCTGGCCGGAACCAAAGGCTTGTTCACCCAGGTCGACCTCGGAAACTTCATCAAGCTGTTCAGTGATCCGAGCCGCCCCTTCGGCAAGTGGTTCATGAACACCATGATCATCGGCATCATCACCTCCGCGGCCACCGTGTTCCTCGGCGCCATGGCCGCTTACGCCTTCTCCCGCATGCGCTTCAAGGGCCGCCGCATGGGCCTGCTCTCGCTGCTCCTGCTGCAGATGTTCCCGCAACTGCTGGGCGTCGTCGCCATCTTCTTGCTGCTCAGCGGCATCTCCGATGTCATCCCGTCGCTGGGACTCGGCAGTCAGCTGGGCCTGATCATGGTCTACCTCGGCGGGGCGCTGGGCGTGAACACCTACCTCATGTACGGCTTCTTCAACACGATTCCGCAGTCTCTGGATGAGGCGGCCAAGATCGACGGCGCCTCCCACGTGCAGATCTTCTTCGGCATCATCTTGCGCCTCGTGACCCCCATCCTGGCCGTGGTGGCGTTGCTGTCCTTCATCAGTATCACGAGCGAGTTCGTGATCGCCTCCGTGGTGTTGACCGATCCTGACTCTCAGACGCTCGCCGTCGGCCTGTATTCCTTCGTGTCCGACACCCGCTCTAAGAACTGGGGGATCTTCTCTGCCGGAGCAGTCTTGGCCGCCGTGCCTGTCATGGCCCTGTTCCTGTTCCTGCAGCGGTACATTGTGAGTGGATTGGTTCAAGGCGGAGTAAAGGGATAACTATGGTTGCGCAACACCCCCATCACGACGGTTCGGCTCTTTATGTGGGAAGTTCGACGCCGGCACTTGGCGAACGCTGTTCCCTGCGGTTGCGAATCCCGCAAGCGTGGGGCACCGCCTCGCGTGTCTGGGTGCGTAGCGTGCAGGACGCCGAGCCGCGGTACGACGAGGCTGTGCTGATCGGGACGGGCAGTGGCTCGGCCTGGTGGGAAGCCTCCATGCTGCACGTCAATCCCGTGGCGTTGTACCGGTTTGTGATTGAGGTTTCGGGAGATCAGGGTGCCACATATTGGCACCTGAACAACGCCGGGCTGCACAACCGCGACACCTCCGACTACAACGACTTCCGGATCACCACCGCCATTGATGCGCCGGCCTGGTCACGCGAGGCCGTCATGTACCAGGTGTTCCCCGACCGCTTTGCGCGTTCGGCCGCCGCTGATGCGCACCCCACTCCGGAATGGGCCGTGGCGTGCGACTGGGATACCCCCGTGCAGGGACGTGGCCCGGATGTGGCCCGCCAGTTCTACGGCGGGGATCTCGACGGCGTGACGGAAAAGCTCGATGAGTTGGAAGCGCTCGGCGTCGACATCGTGTACCTGACACCGTTCTTCCCCGGCCGGTCCAACCACCGCTATGACGCATCGACGTTTATGTCCGTTGACCCGCTGCTGGGTGGCGACGAGGCGTTGATTCGCCTGGTCGAGGCGGCGCATGCTCGCGGGATGAAGGTCATGGGCGATCTGACCGCCAACCACACCGGCGATGCGCACGAGTGGTTCACTCGCGCGCAGGCCGATCCCGCCAGCGTTGAGGCCGGATTCTTTTATTTCAACGAGGATCACAGCGATTACGAGAGCTGGTGGGGCGTGAAGTCGCTCCCCAAGCTCAACTGGGCCTCTGCTGCCTTGCGCGAAGCGTTTGTCACGGGCGAGGATTCCGTCGTCGCCCACTGGCTCAAGGCGCCGTTCAACCTCGACGGTTGGCGGATCGACGTGGGCAATATGACCGGGCGTCTGGGTGCGCAGGACATCAATAAGGAAGTTGCGGCGCTGATCCAGGCCCGCATCCTGGAGATCAACCCCAACGCCTTGCTCCTCGGGGAGGAAACCTCCGACGCCGGGGCCGATGTGGATGGCTACGGATGGCAAGGCGCCATGACGTACTCCAACTTCACCCGCCCGCTGTGGCAGTGGCTGGTCAGCCCCGAGGCACGCGTTGACTTTTTCGGCACCCCGCTGGCGGCTCCGAATAGGGTGAGTGCCGACGTCGTGCTTGAGACGCATCGCGATCTGTCCAGCGCCTTCAGCTGGCCCGTACGCAATGCCAATATGAACGCGCTGAACACGCACGACACGGCGCGGGCGGCGAGCCTGATGATTCCCGGCGGGCAGGTGGTGGCCGCGGCGATGTCGATGCTGCTGCCCGGCATTCCGGTGATTTTTGCCGGCGACGAGTTTGGGCTCGAGGGTGATGTGGGGGAGGCCTCGCGCACGCCGATTCCGTGGGATGAGCCGGGGCGCGTGGTCACGGATCTGCGGACTGCTTATGCCTCGTTGACGGCGCTGCGGCACGAGAGCCTCGCGGTCTCCGAGGGCGGCATGCGCTGGTTGCTGGCCGACGGCGATGTGCTCGCCTTTGTGCGGGAGTCGGCGGAGGAGTCGATTCTGCTGATCGCAACGCGCGCCGCGGCGACGGTTGCGCTGGAGCGTTTGGGCCTGGATGCTGGCGGTGCCGACGCGCTGCGTGCGGCGCCGGCGTTCAGCGTGGGCGAGCTTGCGGCAACCGACGCGGAGTTGGAGCTGTCCGGCCCAGGTGTCTTTGTGTGGCGTCTGCCCGGTGTGGCAGTCCCCGCCTAGCCTCCTCCTCTCCTCTCGAAACGCGGCATCACTTTCCGGCCATTAACGACAAACCCTCCAGCACTCACATTGAGTGCTGGAGGGTTTCGTTCTGTCGCCGTAAAGTGGGGCGGCGATCGCCAAAATACGCCGTAAAGTGGTGCGGCGTCCGTGAAAAACGGCCGGAAAGTGATGCCGCGTTTATTCGTCGAAGGGGGCGTCGGCTAGGACGCCTCCCTCTAGCATCTTGATGGTGTCCGTATCCGTGCTGAGCATGATGGCGTCCTCGTCGCGACGGAAGCGCAGGATGTCGTCCACATAGGACTGCACGGCCTCGGCCAGGGGAACGTTGCGCTCCTCGTCCTTGGACTTGTACCAGCGGTGCTCGAGCACCTCGTGCACCACCTCGGCCGGTTCCAGCTTGCCGCCAAGCTCGCGCGGGATGGAACGGACGATGGGCTCGAAGATGGAGCTGACCCACTCGTGGGCGCTGATCTCCTCATCCTTCAGGGGAGCCACGTCATTGCGGAAGGAGTCCATGTCGTTGAGCAGGCGGCGGGCCTGGTTCTCCTGGGCGTCGATACCCGTCAGGCGCAGCAGACGGCGCTGGTGGTGGCCAGCGTCGACCACCTTGGGCTGGAGCTGGATCGTGGAGCCATCCGGGGTGGTCTTGATGGCGTACTCTTCCACATCGAAGCCCAGCTCGTTCAGGCGGCGGATGCGGGCGCCCACACGCCAGCGGTCCTCAAGCTCGAAGGATTCCTTCTCGGTCAGCTCTGCCCAGAGGCGGCGGTAGCTTTCCATGATGAGTTCGCTCGTGGCAACCGGGTCCACCTTCTCCTCGATGAGCCCGCCCTCGAGCAGGTCCATGAGTTCACCGGCAATGTTCACGCGCGCAATCTCGAGATCGTACTCGCGCTGGCCCGTGGACAGATCCGGGTAGAGCTCACCCGTTTCGGCATCCACAAGGTACGCGGCAAAGGCGCCGGCGTCGCGGCGGAACAAGGTGTTGGACAGCGAGACATCGCCCCAGTAGAAGCCCACGAGGTGCAGACGCACCAGCAGCAGCGCCTGGGCGTCGATGAGACGCGTCAGGGTGTCGCGGCGTAGCTTCTGGGAGAACAAGGCACGGTACGGCAGGGAGAACTTCAGGTGTCGGGTGACCAGCACGGGATCGAGCGGGCGGCCGTCGGGCGTGGTGCGGCCCGTGATGACGGCGACCGGCTCCACGCAGGGAACGTCGAGCCGGGCCAGCTTCCGGAGCATGTGATATTCGTGCCGTGCAACGTGCTCGGAGGTTTCCTTGATGGCGATGACGGAGCCGTCGAGGTGGGCGAAGCGGACCACGTGGCGGGAGATACCGCGGGGGAGGGCTGCGAGATTGTCGGCCGGCCATTCCTCGAGGCGGATGTGCCACGGGAGGTCCAACAGTCCGGGATCTGCGGCTGCGGCCGTGATGTTGAGCGAGCCCATCACGGAGGCTGGCGGCGCGCTCTGGCGTGGGAGCTTACCGATCTGGTCAAAGTCGGTGGGCTCGTGGTTCCACTTGGCGCCTGGTTGCTCAGTCATAATACAAATTCTCTCTTAAAAAGTGAGGCGCGGCTGTCTGCTGGAAAGCTCCAACAGGCAGCCGCGCCCTACATGATGCTGGTGATATCGACGAGCTCAATCACGCACATTTCGTGCGAGATCGGGCAGCGGGGACCAGCGTTAGTTCGTGACGATCGACTTGTCACCCAGGCGCAAGCCGGAGGTGGCATCGAAGAGGTGCACGTGGCCAACCTGCGGGCGAACGTGGATGGTGTCGCCCTTCATCGGTGGGCGGCGACCGTCGACACGGACAACCATGTCGCGCTCGTTGCCGTCGATCACTGCGTGGCCGTATACGTAAGCATCGGCACCGAGTTCTTCAACGACGTCGGCCTCGACTGCCAGGCCCTCGCCGGCGCCAACAATTTCGAGGTCTTCGGGACGAACACCAACGGTGACCGTGTTGCCTGCGGCTTCACCGAGAACGGCGGAAGGTACGGGGTAAATTGATCCACCGAACTTCACACCGCCATCGACGACGGGCAGTTCCAACAGGTTCATGGCGGGGGAGCCAATGAAGCCTGCAACGAAGACGTTCTGAGGAGCGTCGTAGAGGTTACGCGGGGTATCAACCTGCATCAGCAGGCCGTCCTTGAGCACTGCAACGCGGTCACCCATGGTCATAGCCTCGACCTGGTCGTGGGTCACGTAAACAGTGGTGACGCCGAGGCGACGGGTCAAGGACGCAATCTGCGTACGAGTCTGCACGCGGAGCTTGGCATCCAAGTTGGACAGCGGCTCATCCATGAGGAACACCTGCGGGTTACGCACGATGGCGCGACCCATGGCAACACGCTGACGCTGACCACCGGAGAGTGCCTTCGGCTTGCGGTCCAGGTACGCCTCGAGGTCCAGGAGCTTTGCGGCTTCCTTGACGCGGGTGGCGCGCTCTTCCTTGGAAACGCCGGCGATCTTCAGGGCGAAGCCCATGTTGTCGGCAACGCTCATGTGCGGGTAGAGAGCGTAGTTCTGGAAGACCATGGCGATGTCACGGTCCTTCGGCGGAACGTCAGTGACGTCGCGGTCGCCGATCAGGATGCGGCCGGCGTTAACATCTTCCAGGCCTGCGAGCATGCGCAAAGAGGTGGACTTACCGCAACCGGAGGGTCCAACAAGAACCAAGAATTCGCCATCGGCGATGTCGATGTTGAGCTTGTCAACAGCCGGCTTGGTGGTTCCCGGGTAGATTCGGGTTGCATTATCAAAAGTTACTGTAGCCACAGCAATAAATCCCTTCATCGGCAGGTACGTGCCGAACGATCCGTTGTGAATGGTTGAACATGCATCGGCCCGCGAACTGCTGACGCAGTCGCAAAGGCTGACGTATGAAGTATGGCACATTTTTACTATGAGCAATGTCACGTTACGTGCAAAAACTCCCGGCGTGCCGATACGAGAAGCTCCAGCAGCTGCGGCAGTGCGGCGGGGGCGGCGATACGAAAACCAGCTGCCGTCTCGCCCTGGCCCACCTTGACGCCCAGATCGCCGGGCAGCAGCGCCGCGAAGGCATGCTCATCGGTCACATCGTCCCCCGCGAAAAACGTCGCCGTGGCCTGCGTGCGTTCGCGCAGCGTGGTCAGGCTCTGCCCTTTGTTGGCGTTCAGCACGGACAGTTCCAGCACCATCTTCCCTGTCCCGAGATAGATGGCCGGATCCTGGGCCACCATTTTCCTGACATGGTCGACGGCGGCCCTCCCGTCAGCCTCGCTGGCTTGCCTGTAGTGAAGTGCGACGCCGGACGGCTTGTCCTCCTGCACCGTCCCCTCATACAGGGTGGTCGCCTGGGTGACGAGGGCGCGGGCACGTTCCAGCGCGGCGGCCTGGTCCGCGGTGAGTTCTAGCGCGGGTGAGTCTGGTCCCCACCAGCTTTCAGCCCCATGGCTGCCGACCAGAAGTGTCGGTGCGGGAGGGGTGGCGACCGCCCGCAAACTGGCCAGGGCCCGGCCCGAGACGAGGGCCGTCGTCGTACTTTGTAAAGAGGAGAGGGTCGCTAAGGCTGCGGCGGAGCGGGGGAGGGGGCGGGCATCCTCGGCGCGGGCCACAAGGGGCGCCATGGTCCCGTCGAAATCCAACGCCACCAAGAGATGGGGCGTGGCGGCGATGTGGCGGACGGCGGACACGAGCGCGGCTGGCAACGGTGCCAGGGGGCGGGTCATTGCAGTTCGGCCTCCTGTTGGAGTGTGTCAAGGAATTCTTCGCTCCAGCGCTGGACATCGTGGCTGAGGACCTGACGGCGCATGGCGCGCATGCGGCGGCTGGATTCGCCGGGGGAGAGGCGGACGGCGCGCATGATGGCGGATTTGAGGCCGTCGATGTCGTGCGGGTTGACCAGGAGCGCGGACTTGAGCTGATCGGCGGCGCCGGTAAATTCACTCAGGACCAGGGCGCCGGTGTTATTGCCGCGGGCGGCAACGTATTCCTTGGCGACGAGGTTCATGCCGTCGCGCAGGGAGGTCACGAGCATGACGTCGGAGGCGAGGTAGAGGGCCACCATCTCCTCGACGGGGTAGCTGTGGTGGAGGTAGCGGATGGCGGTGTTGGAGGTGGTGTCGAACTGGCCGTTGATGCGGCCCACCATGCCGTCCACCTCTTCGCGCAGGAGGCGGTAGGACTCGACGCGCTCGCGGCTGGGGCTCGCGACCTGGATGAGGGCGGCGTCCTCCACCGTGAGATCGCCGTCGCTGAGGAGTTCGCCATAGGCCTTGAGGCGGTGGGTGATGCCCTTGGTGTAATCGAGGCGGTCCACGCCGAGCAGGATGGTTTTCGGGTTGCCGAGGTCGGCGCGGATTTGCTTGGACCGGGCGATGACGTCGGGGCGGACGGCGAGTTCGGCAATCTTCGCGACGTCGATCGAGATGGGGAAGGGCGCGGCGCGGGAGATGTGGACGGTCTTGCCGTCGAGGTCCTTGATCTGCACCTGGGAGGCCTTGACACCGGCGCCCACGAAGCGGCGGGCCGAACGCAGGAAGTTCGCGGAGTCGCTGGGGCGCTGGAAGCCGATGAGATCGGCGTCGAGCAGTCCGGAGATGATGTCGCGGCGCCAGGGCAGCTGGGCAAAGATCTCCGGGGGCGGGAAGGGGATGTGATTGAAGAAGCCGATGCGCAGATCCGGGCGCAGCTGGCGCAGGTAGCGGGGTACGAGTTGGAGTTGGTAGTCCTGCACCCACACGGTCGCATTGGGAGCGGCGGAGCTGGCGGCCGCCTGGGCGAAGCGCCGGTTGACCTTCCTATAGCAATCCCACCAGGTGCGGTGGAACTCGGGAGGGGCAATGACGTCGTGATAGAGCGGCCAGAGGGTGGCGTTGGAGAAGCCTTCGTAATAAAGCTCAACCTCGTCGGCAGAGAGCGCCACGGGGATCAGATCCATATCGTCGTGCCGGAAGGGTTCGAGCTCCTCGTCCGGGGCGCCGTGCCAGCCTACCCAGGCACCTTCTCGCGCGGCCATAACTGGGGCCAAGGCGGTGACGAGGCCGCCCGGGGAACGCCGCCATCCGGCGTCGTCAATGTCTGCGGAGACCCTGTCAACGGGCAACCTGTTGGAGACAACGATGAAATCGGAACTGCCGGGATGGAGGGCCGGCTTGCCGGTCATTTCTTCTGGCACGTGCAACTCCCATGGTAGAACTCGGGTTTGTGCCAGCTTAGCGTGTGGTGTGACTTACCCGAGGAGTCGGTGTGAGCCCCGCGCGTTGCCTGAATGGTTGTAGCTTTGGGCGTTTTCCAAGGTTCCGCCCCTATGATGAGGAAGAACTAGCCGTTATGAACGGCCCTTTTCATGCCCAAAGACTTGAGGAACTATGAGCCCCAATAATGAACCACGGTTGTCCAAAGCCGAGCGGACGGCACAAGCCCGCGAAAAGGCACGGATTATTCGCGATGCCCAGCTGAAGAAGCAAAAGCGTAATGGCTGGCTAATACGCGGTGGCGTGCTGGTTGCGGCCGTGGCCATTGTTGTCATCATCGCCCTGATTGTTATCAACACCCAGAAGGCCAACGAGCCCGTTGCCGAGTCCGGCGCCGTGCCCACGAGCATGAACGCTTATGGTGGCATCACCTTGGGTAAGGACGGCGCGGTTATTCCGCCCACCACCACCGAGAAGACCGTAGACATCAACGCTGTCAGCGCGAACCCGTCACCGGGTGCCACGACTGCGTTTGCCCTGGACGAGATCGGCATCAAGGCCTCGGCCGCTGGCGAGCCCATCCAGCTCGTTGTGTACTTCGACTTCATGTGCCCGTTCTGCAACCAGTTCGAGACGAACTACGGTGCCAAGATGAAGCAGCTCGCCAACGAGGAGAAGATCACGGTTGAATACCGTGCGCTGGGCTTCCTTGACCGCTTCTCCGGTGGCACCAACTACTCCTCACGCGCTGGCGCAGCTGCCGCCTGTGTTGCCGAGACCTCACCGGATAAGTACCAGGCCTTCTTGGACAAGCTGTTTGAAAAGCAGCCTGCCGAAAACAGCAAGGGCCTGAACAACGCCACGCTGGCTAAGTACGCTACGGAGGTCGGCGCTGCTGACGTCACCTCGTGCATCGACAACAAGACGTTCCGCCCGTTCGTAGCCAACAGCACCGCACTGGCCTCGAACCACGGCGTCTCCGCAACACCCACCGTCTTCATGGATGGTCAGCAGTGGGGCTCCACGGAATCGTTCGACGACTTCTCCGCACGCATCCTGGCTGCCAAGAAGTAGCTAGCATTCTTACGCATCGGGCTCGCGCTCGCAGTCGCCGTTACTAGTACGACGGCGTGAAACCGGCTTCTCCGGGTAGCTCAGGCTACCGGGGAGGCCGGTTTTTTGTTTTCTGTGCTCCTGCGGTAACCTTGTGAAGCGCTTGATTGCGTTTGCCTCCTTAGCTCAGCTGGCCAGAGCACCGCTCTTGTAAAGCGGGGGTCGTCGGTTCGAATCCGACAGGGGGCCCAGAAAGCCCGGATTTACAGGGATTTTGGTTGTGGGAATGGCCCCGAAAGGGGCCATTTTCAACTTAACTCATACTTAACTCATACTTTTGGGTCATCCTTTTCGTTATTTTCCGTCGGGTTCTTCTCGGCTGGTTGAGCTTGTTCGTCCCCCGGTTGAGCGTGTTCCTCGGCCGGTCGAGACCCATCCTTTGGCTTGAATGCATCCACGACCGATCTCGTGTCGAGTGCCTCGCGAAGCTCCTCAATGTAGTGCTCCTGGGTCATCGACACCTTGGAGTGGCCGGCTTGGTATGCGGCGGCCTCGGGGCCCAAGGCTCTTGCGATGAGTGTGGCATTGGCCTTCCTGAAGGTTTTCAGTGTGACCCAGGTGTATCCCAGCGAGTCTGCAACCTTGCGCCACAGCTTGCCAACGTTGTTGGCGTCGCACACGGTCCCCGTTGACGACGGGAAAATGAGGTTCAGGGGATTTGGGACGCCGAGTTCCTCTTGGCGTTTCCTGCGCTCCTGAAGCTGCTCCACCAGGAAGTCTGGCAGGGTGAGGTGGCGGATGCCGTGCTGGGACTTGGGGTGGTCCTGGATTCGGACGCCGCCGGTGGTGGTACGGATAACCGTGGCGTTGATGAAGACTGTGGGTGGGTCAGCATCCAAGGCCACGTCATCCCACGTGAGCGCGAAGAGCTCGCCTGGCCGTGCCCCGGTCGCGATAAGGCAATCGGCAATTTCATGTAGTTCTTGGCTGCGTGGCCGTCCAAGGGCTGGCGCTGTTTCCCAACCGATGAGCTTTTCCCTCAGATCTTGGTATTGCGCCGCATCCAGGGCCTGTGGTTTGGCCGTCCTGTTCCTCGGAATTGAGACGCCGATGACTGGGTTCACGATGATCGCGTCATGACGAAGCGCAAGCTTGAACATCCATGACATGACGGCTCCGCAACTTCTGGCCGTTGAGGGCCCTGCGTCTTCCACAAGCTTGCGGATGAAATTGTCAATGACGCCTGAGGTGGCCTCAACGATGCGGACTTCCCCGATGGCCGGTGAAATGTACTTCTTGATGCAGTACGCGTATTTGTCTTTGGTACGGTCCGCCTTGTCCGATGCCTGCAGCTCCACGAGAAATACTTCGATGAGTTCGTTGATCTTGCTTCTCGGGTTCACCAATCCGTATCGCGGGGTCTTTCGATCGGCAAACTTTTGTAGCAGGTTCCGGCGTGCCGATGCGGTCGAGCCGCCGCGGGCTTCGACAATCCGTACTTTGCCGTCCATGTCGCGGTACTTGGAGCGCGCGGACCAAGTGCCAGCTGCGAGGCGGCTGACCTTGATGCTGCCCCACGTACCGAGCGGCAGTGGTTCCCGGGCCATGTCGAGTCCTTACCGTGGTGGTTAGGGATCGGACCGGAGCTCAAGCCAAGACTCAAAGTCAGCCCGACTGACCCGCAGGTGCTTGCCAATCCGGTAGGCATGCGGACCAACCCCGCGTGACCGCCACTGGTAAAAAGTCTGCAGCGGAATCTGAAGTTCGTGGCAGATCTCGGAGGGGGTGAGCCACTCGAGCACGGTTTCAGGTGAAGTAATTTTCGGCAGTTCCTGCTTGTACATGATGCCCTCCGTAGGTTCTGGATGCTTGTACCTACTTCATGGTGGTTGGACCGATTTACTACATGACCGAACAATTCCTGACGGGTTCGCCGAGACGTTTTGGATTGGTCTCCCGCCCAGTATTGGTGGGTATCGCCGTGTCTTTCGTCTTTGGTGGTGGTGGGCGGGGGGACTCTTGCTCGCTGAGGAACGAGAGATCATACTCGCCTCCGTCCGGTGGTGTTGGGTCAGTTTGCCGCTCTCCATGAATATAGATAAGCCCACTGCTTTGCGACGGTAGGTATCAAACCGCCCAATATGACGCATCCGTCATCTGCAGTCCACGAAGCACCTTGAGCCACGGGCTCCTTTGGCAAGTGGCGTCTGAGGCTGACATAAGGAGGCTGGGCATGCCGGATCGACTTCCATACGACCCGGTGGAGTACATATCCCGCAACAAGCGTGACTACAATGAGCCCTACGAAGTAAGAGCATATTATTCGCTTGGGCTGGCCGCTGGCGCCATCCAATATGGGTCGTTGGTGAGTGACATCATCGTCCACAACAAGACGTTTCAGACAAGCGGAAGTAAAGGGGCAGATACACGCGATGAGCCTCGGCCCCACCCACCACGGCTACTTCTACCAAGACTTGATCACCGCGATCGCCCTAGTCGACCTTCTCCTCGGCACCGCGGAGACCATCACGGTTGACACCAAAGGGTTCGATGGCGATCGGTTTGACGACGTCAACATCTCATACGTGAACAACACCCGGGTTCGTCTGCAAATTAAGCACACAACTACAGACCGTCCGCTCTCGAAAGAGACGTTCTCCCAAGATGGCAGAAACCTGAAGCTCAACAAGGTCTTCGACTCCCTTCTTAAAGACCTAACCGCGTCTCCATTGACTACGTACCGAATCGTCGTCCGAGATCAAGAACCCGACGACCTTCTCTCCGTCGTCTTGAAGCCTGTTGCCCCGTCCGATCGACTAGCCGACCCGCTCCCGGGGATCACAACGGCAATGCACCGCTTCGACCCGGCGGCGCTGCGCTCTAACCAGCCTTGGGCCGAGCTGGTTAGGCACCTCAGCGACGTCGACCTTGGTAGCGCTTGCAGCAGTCTCATCGTTGACACAGGTGCACCGTCCTCAACCATCAGCTTCGCTGATCCGGGACCTGCCGAACGTGCCCTCCTCCGACGTGTCCGAGAAGAGCTTGGAGCAGGTCGCACCCCAAACACTGACGTAACTCCCGAATTCGCGGCCTACGCCCTCATTCAAGCATCCACCTCTGCACGCGTAGTTGATACCGGAGTCGTCCGACGCGATCTTATCGAACCACGCCTCGGGCTGCGCATCGACTTCGGAGCCGTCGCTGCAGGACACCCAATCGAGACTGAAATAGCTGTTGATCGTTCTGGCGCAGCGGCGGAGGTCAGTAAGAATATCGACAGCACAGCAGTGGCTGGTGGTCGCGTCGTCGTCGTGGGCGAGCCCGGCGCAGGGAAGTCATGGCTATGCGAAGAGCTTTCGAATCGCTACCGAGACAATGCCTGGGTGGTCGCACGCCACCATTGTTGGCTCGGTTCGAGCGATGACCGCTTGCAGGAACGAGTTCTGACGGAAGTCGTCATCGGCAGCCTCCTCGACCAGCTCGGACAGGCGGTGCCTGAATCAATTAAAGACCTGCGCCCGAAGTTCGCGACGAGCACCGAAGCCCTCGAATTGGCACTCGAGAACTGTCGAGAAGCGCACCTCGATAAACCGGTCCTCCTCATCGTCGACGGCCTCGACCACGTAGACCGAGTCGCCGGACGCAGCACTAACCAGCAGAAAGACCCGTCACGCCTCTTGGTCGAGGAACTTGCCGCCCTCAATCTCCCGCCTGGAGTCTGTCTACTCATCGCAAGCCAGCCCGGAACCCACCTCGAACCAGCGGCCCCGGCATCCGAGCTTATCCAGATGCCACCGATGTCTCGAGACGAAATCAAGGCGCTCACCGCCAAACACGGTCTGCTCGAATCGCCTAACGGCAGCGGACCCGTAAACTCGTCTGATGAGAGCACCATCGTCAAGTTGGTCCACGAACGGTCCAGCGGAAACGCGCTCTACGCGACCTACCTGTGCCGGCTCGCACTTGGCTCGTCACCTCTCGACGACACTCCGGGGCCGCTCACAGTCAGTGAGCTCATCCATCGCCTGGAACTGGTTCCGGACACGGCCACGACCATCGATGAATACTATGACTATCTGCGCGACGCGATGACCCTTGACCAGCGATTCGCCACAGACACGCTCGCGCTGTGCGACTTCTCACTCACCCCCGGTGAACTAGCAGAACTTCTCGGGTCCCCTATCAAAGCCATCGTCATTCCCGCACTCCAGACGCTTGCCCCAGTTCTCAACACTCAGAAGGGCCTCGGTGGGCTGCGCCTTCACCATGAGAGCTTCTCGCGGCATATCGTCCGCAACATCGATCACGAGACCGCAACTTCCATTCGACGGAGTATCGTGAAGTGGCTCGACGGCCGCGGATTCCTTACTGACTCCCGTGCGTTCCGCCATCTGCCCGACCTTCTCGCAAACCTCGACGAGTACGGTCAGCTCACGGCACTGGTCGGCCCACACTTCGTGGCAGACGGAATTAGGCAGTTTCACTCCCCAGAAGCTCTTCAACGAGCCCTCTGCGTCGTCTCACGTGAAGCTGAAGCGCGCCTTGACTGGTCGACCCTCGTCAGGTGCATCGAAGTTCGCAAAGCCATCGACACGTATGAGAACGACGCACTCGCAGACGCCCTAACCGACTATGCCGATGTAATCGTGAACATCCTCGGTGCAGAGGCCGTCGCAGAACGCCTAGTTTACAACGGGCGCGCCACGTTCCCACCGAGATGGGGTCTCCGCATCAGCGACGCTGTTGATCGGGCTGGCGCTGCCGCCCCTTGGAAGGTTTACATCGAAGCCTGGGAGACACAGCGCAAGATCGAACGGAGCAGCTACTCCTCTGACAGCGACGGAACGCTCCTCGTAGCCGCCCAACGCGGCGCGCTTCGGCTCCGCACCCAACGACAAGACGTCGACGAATCTCTTATTCCAGCAATCGCCGAGCACCTAGAAAGCAAGCTCGACGCTTCCTTGGTCGACCTCGTAGAAACGTTCACGGCAGGACTGCCTGCGGATTACATGCCCCGAGTCGCAGCAGCGATGTCCGACCCGGCCAACGCAGCTAGGGCCTACCTGACTCTCGCCGACCTTTCCACCAACGGTGCCATCGGCCTCCCGGACCCACAAGACTTGGCTCGCCGAGCATGGGAACTGGACCCGACGCTCGACACCATAGGGTACCTCTCCCATGGCATGGCCGCACAAGACGTGCTTGCGGGACTCGGAGTCACGAATCTCGAATCTGAACTGATCGCCGCCACAGTAATCATCGTCGAAGAAAGGAGCGCCAACGAACCGGCAGTCAGTAAGTGGCACGCTCTCCTCACACTTGCACATGCCATCGACCCTTCCCTTGTGCTCAAGGTGGGCGCCAAGGTGTCTGGCATCGGTTTCTACAGGGCATGGCTCCGCTACACTGTTGCAACTATCGGAATCGCGGACGACGTTCGAGTCGGCAATTCAACACTTGAATCCGCGTCAACCGCAGTGGTCGTCGCACTCGCTGACCTCGTCGCCGAAGCCAAACCCTTCTCCGGAAAGCCGCGAGCGTGCGACCTATACTTTATTCATCCACTCATCCACCAGGTGATCGAGAACTCCCTAACAGTCGTTCAGGAAACAGATCTCGACACCGTCCTCGACCACCTCATCGCTATAGGAGATGGCACCACAACGACCACCAATTTGGGCCTCGGAGAGAACGGGCCGCTGACCACTAACGACCTACTCTCAGTCCTGACACGGGTGTCCCATCACGTCGGCGTCGGCGCCATCCATGCTCTGCTCGCCATAATCCGGGAACGTCGCAACGACGACCACACCGGATACAGCCAACAAGCTGCATTCGAACTTGAGACGGCACGCATCTGCATCGCAGCAGGAGCCATCGACGAGGCACGCGAGTGCTGGAACCGGGCAGCGGACCTACTCTCTAGCTACGGCGGACACAAGGACCCCACGCTCTCCGAGATCGTCGCTAGCATCGAAGACATCGAGGACGTGTCGGAAGCACGTATCCGCCTAGCCAAACTCGTCGATCTGGTCTACCTCGTACGGCAGCATACTGACGGCCGAGACACATCGCACTATGTCACCGAGTGGTGGGAGATTGCGGCATCCGTCGACCCAGCCGCTGCAGCTCGCGATGCCGCTGACCTTTATCTCGACACCATCGGATTCGAAGACGCCCGCGCAGACGCAGCGCAGACAAACCTGCTGCAGAATCACCGGGCGACAGCGGACCCCGCCGTCCTCGCCGCATTGCGGATCACTACAAGCATTACTTGGCGATCACCAACGGTCGACCTAGAAATCCTCAGCCGCCTCGCAACCGAGTATGGAACTAGCCAATCCGGTGACACGATGCTCACTGTCCTCGCCAACAACATCGCCGCGTCGTACGACAACCAACCGATGCAATACTCGAGCAACCAGTCCAAAGAAGCAGTAGACCAAGCGCTCGTCCAAGCAACGATGAACCTAGGCGGCCCCGAATTCGACCCCCGTGCCGCTCGCCCAGACGAAGAAAACCACAGCTCGTTCCTGCAGACGGAACAGACTGAACAGGCTCCAGACCCTCACGCACTCCTCAATCGCCTAACTGCAGCTCAACGTCCCGAGGCCCTCGAAGGACGCGCCGGCGCCATCAGCATCGCCCACGCAATCGACAATGGTCGCTATCAAGACGAGCCCGCCGCATGGGACATTGACGCGGCCACCAATTCAATTGGCTACCGCATTCTCGAAACGGCACTCGTCGAAGGGCGTGACGCTGGAATCGCAATCATCGACGATGTTGCCCGCGAGATCTCCACGTTCTCACGAGACGACATCTTCGCTGGCGTCGGACAGATTCTTGCCGCCTATGCAGACGGTGACTCAGCTGTCACCGAGGTCGCCAGCTACTGCCTCGTCACGGCATACCAGCGCATTCGTGGCGGCGGAGGCTGGCGACAGTTCGCCGGGCGGGAACGTCGAGCGCTATGGGAGCAAGCCCACAAGCTTGACCCGGTCACCGCCGAGCGCGCTCTCGCCGCAGCGGTCACCTACCGTGTCGCCGCCGCGTCCTACGGCTCATACGGAAGCAGCCAAGGCCTCATTGCAGCATTCGCCGCACAACCCACAACCAGTCCAGGGGGTACTGCCGGTGACTGCTGGGACGCAGCATTCGACATCATCAGCCACCGACTCCCCGGGGCTGCCATAACCGGAACACACACCTATACTCCGACGCAGATCCCCGAACAGGATGATGACCTCACCATCGCCATAGCGACATTGGCACTTTCAACAGTCTGTCAGGCCACACGAGAACAAATACGGCTCGCGCTTGTAGCTGCCGGGTTCCTCCTCACCGTCCGCCCGAGGATCGCACAAAGCGCACTCGCATACATACTTCGCAAAGACCTTGACGGAGGTCGCGCTGCCTGGTTACTCGAAACCGTGCGGCTGAACGTACCTGCGGGCGAGCTCGAAGACGACCTTGCCGCGGAACTCACCCGACTTGCGGCCAGCAACAGATTGTCTGTCCGAGCCCTAGCAGGCCAGATTCTCGACATCCACGGACACCCTGTGCCGGAGCCGTTGGCCACCACTCCGGCGACGTCCGTCAGTGCCGCATTTCACGCCCTCATTCACAATCACGAAGAAGAGTCAGAATGACCCGGAACAGCCCACGAGAGCAGGCCGAGGGACTTGTACGCCTGTTCCTACAGGAACGCCTCACCAACGCCAATGAGCCGCCCGGCGTGCGCGAAGCAGTAGTACAAAGCCTGGTAGGCCAAGTTGAGACCATCGAAAAACGGATCAGCGAACAGATCGGCCAGCTCCGGTCGCCATCATCGCAAAGCATTCCAGACGCCTACTTCATTGACGAAGAAGAAGCGGAGAATGCCCTCCAGTACGTAGCCGCCGGCATCAGGGCGGCGCGTGCTCGCGAAGGCTTTCTGACTGCAGACCCCCGAAGGTTCGAAGCCGGGTTCGCGTTCGCACTTGCCTCGTCAGCCCGTTGGGCTCTCCTCGAAGAATCATCTCGCGTTCCGCGACCGAAAACCCGCCACCACCTCCTCGCCCGCTCCCTGATGCCTATTCCGTGGCAAGACCACGACGACGAGTGGCCGCCACCGACCGCCGTCGATCTCCAGGACACACGCAACTTCACTGGAAACGATGCAGAGCCTGTCCGCGTCACGGAGAAGCCGTACAACGGCTGGGTCCAACTCGGCATGTTGGAACGCCAGGCTACCTTCGCCAGCACCTACCCCGAACAGCCAAGCCGCCAACTGCTCATCTCATCGGGCCTCGAGGTAACCGACGAGTCCATTCAGGTCGACTCGATGCCAGTCGGAACGAACCCGCCAAACATCTGGCTGACTACGTACGATCACCTACTCCCGGGCATCGACCAGTCCTCAGCCGCGGAGATATTGGCGGACTTGCAAGGACCATTGAGTGAGATGGCCAACTACCAAGGTCAGCGGAGCGCACCACACCCCCACCGTGGCGTCGGACTTCGCCCGTTTACTCTCCTGCCTCGACTCGAAATCGTGGCGTTTCTCGACCTGCGCCCGGAATCTCCGACAGTTCGCCACTGCCTCGTTGACGACCAAGGGCCAGCTCTGGTGGGACGCAACTGGCGCGGATTCCTTATCCACAATGGTAGCTACACCCCTCTCGCACCAGCGGTCCACGGCGCGGACCTCATAGTTCGTCCAGACTTATACCAGCGCCTCGAAGGTGCACTCGACAAGAACCGCATCCGGTCCGGCATCAATGTGCGTCACTTCGAAGGAGAAGACAACGATATGGAAGGCGACTGAGGCTCAACCAGCGGCAACGCGGTCGTACCTGGACACGTCAGTCGCAATCAACGGTGTCGCCTGAAACAGCGGAAAGCCGTCCAATTCGTCACATCTGAATGGGTACGAAGCACGAATTCGACCGCATGGCGTCTTTGTGGCTAGTGAAGCCACCACGAATGTCACCGTCTTCGCTGCATGTGGGAGTAATAGCGCCAAGGCAGCGACGCAGGGGCTAGCATTGGCTCGTGCGGTGCCGACTGACAAACTGGGCGAGAATGCCCCGTCATTCAATCGGGAATGCCTGACGCAGGTATCAATACCTTCGTGTGACCATCGAGCTATGCAGCTCGCGCGTCATCCCAGTAGGCAACGTCGGCGTCGGCGGGCGGTCAGCACTAAGATCAGAAGTCATGCCGAGCAGCCCCATTGCAAGGAAAAATCGCTCGGTCACGCCGTTGCCGAGCCATGCGCTTGTTTAAGGCAGCGGAGAGCATTAGCGGCCCGAAAAATGCTCTGCATGGTTCGATAACCACTCGTCAAATTCCGTGCGGTCGATTCTGAGTAGCTTGCCGAATCGGTAGGCGGGCGGTGCTACGTGCCGGGCTCGCCACTGGTAGAAGGTTTGCTTCGGGATCCGCAATTCATCGCAGACCTCTTGCGGTGACAGCCAACGGTGGGCTTCACGTGAAGGCGTGTATTCGGGAGTGCGGTCGATGGTCATGGCGGGTTCTCCTTTGTGGCAGCTGGCCCTGTGACGCGGGGGCGCGCCTTGAGGCCGTCTTTGCTGTTCATGGGAAATCGCCTGACCTACGACGTAGTTGTCACCCTCTACTCGTCCGCAGTTCCCATTTCCTGCGCTGCGACGGCCAGTGCGTCTTGCAACTGCCGAATGTCCACAGTGAAACGGTTGGGCCCAGGCAGCGTTGCGGGAAGAGAGCGGCAAACAAGGCGAAGTCGCTGCAACTCCCACAACTGGCGACGAACGAGACGGGGCTGCACCGCCAAGGTCCGGCTGATGCTCGGCACATCGAGCGGGCAGCCGCTATTCAAAAGGCGCAACAACCTGGTGTTCGCGGGTGTGAATAGCAGTCTTGACATGGCAGGAACCATCCTCAGCCACCTCCCTCGGCAAACGGGAACTGTTGTACATGTCCAAATGGTAATTTTACGCCCCGATGCATTCACGTCGGAAGAGGGCTGGCCAACCATTAACAAGGAAATGGATTCACGCACCACCACGGCGCGTGGCCATTGTCGAGCCAAGGGGTGCACAACATGTCCGAACATCCACAAATAGCAGCCATTCGCCAGGCAGCAGGCCTGCTCAGGGACCAACGGTATTGGGTGCGCAGCGAGAACGAAGAATTGGAGCTTCTGAGGACATTCATGACGTTACTGAGGGAGGTTTCATACCATCTGGATGCTATGCAGGCACTCGATCCGGAGGGTCTGGCGGCCTACGAACGTGCCACGGGGACGGATGCATGTTTTGGTCGCGGCAGCGCTGAATTGCTGCTGATGACGGCACTCGACAGCACGATTGAACGATTCCTTGCGACTGGCACTACCGCGCGAAATACTGGTGTCAGGCGTATTGTGCCTGACGGAAGGACAATTCCGCCCGAGAGCTGACGAGTAGGAGCAAGACTTGACTGATGATCGTGGTGATTCGGACGTCGAGCCATCGGCCCAGTTCATTCTTGCTCGCCGGCTGAACCTCTTGCTGGACGTTGTCGTTGCCGAGCGGGGAACACCCCTGACTTTTCTGGAGCTGCAACAGAAATTGGCTGATCGAGGTGTGAAACTCTCTAGGGCCCGCTGGTCGTATATGAAGGATGGAACTGACCGTCTGGTTTCGGACCCAATCCTTCTGACCGCCATCAGCGAAGTCTTTGGAGTCGACCCTGCCTACCTGCTCGGCGATGAAGAATCTGGCCTACCCGAGCAGATTGACTCGCGGCTTGAATTCCTAAAAGCGTTGAGAGCTGCCAAAGTGAAGTCGTTCGCCGCGCGAGCACTGGGGGAGGTTTCTCCTGAAACCCTGCGCGCCATCACCGAATTCCTGAACAACGACATCCGTCTGCACCAAGGCAAATCAGTCGCTACTGGTCAAGAAGATAGCGGCGATGGGCCGCCATCAGCTCCCTGATTCGGGCCTTGTTCGTTGAATATCGAGGGGCGCGTCCATGCCTTTGGCCAGGTTCACGGTCGGCAGTAATGACGCCGGTTTCCTCCAAGATGATGAGGTGCTTGGCAACGCTTGGAGCCTCCGAGCTGACTGCCGCAACTATGTCTCCACGGGTGGCCGGTGAATGGTGGGCTAAATAGCGCAAGATCTCATTGCGAGCCCTGTTACCGAATGTGGCGACGGCAGCCTCGATCTCGGGGGACCAATCGGCGTCGTCCGGTTGCGTAATATGCGGCATGACACCATTCTGCCCCAAAGTTGCCCACAGCTGAATACAGAGGGCATTGACAATAACTAAGTTAGCTCTAACACTGGAAAGATAACAATACGCCGAAGCAGCTATCTGGAATCTATTGTGCTGCTTCTGATCTGGGAGACCAGGTCGCTTTCGCAACCGCCTCAGTGTGAGCTGCTGAAGGTACCACCAACGGCGCCAGTCTCGACGCCGCTCGTCGACAATCATCACCCGCTCAAGAATGGTGAAGATGATGGACATCAAGTCCAGAGAATCACAGTCACAAATTCGAAATATCAGCATTGATGTCGCACTGGAACGGCCGTCGGTTCCAGATATCCCCATTGACCAACTCATGCTGGCGGTTGAAAACGTCCGGCCCTTTGTTCGCGCTCGTCTGCTGCGCATCGGACACGTCGACGACGTCGATGACGTCATGCAGGATGTCCGCGTCGCCGCCTGGGAAGGGCTGGTCAAGCAGCGATACCGCCAGCTTCCAGGCATCACCTTCGGCGCGTGGGTCCAGGGGATCGCCGTGCATCTGTGCGCCGACCACATTCGTCGCACTCTCGCCCATCCGTGGATGTCCCTGAATGCAGATCCCGAGGTTTCGCCCGTAGCTCCAGTTGATTTTGCGGCGACGGAGAGCGGCGAACGCGTTGCCGAACATGAGTGGGCGATCGAGGTGCTGGCCACAGTACGTGAACACGTGACGGCTGAGACGTGGGAATTGGCGGTGCAGTGCCTGACTGCGCCCCGCGAACGCCATCCCGGGCACAAGCCTGGATGGGATGAACGGAAGGGCTGGCAGGCTGTCACCGCCCTCCGCCAGACAGCGACTACCGTCCGCGCAGCCATGGACGTGGAGCCAGCGACGCTCTGCGATACGGCCACAGTGATCGCCACAGCAGTGTGCTGCCTGCCAACAGTCCTCCTTCAGGTTGTTGCAGAACGGTTGGTACTGACCGGAGTTCGCGGCGCCGACAGGGCGGCCAAGATCGCCGAGCTGTCAGCGGAGACAGGACTCAGAGCAAATTACCTCGAGGGCCGGATCAGCTACGCACGCAAGCTGTATGCCGCCGCCCTGGAAGTGTTGGAACACGCTGCGGCCAAACAGCCAGCATCTCAACCAGCAACCTCCAGCAGTTTGACGTCGGCTGCCCTTCAGCACATGTCGTAGTTTCGCAGCTCAACCATGAACACCGTGAGAGGGGTGTCTCATGTCCCAAATTGCCAGAACTGTTCGACGGTTGGCCCGTCGCCGCAAGTTGGTTGTACTCGTCGCCGTCGTGTCTATGCTGGTCGCCGCTATTGCCATCGTCTTCGGAACCCGGCCGGCAGCGCCGGAGGCTTCGCCACTGCCGCGGCCGCCAGGCACAACAGTGGCGACGGCGTCAGCAGCCGTCAGTCCCGCCGTCGTCCGTCCAAAACGGGAGCCGGATCCAGCGCTGGCTCCGAATGAGCCCAAAACCGCGGACTACAAGGTGCTGGCCAAGGCTGCTGCAGAAATGATCTACACATGGGACGCCAGGAAATCCACGTTCTCGGCAGTCTATGAGCGGGTGCGGTCGTGGTGGGATGTGTTGCCAGACGGTTCCAACCCATTGACGGTCCTGGCCCAGGAATTTCAAGCCACAGGGGTGACAGCGGCGTCGTTCGCCTCCTTGTCGGGCATGCAGGCCTACCGCACGGCCGCCGTCGCCAGTTCGGCTTGCGATGACCAGCTGGCGCAGGTCAAGGCTCAACCTGCCCCGTGGGTGGGGCTGCACGTCTGCACGTTCACGCTGAAGGTGACCGAACACCAAGCTGGCGGCGATAATTCCTACAGTGCGCCCGTGAGCGTCATGGTCAATTGCCCGCCCGCCGCCAATGCGCCGGCCGACCGGTGCGTGATGGTGGGGTTCTATGCCTCGCCCGATCGAATCGTGTACTGATGGCTGTCCCGGCGGTGCTGCTAGCAGTGGCTAAGCGCCGCGCGCTGCTGCGGATCGTTTCATCCGTGGTTGGCGTATTGGTTCCGGTGCTGATCATGGCCATGTGCGGGGGACTGGCGCTGGTCGCCTCGGCCACTCAGGAAAGTACGACGGCGTGCCTCACCAATGCGTCGACCTTCGCGAACACTGGATCTCCGCCTGAAGCGGGTGCCGGATTGTCGATTCCTTCTGCCGCAGGGACTCCCATTGTGCTTACTGCTGCACAAGTGAAAGTTGCGCAGGCTTTCATTGGGGTGGGCAAGCAGCTTTCCGTTTCGGACGCCGGGTTGCAGATTGCGATCATGGTGGGGCTCCAGGAATCTGGCCTTCGTATGCTTGCCAGCGGCTCAGTTCCGGAGTCGATGGCGTTTGCTCACGATGGTGTCGGCTCGGATCACGATTCCCTGGGCTCCGCCCAGCAGCGGCCGTCTGTCGGCTGGGGAAGTGTGGCAGAGCTGATGAATCCTGTTTACGATGCGCAGGCATTCTTTGGTGGCACAAGCGGGCCAAATCACGGTTCGCCGCGTGGGCTGCTGGACGTTCCCGGTTGGCAATCGATGGCCAAGGGTGATGCGGCGCAGGCTGTCCAAATCTCGGCGTTCCCGGAGCTCTATGCCCAGTGGGAAGGCGAAGCTTCATCGATCGTGGCAGCGCTCAAGTCAGGTACAACCATGGCGGAATGCTCTTCAGATCCCGGAGCTATAGGCGCTCCGGACTTGCCAGCGAACCTGGACCAGTTGAGGCTCGACATCATCCACTACGCACAGGAAGGCGTTGGCGGCACCTATGTTTGGGGCGGGACCGCGTTCAAGGCGTGGGATTGTTCAGGCTACGTCCAGTGGATCTACGCCCAAGCCGGGATTCGCCTGCCGCGGACTGAACAGTGGCTTGCCGGCACACCGACGTCCAGGCCACAGCCTGGTGACCTGGTCGTGCAAAACCCCGACGGCCCCAATCATTGGGGACACGTCGGAATCTATGCAGGAAACGGCATGATGTATAGCGCGCTAAATCCAACGGTTGGGACGCTGCTGCATCCGGTGGTGTGGAATGAAGATGCAGAATACTTTTCCATGGCCGCGAATGGATAACGCAAGAATAGAGCTGACTGAATTCAAGCGAGTTACTCATATCAACCATACAGGCCGTCGTGAACTATGGCGACGAAGGCATTGGATGGCAATTTCCGCGCTGCTCGCCGAGTATAGATTTTTTAGAAGCCCAATTGACGAAGGTATTTCTTTTCGAGGCGATTGGCTACCCAGGATCGGACAAATTTAGCAGAGCCTTTGATGCTCCCGCCGAAATACAGGGTCGCTAGACCGCCGGCAGTTGAAACGGCGAGGCATAGCGGTCCACTCGCTATGAGCCAATTCGGGAAGAACGGATGAACTATTGGAAATAGTGTCAATACTGACGTCAGTATGAAAGCGCCAAATGTGACTAGTGCGCTGTAGTAAATTCTAGATGCCTGCCGATCCGCTCTTTTCTTGGCTAATGATTTTCGTTTCTTTTCCGAATTTTCCAAGTCATTGATACGTTGATTCAGCGTGACCGATTTGTCCTTCATCTCGGTCCGTGATATTAACTCTTGGGCAATTCTTCGTTCCTTGTCACGCAGTATCTCCCGAGTGCCTAGGAGTTCTTCCCGTGCCTCTAGTTCAGAAGCCATGGCATTATCGCGCGCCTCAAGCGAAGGTTTTGCAAGTTCCGCTTTCGCTTTTTCCAGAATTTCAGTCACAGACTCGGAATTCACATTCGCTGGATTGCCGAGAGTGCGTTCCATAAGCCCTCGTTCAGCTTCTGTCGAGTAGCGTAAAATCATCAAGTCTGATTCAGACGCTTTGCCCGCGATGCCCAATCGATCAATCTCAACCAGGTATCGCTCCCAGAGCCTCTTTCCCGGCTCAAGGGCGGCAAAACAATCTGCTAGTATCTGTCGGCGAGGGAGATCAGGGGCCGCGTGTGGTTTCTTGAGCCAGACTAAGGTGGTCAGGTGGTGATCTGTGATCGCAACTGGCCATTGATGGTCCCCTCCGCGGACGAAGAAAGCTTGTCCGATCCGAGCGAGCCGTCCATTACTTGTTACGAGTATGGCCCTGCAAGTCTCAAGGTGAGCATTGCTGCGTCCATTTCTTAGCCGATGGATGGCAGTAAGGCTGTCGAGGTCGTTTAGTAGTGCATCGCGACTGCTGTAGCCCATCTCTTCGTCCATTTGCCGTTCAAGTTCCAGCTCGTCAATGGTAAGTGACGATGAAACAACGGGTTTTTCTGCGATCCTTATGTCCAGCTTTGCTATATTATCTTCCAAAGATTGAGTTAATAGCAGAATGTCGCTGGAAGTAGTTCCAACACTTTCAAAATGAATATCCGTTTGTCGCCGTTGACTCCTAACTCCAGCTAGGCCGCCCAAGTTTCGAGATGCGCGGTTGAGAATGCCCTTTACTTCATCGACATTGTGTTCAAAACAAGAGATCTCAGCTCCAGTCGAACGGCAAAGGGTCAACAGGTCGTCAATTACAGATTTTGCCTGAGTTCCTTCGAATCCGAGTGCCCTAACAATCAGGGGGGTGTCTAGATAGAGGGTGGTTCGGTCGAAACCGCGACCGATTTCGCTGGCGTCAGGTAGATACAGTGATACTGCGAGCATGCTGCCCTTTACCACTGCTTCGAGGTGAGCGAAGGACTCGGGGAGGCTTTTCACAACATGAGAAATGAATGAATTTACAATATAGTCAATATCAGGATTCTCTGTGTGGTCACTCTTTGCCGGATACTGATCACCTCGAACAAATGACCCCAGAATGGATGTGGAGTATTCCTCTACGTGAGCGAGGAGTGCGTCTTCAGCCTCAGTCTCGGTGAAGATTGTTTTGAATTTATCGAGAGTGAAAGCCATAAGTTCATTTACGAGAGCAGATTGCTTTCTGAGGTAGTCAGATTTTTGAAGGTCAAGCGATGGCAGCGTGTCGATTTTCTTGGGATCTCTTATGAACAGGCCGTTTTCGCGACGGCCATAATTCTGTCGTGCTGCACGCTTACTTAGGGTGGTTAGGACCCCAAGGGGAATTTGCATTCCAAATCGATCATGGATCGAATCGTGCAGACTTTGCATTTCGATATCGTCAGACACTGAGGTTCGTACAGCATCGAGAAAGAAGGGTAGGAAGTTGTCAATGTATGTACCCTGAGATTCGTCCCAATTTGCCTTTATGATCGCGAGACTGGCCAAGAGCGCGTTGCTGGTAGTCACTGTGTTATTCACTTCTCCAATTCACCGCGTCGGGAAGTAGGTTCTGACACTGAAATTTCGAGCATATGACCTTCTAATGATTATGTTGGAATAGAGATAATTATGTCGACCACAGGCCAGATTTCCAGTCTATTTGTGCTTACTTACCCCATTTTGAGTCTCAGACTACAGTCAGTGTCGGTGAAGTGCATCGTCAGACTCAGCTTTAGGGATCCAGACGTACCGACTTGACCTTCGGCTACTCCCGCAGTAGGGCCGTCGGGTGATTCCTCGGGATATGGTCGATGGCCGTCATCCGAAGAGCAATTCGGTGCGTTGTGCCGGCTGGTGACCTTAAGATAATCCGTCCGTCCCTATCCGAAACGGTACGATCAGTCCGAGTGGACAGGGGTCTTACCCAGGAACTCATGAATGGATTTCATGAATGGGCTTTTAGGTCAGCCATATCGTAGCGTGCTGGTCGACGGACAAGGCCGACGCCCTGGCCGGATTTTTCAGGACTTCGTTAATCTCGCCCACGCTGTCCGGACGAGGTAATCGGACAATCTTTACGATGCTTGCCAATCGCGTCACGTCGTTTAGCTCTCCACCCACCATGAACTCGTGAACCCTTCCTTCAGACGATGGGAGGTATCGATAGGAGTTCACGATGTTCCTGGCAGCGCCGGTGGATCCCGGCATCACACCCAACACAGCCTTCCCGTTCCTTGAATCTCTGAAAGAGATCGGCGGCGGCATCCTGGTCGGGGCCTTCATCATCATTGCGATCGTTGCCATTCTTGGCGCAGCAATGTTGCTGGCCGGCAAGTTGAGCCAGTCGTCCCGGCTGGCCTCAGGCGGCGGCATGATCTTGCTCTGGACGGGCCCCGTCGCCGCCATCCTCGGCGGCATCAACGGCTATATCCTCTGGTCCCAGACCGCGTTTCATCTCGGCTTTTAGGTATGCGCCATGCTGCCCATGGTCGAGTGCCAAGCTAACGGTTGGTGGCCCCCGGGCTGCGGAATCATCTCGCAAACCCAGGACGCCGCGACTCAAACCATCACGAACATGTTCGCGGGCATTCTCGAGAGCATGGCGTCATGGATGTGGTCGTTCATTTCCGGGGCATTTGGCGTCTCAGACCTCGGACCTTCTGACTGGACAGCCGTCAGTGGCCTGACCAATTGGTGGATTGTCGTGATGATGACGCCGCTCGTTGTGGCTATGATCCTGCAGCTACTCGGTGGACTGATCAGCCAACAGCCGCGGCGCATTGGACGGGCAGTCATCGCGGGAGGGATCGCCATCCCCGTCGTCATTGGCGCCGTGGGTCTGATGCAGAAGCTCACTCAATTCACTGACTCGGCATCCACCGCAATTCTGCAGACACTCGGATCAGACCCGTATGTCGTGTTCATGCGACTCTTCGGTTTCACCCGGGCACCGACAGGCAGTGGACACGAATGGGACCTCATTTCCTTGGCCAGCCCCGGCACATCAGGCCCCGCCGGGCCACTAATCGTCACAGTTGTCGCTGTCGCCCTTGTCTGGGTGCTTGCGTTCATCCTCATGTGCTCAATGATCTTCCGGTCCTTTGCCCTCCTTGTCCTCGCGGCGACGGCGCCAGTTGCCATCATGCTCCTGCCGTGGGAACACACAAAAACATGGACGCGGCGGTGGTGCGAAACGGTCGTGGCGCTCCTGATCGCCAAACCACTTGCTGCCACCATCCTGGCTTTGGCAGTCAAGCTCTTTTCTGATTCAACGTCGTTCGCCGGTCTGGCCTCAGGCGCAGTAGGGATGTTGCTGGCTTGCGCCGCGCCCCTGATGGCGCTGAAACTTGTCAGTTTTGCCGGCGGGGAGTTGGCAGCAGCCGCGCAGGTCGCAGGCGGTGGACACGTCTTGTCTCGCGGCGGTGGTTTCGCAGCCCGGCAAGTCAGCCGGCAGATGGGCGGCAAGCTTTCCCTGGCGAGCATGGGGTCCCACAAGCCGGCGCTCGTTCAATCCAGTGCCGAACCCACCATTAAGGACCTCCAAAATGGCGGCAAATTGAGCGGCCAGCAGATTATGAAGAACGACGGCGGCCAGCCGGTTCCCAGCGGCGGTAGCCAACCGCCGGGGTCGGAAACCAAGACTTATGGGCAGCCGTACGTCAAGCGCGGCGGCACGCCCCATCGTGATCCCAGCGCCCCGACTTCAGGCAGACAGCCCACCTCAAATGCCGGGCCACAGAAAACGCCTGGCAGCTCCGGGTCGGCCCCCGCACCGCAGCAACAGCATGGCGCTGCAGCGCGCTCACAACGAGCCTCTGCCCCAGCCCCAAACCCTGCAGCACCGGCACCGACTCCCAAACCTCAAACCCCAGCGGCACCGCGGCCAGCTCCACAATCGCCGCAGCGACCCGTCCCGCGGCCACCAAGAATCATCCCGGAAAGGGAGAAAGATGTCTGAGAATACGCGCACATTGCAACCGGTGAAGTTCCCCCGGTACGAACGCCACGGCCTGTTCATGGGGCTCCAGTGGTACCAGCTGGGGCTCGTCGGTGTTGGCGTGTTGACAGGAACCATTGCCTCGGCAACGGGTGGACCTCCGGCACTGGTTTTCACGATGCCCGTGTGGCTGGGCGCCATCCTCTTCGGCGTGTTGCAGTACCAAAGGATTCCTTATCCCGTTTGGGCCTACGCAGCGACGGTCTTCCTCTGGCGCCAGCAGCTCGGCCAGACCAAGTTCCTTGCCAAGCCTGAGCAGCCGAGGCCTGCAGGCCAGTTGGCGCTACCCGGCGGGCTGGGCAGTCTTGAACTGCGGCAGACCAAGGAAGATGCCGCGTTCGTCGTCGACCGCCAGAGCCATGAAGCGATGGCTGTCCTACGCTGCACCACAACGTCTTTTGCCTTGCTGGACGATGACGACAAGGCCTATGCAGTGCAGGCATGGTCCCGGGTGCAGACGGCAATGGCGCAGCGGCCCGCCGTCGCGCGACAGGCGATCCAGGACTACACCGTTCCGTACCCGTCCACAGCGCTGCGTGAATTCTATGACCGGGCCAAGGCCCCGACACGGATCGAAGACGTGCGTTGGGGCGACAGATCCTATCTTGACCTGATCGCCGAGGCGGGGTCGGTCATGGTCCACGAGCTCCTCGTTTGCCTGGTCGTCGACACGGCCAAGGCCCGGCGGCGCATCCGAGACGCCGGCGGTGACATGGCCGGAATGGAACACGTGGTCACTTCTGAAGTTGAAGCACTGACCACGGGCCTCAAAACGCATGGCGTCAACGTGGATGAGTGGTTGCCCGGCAACAAGCTCACCGCCGTCATACGCGGCGCTTTTGATCCGGATGCCGTCACCAGGCTCGCCGCAACGAAGCAGGGGACCGACACTGCTCCACTGAGTGGAGGCCCGATGGCGGTGGAGGAACACTGGTCGTACCTGCGGACGGACTCCGGGTTCCACCAGACGTTCTGGATCGCCGAGTGGCCGCGCCAGCAGGTGTTCCCCGGATTCCTTCACCCCGTGGTCTATGTGGGCAACTTCCGGCACACGGTCACGGAGGTCATCCGGGCTATCCCCACTGAGCAGGCCCTGCGAGACATCCGTTCGGCACACGAGGCCCACGAGACCCGCCGGCGCGTTAACGCCCGCTTTGACCGGCCCCTCACGCGCGAACAACGAGCCGAGGAGGAAGAGGTTGCCCAGCGCGAGGACGAGATCGTTGCCGGTCATGGTGACGTCCGCCCCGCCGCCTACGTCACCATCACCGCGGACACTCTCGATGCCCTGGCCCGCCATCGGCAGGAACTCGAATCGGCGGCCGCCGGTGCCTTCGTCGAGTTACGGTTGCTGGCCGGACAGCAATGGCCAGCGTTCGTCGCTGGGGCGCTGCCACTGGGAAGGGGTTTGAAATGAGCAAGCACGCACAACATGTCAGCTTTGTTCCGGCAGGGGAGTCCCGCTTTGAAAGGGAAGCACGACGGCGGAACGAACGTTCGCTGGCCAGCCCTGCTCAGCCTTCCCTGTGGGAACGGATCGCCCATCCTGTGGGGGACGATTCACCGTCGCGCTCGCAGGGTGACTGGGGGAAGCGAGAGCCGTCGTCGTTGCGGGGGCCGCACCGGCTGCGCCCCGCACCGCACAGGGCATCAACCATGACCTTTGCCGCGGCCTACCCCTTCCTGACGGAATCAGGTCTCGGACATGAAGGAACTTACATCGGTACCGACGTGTTTGGTTCCGGCGCGTTCTCCTATGATCCTTGGATTCTTTACGAGAAGGGTGTGATCAGTGGGCCCTCCATCGTGGTGATAGGAACTGTTGGTACGGGGAAGTCCATGTGTGGAAAGTCCCTGGTCGCCCGGTCAGTGACGCTTGGCCGAAAGGCTGCCGTGGCTTCCGATCCCAAGGGGGAGTGGGTTCCCGTTGCCGAAGCCTTGGGCGGGAAAGTCATCTCAGTGGGACCAGGCAAACCGGCAAGGGTCAACCCGCTTGATGCCGGACCACGGTCCCTGCTTCTCTCGGACGAACAGTGGCTGGCGGTTGTCCGGCAGAGACGCCGCCACCTGCTGGTTGCCCTGGTCTCATTGATGCGGCAAGGTCAGCCCATGAGCCCGGTGGAACACACCGCGCTGGACATGGCACTGACCGACGCGGTCGCGGCCAACAGCACACCGACACTTCCCATGGTCCTGCAGTACCTACTCAACCCGACCCCAGCAACAGTGGCACTGGTCGGGCGTGACGGCGGGACCGGCGTCGGACATTCACTGCGACGTACCGTGGCGGGCGACCTCGAAGGCATGTTCGATGCACCCTCTACGGTCGCCTTCGACGCGGACGCACCCATCATGGTCATGGACACCTCCGCGCTGATCGGCGCCTCTGAACAGGCACTGTCCTTGGCAGCTGCGTGTGGAGCAACATGGCTGGAAGCAGCCGTGACGAACCCCGACGGCGCCAAGCGGATCGTTGTTTACGACGAGGGCTGGCGGATGCTCGCCGACCCGTACATGCTCGCCAAGATGAGTGAGCAATGGCGCCTGGCGCGCACCTATGGGATCGCCAACTTGCTGATCATGCACAAGGTCGCCGACCTCAATGAGATTGGGGACGGCAGCAGCGGACTGAGGCAAAAGGCGCTGGGCCTGCTGACCGAGGCGGACACCCGCATCATCTACCGGCAAAAACACGACGCCATGCGGCTGACCAAGGAAGCCCTAGGACTTACCGAAGCCGAGTGCGAGCACGTCGAAAACCTGCCCAAGGGCATGGGGCTGTGGAAGGTCGGCAACCGCTCGTTCATTGTCGCCAACCGCATCACCACCGATGAAATGGCCGTTTTCGGCACCGACGAGGGGATGCGATGATGCCGCGCAGATTCGACGACGGAAACCCCCTCCTGAACGCCGCCCTGATTGCTACAGCCGCCTACCTGGGATTCTGTTTCTTCGTCCAAAGCGCGGCAGCCGCCGTGATCGGCTGGAGCTGCCACGCTGCCGCGTCCTGGACATTCAGCCCCTCCGCTGGCATCGGGCTCTTCGCAGGACAGATGAAGTGGATAGTGGATCCGCCCGGCGAATGCTCTGTCAGCACCGGATCCGTATGGTTGCTCGTCGGTCCCGCGCTCGCAGTCCTGGTGATTCTTGTGGTGGCCGGGTATTTCCTGTGGCGCGTGTGGCGGCAGTCTGGGTCCTGGCTGCGGAGAGACATTCTTAGCCGTGACGGTGTTGCACGCCGGGCGGAGGTGGTGCGTGACTTTGGTGCGCGGGCCGTCGTGAAGAGAGGGAAGTTCACACGACCTGGGCTGGCAAAGCCTCGGATTGAGGAAGTCTCGTGGACCGTTGGCCGGTCCCGGGGCGTAACGGTCCATGTGTCCACGGAAGAATCAATGGTCATTCAGGGCGCGCCCCGATCCGGCAAGGGCTTGTACGTGATCATCAATGCCATTCTGGATGCGCCCGGGGCGGTCGTCACGACCTCTACCAGGGCAGACAACTTGGTGGTGACCATGAAGGCGCGAGCCTCTGGCGGCCGGCCCGTAACTGTGTTTGACCCGCAGGGCATGTCGGGGCTGCCAACATCGCTGAGATGGTCTCCGGTGCGAGGCTGCGAGGACCCCGACATTGCAACCCGCCGGGCCCTCGTCATCACGGCCGACACTGAATTCAAGGGTGAGAACGCCGCGTGGCAGAAACGCGCCGTCATCGTTCTCCAGTGCTTGCTGCACGCGGCGGCTCTGTCCGGCGATGGTGTGAGGGCCTTCCGCCGGTGGTCTTCCAGCCCAGTTCTGGCCAAGGAAGCACTTGAATATCTGGGGCGACCGGAGGCGGCGCTTGGCTGGCAGGCTGACCTCCTAGGGATCATCGATGATGATCCCCGCAACACCTCCAACTCGTGGATCGGCGTCAGCGCCGCCGTTGCGCCCCTGTCGTCACCGAAGGTCCTGGCGGCACTTGACCCGCACGGTGATGCGGAGCAGTTCGACCCGAAGGACTTCATCCGTCAACGGGGAACGCTGTACTTGATCGGCACCAAGTCAGGCGCTGCGGCTGCCGGCCCCTACCTTTCCGCGTTGATTGACGACATCGACTACGCAGCAAGGGAGATGGCCTTTGTCGCGGCTGGAGGCCGGCTGGATCCGCCGCTGTCCCTGATCCTGGATGAGATTGCGAACCTTTCGCCATGGCCGGGACTGCCGGTGGTGCTCTCTGACGGCGGCGGGATCGGCATTTCCACCATCGTGGTCCTCCAGTCCCTATCCCAAGCCCGTTCCGGATGGTCAATTGACGAGGCAGCGACCATTTGGGACGCGGCCATCATCAAGGTCATCTTCGGCGGAGGGTCCGACGAGCGTGACCTGCGCGCTCTGGAGGGGCTTATCGGTGAACGGAGCACTACGGTCAACACCCGGTCGTGGTCTTCCCAGGGACGGCAGGACGGCGAACAAATCAGGGAATCGCCGGTCATCCCGCTGCACGAGATCAGACGGCTTCCGGCGGGAACGGCGATCATGCTGGGCCGGCGCACCCGCCCCATCCTGTTGGATCTGACGGAATGGCACAAGCGCAAGGACGCCGCTCAGCTGGGCGTCTCCAAGGAAGAAACCGAGCGCGAGCTCGCAGCCGGTCACCGGCTGCGGCAGGCAGCCAGCCTGAAGACCGATGTGGAAAGTTGAGAGGAGACAACGATGGACGAGGAAGAGTCCTTTGAATACACGGTAGGCGGGGGAGCAGAGGATGAGTTTGCTGCCATGCTGTTCGGTTCCACCGAGGGGCGGCGGTCCAACAGGATTCCCGTGACTTACAGGTGGCGGGACATGGATCCCCGGACTGCTGCAGCGGTTTGGAAGCATCTTGGGCAGTGGGTCCAGTGGCTCGTGGACACCTACCATCTGCCCACCTCCGTGATTCCAGATTGCTGGTGGAAGCACAGTGACATGGTTGCCGAGCTCTATGGGCTGCAGCGTGCCGAGCAGGCTTCCTACACCGAGGACGACGGCGGCTTCGGTCCCATCACGTTCCACGAACGGCTGACGTCCAGCATTGAGCGCATGCGCGAACACACAAGAACGGCAGGATGTGTGGGGCTGCAGGCCCACAGGGTGCCCGGTCGCCGGACATTGCCGCCGGACGGGCCTGGGCATAGCAACTGGAGCCCGGATTCGAATGGCTGAGGTATCAGCACGTAGTTCAGGGTTCCGGGCACCATGAACTTGTATCCGCTGTGAAGGCACCAAGCGGATGTGATGTGGAGGTAGTGGCAATGAGCGCAGAATCGTTGGATTCCGATCTTGACCTTGGCAGTGGCGTTGTGGAGCCGCATATAGCGCCACCATCAAGTCATCCGGCACCGGCAGAACGAGTCGAAACACTGACCCAGGGGCTCGTCGACCTCCTGGACCAAGCGGTCAGTGAGCCATGGCGATGGCAAAAGCTCCTCGATAACTCAGCTACTCTATGGCGTTACTCTGGAGGAAACGCCGCCATGCTCATGGCCCAGATGCAGGAACGCGGCAAGGAACCACCCACCTTGGTTGCCGGCTACAAGGAGTGGCAGCGGCATGGACGCTATGTCCTCAAAGGCGAACACGCCCTCTGGGTCATTGCGCCGCTTACCGCCAGAGCCGATGCAGACGAAGATGCTCAGGCGGCGAAGCCACAAACCCCCAGCACGCCAGGAGACCTTGCGGACCGTAGCCGGACTCGCGTCATTGGCTGGCGGGGCCAGGCTGTCTTCGACGTGTCCCAGACTGAGGGGGAGCCACTGCTGGTTCCACGCGGCAACGCCGAACATGCGGTGGAGCCGAGCGTCGGTCACGAAGAATTATGGACATCGTTGGTCGGGATCGCAGGAAGCCGCGGATTCGCCGTGGAATTATCTGACAGCCAACATTCTCTGGCCAGCGGCTACACGAACTTCACTTCACACCAGATCAGCATCGGGGGATGGCTCGAAGTAGATGACAGCCTTGCCGTTCTCGCTCACGAACTAGGCCATGTCATGCTCCACGGACCTGACGATGTTCTCGGCCAGCTCTACGGGAGCAGCGCTGAACACCGAGGACTGGCAGAAGTCGAAGCTGAGTCAGTTGCCTACACCGTGATGAAGGCCCACAGCATCGACCGCGGGCCCCAATCGTCCAGCTACTTGGCAGGGTGGGCTGACGCCGTTATCGTCGCGGAGGCGGACTCAATCATTTCGACAACCGCAGGATGCAAGCTGCTGTCACGCACCGATATCGCTCGGTCCGTTCTCGCTCGGGTGACCTCGGCTTCAAGGAGTATCTTGGACTTGACCTCGCCTATGGAGACTGGCGGGCACCTTAGCGGTTCTCGAACCCAACGAAACCCGTGCATTGATTTATCAAAATCGTGTGGGCCCCTACTTTGCCAGAAAACACCGCGATCGAACATGGATTCTTGCGCGGAAATTAAGTAAAGTACTCCTTTTTTGAACATGCAGGTCGTCTTCAAAAAAGCCTGTTTTGGGGGGTGGCTTCGAGGTACGTGAGATGATGCGGAATTCACGTAGGTAAATTATCGCCGCATGAGCGGCGCCCGAATCGAACCTGACCGCGCCTCAGGAAGGGATTAGATAAAGGCTGCAGACTTCAGCCGCCAAATACTCGGATTGCGCTACTTCACCAACTGAATCGCCTGATCAGGGAAAGAATTCGGTAGATACAGGTCTAAATTACTCCCATTATGATGAACACTACTTTCTATAGCGATGCATTGGTCATTGTGAATGACGACGACGATGTCATTCTTCTTGATCCGTTGACGGCATCATCATGAGAACGAGAGCAGCAGTTCCGACCGGCGCGCTGTGATGTCCGATGCGGTGTCGTCGGGTTGACGTTGTTTGTACAGCCGGCCGCTGGCAGCTTGTCCGTTCCAGAACCGGACGGGTTCCACACGTAATGGCCTTTTCCGGCGGCGGTCACAGCAGAGTAAGAGACATTGGCATGAGAGTTAGGGTGAGGGGCAGGAGCCGGAGCAGGCACGATGACGGGTGTGAACAGCCTGCAACGGGACGAAGCGACCTTACGGTTAGGGGAAAAACCTGCTCGGGATATTCGGACCGACTACGCCCCACGGGCACACCCGTATCCGCACTGTGCGGCCGCGGCTCACTCGCTGTGCTGGCTGCGGCCGCAGCCAGCTCCTGCTGCCAGTACGTGCAGCCGTCATCGTTGAACAACACGACGGCAACCTCTTTGGAGAGCCCATGAACAACTTGGAGGCGCCGGGTCGTGGAGATGTTAAGCTGACCCAAGGGGCGAACCAGCAGACCGTATTGGTCACTCCCACAATGAGTTAAAAGCGTCAACAAATACTGGATTGATTAGATGCGAAAATCGAACGACAGGAATCTGCTGCAGTGACAATTGACTCAAAAGGTTCATCGCAACCTACGCCCAAAGACGATGACACGATACATGTTATCAACTCATATACGCACGTCGGCTTGAATGTACTGGCTGATAGCTTTAGTTTGAATGCACATGAAATGAGTGGCGTAATTCGAACAATGCATCGGCAGGTTATAGCTCAATTGTCTGGAGTGGGTGTACAGTATAGGGATTTAAGAGGCGCGTTGACCCCGCAGCCGAAAAAATCAGAAATTGCTTTTATTTTTAATTCATTGAAAACGGGCAGTAATTCATATGGCCATCATATATCTCATGCTTGGCTTCCTGCGCTTCGAGATCATGGGCCAGAGAAGACTGCCATTAGTGTGGGTGACATTCTGGGAATGCCATCAGAATTTGTTTGGGAGCAGTTTGAAAAGTATCTCTTTGGATCAAAGGACTTTGATAGAATTTCCGCAGAACTTTATTTTGCCGTCTATTTAAGTAACGTAAGTAAAAATCAACTCAAGGAGATGGACGTCGCAATTCGCTCGCACACGGCTTCCTATCTCGGCTACATCGACTGCACAACCTGGAAACCGATCAAATCGGGAATGCTGTTGCCGCAGGTTGGACTGAGGGTTGCCAAGAAGATGGTGACTTCCATGGACGACGCTGGGTACTCAAATCAGGTGGGATATCCACTGGAGCAATATGGGTTTGAACCGGTCGGCATTGAAGAAGATCTATATCATATTATGCTTGATCATAAATTGGATAATGGTGTTCCTGAGTGGGCTGACGCGGATAGCTCAATGGCGCTAAATGCACTGGGTGGCTCAGGTCGGTCAGCCTCAGACGTGGAAATAATTCTTTCGGACACCAGGTTCGATTACCTTATGTCTTCGCATAGCAAAGCTCTCGAAATCTTAGGGCTATTGGGGCTCGATAAATCGTATCTTATCGATGCGGTTAAGAGTAAAATGAATAATCAGCTAATATTCAATTTGAGGTTCAAGGAAGGAACGAAGAATGGTCTGCCGGCGCCAGAAAATGATGCCGTTTTATTCTCTACGCAACTTGAATTTACCGATTCTGATGGTGCGGTGAAATGCTTTCAAGTTGGCATAAAATTTAGTCCTGCACTTCATCAGGGTGAGATTGTGACCTTCTTCTGAGGGGTGATGAGCGTGAACGATGTTCCAAAGAAGATTTCGCGCCATTATTTAATTGCTGCGTCAGATTACATTTCTAACAATCATCATAAAGGGGCAGGTTATATACGTAGCAGTCTGGAGAGAACAGACTAAAGATCCGGCAATTACCAGCGCACTTAACATAATCTGACATGTGGCCAGCTAATGGCCTATCCTGGGTAGTGGTGAATACTGGTTTCGCGTCATTGATCAAGGGTGGTTCCTAGCCCGTATTCGCCTCCGCTATTGTCCAAGGGCCGGCGCTATGGCGCGACAGTCCGACTCGGCGATTCTGTATGTAGGTGGCCAGGGCTGACCGATGTGAACTTGGTCCGGGTCGGGGGCAATAAGGATTACCGACCCGGGCCAGTAGGTTCCTCCCTTGCCCTCAATCCAAGCTGGCTGCGTATAGCCGAATTGGTCCCAATTGATGGTCACCCAGGCACCTGTCGGTTGGACCTCCTGGACGCTGAGGACCGTGACTTCGGTTGTCGTTCCGCCATCGAGGCGAGCTTCCTCAAACTGCTGCCACATGCGTTGAGTATTTGCGTCCCAGATACGGGCATGGCGTACTTTCACTACCCATCGCAGGACCAGCGCTGCCAAGAGGGCGACGAGTAACCCGGTGATGGACACTAGCCAAACTTGCGCTGGCCAGTTCGCGAGGGTTGCCGGAACCAAATAGAGCGTGCACAGGCCAACAAAGATGCTCCACAACATGAGTGGCATCGAGGTAACTGATGGTCTGATCATTGGGTTCATGACCGCACGACTTCCTTTCGACTTCCAGCTTAGAGCGTGGGTCCGACATGGATAAGGGGTTGGCGCATAATTGGTGCAGGCAGGGCAGACGCACCCTGTTCCAACGAATTGGATGGGCCTTCCACCAACGACTGAATGAGCCGCTGCAGGGACGCTCGCTGCTGGGACTGCTCCCACTCATAGCTGGCAGGAACTGGACCAAGCAGATCTGTAGAAGTGGTGATTTCCCAGCGGTCACGGAAGATTGCGACTTCGCCGACAGCGGTGGCCCATTGCTCGGGCTTGACCGTAGACCCGAGAATTCTTTCCAACTCGTGGACCCACGTAGATCCAACGCTCAGTGATTCCCTGGTCACGCGGTCGCGGCGATTGATCGTGCGGGCGCGTACCTGGCTGATCATGTCCGCAAGGTCCGCACGCTCGGTGAAAAGTACCTCGTCGAGGACGTCTGGGGAAGCCTCCAAGAGGCCGTTGCTGACCGCCTGTCGAAGTCGTGCATGAACGACTGCCATGTGGTCCTGGGCGTCGCCAGGATGCTTCAGAGCGCCTTCCAGAACCCGCTGCGCAGCTGCTGGACTACTTGCCGTTGCTCGTCGCCAGACGGCTACACCCGCGCCCCAGGAGGGCGACTCTTGAAGGTGAGTCACGACGTCGGGCAAAACCTTTGAGATGGCCGTGGTCAGGCCGTCGGCGGCGGCCAGCTGGGCGAGATAGTCGTACTCGGCGGCAAGTCGTTGGAGGGTGTCGCCCTTGGCAACTTCTGCCGCTCGCACTTCGTGGGCGGTACGTTCGGCTCCTTCCGCGGCCAGGACTTCGCCGAGGATCTGTCGCCAGCTGGCGGTTGGTCCGCCTGCTTGCGGTTCGCCGAGGGCGGGGTTGGACTCGCAAACATAGGCAGTGTTGGAATTGCGGCCGCGGGTCATGCCGACGTAGAACAGCTCGCGGGTGAGGCAGCCTTGCGTCAGGACGATGTGGCTGGTGTCCACGGTGATGCCTTGGGAACGGTGGGCGGTGGTTGCGTAGCCGAGCTCGGCGGAGGTGCCGAGATATACCTGGCTGAGTCTGATGGCGGCTCCGGTGTCCACCCGACGGGCGGTGACGCTGCCGTCCCTATGTGGCCGCTTTGTGATGCGCAGGAGGGTGCCGTTGCGGAGGTATTCGCCGTTCGTGTCGATCAACCTGCGGTTGTTCTTGCGGGCGATGATGGTGTCGCCGCGGCCCACGGTCAGGCCGTCGGCGAGGGTGACGGTGTGCTCGGCATCGATAAGACCCGATTCAACCAGCTCGGCGTGGGCGCGCTCGTTCAGGGTGGTGACGGATTCGTTGTCAGGGGCGATCAGGATGGATAATTTGCCGGAACGGAGGTCGGCTGACCATCCGCGGTAGGCATTCTCAATCATGTCCGTGTAGTCACCGTGCTGTATGCGCCCTTGTACGGTGTAAAGGTCGACGCCGTCGATGTTGCCTTCTCGCAGTTGGAGCGAGGCCGGCCCTTCCCAACTGTTGGTGAAGCGGTGGATGCTGGTCAATTCGACAGCTTTGCCGTCACGGTGCAGCCACCCGAGCATGCCGCCAGCATCGATGGCGTCGAGCTGGGCGGGGTCGCCGACCAGCAGGATTTTGGCGGCTGCGTCTCGGGCTTGGTGGACCAGACCAGCGAGTTGAATGGTGGAGATCATGGACGCTTCGTCGATGATGACTAGCTGGTCCTTCCTGAACTGCCAGAGGGACTGCTGGACGGACAGTGCTGTCAGTTGTGCCGCAGCGGCTGTGTGGCTGGTTCGTGGCATTGATTCCAACGTGTGGAACCGGTCGGCACGGTTGCTTGCTCTTCGTCCTACGCTTTCATAGAGCCATTTGGCGACATTCTCCGCAGTGATGCCGAGTTCCTTTGCCAGGACTTCCGCGCTGGCCGCGGCCGGGGCAAGTCCGACGACGCTGCCCTCACCATGGGCGTATTCCCACACGGCCTTGATGGCAGCCATGGTTGTGGTCTTCCCGGATCCGGCGGGGCCAACAATGGCGTCTAGCCTGTTGCCGCTGGACAGCACGCTTTCCGCTGCGGCGAGCTGATCTGGGGCGAGCTGGTAGCCGGCGCGGTGGCGGTAGCTGACGAGTCGATCGCTTGCTGCTGCAACTTGGATGGCAGGTCCGTTGGCGTCGTTCCTTGCCTCCATGACGAATCGTTCGTTGGCCAGGGTATTGGTATCGGTGTAGAGGCGGGCGCCGGGGAAGTCAAAGACTGATTGGCCAGCGTATGCCAGATCGTGTGCAGCATTCGCGGGGAGTCTGTATCGAGTGTCGTTGAGCGACACAGATTGGGATTCAGCTGCTGCGGTGACCGAGTCGATGAGTCGGCGGCGATCCTCGGGGGATTGGCAGCGGATGCCGGCGCAGATGCGTTCGGCCTCGGCAAGGAGGTTCCAGCGGTTCCACGTTGCCCTGCGCTGTGCGACTCCATCCCTGACCATGGCGGCGACCGCATCATTCCATTCCAAGGAGACGTCGGAAGATCTGACAGGGCGTTGCCTGGATCGCCGGATCGTATTCTCAACGACCGTTGTTGGGTTTTGCCCCATGGCGAGGGCTCGCTGTCGCCAGCCTGCACGCAGTTCGGTCAGTGGCCTTGGCGATTCGTCCTTGGGCTGTCGGGTCGACAATGTGGCAATCTGGCGGAGCTTGATGATGGTGGTGGGACTGGGTCGTCTGCCGTTCTCACTGGTCGAGAGCTGGACAAGCCTGTCCGTTTCAGCGGTGATGAGCCTGCTCCGATTGGAAAATTCCTGGATAAGATCCTGGTCGATTCCGGTCAATTCGAGACCTGAATTGCGCCCCACGGCTATGGTGGGCCGGAAGTCTGCCTCCGTTCCGAGGACCCGTTGGAGTTCGTCCAGTAGCAGCCCGTTGAAATGTTCGCTTGCGGCAACGACAGCTTTGTAGATCGTTCGGGAGTCGATGGTCGTCCACGCATCGTCACTACGGCGTTGAACCCGGTTAGCGATGACCAGATGAGTGTGAAGTTGCGGGTCGCCAGCGCGGGATTCCCAATGGTCGAATGCTGCCGCAATGGCACCTTTTGCGCCAACATGGGCAACTCCGTTGCGCCCTGTCCGTGTATGGACGACCTGATCCTCGAGCCAGGCAAGCACGGATTCCACGGCACGATGGTGGGCGGCAAGGACTTGTTGCTGGATGTCTTTGTCAGAGAGAGCCCACAGGACAGAAACGGATTTGGGCACGCTGAGCGTTAGGTCAAATCCGGCCACAGCATGGCGCTGTTGTTCTTCACCGTTCCGGTGGGCAACGGTTGTTTGGCCGTGAGGTCGGCCAAGGACGGTCTGCGTGTCGGGGTGCTGGGCGAGTGAGAATACGGCTTTGGCGTCTGGTGCGGTGACTGGTTGAAGTAGCCTCCGGTCGATGCCGTTGAGGCCCCGGCCCAGCCACCGGCCTTGGGGTGTTCCAGCCTTGACGTAGTAACTGGTGGAATCCCCCAGTGGTTTGATGAGGTCATCCCGCATGGTGGTCTTGAGCAGGTATTTCAACCCGGCGGTGGCCGTCAGCCGGGACAATGAGACAGTCATTGTTCGGGTACCAGAGTGCTGGTTCGCCAGCCACGGCGCTGAAAGATCTCCTTCGTCGCCTTGTCAAGCGGGAGCCCAAGCCGCGAGCAAAGCTCAAACAGCCGACCAGCGATCTGCGTGAAATCCTGGAAGTCAGCACGCTGACTGTGGATGAGCCTGGCGTTCTCCAACTGCAACTCAGTAATTTGAGCCTTCAGTTCTGGGACTTCACAGGCGATGTCGACATTGATTGACGCAAGGTCGCGCAATCGGGTGCGTAGAACATCGGTCTCACGCTCATTCCGGTTGGCCTGAAATGTGAGTCGGTCCCGAGCCTTCCGTTCTGCTGCATCCAGCTGCATCTGAAACTTGGCCGTCGTTGCTTCTAGGATGACGCGGTTCTCGATGACTGCAGATTCAAGCTGCGCTCGCAGTGTCTGGGTAGTGTCGTCGTGGTGCCGGTTTCGCCACTCCCGATCTCGGTGCCGGCGTGAGCAAGTGGGTGAACAGTATTTCTGAGTTGTGCGTCGTGGTTCAAAGACGGTTCCGCACAGCCTGCAAGTTGTCGTTTCCATGCCAGTTCATGGGGCGAAAGGGGATCAACGACGTGCTTGGCCGTCGTGCCAAAAGCCGACGGTCACGTCCTTGGATGCCAGACGTGTGACGGTCTAGATTTATTTACGGTGATGGGTCCGGCTGACTTCGGGCATTGGGCTTTATGAGCTGTTCCAACACCTTTTAGGCTCGGCTTGTCTATGGACTAAGTTTGACAGTGGAGTGCCATATTCCGTTGGCTCGAATGACATGGGGAGTGTAAGTGGTTGCGGTTTCTGTTCTTACTGCTGGTGAACTGAATATTGCGTCGGAATCGGTTGTAGAGGAGCCGACCCGATGACTGCCCAGCTGACTGAGATGCCGCGTCTTCCGAAGCCGGGGGACATCGTCGAGGTCCGCGGTGCGAACTGGGCCGTCGCGGACGTCCGAGAGCAGGGCCTCCCGCGTAGCTCGGCCGACGACGGAGTCCCTCAGCTCAATCACGTAATCTCTCTTCAGTCTCTGGCCGAGGACCGAATGGGTGAGGAACTCAACGTCATCTGGGAGCTGGAGGTTGGTCACTCGGTTGCCCCAGACCAGGGTCTGCCAGAGATTATCACCGCGGAGGGGTTCGATGACCCGAACCGTCTGGCGGCGTTTGTTGATGCTGTCCGGTGGGGTGCGGTGACCTCTGCGAACGAGGGTGCATTCCAGGCTCCATTCCGCTCAGGAGCGAACGTCGAGGCGTACCAGCTCGAACCGTTGCGTCGAGCTCTGCAAGCCCCCCGAGCCAATCTGCTTCTGGCGGACGACGTTGGTTTGGGCAAGACGATCGAGGCCGGCCTGGTCATCCAGGAACTTTTGCTGCGGCATCGTGCCCGCTCGGTCGTGATCGTGTGCCCGCCGAGCCTGTCGCTGAAGTGGCAAGACGAGATGCGTGAGAAATTTGGTTTGGACTTCGTCATCGTCAACTCTGACGTAATGGGCGAGGTGCGTCGAACGCATGGCCTGAATGCAAATCCCCTCCGCCTCTTCCCGCGGGTGATCGTGTCGATGGCTTGGTTGCCGGGGCTCCGTGCTCAGCGGCTATTGCGGGATGTCTATTCCGAGGCCGGCAAGGTCAACAGCGCTCGACGTTATGCATTTGACCTCCTCGTGGTCGACGAAGCCCACCACGTTGCTCCATCGAGCCCGACATCTGTAGGTGGCGCTCGGGGATACGCCGTGGATTCTCAGCGCACGATCGCGGTGCGTGACCTAGCGAAGGTCTGTGAACACCGGCTGTTCCTCTCGGCGACACCTCACAACGGACACTCGGAATCCTTCACAGCGCTGCTGGAGATGATCGACAACCGCCGTTTCTCTCGGGGAGCGACGGTCGACCCCGCAGCACTTAAAGAAGTGACGGTGAGGCGGCTCAAGCGTGACATCAAGGAGAAAGGCTTCAAAGCGCGCCAGCTCGAGACAATTCACTTTGCACCGAGCAAGGACGAACAAGAATCGTTTGAGGCGCTCGATGGCATTTTGGAAGCGAGCGCCCGGGCCAATGGACAGAAGCGCTCGGGCGACATTGTTTCGATGCTTCTGAAGAAGCGCTTCCTATCTAGTCCGTACGCATTCGGGTCCACGCTGGCTGGCTACCGAGAAACTGCCACGGCGGCTCGGACGGAATGGGAGGACGAGGACGGGTATTACGCCGAGGTCCTAGGTTCCGACCAGTCAGACGAAGAGGAGGGCGGAGCCGAACATCCAGAGTTCGATGCGTTGCGCCGGTCCAAGACAACTGACCCACTTGTAACGGCCACTCCGGAGCAGATCACACGGCTTGTGGATTGGGGCCTTAGCTTCCAATCCAAGCCTGACTCCCGGTTGAAGACACTGATCGGCTGGCTAAATGCAATCTGCAGGCCCGACGGCAAGACGTGGTCCAATGAGCGCGTGGTCATCTTCACCGAGTACTCCGACACCTTGAACTGGATCGTGGAAAATCTGCGACAGCGCGGATACGACCAGACACGTTTGGCCACGATTGAGGGCTCGATCGGAACCGAAGACCGCGAACTGACCCGCGCCCGCTTCAACGCTGAACCGAGCCGCGAACCCATCCGTGTCTTGGTCGCCACCGACGCCGCAGGCGAGGGCATTGATCTACAGTCTTACTGCCACCGTCTGGTAAATTTCGACGTCCCGTTCAATCCGTCTCGGCTGGAACAACGCATCGGCCGCATCGACAGATACGGACAGACCGAGACTCCCAAGGTCTACCAGTTCCTGCCCGAAGAGACAGCCGGCACCTACGGGGCGGACATGGACTTTATGCGGCGCATCGCTGAGAAGATTGCAACGGTCGCCGATGACTTGGGCTCGGTGAACCCGGTAATCGACGCCGAAATCCAAAACCATTTCGGCAGGATCAAGGTCGTCAAGCGCACTCAGGAGCTCAACGATGAAGGTAACGCCATTATCAACAAGGCGCTGGCAGGCGACCAGGAGATCAACCGGGCGCTGACTGAGTTGGCTAATACGTACCATGTGCAAAAAGGGCGGATGCACCTCACACCGTTCAATTCCCGCCGTGTCATTGACACCGCGCTAACCCTGACCAACCAGCCCACGCTTCTCTCGGAAGGCTCGGAGGACTACGACTCCGAGGTGTTCCGGGTGCCGGTCCTCGGCAGGTCCTGGCAAGACGCGGTCAAGGGTCTGGACACCCGCCTTTACCCGGGTGTGTATCGGCCCATCACCTTTGATGATTCCGTACTTCAAGGCGGGTTCGAGGACGTTGTACATGTGCACTTGGGACACGGACTGATGCAGAAGGCCTCTCGGATCCTGCGCGCCTCGCTGTTCAGCGCCGAGTCCTCTATCAACCGAGTGACGGCGGTGGTCGTACCCGGCATAGAGCAGTCCTGTGTCGCGGCGATCTCCCGTCTTGTGCTCGTGGGACGGGGTGGATTGCGGTTGCATGAGGAAATCTTCGTGACCGGCATCCGTGTAAAGGGTCAGCGACTGGCCGAGTCAAAGGCCGAAGCCCTGCTCGAACAGACTCTCGACACCAAGGACATGACTCTGGCTGACGAACATGTCCGCGCAGGTCTGGCTCAAGAATGGAATGCAGACGATGGTCGACTGCGCTCACGCTTGGAGACAGAGATGCGCAAACGCGCCACCAAACAGCAGGAATCGGTGACCGCGGATCTAGAGAAGCGCAGAGGCGCAGATACAGAGCGTGCCCGACAGATCTTTGCCAACTTCCGCCGTAACCTGCAGGAGTCCCTGCGTGATCGGCGGGAGAATCAGCAGGAGCTCGAGGGAATGCTGTTCGATCTTGACCCGCGGCAGGCTGAACAGTACCGTCTGGACATCCGATCGATGGAGAATCGACTGGCCAATCTCGCCGAGGAAGAATCTCGCGAGATTGCGGCTATCGCCGAACGCTACACCGACATTCGTCCCTTCGTGTCAGCCGCGGCCGTAGTGTTCGCGCTGACTGAGAAGGACGCCAAGCAGGGAGAACTGTCATGAAGTCACACGGCACCCAGCGGCGGGCCCGGGAACACCGAGACTGGCTCGAATTGGTCGACCGTGATGGCCCATTTGTTGCGATCCCTGCGATCAAGCGGGTCTGGCCCCAGGGAATGCCTCAGCTAGGGGCGGACACGAAGGCTGCCCTCAGGGACGCCAAGCCCAACTTCGACCGCGCTTGGGACGAGTGGAGCAAGAATGCTTCTAACGACGAGGGTGCAACTGGGTCGTACCGCGGCGCCCGGAACAAGTGGGTCGATGTCGTTCTGCGTGACGTTGCCCGGTGGGACGCCCACCTAGTTTGGGACGACGAAGAGCTCGGCGGCGTGCGGCCTCAAAAGGCATCCGTAAACTATGCGGCGGGCACAAGGGCGTCCGGCAAATTCGTTCGCGAAGGTGCTGCAGTCGCTTTGGTCATGGTTTTTGACCCTGTCGACTCGCTCCGCGATCCACTTAGTGACGCCTGGACTGCAAGTCCCATCGACCGGATGGACGCGCTTCTGCGCAAGTCCGAGCAAAAGGTTGGCGTGGTCACGGACGGGCGATGGTGGGCAATCGTGTGCGCCCAGGACGGAGTCATGACCGCCTCTGGAATTGTCGATGCACAAACGTGGATCGAAGAGTCCGACGTCCGAGATGCCTTCCTTGAGCTCATTTCGCCCCAGCGTTTGGCTGGTGGCAGTGAAGGCGACAGGCTGGCCGAGTTGTTTCGCGAGTCGATCACCGCGGCGGAGGACATCACTGTCGCCTTGGGCACACAGGTGCGCCGTGCAGTCGAGCTTTTGGTCACGGCCTTCTCCGAAGAAGCATTCGACGCGCGGGACACCGGTTGGCCTGACCCTCTGCCAGTTGATCGTGAGCTCGTTTACGAGGGAGCGGTCACAGCGATGATGCGTGTGGTGTTCCTGCTCTTTGCCGAGGAACGCTCCATGATGCCACAGTCGCCTCTGTTCACGGAGGCTTACGGCGTGAGTGGCCTGCTGGATGACTTGGACAAACGCATTCGCGATGAGGGAGCTGAAGCCCTTGACGCCACTCACTACACATGGCATCGGCTGCTCGCGACGTCCAAGGCACTGTATGGGGGAGTGACATCTGAGGAAATCCGTCTCCCCGCCTACGGCGGTTCACTCTTTGACCCGGAACGCTTTCCGTTCCTCACTAGTGTCGACGACCGTGGTGCCTTGGCTGTTGCCGTCAGTGATCGTGTGATGCTCGAAGTACTGCGTGCCCTGCAGTACGCCGTTATCGGCACGGGTAAATCGGCTGAGCGTCGCAGGGTGTCCTTTCGCGAGGTCGATGTCGAACAGATCGGCTATATCTACGAGGGTTTGCTGGGGTATACCGCGGAAGACGTCGATGAGATCGTAGTGGGGCTGGTTGGCAAGGAAGGCGAAGAGCCAGAGATGCCGCTACGAGTCCTCGAAGGGCTCGCCGATGCGAACCCCACTTCCGCGAATTTTGGTGCCGCGGTCATCGCGTGGGTCAAGAAAAACCAGCCGGCAGCCACGACGAAATCAGCCGCCGCGCTGTCGAAGCTGCTGGGACAAAGCGCTGAGGACGGCGAGCGTGCTTTGTTGTCAGTGACACGCGAAGAAGAGCTGCTGGCAAGGCTGCGCCCTTTCTTGGGCATTATCCGCCGTGACTTGCGTGAACGACCTGTTGTCATCCAGCCTGGCGGGCTCGCCGTCGTCGAGACTCCGTCACGTGCAACTTCCGGCGCTCACTACACGCCCAAGTCGCTCGCCCAAGAAGTCGTGCGCTACGCACTGGAGCCGCTCGTTTTTCAACCAGGACCACACCAGACCGCCGACGAGTCGCAGTGGAAGCTGCTGGACTCCAACGAGATCCTCGATCTCAAGGTCGCAGACATCGCTTGCGGGTCAGGAGCGTTCCTCGTAGCCGCAGCCGAGTATCTGGCCGAAATGGTACTCAAAGCTTGGCACGCGGAAGGGGTAACCGGTTCTCCTCATGAGCTAGAGACCAAGGCCAGGCGGCAGGTAGTCGCCCAATGTCTCTATGGGGCCGATATTAACGGCATGGCCGTGGAAATGTGCAAAATCTCCCTCTGGCTTGTTTCGCTCGATCCTAAGCTCCCTTTCTCCTTCGTCGACGACAAGGTACTTCACGGTAACTCCCTGCTTGGCATCACCGATCTTCGTCAACTCGAGGCTGCACATATCGATCCGTCCCGGGTGAAGACCCTCAATGGGGGCGTTCAGTATTCTACGAGCACACTCTTTGGCGAGGGCTCAGAAGCTCATGGCCTTCACTTAATTGACGTCAAAACGGTGGTCCAAAAAGCAGTCAGGCTACGGCAAGGCTTAGCCAACGTCGTCGATGAGAATGACCCGGCACGATCAACCAAAACCAAAAGAAGGATTTGGCATGAGTATCAGGAATTGGTCTGGCAGCTGAGCGATGTGGCGGACGGCATCATCGCTGCTGGTCTTATCGAGGGTGGAAAGCCGGGGAAGAAGCTCGACGAACAGTACGAAAACCTGAGGATCGCCGTGGACCTGGCGTTCGCGTCGAACGGGGCTGGTGACCGTACGATGCTCGACGGCATTATCGACCGCGGGCTTACGCCGACCGTCGAGACCGACTACGAACGGTGGAAGCCGCTGCACTGGGCGCTGGCCGTGCCTGATGTCATGGAACGGGGCGGGTTCGATGCGATCATCGGAAATCCACCGTTCTTAGGTGGACAGAAACTCACAGGAGCTATGGGCACGAACGTGAGGGACTGGTTCGTGCACGTGCTAGCCGAAGGCGCCCGCGGGTCGGCAGATTTCGTTGCATACTTCTTTCTTCGCGCCCTTTCTCTCTTGGCAAGCAGAGGCACACTGGGCCTGATTGCTACTAATACGATTGCACAGGGGGACACCCGGCAAGTCGGACTGGACCGGATGATCGAGTCAGGGTTCACGATTACGAGGGCTATTCAGTCACGACCGTGGCCAGCGCAGTCAGCCAATCTGGAGTACGCCGCAGTATGGGGAAGCATCGCGCCGATTGATCCATCTGTGGGGCGAGTGTCGGAGGGTAAGATTGTGTCCCGGCTGACCACAATGTTGGAACCAGGCGGGCGCGCGGCAGGTAGCCCTGTGCGGCTAGCTGAGAATAAGGACAGCGCGTTCCAAGGGTGCATTTTGCTGGGGCCTGGGTTTGTACTCGACCCGGTCGAAGCTGCCACGTGGATTGGCGCTGATGCGAAAAACGCGGAGGTTCTGTTTCCATATCTCGGCGGAAAGGATCTCAATGGACGCGCAGACGGGAGCGGTTCGCGTTGGGTAATCGACTTCACCGGGCGTTCTGAGGACGAAGCGGCCACGTTCAGTATTCCATTCAAGAGGGTTGTGGAACGAGTGAAACCTGAACGAATGGTCAAGCCGAAGGCTGTTCGCGATTTGCCGTGGTGGCGGTTCCTTCGGGTGCGAGGTGAAATGCGCCGTGCCATCGCGGAACTTCCTGCGGTCTTGGTAATCGCGCAAACGAGTCGAACACGGACGCCGATGTTACTTCCGAGCGACCAAGTTTTTGATCAGAAGGTCATAGTCATCGCCTCCGACTCCTATGCCGATCTCGCGGTGCTCTCGTCAGATGTCCACCAACTTTGGGCTCTCGTATATGGATCAACGATCCGAACCGATCCCGTCTATACGCCGTCGGACGTATTTGAGACCTTCCCACGCCCTGCTCCCACCGCCGGTCTCACCGCGATCGGCAAGGTCCTCGACGTCGAGCGTCGCGAAATCATGATCCGACGTGAACTTGGACTTACCAAGTTATACAACCTGATCAACGACCCGGGGATAGTTGACACCGCTGACGCCGACATTGCGCGCCTGCGTGAGATCCATGATGAACTAGATAATTCCGTCATGGCGGCCTACGAATGGGACGACGTCGCTCTCGATCATGGGTTCCACACATTCCGTCAGATGGAGCGCTGGACCGTTTGCCCGGCAGCCCGTGTGGAGATTCTTGACCGCCTGCTCGAAGAGAATCACCGTCGTGCTGCCAGCCAAGGTGGGGAAGCTTCGTTGGACAATTCAGTGAGGGCTGACGCCAAATGACAGTTGAGACCGGGGCCACCGGCCCGCAGCGTATGCCTTTCCCTGATTACGAGCTGACAAGCGAACCGGATGGTACCTCGTGGACCGATCGTGAAAACCTCACCGACATCCTGGAACGAGAGCTCCTTGGCCCCGCCCACGGGGACGACGAACTCTTGGACGCCGTGCCGGATGCTTTGTACCTCGTGGGCCGCATCGCTCCCGCAAAATTGATGGGCAAGGGCGGAGTGACACTCGCTGAAGATGCTGAGGGCGCTGCTGATGAGGATGTCGTGGCTGCGAGTGATTCTGATCTTGGACGCGGTGTTCCAGCGGTGCAAGAGAACGAGATGGCCGGTTCGGATGACGAAGGCGCTGAAGACGTACCTCTTCGCCGGGGGATGATGATTCCGGCCTCAATGGGGCTGCGCTTTCAGGTGGGTCTTGACGTAGAAAATGTCGTGATCCGTTCTGAATGGGGAACTTACCGATCGGAAGAAACCGACGAGGTCACGGTTTCGGGCCGGCCAAAGCGCAAGTTTCGTCGAACCCAGCATACCCACCCGGTGGTCGTACCAGTCGGTTCCTTGCAAGCGGGGGAGACTGCGGACTTCACCTTGGAGGATTCAATCCTCATCCGGGTGGACGTCATGGACTACGAGGGCAAGCGGATCGTTGAAGCCGCGCTCTGTAATGATCGTGAGACTCCCCGTCAGATCCCTGTAGATGCCTGGCTCTATCAAACTAAGCTCTACGTCGAGGCCGTTGCAAACGCGCCGCAGAAAGACATCTTTCTCCCGGTGGCGGACGCACTGGAGGAGCCGCATTTGGACAGCGAGCCGGAGCTTGCCCGACTCCAACTGCAGTACAGAGACAGGCTGGAGTTCGGCATCGGTCGAACCTGTTCGGTTGACTGGACCGTAGCCGAAGGAGCTCGACGAGCTATCCAGGTACGCACCACTTGGTTGCCCGTGTCCGAGACGCCGCAGACCAATGCCCGCGACATCGAGGGCGTTCTTCTGGACATGACCAAACTCGCCACTGAGAGTGTCGAGAACTTGGGGACTGGGCTGCGCCCAATTGTGGACGGCTATCAGGAGTGGTTGGAGGGGCAGAAGTCGCGTGCCGCAATGTTGCCCGACCACCTCCAGGACGTCGCAGCAGAAGCTATCCAGGACGCCGCGGTGGTGGCCAAACAACTTGAACGCGGCCTGGACTTCCTGCTCGGCGACGACGAAGCGCTGCGCTGTTTCCGATTCATGAACCAGGTCATGGCCGATCAACGCGTACAGACGCAGGTTGCCGAACTACGTGCAGCAAACCGGAAACTCAGCCTGAATGCTGCCCGTTCCCAGATTCTCGCTCTCGGCCCGCGTGCGCATTCTTGGCGTACGTTCCAGCTCGCGTTCGTGTTGATGCAGCTCGAAGCGTTGGCACGCCCGGAGCTCAAGCGTCGTTCCTCTCCAATGGCCAAAGCCGAGCTGTTGTTCTTCCCTACTGGTGGTGGCAAGACCGAGGCTTACCTCGGCCTCGCCGCATTCACATTTGGGATCCGGCGTCGGCAGGGAGTCATCGACGGTGTAGACGGGCGAATCGACGGCAACACAGGCGTTGCGGTTCTGATGCGTTACACGTTGCGCCTGCTGACCGCCCAGCAGTTCCAGCGCGCGACTGCACTGGTGTGCGCAGCTGAGGTTGCCAGGCGTGAGGACGAGGCGACCTGGGGGACCGAGCCGTTCCGCATTGGCCTTTGGGTCGGTACCGCAGTCTCGCCCAAGCGGTACGATGAGGCGGCTGAACAGCTTGCTGAAGCCAACGAGGGACGCAAATACGGTCTGACCGTCCTGCAGCTGCAGCGCTGTCCATGGTGCGGAACACCGATTGAGCCGAAGAACGTCAAGGGCGATGACTTACAGCGGAGAATTCGTGTCTATTGTGGCGACGACTTCGGCGACTGCCCCTTCTCCGAAGGTGCGCAGGGTAGCAGCGAGGGTCTTCCGGTCTTGACGGTCGACGAGGAAATCTATCGGCTGGCTCCGGCGTTTGTCATTGCGACGGTAGATAAGTTCGCCCGGTTGGCACGTGAAGGTGAGGCCGCGTCACTTTTCGGGTACGTGCGCAAGCGGTGTGAGCGGCACGGGTATGTCCATGACGACCAACATAAGTTCTGCAAGATCGATATCGGGGGAAAGCATCCCGCGAAAAATGGCGTGCCATCCGCTTCGGTAGGAGCGGTGGACAGGTTGCGGCCACCGGATCTGATTATCCAGGATGAGCTGCACCTGATCACGGGTGCCCTTGGCACAGCCGTCGGGGCATTCGAACTGGCGGTCGACGTCCTAACTACGTGGAAGGACGATGCAGGGAACTCAATCCGCCCGCTGGTGGTGGCCTCGACGGCGACGGTGCGCAACGCGGCCGAACAGATCAAAGCGTTATACGGGCGTCGCGTGACGATCTTCCCACCCCAAGTTTTGGACGTATCTGACACCTACTTCTCCACAGAGGTTCCGGTAACACCAAAAACACCCGGACGCCGTTACATCGGCATCAGCACCACGGGTGTCAGGCTGACTTCCGCTGAGATCGTGGTCGCCAGCACATTGCTGTCGGCCGGCCAAGTGCTCATGGATCAGGCCAGAGCGCCGGAAGCGGACGAGCCGGTTTCGGCGGATCCATATATGACCTTGGTGGGTTACTTTAACGCCACTAGGGAGTTGGCAGGTATGGCCCGCTACATCGCGGATGACGTACAGACCACGATCAAGAAGCGGAGGCCGGGAAAGAATTTCCCGCCACGGTACGGTACCCAGCCGACGGGCCTAAACGTCGCGGAGCTGACCTCGCGAGTTTCATCATCGGACATCACCGGAACTCTGGATCAGATGGGCGCCGCCTTTGACCCGCGCTGGGACTCCAATGAGGGTAAAAAGGTACGAGCTGTCGAGTCTCGGACCGCGCGCGAGGCTGGCAAACGCTACGCCTACCGCAAGCCTGATCCGTACGACGTCGTCCTTGCGACCTCGATGCTCCAGGTGGGCGTGGACGTTACCAGACTGGGGCTGATGTTGATGATCGGTCAGCCAAAGAACACTGCCGAATACATTCAGGCATCTTCTCGGGTGGGTCGTGACGCCTCCCGGCCAGGATTGGTAGTCACGTTGGGCAACTGGGCGCGACCCAGAGACCTGGCCCATTTCGAACAATTCCGCCACTACCATGAGACCTTTTACTCCCAGGTGGAGCCGCTGTCGGTCACGCCGTACTCCTACACCTCAATTGACAGATCCCTAGACGGCGTACTGGTCAGTGCTGCACGGGTATCGGATGCGACACGGGCCGATGGCCTTTCAACAGAGCGAAGTGCTTGGCGGATCGACGACGCCATGGGCCGTCTCGACCAGTTGATCCAGCAGATCGTGGATCGGGCCAAGATTGCTGGCGGTGAGGAAGCCGCCCATGTGGTTGAGGAACGTCTTAAGAATCGGCGTGACCAGTGGTCCAAACGTCGGGCCTTCGTTCAGAAGAAACACCATCAATTGGTGTATGAGAAAATTCCGGACGGCAAGGACGGTGAGTTCAGCGCTCTGCTGCTTTCTCCGGAGAACCAGCGTGCCGACTTCGGAATGGTGGACATCCCGCCGTTCACGGTGGCCAACTCGATGCGCGAGGTGCAGCCGGAGATCAATCTGCTCGTCACCCCTAAAAAGGAGAACCTCATGTCGTGGGAACTTCAAGAAGAACCGGAGTGGGTACCTGCTCCTCCTCTGGACGGAGAATCTGATGACTGAAATTCTTGAAACTGGCGGGATCCTTGACCCAGTTGGAGACTTGGAAGCTGGGGACTCTCAAACGGCGACCAAGAATCGAGCAAAGGTCGGCTCCGCGCGGCCGTCGTCCTTGTTGTACACCTATGGCCCCGGTGCCACGATGGACCTTCCATCCTTTACGATTATGCCCGCCGGCCTTGACGATTGGGAACGGGTATGGGCTCGTAGAGGCTCGGTGCCAACGGTTCATGCGCCGCGGCTGTTGGACGCCGTCAAGGTTCATCTTGGACCGCAGGTATCCGAGCTCCGGCCGTTCCCGTGGGCGCCGAAGCCGTCGTCAAATAGCAGAGAAGGCGACGACCTTGGCGTGCCCGCGCGCGTGTTCCCGCAGTGGCTGCGCTGCACACACTGTGACATGCTCGCCCCGCTCACCCGGTTCGCCTACCGCAACACCAACCCCTATCGACCTGACCAAGCCCGGTTCGAGCATGAGAAGTGTCCCGGCCGCAAAGGCCGTATCTCCAAAAGGCCAATGCCGGCTGTCCCGGCCCGATATTTGCTCGCTTGCCCCGACGGCCACCTTGACGAATTCCCCTACAATTGGTGGGTCCATGAGGGTGCCAAATGCGCGGTTGCGGAAGTCCCCCGTCTTGCGATGCATGACCGCTCCGTGGGGAAGGGGGCCTCGGCCACGATCGAGTGCGGGGCCTGCGGCCTAAAACGCCCAATGAACCAGGCCCAGGGTGAAGCCGGAGCCTCGAAACTCCCGCGGTGCCGTGGTCGGCACCCGCACCTCGGTCTCTTCGACAAGAACGGCTGCCCTAACGCGACTAAGCTCATGCTGCTTGGTGCCTCAAACCTCTGGTTCCCTGCCAGCCTCTCGATCGTTGTCATGCCGGAGGCCACTACCGAGACACAAGAGACAGTTGCGTCAGCGATATTGAATGTAGCCGGACCCAAACGTGTTGAAAAGTATGGCAATGATGTCGATAAGTGGCGTGAATATCTGGATGATGAAGATTCTGCACTTGCCGACCTTTCGGACGACGACCTAGCTGCCGCGATCGCCCATCTGATGGAGCCGCCACCGTCAGAGGAGGAATTGGCCGAGCAACGACGCAATTTCGATCCAATTTCACTTCTCGTTCCGGAATGGAACTTCTTGTTGCGGGATCCGCTTGGCAAGCTGCACAAGGCAGACGAAAAAAGTGGCCTGGTGTTGTCTCCACCCGTGGGAGGAGTTCATCCCGATCTAGCTTCTAAGCACGTAACCCGTGTCATGGCCATTGACAAGCTTCGTAAGGTCAATGCTGTCCTTGGTTTCACCCGCATCGATGAGATGGAACGGGCCAACGACATCGGCCAGCGCCTAGTCCATCTGAGCCGTAGCGGCCGCCCGAAATGGACGGTCGCCACAGAAGACCGAGGCGAGGGGATCTATCTGCAGCTTGATGAGAAGGCCGTCGCTGCCTGGGAAGCGAAGGTGGAGAGCCCGGATCTAGCCAGTTTGTGGTCGGCTCATACGGCCGCTCACAAAAGGAACTTTGACGCACGATTCTCTGACACGGCGAAAGACATTGACCATCTGAGCCGATTCCGCCCTGCCCGCTATTGGCTGGTGCATACCCTCGCCCACGTGCTCATCCGCGAGATGGCCATGTACGCCGGATACTCAGCGGCCTCGCTATCCGAGCGTATTTACGCTTGGAAGCCCGAGGCGGAACGACCTGCTGCTGCTGGCCTGCTGATCGTGACGACGGCGTCCGACTCCGACGGAACGCTCGGTGGGCTGGTCCAGTTGAGTGCCCGCGACAACCTTGAACGGGTAATGACGAGGGCGCTTGAACGGGCTCTCCGTTGCTCGTCTGACCCAGTGTGCGCGCATCGGACACCCAAGGATCCCGAAGAGTTTCTGCACGGTGCCGCATGCCACACGTGTGCCATGGCTTCCGAAACCTCGTGTGAGCGGGCTAACCGCTTCCTCGACCGCAGGTTTCTAGTAGACCTGCCCGGGTCGGTGGGACTTGGATTCTTCAGTTGAGGGATTTGAGGCCAAAGCGGAGGCGTTCCGGCAGCTCGGTGTCCTGCTCACAGGAACCGAAGCGGGACTTGTTGCCGAGGCTTTGGAAGATGGAGAAAGTCTGACTTCGGCGGTCGGAGCAATTGACGTTGCCAAGCGGTCGGAAATCTCCCGGATTCTAGGAACAGCTGGCCTGCGCTTCGACAGCGAGCTCGTTGCGGCGGTGCTCCGTGGTGTTGAGGGCGCCCGGTCCACGACACGGGCTGTGGATACGCTCTGGACGTCGCCCGGGCACGTCTTCGGGACAGGTGCATTGACGACGTCGTTGGTATCGATGGTCGAGGGCGCACGACAGTCGGTGGTCTGCTCGACCTTCAATTTCCAGAAGACCTCCGGCATGTGGACTGCGCTCCACGATGCTGCAAGGCGACCTGGAGTCTCGGTCAGAGCCTATATCGATGCCGAAGCTAGCACCGGTGGACGAGGTCCGAGCGCCGATCACGTGGCAGAGTGGCTCACTCCGGGAGTGGTGCTCCAAACGAAACCGTTTGGTGGAAAACCAGTCCGTAATCACGCGAAGTTTGTATCCATTGACCACCGCTTCCTCGTGGTCACAAGTGCAAACTTTAGCTGGATCGCCGAGTATGGCAACGTCGAGCTGGGAGTTGTCATCGACGACGGACATCTGGCCGAGCGCGTTGAAGGTGAGCTTCGCTCAGCCGAGCCGCACCTCTACGAACCCCTGAATGGGGCCAGCAACGGAAGAACAAGCGCGTAGCCCGAGGTGAGCTGGAATCTAGCCATACTCCTGGTCTGGAACTACGACGCCTGTTTGCGGGAAAGACTTTAGGATCTAGCCGATTCGAAAGCGGATTCTTGGATCTCCATCGACGGACCTGGCCAGACTGCCGTGATTGCTTCGGCCACGTGCATTGAGCGTTCCTTGATGTCGGATTCTGTCCAGATATTGTCATGGCCTTGAACGATTTCCTTGTTGAGCACAAGAAGGCTGAATGCATCTAGCAGTGTTCGTTTGCCCTTACCAGACTCGCCGCCGTCTGTAAGCCCTGTTGCTTCGCTGTCTGTCCAAGGCCGGTTGGATAGCGAACCATTCAGCGATTTGGTTATGAGTGTTAGATTGCCGATGGTGTTCACATACCGGTCACGTTGAGCTGCCTCCTCGGGTGTGAGTTTTGGTGTTGAATCCCAAAAAGTTCGCCAGCCTTGCGGCATTATGTGCTCGATCTCGAGCCTATTGGGAAGCTCGACCACTTCGTACCTTTGGCTTTGGTCGCGAAGTTGTTGTTCCACGGCGCCTAAGACAACCCGGAGACGCCACTGACGGATATTGCCATACAGCTTGAGATCCGGCAGCGTCGATAGCATCTCTTGATCGGAAGGCCAGTAGCGAGTCTCGGCAGTCTGCTCCGAGAGGAAGTTCCTAATTGCGGATCCAGCCTCGCGAGATTCAATGCCTCGAAGCGACTTCAGAGTGGCGACCATGAAGCGGTTTACATCCTTGGAAGTCTTCCGCAGGAGGGTTCGGCGAATAACCCAACTCTCGATAGCGTCGAGAGCGATCCGGAGCTGATCACGAGGGACTGAGTGATTCTCGGAGAGGAGCCAGAGAAAGACAGGAGTGGTGGCGGCCAGCTCCATCGTCTCGATTACGCGAGAGCGAAATCGTCCTTCCGGTGTCGACTCGTCTAGTTCACTGAGCCCTCGGTAGGTATCGGCGTCCTTCCGAAGCTCTGTCAACAATGCTTCCGCACCGTTCAGAGTCGTGAGCCGGGACCCTGCATAATCGGCGAAAACCCTGAACACCAACTCCGCTTTGACTTCGTCGTGTAGGCGCATCGTGAGCCAATATTGCAAGAAAATGTCCACGCGAGATCGACTTTGTCGACCCTGAGATATTTCGTCTCGCCACCACTCCGTATCGAAGTCTGCCCAATGCGTTCTTGACCACTTGTCCACGTCCGCGCCGACCTGTTCGCCCTTGCGAAAAACCCAGTTCTTGATGAGGTCCGCCTTCAGCAGCGGTGTGCCACGATCATTCAGAGTCTCGAAAATCAACTGTGAATCTTCATGGCCTGACAAGTCGATGGCGACGACGACAAGTCGGTGTTCAAGTGTTGAACACAATTCGTCGGCACGAAGCTCTTCAGTGCCGGGTGGGAAGATTCCATCGTCATCCGGCACTCCCGTCAGCCATCGTTCTGTTTCACGCCGAAAAAATTCGTGAGCCTCGATAACCCGATGCTCTCCGTCCCACGGTTCCCCTGGATCCATGGCATGGGCGAAGGCTGCACGGTCTGCTTGGGACGGCCAGAGCTTGAATCGTTCGACTTGTCCTTTGAAGGTTGAGGCCTTGTTTAGGATTAGTTCTTCAAGTTTCTCGGCTTCTGTCTCGTGTCCATGCTCGGAGATGACTTGGTGCGCGGCATCAAGCAGGAGCTGAAGGGTCGTCATTCGTTGTTGGCCGTCGATGACGTCGTGTCGTGTCACGTCTCCGGAAGAGGCCTTCTTTGACTCGTAAACGACTGCGCCTAGGAAGTGATTCGGAATTGGCGGCCTGTCGCTGTTCAGAAGATAACTCTCAGTGACTCGGACTACATCGCTCCACAAGGGTGCCCACTGGCTTTCTTCATCCCATACATAGGGACGTTGGAACGCGGGAATCTCATAGTGGCGGCGGCCCTCGAAAAGATCTCGCGGGCTTCGGGGATGAGCTTCCACTGGAGGCACCTTTCGAATTCATGGCTGTCTTTGTCACACGATATCGGTGAAAGCCGACATTGACATCATCGAGAATTTCTTCACGGTCGTCCATTTCGGGGCGCATGAAAATCATCGGCATATTAGACACCCTCGAGCCCGGTAGCATCATCGAGCAGACAGAGTCTGATGGCGCTGAGTCGGAATTGGGTTTGATGCCACGCGCCAGCAGTTGCTTTACGGCGTGCGATTGCACAGCGTCGGCGCGCAGCTGTACTGCCGCTACGGTCGAGCCAACATGGGACGCATCGAATAGACGGCATTTAATCGGCCCGCCAGTCTAAAGCGCGTCACTCCGTCGAGAGCACTGTCATTGCTTGTCGCGGGTCGGTGAAACCTGTCGTGGCTGAAAAGATGAGTAACCGATGACTTGGGCCGCTTTTGGCCCTAAACGGCTCGGTTTCGCAGAAGATAACCGCAGGTCGTCCGATTGGGGTGCCTTGGGCGGTGTCCCCAAAGTGGAACTTGAACCGACGACAAATATTCTTCGGGGCGCCCGTTGGGGTTACCCGCTTGTGCGGATTCCTGCCTAAGCCATGCCCATTCCTTCGATCCGTGGCCCTCGGCTCATAGGTGGCTGATATGCCGAGCTCTTGTCCATTGCCCAGGGTGCGAGAATACCAGCGGCGACCATTTGGTCGCTGAGTTGGGCGAGCTTGTAGTTGGGATCGGATTCAAGGGCGTGTTGGAAGCACTGGTGCGCGCGGGATCCTTTACCTTCCCACCATTGGATGATGCCAAGACTGGTAAGGACCGGCGCCGCATCGGGACCGTCAGCACGGGTATATAGATGAAGGAGAAGCTCCTGGGCGCGGTCAACTCGTTGCCATTCTGGAGGGCGCTTTGTTTGGCCCAGTAGCAAGTTGCCCATGCTGTCGTCCAGCCCAGGAATATCAGCTAGGAGCCGGTCGCGCACGGAGATGAACTTGAAGTCGGCCAGCAACTCAGCGGACTGCGCATCAGTGGGCAGCGCTACATCGTTGAGCAAGGTGCCCCACAAAGTCCGTGCTTTGGCAGTGGCAACAGGGGGAGTCATGGCCTCGATTCGAAGGCAGTTTTTGAACACCTCCTCGCTCAGATCTCGCCTCGCCAGAATGGGGATTCTAAATCCGGGGCCAGGCTCAATACTGGAACCCCGAAATACCAGTTCTGCGTTAAGCTCGCTCGCATTGATTTCATCGAGCGGTGTGCGGGCTAACGGATCGGGGATCAACTGGAAATAGCTGGTGTACGACGTTTCCCCGATAATCCAGCCGTCGCGCACCTTGATGTTGTGCTGCGAGAGTTCTCCAGCCAGGGTTTCCATTACATCCTCGTAGGGCCGGCCATCCATAGGTTCCCACGGGGCAGGTGTGAAGATGCCGAAGACGACGCCAGTTGCCTCACGGTCAGTGGTGATGAACTTGACCACATCCTGCACGTAACGGACGAGATCTGCTTCTGCTGGGGGAAGGCCGACCCTCAGGGTGGAACCAATACGCCGGTCATCCAAGATGACGCAGACTAGGCTTTCCTTCGGCCAATACCCCAAGGTATGCCCCATCAGGCTAATGAAATCGTCCGGGGTCTTGATGCTGAGCCGTTCCACAATTCCTCCGACCACGCGCGGATCATGAGCCGAAGCTCCTGTCACCAGTTCATGGGGAGGAGGAGGTAAAACGACGTATACTCGACCGGGTTCAACGGCCGATCAGCGCAGCTTCAATACGGCCGACCAACGCCAACGATTTGGGTCCGAGAGGGCGCTCTGGCCGCTTGAATTCACAGTCCCGTACCTCGATCACTCTGCGGTGCAGCCTCCTCACGGGCTGGACTCTCAGAAAGTCCAGAAGTGAAATCTCGCGGGGTTTGAGGACGACATCGTGGGTCCCCTTGGTTGCTTGCCTCCACGTCGCATGAATCTCCAACAAGAGCCGCCGGGCTTGTAAATCTCGCCGAAGAAGCTTGATTGGACCGCCCAATCGTGGGAGGACAACTCCTATCCCAATAAGCACGACGGCGGTTGTCTCCGCCACCCCACTGAACGTGTCCAAGAAGTCTATGAGACTGCTGCTGCGGTCGTGCTCGGCCACGACCACCCCAGAAACCAACCTGTCTGTGAGCATCAGACAGAATGCTGCGCTCCCAAGACCGATCAGGCGGAATCCCAGACGAAAAGTCACCGCGTGAAGGGAGGGGATCTGGTGTCGGCAGATGGATATGATGTTCACGCAGACCCAAAGGACGAACAGGGACCCGGTCCAGAGAAAAATCTGCATACCGAACTGGTCTCCGTAAGTGAACGGCAAGTTCTGGTCGGTGCGGTCCGTATGGCTTACGAGGAAGCCGGCGGTGACTGCTATCCCGGCTGCCGTCATTGCCGCGTTTCCCAGCGCAAGGCGGTGCCGCCGTCGTACATTATCGGCAAAGACGGCCAACAGAATGGCCGCACGGAACTGCCAAAACCCGGTCAACAGAAACAGCAGCAGAACGAGGCCGACGGTATTGTGCCCGCCCAGCACAGGGTCCGCCGCGTAGTAGACGGGGGCTATGTGAAGGGTGCAGGCCGCTGCCGCAAAGATTGTGGCGCGGAACAGGTGGGCGCGGCGGGGGTCAACGACGGCCGTGAGCCTGACGATGGTCATGACCCACAGCGTGAGCGCTGGCACAAGGAGCATCAGCCGAAGGCTTCCTGGAGTCCGCCGGGTTCGTCAGGGCTTTGGCGGCCGTTGCTACTGATGCGGTCGGCGAGGAGATCGGCCAGAATTTCGGCGGTTTGCTCTGCGTCGTCGGTGAAGCCCTTCCGAGCCAGGAGTTTCCGCGGCTCGGTGGGGAAGGATCTGCTGAATTCGCCGATAGTGATGCCCGCCGCAGTGTGCTCGTGTCCCAGAAGAAGGTGGCTGAATTCGTGGAGGATGCTGTGCTGTCGGTGCCATAAGGACAGTTGCGGCGCGTAGTAGATCAACTTCAAGTCGTCGTCGCAGTCGGCAGTCAGAGCGGACAGATCGTGCTGCTCGAGGTCCATTGCCGAGACGATGATGGTGATGCTTCGCAGCTCCTCGACGGCCTTCTGGATCGATTTCAAGGAGGCTTCGCCATCGAGAATTAGGGCCTTGTTGGCGCGGGCTGCGGCGCGGCGGGCGTCACGATAGCTCATGATTCGGCTGGCTTGCTGGGGTCATGATGTTTTCCGGGCCGATGTCATCGAGTCGGTAGCCGTTGGGGTAGAGGCTGGAGCCTTCCTCGCCGGGGACAAAATGTGGCTTGGTGTTGAGCGGGCGGCGGCGGTGGATTGTGTTGCGTGCTTCCAACACTGCGTTGAGGGTCGCTTTGCTCAGCTGTGTGGCGAGGGGTAGGCCGAGGGCATCCGTGAGGCGATCGTCGTCGAACATTGCCGTGAGCATGGTCTTGGCAAGTGGCCGGGCGGGCACAGGCAGTCTAGATTTGAGGATTTGGACGGTGCTGGCCATCAGCTCGGCGCCACCGGGGGAGTGAGCGACGTTCTTGCGCTCGTACTCGTCGAAGAACTTTCCCGCGTCTTCAAATGTTCCCGGGATGCCGGCGATGTTCATGCGGGCGCCGAGTTCTCGGTAGAAACGTGTCGCTGCCGATTCCTCCGTAGGCGTTGGGGCTCGCCAACCGTGTGCCCGAGCCCAGCGGATGGGGACGACAAGAAGTGTGAGGAGGACATAGAGGAAATCGTCGTTGGTGCCGGGGACGTGGCGGTGGACGTGGTTGAGCAGGCGGATCATGTGGCGGCCGCGGTCGCTGTCCAGCCCGTTGCAGACAAGCTCATAGGTCACGATGGCCGTGTCGTATGAACGCTTAACGGGGCGTTGGGTGATTTCGCCGTTGCGTTGCAATGTTGCTGCGATGCTGGGGATGGCGAAGTTGCGGTAGTAAGCGAGGAAAAAGCCAAGTTCGACGTCAGCGGCGAGGTCAAAGAGGACCATCTGGCGGTAGGTCGCTTCCCAATTTTCGGGGGCCGCTTCTGTTTGGCGGCGGGCGGACGAAACAAGGCTGGGGTGTATTCGCATCACGAGTCCTCCCATCACTGCGCGGCGGATTAAGACAGCGCGGCCGACAGTACCTGAATGGCTTATAGGTTCCATCGTAGAACGGTTCTTGGCATGCAGCCAGATGTACATGTCTATATCTGGGATTCGTCAATGCTCAAGGCGTAGATTGCACTGGTACCGCTTTGGCATATTTTGCAGGATCCATCGATGTGGCATGACGGAATAGTGAGCGCTTCGAGGACGATTTACGAGTCAATCCAGAGTTCCCAGAAACCTTGGATTCCACACCTGCAGTCCATACTGCGAGCTGGGATGACGAGGTTGGAGCGGCCTATTCTGTTAGCATATTTACAGCGAATTAATTGGAAATTTCATAACCATGGTAAAAATTGGGGAGTTGAAGGAAATGTATTTATCGCAAATTCAAATACAGAATTTTCGTCAGTTTGGGGCGTCAGGTCTCCTGGTTGAATTCCAGCCAGGAGTCGTTGCGCTAGCTGGTCCGAACGACAGCGGAAAGACAGCCATCGTCGATGCTATCCGCTATGTCCTGACGACTAAAGACCAAGAATATATTTCCATCCAACCGGAGGACTTTCATGTGTCAAGAGGTGGTGGAGTGTCCAAAGACATCACCTTGACTTGCCGGTTTTCCGGACTTTCGACAGTCGATCGATCTACTTTTCTGGAGTATTTGACTCCGGCTGAGGATGGGGAGCTGGTTTTCTATCTTCAGTGGAAATGCGTGAAGAAAACTTCGTCGTCATCTCGACGCTGGAACGAAATAACTCTGAAGTCAGGACGTGAAGGTCAAGGGCCAGCCATTGACTCGGCGACAAAACAACTCTTGGCCTGCGCCTATCTACGTCCCCTCCGTGATGCCGAACGTGAAATGTCCTCTGGCAGAAATTCTCGACTATCGCAAGTCTTGAACAAATTTCCTGACATATCAAGCGGAGCGACCCTCAACGCAGACAATTTACCGGGCGACATCGAAGCCGTAGAGTCGCTGAGTTTGGCTGGTCTCTCAGGTTATATCCGGCATTTAGTAAACCGCCACGACGGAGTCAAAGCGGCCACGACCAGTATCAATAATGACTACCTTTCAAAGTTGAGTCTTGTAGGCGACGGCCTGACGGCAGAAATCAACTTCGTAAGCGGGCCGGATGATATTACGCGACTAAAGCAAATACTAGAACGACTGGAGCTGAATCTCTTAGACGGTGCTTCACAATCCAGCTATGGGCGGTATGGCTTGGGGTCAAACAACTTGCTCTACATGGCCTGCGAACTCCTTCTCATCGCTAAAGAACGCGAGGGGCTACCGCTGCTACTCATTGAGGAACCAGAAGCCCACCTTCACCCGCAGCGTCAACTGCAACTGATGAGCTTTCTGGAAAGCCGGGTAACCGGCCAAGACGAACAACCGCCCGTTCAGGTAATCATTTCGACCCACAGCCCTGTTCTCGCTTCGAAGGTCAAAGTCGAAAACGTCGTGCTAGTCAATGATGGCCAAGCTTTTTCCCTTGCTCAAGATCGAACCATGTTGTCCAAATCAGATTATGGATTCCTAGCACGATTCCTAGACGCGACAAAGTCTAACCTTTTCTTCGCACAAGGAGTTCTCGTTGTCGAAGGTGATGCCGAGAAATTGCTATTGCCGACAATCGCGCGACTCATTGGGCGTGACCTGACAGAGTTTGGCGTATCTATCGTAAACGTTGGATCTACAGGACTGCGCCGATACACACGAATTTTTCAGCGGAAACTCAACGTCGTTCCTGAAGGTGCTCCCGAGCAAACTGCAATCAGAATTCCAATTGCATCAATAGGTGATCGAGATATCATGCCGAATAGGGCTCCGGAAATCCTAAATTATGTGAAGGATCTCAACGACGAAAAATGGAGCAGCAGCAGAAGGAAGTGGCGCATCGAAGACGACCAGAATTTCCTCAGTGACCCAAGTCGACCAAATAAGGGAGAATACGAAATGGGTCGTATTTCAATCATTGAAAAATTAACCGCCGATGACGGACAGCATGTTCGAACCTTCTACGCTGATCATTGGACGTTTGAATACGACCTGGCACGCGCCGGGTTGGCGAAGCAGGTATTTGTAGCTGCAAAACTCGCACAGGCGGATGACGGAATTCACGAAGCGTTAGATTCAGCCGTCGAGCTCGTCCGAGTGAAGGCAGCTTCCATTGCAGCATTTGAGCTACTGCAAGCAAAACACCCCGATAAAGAAATACTATCAATATATGTTTATCGCGAGTTCGTAGTTGGGAAAGCATCGAAGGCGATCGCAGCTCAGTACATGGCTCAACTTCTCGAGGATGAATTCACCGACCAATCGGAAAAGTTGAACGAGGTTCTGCCAGATTATTTGAAGGCCGCGCTGACGTATGTAACGACCGCTCATAATGGCTGAACGTTCGGAGTGGAACTCAGATGTGCTGGATTCGCCGACATTTAGTGCGGATGAAATTGGCCGCGTCGTTGCATCCATGAGAATCAAGAATCTTGACATTGAACGTTACCGATTTGTATCGGATCTTGCGTCGTTTGATGTATGCGCGTGCCCTGGTAGCGGTAAGACTACGTTGGTAGTCGCTAAGGTACTTCTTCTATCTCGCAAGTGGGTATCAAGAACTCGAGGGATGCTTCTTCTTTCTCATACAAATGTGGCCAAGGACGAAATTTCAAGACGCTTCCTGGCTCTCGGGGAGGAACTTTCATCCAACGGACGGCCACACTACGTCGGAACTATTCATTCGTTCGTCAACAAATTTCTGACAATTCCATACCTTTTGTCGATTGGGATCGAGCAAAAGGCAGTTGATGACGCTATCGCCATCAGAGTAAGAAATCAGCTATTGGGTGGGAAGCTATACGGTCTGCGGGGTTTTCTAGAGCGAAAGCATTCGTCTCTAGAAGCGATCAAAATCACCGAATCTGATTTGGATAAACCTTTTGGTGTGAACCTTCTTGGTGTTGCATCTCTGGGGACTGATTCTTACTCCTCGGCGGCGGCAGCCGTTCGAGGTTCCGTCGAACTTGGGTACCTCCGACATGACGAAATATTCGTCTTTGCCAACAGATATCTTGAGCTATACCCAGAGATCGCTCCTGCGCTTAGGCATCGCTTTCCATACATCAGCATTGATGAGATGCAGGACACTACATCAGAGCAAGCGAAGCTACTGAATCAGATATTTCCCTACGATCATGAGGACATATGTGTCCAGCGAATCGGTGATCCGAACCAAGCCATCTTTGGAACAGACCACGAGAACGGGTATCCGCAATCCAATCACTTTTCGATCGCCGATAGTTTTCGCTTTGATGCTTCGATCGCTAGTCTGGCTTCACCGTTGGCCGTATACCCGGTTGAACCTTCTGGACTTCGGGGGACAAGTCTAGGGCACAGCACATCGACTACGCGGCACGCCTTCATTGTTTTTCACCCTGAAAGAATCGACAGGGTACTTCCATGCTTCGCTCAAATTGTGGCGGACTCGGTTCCTGAGAATGTCTTGTTAAGTAAAAAGATCTCTGCTCTAGGCGCCAGACACTTCTTGCCGGACAATGAAGTGGAGAATCCCGACCATTTTCCAAAAATAGTGAAACACTACCTACCCTCGTACACACCAGGGTCATCTGTCACGAAGAAATCACACCAAACTTTCATCGAGTACGTGGTTCACGCACGAGCGCGCGTTGCAGAGTCCGGTCAGCTATCTGAAGGCCTGGAGCATATAGCCGGTGGCCTCCTGAGCGCGATCAACAGTGGCCTCACATATGGTGACCGAATCGCTATCAAGCAAAGAAAATACAGACAGTTTCTAGATCTATTGGCAGCAGGAAACAGTGAGCTATTCGATTTTCAGGCGGAACTTTGCGCGATCCTGAGCGCTGATACACAGCCAACTTTTGCCGAACTTGAAGCCCTAAGTCAACTGGCACTGACACTGCTGACTCTAACCATCAGCGAGCTCGGTTCGACACCTAACTTGGCGGTCTTCTTCGAACCAGTAGGGACCGAATTGCTGACGACTCGTCCAGAGATGGCATCCAATAGGCCCACAAATACCTTCGTGTATAGGCGTGAAGATTTAACGGATATTTGTGTGGAAGTTAGCTCGATCCATGCAGCTAAAGGCGAGACCCACGGAGCGACGCTCATACTTGATACATTCAATAGGGCGCGATTCGTAGGAAAGCTGCTTCCATGGCTATCTGGGAAGAAATCTAATACCACTGCCAGTACTCTAATCGGCGATAAGAAGCGACTACACGAATGCTACGTTGCGATGACACGCCCCTCTGACCTACTTGCTGTAGCGGCGGTGGAGAAATCGCTGGGTAAGACCACGAATGAGATTGAGAAGTCAATCCAAGCTCTTGAAGCTCACGGATGGGAAGTTTTCCGGATCACCGCGTAATTCATTGACTTTGATTCTACGGCGTGACGTCAACTTTTGACTCTCAGCGCCGTCATTCGGCCACTAAAGGAGTTCTCTACGCGCGGTACATGAGAATCCTTGAACCTGACAGTCTTCGCTGTGTCGAGGAACTGCTGGATCTGGCCGAGGTTCATGAGCTTCTCGCCGCGTATCTTCACCTCCGGCAGCGGGCAGGTAACGCCCATGGCTGTTGCGTCGGGTGCAGGATCTGCGCGCTGGCCGGTGAAGGTGAAGGGGTTGGGAATGAGCCCCAAACCGATTCCCCAGTCGAAGGTACAGCGTCGCCCACCTACCCACGGGAAGCGCCGCGAGGCCGTGTTCGAACGGGATAATTCATCTGTCGGATCTGCGCTTTGCCAATGGACCCCGGTGCTGGAACAACGGCGGACTTATATCCGACACTGGATCACATTATTCGCGTTGTCGATTCATTCGTGCGCCATGAAAATTCAGGGCGGCTAAGACTTAGGAGTAGGAATTGTCTTGTGAAATCGGCATAGCCGTAGAGGCAGCCAAAGATGGTATCTATCTGAAGCCATCTCCGAGTGTTCAGTTGGCTGATTTCCAAAGGACTATTCGACTTGGGAGATAGTGCTCTCTCGGTTTTCCAGCATGCGCTGAACATTGTTGAGGTGCTCGATGGGGACCTTGAAGCAATGAAGGCCGCTAGGCCAGGCAAGCTGCCGCCGGTTGATCGTATTCACGACTAGACAGGGCATAGTGTTCGAAATTGGCGAGCTTCAGCAATTCACTAGTCATAGGATGGCAACCTTTGATCGCAACCCGCCTGGCGTGCAGGTCAGCGTTGATATTGATGAGTAACGAAGCCTTTGTAATCAGTACTCGCTTCAAGCTGACAAGGCGTTCATCAAGGACACTTTCAATTTTGGACCGAAGCGTAGAGGGCGTCAGCGTGCCTTCTACGATGCGTTCAGAGACCTCTCTCTTCCTGACGCCGGCCAGCCGCCGATTGTGCGGAGTGCTGTTCCCGATAGGGGCTGCGATGCAGCCTGGCAGCGAGCCAAGGGGCGCGTAATCAACGTCATTGAAGCGGCACAAGCGAGTTGAACTAGCGGGGGTGAATCTGCTCCCATGACTTGGAGTGACCCCAGATTGAGTTGATGTGCACGAGACTTCGAATTTGTTCCATGCGATTGTCTTCTGCTGTTCCGTTGAGGGCCGCTTCTGCGACCTGACGGGTGAAGCCAGCCGTGATGTCTGCGAGTTGGATTCGTGGATCTGACTTTGAATCGACGTGCTCGAAACCCACGAGCGGGAATCGGGCCTCGGGAAGATTGTAGCTTTCGGGGTACCCGTCTTTCGCAACAGCCAGAAGCGTATCTACTAGGGATTTAGTCAGCGCCGTTTGTTCGTCGTGCATGATCATGATGGGTTGTTGAAGACGTTCGTTCCAGCTGCTAGCAAGTGCATAGAGTGACATTTGTAGCGGGTCAAGAGCCTTGGTTGCGACTCCTTCAGCTAAAGCAGCCTGGAAGTCATCCGCATGCTGACGCGTTATCCAGAGCATTTCGAGGATATTTGTAACATTCTTTCGACGGGACTTGTAGCGGTAATTGTCGACCTTCTCGAAGAAGCCGTCTACTGTTTCTTTGTCTCCGCCTTTGCGTTGTTTAGCTCGCATCAATGACGTGAACGAGGATAGAAGGTCGTTCCACCCTTCTTTGGTCAAGGCACGGGAACCATATTGATACAGGTCGTCTGCTAGCTGCCACGCTATTCCACTGCCGTAGATGTTGTAGCCGCGCCTGTGTGCTTCCTCTTCAATCAGCATGTCGATGATCTTGCCGACAGCAAAGTTTGCCTTCTCAACGAGATAGACCTGGGCATGACCAACAAGTTTTCCTTCGGCTCCGAAAAGGTCTTCCTTGAGGGCTTCGTTTGAGCGCATGAGGTCTGACGCTTTGAGCTCGGGACCTTGTGCCTGTGTCAGCTTCCTGATGTAGCCGACCAGATCCGTGGCCTCCTCCAGATCCATGTGGATACTCGCGTGAGCAAAGACCAGTGTCTTGCCAGCCATCAAGTTCTCACCGTCATGGCCAGACTCATCAAAGTAGATCTCGGCTACGGCGGCCTGTTGCGTCATTTGCTTGTTCGTCCTTGCTTCGGTGAATCCCTAGGGTAAGGATGCCAGAGATAGTTGGAGCATCTAAAATGGCACAGTTTTTACAGAGAGGCTCACACATGGGAACGCTGTCTCGTTCGCCCGATGGCGAAGGATTATTCAGTGGCAGCCGATAAATTGGCCACGTCCTGGGGCATGGTTGAACAGCCATCGGCCTCACTCTGCACAGCCGCATGGTCAGAGGCCGCATAATCGATTTCAATTGTGACTACAGCTTTGTCCCAGTCGCCCATACCTGCAAGCAGCCACGGGACTCTCTCATTGGCTTCCTTGAGAATGTCTTCAGTTGGTTGAATGCCGCCGTTTACATCACGCACGGCAGTGTTAGGTGCAGGCAATAGGGCCACGATTTGAGCAGACCCAGGAGTCCTGCGCGAAAACCAGAATTTGCAGTGGGCTAAATTAGGCGCGGTATTGGCCGGTACAGCCGCGCTGATCGTGGGCACGGGAGGGCTTGCACTAGCAGCAGCCCCCGGTCTTGCAGGCGCAGCTATTGTTACCAGCGCGCTAGCCAGCTTTGGCCCCGGCGGCATGATTGGTGGCCTCACTACTGCAGGGGCTTTGGTAGGCGGAGGAGGCCTACTGGTCGGTTCTGGGGAGGAACCATAGCGACAGGACTTTCCGGCGCCGAGACAAGTGCCGCAGAATTTGAAGGAGTCATTTCCCTACAGCTAGAAGCAGAAATGCTGCGGAAAGCCCAAAATATCGGCAACGATCCAGCGGTATGGCACTTTCTAGTAGACGTCGAGATGAGGGTCAACCGACTCCATAAACGCCTAGATGAAATCTCCGACCCGAAAGCCTTGACCGTAAGGCAACTCGCAAAGAAGCGCATAATAGTTAAACGTGCGCTTCAGTACATGAGCGAGAACGGACTGGAGCCTAGAAGACCAGCGGAAGCCAGCGCTGAAGACCAGCCCGGTGAAAAGCGTGGAGCTCGGTTTCTCCCACAATTCCCGCGCGGCAAGTGAGAGTAGAATGATAGTGCGCAGTATTCGGGCTGACAGGCTTTGCTTCCGGTCGAGTAGCCGTCGGGTGAGAGTTCCCACCACGTCATACAAAACTCATACTTTTGAAGATAGAACAGCCACTATTTAGTATCTTGCATTGTTGCAGTCACACCATGCAGAAACAGGTCAAAAGAGCCTATCGGCAGCCAGAAACCGACCCTTGGCATGACAGCGGGGGTCATCGGTTCGAATCCGATAGGGGGCCCAGAAAGCCCGGATTTACAGGGATTTTGGTTGTAGGAATGGCCCCGAAAGGGGCCATTTTCAACCTAACTACCGGAAACTTGCCGCAAACCTACCGGATTGAATCCCAGTTTCTCTTTTTCTGGACGGGGGTTGCCCCTGATATCACCCTATTTTGGCTGACGCCTGGGGCGTGGCGGATCCCGATAAGGCCGGGAAAATCCAGTCTTGTTGGCGAGGAAGAATCAGCCAGCATCTTCTCGTTCGTTGTCATTGCGTCGCCTTGCGGCTCAATAGCTGTCGTTGATGAGGCGCCTTCTGGTGTCAGAAGCTGCAGGTGAATCAGCTGGATGAGGATCGAGTTCCCTCTGGTGGTGCGGATACCCGCGGCAAGGAATTGCCGGGAATTACGACCTCAATACCCTGTGTCTCATCGGTTAGATTTCCTCTAGGTGAGGAATAGGGATGTTTCGTTTTGGAGATTAGCGGACCGTAGCGCTGGCATGTAGTCGTGTTTACTATGGGACCACCGTGGTTCCGTTCAGTCTGTTCTGCTGCGGTATTGGCTGGCGCCTCGGCCGGACACTGGATGTACACAAGCGCTAATTTTCTGAAGAAATAGCGGCAACAAACCCGAGACGGTTCACATTGACTCCGGCCTGAGGAGAGATCTAAGAGTATTGTGTGGCATCCGTGCCCCTAATATGACATTGAGAACATCCGTCTCTTGACGCGCCTCGAAACATAGTTATAAACTTTATTTAGTTCTAAACAAAGGAGTTTGTATGTTGCGGCCAAGCGGTAATGGTGACGTGAACCGATCGGCGATTCTAGCTTTTCTGGGCAGTGCTGGTGCGGCATCTAGGGCGGATCTTGCCCGGGCACTGGGAGTTTCGCCGGCATTGATGACTCAGCTAGTAAAAGACCTGATTTCGGATGGTCTTATAAAGGAGCTTGCTATGTCTCCCTCGAGTGGAGGGAGGCCCGCAAGGATGCTCGGGTTGGTTGCCTCGGCTGGCAAGGTCATTGGAATGAAGATTTCCAAGGATCATGTGGCTTTGGTTGAAACTGAGCTGGACGGAAAAGTTACACGGTCCGAGAGCCTCATATTTGATGCTTCGTCCGTTACCTTCCTTACCGATTTGGTTGATTTGGTGCGTTCTTTCAAAGATGCCAACGGACAAGCAACGATTTTGGGGGTCGGTGTCGGAGTTCCCGGTTCCGTAGATACGCAAGGCAGCGGAGTCGTGGAATCGGCACTTCTGGGCTGGCATCAGATTCCATTGGGTGCTTCGCTGAGCCGTGAGCTAGGAACTCCTGTTCTGGTTGAAAACAATGTGAACGCTTTGGCTGTGGCTGAGCGACTCTACGGTCCTGGGCACGACCATGCAGATTTTCTTGTGGTCACTATTGGTGAAGGTGTAGGCGCTGGCTTTGTCACTGGTGGTGGTGTTGTCCGTGGTGGGCGAGGCGGTGCCGGTGAAATTGGGCATATCGTCGCGGTGGTAGATGGTCCGGCCTGTACCTGTGGGAATTACGGCTGCATTGAGGCGGTCATCGGCGAGAAGTCACTCGTTGCTGACGCGCGTCGGCTAGGAATCATCACCGCGGTGGAATCCATCGCAGAATTGCAGACACAAGCAGACAACGACGATGTCCAAGCGCAAACCCTCTTTCTTGGCGCTGGTCAGCCTTTGGGGCGGACTGTTGCAGGACTGGTGCAAGTACTTGATCCTGAGATTGTCATTATCAGCGGTGAAGGAACCAAAGCATGGAAGCATTGGAAATCAGGGTTTGAGCAATCGTTCCGGGCTTCGCTGACTTCCGATCGCAGAAGTATTCCGGTAGTTGTGAATTCGTGGGACGACGAGGATTGGGCCAGAGGCGCAGCCGCGCTAGTAGCTTCGGCTCCGTTCTATAGCGATGAAAGCTCAGGGGAGCAGGGACGTCGAGTTCGTGCTCGGCTCACCTCACCCACTGTAAAAAAGGTGAGCTCATGACGACGCTCCAAGATTCCAAATCTAACCCTCCCAGAGTGCTGCCTCGAGTCTCTAAGGCTGGGGCTTCGAAGAAATTCTCGCCACGTCTGCGGTATTCGTTGATTGTGGCGCTATTTCTTCTCCCGAGCGCTCTTCCACTGTTGTGCTTCACTATCATTCCGATGTTTTCCGCTTTTTGGGTCAGTCTCCATCAATGGAATTTGGTGGGCTCCATGAAATGGGTCGGCCTGGATAACTATGCCAAGCTTATTTCAGATCCCATGACTCAGAGCGCGTTCCTTCACACCATTTACTACATCGTTGGATATTTGCCTTTGGTGTACATCGGTGGTCTGAGTATCGCATTGGCTCTAAACAGCCGCATCAAAGCCCGTAACCTCCTGCGAGGTCTCTATTTTCTACCAGTAGTGTCGAGCTGGATTGTTGTTGCCTTGGTATGGCGCTGGCTACTCAACCCCAGCACAGGAGTCGTGAATTGGCTGCTGGGGCTGATCGGAATCGCAGGGCCCGGCTGGTGGACAGATCCGTCATGGTCCATGCCGGCTATTATTCTCGCCTCAGCGTGGAAAGACATCGGCTTTATCATGGTGATTCTGCTGGCAGGCCTTCAAGCTGTTCCCGAGGAACTCCACGAAGCGGCCACCGTCGACGGCGCTGGCTGGTGGAGGCGGCTGTTCAACATAACTCTCCCGATGCTCTCACCCTCCACGTTCTTTGTAATCGTTCTATCACTGATCAACGGATTCCAAGTTTTCGATCAGGTATATGCCATGACTGGGGGAGGGCCGAACAATTCCTCTCAAGTCGTTGTCCAGCAAATCTACGATTTGACCTTCCGCTACGGGAAAGCAGGAGAAGCCTCAGCGCTCTCTTGGCTCTTGTTCCTCTTCATCTTGGTCATCACCCTGATCCAGGTACGCGGTCAAAAGAAATGGGTGAACTATGCGTAAAAACCGCAATTTGATCGTACTCAATATCATCGTCATTCTTGGAGCGCTGGTGATGGTTTTCCCCTTCCTATGGGCGTTCATCACCTCCATCAGTCCCGGAGCTGGGTTGTCGTCAACACCCCAACTCATACCTGACAACCCATCCTTGTCCGCCTATGTGCAGCTCTTTGACCGGCTTCCTTTCGGGAAGATTGTCCTGAACAGTTTGGGACTAGCTGTCCTGACCACAGGGTTCCAACTAATCACTAGTTCCTTGGCGGCATACGTTTTCTCCCGGATGCCCTTCCGTGGCCGCAATGTCGTCTTCGCGGTCTATCTGGCCACAATGATGCTGCCTATGCAGGTACTCGTCGTGCCTCTATTCGTGGAGATGAAGACCTTGGGACTTATCGACAGCTACCTTGGTGTTCTGCTCCCTAGTATTGCCAGCGCATTTGGAGTCTTCCTTTTGCGACAAGCGATGAATTCTGTGCCAACGGAACTAGACCAAGCTGCCACATTGGACGGTGCGGGTCACTTCAGAATCTTCGGACTCATCGTTTTGCCTTTGGTCCGACCAGCGTTGGCGACACTAACAGTTTTCTCGTTCCTGAACAGCTGGAATAGCTTCCTTTGGCCGCTTATCATCTTGCGCACACCAGAAATGAAAACATTGCCCGTTGCTCTAGCTGGACTCCAGGGACAGTTCACAACTCAGTGGGACGTTGTCATGGCCGGTTCGGTTATCAGTATTTTGCCCATGTTGGCGCTGTACATCTTTACCCAGAAATACATCATTCAAGGCGTCGCAGGTACCGGACTGAAGTAGCCATACCCCGGCAAGACCGCCCCGATTCACATATATCAATGGAGATACTCATGAAGAAGAAATCCCTCGCAGTATTGGGCGTTGCACTGGCAGCAGTCCTAGCTATGACCGGTTGTGGCTCGACAACGCCGACTGACTCCTCAGGAAATGAGAAAGTTACAGTGAAATACTCAAACTTCATTTCAAACGGTGGTAACGAAAAGAACCTAGACGCCATTGTTCAGTCCTTCGAAAAGGCGAACCCAAACATTACGGTAGAGGTAAGCACGCTTCCCTACTCCGATTACGCCACGGCTCTCCAGACAGATCTGGCCGCAGGTACGCAGGCCGATACTTTCGATATTGAGTACGCAAACCTGAGTGCCTTCGTCGCTGACGGAGTCCTCGCACCGTTAGACGGAGTGGAAGGCTCCAAATATAAGCAGTCACTGCTCGAGTCCTACCAGTCAGACGGTAAGCAGTATGCACTGCCGAGTTCCTTCTCCGACGTCGTCCTGTACTACAACAAGGACCTATTCGACGCCGCAGGAGTTGATTATCCGTCCTCGGACTGGACTTGGGCAGATGAAACGGCTGCTGCCAAAAAGATCACAAATGCCTCGTCCGGTGTTTTTGGAGACTTCCAAAATATGTCGTTCTACGAGTTTTACAAAGTTCTTGCCCAGACGGGCGGGAAGTTCCTTAACGATGACGGCAAGTCTGTAGCGTTCAATTCCCCTGCTGGGATTCGTGCAGCTCAATGGTTGGCAGACAAGAGCGGGACGACAATGCCTACGACTGCGCAAGGCGCAGGAACTGCTGACTTCGATACTCAGCTGTTCAAAGATGGAAAGCTTGGCATGCTCCACAGCGGCACCTGGATTGTCAGCAGCTTTGCCGAGACCACTGCCAACTGGGACATTGCCGTTGAACCCGGGGATACCCAAAAGGCCAGCGCCGTATTCTCCAATGCCATCGGTGTTTCCTCCAGCTCCAAGAACAAAGAAGCTGCCCAAAAGTGGGCCGAATACATGACCTCCTCTGAAATCATGGCCCAGACACGTATTACTAGTGGGTGGGAGCTGCCCCCTACATCAGATGAAACCGTACTGCAGCAGTACCTTACTCAAGGCAAACCTGACAACCGCCAAGCAGTATTTGATGCTCTTATAGACGTTGTTAATCCCCCGGTCATCGGTGCTAACCAGCAGCAAATGGCAGACATTATCACTAACGCACTTGGAGAAATCGAAGCTAAACGCTCTAGCGCCGCAGATGCTTTGAAAGACGCTGAAAGTCAGATCAACACCCTCTTGAACTAACCAGCAACCGTCCTGACTAACAGGCGCACCGTGGGCGATGCCGATCCGGCAAGCCCACTTCATGAAAGTGAAATAAATGACTCAAAAGTCTGCCCTTCATTCGGCAACAAATCGCAGAGATGGTTACTCCATAGACAAGCTCTCCGCAGCCAGCGTGGCCTTCATCAAAGATCAGCAAAAGGTCAATGGGGCCTACCCTGCATCACCTGATTTTTCTGCTTACACAGGCTACTGCTGGTTCAGAGATGGTGCGTACATCGCTGACGCAATGTCTGCAGCCGGGGAAATTGCCTCTGCTGAACTGTTCTTTGACTGGTGCGCTGAGGTATTGACCACCCGACGTGAGCAAATCCTTCATATCGTCACCGAAACGTTGGATGGCCGACCACCAGCAGGCGAGAACATGTTGCCGGCCCGCTTTACCTTTGACGGCAAGGATGGAGACGCCGACTGGTGGGACTTCCAGCTCGACGGATATGGAACCTGGCTTTGGGCTTTGGGAGAACACAACGCCCGCCATGGACGCTCACTTGAGCGCTGGCGTGAAGCAATCACATTGACCGTCGACTATCTGACCTGCTCGTGGGAACGTCCTTGCTATGACTGGTGGGAGGAACACGCCGAGTACGTGCACGTGAGTACTTTGGGGTGCGTCGGTTCCGGCCTGACCAGCATCATCGGCAAGGAACTTCTGGATCCATCCGATGAATCACATGCCATCGGAGTTGTCGAGGCCATTCGCCATAGGATCGATACTGACGGCGTGCAAAATGGTCACCTAACCAAATGGCTGGGGACAAATGCGGTCGACGCAAGCCTTCTTGCGCTAGTGGCTCCGATGGATTTTATTGATCCGCTAGCGAGCACCGGAAAGACAACCATTTATGTTATCGATGAACAACTCACCGTCAATAACGGCGTCCACCGGTATCTCGATGACACCTACTACGGTGGAGGGCAATGGCCCCTGCTAAGTTGCTTCATGGGCTTGGCCCAAGCAGCAGCTGGGAATCGATCAAGGGCGGAAGAGCTCTTGTTCTGGGCAGCCTCTACAGTCCGTGGCGAGCAAGAATTACCCGAGCAAGTCGAGGACCATCTACTCGACCCTCAACATTTACAGCCCTGGATCGACCGCTGGGGTCATTCGGCCAGCCCGCTCCTTTGGAGCCACGCCATGTTTATCCGGCTGGCCGTAACACTTGGCCATTCAACGACCCACAACAACGGTGTTTCCCTCCCGCAGACCATTGAAAGAGATAACTAGATGATTCGTCACAAGCCATTCGGCTCTGGCCACCCTTATTCCGCCGATACCGATCAACGTAGCCCAACACGCCCGCAGTCAGGTGATTGCGTCACGCTAGGCGTACGAACCTCTCCTGGACTAACGAACGTGGTTTGCGAGTATGAAACAACCGTGAACGGGGAAATCAATCGCAAGACCGTATCGCTTCAGCCAGTTCCTACAGCGTCCCGAGGACAAATCGTCGATGGAGGGCACCTCGCGTCAGCACAGGCAAAACTCGCCCGGGCAACCAGTGGATGGCAAACAACGCTAGAGCCAGCTACGGCTGGCGCTACGTACAAATACCGCTTTACTGGCCAGAGTGCGGAAGGTTCCCCCGAGCAGACTCGCTGGTTTGAATACCGTACAGCGGCTTGGGAACCTGCCCCGAGCGCCCTGAAAATTACCGGCAATGACCGCCTAATCCAGGATTCAGTTAAAGTTCTACATGACGGAATCCGGCCGCTACGAATCCAGTTTGCCTTGGAACTTGGCGAGGCCGAACGGGTCACTGGTTTTGGCGAGCGTTTCGATGCGCTCGACCACCGGGGAAGCACATTAGATGCAGTAGTGTTCGAGCAATATAAGAGTCAAGGAGCCAACAGGAAGACCTACATGCCGATGCCCTTCGCACATGTAGTCGGCGGGGAAGGGTGGGGTTTCCACGTAAATACCTCACGGAGAACCTGGTATGACATTGGCGCTTCGGACGAAAAACGATTGATTGTCGAGGCTGAGATTGGTCCTGAAACTGTGGAGGCCGCAGCCCATCTCGAGGTGCAGATATTCGACGGCACACCGACAGACGTACTTCGATCATTCCTCGCCGTGGCCGGTGAACCTAAGGAACTACCTGACTGGGTATTCAAACTCTGGGCCAGTGGCAATGAATGGAACACCCAGGCCGAAGTCATGCGGCAGATGGAACTACATAAGCAGACTGGAATTCCGGTCGGCTCTGTAGTCATTGAGGCCTGGAGCGATGAATCAACATTCACTGCTTTCCGCGATGCAAAGTACCAGCCAAGCCGAGATGGAAGCCCCCTACAATTAGGTGACTTCACGTTCCCTGATGACGGTGCATGGCCAGACCCTAAAGCCATGGTCGATGAGCTCCATTCCCGTGACATCCGTGTAGTGCTGTGGCAGATTCCGCTCATGAAGATGCGCCCGCACCCGCAAGGCCAAGCTCGCAATGATGCCGATGCTGCGATCCGAGACGGCCATCTTATTCAAGAAGAAGCTCCTGATGGGTCCCTGCGTCCGTATCGGAATCGCGGGTGGTGGTTCCCGCTCGGGCTGATGCCGGACTTGACTGATCCTGAAGCAGCACGCTGGTGGACTGATAAACGACGCTATCTCGTTGAAGAACTCGGCATTGACGGTTTTAAGACCGACGGTGGCGAACACGCCTGGGGTGAAGATCTACGGTACTTCAACGGGATGCGAGGGGATGAGGGGAACAACACGTTCCCTGTTGCGTACGCCAAAGCATATGGTGATCTGCTTGAATCGGCCGGTAAAGCCCCCGTCACCTTCAGTCGAGCGGGATTTACAGGATCTCAAGCGCACGGAGCCTTTTGGGCGGGAGATGAGGACTCCACGTGGGATGCCTTCCGCTGGTCCATGTTCGCCGGCCTGTCAGCGGCAGCTAGTGGCATCGTCTACTGGGGCTGGGACTTTGCTGGCTTCTCTGGAGACGTACCTACAGCTGAACTCTATCTGCGTTCAGCAGCCGCAGCTGTATTCGTTCCGATCATGCAATACCACTCTGAGTTCAACCATCACCGTCAACCATCCCGTGATCGAACACCGTGGAACATCCAAGAACGCAGTGGAGAAAACACGGTGGTTCCGGTATTCAAGGAACTCATCGAGCTCCGAGAGCGCCTCATCCCATACTTAACCGAACAGGCGCGAAAGACCATCGCGACTGGGGCTCCACTCATGCGCCCCTTGTACTTCGAGCATGCTGATGACCAGGAAGTCTGGAATCACCCACTTCAATGGATGCTCGGTGATGACTTGCTCGTTTCCCCAGTCACCGAAGAAGGAGCGCAGTCATGGCCAACGTACTTGCCCGATGGGGCTTGGATAGACGGTTGGACCGGAGAAACGCACCCAGGGAAGCAAACTGTTAATGTGCCAGTCCCACTCAACCGTATTCCTGTATTTGTCAGGGCCGACGCATGGGATCGAATGAGTAGCATCTTCGCAGATCGCTCCTAAGTCCCGCCGTCGAAGAGACTCACACCTTTCAAAATGAGGCTAGCGATTTAGCCAGTTTTCTGCCTTATTTTGGAAGGTGCGAGGTAGAGGTGAAGGCCGGGTTTGGTGTGCCGGTTTGATTTTTCGGACTTTTGACCTGATCGGCTCACCAACTCGAAGGTCTGAATGGCTGATTTACAAGGCCAGACGGCAGTTCTGACCGAATGACCTGAAACCTACCGGATTGAACAAAAAGCAACGACAATATAGTAGCTATCGTTGTTGCGCTCCTATCGCTAGAACAAAGAGCAAAAGCCATTAACGGCAAGATTGAAACGGCCCTCGAGCCTAAAGCGGGGGTCATCAGTTCGAATCTGATAGGGGGCCCAGAAAGCCCGGAATGACGGGGATTTTGGAAGTGAGAATGGCCCCGAAATGAACTGGGTCCCGAAAGTTGGACTCGGTAAATAAGAGTCTACGCAGCCAGTGCCTGAGCCCGATATTCCATCGGGCTCAGGCACTGCAGCGTTAACGAGATACGGTCATAGTTGTACCAGTGGATATAGTCGTCCAGCTCGGTGATGAAGCCGTCGATGTCAGTGAATTCTTGGCGGTGGAACATCTCTTCCTTCAGATGACCGAAGAAGTTTTCCATTACTGAGTTGTCCAGGCAGTTGCCCTTGCGTGACATGGATTGAGCCATGTTGGCGTTGCGGAGGAGTTTCTGCCAGCTGGCGTGCTGATACTGAAATCCTTGATCCGAGTGCATCATCGGTGTCTCGCCCGCGGCAAGGGTTCCGATCGCCTCCGTAAGTGACTTGTTGGTGAAGGCAACGTTTGGGGAATCGGAAACCGAGTAGGAAACGATCGAGCGGTCGAAGAGATCTAACACCGGTGAGAGGTAAAGCTTTTGCTCGGCGATCTTAAACTCGGTCACGTCGGTCACCCATTTGGCGTTCGGCGCATCGGTATCGAATTCTCGTTTGAGCAGGTTCTCGGCGATCTTACCGACCTGACCCTTGTAAGAGGAATACTTCCGCCGAGTACGAACCTTACAGACTAGATTCTCCTGACGCATCAGCTTCAACACGGTCTTACGAGCTACCCGCCAGCCTTGGCGCCTCAGGACCGCATGGATGCGCCGGTGGCCGTAGCGGCCCTTAGCATCGGTGAAAGCCTTATGGATCTGGGCTCGAAGATCAGCGTGACGGTCAGGGATCTTGAGGGTTGCTTGGCGGTTGAAGAACGTAGAACGAGCCAACCCCGCTGCCTGTAGCAACAGGGGTAGGGGATGGGTTGCCTTGAGGGCAATCACGGCACTGACTTTCAGCGCGGTGGTTGGTTCCTCAAGGCCCGTACTTTTTTTAGATAGGCGTTCTCCGCCGCCAAACGCTGATTCTCGCGGCGTAGCTTCTCCAGCTCGCTGACTTCGACTGGCGGGGTCTCAGGCACAGATTTGGGCCGGCCTTTGGGCTTGAGCTGCAGACCGGCTTCTCCCTGTTCCCGGTAGAGCTGGACCCATCTGCGTACCAGAGTAGGTGAACTGATCATGTGAAGGTGGGCTAGGTCCGGAATCGTGGATTCGCCCTCAAGAAACTGTCGGACAACCGCCATCTTGAATTCGAAGGAATATACCTGTTTGGTTGGTTTGCTTTCCAACGCCGTCCTACCCCAAATCTTGAATCGCTCCTCCAATGCCTTAACAGCACGGACCTTAACGCCAAGTCTTGAGGATACCGCGCGGTACCCGAAACCTCTCTCAAAGAGATCGACGGCCAACACCCGCTGCTCGGCCGACATAGAACTACATGGATGCATGAAAAACTCCCCGAAAGTATGGAACTGAATTATTCAGTCCAACTTTCGGGGAGCAGTTCATTTCGGGGCCATTTTTGCTTAACTCTCCACTTTGGTTATTTGCGGCTAGGTTCCGCTGTTTTTGGGAGGGTCTTCATAAGGCTCATGATCCTCCGAAAGCGGAGACTTGTCAGCCTCCGGCGGTGAGACTGGCGCAGTCAGGTCTGGTGCGGGTACGTCCCCTTGGTGAGCCTGACCCTCAACTGTTTGGACTTGCTCATGCTTTGGTCCAGACTTGCGTTGCGGCTTGAAGGCGTCAACGACGGACCTGGTGTCCGAAGCCCCACGCCGTTCTTCAATGTAGTACGCATGGGTCATGGACACCTTCGAATGACCAGCCTGATAGGTGGCGGCCTCAGCTCCCATGGTCTTGGCAATCATTGTTGCATTGGTTTTCCTGAAGGTTTTCAGTGTCACCCAGTCGTATCCGATGGCGTCCGATGCCACCCGCCAGATTTTGCCTACGTTGTTTGCATCCATTACGGTACCGCTGGATGAGGGATAGATCAGTCCTAGCGGCATGGAAAGTGGCGTGTCCTCTGACCTGACTGTCTCATATCAATGCTTGGCCGGCATCTGGTTCATGACATGGCTGAACGCCGCGGCCGGCACATGATGGCATTCATCGGCGATCACGAAGCCGTAGCCGGCGGTCAGCTCGGCAACGTTGTCGCGCCGGGCCAACGTGGAGAGCAACGCAACGTCGATTCTTCCTGTGGTCTTGGATCTGCCGCCGCCGATCTGGCCGGGCTTTTCGCCCATGAGTTCATGGATGCGCTTGCGCCACTGATCTGCCAGAGCCTTCCGGTCGACCAAGATCAGCGTGGAAACTCCGTGGTGGGCCATGGCCGCGCAGGCAATGACCGTCTTGCCGGCGCCCGGGGAGCGACGAGGATGCCCTGCTCGATGCTGTCGATGGCCTGCAGCGCCTGCTTTTGCTCGGGACGCAGCTCGCCCAGGAATTCAAGGTCATGTGGGGTACCTGCCGTGCGACGGTCGTCGATCCCGGTCATGGGAGGCCGGTAGTTCATCCTTGAGGGGATCCTGGAACACCAGAAAACCGCAAAGGACTCTACCCGCCTCCCTGCGCCAGAACCCATCCATCCAGCGACCATTCTCGCGCCCGGATGGGGACCTAGGTCCCTAGGCGGGCGGCCGTTGATGCTGTTGAGTGGTGCCAGAGAATTGCCATCGACCATTGGGGACCCATGCACACCACCGACATCACTGCACCCTCAAAATCTCGCAGGACCGTGGTGAAGACTGCTGCTTGGTCCGTCCCTGTGATTGTTGCTGCTGTAGCTTCTCCGGCGGCTTCGGCTTCACTGGGTGAAGTGGATCTGGGCGCCTTCCGTCTCGATGCGTCATGTGCCCTCACCGGGCTGGATTCGCATGCTTTCACGCTCAGCGCCGAGCCAGGCCGGCCTCTACCCGTGGGGACGGTCGGCATCTTGGAGACTGCGGAGTGGTGGCCAGCTTACGGCGGCTACTACGGCGCGTATGTGCACGCAGCCTGGAGCTCCGGCGAAGATCAACTGATATTCACACTCATTGCAGAACTTCCCGAAGGGACGCCATTTTTCTTTGCGCGTGGCGATATGACGGGCAAGACCTTCATCGCGACGATCACTCTTCCTCCTGGGTACATCGGCACAGGCGCGAAAACTTCGGCTGTGCTGGACTTTGCGTCGGGCGTATGCAGCGCTGGGTAGCTGATCACTGATGTGCTGCGCATGGGGAACTCAAAGGATGACGACCTGGTGAACAGGGGAGGCGGAGCCGACTACGGGCGTTTGCCGGAACCTGGAGGACCTGCGAGTCTGACCGAGCGCACCTTGCCTGAGAACTTCGCCGGGTGAAGAACTCCGGAGTCTGAGAGGTGAAAACCGAGCTCGTGAATGTAGGCAAGTTTCCCTAGTGAGGGGCGAAAGCTCTCTGAAAGATCTTCCCGGAGCTGGTCATCGCGGACGCTCTTGACGGCTTCTCGCAGATCGTTGGCGGCAGCTGCGAATACTTTCTCGGCGCCGTCGTCCCCATACCGCCGCCGATCCCATGCGAGATCGGTCTGGTGGCGCACCTTCAATATTTTCGAGTACAGCTGACTCCGGGTTGGGTGCGGCGTTTCTACGTCGGAGTCTTCGCTCATGCACCAAGCATCCCAGAAGCCGCGAGGTCGCGCGCTGACTTCTCCTCAATCTAGCTTCTGATCTCTGCACACATCCACACCTCCGTCCGCACACATGAACCCTGTGCATCTGGGGTATGGCTCAACGTGTATTTGTTGATGCAAATGTCCTCTATAGGCGCACGCTTCGTGATTGGCTATTTATGCTGCGCCTTGAGGCAGAGCCCTGTGTGCTCCAGCTGCACACCACTTGGGGTGTCATCGACGAAACTGGTGCCAGGCTGCGGGACCAGCATCCAAGAGCGCCGGGAGGTCTGATTGCTGAGCTCATGCAGAAGTGTCAAGAACATTTTGACGAGATACTTGAAGACCTTCCTGGCGGTCCAGTGGCTGGAATTGCCGATGAGGGCGACTGGCATGTTCATCACGCGGTCGAGGCTAGCAGAGCAGACATTCTCCTCACTGAAGACTCAGGGTTCGATTCCGATGAAAGTTACTACGAGGCCTACAACGGCGATGATTTTTTCGTGGAGATCAACGTTTCCGCACCTGACGCAGTCAAGCGGGTCGTTGAGAGTCAAGCCAGTTATGGGGCAGCAAGAGACGGCGACAGAATCCCGAGGCCTTAAGGGCTGCGGCCTGTCCAAAGTTCGCTGATGTTGTTCTCGAGCATATAAAGCGGATGGCCTTGACAAGGTGGCGGCTCAGGCCATGAGGGGAATCGCTGACCATTTCCTTGACGCCGGGGCGGAGAGTACCCTGAGATCGAAAAGCCCGTTGTGAAGACCTATTCCCGCGCATACAGGCACCGCGTGTATCCGCAGGCAAGCGTCGGGCCCATTCGGGAAAGCGCGGCAGTTGTTTTCCCAGAGAATGGCATTTCTGGGAAAAAAGCCATAGAGATCCGCCAGTGGGTTAGTCCCGCAACAACCGCGCAGCCTTGTTCGGTTGTAGCCGACCGTCATCCAATAGCGGTTGAGCGCTGAGCGGGACGGCTCCAGTCGGCAGTCGCATAGCCTCGTCACCCATGGCGATGGCGACGAGGAACTTGTCGCTTCTCTCGCAGATGAGAAGGTTCCCGTCCTCCACTGGTCAGGGTCCGGCGTCGTCCGTGCCGAGGACACCCGAGGCGAGAAGCTCGCCGCGCGCCTCCAAGGCCCCGGGTGGTCAGCGCCAGCGTTGAGTCAGCGATCTGCTGCTGGAGATCGATGGCGTGTCCGCCCCAACCCTCGGGGATGGGTAGCAACAGTAGAGGAAATTTTTTGCTCCCAGAACTCACCGCGGCATGATCAAAGCACTGACCCGCACGGTGTTGAGGCAAACTCCACCACCCGCGGGACGCAACCCGCCAGACCGCCTGGGCGCAGGTCGGGGAAGCTGTGATTGATTCCCCAATCGTCCGGGCTCCGTGGCGCGGTGTCGCCGGTGGGATGTGCCGCATCAATGCCAGCGACGACTCCCCAGAACCGTCACAACGGCGGTGATGGCGACGCCGAGGCTGATCGGGACACTGAAATGGATCTGGAGCAGGAGGACTCCGATGGCGGCCCCGGCGAACATAGCGAGGACGGCGCCCAGCCGTCGGTTGAGTAGCCGGGGCCGTTCCTTGCCCACAAGTGACTCTCCGGCGAGGGACGTCATGGTGGAGGTAATGACCACTGTGGTCATGTCTCGTACGCCCAAATGCCGCGCCATCAGGGCCTGGGAGCCCATGTGCATGGATATAACTGCGGCAACAATGACACCAATGGACTGCCGGCCGATGTCGTCCACGGTAAGAGAGATGGCGGCGGCTCCCGTCAACGCGATACAACCCCCTGTGAGAAGGAGCGTGACCCTGCGGTTCCAGCCTTTCGGGCTTGACTGGAGCGTAAATCCAGCGACCGCCGCGCCGAGGAGAAAGGCGCCAAGCGCAACCAGTGGGCCCAAAACTGGCAGGTTCTCCGCCCCGGCCAACGCCATCGCAAGAATCACCACGTTGCCGGTCATGTTTCCGGTGAAGACATGATCAAGTCCAAGGTAGCCGACCGCGTCAACCACACCTGTTACGAGCGTGAGGGCCATCATGAGCATCAGCCGGAACTTTTCCGGAGACGCATTTTCTTGCGGGGTAGAGGCGGGTTTGTTAGCTGCGCTGACTACGGCTGATGTCATGGTTTAAGGGATCCTTCATCGTGAGGGGTGATCGCTATGACCACCCCTCAGGCATGCTTGTGGTGGGTTGTTGGCGCGGCGCTCAGCCTTCAAGCTTGGAATGCTCGCCCAGCCGATGCCATGAACGGTTGTGATAGACCAGAGCGTCGCCGGGTTCGCCCGCTTGGACGTCACGCAATACACGCGACGACAGGGCCTGAACGGCGATGATGGTGGAGGTCCCCACCTCCATGCGATCGATGACGGCGCAGCGAACCCAGGCGCGGACATCGTCATACACCGCTTCTCCCGTTTCAAGGGTCGACCAGTGGTGCGTCTGGTCAAAGCGGTCGGCGCCGGGGGTCGATCCAAACTTAGCCAGGTCGACGTCGTGCGCGTCCAGCAGGTGCACGACGACGGTTTCGGCGCGAGAAAGCACCGTGGACGCAGAGGACTGTGCCGAGACCGAGAAAATCAGCAACGGAGGTTCGGCACTCACCGACACGACCGACGATACCGTCAGCGCCACCGGCCCTTGGCCGGCATCCGCAGTGATAACCGCGACACCTCCCGGGTGGCCACGGAACAGTGCCTTGAATTCGTCGGCCGACAGGGAAGACGGGAACTTTTGCTGCGGAGCATTAAGCCACGTGTCTGTAGGGTAGGCGTGAAACATCGTTACGACGCCTGAGGGGTGGAGGCAGCGAGTTCCTCGCGAATGATGCTCGTCCCTGCACTGAGAGCACTCAGCTTGGCCAGCGAGACGTCGCGGGGGAACGGTGCCATGCCGCAGTTCGAGCTGGGGATGAGCTTGTCCGCATCGACGAACTGCAGGGCCTTGCGGAGGGTGTTGGCGACCTCCTCCGGGGTCTCGACGGTCTCGCTTGCGACGTCGATTGCCCCGAGCATGACTTTCTTGCCGCGGAGGAGCTCGAGGAGGTCCATGGGCACGTGGGAGTTATGGCTTTCCAGCGAGATGATGTCGATGCTGGAGCTCTGCAGCAGGGGGAACGTTTCCTCGTACTGCCGCCACTGCGAGCCAAGCGTCGACTTCCAATCGTTGTTCGCCTTGATCCCGTAGCCGTAGCAGATATGCACGGCGGTCTCCGCACGCAATCCTTCTGCCGCTTTCTCAAGCGCAGCCATGCCCCAGTCCTTGACCTCATCGAGGAAGACATTGAACGCGGGCTCATCGAACTGGATGATGTCTACGCCGGCCGCCTCCAGTTCCTTCGCCTCCTGGTTCAGGATTGTGGCGAACTCCCAGGCCAGCTTCTCGCGGCTCTTGTAGTGGTCATCGAAGAGCGTGTCCACCATCGTCATGGGGCCTGGAAGCGTCCATTTGATCGGCCGATCGGTGGTTGCGCGGAGGAACTTTGCGTCTTCGACGAATACCGGCCGTTCGCGGCGCACCGGTCCGACGACGGTCGGCACGCTCGCGTCGTAGCGATCGCGGATGCGCACGGTCTTGCGCTGTTCAAAGTCGACACCGCTGAGATTCTCAATGAAGGTCGTGACGAAGTGCTGGCGGGTTTGCTCGCCGTCGCTGACGATGTCGATGCCGCGTCGACTCTGCTCGTGAATGGCGATGCGCATCGCATCCTGCTTGCCTTCGAGCAGCTCATCTCCCTCCAGCTTCCACGGGGACCAAAGAGTCTCCGGCTGCGCGAGCCAGGATGGTTTCGGCAGGCTACCGACAACGGTGATGGGCAAAAGTGTGTTCATGATTGACGATTCTCCGTGGGTCAGTTGACGAGAGCGGGGTAGTTGGCGGTCCACTGATCCAAAAGATCCTCGTGGGGCGTGATGAAATGCTCCGCCGTGTACTTCGCCTGTGTGGCCGCGAGCTGATCGCGCTCGACGCGGTCGTAGGCGATCTGGGTCCGTGAGTAATCCTGCTCACCCAAGGACGGCTGGTAGACGGCGGCGGCGGCGGAGTTCGCGTTGTAGACCTCGGGGCGGTAGATCTTCTGGAACGTCTCCATGGTGCTGATCGTGCCGATGAGCTGCAGGTTGGAGTAGTCGTTGAGCAAGTCGCCGCGGAAATAGAAGGCGAGCGGCGCAACACTGCCGCGTGGCATGAAGTAGCGGACCTGCAGTCCCATCTTTGCGAAGTACGCGTCTGTCAGCGAGAAATCGTCCTGCTGGTACTCGACGCCCAGGACCGGGTGACGGTTCTCGGTTCGCTGGTACGTCTTGCTTGTGGAGACGCTGATGCAGACCACTGGCGGTTGCGGGAATCGTTCCTGGCCAACCGGGGAATCGAGGAAGTGCTGGAACAGCTTGCCGTGAAGATCACCGAAGTCCTCGGGAATGACGGGTTTGCCTGCGGCCGCTGCTGCCGCTGGCAGAACGACGCTGAAGTCGAAGTCACGGACGTAGGAGGAAAAGTTGTTCCCGACGATCCCTTGGTGGCGGATCCCGTTCCGCTGGTCGACGATCTGGATGTCGAGAACCTCGAACAGCGGGAACTGCTGATCCGTGCCTTCCGCGGTGAACTGCATCTGCACGGACACGATCTCAAGCTCCGGCCTGTAGCGGTCCCGGTCCGGGTTGTCCCAGTCTGCGAGATCGTTGAAACGGCGCCGAATCATCGTCAGGGCATTGCGGAGGTTCTCCTGACGGTGCTCGCCCCGTGCAAGGTTGGCGAAGTTCGTCGTAATCCGGGAGCCTTCCGACGGGGAGTAGTCCTCGTCGAATCGGGTCGTGGTAATGCTGAAGGTGAAGTCGTCGGCCATGCTCTGCCAATCGTTGAAGATAGGCCGGAAAGGCCTTCCAGAAGGGGACATGTCCATGGTGCAGCATTTCCGGTGGTATCAAGTAACTAGGCTTTACTATGCGTTCATATAGAATTTTCCTATGGCACAGATTTCGAGCGGACTGACCCTGCAGCAGCTCCGCTATTTCATAGAAGTTGCAGCTGAGGGGTCGATCTCCGCGGCTGCCGATCTTCTCTACGTCTCCCAGCCGACTATGTCCGCGGCGATGAAGGACCTTGAGGGACGGGTGGGCCGTGCACTTCTGGTTCGCTCCGCCCGCGGGGTCACCCTCACCGACGACGGCGCAGAGTTCCTCGGCTACGCAAGGCAGGTCGTCGAGCAGTTCGCCCTCCTCGAGCAGCGCTACCTTGGCAGGCCACCGACGCGACGTCTGCTCGGGGTCTCAACGCAGCACTACTCCTTCGCGGTGGACGCCTTCGTCCGGATGGTCAAGGGCGCCGACGTGGCCGAATACGAGTTCTCGCTCCGCGAGACCCGCACCTGGGACATCATCGAGGATGTCCGGACACTCCGCAGCGAGATAGGCATCCTCTATCGGAACGATTTCAACAGGAAGGTCATTGACAAGCTGCTCCGGGATTCCGGGCTCGCGTTCAGACCGCTTTTCCTCGCCGATCCGCACATTTTCATTTCAAGGCAAAACCCGCTCGCCTCAAAAGAGCGTGCGACTCTCGACGATCTTGCCGGCATGCCGCGGCTAACCTTCGATCAAGGTGCGAACAACTCCTTTTACTTCGCCGAGGAGATACTCTCCACCTTGTCCAGTAAGCAGGAGATCCGGGTCTCTGACCGTGCGACGATCTTCAACCTCATGATCGGGCTCCACGGCTACACGATCTCGACGGGCATCATCAGCGGGCAGCTCGATCCGGAGATTGTCGCCATCCCGCTCGACGTTGACGAACGCATCGAGATCGGATGGATCGGCCACGCCGCGATTCCGCTCACCGACCAGGCGCAGCGCTACCTCGGGGAACTGCGGGCCGTCGTCGCTGAGTTCGGTGTAGCGATACTCGACTGACTGCAGTTCAGCGGCTTGCTGCAACGCCCAACGAGACATCCTGGCGAGCAATACCCTGAGTCGGGCCTTGATGAGGCCAGCAATCCCCGTGGAGTGATGAGGTCACCCTCGAGGGTCTCGTCGTAGAAGCGCAAGTGGCGGGGAATGTTCCACGTGGATCGTCGCTGCCGTTGGCGGTCATAGAATTCGGGGTTGGCCATGGACGCGGCATGCTTGATGGTCGAGATCATGGCCGGACGGGGCACAATCTTGGATGAACGCGGCAATCCAAGCCGGCGCACCTCCTTGCCCAGTCGCACGGCGGGTAGGTTGTGGAGGTGGCTCTTCGCTGCCGATGGCGTGAGCCTGTCCAGGCTGGAGAGGTATGCCCATTGGTCCGCGTAAGGCTCCAAAGTGGTGGTGTCCAAAAACAATGTGGTGCCGTCGTTGTTGCGCCGCTTGCCGTTCAACGGGGCCGAGATCAGATTCCCTATGCCCTGGCCGGTGTGTGCGTCCTGCGAGGGGAACAGCCGGTCGTAGCTGGACAGGGTCATGCTGCCGCGCAATCCCATCGCCTCGTGGATGAGTCCCGTACCAAGTTGCCGCGCCAATGCTGCGGGAATGGATTCCGTGAAGAAAATCCACACGTGCGCGCCACGGCCAGACTGGGAAATTTCGAGCGCAGCCGGAATGCCGCGGAACCGGGCGGCCTTGACGTAGGCCAGGGCGTCCAGCATAGCCACGCTGCCGTCAAAATCCGCCGCGATCCACCAACAGCTGTCCTTCTCGGTGAGCGGGTACAGACCAATGTGCTTCGCGCCGGTCAGATGCCCCGCGACCACGGCGGGTGTCAGCTTGAGGAGGGTGGCACTGTCGCGAGACTTTCCCTTGTGCCAGCCACCGACGACGGCGGGCACCCCACCCAGCGCGCCCTTCCTTCGGGTTCTCCCAGCGCAAGGCGTACACATCATGCCGACGACGGAACAAGCTCTCGAAGAAAAGGACCTTGGTTTCCGGGGAAGAATGCATCGTCACCGGGCCAACCGGCATGATCGCGGCGAACACCGGCTGGTCCGCTTGAGCGGCTGCGGTTTGTTCTTCGCTCAGCTCCAGCAGCTTACGAAGCCGGGGAATATCGAGCCGCAGCTCCGCCAGCTCACGCTCTAGCGCAGGGTCCCGGCTCGGGGCGAGGCCCGGCAACGATTCCTGCTCCGGGGACTCAGAAGTGTCCTCACTCACAACACCATTCTGTCGTGAGAAGCGGCCAATGCCTTAATCTGCACTGCCGGCCAGTGGCGATCTCCACAGAGGACGGTTTCACTTGTATGTGAAAGTGGCCTATTGAGCCTATTGACAGTCGTGAACCAGTCCCTGAAATGACGGCTGTGTTGCCGACCGGTTAGGGCGGGCTGTTTCGGTTTGAATGTCCAAGATCTACCGATGACTGACTCGCCGCTTTCCCGCACCGGTTTTGCGGCTCTGTGATCGGATGTCCATGACTGACGCTTTGGCCGCGACCTATGCCGGTCTCAATTGCCTCAGTGGGAAGTCGCCGTATCAACGCTGCCGACTTCGTTCAGTACCGCCTTCAGTGCCGCACTTGAATCGTTGCGGCGCCAGGCTGCCCGCAGATGGACGTCCGGGGTGGAGTTTTCGAGCGGAATGAACACCACGTGTGGATCGGTCGCCTGGGCCGCTACGGAATTCAGGGTTAGATGGCACCCGACCTCGGCGCTCACCAAGGCAAGTGCGGTCTGCGTGTCCGGCGCCACCTGGACAATGTCGGCGAGGAATCCGGCGTCGTGCGCCATTCGCCGAAGCCGATCTGGCAGTACCGCGCCCTCGAAAGGGATGAGCGAGATGAAACTGTCACCGGCGAGTTGGTCAATCGTCACCCGTTCGGCACCTGCAAGCGGGTGGGTGTCCGGCATGGCAATGACCAACGAGTCCTGCATGACCACCCTGCTGGCCACCTCGGCGGGCATGACATCCCACCGCCCCAGCGCGATGTCAGTTTCCCCCTGCAGCAACTTCTTCAAGGCAGGTAATGCGAAGTTCTGGCTCGACAGCTCCAGCTGGATCCCGGGACGGTTCGATTTCACCTGCCGGGCGAGCTGGGCAACCAACTGATGGGTGGACACGCCCGCAAAAGCGATCCGCACCAGTCCCGCCTCACCATTCTCGACGGAGCGGACGGCCTCCTCCGCCCGGCGGAGGGCTTCGACGACCTCCGTGGCGGGAGCAATCAAGGCCTGCCCGCTGGGCGTGAGCTTCACCGAACGGGTGTTGCGATCCAGCAGGCGTGTCCCAAGCTCTGTCTCAAGTTGTTTGATGATGCGGCTCAAGGGAGGCTGGGCAATATGCAACCGAAGCGCGGCGCGGCCGAAGTGAAGCTCCTGTGCCACGGCCAGGAAGGCCTTCAGCTGGCCGATGTCCATGTGTCTCCTCATCCCGAAAATTATTGATTTAACGGTATCACCGGGCTACATCATATTCAGTGGAGGGCAATAATCGCGGCTCCTAGATGAGGATTGGCCGGTTGTTCAGTTCCAGTCGTAGAAGCCCCGTCCGGTCTTGCGCCCCAGTTCAGCAGCGGCAACTTTGTCACGGAGGATCTGGGGTGGCGCAAATCGATCGCCAAGGGTCGCCTCAAGGTATTCGGCGATATTGAGACGCACGTCGAGCCCGACAATATCCGTTGTGCGAAGCGGGCCGACCGGGTGTTTGTATCCGAGCACCATGGCGTTGTCGATGTCTTCCGCGCTGGCCACGCCTTCCTCCAGCATTCTCATGGCCTCCAGCGCAATAGCCACACCAAGGCGTGAGGATGCGAAACCTGGCACGTCCCGCACAACGATGGCGGTCTTGCCGAGTCCCGAGACCCAGTGCCGGGCGGCGGTGAGCGTTTCTTCGGAGGTCTTCTCAGCAACAACCACCTCGATGAGGGTTGATGCCGGCACTGGGTTGAAGAAGTGCAGGCCAAGGAACTTCTCCGGTCTCGCCAGCGACGTGGCCAGCCCACTGACCGACAGGGATGAGGTGTTGGTCGCCAAGTAGGCGTGCGGCGAAAGGTGTTTGGCCACGGCGGTGAGTGCTGCGGTCTTGAGCTTCTGATCCTCGGGCACGGCCTCAACCACAAGATCGCACTGTGCAAAATCTGCGTAGTCGAGGCTTACACCAAACCTTGCCATGACCTCTTGTTCCGTTCCTTCTACGATGCCGCGGGCGAACGACGCCGCAACGGACGCAGTGACCCGTTCGCCGGCCGCTTTGGCGGCCTCGTCATTGCGCTCGACGACGATGACTCTCGAGCCCTTGAGGAGAAAAGCATGGGCGATGCCGGCCCCCATACGGCCGCCGCCGAGCACGCCGACCGTTGCCGGGAAGCTCGGGGATGGGCTGTGGGGTGTTGTTTCTACTGTATTGGTCACGGGTTGTTCTTCCTGTCGAGGAACTGTTGCATGCGCTCAAACTTCGCGGGGGATTCGAAGAGGATGCCTTGGGCGAGCGTGTCGATGAGCGGATGGGCTTCCCGCGGAGCATGGAACACGGCCTTCGTCAGGCGCACTGCCAGAGGGTCTTGCCGGACGATGCGGTCGGCCAGCGCGTGCGCCGCATCCAGGAGGCCCTCGGATTCAACGAGCTCAGTAATGAGCCCGGCCGCCAGGCATTCGGAGCCGGTCAGGGTCCGCCCGGCAAGGAGCATCTCCTTGGCCAGGGGCTCCCCGACCAGCTCGCGAAGACGCCACGTGGCACCAGCCGCGGCGAGAATGCCGAGCCCGGTTTCGGGGTTGCCCATGCGGAGGTTCGCCGTGCCGATGCGGAAATCGGCCGCGTAGGCAAGCTCGCCACCGCCGCCCAACGCGAAGCCGTCGAGTGCGGCGATGACGGGCATGGGAAGTTTGGCAATCCTCTCGAACAGCGAGGAGTTGATCCCCGCCAACGCATCATCACGACGGCGTTCCAAGAGTTGGGCGATATCGGCACCGGAGGCGAAAAATGCCTTGGTACCCGTCTCCGGGTCCGCCGGGGTGCCCGTGAGAATCAGGATTCTGGGCGTTGCCTCCAGATCCGCACACACGGCATGCAACTCTTGCAGCATGGTGGCATCGATGGCGTTGCGCGTCTCCGGCCGGTCCAAGCGAACTAGCACGCGGTCCTCAAGTTCGGTGATGATGAGCGTGGTGAAGTCTTGGGCGCCGAGGTTACTTTGAGTGGTCATTACACTCCTTCCAGTAGGAGGGCGGTTCCCTGGCCCACGCCCACGCACATGGTCGCTAGGCCGAGTTTGCGGCCGCCGGTGGCCAGCTCGCGCTCCATCCGCCCCAGCAGCGTCACGACCAGCCGGGATCCCGAGGAGCCGAGCGGGTGACCGAGAGCGATAGCGCCGCCGTCAGCATTCACCATCTCCTCATTCAGCTTCAGTTCCCGCATGACGGCCAGCGACTGTGAGGCGAAGGCCTCGTTAAGTTCGACGGCGCCCAGGTCACCGACAGTCAGCCCGGCGCGCTCCAAGACCTTCCGGGTTGCAGGCACCGGGCCGATACCCATGAGTTCCGGGGCTACTCCGGCCGAGCCGCCCTCCAGAATCCGGGCACGCGGCGTCAATCCGTACCTTTTAATAGCAGCTTCGGAGGCGACGATGATTGCCGAGGCTCCATCATTAAGGGTGGAGGCATTTCCGGCCGTCACCACGGAGCCACCCTTCACAACGGGACGCAGTCCGGCGAGAACATCCAGGGTAGTCCCGGGCCGGGGACTCTCATCGGTATCCACCACGGTTACGGCTCCCTTGCGTCCGTGGACAGTGACGGGCACGATTTCCTCGGTGAATCTTCCGGCCGCAATCGCAGCCAACGCGCGTTCGTGCGACCGGGCGGCAAAGGCGTCGCAGTCAGTCCGCGAGGTGCCGAACACCCGGGCCACTTCCTCCGCCGTCTCTGGCATCGAAAACGCTGTCTTGCCGCCGCGGCTGAGTTCGCCGTCGAGGAAGGTAGGATTCGTAAATCGCCAGCCGATCGAGGTCTCGAAAACGGCGCCGGGCTTGGCAAAGGCGTGGTCAGGCTTCTCCATGACCCAGGGCGCTCGGCTCATTGATTCCACCCCGCCGGCAACCACAATGTCCGCGGCGCCGGACTTGATCATGTGGCTTGCCGTGATGATGGCCGACAACCCCGAGGCGCACAGCCGGTTGACGGTAATTCCAGGAACGCTGTCCGGATAGCCATTCAATAGCCACGCCATGCGGGCAACATTGCGGTTCTCCTCACCGGCACCGTTGGCGTTGCCGAGGATCACCTCATCCACCGCTGCCGGATCAATACCTGCACGTTCGACGGCGGCACGTACGGTGAGTGCCGCGAGGTCATCGGGGCGCACAGAAGCAAGGGAACCGCCGTAGCGTCCCACGGGCGTCCGTGCGCCGCCAATGAGGAAGGCCTCAGTCATGACATTTCCTTGTCTCTAGTTCTTGCTGACTGGTCAGGGTTCGGGAAGTGGGCCCATGGTTCACTTGAAGGCCGAGATTCCGGTGATGTCACGGCCTACGATGAGTGCCTGCATGGAATCGGTGCCTTCATACGTGGAGACCACTTCCATGTCGGTCATGTGCCGTATGACGTGATTTTCCAGCAGCAGCCCGTTTCCGCCTAGCAGCTCGCGGGCCTCGTTGCAGATCCACTTGCCCTTTTGTGCGGTCGCCATCTTGACCATTGACGCCTGTGCGTTGGTGAGCTGGCCACGGTCCGCCAGTTCTGCCATCCTGGTGCACAACAGCTGCATGACCGTGAGTTCGCTGAGCATGTTCGCCAGCCGTGATTGAACCAACTGGAAGGAGCCGATGGGTTTGCCAAACTGGTGCCGGGTGCGGGCGTAATCGGAGGCGATTTCGAAGGCTGCCATGCCGTGGCCCACGGCCTCCCAAGCGGCCCCGCCCCGCGTGGCCTGAAGGACCCGGGACACATCGCGGAAGTCCTGGCAGCCATCGAGCCTGTTGGCCGCCGGCAACCGCATCTCATCGATGGTGATGTCCGCCTGAAGAATGGCGCGCTTGCCCACCTTGCCGGTGATGACGGTGGGGGAGTACCCGCCGGGGTACCGGCCCTTGGCATCCTTTTCGACCACGAAGGCGTTGACGTTGCCGTCCTCCGTGTTCCGGGCAAAAAGTACCGTGACATCCGCTGCGTGGCCGTTGCCGATCCAGCGCTTATGACCGCTGATGACCCAGTGGTCACCGTCGCGCCGAGCCTGTGTTTCCAGGGCGACAGAATCCGAGCCGTGGTCAGGTTCGGTCAGGGCGAACGCCCCGGTTTTTTCAATCCGGGCCAAGGCCGGAAGCCAGCGTTGCCGCTGTTCTTCGCTGCCGAGAATATTGAGGGCTCCCATGCACAGGTTGGAGTGGACGCCGAGGAAGGTGTTGAGGCTGCCGTCAGCCCGGGCCATTTCGCGGGCCACCATACCGGCGGCCTTACGGCTCATTCCCGGGCATCCGTAGCCTTGGATAGTAGTGCCGATGATGCCCAAATCAGCCAGCGGCCCCAGAAGTTCCGTGGGGAATTCGGCCTTCTCCCAATAGTCGTTGATGATGGGCAGCACCTGCTGCTCGGCAAATTCCCGGACCTTGTCCCTGATGGCGATTTCCTCGGCGGTGAGGTCATCATCGAGACGGAAGTAGTCCGCCGTCGCTCTTGTTTGCTCGGTTGTGGCGGTCACGGTGGGCCAACCCTTTCTAGAACTTGATGGAACTGGTGCGCTGGGTGGAATTGGAGGTGCCGGTGGAAGCTTCTGCGCCGGTGGACGTGGCGCGGAGCCAGGCGAGGATCGGCTCACGGTGTCCGTCATGAGCTGGCGGCACCAGATCGTAGCTGACAGGTGTCTGGGAGAACGTGATGGGGTTGCGGATCCCGGGCAGCGCATCGGCGCCCTGGCCTACCTCGACGACGGGATCCAAGCCAATGCCCTTGGCGAATTCAAGCCCCTGACGCACATCGTTGATCGGGGCACACGGGATCCGTGCCTGCGTCAGTACCTGGAACCATTCGGCGGAACTGCGTTTGCTTAGCGCCTCCAGTAACAGCGGCCTGAGGAGATGGCGGTTCAGGCTGCGCTGGGGAGCTGCGACGAAGCGGTCATCTGCGCTCAAGGCCGGTGTGCCGATGGCTTCGCAGAGCCTGCGAAATTGCGAGTCGTTGCCAATGGCGATGACAATGTCACCATCTCCGGTGGCCATCGGCTCATAGGGGTAGATGCTGGGGTGTTCGTTGCCGAGCCGTGTGGGTACGGTGCCGCTGAGTAAATAGCCGGCCGTCTGGTTCACCATGCCCGAAAGGGCGGACGACATCAGGTTGACTTCGACCCGTTGGCCTTTCCCGCTGCGATTGCGCTCCTGAAGAGCGGCCAGAATTCCAATGGCTGTGTGGAGGCCGGTCATCACATCAAACACGGCTACGCCGGACCGGTAAGCAGGGCTTTCTGGTGAGCCGGTCACGCTCATGAGCCCGGAGAGGGCCTGGACCAGGAGATCGTATCCGGGAAGGGCAGCTCCGCCGGCCGTTCCGAAACCTGTGATGGAGGCATAAATTACCGCGGGATTCACGGCGGCGACGGATTCGTAGTCGAGGCCGAAACGGTTCAATCCGTTCGGTTTGAAATTTTCAACCACAATATCCGCCCGCCGGGCAATGCCATGGGCGATATCGCGATCATCGGAGTCCTGAAGGTCAAGGGCTATTGCTCCCTTGTTCCGGTTGATCGAGAGGTAGTACGTTGACTCGCCATTCCGTACTGGTGGCTTCCAGTCCCGTGTTTCATCGCCATCGGGGCTTTCAATTTTCACCACTGTTGCTCCCATGTCCGCCAGCAGCATGGTGCAGTAGGGGCCAGCCAGGACACGTCCAAAATCGGCAACGAGCAGTCCGGATAGGGGTCCGGTGCCTGTGCGGCCGAACAGGTCAGATCCCAAGGGTGCTCCGGGAAACGTGAACCCGGAGTTCGGCGTCCCCTCATGTAGGGGGGTTGAATCAAGAGTCACGGTACTCCTTGGCAGCGTCGTTGGTTGGGTTAACGATCGCAGCAGGATTACTTCCAGTCCAATACTTATTGGGATGCTTATTGATGCCAATAATGGAATAATCGAAAGGTCCGTTAACGCACATCGTCGCCCGGGAAGTCTCCCGGGCGACGATGTGGCAGGGTATTTCAGCAGCGAACGGACGTTACGCTGCGGGAATCCGAATGAGTTTCTTATTGGCGAATTCGTTGATCCCGAAATGTGCCAGTTCACGTCCAAAGCCGGAACGCTTCACGCCTCCAAAGGGCAGGTCGGCGGTACTGCGACTGGTGCTGTTGACCCAGACCATGCCGGTTTCCAGGCGCTCTGCAATCAGCTTTGCGGACTCGATATCCGTGGTGAAAATGGAGCTGGACAACCCATAGGGGGAATCGTTGGCAAGGTCAACTGCGGCGTCGATGGACTCAACCCGGTAGACCACGGCAGCTGGGCCGAAGATCTCTTCTGAGTAGGCGCGCATCTGGGGTGTAACGCCGGTCAGGACCGTTGCGGGGTAGTAGGCCCCTGGCCCTTCGGGACCTTGTCCGCCAGTGACGGCGGTTGCACCCTTGGATGTGGCGTCGTGGACAATCTCCGCGATTTCGTCGGCGGCGGCCTGGGACGACAACGGGCCGTAGGACGTTGCCGGGTCCAAGGGGTCCCCGGGCGTGATGCGCGACATTGCTTCGGTGTAGCGTCGCAGGAACTCGTCGTAGATGTCCCCGACGATGATGAAGCGCTTGGAGGCTGTGCAGGCCTGGCCCCCGTTGTACATTCGGCCGGAAACGGCGCCGGCCACAGCCTCATCCAGATCGGCATCCGGCAGCACGATGAACGGATCGGAGCCACCCAGTTCCAGGACGACCTTTTTCAGGTGCCGTCCGGCCACCTCGGCGACGGCGGATCCGGCCTTTTCGGAGCCGGTGAGCGAGACGCCCTGTACCCGTGGATCGGCGATCATGGCAGAAATCTGCCCCGAGGTGGCGAATGCGTTGATGTAAACATCGGCGGGAAGCCCTGCGTCACGGAAGATGGCTTCGATGGCCAGGGCCGATTGAGGGCAATTGCTCGAGTGTTTCAAGATAATGGTGTTGCCCAAAACAATATTGGGTCCGGCAAACCGAGCAACTTGGTAATAAGGGAAATTCCACGGCATGATCCCAATGAGGGGCCCGATGGCTTCGGTACGAACCACCGCCGTACCCGGCCCCTTGATCTCCAAGGGTTCCTCGCGAAGGAAGCGTTCGGCGTTGTCCGCATAGTAGTCATAAATCGAAGCCACGAGGGCCACCTCGCCCTTGGCCTCCGCCGTCGGCTTCCCGATTTCAAGGGTCAGCAGCGCCGCAAGCTCGTCGGCGCGTTCACGGTGCAGTTTTGCCACCTGATGCAAGACCGCGGCTCGTTCGCTCAGCGGACGATCGCGCCATTCCGTGTACCGAGCGAAGGAGCGAGTCAGCACGTGCTCCACATCTGAGTCGCTGAGGGTTGGAAACTCGGCAACACGTTCGCCAGTTGCCGGGTTGATGGTTGCATACTTGCTCATCGTTGAGGATTCCTTCTGCAGGCAGATACTTGGGTCTAGCCACTCACGATCCCAGCTGAGCGGCTATACAGTCCAATACTAATTAATGGTGGAATTTATGATGATTTTGTCCTAATGGGTGCGGCGCCGACCACCGAGAGCGTATAGCTTGGCTAGCATGTCGGGACATACTTGATGCCGCCCGCACGCCAGTGCACGAAATTGTAGCGGACTAATGACGGAAGGTTACGCATGGAACTCCGCAGTCTCAAAGGGTTCGTGATGGTCGCTGAGGAGTTGCATTTTGGCCGGGCGGCCGAGCGGCTTCACATGGCCCAGCCCCAGCTCAGCCAACAGATTAAACAACTCGAAAAGGAACTTCGCGTCAAGCTCTTTGAGCGGAATACGCGATCGGTCATGCTCACCGAGGCGGGGCAAGCGTTCCTGGAGCCCGCCCGAAAGGTGCTGGTCGACGTCGAACTTGCCAAGCGGGCGGCGATCATGGGCAGTGCCGGAATTGTTGGCCGAGTGAAGGTTGGCTATGCCGGGGCAAGCAGCCGGGAAGCGCTGCCGACCTTGACGCGCGCGGTTCGGGCAGAGCAACCCGGTATTGAACTGGTCTTATTGGGGCAAATCTACGGCGGGGCTGCCGTGAGGATGGTGGCCAGCGGTGAGCTCGGCATCGGATTTGCCCGGTTGCCCATCACCAAACAAGGCTTGTCAACCCATATCTACGAGTACGAACGCTTGGTCGTGGCGCTCCCGACGGACCATCCGCTGGCCAATGAAGAATCGATTGATCTGCGTGACTTGGCGGAGGATCGATTCGTCTCCTTTCCTGGCACTCTGGGATCAACCATTAGGGACGCAACGGTGCATTTGGCTCTTCAAGCGGGTTTTGTGCCGAGGATCCTGCAAGAAGCGCCTGATTCCTACACAATCCTTGGTTTGGTTGCCGCCGGCGTGGGCGTGACAATCACCGTCTCTTCCGTTCAGCACGTCAATTTCCCTGGCCTGATCTACAAGGAGTTGAAGGGCGACGTGCCGCACCTCGCGGCCGTTTTGGTCTGGCGGGAAGCGGACGCTGGCTGCGACCTCCTGGCGGTCCTCGACATCATCCGCCGAGCGATGCCGGAGCCGACGATCGTACCGAAATATCTCATCAACTAAGTATTAATCGTTATAACTGAAATAAGAACTAAGTATTGGACTTGACTAGATGACTTCTGTCATCGTGGTGTTTCGGTAGGTCAAGTGTCCCAAGTCACGACGATGTGCCGTGGGATGTCCATGAAAGTTTTCAGAACGAGGATTCAATGATGAATAAAACAGGATTAGCCACCATGCCCTCTCGTCGGGCCATTCTTGGCGCCGGTGTCCTAGCCGCCGCCATGTTGGCAACCGCTGCATGCAGCGGCCCCGCCAAGGAGTCCGGTGGCGTTGGCACGGTCGAGAAGCCGGTGGAAATCAGGATCCTTGCCAACGACGGTTACGCCAAGCAGTGGCAAGAGCAGATGGTCCCGGAATTCAACAAGAAGTTCCCGAACATCAAAGTGACCATTGATGGTGTCCCCTACGGTGACCAGTTGGCCAAGACCATGCTTGAACTCACAGCCGCTGATCCCACCTACGACATTGTCATGGCCGATGATCCGTGGATCCCCCAGATGGCTTCCACAGGTGCCCTGTTAGATCTGAAAAAAGATGCGGCCGACTGGACCGACGCCGGCTACGACTGGAACGATTTCAACGCAGCCCCTCTGGCCGCAGGCGAATGGGAAGGCGTGCAGTACGGTGTCCCGCTGCGCTCCAACATGCTGATGATGTTCTACAACAAGTCCCTCTACAAGGATGCCGGCGTTCCGGAACCGACCCCGGGTCTCACCTGGGACGACTACATGTCCCAAGCCCCCAAGCTGGTGCGGGATACCAATGGCGATGGCAAGGACGACACATGGGCGGTAGGCACCTACTTCACCCGTGATCCGTTGACTCCCACCGTGTGGCAAACCATCTTCAACGCCAATGGTGGCGAACTCCTGGACGGGGACAACAAGCCGGCCTTCAACAACGCCACCGGCGTTGCCGCACTGCAGACGCACGTTGAGATGCTCAAATACGCCCCTCCCGGTGCCTCAACTTGGCAGTTCACCGAACCGTTGGAGGCTTTCCGCCAGGGCAAGACCGCCACCATGTTCAACTGGGGGAGCGTCTACAAGGGCACAGCCATTGATCCGAAAACGACTACCTTGACGGCCGACCAGGTTGGCATTCAGGTCATGCCTGCCGGAACTAAGAGTTCTGGTGCACACCGCGGTATCTGGAGCGGTGCCATCGCCAGCCGCAGCCAGAACACGGAAGCTGCGTGGAAGCTCATTGAATGGCTCAGCTCCAGCGAAGGTGAAGTCTGGCAGTCCAACACCCTCGGAGTATTTCCTGCGCGAACCTCCACCCTTGACTCGACTCCCGAGCACGAATGGCTCAGCCCCGTCTTTGCCGCGCTGAAGGATGCCTACGCCGATGCCGAAACCGGAAAAATGTGGCGCCCCCGCCTGACCAACTCCGACGAAGTACAGCGAATTTTGGCTGATGAGACGGCCGTGGCCATGGCGAATCCCAACGACACTGCCAAGGCCCTCGATGACGCCGCAGCTGAAATTGACAAGGCGCTGAGCAAGTAATGTCCAACTCTCCTCTTCTCACAAAAACCAAGGACGCGAGCGGATCTCCGCCGAGTTCAAGGAGATCGGTGAAAGGCGGCTATTCTCAGCCATCGCGGGCCAGGCTGAAGGCCAACGATCTGTTCAGCAAGTGGACCTTTCTTGGGCCAACAACCCTGCTGTTGCTGGCACTGCTGGCTTACCCCATCTTCTACACGATTCAGATCAGCTTTTCCGAGCTGAATCTGGCGACGTTCGCACCCAAGGGGTGGGTCGGTTGGGATAACTACAAAGACGCCATTACGGATCCGGGGTTCCTGAACTCCTTGAAGGTCACCGGCATCTACCTGGTTCTAGCTCTTCCCTTGCAGATGGTGCTCGGCTTTGGCATCGCCTATCTGCTCAATGTGGAATGGAAATGGCGTGGACTGGTTCGCGCACTCTTCCTCATCCCCATGGTGGTGGCCCCGGTTGTCGCCGGTGGAGTATGGAAAATGCTGCTCGATCCACTCTGGGGAATCGTCAACTATGTGTTGGGCTTCGCTGGCATTGGCCCGCTGAACTGGCTGGGGGATCCGAACCTTGCCATGATCAGCATCGTCTTGATCGACACGTGGCGCTGGACCCCGTTCATCGTCCTCATTGCCTCGGCCGCCATGCTGGCACTCCCGAAGGATGTTTTCGAGGCCGCAGCCGTGGACGGTGCACGCTGGTGGCACACCCTCATCCACGTCAGCCTGCCCATGCTGGCCAGTGCCATCGGCGCAGTCTTCGTCGTTCGCTGGCTTGGCGCCGTAAAGATGTTCGACATTGCGCTCGCCGCCACTAGGGGAGGGCCGGGCCAATCGACAAATGTGGTCAACCTGTACATCTATGAGGAGGCGTTTCGTTCACTTAAATTCGCCGAATCATCCGCAATGGCGGTGATCGTTCTTGTTCTCACCATGATCATGACGATGATCTTCCTCCGCACAACCAAGAAACTGGAGGACAGGTTTTGAGCACCTCGACCTTGACACTTCGCAAAAGAAAAATAGACGCGGGCCGGTGGTTTCGCATCATTGCCGGTGTGGCCATCTGCCTGGGTTTCCTGCTTCCAGTGCTCTGGATGATTTCGACGTCGTTCAAGTTGCCGACGGATATCTTTACCACTCCGCCGAAGATCTTCTCCACGTTTACCATGGACAACTACACCAGCTACATGCAGCAAGCCGACATTGGTCGACGAATGCTCAACACGGTGATCGTTGCTATCGGTGCCGGCGTGCTGTCCCTGACCCTGGGGACCATGGCTGGCTACGCACTCTCCCGACTTAACATCAAAGGTGGAGCGACCATCGGTGTGCTGATTCTGGCATCGCGTGGAGTACCGCCCATCGCCTTGGCCGTGCCGATGTTCCTTGTGGCTCGAAACCTGGGCATCACGGATATGCACATAACGCTTATTCTCGCCTACTGTACCTTCCTGATTCCCTACGTCATGTGGCTGATGCGGTCCTTCTTCGCTGCCCTGCCGAAGGAGCTGGAGGAATCGGCGATGCTGGATGGCGCGTCAAGGCTCGCAACGTTCTTCCGGATTATCGTCCCGATTTCCATGCCCGGAATTGTTTCGACGTTGATCTTTAGCATCATCCTTGCATGGGAAGAGCTGCTGTTTGCGCTCATCCTGACCAACCGAAATGCGGCAACTATTCCAGTAGCGATCGCCGGCATGGCGGCGGATACGGAAAATGGTGCCATGTGGGGAGCCTTGACTGCCGTGGGTACATTGACCGTCATTCCCGTGGTTATCTTTGCCCTGATGGTCCAAAAGCACCTGATTAACGGCCTGGCCGAAGGTGCAACCAAGGGCTGACCCCGCCCACCTAGACTGCGTCACCGTTTGATCATCCGGCCACATGGCCCCAAGAGGAGAACCCGTATCCATGGAACGTGAAATTACCAGCCAGGTTCAGATGTGCCTGCCCAATGGTCGCCTGAATCCAGAAGCAGTTGGTTGGAGCCGGACACCCATGCACCAGGCCAACCTGCGTGGTTGGGGCCGTAACAAGCGCTTTGAATACTGGTGCATTTCAACACCCACCCACGTGGTGGCGCTGAACGTTTCCGACACAGATTACAAGGTGACCAACGCCGGGTTCTTCTTGGACAAGAAGACACTGAAGGCCATACCGCTGGCGGAAATTCAGTGGCTCAAAAACGGCTCAAAGACGCTCAAGGGGATGGCGAACGAACCCATCATCGGGACCGGGAAAGAAATCCAGATCAGCATGACCCCCTACGACGGTGGCGTGAAATTGCGCATGGATTCAGAGCGGTTGACGGTCGACCTGGATGTGGTGGTTCCGCCGAATCACCAGTCCATGGGCGTTTTGGTGCCGTGGAGCGACAAAGTCTTTCAATACACGCGCAAGGACAACTGCCTGCCCGTGTCCGGGACGACAATTGCCGACGGCGTTGAATACCCGGTTGACGCCGCCGATTCATATGCCACCTTGGATCATGGGCGGGGCCGTTGGCCCTACTCGATTGTGTGGAATTGGGCCTCTGGAAGCGGCCGGACCGATGGGCGTGAGATCGGTCTGCAATTTGGTGGGAAGTGGACCGAAGGGACACCGTCCACAGAAAATTCGCTCCGCATCGATGGTGAAATTCAAAAGATCAGCGAGGAATTGACGTGGATCTATGACATCAACGACTGGATGAAGCCGTGGCGCATCACGGGCAGCCGGGTGGACCTGACGTTCACACCGATCTACGACAGGTATTCAAATTTCAACAAGGTAATCGTGCTGAGCGAGGAACACCAATGCTTTGGCTATTTTGACGGTGAAATCACCTCGGAAGCAGGAGAGAAAATCAGGGTGGCTTCCATCTTTGGTTGGGCCGAGGAAGTCAAACGCAAGTGGTAACGGCGTCGTTCGCCTAGTTCCAAGAGAAACCTGACCATCACCTCGAAAGGACCCAAAGTGTCTGACCCCAGCGACCTCATTGATTTTGATTCCCTGCTCTCCTCGGAAGAGCGTAGACTGCGCGATTCTGTCCGGTCATTCGTGGACAGTGAGATCAAGCCAAATATTGCCGGATGGTATGAAAGGGCCGTTTTTCCGTTGGAAATCATCCCGGAAATGGCCAAGCTCGGCCTGCTCGGCATGCACCTGAAAGGTTACGGTTGCGCCGGCCGTTCCGCCGTGGAATATGGTCTGGCCGCCGCGGAGTTGGAAGCGGGGGACTCCGGGCTGCGGACGTTCGTCTCGGTGCAAGGATCCCTGGCCATGAGCGCCATCTACAAGCACGGATCACAGGAACAGAAGCAGGAATGGCTGCCGGCCATGGCTGCCGGTGACGCGATTGGGTGCTTCGGATTGACCGAACCGAGCGCGGGCTCGGACCCGGGCAGCATGACGACTTTCGCCCGCCGAGACAAAGGAGACTGGGTACTCAACGGCAGCAAACGGTGGATTGGCCTGGCCTCGGTGGCCCACGTGGCCATTATCTGGGCCCAGACCGATGAGGGTGTGCGCGGTTTTGTGGTGCCGACCGCGACTCCGGGATTTACGGCCACACCCATAGAGCCGAAGCTGTCCATGCGTGCCTCCATTCAGTGCGACGTGGAACTTGTTGACGTTCGCCTGCCGTCAACGGCAGCGCTGCCCAACGTTTCCGGACTCAAGGGCCCCTTTTCCTGCTTGAATGAGGCACGGTACGGCATCATCTGGGGAGCCATGGGGGCGGCCCGGGACGCTTTCGAGGCTGCCCTGGACTACTCGGGCACCCGATTGCAGTTCGACAAGCCACTGGCCGGATACCAACTCACCCAGCAGAAACTCGTCAACATGGCCTTGGAAATCAACAAAGGCTTCCTGCTCGCCCTCCATCTGGGGCGCATGAAGGACGCCGGCAAACTGCGGCCAGAGCAGATTTCTGTTGGAAAATTGAACAACTGCCGCGAGGCCATCGAGATTTGCCGGGAATCCCGCACCATCCTTGGCGGCAACGGCATCACCCTGGACTACTCGCCGCTGCGCCACGCGAACAACCTAGAATCCGTGCGCACCTATGAGGGCACTGATGAGGTGCACACCCTCATTCTCGGCAGCAAGCTCACCGGAATCCCAGCCTTCCGGTAGTACACGAATGTGACGACGGACCGGAGCGTTTGGTTGTTGGATGGGGTGGTTCGGCGTCTCCGCCGGCGCTCTACACCACCCCGGTGGGGGACAGCTGCCTCCACATGGTCCACCTGGACGGCAAGCACGTCGAACACTAAGTGATCAGTGAAAGCCCCTGCCTGACATCGGCGAACATGAATGGTTTGCCGTCGAGATCGTAAGAATAATGTCCTGGGAAGTCCGCTCCGGATGCCAGACGGCTCTCCGAGGCAGCAGATGTCACCGGTCAACCTGCTGACCGCGCAGCCCGCAATCCCACGGCGCCCCGCACGCTGTTGAACAAGCCACCCACATGGCGCGATGATTTGCGCCCACAATCAAACAAGTAGGAGTAGTTATGAACAGCACCTTGAACCACCAGAACCGTGCCCGCCTATCCACCAACGACGAGGTAGGCGGCGAGGAATTGATGGAGATCCACGATGCTCTCGGCGGATCATATGTGACCACGAGTGAGCCCCGCATCGGCCTCCCGGGGAGTTATGTGACTACCGCAACACCTCGCGTGATTCTCCCCGGGAGCTACGTAACCACTGATGCGCCCCGGCCCGGGCATCCCGGCAGCTACGTGTCTAGTTTGCAGAGCACCTGATCAGAGCGTTGAATATGAGGTCGAAGATGAACAGCTCAACCCTCGCCTCACCTGGGTAGACTTCCCGAGTCAATCACAGGACAAGTCAGCGACTGTGTTCCTCTTCGTATTTCCCTGTCCTGTAACGACCAACCGGCTCCCCTCGACACGCGGTACATCACCACCCGAATTTGACCTGACATTGAAGCCTCATGGGAGTCATGCCGCCGTCTTTTTCGTGGTGACATCGTACATCCAGCAGATCCGATCGAGGACCACAACACGACCGGGATCAACGCGGGGTGTGCCAACAGACGCGTCAGGGCCTCAATGTCGGTTCCGTGATGAGACGGCGAGCAGGCTGTCCGTGATGAATCAAGAGTAAATGACAGGGCAATGTGAAGTTTGTGTGATGGTGATCGAGGTCGTGCGCCAGTCTGACGGGAGTTCCCACGGCGTCATACGGAACTCATGCTTTTGAAGGCAGAACCGTCACAACTTAGTATCTTGCATTGTTGCAATCAGGCCAAGGAGAAACAAGTAGAGTCGGCCTATTGGCAGACTTGTATTGCCCCTAGTCAGCAAACCTAGTGAGTAAAGTTGAAGATTCATAGGGCATATCGGGCGTCGAGCGTAGCTCTGACCTGCGGCGCCAGTTTTTCATGTTCATGGAACCGAACAATTTAGTCAGGTTATCCCATGAAGCAATATCGGTTCGAATGCGATGAGGCGAGACTTGTGCATGTCATGAGTGATGAGAACCTGCCCGCGCTTTTATTCGACCTAAATGCTCAATTCCGCTCTTCGCCGGTCATATCCAGAGTCGCCAATTCAATTCCCTAGAGGAGCCGAGAATGGGTGGTTATCCGAGCTAGTTCACTTAAAGGTCATCTGATTTTGAACGAGTGGCGATTACTGAGTGTTCGTAATCGCCAATTAGCAGCGGGGACTCAAGGGCAAGTATTACCGTTCTGCTACCGGAGTGTTTGTTCGGTTGTGGGATGTCCGCCGGCTGAATCAGTATTGCCAGTTAGTTTCTCGACTTGCCCACGAAGTGGCTCATACCGATCGAGGATAGCTGCTTGATATCGGCGACCGCGAGAATGTAGTGCCATGACGTACATAGTCCGGTGAATCTTGGCCGTCGCCAGCAGTTCTTCCTGGCTGGGCGTGCGAATCGTGTTGGCCACCGTTGTGTGAACCTGCCAGAGAGCAGTGCCCAACTGCGTGGCCAGCTTATTGCCGGCATGACCGAGGAGTTGTTCGTGGAAACGTTTTTCCGCGGACTCAACTCCTGCTGCATTGTTGGCTGCGGCATGCAAATCCATGTCTGCCAAGGTCTCTTCGATATCAGGGTCGGGAGTCTGGGCTAGTCCCGCCATGACGTGATCCGTCAGCGCGATGTCAAAGGCTTCCCGGAGATCGATGAGATCATCAATGACTTCCAAGTCACCCTGACTGCTCAGGAGACCCTTGAAGATCAGGCTTTCAATGGTTCCAGCGAAAGACATCTGGCCTACAAAGGTCCCGTGGCCGTGGCGGATCTCGATGATGTCCAGCGCCGCCAAAGTGCGCAGAGCTTCCCTGACGCTGGAGCGGCTGGCACTGAGGATCTCTGCCAAGTCCGTCTCGCTGGGTAGAGGATCGCCCGAAAGCATTCGCTTGTCAAGAATATAGCGCTTGAGGCGATCCGTCAGCGACTCGCGATCCCCCGCGGGGGCAGCCCAACCACCGGCATCTGGATGAGTGCTCATATGTGTCTTTCGCTCAAAATGTACGCAATCACCACATGGTGAAGCGCTTCCACCATACAACGAAGTGCGTCTGTCTGACATCTCATTATTACTCCTCAGACGTACGAGGTCCAATAATTGCCTCGAGAATGCCTGAAAATCAATGATTTTCTGAAATCACTTGACTTGGATCACAAAATTAATCAATGATAGGTCCTACGTCATGAAGTTTCTGGCGAGAATCACCTCAGACAACCTGTTCCTCTATTCGAAGGAAAAGTATGCGTGACAACAACGAACTCCGTGGACTCGACCGCCGTGCTTTCTTGAAATACACCGGTGTTGTGAGCGCTTCTGCAGCACTCACGGCCGGATTGGCTGCCTGTGGCGGTCCCAAGTCCAGCGGCTCAGTTGCAGGCGGCGCGGCCGGCCTTGACCACATCGATGTGGCTATCGGCTACAACAACAACAGCAGCTGGGACCCGCTGAACACCGGTTCGGCATTCGCCATGGCCGCCCACAACCACATCTACGAAGGTCTCTGGGATGCTGAGGCCGTCACGCGAACTCCTTATGCTGCTTTGGCGGCAGAGCTGCCAACGGATCTGAAGTCGACCGAGTGGACAGTCAAACTCCGAGAAGGGGCAACTTTTCACGATGGGCAGCCGGTGACAGCCGATGACGTTGTGTACTCGTTCTCTAGGGTGCTGAACACAGAGAAGAAAGTTCTCACCAATGCATTCTTTGCGTCGTGGCTCAAAGAAGTCAGCAAGGTGGACGAGTCCACAGTAAAGATCACTATGAAGTTCCCCTTCAGTGCCGCCGTGCAGCGCTTCTCCATCGTCAAGATCCTGCCCAAACACGTCTTTGAAGCTCAGGACGCAGATTTCTTCAAGCAGGGTAAGAATGCAGTCGGGTCTGGGCCCTTCAAGGTCAAGGCCCACCAGGACACCTCGTTCACCTCATTTGAAAAGCATGATGGCTACAACGGGTCTCTGAAGCCGAGCTTCAGCTCCATGCAGTGGAACGTCTCCGTTGATGCGTCCGCTCGGGTGGGCCTGCTGACCTCAGGGGTGTCCGGCGTACAGATCTCCGATAACATCCCTCAGGACAATATTGACCAGCTCAAAGGGAAGGATTTGAGCGTTGAGGGCGTCGACAGCATGAATCTGTTGGGCCTAGCCTTCAACACCAGCAAGGCTCCGTTCGATGACAAGCGAGTCCGTCAGGCGCTACGCATGGCCATCGACTCCCAAAAGCTCGTAGACGTATCCATTGCTGGGAAAGGCACAACCGCCACGTCGTACCTGCACACCGGAAGTCCGGAGTACAACAAAGCAGCCACGCAATACGATTACAACCCAGAAAAGGCCAAGGCACTTCTGGCCGAGGCTGGAGTGAGCGGATTGTCAGTGACCCTGCTTTCGACCAACATCTCCTGGACCAAGGTGGCTGTCAACACCATCAAGGAGGGCTGGGAAGCTGTGGGCGTAGCCACCACCTTGGACATTCAGGAAGCTGCGGCATTCAACTCGAAGGTGGCTGCTGGCGATCCAGTCGACGCCCTGACGTTCTCAGGGAACCCGAACCAGTTTGGCGCCGACGCCGACCTGAACATCCGCTGGTTTTACTCCAACTCCAACACGTTCCTCCCCTGGAACAAGTGGGACCAGTCAGCCGAATTCAAGGCACTGGAGGCTCAGCTCAATGCTGCCATTGAAGCTGAAAGTCCGGAGGACCACAAAGCCAAGACAAATGCCGCACTCGACACCATCGCTGACGAAGCAGTGATCTATCCGATCATGCACATGCAGCTATTCACCGCCTGGGACCCGAAGAAGCTCACGGGCGTCGCAGCCCTGGATATTCCTGGCGTGAATGTTCTCAAAGCCACCCGCACGGCGTAGTTGCTCGCGCCATCGTTCACCCGCCGGGGCCTCGTAGGACAGGCCCCGGCACGCGACCCCATACTTTTCATTTCCCTAAGGAGCCCGTAGTGGTAATGGCTTTACGACTGCTCGGACAACGTGTCATCTCACTGGTGCCGCTGGTTCTGGGCATCATCCTGTTCGTCTTCACGGTCATGCAGTTTTCAAAGACCGATCCGGCTGTGGCAGTTTTTGCTGATGCTCCCGTCTCCGCCGACCAACTCGACCAATTCCGCGAGGAAAACGGACTGAATAAGCCGTTTTTGGTTAAATACTTTGTCTTCGTGGGAATGGTCCTGCAGGGACAGCTGGGTAAGAGCCTAGCCACTGGTGAAAGTGTCGTTGACATGATTGCCACGGCCCTGCCGCTCACGCTCCAATTGACGTTCTTAGGCCTGCTCATCGCCTTAACAGTGGCCCTTGTTCTGGGTACCGTCTCGGCAATTTACAGGGACCGATGGGTAGATCAGCTTATTCGTTTCATCACGCTGCTCGGCGTCGCCGCGCCTTCCTTTTGGATCGCACTCCTACTGGTCCAATGGCTGGCCATCGAGAACCCCATCTTTCCCTCAGGCCGGTACATCAATCCCGGGGATTCCTTTTCTGGTTGGTTGCAGAGCATGACTCTGCCGGCACTGGCACTGGCATTTCCCATCGCCGCCCAGATGACCCGCATCATTCGCACCTCAATGGTGGAAGAGCTTGATCGGGACTACGTTCGGACCGCTCGCGGCGGTGGACTGCACCCTGTCGTTGTCGTCGGACGTAACGTCCTGCGCAACGCTCTCATTAACCCTCTTAATGTGCTCGGCCTGCGGGTGGGGTATCTGATGGGAGGCGCCGTCGTGATTGAACAGATGTTTAATTTGCCGGGTATGGGCCAAATCATGATCGAAGGCGTCAAGAACAACGAACCGGCCATCGTCCAAGGTGCCGTCCTTACCATCGCTTTAGGATTCGTGATCATCAACCTGATCGTCGACATTCTCTCCATGATCGCCAACCCCAAGCTGAGGAGCCACACAGCATGAGGAAACAATTGACTAAACGGCTTTCAAAGCCGGGCATGAAACTTGGCAGGCTGACAGTATCCGGCCGGATCGCCGTCGTCCTTCTTGCCCTCGTCATCTTGAGCGCAATTTTCGGGCCCATGCTGATTACCGCTGATCCCAATCTGCAAACCATTGCCAGTAACAAGGCGCCCAGTTGGGAACATCCGCTGGGGCTTGACGGCCAGGGACGTGACCTAATGGCCCGGCTGGCAGTCGGTGCCCGATGGTCCTTGGCCATCGGACTGGGGGCGACGCTTCTTGCCTTGGTGGCCGGAGCCGTGATCGGTTCCATCGCAGCTACTAGCCGCAAGGCCATCGACGAAGTAATTATGCGCGTGTTGGACATCATCATGGCGTTCCCAGGTATTGCCCTTGCCGCAGTCCTCGTGGCTGTCTTCGGCCGGGACCTGCATGTGCTGATTGCAGCCATCGGGTTCCTCTATACCCCTATGGTGGCCCGGATCGTCCGCGCCAACGTCCTTGACCAATACGGTGAAGACTACGTGGCAGCCGAAAAGATCATAGGTGCCAAAAAATTCTTCATCATTACCCGTCATGTGGCTGTAAATTGTGCAGCACCAATCCTGGTCTTCTGCACCGTCTTAGTGGCCGACGCCATCGTCTTTGAGGCATCTCTATCCTTCATCGGTGCTGGCGTACAGCAGCCCTACGCTTCATGGGGCAGTGTCATCGCCGAAGGCAAAGAACTTCTCATGCTCGGCGGCTGGTGGGCTACCACCTTCCCTGGCCTGTTGATCTTCGTGACAGTCGTGTCCTTGAACGTCCTCTCGGAAGGCATCTCGGATGCGCTCGCTGCCCCGACAGCGAAAGCAGCGAAGGCTGCAACGACGGCACTGAAGGCCGAACAAGCAGAAGTCGAAGAGGATCGGGCAGCCCCGGCCACTGTTGAACTGCCCGGCTTGGAAATAGCCGCTGCACGTATCAAAGCGCGGTTGAAAGACTTTTCATCTGTAGAACCTGTCCTGCAAGTGCAGGATCTGACTATTTCCTTCCCTGACAGGCACAACGGCGTCAATGTTGTTAATGGCATCAGTTTCGATGTCCGACCCGGCGAGGTGTTGGGCCTGATTGGCGAATCTGGTTGTGGGAAGTCCCTGACGTCCCTGGCCATCATGGGCCTGGAACCGCGAGGTGCCACCATTGGCGGATCTATTCTTTTCCAGGGGCAAAACTTGCTGACGATGCCGAACGGTAGACGCCGCGCCCACATGGGGCATGGAATCTCGATGATTTACCAAGACGCGCTCTCCTCCCTTAACCCTGCTATGACCATCCGGGCTCAGCTAAATCAGTTTGTTCGCCGCGGCGGCAAGCGCAGTTGCGAAGAGCTTTTGGAATTGGTCAATTTGGACCCGCAACGGACCCTGAAGGCGTTCCCGCATGAGCTCTCCGGCGGACAACGCCAGCGTGTGCTCATCGCGATGGCTCTCTCCCGCGAACCAAAGCTGATCGTCGCTGATGAACCCACTACGGCACTAGACGTCACGGTTCAGGCGCAGGTCATGAAGCTGCTATTACGACTCAAAGACGAACTTGGCTTCGCCCTGGTGCTGGTCTCTCACGACCTGGCACTGGTATCCGACATTGCCGACAAAGTGGTTGTCATGTATGGCGGGCAGGTGGCCGAGGCAGGGTCTATCGATGCCGTCGTCGGACAACCGGCTCACCACTACACTCGTGGGCTCCTCTCGGCGGTGCTCTCGCTGGAAGCAGGAGAGGAGAACCTGACGCAGATCAAGGGAGTTGTCCCATCCCCGGCAAACTTCCCGGCGGGGTGCCGCTTTGCCGATCGTTGTCCTATGGCGACAGCTGTGTGCAGGGCCGTCGAGCCGCCTATCAGCCAAACACCGGAAGACCACATGGTGGCCTGCCATCATCCAGCAATCGGACTATCTGAATCATTGAAAGCGGAGGCACTGGTATGAGTGAGGCACAAGCTGGGACAGCCTTGCCGGGATCGATGACGACGGCCATGCAACGGCCCGTCCTGGAATTGAAGGACGTCCATGTCAGGCATGCGATCAAGGGGCAAAGCCTCTTGGGCAAGGAAACAGTCTTCGCCCTGACAGGGGCGAGCCTCAGCGTTTCTGCTGGCGAGACTGTTGGCATCGTCGGCGAATCCGGCTGTGGCAAATCGACCTTGGCCAAAACTATCGTCGGGCTGCAAAAGCCGTCCGAGGGAGAGATCTTCTTTAACGGATCTTCCTTGTGGGAGATGTCTGCGGCGAACCGTCGCACAGAATTCGGCCGCAATGTTGGCATGATTTTTCAGGACCCTTCCACTGCACTCAATCGACGTATGCCCATCCGGAGGATCCTGCGGGATCCCTTGGATGTTCATGGGATTGGCGACGGCGGCTCGCGCGTCCAGCGTGTGCGCGAACTCATGGAGTTGGTGGGCCTGCCAGAAAGTGCCGCCGATGCCCTGCCGACCCAGTTATCCGGTGGCCAGCGTCAACGTGTGGCCATCGGCCGGGCGCTGGCGCTGGGCCCCTCGTTGCTGGTGGCCGATGAACCCACGTCGGCCTTGGACGTGTCAGTCCGGGCCCAAATCCTCAATCTCCTCCTTCGATTGCAGAAGGAGATGAATCTGGCCATGATCTTTATTTCCCATGACATCCAGACGGTGCGACGCATGAGCGACCGCATCGCCACCATGTACCTGGGCCGGATTGTGGAGCAGGTACCATCGGCGCTGACCCCGGAGGGAGTGGCCCACCCTTACACGACGGCACTGTTCTCAGCAACGCCCAGCATCCTAGATGAGATTAACCCGATTAGCCTCGACGGTCCTGTTCCCTCGGCCGTTCGGCCACCCTCGGGCTGCCCTTTCCGTACTAGGTGCTGGAAGGCGAGCTCCGCGTGTGCCGAAGCGATGCCGCCGCTGCGCGTCCTGAGCCAGGAGCCCCTGCATACCCTGCGATGCTTCCACCCAATGGACAGCGACGGAGCCACTGGGGCACCCCTATCCAGCTAGGTTCCAACTCGCTTCGTCATTTTCCCCAACTTTTCCAAAGAGGTTATCCATGAGTTTCACCCCCATCCGTGTTGCTGTGCTTGGCTCCGGATTTTTCGGCAACACCCTGGCCATGGCGTGCAAGGACAATAATGCCTTCGACGTTGTCGCCATCTGTGACCTGGACAGTGCTTCGGCGCAAGAGCTGGCCACCCGTGCAGGGGCCCGCGCCGTCGTTGACCCCGCAGAGCTGGCCGTCGCCACCGACATTGATCTGGTCATGATTGCCACGCCTAACCACACTCATGCCAGCGCCTCCATCGGTTTCCTGCAAGCCGGCAAGAGCGTCTTTGTGGAAAAGCCACTAGCCATCACGGCAGAAGATGCGCTCGCTGTCACAGCTGCCGCCGCTCTCAGCGAGGGTCAGCTTCTTGTGGGTCATGTGGAACGAACCATGCCCGGCATTAAACGCCTCTTCCATCAAGCCCGATCCGGGAAACTTGGCACCTTGCTGGAAGGTTATGGCAGCCGTTCAAGGCTGGTGCACGTCCCTGAGGGTTCGGAGGACTGGTGGAAGCTTGACCGCACCCGCAGCGGAGGCGAATTGCTCCATGAAATTCACGAACTTGACCTGCTCACGTGGGTCTTCGGGGAGCCCGTGGAGATCCGTACCATTGCCGGGGCTCCGCGTCCGGCGGGTTCCCGCATAGAGGATAGTGTGCATAAGACCACGCTGAAATTCGGTTCAGGGGCGGTGGGCTACCACGAGCTGTCCACTTCAGCGCATGTCCCAGACTGGAAATTCCGTGTTTCCGGTACTGAGGCTGCCCTCGAAGCGGACTTCAGGACGGGCAAGGTTAGCCGCTACGTCGACGCCGTGGTGACAGAACAGTGGGGCATCTTTGATTCTGAGCGAGCCAACGATTCACTTCGGGCCTCCGCAGAAAAGAAACAGGCCTACAACGCGGCCGGGGCCGCCGGCCCGTATTGGATGCAGGCGGCTGTGGAATGTGAGTTGGCGGAAGTCATCGCCGCAATGCGTGGACAAGAGAGTGTCTTGATCGACTCCCCGGCGACAGCTGTCATCGCTGGAGTAGAAGCGATGGCGCAAGCTTCCCAAACACAATCCAGTAAGGGAACGCCAGCTTCCACTGGTGCGTTAGTGGGTGCATAACCGTGGGCAGCAAAGTAGCCATCATTGGCAGCGGCAACATTGCCCGTGACCACCTCGTGGCACTGCGCTCGATCCCTGATGTAGAGGTTGCCTATGTGTACGGATCAAATCTGGAACGAGCCGCGTCCCTGGCGGCCCTGTACCCGGGAGCCATCGCCACCACCGACATTGACAAGGTTCTCAGAGACCCTGCCATCTCAGCTGTGGACATCACTAACGCCACGCCCGACCACGCACGCTTCACGATTGCCGCCGGGCAGGCCCGGAAACATGTTCACGTTGAAAAGCCCGCAGCATTGAACCTGCCGGACCTGGATGCGATGATCGCCGCCACGGAAGGGCGTGAGCTGAGCCTAATGGTTGGTCAGACCGTCCGCTTTCAACCCTCCATTGCCACGATCGCCGCTTCCTTGCAGGGCGGCGAGATCGGGACTCCCCGGCTCACCCACGTCAGCTGGTACACCGGCTATGTGTGGCCCGGAGGATGGCGTGGCTGGCAATTGGACGCTGCCAAGTCTGGAGGGCATCCTGTCCACAATGGCAGCCATTGCATCGACCTGGCCATCTGGTTGCTGCAACGCACCCCCGTTCGGGTTTTCGCTCGATCCTTTCCCAGCTATGCTGCGCAGATGCCTGTGCATGACAGCTTCCAATTAACAGTGAAGTTCGACGACGGTTCGCTGGCTCTGCTGGAGATCTCCTATTCGTTGCGCAAGCACGCTGATATGTTGCGGCGGATTGTGGTCGCCGGCTCGGAGGGCACCTTGGCGCACACCACCGAGGATGATCCGGGACTGACCAGCGACGGCGCCCGGCCGGCACCAAGCTCCATTGAAGGTGCCATGACGGCTCAATTGAGTCATTGGGTTGACCTGATTCAAGGCCGCGCCGCACCCATCGTTAAGACGGCCGAAGTCAGAGCCACCCTGGCCACCGGACTGGCTGCTCAGCAATCTTTGGAGACCGGGCGGGCCATTGAACTCTCTCTTCCTTCTATCCACGCGAAAGGGGCCATGCTGTGAACGCAGAATCTGCCACTGTCCGGAAACCCAAACTCAGGATTGGCTTCCTCTCGGGGATCCGCCACGCGGTGCCGTACGCTGAAATCCTGGCTGAGATGGCCGACGTCGAACTTGTCGGGGTAGCCGAGGACAGCGTTTCGCCCGCATGGATGAAGGGCGACAGTGCCAAGGCTGCAGCGGCTGTCGGGATCGCCTATTTTGATTCCTTGGTGCCTCTGCTTGATGCGAACACTGTAGACGCAGTCGTCGTTTGCAGTGAGCCTACGAGGCATGCTGAGCTGGCAGCCCGTGCCTTGGCGGCAGGACTGCATGTTCTGGTTGACAAGCCCATTGGTGTCAACAGAGCTGACATTGCCCAACTGGCCAAAGCTGAGGCTACGGCAGTAGGCACCCTTAGTGTGATCAACAGGCTGCAATCTCCTGCCGTGCAACGCCTGCGGCGCTGGGTCGACGCCGGCACCATGGGGCTTCCCCTGCATGTAGATGTCGAATGGTTTGCCAGCGGCGCACATTTTGCTACCTCCGTGGAGCGGCCCGAGCTGGTAGTCGATCCATCTCTGTCCGGGGGAGGGGAGCTGTTGAATTTCCTGCTGTATCCCGTGGACTACATCCGCTTCCTGACGGGACTGGAAGTAGTGGAGGTCCACTGCGAAGCGTCTACCTTGTTCAGTCAGCTGCACGAAGAAAATGGGGTGGAGGATTGCGCCATAGTCTCTCTTCTCCTAGAGAATGCCGTCACAGCCACCGTTACGGTGGGCAGGGTTCCGGCAGCTCCGGGGCTAGGCCCGGTCTCGTCGAGCATCAGGATACTCGGCTCGCACGGCAATGCCAGTTCTGACGATGACAAACCCCAAGTCAGCCGGTATGACACTGCGGGTGGAATTTCGGCATTGCCCGTTGGCGGTCCCAGCTCGGTAGCTATTCTGCGCATCATGCTTAAGCAATACGTGCAGGAGCTGCAGTCAGGAAGGACCCCCACCTATGGTCTGCACGATGCGGCGGCGAGCTTTGCCGTTATCGAGGCAGCCTATGACTCTGTGAAAAGTGGACAACCGGTCAGAGTTTCCACCGCGCGATAGCGTTCCCTTCTCCCCTTGATGCATTTTGTTTGATCTGAAAGGTACACCATGACTGAAACTCGATATGGACTAGTTGGCGCCGGCTACTTTGGTTTGGCTCTTGGACGGGCACTGGCCAATCTTCCGCAGGCTCGCATTAGCGCTGTCTACGACCCTGAGCATGCCACCCGAGCAGCGGATTCCTTTGGTGCCAAGGTTCATGATTCAATCGAGGAGCTGTGCTCCAGTGAAGACGTTGATGCTGTTGTAGTCGCTTCCCCAAATTGGGCGCATTCCGAAGCTGTGCTGATCGCCGCACGGAATGGCAAGGCTGTCTTTTGCGAAAAGCCCATTGCCCTCAACTTTGACGACTGCTCGCGCATGATCGAGGCAACAGGTCAGGCTGGCGTGCTGTTCATGGCAGGGCACGCAATGAACTTCATGAGCGGGGTACGCCGAGTGAAATCTCTGATCGCGGACGGCGCGATTGGTGAAGTGGTGTTCTGCCGCGCCGTGCGCAACAACTGGGAAGAACCTCAGGCCGAAGTGACATGGAAGAAGCGTCGCGAGCTTTCAGGAGGGCACCTCTACCACCACATACATGAACTCGACTTCGTCCAGTTCATCATGGGTCCGGCGGTAGAGGCCACCATGGTCGGAGGAAATGTGGCACATCAGGGACCTGGCTTCGGAGACGAAGACGACCTGCTGCTGATGACCTTGGAATTCGGCAACAATACCTTTGCCGTCTTGGAATACGGCTCGGCGTTCCGCTGGCCTGAGCACTACGTCCTCATCGAGGGAACTAAAGGCGCTATCCGCATTGACCTACAGGACACCGGAGTCACCATGCGAACCTCGACTGGAGGTGAAACCTTCCTGCTGCACCGGTCCGAGGAAGAGGACGCCGATCGGAATCGCTTCTACATTGAGGGGGCGGCCGATAGCGGGGTGCTTTTCGGTAACCCCTCTATGGAGCCGTCGCTCTGGTTGCGCGGCATGATTGAAGACGAAGTGACGTACTTCCATGGGCTCATGCGCGGAGAAGAACCGGTGGCCGAGTTTGCCAAGCTGACCGACGGTAGCGCGGCGGCGGCGTCCATCGCCACCGCCGACGCGCTCTCGCTGTCCCTGCGCGAAGGTAGAAAAGTCCGCATTTCCGAGATCACTGGGTGATCTGACGGGCTGCACGATGCACTAGCGCGGTGTCCACACGACAAGACAAATGCCCGCTGTGTAAACGGCGCATGAATGTGGATGTTCTGGAAATCAACCCGGAACATCCACATCTGCGGAATATCAAGAAGAAGGAATGCGTGGTTAACCTATGGCACAGACGAATTCCTGATCGGGTGGAGCTCCCGCCACGATATTGCTCCATCGTGACTGTTGTGGTGTCAACCTTGGCGGAATTGTAGACTTGCCTACAATTCGATCGGGAGAGATCCCGTAATTGGTTTCATAAGATTCAGAATGGGCGTGTGGGGATGCTTCGCAGGGTCGAAAATATTACGGTGACTCACCGTCCCAGTTTCTGGACGAAAAAGGGGCCCGTGGAACTTACAGTGGGCAGGGAAGCCTATCGTGTAGGCGAATATACAAAACAAGAATTCCTGGACCGCCAAGAAAGTCAAAAGAGTCGTCCCGTGCTGTTGGCTCGCATCGGTGAGAGGCGCTACTGGCAGTTTCGGGGTAAATTCTACTGGGACAACGATCGGCTTACGGGCGCCCAAGTCCATGCCCTCATTGTGACAAGAGAGCAACGGCAAGTCCAACAAATCGAGCGCGCTCAAGCGACTATTGCTATGGGATCAGCACCGCGTAGCTCAACCGCCAGACGATCGATTCCTGATGATGTCAAGCAGTACATCTGGGCGCGCGACGAGGGAACATGCCGAGCTTGTGGTTCCACATCGGAACTGCAATTTGACCACGTTATTCCGGTTTCAATGGGCGGAAGCAATAACAGCGAGAACCTGCAGATCCTATGTGGGCCTTGTAACCGTTCCAAAGCGGCAGGGTTGACCATTCGTCGCTGAGGTCATCTGGGTTAAATGATCCACCTGCAATAGCCGCACGTTTGGACGCGGAAAAATTTGTTCCAGCGAAGTCCTCGCGGAGATTCTACTGTCATACACACCGGTTCCGATGGCAGTCCCCGTAGCTAAGAGTCGGAGCCGGCACAGGGGCCTACACCGAGGGGGCTGACTCCTTGCATGCATCAAAGCGTCCAAGCGTGGATTCACGCTGGACTAATTGCGCGCCGAACACACGTTGCTGCACTTCCCGACTGCCCGGACGTTCAATCTGCTCTAGGAGTTGCTGGCCAGCGGCGCGTCCCATCTCATAGGCGGGCTGACGGATGGTAGTCAACGTGACTGCCGCCTGGCGGGCGTGAGGCACATCGTCATAACCAACAATCGCGATGTCCTCGGGAACTCTAATTCCAGCACGCAAGAACACGTTCAAGGCGCCAATAGCCACCATGTCATTGGCGGCAAAGATTGCATCGGGCCGCTCTGATTCGGACATGGATAGGATCTGCTCGGCCGCTTCGATGCCGTCTTCAATGGTCAGGTTAGTAACCGTTACCGTCATGACCGTGGTGTCGTTTTCCGAGGCTGCAACAGCCTGCATCAGGCCCTCTAAACGGTCAGCGGACTGGACAACATTGTGAGGGTTACCCAGAAACGCGAGTCGGCGTCGGCCAATGTCCACAAGGTGAGATCCGGCTAGTCTGCCGCCGCCAATGTCATCAAAGGTCACAGCGGAAATGTGATCGGACTTCTCCGTGGGTCCCACCACCACGCACTCGATGCCACGGCCCTGAAGCTGTTCCAGCCGATCCTTGACCAGGCCCTGCGGGATGATGACGAGGCCTTGAACGCGGTGTGCCTCGAACATGTCCAGATTAGCCATTTCGCGCTCGATATCCCTGTTGCTGTTACTAAAGAACAACGACCATCCGCGGTCTCGAACCACGTCCTCGACGCCACGGGACAAGTCACTAAAGTATGGCAGCCAGGCGTCCAACAGGATCAGGGCCAGGGTCTTGCTTGAGCCGGCACGCAACTGGCGCGCCGATTCATTTGGCACAAATCCGAGCTCGGCTATGGCCGCGGCGACGCGCTTGCGGCTTCCTTCACCCAAAAGATGAGGCCGGTTGAGGTAGTTCGAAACCGTAGATGCGGATACGTTCGCCAATGCGGCGACATCCTTGACGCTCTTGCTCAACGCGGCTCCTCCATACGGCAGTGAGTTAACTGAAGCCGTCTCGGCTTGGAATTGTGACGTTCCAATTCAGTCTTCGTAGACTACATGGTAACCGTGGATCACCAAATATGCAACGTTACAAATGGTACTTGACACGTTGCAAGTCTTCTCCTAATCTAATTTTCAGTGGCAACTTGCAACGTTGCAGGTCGAGTATTCCACAGCTTTGACCCTCAAAACTATTAGGTAGGATTCCCATGAAAATTGGTTGCCATGGTCTGGTATGGACCGGTCGTTTCGATGCCGAGGGCATCCGTTATTCCGTGCAGAAGACACACGAAGCAGGCTTTGACCTGATCGAGTTTCCTTTGATGGACCCGTTCTCCTTCGACGTTGCCACGGCCAAATCGGCCTTGGCTGAGTACGGGCTTTCCGTTTCTGCGTCCTTGGGTCTCTCGGAGGCAACGGACGTCAGCAGTGAGGATTCCGCTGTCGTCAAGGCAGGGGAGGAATTGCTGAACCGGGCCGTTGACGTAGTTGCGGAAATGGGCGGCACCGAATTTTGTGGTGTCATTTACAGCTCCATGAAGAAGTACATGGAGCCACCCACGGCCAAGGGCCTAGAAAACAGCAAGGCCGTCATCGGACGTATTGCCGATCGTGCCGCCGGGCTGGGCATCAATGTAGCTCTCGAGGTTGTCAACCGCTATGAGACGAACGTTCTCAACACCGGACGTCAGGCCCTTGCCTACCTCCAAGACGTCAATCGCGGAAACCTGGGTGTTCATCTGGACACCTACCACATGAACATCGAAGAGTCCGATATGTTCTCTCCGGTCCTGGATACGGCAGACGTGCTTCGCTATGTTCACATCGGAGAGAGCCACCGCGGTTACCTCGGTACGGGCAACGTTGACTTTGACAACTTCTTCAAGGCTCTGGGCCGCATTGGCTACGACGGACCTGTTGTCTTTGAGTCCTTTTCTTCCGCCGTTGTTGCACCGGACCTGAGCCGCATGCTCGGCATTTGGCGGAATCTGTGGGCAGACAACGAAGAGCTCGGCGCACACGCAAACGCCTTTATTCGCGACAAACTCACCGCCATCAAAACCATCGAACTCCACTAGTTCGCCACGAACTACCCACCACGGGCCACGGCGGAGCCGCCTGCCCACCAGCGAAACATATCAAGGGAGATAAACATGCTGAAAAAGAAACTACTTCAGTCGGCTGCCGTTCTGGCCATCGGTGCATTGGCACTGACGGGTTGCACCAACAAGAACTCCACCGCTGACTCCGGATCCGGGGACTCGGGGAAGACCACGGTTGCATTTGTGCCCAAGCTTCAAGGCATCCCCTACTTTGAGGCCATGAATGCCGGAGGTCAGCAGGCAGCTGAGGACCTGGGTATTGAGTGGCTCTACCAGGGCCCCACGACGGCGGATGCCGCAGCTCAGGCCGACATCGTCCGCTCTCTCATTCAGCAAAAGGTTGACGCTCTCATCGTGGCGCCGAATGATCCCGATTCGATGGCGCCATTGCTGAAGCAGGCACAAGAGGCCGGGATAAAGGTGGCCACGGCGGACACTGACGCACCGAATTCCGTACGCCAGGTGTTCGTCAACCAGACAACTGAAGAAAACCACGGGAAGGCCTTGAGCGAGAGCCTCATGAAAGCCATGGGTGGCACCGGTGAATTCGCCATCGTCTCCTGTTCCGAGACGGCCGCCAACTTGAACGCCTACATTGAGGTCATTAAAAAGGACGTTGCCGCCAACTACCCGCAGGGCAAGCTCGTGGATCTGGTCTACGCAGGCGAAGACCAGGCCAAGGCTGCTGCCATGGCGACGGACTTAATGAACGCCCACCCTAACCTCAAGGGCATCGTTGGATTGTGCTCCGCAGCAGCCCCAGGTGTTGCCCAGGCGGTCAAGGATGCTGGAAAGATCGGCCAGGTCTTCACCGTTGGTGGTGGAACCCCCATGGCCATGGCACCGTACCTGAAAGATGGATCCTCCAGTGCCTCAGTGCTGTGGGACGTGCAGAATCTTGGCTACCTGACCGCATGGACGGGCAAGGAGCTCGCCGACGACAAGACGTTGGAGCCGGCGTTCGATGTTGACGACAAGATCAAGGGTGTCACTTTTGACGCCGAGAGCAAGATTGAGTTGCTCGGCCCGCCCCTGGTCTTCACTAAAGACAATGTCCAGCAATTCAAGTACTGACCGATTGTGGGCGGTGCCCCAATTCCGGCACCGCCCGCCCCTTCTGGCCCAACACATCCCGACCAAGGACAGCGCACAGTGAGTGAACAAATAACAACGCCCCGCATCGCCATGCGCGGCATCTCCAAGAATTACGGAGGCGTACGAGCCATCCGGCAAGCGGAGTTGACGGTCTATCCGGGCACCGTGCACGCTCTGGTCGGCGAAAATGGGGCCGGAAAATCCACCCTCATCAAGATTCTTGCCGGCGCCGAACAGCCCAATACCGGCACGATTGCCTTTGACGGCGAAGCCGTTTCGATTGCCTCAACGACCGACGCCATCGAGCTCGGCGTTCAGACGGTTTACCAGGAACCACAGCTCTTCCCCGAGCTGAGCATCACCGAGAACATTTTCATCGGGCGCGAAATCAAGCGCGGCCTGCGTGTTGACTGGGCCGCCCAGGCAGCCCAGATTCATGAGTTGTTGGACATGATTGGCCTGCCCCACCATTTGGCGACTGCGCCGGTTGGCGACCTGTCCATTGCACAGCAGCAACAAGTCTCCATCGCCAAGGCTGTGGCGGGGGAGGCCAGGATTCTGATTCTTGATGAACCCTCCGCGATCCTCACCGACACCGAGATCAATGTGCTCTTCTCGATCGTTCGGCGCTTGACCGCCCGCGGTGTGGCCGTCATCTACATCACCCACCGCTTGGATGAGCTTTTTGAGATCGCCGACACCGTCACGGTCATGCGTGATGGCCAGACCCTGGATACTTACGACATCAAGGACCTCACCGTCACCAAAATTGCCGAACTCATGGTCGGCGGGATCGTCACGGAGAAGCGTCCGGAACGCAGCTTCGACGGGCTCTCGCCAACGCTGGAACTGCACCAGCTCGACGTCGGACATCTCCTCCACGGTGTAGACCTCCAGATTCGCCCCGGAGAAATTCTGGGACTGTACGGCCTCCTGGGATCGGGTGTTGCCGAGATTGCCGAGGCCGTTTATGGCATGAAGCAGCCCACCGGTGGCCGCATGGTCTATCAAGGAAAAGCCATGGTGAACAAGGGGCCCGCGGAAGCACGACGCCGCGGCATCACCTTAGTTCCGGCGAATCGTTCGGCGCAGGGCGTCTTCTCCTTCCAAAGCATCCGCTTCAATATTTCCATTGGTGATTTGGCAAAGCTCAGCCCCGTGAAGGGCTGGATCAATAGAGGCCGGGAACGCGACATCGCACTGGATCTGATCAAGCGATTGGGCGTTAAGACTCCCAACGAAAATCAGCCGATCAGCGCCATGTCTGGTGGAAACGCCCAGAAGGTGGTCATTGCCCGCCAACTGCTCTCCACTCCGAAACTTCTCATCCTGGCCGAACCCACACAGGGTGTGGACGTTGGCGCCAAAGAAGAAATCCACCGCTTGATTGGTGATCTGGCCGAATCCGGTACCGCAGTTCTTGTGGTGACCACGGATCTCTCCGAGGTGCTGCGTATTTCGGATCGGGTCCTGGTGGTACGCGAAGGGAGAATCGCGGCCGAATTTGGTCACGACGCGACCCAAGTCGACATCCTCGCCGCCGCCTCCGGCGCCGTTCCCATAAGGAAGGAAGCATGAGAACCACTGAGAAATCACGTCCACAAGTCACGGCCGGAATCCCCGTCGCGAAAAAAATACTTCCCAGCCTGGTTACGGGCCAGGAGGTTGTCCTCATCGGCATCATCGCCGTCCTCTGGATTCTCCTGGGGCTGCTGACGCCGGCGTTCTTAACGGCCGGTTCCATCCTGCCGCTTCTGGTGGCCGTTGCCCCGATTGCCTTAATTGGTGTGGGCATGACGCTCATCATTATCACGGCCGGGATTGACGTCTCCGTGGGAGCTGCCATCATGGTCACCTCGGTGGTCACCTCTCAAACCATGGTGGCGACGGGCATCCCGTTGATCCCCGCGGTACTACTATCCGTTGCGGTGGGTGCGCTGCTTGGCTTGGTGAATGGTTACCTGGTGGCCTACGGCAAGATTCACGCCATCATCATCACCTTCGGTACCGCTAATCTGTTCCAATTTATTGGACTGCGATTCTTTGGTTCATCCACTGTCAATGGGCTGCCGGACACCTTCGATGTCTTCGGACGAGGAGAAGCCGGACGGACCTTTGGCATTCCCCACAGCTTCGCCATCACCGTCATTGTGGTTGCCCTGGCCTGGTGGTATCTGCGCCATGCAGCCAGTGGCCGGCACTTGTTCGCCGTCGGCGGCAATGAAACTGCTGCCCGTCTGGCGGGCATCAAGGTCAAGCCCCTTATTTTGCGCACATACGTCATCACGGGTGCGCTGGTTGGCTTGGCCGCCTGCTTCCTGATTGGCCAAGGCACCTCCACTTTGGAGCAATCCGTTGGCGCCGGCCGGGAACTGGCCGTCATTGCCGCCGTCGTCATTGGCGGAACCTCGATCCTTGGAGGCCGGGGGACAGTCCTGGGCACACTCCTTGGTGCCATTCTGGTCCAGACGGTTACCTCTGGTGTCACCCAGATGGGGTGGCCCTCGCAGCTTTCCGACTTCTTTGTCGGAGTTGCCATCATCGCAGCAGTCGGAACGGATATTCTCCGTGAACGCTCCAGGAGGAAATCATGAGCACCACCACCCTAAAGAGAAATGACGTACAACAACGTAGCCACGGCTTCGGATATAAGAGCGTAAAGATGCTGTTGACTCAGCGGATCGCGCTCTTGGGGTTGCTGATTGTGGTGGTCCTTGCGGTCATGATGTCACTGGACGCAGCCGGAGCCATGAGCGGATCCTACGACGCTGACTACTTGGCGGCGGCCTTGATTAGTGCCGTTCCGTTGGCGATGCTTGGCCTGGCGGAGCTCATGGTCATCCTGTCCGGCCGCGGAGGCATCGATCTTTCCGTAGGCGCCATCGTGTCACTGTGCTGCATTGTTTTTGGCTATTCCTATGGCATCTGGGATTTGGGACTCTTCCCGTCCATCGTCATTACCGCCGTCGCCGGAGCCGTGTGCGGTGCCATCAACGGATTCCTGGTGGCCTACATTGGCTTCCCGCCCTTGATTGCAACGCTCGCCACGTTCTACGCGTTCAAGTCCCTGGCGTTGATTATCAGCGGACAAAAGCCCATCAGCACGATTCAGATCCAGGATTTCTTTTCGGCGGCCCAGTCCGTGGAAATCCCGGTCATTGGCTACAACTTGCCCAATATCCCGTTGGGTATCTTCACCTTCCTGATCCCCACTGCCCTGCTTGCCTGGATTCTGCTCAACCGAACCACCTTCGGCCGCAGGCTTTACGCACTGGGAACAAACGACGTCGCCGCCCGATGGGCCGGCGTGGACACCCGCGCCAATCGCATGATGGCGTACGTGCTCTCGGGTTTGATTTCCGGGTTGGTCGCCATTGTGATCGTGGCTCAATTTGCCTCGGCACGTCCCGATGCCGGTGTGTCTGGAAACGGGCTCGCCCTCCCAGCCATTACCATCGCCGTGCTCGGCGGTGTCGCCATCACTGGCGGGATCGGCCGGGTATCCGGGATCTTGCTGGCGACCTTGCTGGTTGTCTGGCTCAATGCCGGCATCCTCTTGGCGTTCGCGGGCAACGAAGGCACCCAGCTGCAGTTGTTGGCCCTGGGCCTGCTGCTCATTGGGGCCTCGCTCCTGAATAACCTGACACGCAAGAAGTTTGGCGTCTTGTACTAAACCCAACCACAGCGGCGGGGCCCTGAACCGGGCTTCGCCGCAGGCGTCCCACCTGACTACCGGCAGGGACTACTTTGATGGTCCGATCACAACTTGAAGGTACTTTTGATGAATTCTTCCGCAGTAGTTACAAACGCTTTCGACGTCATCGTGGTCGGTGAGGCACTCATAGACGTGGTCCATTCCGGAGATACTATTTCCGAACATCCCGGAGGCTCGCCCGCAAATGTAGCCTTTGGCCTTGCGCGGCTAGGCATGTCCACCGGATTCCTCACCGCCATCGGCAAGGATGCTCGCGGTGCTGCAATCGACTCGCACCTTGCTGGCGCTGGAGTGACGCTTCTGCCAGGCTCACAGTCCATGGAGACCACCTCCACAGCCACGGCAACGCTGGCCGACGACGGATCCGCCAGCTACGACTTTGACCTCACCTGGGCTTTGGGTTCAGCCATCGCCAACTACCAGCCCAGGCTTGTCCATACCGGATCGATAGCCAGCTTTCTGTCCCCGGGCGCCGCCGCGGTCAAAAGCATTCTTCAGGCGCATGCTGGCACAAGTACCGTGAGCTACGATCCAAATATCCGGCCGGACCTGCTGGGCAGCCACCACGAGGCTCTTTCCATTTTTGAAGACCTCGTACCCATCACGAACGTTGTCAAACTCAGCGACGAGGATGCGGCCTGGCTTTACCCCGGCAAAACACCTGAGGAAACGGGGCGGCACATACTTGCGCTCGGTGCTGATCTGGCGGCCGTGACCCTTGGCGCCGAAGGATCAATGTTGCTGACGCCAAGCCTCGAGGTCAGCGTCCCGGCGGTACGCTCAGTTGTTGCCGACACCATCGGTGCCGGTGATTCCTATATGGCCGCACTGATCTTTGGGCTACTCAGCCATGGCAACGACAGCTGGACGACAGGGTCTCTGATGTCACTGGGGACCATGGCGAGCAACGCCGCGGCCATCACCGTCCGCCGGCCCGGGGCTAACCCGCCGTCTCTTAGCGAATTACGCAGCGGTCCCGCCCAGATGTAGCCGCCAACAGATGTCCGGAGACCCGCATCAGCTGCATCAGGGGTGCCGTGTGCCGATTCCCTGAAGAAGCGCGCGGTAGCCCTCGATGTAGCTGGGGTAGCTGAACTCAAAGCCGGTGCCCTTCAGCAGGCTATTTGAGCAGCGTTTGTCACCGCCGCGGGTGATGGGCACCGGGCCGGTGGGTGGTTCGTCGGAGTTCAGCTCGCGGGCGAGGAAGCGCAGAACCTTTCCGAGATCTACGGGATGATCGTCCACGCCGAGATACAGTGGGTCGGCGCTGGGGATCGTCAGTAAATGAACGGCTGCCGCGGCGGCGTCATCGCGATGAATCCGATTGGTGAGGCGAGGACTGTCCGGGATGACGGCACCTAGGTTTTTGACGAGATCGATGAGCCTAGTTCTGCCCGGACCATAGATGCCGCTCAGGCGTAAGACAATACTTTTCGTGGCAGTGCCAGCATAGCGAGCGTGCAGATTTTCCTCTGCCTGCAAGGTGATTCTTCCGCTGAAAGAGTTGGGCTCGGCAACCGTGCTTTCATCGACATGGCCCGTTGTGTTTCCGTAAACGGTTGTTGAGGAGATCAGCAGCACCTTTTCTGGCACAAGATGGTCCCGTTCGAGGGCGTCCAGGACTTTTGTCAGCCCCGTGATGTGCGCTAATCGGTAGGCCTCTTCGGTGTGACTGCTGGCGGCGACGGTTATCACAACGGTGGTCACGCTCTGTGGGATCGTCGGGAGTTCGTTGGCCAGATCCACGGAGGCCCGGTCAAAGCAGTGGGGGAGCAGTTCGGAGTTGCGGCGCCAGGCAAGAACATCCTGTCCCGATGCGACAAGTCGAAGCCCGATTTCGGTTCCAAGATCTCCGCATCCAACAATCAAGATAGTCATGGCACCATCGTGTCAGACCATACCGGAAATTCGCCTCCCGTGAGGTGCCTAGCAACGCAACGGACAGCTACTAAGGCCACGATTCGATGGTCCGCGAGCTGAGGCTGGCACCTCGGAGTGACGGCCGTTGCAACCTTGCCAGACGTCCCGTTGCCTCATTGGCGAACTACTTGAGCGCGACCACCACTGCGCCCGCCCAGACGGTCAACGGAAGTTTCACCCTGCCCTTCAGCGGTCGCGCCTACGAGCTAGAACTCGACGCCGGCTGGGTTGATGCGAACAATATACGGGCTTCCGTGGGACGCGTCGCCGACGGCGCCCGGGAATCTCCCAGTACTCCGACGGCGGACCCCTCCGCCACGGTTCTCAGGGCACCTGCGGGTGCCGCGCGGCTGGGCGCAAACCATGGTGAGGTGGCCGCCGTCGTACTTTATTACTGCCGTAAATCCGCTGCAGAGGCTACCGGGAACTCCGCTGGAGGGGAGAGGAACAGCATTGCGATGAGGCCGCAGAAGTTTTTTAAAAATGTTTTATTTCGGGCTTGACGGAGTGCCGTGACTCACATTATTGTTTATCGAGTTCGGTTATACGCATAACTCAAGGGTGAGGCAAGGGAAACAATGGCACGGAAACAATCCGCAACAGGACCCACAATGCATGACGTGGCTCGTGAAGCTGGCGTTTCCCAGGCAACTGTCTCGCTTGTTCTCAATGACGTGAGTGGGTCCCGCTTTTCGGACGCCACCAAGGACCGCGTCCATAAGGCTGTGGAAATCCTGGGGTACCGAACCAACGCGCATGCAAAGGTGTTGCGCGAGGGTGTGGCGGGCATGATCGGTTTCATTGGTGACTCCGTGGCAACTTCGCCTTTTGCCGGAAAAATCATTGAAGGCGCACAGGAACGCGCCTGGGAATCAGGGCTGCTGTTGATTGCCGTGAGCACAGGTGGCGATAAGGAACTGGAACGGGCGTCGTTGGAAACCCTGCTGTCCTACAAGGTGGCCGGCGTTGTCTACGCGTCCATGTATCACCAGATGGTGGATGTTCCGAAAGTGCTCCGTGAGGTGCCAACCGTGGTGCTGAATTCCGAGGATCAGGCTGGCTATTTCCCCAGCATTGCCCCGGATGAGGTCAGTGGTGGATTCGAGGCAACGCAATATCTTCTCAAGGCCGGCCATCGCCGGATCGGGTTGATCAATATCGAATCCCTGGAAAGCGGACTTCCCGGAGCCGTTGGGCGGTACAAAGGCTATGTTCGGGCGTTGGAAGGTGCAGGAGTGTCTGTCGATCCCGCGCTTGTTAGATTCGGTCAAGGTAGCGAGCCATACGGCTTCAAATATGTCGTTGAACTCATGCAGGAGCCGGAACCGCCCACCGCGATTTTCTGCGCGAATGACAGAACCGCCTGGGGTGCTTATCAGGCCCTGCTGGAACTCGGCAAAAGGGTCCCGGAGGACGTTTCCATTATTGGATTCGACAATCAGGAGACCCTGGCCCCACACCTTCGGCCCGGGCTCACCACCCTGGAGCTCCCTTTCGAACAGATGGGTCGGCGCGCGGTGGACCTCATTCTCGAAGGAATTAAACCTCAAGGGCAAGTTGAACTTATGGCTTGTTCTCTCATCGAACGAAACTCAGTGGAAAAGATCAAGGAGTCCCAATGAGTCAGACACTAAAAAAGCGGAGGGGTGAACAACCCACTCAGCGGCACATTCCGCTCTCGATGCGCTTCAAGCGCGTCCTCAGGGCGTGGCAGTTATACGTATTACTAGCGCCGGCGCTGGTCTACGTTGCGCTCTTCAAGTACTGGCCCATGTATGGCGTCCAGATCGCATTTCGCAACTACAACCCGATCGACGGCTTCAGCGGCAGCCCCTGGGTTGGCTTGGATAATTTTGTTCGATTCATCAATTCCTACCAATTCGGTCAGGTCATCGGGAACACGCTGTGGATCGCGGTTCTTGGCCTGGTCATTGCCTTCCCGGTGCCGATCATTCTGGCCCTGGTGGTCAATCAGCTTCAGAGCGAGCGGTTCAAGAAATTCACGCAGACCGTGCTGTACTCCCCGGCGTTCATCTCCACCGTGGTGGTTGTGGGCATCATGTTTGTCCTCCTCTCGCCCCGCTCGGGCATGGTCAACAACATCATCAAGCTAACCGGCGGAGAGCCCATCTTCTTCATGGGCACCCCCGAATGGTTCCGACCGGTGTATGTCATCTCGGATGTCTGGCAGAACGCCGGATTCTCCATGATCGTTTACCTCGCCGCCCTGGCCAGTATCGATCCCTCCCTGCATGAGGCCGCCAAGGTCGACGGCGCCAGCAAGTTCCAGCGCGTCCGCCACATCGACCTTCCCGGCATCACCCCGGTCATCACGATTTTGTTCATCCTGGCCATCGGAAGCCTGCTCAACGTTGGATTTGAAAAGGCCTTGTTGATGCAGACCGACTTGAATCTCTCCGCCTCGGAAATCATCCAGACCTACGTTTACCACGCAGGCCTGCAGCAAGCCCAGTTCAGCTACTCAGCCGCAATTGGCCTCTTCAACTCCATCCTCAATCTGGCGCTCCTGGTGACTTTCAACTGGATCGCACGCCGGACCCAACAAGCAAGTCTGTGGTGATGTCGCTGTGACTATTGAAACTCCAACGCGAGGCGAGAGACGCGCCTCAGTCAGCAAGCCGCCAATAAGCGGTCGACGCCGACCCCGGCTCCGGGACAAGTTCGCCGATCCGGTCTTCAACACCATGGCAGTGATCTTGTTGTTGCTCGCCATTGCGGCAGTGGTCTACCCGCTGTACTTCGTGTTGATCGCCTCCATCAGCGATCCCAACCAGATCTACGAGGGCAACGTTTGGTTCTTCCCCCAAGGAATCACCTTCGAGGGCTACCAGCGGATATTTGGGGACATACGCATCTGGCAGGGCCTGGGTAACACCTTCCTGTACACGATCGTGGGAACGGCCATCAGCGTCACCGCCATTCTGTGCGGCGCCTACGCCCTGTCCCGGAAGGATCTTCCGGGACGAAAGTTCCTCATGTTGATCTTCATTATCACCATGTTCTTCGACGGCGGTTTGATCACCAAGTACCTGGTGGTTCGCGACTTGGGCATGTTGAACACCATGTGGGCCGTGGTTCTTCCCGGTGCCGTGGGCGTGTGGAACTTGATCATTGCCAGGTCCTTCTTTGAGCAGTCCATCCCTGATGAACTGCGAGAGGCCGCTCAAATTGACGGTGCCAACGACTTCACGTTCTTCCTGAAGATGGTGCTTCCGCTCTCCAAATCACTGATCATGCTCATGATCATGATCCATGTGGTGGCCAACTGGAATTCCTTCTTCGATGCCTTGATCTTCCTCAACGATGATTCGAAGTACCCGCTGCAGCTGGTGCTGCGCAACATCTTGATCCAATCCGATATCTCTTCCACAGGGACAACCGGCGGAGATGTAGCCTCCTACGCCGCAGCACAACGGATCGCCGAATTAACCAAGTACGCCATGATCGTGGTCTCTAGCCTGCCGCTCATGATCGCACTTCCCTTTATGCAAAAGCACTTCACCAAGGGCGCCCTCATCGGCGCTGTCAAAAGCTAAAACCACTACAAGTTGGGAATGAACCAATGATGATTTCACGCCGTAACTTCACCTCTCTGAGCGTTCTGGCCGTAGGCACACTCATGCTGAACGCCTGCTCCGGCAAGTCCAATTCACCCGTCGAAGACGCCTCGGCCGACTTCGGCCTGCAGGGCAGCGGATACCCTGTTGTCACCAAGCCGCTGACATTGTCGTTCTCGGGAACCAAGTCAGCCTTGGCCCCCGACTACAAGACCATGGCCCTCGTTCAAGAATGGCAGAAGACCACCAACATCACCGTTGACTGGCAAAACCTTCCGGAGAATGTCTTCCAGGAAAAGAAGAACCTGATCCTGGCCAGCGGAGACCTGCCCGATGCCTTCTTCAACACCGGACTGAGCGATTCCGAGGTCGCCACCTATGGCACCAACGGAACACTGCTGCCGTTGGAAACCCTGATTGATGCGCACGCGCCGAACCTGAAGAAGATCCTCGATGCCCGCCCTGACATCAAGGCTGCCATCACCTCCTCGGATGGGCACATCTACACGCTCCCATCGGTGGAAGAACTGGGTCTGGTGCAGTTCCCGCACATGCTCGCCATCAACAAGATATGGCTGGACAAGGTGGGGCTCGAGATGCCCTCCACGATTGAGGACTACCACGACGCCCTGGTGGCGTTCAAGAAGGAAGATCTCGCCGGGGGAGGCAAGACCATCCCCTTGAGCTACGAGCCCGGTACCTTCTGCGGTGACATCGTTGACCTGATTGCCGCCTTGGGTGGCGTCCCCGACAATGTGGATCACCGCATTGTCCAGGACGGCAAGGTTGTCTTCACGGCCGTCCTGCCCGAGTACAAGAAGGCCATCACGGCCTTGAATGGCTGGTACCAAGAGGGCCTGATCGACCCGGAATCATTCTCCCAAGATGACAAGTCCTACCTGGCCAAGGGGAAGACCACCACCCCCTCCCTCGGATCATTCGTCTGGTGGGAAATTAAGGAAATGGTGGGAGAGGACCGGGCTGCGGACTACGCGCTGGTACCCATTCTGACCGGCGTCGACGGTAAACAACGTGCCAGTGTCGCCAACAATCAGGAGATCAACCGCGGCGCATTCGCCATCACTAGGGCCAATAAGTATCCGGCCGCCACGATGCGCTGGGTCGACTACCTGTACGATCCGGTACAGTCGGCGCAGGCCAACTGGGGCCCGATCGGTGTCACCTTGAAGAAGGATGACAAGGGCATCCTCGTCCAGATTCCGGCTGATGCTTCAACGAGCGAGGGCGAACGCCGACAGAAGGTTGCCCCCGGCGGTCCCAAGATCATCACCAAGGATGACTTCAGCAACGTGGTGGCACCGGAACCGCGTGCCGCCGAGCGCCAGAAGATCGTTCAGGAGATGTACCTGCCGCACGCGGCCAACGATGCCTACCCGCCCGTTCCCCTGTCCAATGAGGAACTGCAGCAAATCTCCAGCATCCAAACGGACGTGACATCGCTGACCCAGCAGAAGTTGGCGAAGTGGATCGTTCAGGGCGGCATTGACGGCGAATGGGACGGCTATGTTTCCCAGCTCAAGAACATCGGCCTGGAAAAGATGATCGAGACGTACCAGCAGGCCTACGACCGCTTCAAGCAGAACTCCTAGCCCCGCGACGAGGTGGGCCGGCGTCCCTGGCGCTGGCCCACCGGAACCCAGTTCCAGAGCACCACCGAGACCCACTTTTCATACCAAAACAGAAACGAGAACAGCCCCCTATGACTGCCTCGACCGCCACTACGGCCGAAACCTTCCGCCCCGCCTTGCATTTCGCGGCGAAGAACACCTGGCTCAATGACCCCAACGGCCTGATCTTTCACGACGGCGTCTACCACCTGTACTTTCAGAACAACCCTGTGGGTGATGTGTGGGGCAATATGTCATGGGGGCACGCCACCTCCCCGGATCTCTTAACCTGGACCGAGCACCCCGTCGCCATCGCCTGCGATGATCAGGAAGACATCTTCTCCGGCAGCATCGTCTTCGACCGGAACAACACCAGCGGATTCGGCACGGAAAGCAAGGCACCCCTGGTGGCCATCTATACCAGCGCCTTCAAAACGGCCTCCCCTCACACGGGCCTGCAAGCCCAGTCGCTGGCGCACAGCCTGGATGGCGGGTACACCTGGACTAAATACGACAATAACCCGGTGCTGAACCGGGACTCCGGCGAGTTCCGCGACCCGAAGGTATTCCGCTACGACGGTGCGGCCGGCAGCTACTGGGTTATGGTCGCCGTCGAGGCAACCGACTTTCAGGTGGTCCTATACAAGTCAGAGAACTTGCGGGACTGGGAGCTGCTAAGCACCTTTGGCCCGGCCAACGCAACCGGCGGAGTATGGGAATGCCCCGACCTGTTCCCACTTCCCGTGGACGGGGATCCGGAGCATCTCAAATGGGTGCTCGTGGTGAATCTGAATCCGGGCGGGCCCAACAGTGGCTCCGGGGGGCAATACTTTGTTGGTGACTTTGACGGCACCACCTTCACCTCAGACACCACGGTGACAGAAGGAACCCATGATCCAGCGCGGCTGGCCGAATACCACTGGCTGGACTGGGGAAGGGATTACTACGCCGCTGTTTCCTTCAGCGATGCCCCGGATCAGCGCCGTCTCATGATCGCCTGGATGAACAACTGGCAGTACGCCAACCAGATCCCCAGCAGCCCTTGGCGAGGGCCCATGTCGCTGCCCCGCGAAGTATTCCTGCGCACCGTAGATGGCCAACCACGCCTGGAACAGCACGTTGCCGAAGACTTCGCGGCCATCTCCGGGTTGAGTCCCGTGTACGAACTGGCGGAAACCACAATCTCCAACGAGACGCGAGTGCTTGAGCCGGCAGCCAGCAGCGTTGCGCGGCTCGAGCTGACCTTCACCCCAGGAACCGCCGAGGAATTCGGCCTTGTGGTGCGCGGGAGCGGACTAGAAGGCACGCGCATTGGCATCCGCCCTCGGGAAGGACGCCTCGTCGTGGACCGCCGCGACTCCGGGCAGAGCGACTTCCACGAAAGCTTCTCCTCCCTGGACTCGGCACCGCTGCTGCCGATCGATGGCAGTTATCAGCTGAGCATCTATGTGGATCACTGCTCAGTGGAGGTATTCGCCCAAGGAGGCCTGGTCACCATGACGGAACTGATCTTCCCCCAAGAAAACAGCACCGACGTGGCCCTGTATGCCACAGGTGGCGGGGCAACAATCACGAACCTGACGGTCACTCGCTGGTCCTGAACCACGGATCTGAAACAAGAAAGCACCCATGAACCTCCCAGCCCAAGTCCCGCCTTCCACCGAGTCCCTGGACGTGGTGGTCGTCGGAGAGGCCCTGACCGACGTCGTTATTTCCGCTCACGGAAGCAGCGAGCATCCGGGCGGATCACCCGCAAATGTGGCCTACGGGCTAGGCCGCCTTGGCGTTGCCACGGGGCTGATGACAGCCCTCGGCCACGACGAGCGCGGCGCCGCCATCGACACGCACCTGCACAGCGCCGGGGTCACCATCCTTCCGGGCGCTTATTCGCTGGACAAGACGTCCTCGGCCACGGCAACGCTGGCCCAGGACGGATCGGCTACGTACGATTTCGACGTCGTCTGGGACCTGGATCCGGTATTCCCCGGTCAGGCTCCCCAGGTGTTCCATACTGGATCGATCGCGGCGTTCCTGGCTCCCGGAGCCGACGCCGTCAAGGGGGTGCTCCAAAAGTTCCGGAATGATTGCACTCTCACCTTTGATCCGAACATTCGTCCCGCGCTCCTTGGTAGCCAAGCAGAGGCACTGCAGACATTTGAGGAGTTCATCGAGCTCAGCCATGTGGTCAAGCTCAGCGATGAGGACGCCGCTTGGCTCTATCCTCGTAAGTCCCTCGAGGAGACGGCCACGCATGTCCTGGGGCTCGGCGCCGGGCTGGCAGTGATCACTAAGGGAGGACAGGGATCGCTGCTGGCCTCGTCGGAGTCACGGATTACTATCCCGTCCGTGCAAACCACTGTTGCGGACACGATCGGCGCCGGGGACTCCTACATGGCGGCGCTGATCATGGGGCTACTGACCCGCCCGACAGACAGCTTTGCGCCCGAGGTGCTTGAGGCATTGGGGCGGACCGCATCTATGGCCGCAGCCATCACGGTGCGGCGCCCGGGCGCCAATCCTCCCACTGCGGAGGAATTGCGATGGCATCTGGAGCAAGCGGCGGTCTGAGTCGACAAACACACGCTGGGGCTTACCTCGGGAACTTGTACACCGGCGAAACAATGCTTCTCAATGTCGGAAGGCAAAGTACCCTTATTGCTCCTTGCCGTCGGGCGCCGAACCATCCGCGAGTCATGTTGTGCACGGCGGCAGCTATTACGTGGGCGGTGTCTCCCAGCCTGCTCCGGGCGGCACCCCAATCGGATCCCGGCTGCCCGCAGGCGGGAGTTCCCTATAACCGCAGGACCCCTCGGATTACTGAGTAGGGATCCAGGCGCGCATCGCCGCGTGGCTGCGGTTGCCCCATCGAAAGTGGGGGATTAGCGTGAGTGGGCCCAGTTTTCTGTCATCTAACGGTGTGGTTCCATGCTGGATTGAGTACAGCAGAGATTGAGCGGCCTGTGCCGCACGGCCATGGTCCCGCGGGATGCATCCAGACGCGGATGCTGCAGATCGATCACCAGAGTTGCGTGGAAATCCAGCTCAATGGAACTATTCACCGGGCTCGGCTCAAGCACGAGGTATCCATCCACCACCACGGGGCGAGCTGATACGCCGTCGATCTTCACCGAATACTCATCCACCCAGGCCGGGACTCGAGGCCGTGACTCGACGCTAACGGGGCGATCGAGGCGATGAGGAGGGCGAGGTTCGGCGGGCAGCAGGCGCAGCCGAACGAATCACCGGCCTGATCTGGAATCATAGAGACTGCTCCGTCTGACCTGGCCCGCTACGAGTGATCTCCACTTTGTGACCTGGCTGGCCGGAAACGTGACGGAGCCCAAAGAACTGTCTTGTAAGGACAGCCGCATCCACATTCATTGATCGAGGGTGCGCGATTCTTGCCGCCCCGACGCGGTTCCGTAGGTGGTTTTAGCGTGCGCGGCACCCAGATTGGGGGCTCTCCGAACATCGCTGGGAGACCCCTAAAGCGCCGATTGCTCGCGTCATATTTACAGGAATCATCTGAGTCATTGACTTCATTTGTGAGCTAGATTACTCTTCAAAAGTATCGACGAAGTTCCGAAACTATCGAAACTGACGCAGTTTTAGCTCGTACTCAAGGAAGAGAACATGGCCACCTTCACGTTTAAGAACCCACCCCTTAGTCGGCGAGCATTTGTCACAGGCATCGCCGCAGCCGGACTCATTGCTCTGGTTGGTTGCAGTACGAAATCAGATGCCACCGTGGATATCTCAAACCAGAGTGTCGGCGCCATGGAGGGCTTCGAGGCAGATATGCAGTTCAAGGCCACGGAGCCATTGAACCTCTCGATTCTTTGGACGGATTGGCCAGAACTTCCGGTGAAGGACTCGTGGGAGGTGTTCAAGGAAATCAAGGCCCGAACCAATGTCAACCTTGAACTGACTCATATTCCCTTCAGCGATGCAGTGGAGAAGCGCAGCCTGCTCATCAGTGCAGGTGATGCTCCCTCCATCATTCCCCTCATCTACACAGGTGATGAGAAGTCGTTTGTGTCCTCCGGAGCGGTGCTCCCCATGAGCGACTACGTGCAACATATGCCCAACTTCAAGAAGTATGTGAAGGAGTGGGACCTTGAAGCGATGATGGAGAATTTGCGTCAGGCTGACGGGAAGTACTACATGTTGCCGGGGCTTCAAGAAGTCTCCGTTCCCGTCTTCTCGCTCATGATCCGCAAGGACGTGTTCGAGGAAGTAGGCGCAGGTATTCCCAACACCTGGGATGAGGTGCGGGAAGGATTGGTCAAGATCAAGGCCAAATATCCGGATTCCTATCCACTAGCAGACGGCTTTGAGGGGCAATCACTGCTCAATTACGCTGCACGTTCCTTCGGTACGCAGGCAGGCTGGGGCTTCGGCACCGGCACGATCATGGACGAGGAAACCAAGAAGCTCAAGTACGTCGCCACCTCGAAAGAGTACAAGGACCTAGTGACCTTCTTCCATGGTCTGGTCAAGGACGGTCTGCTGGATCCGGAATCATTGACGGCCTCTGATGCGGGCGGCGGAAACGCCAGTATTGCGGAGAAATTCGCGAGTAATAAAGTCTTTGCCGCTTCTGGGAACACAGGCACAGTCATTGAATACTCGACGGCGCTGGACAAGACCTTGGGGAAGGGCGCCCATGAGGTCATTCTCATCGCGCCGCCCGGCGGCCCCGCGGGCAACATCATTGGGCCTCGCAACTTCTGGCATGGATTCATGCTCAGTTCCAAGGCAAAGGACGAACCCAACTTCCAGGCGTTGTTGCAATTTGTGGACTGGTACTTCTATAACCCTGATGCGCGGGACCTGTTGCGGTGGGGTGTTGAAGGCAAACAGTACACAAAGGATGCTTCAGGAGTTATCAAGCTCAAAGACGGATTCTCGCTTGATGCCTGGAACCTCAAGAGTGAGGGGGGAGTGGATATACAGAAGGACCTGGGCTATTCCACATTCGCCGCTGAAGGAACCGAAAGCCGGAAGCTGAAGGAGTCCTATAGCCCGAAAGATGCCGTGGCGTACATTGACTCTGTTCTGAAAACCAGGACTTTCCGCGCACCCGATGCGCCGGCACCGTTGGAAGAGGCAGAACTGGAGCAGTCCTCCTTGGTGGCTACCCCCTTGAAGGACACCGTCGAGACGAATACCCTCAAGTTTGTGCTCGGAAAGCGTGATCTCAGTGAATGGGATAAGTATGTTGCCGAACTCGAAGGACAAGGACTCAAGGGTTACGTTGACCTGCTAAACACCGCCCACGAACGATTTGTGGCCAATGCGTAGTTTCTGAGGAATTCGCGACGACCAAGGCGGCGAAAGGTTTCTTGAATCGCCATGTCACCGAGTCGCTGGGGCGATGACATGACAATCTAAACCGTTGTGCGGGGGAATCAGCCCGCGACTAAAACTGGCGGCCAGCCTTCAATGCCACAAACCCGAAACGAGCAAACAAATGTCGTCGACACACCGCGCAGTCTCCCGGCTGGCAGCTACTCCGCCCATGGGGTGGAACAGCTGGGACTGCTATGGCACAACGGTGACCGAAGAGGAGGTCCTGGAAAATGCCCGGTTCATCCGGGACTACCTATTGCCCTCCGGTTGGGACACCGTCGTCGTCGATATCGCCTGGTACGACCCGACGGCGAGATCTCACGGATACAACGAGGACGCCCCTATCGTGCTCGATGCCTATGGCCGTCAGTTGCCAGCTCGGAACCGGTTCCCTTCGGCGGAGGGCAGTACTGGGTTTACTGCCCTCGCCAACGCCATTCACGACATGGGCCTGCGCTTTGGAATCCACGTCATGCGTGGCATTCCGCGCAGGGCCGTCGAACAGAATCTCCCCGTCGAGGGGACTGAATGGACGGCGTCGCAGATCGCCAACCACGGTGATACCTGTAACTGGAATCCCGACAACTTCGGGCTCAACCATGGGCATCCAGGAGCCCAAGCATATTACGATGGCCAGGTTGCGCAGTTCGCCCGCTGGGGTGTCGACTTCATCAAGGTCGATGACATGCAGGCGCCCTACCATGATGACGAAATCGCCGCCTATGCGACCGCGATTGCCCGCAGTGGGAGGGAGATCATTCTGTCCCTTTCTCCTGGGACGAACCTACCTACAACCCACATTGACCATCTTCGCGAACATGCCAACATGTGGCGCATCTCCGATGACCTCTGGGACCGGTGGGAAGACGTCCATGCCCAGTTCGCCCGCCTCGCCCGCTGGGCACCCTTTCAACGCGCTGGCGGATGGGCCGATGCCGACATGCTTCCGCTGGGCCGAATCGGCCTCCGCGCCGAACGCGGTGAGCCACGTGATTCTCGTCTGACGCCTGCGGAGCAGCAGACCCTGCTGACGTTGTGGGTCATGGGGCGCTCGCCGCTGATGATGGGCGGCGATCTGCCCTTGACCGACAAGGCAACCATAGAGCGCCTGACAAATCCCGCACTATCGAGAGTCCTGGCCACAGCAACGAACAGTCGAGAGATCATCCGGGAGCCAAAAAGTCAGGGGAGTGGTGAAATTATTGTTTGGGCCGCCAGCTCCGACACGAGTCACTTTGTCGCGGTGTTTTGGACCGGCGGCTCCGAGCAAGAGCTGACCGTGGCATTGAGTTCGGTGGTTGGGCCCACCGCTGCGCGGGAAAGCTGGGCTGCCTGTGACCTCTGGGAGCAAGGGCCAGCGCAGAATCTCAAGCTCGACGCCGAGGGTCGTTTCGCCGTTGCCGTTCCGTCCCACGGGGTGCGTTGGTTCGAACTTGTGCCGGCTATGTCGAAGACAGCTTCTGCTGGAGCACCTCCTGAGGGGAGATGAGTATTTCCTTTTAGGCCCGTCGGCTTGAAAGCATGATGATTTTCTTCATCTCCCGCATCCGTGAAACGCGCACAGGTGCTACAACAACTTGTCCATATTCTGCGGCTATATCTGCCGGCTCACGCCAAAACAGTCCACCCCAGCCGCATTCTTTGGCCCCTGGCAGACTGGAAAGGACCTCTCACAACGGATCGATCTGCTCCTGATCGGCGCAGCAGACTTCGAGTGACAGCCCGGTGAGAACCTGAAAACGCGATCGGTTGCCAGAATCCTTTTCAACCTGACTCATGGCAACAGGCCACTGCCGTCCATGGCCCTCAACAGATTTGAAGTGAGCACCGCAGAGGAACCGGTAACCGCGAGTATGCAGCGGGTATCAGGAGCCTGTCGGGATCAGCCTCGAGTCGCCGTCTAATGAACCAGGCGGTAACCCACACCTCGGACGGTCTTGATCCAGCGAGGTTCTCGTGGATCATCGCCCAATTTTCGGCGCAAGTTTGCGACGTGGACCTCAATGGTCCGTTCGTCCGCATCGCTGATGTAGGAGCCGACGTCGTATTCCTCACCGCGGAGGCGGCGCACCAAGTCAGACTTGGTGCGCACCTGCTTGCCGCTGTCCACGAGTGCGTGGAGAAGATCAAATTCGGTGCGAGTCAACTCCAGCTCAGTACCGTCTACTTCCGCGGTACGGTCCCCGCTGTTCAACATCAGGCCATTAACTACCTTCGGGACACTTGCAGATGCTCCATCGCTCGCCGAGTTCATCGTCTGGCTGTGAGGTGCAACATCCGAAGTGACTGACTCAGGCACCGAGGTACTTGCCACTGCTGCCGTGGGCGGCCCATCGCCGGCAAATCTGGGACGGCGCATCATTGCACTGACCCTTGCCCTCAGCTCCCTGGGTCGGAAGGGCTTGGTGAGGTAATCATCGGCACCGGTTTCCAACCCGAGAAGGGTATCCATTTCATCTGCCCGGCCCGTGAGCATAATGATGTAGGCGTCACTAAACAGGCGGATTTGCCGCGCGACTTCGAAGCCGTCAATGTCCGGCAGACCCAGATCCAGGGTCACAATGGCAGGATTGTTGACCCGTACGGCTTCGACACCAGAGGCACCGGTGCTGGCAGCGTGAACCTCAAAACCCGATTGGTTGAGAACAACGCTGATTAGTTCCCGGATATCTTGGTCATCCTCAACGATGACCGCCACACGAGGACTGTCCATTTTTCCCCCACTAAATCACTAAAAACCTAGAAATTGCTGCTGTCATGCAAGACCGTTGGGCCCCACGCCCGTTCGTATCTCCAGTATGGCATTATCTAAGGTGGCGACCCTCTGGATTCTTCCCGCTCCGATCATCAATTTTGAACATGAGCTGCTCTGCAGACTCTTAGTGGCCAGAACTTCACCAGGGGAAAGAAAGATTATCAATGGAAGAAATCTTGACTGACACACCTACAAATCAGCTCATTGGCCGGCTTTTCTACCAGCGATCCCAACGGGTACGCGTGATGTTGGCTCAGCTTCCGTTCTTCCTGACCATGTCTCTGGCTGCTATTCTGCTGGGCATCTTATATCCGGGGCTCTTGAGTAACGGCCAATTGATGGTCAGCTTGTGGTTGAACCTCTTCTTAATGCTGGCCTGCCTTGCCGTCCCTTGGGACAAACTGCACCCGTCCTCGTTTCTTGCCATCCCCTATATGGATTTTCTTGCCGTTGCATTGTTCCGTGAGGGCACTCAGACCTTGCTTTCTTCGGCCGGCATGCTCACGCTATTTCCGATCTTCTGGCTCTGCGCCTCTGGAGTGGCACCCAAAACGTCCATAGCCTCCAGCACAGTGGCGAGTTTGCTGATTATTTGGAATCCCGTGTTCCAGTCGGGCCAGGTCAGCGCCGAAGCCTTGATCAGACCGATACTCTTTCCCTTCATGATGCTCGCTTTCGCGATTACCGTGGTGGTGTTAACGACCAGCATGGACGGGCAACGCAATTCCTTGCTGGCCAAGGATAAACTCCTCCGCGCAGCGCTTGCCGAGAGCCAACACCGTGAGCTGCTCCTTGAAACGGTTGTTGACACGGTAGGAGTCGGCGTAGTGGTGGTGGACGCTGATGGACATGACCGCTTGATGAATTCAGCGCAGGCAGCCATTCACTCCTTGGGGAAGCCCCATGACATCGCCGACCCCGAAGAGAAGGAACTCCTGCTCTTTACTCCAGACAGGGTTGCGTTGGCACCCGAAGCGCGACCCGTCAGACGTGCCATCAACGGGGAATCATTCACCAATTACCAAATCTGGATCGGCACCGGCGAGAAGGCACGAGCCCTGTCTACGACTGCTCGCATCATGCGGCACGACGATGGAAGAAGTGAAGGGGCCGTCATCGCCTTCCACGATGTCACCGACATGGTCAACGCCTTGTCGGCAAAGAACGACTTTGTAGCAAATGTGTCCCATGAATTCCGCACACCGTTGACGGCAATCCAGTCGTACCTTGATTTGGCGCTTGAGACTCCAGATTTGCATCCCCCGGAGGTGAGCCAATATCTGAAGATTGCAGACCGAAATGCCGAACGTCTCGGCGGTCTCGTGTCCGACCTTCTCGTAACCTCAGCTATCACGGTGGAGCGCACGCCCACCAATATGAACCACCTCCTGTCCGACAGTATCGCCTCGGCAGCTCCGGGCGCTGCCGCAAACTCCGTGGCCGTCGACTGGCAGTGCGAGGAACCACTACTAGCCCTGGTCGACGGCGTTCGCATCAGCCAGGTGGTGGATAACTTGATCTCCAATGCCGTGAAGTACTCCCCAGATGGCGGAACACTTACCGTTCGCGCATGGACAGATGGCACCGATCTGCACTGCCGTATTAGCGACACAGGCTTGGGCATGAACAGTTCTGAGCAAGCGGGCGCTTTTCAAAAGTTCTTCCGGGCGGGGACCGCCGTGGAACGCGGCATTCCGGGTATTGGCCTGGGTCTGATGATCTCCAAGAGCATCATCGACACCCACGGAGGTGTTTTGTCCATGGAGAGCGAATTGGGAGTGGGAACCACTATGAGCTTCGTGATTCCCGCGTGCGTCATCGATTCTTTCCCGGAACCAGAATAGTTCTCTCCTTGGAGAGGGGCACCCGGCATCGTTTGAAAGTGGCCACAGTTTCAGTCGATATTTTCATTCGGGGCGTGTGGCTGTGTGGCATTATCGATAGCGGTGGTTCCTCGCACTGATTGTGCGATGGCCGTAAGCAGCTTGACGCCATACGAGACATCGCATCGAATTCTCGTATGGCCACGGTAGCTCGTAGGGCAGCGACTTTGAAGGATGGAAACAATCATGATGGACGTCGGTGCGCGGGAGCAGTCAGGCAATAGATTTTTCCGGCTGCAGGGGGAGCGGAAACGGGTCTTTCTGACACAACTTCCGTTGTCCCTCATCATGGTGGTCGCTGTCCTGATTGCCGCCACCATCTATCCCCAGTCGTTGCAGCAACCGTTGTTTGTGGCCGCCCTTGTGATGCATGTCCTGTTGCTCATTGCTTCCTTCGCCGTCCCCTGGGAGAGGCTTCCAGCTGCTGCCGTCCTGGTCATCCCGTATCTGGATTTCATTGCCGTCGGGCTATTCCGTGGAGGGAATCAACAGTTTCTTACGGCTGTTGGGCTGCTCATCTTCTTTCCCGTTTTTTGGCTGGCGTCATCGGGACTGGCAAAACGAACGTCCGTCGCAGTCAGCGTGGTGGCAGCGTTGCTCATCGTCTGGCTGCCCTTAGTCACGTCCCCTTTTGGTTTCACGATTGAACAACTGGTCAGGCCGTTACTCTTTCCAATAGTGGTTCTGGCCTACGCCACCACGGTTGTTGGTGTTACCAACACCATGAACCGCCAGCGTAAGACGCTGGAAGCTAAAGATGTTCAGCTGCGAGCAGCGCTTGAGAGTAGCCAGCAGCGCGAACGACTCTTGGAAACAGTGGTTGATACTGTCGCTGTCGGCGTGGTGGTGGTGGATGCAGAGGGTAATGACATGCTGATGAACGCCACCCAGCGGGCCCTGCACACGTACGCCCTTCCTGCAGATGTTTCCGATCCGCAGGAAAAAGAGTTGTTGGTTTTCGCTGTGGATGCCACTAGCCCCGTGGCGGCTGAGGAACGCCCGGTGCGGCGCGCCATCAGGGGAGAGGAATTCACTAATTATCAGGTGTGGCTGGGAGCTGGGGACAAGGCCCGTGCCGTGTCCACCGCGGCACGCCCCATGAGGGATGAGCAAGGGAAGTTCGACGGCGCCGTCATCGCCTTCCATGATGTGACGGACATGGTGGCAGCCCTGAAAGCGAAAAACGACTTCGTGGCAAATGTCTCTCATGAATTCCGGACTCCCTTGACCTCAATCCGAGGCTATCTGGACCTGGTACTGGAGGAGTCGGAGGAGCTCCCGCAAGATATCCACAGTTACCTCGACATTGCCTCACGGAATGTGGATCGATTGAGTTCACTTGTCGCGGACCTGCTGAGCACAGATTCGCTGACACTGGAACTGACACGGGTTGACGTCAGTCAGCTCGTCGCGGACGCTCTGGCCTCGGCGGCTCCTATGGCCGAACGCAACCATGTCACGCTGAACTCACAGGTTCAGGCACCTGTGCAAGCATTCATCGATTCCCGGCGGATAGGACAGGTGCTGGATAACTTGGTATCTAATGCCGTTAAATACTCGCCCGACGGCGGAACCGTATCGGTGAGCGTCACGGCACACGGCACTGATTTGCGGTGTCAGGTTCAGGACACGGGCATGGGAATGAACAGCGAAGAACAAGCTCAGGCGTTCAGTAAGTTTTTTCGAGCACGGTCTGCCGTGCAGCGCGCCATCCCGGGCATCGGGTTGGGGTTGATGATCTCCAAGACTATTGTTGCTAAGCACGGCGGCACCATTAGCCTGCTCAGCAAAAAAGGCGCCGGCACCACAGTGAGTTTTGTCCTGCCGGGATGCCTGAGCCCTGCCGGCAGCATCCCTGCACGTAGCCCTGCGGGCAAAGTCGCACGTCAAGACGCACCGTAAAGCTTGATTTTGAGGAACAGTGCGAATGCTCAAGAAAAGCTCAAGATGCTCAAGGAAACAGCCGAGAGGCTGGCCGAAAGGTTAGGGCAACTTGGCCTTGATTGAGGGTTTGCTTAAGCTTCACGCAAGTCGTTGGGCAGGAGCCAAAATACTCGTTACTTCCACCCTTCGGGGCGTTATGGTTGATATTCAAGGCACGTCTACTAGGGCATCACCACGCGGCAGGGAGGCGTACAAAGAGAATGGCAGCTGCTCGATTGCCCCTCGTTTGCACGGCCACGCTGAACTCTCTCGAGGAATCTCTCGATGGAGAGCGGGAGCTCTGCCGCAATTTTGTGTGCAGGTACGTAGAGATGTGGCCTGGGCGATTTGATCGGATTTACGACGCCGTCAGCTCCGGCCATGACGAGGAAGCCTTGGACTCAGCATTGAGCCTGCGCAGTTCCGCCCTGATGGTGGGTGCAGCCCAATTGGGAAAGCTGACCAATGACTTGATTCAACTCCTGGGATCCGGGTGCCCCTCCGTAACGGCCAAGAGATTGGCTGCGCTGAAAGCGTGTGGGAATCAGACGGCGTGGCAATTGACCACGTCCTATATTGATCCGGCCCCAAGTACACAGATGTGAGTTATCAGCTGGCAGGTGGCCCCCTGAGAGGGGCCATTCGTGGTTTAACGCGGCAAACGAGACGTCAATGCGTGCAACGATCACGCCCTGTTGTGGTGTCTTGAGCATTCCCTGCGCCAGTCCTGCGGTAGTCCTGTTTCATTCCTGACTGTTTCTTATCCGTTGGTTAAGTTGCCGCTGTCAAAGTAATCAATGACAGCGAAACTAGCCCGCGGGGAGGAATCCGATGCAACACCAAACGATGATTGATGCAGGGAAACTTCCCAGCGCTTTGCAGCAGGTCCCCGCGGACTTCCACCGAGGCGCGCATCGTGCCGGTGGCGGAGTTGTGACTGTTCTGGTCCCCGCCCATAATGAAGCCGAGGCGATTATCGAGACCCTCGAATCGTTGGGACTGCAGACGCGCCGTCCGGACCGCGTGATCGTTATTGCGGATAACTGCACGGATGCCACAGAGCAGCTCGCCGCAGATTTCGGCGCCGAGGTCATCAGTACCGTGGGAAACACTGACAAGAAAGCCGGTGCGCTGAACTTCGCACTCAATGGGATCCTCGCAGACGCCGATCCGGATGATCTGATTCTGGTACAGGACGCCGATTCCCAATTGTCGCCGGACTTCATCGAGAACGCCGTGCGCCACCTGACCTCCAATGACAACCTTGGCGCCGTCGGGGGTGTCTTTCGTGGCGGTCCCGGTGGCGGATTCGTTGGACACCTGCAACGTAATGAGTACGCCCGATATGCCAGGGATGTGAAGCGGCTCCACGGAAAGTGCCTGGTCGTCACAGGCACGGCTGCACTGTTCCGTGTCCGCACACTGCAGGGCGTCTCCGCGGCTAGGATCCTGGGGCATCTGCCGGCTGGCAACGGCCACGGCGGCATCTATGACACCTCGGTTCTCACCGAAGATAACGAATTGTCCTTCGCGCTACTCACTCTTGGTTACAGCATTGCCTCACCTGCCGATTGCACCTTGGTCACCGAGGTCATGCCCACCTGGCGTGAACTGTGGGCTCAGCGCCTCCGCTGGAAGAGGGGAGCGGTGGAGAACTGTGTGCAGTACGGCTGGACCAAGATCACCCGTCCCTACTGGGGCCGCCAAGTGCTCTCGATGATTGGCGTCTTGGTGACTATGGCGTATTTCTCATCGATCGCCGTCGCCCTTGGATCAGGTCAGGGCCTGCATATCCACGCCTTCTGGATGGCTGTGACCGGCGTCTTCGTGATCGAACGGATCGTGACAGTACGGCTGAGAGGCTGGAAATACATGCTCCTGGCGGCCACCATGTACGAAACAATCATTGACCTTTTCCTGCAGGTGGTTCACGCCAAGGCCTACATGGATGCACTCTTCAACAAAAAGAAAGTCTGGTAATCATCATGTACAACAACCCCACAGCCCCCATGGCAGCAGGAGCAGGATCGGCCGCTCTTGCGATGACCGGTGCAGGTCAACTATTTTGGTTCGCGCTTGCAGCCTTCGCGATGCTGGCACTCGGCATGGCAATCAAGCGCATCGTTCCGGTGCGAGCCCAAAAGTCATAGCCACAATCTCTAAGCTTGATGTTGCTGGGAACCGTTGACGTTTCGCCACGGTTCCCAGCAGAATGGACCGGCTAGCCTATGGGTGCCGTAGCGGCTGAGTACTTGGCGACAGTCGTGTAGCCGGTCTTGGAACCAGTGACCCGGACCTTGATGGTGTCGTCTTTATCGGCCTGAACTAGCTTGTAGGTTTTGGCCGTGGCTCCCGGGATGGCTGTTCCCGAGCGGTACCACTGGTACCGCAGAGTAGTTCCAGTGGTCCACGTTCCGGTATTCGCCGTCAAGGTAGAGCCGGTCCGCAAGGTTCCGCTGATGGTCGGTGTGGGTGCTGTGAGCGTAAGAGGTGGGACGGCCCGAGGAGTAAACGAGAAATCACGCACGACGACGGTCTCCGGCACCACATGCGCCGGGTCACCACCACCGCCCCCTGTGACCCAAAGATTGAAGTGGATGGCTTCCTTGGCAGGCACGGGGACAGTAGCCCCCTGCATGACGGTCCGCTTGAGCAAGGCGCCAGAATATCCTTCACCGGCATACGTTTCGAAGGTCAATTTACCCGGCTCCCAGATCAGCTTGTGAGTCAGGATGAGATCGTCGGTCACGTCAAAGGTGATGGTGCTGTTTCCTTGGCCGGCCGGTTTGCTGGCATCAAACCAGTAACCATGTCCTTGGGTAACGGGCCAGGACTCTCCCCAGCTACCACCGCCTCCCCAGGCCGAGGCTTCGCATAAATCGATCTCGTTGAACCCTGGTGCTGCCTCGGGGTCATAAGGGAAAAGGCAACCCCAGACCACTTCTTTCTGGAGCAGGTTGATGTTCTTCTCCACGGTGGTGCTGTACGTCCCATAGCCGAAACCTTGGCGTGTGGATTGGAGCTCGGCTCCCGCCGGTGCCGATCCGCTCGGATTGGAGATCTTCAAGGTCACGTAGCCGTTAGCATCGGGGTTGCTGACATTGGCCGGATCAAAACTTTGGTTGTATTGCGGAGCGCCACCCCAGAACCGCTTCTGCCAGTTGAATCCTTTCCACGCAAAACTGCCGGCGGGCCCCGGGTCTTCGGCTGTCGCTGCCGTGGTGTCAGCGTGAGACGGAACTGCTCCTGCCATCATGCACATGCTCACCGCCACGAAAAGCGCGAGGTACTTTCCCTTCTTGGGAAAAAGCCTCGCCTGGGGGGAAAATAATTTGTTCTTCGTGTGAAGACGCGCCAATACCGTCTGAGACATAGCTGAGACCTCCGCTGTTAGTTGACCCGGTGATCGATATAGTTCCGGGGACAAACCGGACTATCCCGGATTGCCTGTGAGCCTGGGCCTCCGCCCAGTCCTTTGGCCGCATGCCCCGCCCAACGCATGCACCTCCTTGATTATGAGACATGGGGGCCAATTTTGGGGCAAAAAGCCTGTCCCAGATGGTCAAATTCCGAAAATGACTCGATGATGACGGACGTACCCCGGGAGGCGCAGTGCGTGCATCACCCGGCTTGAGCGGGAGGAAGCTTACCGTTCTGATAGATGACTGTGCGGCGTGACGGATGCCTGGTTGGCCTGTTGATCGCGGAGTATGCCCACTAGTTCTTGACCGTCACCGAAGCTGCCCGAAGCGTCGGAGACCTCCTGGGCAACGGGGTCAAATTACTCATGACTGCGTACCCTGCGCCGGAGATTCCGCTGGCACGGGAGCCGCAACAGAAGGTGCCAGAACAGTGGGTGTTGCACAGCCGAATAAAGCTAGCAGGGCTGCCAAGCCGCCGATGGCCAGGAGAGTTCTCCTCATGGGGCTTTCCTTTCTGGTGGTGTTCCTGGGTTTGATCGGATTAGGTGTGGGAGGGGAAGGCGGCGTGGCGTGCCGTAAAGGTGATGACCAGTGCCGTGGCAGCGAGTCCGACCATGAGGATGGGCAGGACGATTCCGTCGTAGCTTGAGATCAGCACGGCTCCGAGGACACCGGCTGCGAAGATGGCGACGTTGAAGGCCACGCCGAGCAGGGAGTTGGCGACGTCGGCGTTTTCTCCGCTGGCCTGACTGATAGCCGTTTGCAGTTGCGGCGCCGCGCCGCCGAAGGCAACGCCCCACAGGATGAGGGCGACGATGACGGCAACGAGGGAGTGGGCGCCGAGGACGAACACCACGCCGGCGGTCAGGAACAAGGCGATGCTGGCCAGCACGAGCGGACGGGGAGCCCGGTCGATGAAAATGCCAGTAACCCAGATGCCCATAAGAGCAGACATACCGAAGATTACGAGTGCCACATCGACGCCCAGTGAGATGGTGGCCGAACGCAGATAAGCGGCGATATAGGTGTAAATGGTGTTGTGCGCGAGCATCCAGGCAAAGATGACGACCAGAATCACTGACACGCCGGGGATGGCAAACACCTTGAACATGGGGATCTGGGACTCGGCCCGCTGACCGGGCGCATCGGGGACGAGCCGCCAAGCCAGAATCAGGGTAAGGACGGCCAAACCGGTGAGGGCCACGAAAGAGAAGCGCCAATCGAAGGTGGAACCAAGCCAGGAGCCGAGAGGTGTCCCGATGGCCAAGCCCAATGGTGTTCCGAGGGAGGCTATAGCCAGGGCTCGGCCGGCAAACTCCGGTGCTGTAATGCGGCGGGCGTAACCGGCCAGCATTCCCCACAACAACCCGGAGAACGCACCCGCGGCAAAGCGGACGGCCAAGGTCAGCCAGATGTCGTGAGAGAACGCGGCGATCGTATTAACGAGCAGGAACCCCACGATGCCGATCAGGAAGACGGGTTTGCGCCGCATGCCACGGGTGAGCGCAATGGCAGGGACGGTGAGCACGATGGTGCCCAACGCGTAGGCGCTGACCAACTGCCCGGCGGTTCCTTCGGCGACGTTGAGCCCGGCTGCAATGTGCGGCAGGAGTCCGGCCGGCATGGTTTCGGTGGCGATGAGGATGAACCCCGTGAGGGCCATGACCAGCAGTGCCGGCAACGGAAACCGCTGCCCGGGTTCCCGGAGCGGATCTGGACGGGGCGAGACCGAGCCGGCTGGTCCGGCGTCGTTCTTGGCTGTGTCAATCAAGGTAGGCAAGCCGCGCTCGCCGTTCGGCCTGATATGTGAGGTCAAGGTGGTGGGTGTCTTCCTGTGGGGTGCGCTCTTGTCTCCAGTCAACAGCTGTTCTCGACAGTGGGGGAGTCCCTGTTGGGAGGGGCACCGGCAGGGACTCCCACGGTGCCGCGGACGTGGCTACTGTGGAGAGTATGAATAATCGAGAGTCGGTGCGTGAATTTCTGATTTCACGCCGGGCCCGGATCAATCCGGAACAAGTGGGGCTCCCTGCGGGCACTAACCGGCGAGTCAAGGGCCTGCGGCGCAGCGAGGTGGCCACCCTAGCCGGCGTGAGTATCGAGTACTACACCCGTATGGAGCGCGGTGCCATCAGCGGCGCCTCGCCTGAGGTTCTGGACAGTGTAGCCAAGGCGCTGCAGCTCGACGACGCCGAACGCGCGCACCTCTTCGATCTTGCTCACGCGGCAAGCCCCGTGGCGAGGCCGCCCCGGCGCCGAAATTCCAAGACGTGGGTGGCGCACCCGAGCCTGCAGTGGACGCTCGATGCGGTGACGGGTGGTCCCGCGTTTGTGCGCAATGGGCGCATGGACCTGCTGGCCGCGAATAATTTGGCGCGCGCGTTTTACATGGACGTTTATGACATGCCGGGTCAGTCGCCGAATCTAGCCCGGCACACTTTCCTGGATGAGCGGGCGCGGGACTTTTACCCTGATTGGGACCTGTTTGCCGAAGTGAACGTGGCCATTCTGCGTACCGAGGCATCCCGGGATCCGCATAATAAGGAGCTTCACGACCTCGTTGGGGAGCTGTCGACCCGGTCTGAGGAGTTCCGGCGCCGCTGGGGTGCGCACAATGTGCGCCATCACGGCACAGGCTCAAAGACCTTTCATCATCCGGTGGTCGGCGAGATTACGCTGGCCTTCGAGGGCCTGGAGATGGCGGCTGAGCCTGGGCTGACTCTGACGATCTACGCCGCCGAGCCAGGCTCCGCCTCCGAGCAGGCAATGCAGTTGCTCGCCTCGTGGGCCGCCACTGAATACGGCGCCCCGGCATCTGCGGCGCCAGCGCGGTAATCCAGTGGTCGCTAACGATCCGACGGCCCTCTTGAATTCGAGGCTGCGGTTGTTAGACCGAAATGGGCCAAAAAGGTCAAATCGATCCAAGTACTGCATTCTCGGTGTTAGAGCTGGGACAGACGCGCCGTGATCGTATGACCGTCCAGCTCAGCCGGCGTCTCTAAACCTTGGGAGGCGCTCGTGACGATGACGAGTGGGTCAGCATCGTTCGTCAGTAGGACGCTGGTGGGTTGAGATACCGGGACCGCGATGGACTTCGCAGGGCTCGTGGGTGTGGCATAAACATCAAGGCGATTCCCGCCCCACACGGCGTTCCAAAGCTGGCCCTTGGCGTCAAGATGCAGACCGTCAGGCCAGCCGCCGTCCAGCTTTGCGAAGGGTTCGATGGCAGCGTCTGGGGCGAGTTTCTTGCTCAGAATTTTGCGTGCAGTGGTGTCGCCAATGAGCATGGCGTCAATCGCGGGGTAGAAGATGGGGCCGTTCGGGATCTCGAGCCCGCTCATGACGTTGGTGACTTCTCCCGAGACAGGATCCCAGCGCCAGACGTGTCCTTCTGCCTCCGAACCGTCGAACACCATGGTGCCAAACCAGCACGAGCCATCCGGTGCGAAGCTACCGTCATTGACACGGTGCCGGCTGCCGTCAAGACCGGTTGTGGCAAGTTCGACGACGCTACCATCCTCCCGGAGCCAGGACAGCCCAGTTCCTACGGCACCGATCAACCTCCCATCGTGTGCCTTCTCGACGAAACCTAGTGGGGCATTGAGCGTGCGCTGCAGCGTGGCTTTGTGCCCGGTTCCGGGCGTCCATGCGTACAGCTCGCCTCGCAACAGATCAACCCAGTGCACCACGCCGTCGATCATTCGAAGGCCCTCGCCCAACTGGAGCCGAGATGTACTGAGTGGCTGCCAAGGGGATGTCGTCACGGTTCACGCTTTCTATAGTCTGATGATTTATATAACACGACTGAGCTATTTTTTATTGAGGTGGACCAGCGTCATCCGTGGCGAACCCCGTGGATTCGCGCTTGATGATCGAGAAAGCTGCTTTGACGGTCCGAGGTGCCGAACGTTCACCCTTTTCGTTGATCCGCTCAATCAGGAGGTCCACGGCGGTCTCTGCAATCTCGAGTCGGCCGGGGTCGACGCTGGTGAGCGTGGGGATAGAGAAGCTGCCCTCATCGATATTGTCGAAGCCAATGAGTGCCACGTCCTCGGGTACGCGGAGTCCGGCGTGCACCAGTGCTCGAAGGGCGCCAAGAGCCAGAGTGTCGTTGAGTGCGAAGATGGCATCGAAGACAATGCCGTTGCTGATGAAGTGCCGGACGCCATCGAGTCCTGTTTCGCGTGTCCACTTTCCGCCCCGAATGACCAGCCGAGGATCCTCCTCGATTCCAGCCTCGGCCAGGGCCTGGTGATAGCCGCGTTCCCGTAAATTGGCGGAGCTTGCGGCATCGTCCGCGCTATCAGACGCGCCAATCAGGGCAATTCTTCTGCGGCCGAGATCTAGCAGATGCTCGGTTGCGGCCTTGGCGGAGGACGTGTTGTGCATAGTCACGTGATCGGTTGGTCCACCGAAAATTCGCTCGCCGAGGAGAACTATCGGCTCTATACCGCTGAGAACATCCACATCTTGCTGCCCAATTTCGGCAGGGCTGAAGAGGAGGCCGTCGATGAAACGCATTCGACCGCCTGTGAGGATTGAGATTTCTTGCTGACGATCGCCGTCGGTCTGTTCAATCAGTACCCGGAGATCATGTTTCTTCGCTGCGCGGATGACCGAATCGGCAAGTTCAGCGAAGTAGTTTTCGCGCAGAGACGGCACGGCGAGCCCAATGACTCCGGACTTTCCTGAGCGTAGGCCACGGGCCGAAAGATTGGGGCGATATCCCAAAGCTTCAATGATGCGGTGCACGCGCAGTCGTGTTTCGGGGCCAACCTTGGGGTTGTCGTTGACGACATTGGAAACAGTCTTGATGGACACGCCAGCTGCCCGTGCTACGTCATGGATAGTGGGGCTCACGGTGGAATCACGTTCCTTCTGCTCTACTGTTTTCTGGCCGGGTAATTTCGGAGGGGCGGTTCATAGATCATAGTCAGGCTGCAATATGAAATCAGCCAGTATTAGCCTCAGATGAGCGGAATGTGACGTCACATCCTAGCCAGATGACTTGAACATCGTAGGGATGCTTGACCCTCAGGGTGGCGCTATTTAGCATATTGGTACAACGTTGTACCGTGCTATCCGAACAGTAGACAGGGTGGCTCTTTTGTTGTGCCATAAAGCCTTTTTGCCGCCCGAGACTTGCCAAATTTGGCGCTGCATATTCGTTGACACAAACTGTGACCTAGATTACGCTTCAAAAAGTATCGTAAACATTCCGGAAGTTTCGGAACCGCTTGAATCACCATTACGTCTGGACTCAAGGAAGAGTAGAAATGACAGCTCACATGTTCAAGGATTCACGTTTTAGCCGCCGTACTTTTGTTACGGGCATCGCCGCCGCCGGACTTCTGGCCATGGTTGGTTGCAGCAGCAAGTCAAAGGAAGCCGTCGATATTTCATCGCAGAACGTCGGCTACATGGAGGGATATACGGCCGACATGCAGTTCAAGGCCTCCGAGCCCCTGGACTTGTCGCTGCTCTGGACCGACTGGCCGGACACTCCGGTCAAGGATTCCTGGGAGATCTTCAAAGAAATCAAGGAGCGCACCAACGTCAACCTTTCCTTGACGCACATTCCGTTCAGTGACGCTAAGGAAAAACGCAGCCTGTTGATCAGCGCCGGCGACGCACCGTCCATCATTCCGCTCGTCTACACGGGTGAAGAAGAAGCTTTTGTCTCCTCCGGTGCGGTTCTGCCGTTGAGTGATTACTCAGACCTCATGCCCAACTTCCAGAAGTACGTGAAGGAATGGGATCTTGAAGAAATGATCGAGAACCTTCGTCAGTCTGACGGCAAGTACTACATGATGCCGGGTCTGCAGGAAGTCTCCGTCCCGGTCTTCTCTCTCGTGCTCCGCAAGGACGTATTCCAAGAGGTGGGTGGCGGCATCCCCAACACCTGGGATGAATTGCGCGCCGCTTTGGTCAAGATCAAAGCCAAATACCCGGATTCCTACCCGCTGGCCGATGGCTTCGAGGGCCAGTCGCTGCTGAACTATGCCGCTCGTGCCTTTGGGACACAGGCCGGCTGGGGCTTTGGAAACGGCATGATGTGGGACGAAGCTGCCGGCAAGTTGAAGTACGCGGCAACGTCCAATGAATACAAGGAGATGGTGACCTTCTTCCACGGCCTCGTGAAGGACGGCCTGGTCGACACTGAGTCCCTGACTGCCGCCGATGCCGGTGGTGGTAATGCGACCGTATCCGAGAAGTTTGCCAAGAATCAGATCTTTGCCGCATCAGGATCCACCAATACGGCCATTGAATATTCGACGGCGCTCGACAAGACTCTTGGCGCTGGTAAGCATCAGGTAGGGCTTGTTCCTCCGCCCGGTGGTCCCGCCGGTGATACCGTGGAGCCCCGTAACTTCTGGCATGGGTTCATGATCAGTTCCAAAGCCAAAGACGCCTCCAACTTCCAGGCACTGCTGCAGTTCCTAGACTGGTTCTACTACAACCCAGATGCTCGCGAACTGCTCCGGTGGGGTGTCGAAGGGAAGCATTACACCAAGGCCGCGGACGGCACGATTACCTTGAAGGACGAGTACTCGCTCAAGGCCCGCAACCTGAACTTGAATGCCAAGATCGACCTTGAAATCGACCTGGGCTTTGCCACCTTCCCGTCGGAATCTACTGAGAGCCGGAAGCTGAAGGAGTCCTATAGCACTCCCGAGGATGTTGAATACATCGATGCGGTTCTCTCAAGCCGCACCCCGCTCGCCCCGGCCCCGCCTGCTCCTTTGGAAGAAGCCGAGCTGGAACAGGCTTCTCTGGCGAGCACCCCCTTGAAGGACACCGTGGAGACAAACACGTTGAAGTTCATCCTCGGCCAGCGCGACCTCGGCGAATGGGACAAGTTTGTTTCTGAGCTCGAAGGCCAAGGCCTTGCCAGCTACGTCGACCTGATGAATTCCGCCCGTGAGCGTTTTGCGGCCAAGAGCTAGGGACTTGCGTTCTTCGGCGGTTCGAGGCTTCTCGAACCGCCGAATGGCCGAGCAGATGGAGCGATGATATGACGACAGTAGAAACAGGGCGGCCGCACACGACGGCCGCACCTCATCCGGGTGCTGGATCTGGAGGCGGGCCGGCAGCGCCGGCTACCTCGGGACAGCAAGGCGGCGCCGGGCGTATGAAAAAGAACGCCGGCAAACGTTCGTGGCGTAAGTCTTTGCAGCGAGATTGGCAGCTCTACGCCCTGGCCTTAGTGCCGTTGATTTTCTTGGCTATTTTCCGTTACGCGCCCATGCTGGGCAACGTAATTGCATTCCGACGCTTCCGACCTGGTGGGAACATCTTTGGTGATGAATGGGTGGGGCTGCGTTACGTCTCGATGTTCATCAACGACCCCGTCTTTTGGCACGTTTTCTCCAACACCGTCATCCTTGGCGGACTAACGCTTGTGGTGTGCTTCCCGCTTCCCATTCTTCTGGCCCTTCTGTTGAATGAGGTCCGCAAGAAAGCCTTCAAGAAGGTCGTACAGTCGATCTCTTACCTGCCGCACTTTCTCTCGATTGTCATCATCGTGGGTATGGTCATGCAGCTTATGTCCCTCCAAGGAACCGCGAACCAAATCATCACGGCCATGGGCGGGGAAGCTATTCCGTTCCTACAACGGGCCGAGTGGTTCCGCTTTATCTACGTTGGCTCCGAGGTCTGGCAGACGGTTGGTTGGGGAACCATTCTCTACCTTGCTGCACTGACGACGGTCGATTCATCCCTGTACGAGGCAGCGGAAATTGACGGGGCAAACCGGTGGAGTCAGATTTGGCATGTCACCTTGCCCGGCATTCGCCCGACCATGATGACCTTGCTGATCCTGAACATTGGCACGTTCCTCAACGTTGGTTTTGAAAAGGTCCTTTTGCTGTACAACCCCTTGACCTACTCCACCGCGGACGTCATCTCGACGTATCTTTACCGCGTTGGTCTGGTCTCGAACAATCTTAGTTACGCAGCCGCGATCGGTCTTTTCCAGGCAGTGATTGGTTTGGTCATGGTTCTGTCCGCGAACTTCATTTCGCGCCGAGTAGTAGGAGCGAGTCTATGGTGATGCAATCAGAACGAGCACAGAGTGCCAAGCCGCGCCGCGGCAGCAAGGCCCGAAACTCCCGAGATTCCGCGGGCTACCGAGTCTTTACCTGGCTGAACTCGACTATTCTGGTCATTTTGTGCCTCATCATGTTGTACCCCTTCGTGACCGTTTTGGCGCAGTCATTCAGCTCGCCCGGCGCTATCAAGGCCGGTTTGGTGAGTTTCTGGCCGGTTGATTTCAACATCGACACCTATATTGCGGTTGCCAACAACGGCATGTTCTGGCGTAACTATGGCAACACGGTGGTTTACACCGTCGTGGCAACCATCATCGCCATGATCCTGACAACGAGCTTTGCGTATGTGTTGTCTAAGGAGCACCTGCGTGGTCGCAAGGTTTTGATCGGTATTGCCATCTTTACAATGTTCTTCAACGGCGGCATTGTTCCGAACTACGTCTTGATCTCCTCGCTGGGCATGAAAAACACCATGTGGGCGCTGGTTATCCCTGGTGCGATTTCTGTCTTCAACTTGCTAGTCATGAAGTCCTTCTTCGAGAACCTGCCCAAGGACCTAGAAGAAGCCGCACAAATCGACGGGCTCAGCTGGTTTGGGATCTTCGGCCGGATTGTCCTGCCGCTCTCGAAGGCTGTCATTGCCACGATGGTGTTGTTCTACTCTGTGGCCTTCTGGAACGACTGGTTCGCCGCGTTCCTGTACCTGGATAAGAGTGAGCTCTTCCCCGTGACCTTGTTCCTGCGCAATCTGCTGGCCGGTGCCTCAAGCGCGGCAACAGAGGGCGCGGCAGCGTCGGGAAGCACAGCCAGTGCTTTGTCGGCCAATATTCAGTCGGTCACGATGATCCTCACCGTGCTGCCGATTTTGTTTGTGTACCCCTTTGTACAACGCCACTTCGTTTCCGGCATCATGCTCGGTTCCGTCAAGGGCTAGTCCCAAGACATCATCAAGACATTCCCTCGCCTATCTGTCGAGGCTCAGCTCTACTTCAAAGGTTTGTTAAGTAATGACAATTGACAGCGCCGTCGCCCGGTCGGAATCGCTCCAAGAGAAGCCATGGCAGGACTCATCACTCTCGTCTGCCGCTCGCGCGGAGGCTTTGATTGCCGAGATGACGCTCGAAGAGAAAACAAGTCAGTTGGTAGGGCTGTGGGTTGGTGCCGACGATGGGGGTGGAGATGTTGCTCCCTATCAAAGTGACATGAGCAAGGATGCGCCTGTCTTTGCTGAGGTCATTGTTGACGGACTGGGACAACTGACCCGGCCCTTTGGCACCGTTCCCGTGGATCCGGTCAAGGGTGCGCAGTCCTTGGCTGCCGCGCAACGCCAGATCATGGCCGCGAATCGCTTCGGCATTCCGGCACAGGTCCATGAAGAATGCCTTGCCGGATTCTCGGCCTGGGGGGCCACCGCCTATCCTGTACCGCTGTCGTGGGGTGCGAGCTTTAACCCCGAACTGGTGGGCCGGGTAGCGAAGCAGATCGGTGAGTCCTTGCGGTCGGTGGGTGTCCATCAAGGGCTTGCTCCCGTGTTGGATGTGGTGCGGGACTACCGCTGGGGCCGAGTAGAGGAAACGATCGGGGAAGATCCATACCTCGTGGGTACGATTGGGGCCGCCTACGTTGCGGGGCTCGAGAGTACCGGCATTGTGGCTACGCTCAAGCATTTTGCCGGATACTCGGGTTCCCGCGCCGCACGCAACCACGCCCCGGTTGCTGCCGGTCCGCGGGAGATGGCTGATGTGTATTACCCGCCTTTTGAAATGGCTCTTCGGCACGGCGGCGCCCGCTCCGTCATGAACTCCTACGCGGAAGTTGACGGGGTTCCGGCAGCCGGTGACCCGAAACTTCTCACCGACACCTTGCGAGATAAGTGGGGCTTCGAGGGCGTGGTTGTGGCCGATTACTTTGCCATTGCCTTCCTGCGAACACTGCAGCGCATCGCCGGAACCGACGCAGAAGCAGCCGGCCGGGCGCTCGCCGCCGGGATCGATGTTGAATTGCCCTCGGTCGCCGCCTACGGAAAGCCGCTCAATGACGCGGTCCGGGAGGGCGCCATCTCAGAGGAACTGGTCAATAGGGCACTGCGACGGGTTCTTATACAGAAAATTGACGTGGGACTTTTAGAGGCCGACTACGAGCCGACAGCACCCGAGTTGGTGGATTTCAACACCGCAGACTCTCAGCAGCTGGCCCTTGATGTGGCCCGTGAAGCTGTCATTCTGGTGAGTAACGACGGCGTTTTGCCACTTCGCGATTCGGCTCGCCTGGCCGTCATTGGTCCGCTAGCCGATGATCCGTACTCCATGCTGGGCTGTTATTCCTTCCCTGCGCACGTGGGGGTGAAGCATCCTGAACGTGGGCTCGGCTTGGAGATTGGGACGGTTCTTGAAGAACTCCGTACTCACCATGCCGGCACTGTCTTCTTTGCCCCTGGCTGTGATGTCAAAGCCACGGGACAAGATGGGTTTGCCGCTGCGCAGGACGTAGCTGCAGAGGCCGATATTGCCGTGGTGGTGTTGGGGGATCAGGCAGGACTGTTCGGCCGAGGAACCTCGGGCGAGGGCTGCGATGCGGCCGATCTGCGGCTGCCGGGCGAACAACAAGCATTGCTGGAGGCCGTACTCAGCACGGGAACTCCCGTTGTTCTGCTCCTGCTCTCCGGACGTCCGTATGCCTTGGGTGAGGTGTCGGAGAAGTGTGCGGCCATTGTGCAGACCTTCTTCCCGGGACAGCGGGGCGGCCAGGCGATTGCCGAGGTCCTCACCGGCGCCATTAATCCCAGTGGACACCTGCCCGTGAGTATTCCGCGCGAACCGAGTGTGCAGCCCGGAACCTACCTGGCACCTCCCTTGGGCATGCTCAACGATGTCTCGAATCTCGATCCGACGGCGCTTTTCCCCTTCGGTCACGGGCTCTCCTATGGGGAACTGAGCTGGGGAGAAAGCAATACTCCCGCCGAGGACTGGAAGATTGGTGAGCACACGCAACTGCGTGTGGAACTGAGCAATAACAGCGAAAGGTCAGTGTCCGACGTCGTACAGGTGTACCTGCACGACCCGGTAGCCCAGGTGACCCGGCCGGATATTCGCTTGGTGGCGTACCAGCGGGTGGAGCTGGGCCCGGGAGAGAGCGCCGCCGTGGAGTTCTCGCTGCACTCGGACCTGACGTCGTTCGCGGGGCTGAATCTGGCGCAGATCGTGGAGCCGGGGGCCGTGGAGCTGCGGCTGGCGCGCTCGAGCAGCGATGTGCACGCCGTGTTCCACCGGACGCTGGTGGGGCGCGAAACCGTGGTGGGTGTGGGGCGCGAATTGCTCGCCACGAGCCGGATTCGCCGCGGCCCGGCTGTGGAGGGAGAAGCATAATGTCATCGCAGTCCTTGGCAGATGAGGTTGGACAGGGCATCCTCTCGCGGATGTCGGCCAGTCTTTACCGCTTCATTGTGCTCGCGGGGTTCCTGGCCCTCATGTGTGCACCAACGCTGGTGCTATGGACGCTATTGGGCGCCAACGCGGCCAATAGTGCCTTCTTCGTAATTGCGCTTCTGCCCGTGGGACCTGCACTCTCGGCTGCCGTCTATGGCTTGCGGGCGTGGACGGCAACCCCGGATCTGTCCCCGGCGCGTGCGCTGTGGCAGGGATACCGCACGAACTTTCGCGACACCATGAAGTGGTGGACCGTGGTGGTTGCCGTGGCCACGGTGTTGATCGTCAACATTGTCTTTGCCGACGCCGTGCCCCTGGGATCGGCGATCCGGCCCGTGGCGTTGATTGCCTTGCTCCTCGTAGGGCTGTGGGCCGCGCACCTGCTCATTGTGGCGTCCTTGTTTTCCTTCCGCACGCGCGATTCCATGCGGATTGCCGCGCTGGAACTTTTTGGACAGTGGCGCGTGAGTCTGGGCTTCGCGGCGCTGTTCCTGGTGGCGCTGGCCACCGTTCATGTGGGATCCGAGCTGGCACTGCTGGTGCTTGCCTGGGCCTTCATGGCCGTGCTGTGGCTCATTGCCCAACCGCTGATCAACGACGTTTCCCGGAGGTTCATCAAGCATGACTGAGAGTCAAAGCGCTGTTTTATGGGGCGACAGCAACCCGGTGCTCCCGGGCTTTTATCCGGACCCCTCCGTATGCCGGGTCGACGGCGAGGATGGCACCTGGTTCTATCTGGTCAATTCCACCTTTGAGTATCTGCCGGGCCTGCCCATTCACCGCTCGAGAGACTTGATCACGTGGGAACTTTTGGGGCATGTCATCGACCGGCCCGGGCAGATTGAGCTCTCCACGGTGGCAGACTCGGGCGGGCTCTTTGCTCCCACGATTCGGCACGACGGCACACGGTTCTATGTTGTGTGCACGCTTGTGGGAGGAGTGGAAGGGGCCTCGGGCAACTTCATTGTCACGGCGGACGACGCTGCCGGCCCGTGGTCAGATCCCATCTGGTGGCAGATGGACGGGATTGATCCGTCCATCTTGATCGAGGCCGATGGCAGCATGTGGGCGCACGGCACCCGGCTGGCCCTCGAACCCGAATGGGCACAGCAGACCGAGGTATGGGTCCGGAGGCTCAACACACAGACCTTGATACCGGAGGCGGAGGAAACCGTCGTGTGGACGGGCGCCGTGCGCGGTGCCGTGTGGGCCGAGGGCCCGCACCTGCTCCAGCGCGATGGATTCGTCTACCTCCTTGCGGCCGAGGGCGGAACAAGTTTTCACCATGCGATTGTCGTGGCACGCGCCGATTCCCCCGTGGGACCTTTCACCGGGAATCCCTCAAACCCGGTGCTGACGCATCGAAACCTGGGACGCGCCGCACCAGTGTCAAACGTTGGTCACGCGGATCTCGTGGAGGCCCCGGACGGCAGCTGGTGGGCGGTGTGCCTAGCCACGCGTGCCTGGAATGATTGCGATCTCTTGGGCCGGGAAACCTTCCTGGTGCCGGTGACGTGGGAGGACGGCTGGCCGGTCTTTGCCCCGGGTGAGGGGCAGCTGCCGCTGAACCCGGTGGGCTTCGCGGCTCCCGCGCACCCCCGCGGCAATACCACCGAGGCGGTGCCCGGCCAGGGCCTCGCGGACATGATTGCGGTGCGACGTTCCCCTGAAGAGTTCTGCTCCGAGACCGCTGCGGGATTTCAACTCAAGGCCGGCCAAGGGCTGGAGCATGCGGCGCCAGCCTTTGTGGCCCGCAGGCTCGTTGACCTCACGACCCGGGTGCAGCTTCGCCTCCTTGGCGCCAGTGATGGTGTCCGGGCAGGGCTCGCGCTGCGGTATTCGGCGACGGCCTGGCTGGCCATCACGGTGGGCAATGGGCGTGTTGAGATCACGGAAGCTCGCGGGCGAGATGCCGAGGTGACCACGACGCAACTGCTCAGCTACTCAGGTGAGCGCGGCCCGGGAACGCTAGCCTGTGAGATTAACGGCACTGACGCCGTCGTACTTTGGGAGCCTGACGAAGGAGAAGCCGTGGCTTCCGCTGCCCTGGATATCTCCCATCTATGTGCCAAGCACGACGGCGGATTCGTGGGAGTCGTGTTCGGGGCGGTGGCCGTGGGGGATGGCGGCACGGCGGACTTTAGCGATCTGCACCAGGGCGCATGAGCGAGTACTTCGGCTACCTTCTGGTGCACTTCGTGGAGGACCCGAACAGCCATGCGGAGAAGATCTACTTCTCCTTGAGCGAGGGCGATAATCCCTTGGCCTGGCGGCGCTTGAATCGGGGAGAACCGGTGCTGGAATCCGTGCTGGGAACCGGCGGCGTGCGTGATCCGCAGGTGGTGCGTAGGCCGGACGGCGGCTTCCATATTGTCGCGACGGATCTTCGGGTGTGGCGGCCGGAGGGGCCCGATTGGTGGGAGTTCCGGCATCGCGGCAGCAGGGATGTGGTGATCTGGGATTCCTTGGATCTGCTCAGCTGGTCGCAGCCGCGCTACGTGGAACTGGCCGGGGAAGGCGTCGGGATGGTGTGGGCGCCCAAGGCGCTGTACGATCCGGAGGCCGGGGAGTTTGTGATCCTTTGGTCTTCGGGATTGGCCTGCGAGGGATCCGCTGAGACGGGGGAGAGCGGGCCGAGCAAGATCCTCATGGCCCGAAGCAAGGACTTTGTGGAATTCTCGGAGCCGGAGGTGTATTTCGAGCTGCCCGGCGGAGTGATCGACATGGCCGTCGTTGCCACCGAGGCGGGTGTGCATCGATTCGCCAAGCACGACGACGCCGCACCGGATTCGCTCCATGTCTTCCACCAGCGGGGCTCGTCGCTGTTGGCACAAGACTTCGTCACGGTGGCGCGCGATATTGGGCAGGAGATTGCCTCGCACATTGAGGGCCCGCTCATCTTCCGGGACAACCATGAGGCGCGCTGGTATCTCTGGGTGGATCAATACGCCCACATGCCGCACGGCTACCACGCGTACACCAGCAGCGACCTTGAGGCAGGACAGTGGGAGCGGATGCCGGACTTCACGCTCCCCGACAACAGTAAACATGGCTCCGTTCTGCCGCTTCGAGCAGCGGAATACCAGGCGCTGGATAGTTTCTATCCGCGCTAATTCACCTACATTTTCAGAAAAGAGCATCATGACGGACGACCGCTACGCCCACCGTAAAGTCAACGCCACCATCACCGTGAGCGACGCCCACGGCAAGCCGCTGCCAGGACAGTCGGTCACCGTTGAACAGCTACAACACGCCTTCGGTTTCGGGTGCACGCCGCCGGCAGAAAATGATGCGGCCCGCGAGCAGTGGCTGGAGCTCTTCGACACCGCGACGCTGGCGTTTTACTGGGGACGCTATGAACCCGTTCAGGGCATCACCGACCGCGAGAATGTCATGGCCTCGGCGCACTGGTTGGTCGAGCGCGGAGTCCGGCTCAAGGGTCATCCGCTCGTGTGGCACACGGTCAAGGCTCCGTGGGTTGACCCGCTTCCGCTCGACGAGGCAGAAGAACTGCTGCGGGGCCGGATTCGCCGTGAGGTGCGGGATTTCGCGGGCGTCATTGATTCCTGGGATGCCATCAACGAGGTGGTCATCATGCCGGACTTCGACAACGAGCCCGACGGCGTCAAAAACGCCATCACCCGCTTGTGTGCCGAGAAGGGACGGGTGGAAATGGTGCGGCTCGCGGTGGCGGAAGCCCGTAGTCAAAACCCCGACGCGCAGTTGATTTTGAACGATTTTGACCTGGGGCCCCGCTACGAGCAGCTCGTGGAGGACGTCCTCGCGGCCGGGATTCAGATCGACGCTATTGGTCTGCAATCACATATGCACAAAGGCTTCCGGGGTGAAGCACAGCTGACGGAGATCTGTGATCGCTTCGCTCGTTTTGGTCTCCCGCTGCACTGGACCGAGACGACGCTGCTATCTGGAGATCTCATGCCGGCCGAGATCGACGATCTCAACGACTACGTTGTGGACCACTGGCCGTCCACGGAGGATGGCGAGGCACGGCAAGCCGAGGAAATCGTGCGGCACTACTCCACCTTGGTGGCTCATCCTGCCGTGGAATCCATTACCTATTGGGGCTTTGACGATGCTGGCGCCTGGCTGGGGGCACCCGTCGGGGTTGTCCGCGCCGACGGATCACAGAAACCTGCTTTTGCGGCACTGCGGGACCTCATCCGCCGTCAATGGTGGCTGCAACGCGTTGATTTGGTGAGCGATAGTCACGGCCGGATCGAGTTCGAGGCTTTTGCCGGCAGCTTCTCGCTCAGCTCGGGCGAATCGCGGCTAAGAGTTGACTTGCCCGTGGGCACGAGCGAGGTGGAACTGGCACTCTCCGCCTAGCGGCTCGGGGGAGTGGCTAGCTCAGCGGTGGTGCGGTGGACTCCCGCACCATCAATTCCGTTCCCAGTTCCACACGGGATGAGACTAATTTCTCGCCGCGTGCGATCGAGATCAGCATCTGCGTTGCCAGCATCGACATCTCCTTTAGGGGCTGGCGCACCGTGGTCAGTGGGGGAGTGAGCCACTCCGTGATGGGCAGATCGTCATAACCGACGACGGACAGATCGCGGGGGATCACCAGGCCCAGTTCTCGGGCTGCGCGCATAACGCCCAGGGCTTGGTAATCGGATCCCGCGAAGATAGCGGTGGGACGGTTTGGCGCTTGAAGCAGTTCCAGCGCGTGCTGGTAGCCGCGGGTTTTCTCGAAGTCGCCCCAGCGGATGAGTTCCGGATCGCAGGCGAGCCCGGCTTCGTCGTGCGCGCTTTTGAATCCGTCAACGCGTGCCCGGCTGCAGAGAACATCTGCCGGTCCGGAAATGACGGCAATGCGGGTGTGGCCCAGCCCGATGAGGTGACGTGTGGCGACCAGGCCACCGTTCCAGTTGTTGGAGCCGACGGTGGGCACACCCAAACCTGGGTCGCCGTGTGCATCGATGACCACATAGGGGATGGACCGGGAATCAAGTTGGTGGCGCTGGGCAGCATCGAGCCCCGACAGCACTAAGACCACGCCGATCGAGCGGCGAGCCACAATGCTGTCGAGCCATTCGTTGGACGGACGGTGTGATCCGCCGAGCTGGGATAAAACTACCCCAATGTGTTCCGGACCGGCGGCGTACTCCACACCCCGAACGATCTCGTGAGCCCAGCCGCTGCCGGCCTCATGAAAGACCAGATCTAGTAAATCGGCTGGCCGGGACGTGGCATTAACGGCAACAGGCTTGCGGTAGTTATGGCGGGTGAGCGCCTCCTCAACCCGGAGACGCGTCTTTTCGGAGACGTCTTCCCTGCCGTTGAGGACGCGAGAAATGGTGGGAACGGAAACGCCAAGCTCCTCGGCGATCGCAGCAATGGTGATGCGGCCCTTGGCCATAACGTAGTCCTTCCACAACCTCCGATACTTTCGGTAAGCAACATGATACTTACTACGGAGTTGAATGTACGGCAGGACAAGGCCCGGGTTGCCCTGCAACATAACAGGGCCGGCCTCACTCCAGGGTTGTGCCGTCTTGCTAGGCCCCTCGCGGGATCCCCGCGTGAGCCAGGATGTAGTCGATCACGGGCTCGTAGGCGTACGCCAGCAGATTGTCGTCCATGGGCACGCAGACCTCAACGCTGCCCTGGGCCTGAGCCACAAAAAGCGCAGGATCGTTGGAATCGGCGATGCCAATCGTGGCGATTCCGCGGGCCCCGGCAGCTCCTGCCCAGCCATGATCGGCGACCACCAGATCGGGCACCGTGCCGCGTTCGGCGAGCTTGCTCAGGAGTAACTCCGCGAACTGCGGGCTATGCGTGTGCAGCAAGCTTCCGCCGAAGTACCGCATGCAGACGGAAGAAATCTGCCACACTTCGCCATCGTCCATGCCTTCGATCATCAGTGTGGTGCCGCGCTCCAGGTGCTCAGCAATTTCACACACCCGCCCGCCGGCCTGCCGCACGGCGCTCGCCAGCGTCGCGTACACGCCGGACAGCCCAGCAGGATGCGCCGTCGCGAAGAGAATGAGCTCTTGGCGTTCGACGGCTTCCCCGAGCCGACGCCCATATGCGGCAAGTTCTTTGACGGTCCGCCGCGCGTCGATGTGGTCTTGCCCCTGCTCGAACGTCGCGTCCGCACTGATGCCGGCCTTGCTGAACATGAGCTCCAACAGCGCCCGCTCATCCCACGACTCATCGATCGCCACCCCAAAGGTGTACCCCGGATGACGGTCTGCCAGCAGCCGCAGATGGCCGATATTGCTCGAGCGATCCGTGTTGATTGCACCGGTCAACTTGGTCTCATTCATCCAGTCGATGAGTGCGGTGTCCTGATCAATGCTTGTCGTGGTCATCGGGGTGCAACTCCTGTGGAAGTAGTAACGTTTTCGCTAAGTCCGGCCAGATGGACGACGTCGGCCAGGAGACTTGGTGCCCAGGCTCCCGACGGCGTCTGCACCAGTTGGGTAATAGAACAGTGTGCGGGTTCTGGGACCCGTCCCGTTAGCTCCGGGGTGAGGTTTTCAATGAGACCCAGGACTGTAGCCCCGTGGCCGTAGAACACGAGGCGATCCCAGTCGGGCTTCCGGAGCCATTCCTGGCTTAACTCGGCGACTCGGTTTTTTAGAGCCTCCTCGGACTCCGGCATGGCAGGGAAAATGTTCCGCCGCGTGAGCTCGTTCAGCACGGGAAGTGCCGATCCGAGCAGCTCCGCATAGTACCGAGCGTCAACCCCGTTGAAGCTTTCGAGGGCGTCGAAGATGAAGAACTCGGACAGCCTCACATCAAAGCGACCCTCGGCGGCAGCAGGCTTGAGGTACGCCAGGGCCGTCTGAGCGACCCTCAGGAAAGGGCTGATGATGACATGCTGCGGATCAAACGCCCGCACGACCTTTACGGCCCGGGCGGCCTGCGCCTCGCCCAGTGGGGTCAGGGGAGGATTGGACGCATCGCGCACCTCTCGTCGACCATCGGGCTGAACCGTGTTGTACGCCTGGCCGTGGCAGACGATCATAATTTCGCGGGGCAATGAAGCGCTTTCCCTCTGGGCTGTGTGAAGCGTAGCTTATGCTTCAATACTGCCCCATCTGAGACGGGGATCACGAGTGCGACGCACATTTGACGTAGCTTGCCCCGAACGAACCAGGGGTGTGACTCAGTTTTGCTTGATGGCTTGATGGCTTGATGGCTTGAAGTGCGACGCGGCCGCGGGTGACTTTTTCCAAGATGGAGTCCGCGGTCTCGACCCAGATTAGGGGTTCGGGTGCTCGTTGTTGATCTGAATTTATTCACCAATTTTCCGATCAAGCCTGGCACTGAGTAGAACACACCATGGCGCAAGGCCTTGTCCGTGAGATCCCTGAACCAGGGGGCGACCAGATTCAGCCAGGACGATGATGTTGGTGTGAAATACAGGTGGAACCGGGGATTTTTACCCAACCAGGTCTTCACTTCCGCATGCTCGTGCGTGGCGTTGCTGCTGGATTGACGAGGAAGAGAGGGGCTACTTTTCGGCTTTCCTGTTAGTCGCTTCGCCGACGGCCAAATCGACCCTGGCGAGCCGATGGTGAATATCGGCAAAGTGATCTGTCATGGCCGCCGCTGCCCGTTCACGGTTGCCTTCTTTGACGGCTTCTAGAATCTCTCTGTGTTTAAGCGCAATATCCATGGGCGTCTCCGTCGTGGGACGGAGAGTGTCGGCCAGACTGTTGAAAATGGTCCAGAAGGCATTTAGAAGTTTGGTCACTATGGGATTACCCAAAGAAACATAGAGGGCATGATGGAACTCGCTGTCGAGCGATGTGCTCTTTTCTCCATGCGCCGCGGCGGCTTCCATTCTGGTGGTCAGGTCCTCAAGTAGCTGGATTTCCTGAGGATCGATTGAGCCGCTTGTCAGGAGCTGATCAAGGAGCCCCATCTCCAATAATTCGCGAATTTGCAGCACATTATTGAGATTATCGTGTCCATTCAGATGCGATAGGCGTCCATGGAACTCCAGTTGCTCGACGAAGCCATCCAAAGTGATTTCACCGACGAACATTCCGGTGCCTCTCTTGATGACCACGATACCTAGGGCCTCGAGGACTTTCATGGCTTCGCGCACAGAGTTGCGGCTGACCCCCAGTTCGCTCATTAGCTCAAATTCCGTGGGCATGGGATCGCCGGGCAGAAGCCCCGATTCGAAGATCAATTGTTTGATTGACTCTTGTACATCGCGAACAAGACTATTGCGGCCCAGCAATCCTGAAGGAGATGTTTTCATAGTTCCGGCTTTCCAAGCTAGACGGTTGACACTGTGTTGTACCTCACATATCGTAGCTTGCATGTTGGTTGTTGGACAACCAACAAGTGTCTTCCCGCACTCAATGTCGATTCGCACACTGGAGGTCCAAAGCTATGAGCCCTAACCCGAAGAAGAAAACAGTTTCCGGATTTAGCCGCCGAGAGGTTCTGCGTTACACAGGACTTCTCAGCTTGGCAGCATCCGTTACGGCAGGAATTTCTGCATGTGGTGGCCCCGCATCAACGAGCTCCGTTAGTGGAAATGCCGGCTCAGAGGCGTTAAGTGCCATCATTGGCTACGGAAATAATCAGTCATGGGACCCAACACAGTCCGCATCCGCATTTTCGATGGCTGCATTCCAGCACATCTATGAAGGTCTTGTTGACACCGATCCGGTGACACGCGAGCCTTACGCGGCGCTGGCAACTGAACTGCCTGACACGAAGACTGCTTCGTGGGAGTTTAAACTTCGAGAAGGGGCCACCTGGCATGATGGCAAGCCCGTAACTGCTGACGATGTTGTCTTTACCTTCGAACGGATTCTGAACCCGGAATCGGAGGTTTTAGTTCATCAGTATTTCTCGGCTTGGTTGAAGAATGTCGAGAAAGTCGATGAAACAACGGTCAAGCTCAACTTGCTGGCGCCGGTGACGTACGGCTTGCAACGACTCACCATTGCAAAGATCCTGCCGAAGCATATTCTGGCTGCCAACGGTACAGCCACCACGGCGGACTGGGACAAGCTTAAGTCTGGCAAACCTGAATTTTCTATTGGCTCCGGTCCGTACAAACATACGGTGCACGCCGAGAAGTCTAACGATTCCTTTGAAGCATTTGATAAGTACACCGGGCCGCGCAAGCCCAACTTCAAGTCGATGAACTGGTTCTCCATCACCGATGCATCCGCTCGAGTTGCCAAGATTTCTGGAAGCAATGCCGGGGCTCAGATCTCGGATAATATCCCCTCGACAAATGCTGAGTCGCTGAGATCCTCAGGTCTCACTGTTGATCAGGCAGCCGGCATGAACAATCTGACGCTGGCTTTCAACCCCAATGCAGAGTTCTTCAGCGACAGCCGAGTCCGTCAGGCACTTCGCTATGCCATCAACGTCGAGACGATCAACGAGAAGACGCTCAAGGGGACGGCAGCTCCTGCCCAAAGCCTGCTCAACAAAGATAACCCGTCGTTCATCCCGGCAAAGACGATCTATGACTACAACATCGAGAAGGCTAAGTCTCTATTGAAAGAAGCCGGCGTTCCTGAGGGCTTCAAAGTGACGCTTCGATCCGTCAATGTCTCATGGCTTGTTGATGTATTGCCCTCCATCGTCGAGGCGTGGAAAGCCGTCGGCTTGGATGTGAGTACGCAGCCACAGGACACGGCCGCACTTTTCTCAGAATTGGCCAAGGGCACAGACTTCCAGGTGTTCGCGGCGGCATCCAATCCCAACCAGTTCGGTAACGATCCAGATTTGATTACACGCTCGTTCTACTCGCCTGCGGGCGTGTACTTGGCGCCAACAAAGTTTGCTGAGACAGCAGAATTTAAAGCAACTTTCCAGAAGGTGGAGGATGCCGTTCAGGAAGCCGATCCAGAAAAGCAGAAGACCCTTGTCGCCGAGTACCTTAATGAAATTGCAGAGCAGGCAGTGGTCTACCCGGTATTTTTCGTGGACTTGATTACGGCCTACGACGGCAAAAAATTGAGCAACGTTCAAGGACTCGGCTACCCGGGGCTCAATCTGCTTCAATCCACCCCAGCCTAGTAACTCCCGAAGGCGGTGGCCGGAGATTGTGGTCACCGCCAGTCCTTGATGAAAGTCCTTGAGGTTTCTTGTGAGCAAAATATTAGTGTTGTTAGGTCAGCGAATGCTGACCTTAGTGCCGCTCGTCATCGGAATTGTCTTGCTAGTCACTTTGGTGATGGAGCCGGCTAAAGACAACGCGGCGTATGCATATTTCCAAGGGGCCAACGTCACCCCTGAACAAATCGCGACATTTAAGCATGAAGCTGGGCTGGACCGGCCAGTCCTTGTCCGATTTGTTGATTATCTGTTCAATATGGTTCAGGGCGATTTTGGTGTCAGTTCTCTTTCTGGAACGCCAGTGGCTGAAAAAATTTCGACAGCATTCCCACTCACCTTGCAGCTGACAATTTATGGTGTTTTGATCGCCATGGTTATGGCTCTGGTACTGGGCGTGGTCGCCGCGCTATTCCGTAATGGATGGCCTGACCAGCTCATCAGGGCAGTTTCACTCATAGGGGTGGCCTCGCCGTCGTTCTGGCTGGCGCTGCTATTTATCCAGTATTTTGCGATCCAAATAGGGTGGTTTCCCTCCGGTGGATATATCAATCCACAGGAGAGCTTCACCGGATTCTTGGCAACCATGACGCTTCCCGCTCTGGCTCTGGCGCTCCCTGTTGGCGCACAGGTCACTCGCATTGTTCGGACTTCAATGGTGGAAGAACTGGATAAGGATTATGTTCGCACTGCTCGCGGTGCGGGGATTCCTTACGGCGTCGTGGTTAGCCGAAATGTCTTGAGAAATGGGCTCATCAACCCTATGACAGTCCTAGGACTGCGTGTTGGCTACCTATTGGGAGGGGCCGTCATTATTGAAACCATTTTTACCCTTCCAGGTATGGGGCAGGTGTTGATTGATGCCGTTCGCGACTCCGACCTTCCGGTATTGCAAGGCGTGGTCTTGGTTATCGCGCTGTCTTTTGTTGTCGTCAACCTGATTGTTGACGTCTTGAATTTGATGGTCAACCCACGTCTAAGGACGGGAAACGCATGAGAAAGAACCTTAGTCAGAAGCTCCAGAAACCGGGGATGAGTTTTGGAAGGGTTGGAGCACCGGCAGCGATATCCGCGCTACTTTTGGCCATTGTTGCCGTGGTGTGTTTCCTAGCGCCATGGCTTGCTCCACACAGTCCAACAGCCCAAGACTTCACGACCGGTCCACCCAGCGCAGAGAACCCATTCGGAGTGGACAAGATCGGGCGAGATATCCTGTCGAGACTGATGTACGGCGGCCGAATCTCGCTGGTCATCGGTCTCGCAGCAACGGCGCTGGCATTGATTCTTGGTGCCACACTGGGTGCGATTGCCGCAACCAGCAAGAAAGCCGTCGATGAAGTCATCATGCGTGTGCTGGATGTCATCATGGCATTCCCAGGTATTGCATTGGCTGCAGTTTTGGTCGCGGTGAGCCCCAAGGAAATTCGTCTTGGGATGCTTATTGTGGCTATTGCCGTCGTGTATATGCCGCAGATTGCTCGAGTCGTCCGTGCCAATGTTGCCGCGCAGTACGGAGAAGACTATGTTGACGCCGAGAAGGTTATTGGAGCCAAACCGCTGCGGATTGTCGTTAGACATGTGGCTGTAAATTGTGCTGCCCCGGTTCTCGTTTTCTGTACCTTGTTGGTCGCTGACGCGATTGTTTTTGAAGCAGGGCTATCCTTCATCGGAGCTGGCATGCCTCCCGAAGTGCCAACCTGGGGAGGAGTTTTGGCCGAAGGTAAGGACACTATCCTGATTGGTCAATGGTGGAGCACGCTCTTTGCCGGCTTGATGATCTTCATAACCGTCTTGACTCTTAACATCCTGGCGGAAGGGATAACTGACGCTTTAGCCAATCCCAGCCTGCGCAAGATTAAGGTGCAGACCAGTGCCGGTCAGATTGTTGAAACTGTGGAGATCGAGGACATTGAAACGGTGGTGGAACAGGCGCAAGAAGATGTCCCTTTGCAAATTCATTTGGCTGCCCTACGTCGTAAAGAGCTAAGTCGGAACGACCGTTTGGTGTACCAAGGTGATGCGGAGCCACTTTTGGAAGTGCGGAACCTAAGCATTAGATTCCCTGAGCGATACGGTGACATAGCCATCGTTGATAACGTCTCGTTCACGGTCCGCCCCAACGAGACGATGGGGCTTGTCGGAGAATCAGGGTGTGGAAAGTCGCTGACGTCACTTGCCATCATGGGACTCCTTCCGGAATCAGCAATGGTTTCAGGGGAGATTCTCTTCGATGGGGTGGATCTACTAAAACTCAACCCTCGTGAACGAAATAAGCTCCGTGGGCATGAGATGTCCATGATCTACCAAGACGCGCTTAGCTCCCTGAATCCGTCGATGACTGTGAAGAATCAATTGGGCCAAATGATCAAACGCGGAGGAACCCGCAGTGCCGAGGAACTCTTGACGATGGTGGGGCTGGATCCTCAACGAACCTTGTCCAGCTATCCGCATGAACTGTCCGGCGGACAACGTCAGAGAGTGCTGATTGCCATGGCACTGACCCGCAGCCCGAAGCTGGTTGTCGCTGACGAGCCCACAACGGCACTGGATGTTACGGTGCAAAAACAGGTCATCGATCTGCTCAATAACCTCCGTGAACAACTCGGCTTCGCCATGGTTTTTGTTAGCCATGACTTGGCCTTGGTCGCTTCTCTGGCACACAAAGTCACCGTGATGTACGCCGGTCAGCTGGTCGAAACTGGACCAACCGTTGCGGTACTTTCTAATCCTCGGCATGAGTACACCCAAGGACTGCTTGGATCGGTTCTATCGATTGAGGACGGTGCAGAGAGACTGCATCAAATCTCAGGTGCCGTGCCATCCCCGCATGATTTCACCACGGGAGATCGATTTGCGGGTCGTGCTGCGGACCAGCGCGCTGACTCCGTGACGCGCCCCGTCATGGTCGATGCTGGTGGCAACCATCAATTTGCTAGTAACAGGCTTGATCTGGTGTCCGCTGTGCGTACCGATGCTGACTTGATCCTTGCTGGATCGGAGGAGGACTAATGAGTGCACCTGTATTAGAACTACGGAACATCCACGTGGTTCATAAGACCAGATCTGGCAGCTTGTTCAAGCCAGGAAAGCTCCATGCCGTTAATGATGTTTCTGTGTCTCTGAGACGAGGACATACCTTAGGGATTGTAGGTGAATCCGGCTGCGGAAAATCTACTCTAGCCAGGGTAATGGTGGGGCTTCAAGCGCCCACCTCCGGTGATGTCCTATTCAAAGAACGAAGCATACTAAAACGTGACGCGGCCACTCGGGAAGAATTTGGTCGAACGATCTCCGTGATTTTTCAGGATCCAGCGACCGCTCTCAACCGTCGTATGACAGTTGAGAATATTCTTCTTGATCCTTTGGAGGTACACCGCATTGGAAATGCGGCAAGCCGCCGCTCGCGAGTCCGAGAATTACTAAATCTCGTTGGGCTTCCGCAATCTGCGGCCGATGTTGTTCCGGGGCAGATGTCGGGTGGTCAGCGGCAACGTGTTGCGATCGCCCGGGCTTTGGCCTTGCAACCGGACATCATTGTGGCGGATGAGCCTACGAGCGCCCTTGATGTGTCTGTACGTGCTCAAATTCTGAATCTCTTGGACGACTTGAAGAGTCAGTTTCAGCTTGGCCTGGTTTTCATTTCACATGACATCCAAACAGTCCGCTATGTGTCCGACGAGATCGCCGTTATGAACCACGGAGAAATCATCGAACGTGGACCTGCTGAGCAGATCTTCGATTCACCCAGTAATGATTACACGCGAAAGCTTCTGGGCGCGGCCCCTTCTCTCCTCTAACATTCCCACTTCTATAACTAGCAAATAAGGATAACCATGAACTCCAGACTGACAGGCGTCATCCCTCCCGTTCTCACCCCTCTCAACATTGATGGTTCCGTTGATGTGGCCTCATTGAAGGCACTTCTGGACTTCTTGTTGGAGGGTGGCGTTAGCGGTCTCTTCGTATTGGGTTCCAGTTCTGAAGTGGCCTATCTGACTGATGCGCAGCGTGCACTGGTGCTTGAAGTAACCGTCAATCACGTTTCCGGACGAGTGCCAGTCCTAGCTGGTGTTATCGACATGACTACGCCCAGGGTCATTGAACATGCCAAGGTGGCCAAGGAACTTGGAGCCGATGGGCTCGTCGCTACGGCACCGTTCTACACGCGCGTCAGCGACGTTGAAATTGAGCGGCACTTCCGCGGAATTCGTGCTGCGGTCGACTTGCCGCTGTATGCCTACGACATTCCGGTATGCGTTCACTCGAAGCTCAGCGCTGAGATGCTGATTCGCCTAGGATCCGAAGGAGTATTGGCAGGGATTAAGGATTCAAGCGGGGATGAGGGCAGCTTACGCGGAGTTATTATCGCTCGCAGAAACTCACCCGCACTGGAGAATTTTTCCATTCTCACAGGGTCGGAGCTCACCGTTGATTCCGCGCTGAATATGGGTGCAGACGGGGTTGTTCCAGGGTTGGGCAATGTGGACCCTTCCGGATATGTTCGACTTTTCGATTTCGTCGAATCTCAGCGTTTCGAAGAGGCTCGTCAAGAACAGGAACGATTGCATCGACTATTCAAGTTGGTGGGTGCAGGAAATCCAGAGCGAATGGGACCGAACTCCTCAGCCATTGGCGCTTTCAAAACTGGGCTCATGCTGCAAGGAGTCTTCTCGACGCACCTGACGGCTGAACCACAGGTCCCCTTAAACGAGGAAGAGATTGCTGTGGTAGCTCAGCATCTGGAACAGGCTGGGATTTCGGTGGCATTGAGCGCTTAAGCTACATGCCCGGTGGCGGGTTCAGCCCGCCACCGGGAGTAAAAGATCGGCAGTCATTGATTTCAAAGAGGGATATATGAGTGATTCAATTCGAGATTTGTGGGACCTTACGGGGAAAACTGCAGTAGTCATTGGAGGGTCAAAACTACTTGGCTACGATATGGCCGCAGCTTTCGCTGAAGCCGGGGCCACGGTGGTGGTTTCCTCGCGGAATGCGGCGTCGGCTGTTTCTGCAGCAGAAACCCTTGCTGAGAAGTACAACGTCGCCACGCTTGGATTGGCTGTCAACGTGCAGGATTACGCATCTATTGAGAACGCTGCCGCTGATGCTATAGCCTTCGCGGGGCGCATAGATGTTTTAGTCAATAATGCTGGCGGAGGATCAGGAAATGCTAGCGGCGACTTACTTCAGCGGCCTGTGACTGTCATTGAAGACATGATCGCAACCAATCTGACCGGTACATTGCTCTGTTGTAAGGCTTTCGGAGCAAAAATGATTGAGCAAAGTCCCAGCGGCGGGGCCGTTATCAATATTGCATCTATTGCCGGTTTAGTTGGTCGGGACCGCCGTATGTATTCAAACGGTGGAGTGGAACAACAGCCCATCGATTACGCGGCTGCTAAAGCCGGAGTGATTGGTCTTTCTCGGGATCTGGCTGCTGCCTGGGCTCAATTTGCTGTCAGAGTCAATAGCATTTCGCCCGGTGGCTTTGGTCCGAGGCAGTTACCTAACGCTTTCGCTGATGAATATGCCACCCGAACACCCCTTGGGCGTATGGGTATAGATGGGCAGGATATCAAGTCTTCGGCCTTGTTCTTAGCATCCGAGGCATCGGCATATATCACTGGCCATAACTTAGTTGTTGACGGCGGGTTTTCCTCCTGGCGATGAGAACTGGACAGGTCATCAATGGGTGGACGAATTCAGAACATTTGAATTTACTAGCGCCGGCTAATCGCGGCTGACGTATCAATATGCCTAGTTACACACGGCAACTATGAGTTCCATAAAGGGCGGTATGTCAATTATTCGGCTAGGAAGCAATCAACCGGCTAACCGATTCTACAAAGGCGGGGAAAGAATACGAGACTTTCGATCTGAGTCTTCCATTCCCAGCACGGGGGACCATGTCCCAGAGGACTGGGTTGGATCAACCACAACGATTTTCGGTGAGAAGCGTATCGGATTGACTGAGCTGGCCGATGGGACATTACTCGTTGACCTTGTGAATAATGACCCGATTCATTGGCTTGGCACGGAACATTTCGAAGCTTTCGGTAGTGACACGATGATGCTGGTGAAACTGCTGGATGCCGGGCAAAGGCTTCCAGTCCATGTCCACCCAAGTCGGGCCTTCTCGTCTGAACATCTGGAGCGTAACCATGGAAAAGCCGAGGCCTGGATGATCTTGGAAGGCGGAACAGTTCATCTCGGGTTTAATCGGGAAGTTAGTACTGAAGAGTTAACCACCTGGGTAGACACCCAGTCTGTTGCAGCATTCTTAGGGGCCATGCACGCTGTAACAGTCTCGGCTGGTGACAGTATTTTCGTTCCTCCGGGAATGCCTCATGCCATAGGTGAGGGAGTTTTTCTGGTCGAGATTCAGGAACCAGAAGATCTATCCATTTTGTTGGAATGGGATGGATTTAGTATCGATGGAACCCAAGCCGGTCATCTCGGCCTAGGTTTTGAAACTGCTTTGGCCGCCGTAGACCGTCAAGAAAATTCCCGTGAAGATTTGGAGAGACTAATCGTCAGAACCGGACAAGGGGTGAAGGAACTCGCGGCCGGAAGCAGAAGCTACTTTCGTGTTGAGACACGCGAAGTATCTCAAGACACTATATTCGATCCTGGATTTAGCATCATGGTCGTCACTGACGGGATTGGTGAAATCAAGTCGACTCAAGGAACGACTATGAGTATTTCTCGAGGAGATACCGTTCTCATTGCGCATGACGCAGGTGGGTTGCAGGTGAGCGGGCAGCTGAAACTAATCCGCTGCAGGCCTCCCGAAAGCCGTTTTAGGGCTGCCTCTGAACCGACGTGAGTTAGAGCTCCGACAGGCGGGCCGCGATAGTGCGGCCGTCCAACTCAGCCGGAGCCGCCATTCCTTGCGAGGCGTTCGTGACGATGACCAGTGGATCGGCGTCGTTAGTTAGGAGAACGCTGGTTGGCGGCTAAACAGGGACGTCGGTAGACCTGGCCGGAACCATGGCCGTGTCATAAACGTCTAGACGTGCCCCACCAGATATCGCATTCCAGTGCCGAGTCGTACGGTAAACATGCAAGCCATCCGGCCACCCCACGGTCACGGTTGCGAAGCTCTCAGCAACTGTATCCAGGCTAAGTTTCCAGTTCAGGATAGTCCGTTCGACCGAGTCGCCGATCAGCATGGCGTCAAGCAAGGGGGAAAAATTGAGCTTTTGGGGATTTCCAGCCCGCTCAAGATGTTTTCCACGGTCCCCGTTTCCGGATCCCAACGCCACATATGTCCTTCCGTCTCGGAACCGTCGTGCACATTGGCGTCGAACCAGCAAGGTCCGTCGGGTGCGAAGCTTCTGTCAATGACGCGGCACCGGCGGCCATCCAGCTGCGTGCTGGAAAGCTCCACGCCGGCACCCATCCTCCCGGTGCCAAGGCAGCCCTGTTCCTACCGCTGCGATCAATCGTCCATCAGGTGCCTTTTTAACAAGGCTCGCCGGGCGTCAATGGTTCGCACTAAGGTGCCCTATTAACGAGTATCGGGTGCCCAAGCATACAACTCGCCGCGGAGCAGATCGACCCAGTGCACAACACCGTCGGTTAGGCGAAGGCTCTCTCCTATCTCAAACCGGGATGGCTGAGGGATTCCCAGAGGGATGCCGTCATGGTTCGCGCCTTCTCAGTGCTAAAAGTTTATTTGGCGTAGTTGAGCAACTGATGATGGATGGACACCAAAACGGCAGTTACCCCAGATCCACCGGCTTCGCTCCACGGGCATAGAACCAAATCAGCAGCGCGCCGAGCAGGAGAGCACCGGCACACACAGCCATCGAGAACGGAATACCTACGAGTGCTCCGAGGACGCCGAGCGTGATGCCGTTACCTACACGAAGACCGCTGGAGAACATGCTGTAGGCGCCAAAGGTTGTTCCTCGTTGCGACGGGGCAGCCTGCAGCTGCACAATGCTCTGCCCGATCGATGTCGACGCCATATTCGACACCCCGGCGATCACCAGGGCGATGAGTGCCACAAGGTAGTTGTTGGTGACGGCGAAGATGAGCAGCGCCGTGCCGTAGCCGAGCGTACCCAGGATAGCGGCGTTGATACTGGGTTTGAGCACACCCGTGGCCTCAAGAATGAAGCCACCCAACACTGCGCCGGATCCCGTGGCAAAGAGCAAAAGACCGTAACCCAAACCGCCGCCGGCCCCGAGCGAACTCGCAAACGTCGGCATGACGGCCTGCAGCGCCCCGCCCGTGGTCAGTGCCGCTAGCCCAGACAGGGCAAACATACTCACGGTCACCTTGTCATTGCGTAGTCCGCCAAGGGCCCGGAAGGCACCGATCAGGCCGACCCGCTTGCGCGGCGAGGCATCGGGTTCGTCGCGGGTGTGCCCGGTGAAGGGCGTGCGCATCATGAGGATCACCATGGGCAGATAAAACACCACATTGACGAAGATCCCCACGGTCGGCCCCAGAAGCAGCAGGAGTCCGGCACCCACTGCGGGCCCAAACAGCACGCCGAGGCTGCGGAAGGTTGCGTTCATCCGGACGGCACCTGGCAGGTCCTTGCGCTCCACAAAGTCATGGAGCATCAATTGCTCGGCCGGACTCCACAGCGAACCGGCGCAGCCATGCAGGATCAGCAGCACGCAGGCCTGCCACATCTGCAGGGAATCGGTCAGCAGCAGCACGCCCCACGCGAGCGAGACAAAGATGAACAGCGCCTGCGCCGCCTGAATCACCCTTCGGCAATCGAACCGTTCCGCCAGGGAACCGAACGACACCGAGAATAACAAGAATGGCAGCCAGTGACTGATGACCTGAAAGCCCACCAACGCCGGCGAATGGAACGTCTCCCACAGCACCCAATACGTAATGACATGTTCGGTGTTATCTCCCAGCATCGACAGCCCCGCGGTGATCAGATACGGACGCGAATAGCGGTTGCGGAGGGCGGCAAATCGCTGCGGGGCCACACTGGCGCCGGCGGCAGGGGAGCTCATAAATTACATACTTTCCAAAGGGGGCCACATGCCCGGAGCAATCACGGCGGTCACCAGCTGCTGCTTCAGGCTTCCCACACCGTACTCCGCCCATCCGGACAGGCGAAAATTGCTACCCCTATTAATACGTACGACGGCGGGAGCACACCTTCAGCTCCCATCCCGCCGACTCGGCACTCGCCTGTGGAAAATAAGGAGACGTTAGTTCCCGGGTGTGCTGTTGCGAATCACGAGTTGCGGGAAGAAGACCAAAGGGATGGGGGTTTCTCGAGGAGCGGCATTCTTGCTCAACAAGTGCAGCAGTTGCTCCACCGCGGACGTCGCCATCTCCACCACGGGATTACGGACCGTGGTCAGGGTGGGGCTGGTATTCGCGGCGCCGCCCAGATCGTCAAAACCAATCACGGCGACGTCGTCGGGGACTGACCTGCCATGCTCGCGCAAGGCCGTCAAAGCACCCTCTGCCATGAGATCGGAGGCCACGAACACCGCATCAATCGTGGGGTCCTGGCGCAGGAGGTCATTCATGGCCTGGTAGGCGGTGGATTTTGTGAAGTTACCTTGAGCGATGAGATCGTCGGCAAGGTTTGCCTCGCGCAGCGCGTCACGCCAGCCCTGGGCGCGGTCATTTCCGGCCGTCATATCTTGCGGTCCGGCGATATGGGCAATCCGGCGCCGGCCCAGGTTAAGGAGGTACTCGGTCGCCAAACGGCCACCGGCCACACTGTCGACGTCGATGTAATGCAGAAGGTCTTCGTCGTGGAAGGGGCGGCCCACAAAAACAGCGGGGATGCGCGATCCAAGGACAGCTTCCTCGAGTCCATCCTGTCGGTGGTGCGAGACGATGACGGCACCGTCCACATAGCCGCTGCGCAGGTACTTCGCAATGCGCCCGCCGTCTTCATCCGGCCGGGCCAGAAGCAGAACTAGTTGCTGGTCTGTCGAGGCGAGTGCAGCGCTGATGCCCCGCAGGGTGGCGCCAATGAACGGATCGGAGAGGACGCGTTCGTCGGGCTCGGGAATGACCAGTGCGATGGAATCGGTGCGGCGGGTCACGAGGGACCGGGCCGCACGGTTGGGGAGATAGCCAAGCAGCTTTGCCGCAGCATCCACGGAGGCTTGGGCGGCAGGGGACACGCGGAGTCCCCCGTTGAGCGCGCGGGACGCGGTCGAACGGGAGACTCCGGCGGCGGCCGCAACCTCATCAAGTGTTGGAGGCGTGGCCTCTACGAGCGAGTTATGGTGCGGCGTTGTCACAAAGCTAACTTTCCAATGAAGTTGCTGGTTACTTTACGGTTTCCAGCACGGCGGGCACAGCGTTATCCTTGGCCACCTGGGCGTACCAAAGACCACTGGCCTTGACAGTTCGTTCTTGGGTTTCGAAGTCTACTCCGACAATTCCAAAACGCTTGCTATAGCCCCAGGCCCACTCGTAATTATCCAAAAGGGACCATGCGAAGTAGCCACGGACATCAACCCCAGCATCGATTGCATCCTTGACTGCCCGGAGATGGCTGTCATAAAAGCTTAGCCGGTTCTGGTCATCGACATAGCCGTTTTCATCGGCGACGTCATCAAAGGCGCAGCCGTTTTCGGTGATGTACATGGCGATACCCTTGGGGCCCGTGTAGTCCTTCTGAAGGCGGGTCAAGAGTCGAGTCAGACCCTCAGGCTGGATCTCCCAGTTCTGATCCGTCATGGGCAAACCGCGGTTGCGAACCTTGACACCTTCGGCGGCAGGGAAGGGGGACTGCGTGGTGCGAGCCACCGGTGCACTGCCGTCCACAGCGTCCGGGTAGTCACGGTAAGACACTTCCTCACCGTGGTAGTAGTTCACGCCAAGGGTGTCGATCGGGGTAGAGATGATCTCCAGATCGCCGTCCTGGATATTGGACTCAAGCACGCCACCGAGACCTGCGCCGGCAAGATCGGTGAAGAGATCCTCCGGGTACTGACCCAACAAGATGGGGTCCGTGAAGACACGGTTAAACTGGCCATCGATGCGACGTGCCGCATCAACATCCATCGGGTTGCTGGGATCTACAGGATCGGCCACCGTAAAGTTCAGGGTAATGCCGAGGTTTGCTTCGGGCTGACGCTTGCGCAGTTCCTGCGTGACCAGGCCATGGCCGAGCATCTGGTGGTGTGCGGCAGCAAGGGCGTCCGGGTAGGACAGCTTGCCCGGTGCGTGCACGCCGGCGCCGTAGCTCAGGAACGAAGAGCACCACGGCTCGTTGAGCGTGGTCCAGATGTTAACGCGGTCGGCGAGAGCATCATGCATCGTCAAGGCGTACTCGGTGAAACGGTAGGCCGAGTCGCGGTTGGCCCAGCCACCGTTGTCTTCAAGAGCTGCCGGGTGATCCCAGTGGAACAAGGTCACCCACGGCTTGATGTCATTTTCCAGCAGTTCGTCTACGAGACGGGAGTAGTAATCAACACCGAGCTGGTTGACGCCCTCGGGTCCCGAAACAGCGTCGGGGCGTACCCGGGCCCAGGAGATGGAGAAGCGGTACGCGTCCAAGTTCAGAGACTTCATGAGCGCAACATCGTTCTTGTACAGGTTGTACTGATCGCAGGCAACATCGCCGTTGTCGCCGCCCAAGACAGCTCCGGGAACGCGTGCGAAGGTATCCCACACGGAATCCTTGCGGCCATCCTGTGTGCTTGCACCCTCAACCTGGAAGGCTGCCGTGGCAGCACCCCACAGGAAACCCTCAGGGAACTGGATCCCTGCGTTGCTGTTGAGGTTCATATTGGTACTCATCCCTTGACTGCTCCTGCCATGATTCCGGAAACGAGCTGCTTGCCCGCGAAGATAAAGACGACGATCAACGGGATCGTCGAGAGGATTACGCCTGCCATGATGAGCGAGTAATCCTGGAAATAGCCCGCCTGCAATTGACGTACCACCATGGGCAGGGTCGGGTTTTTGTTGGAAAGAATAATTGAGGGCCAGAAGAAGTTCGTCCAGCTACCGATAAAGGTGAACAAGGCCAGCATGGCTGCCGCGGGGCGTGAGGCCGGCATGGCGATGTGCCAGAACGTCTGAATCATGGAGGCGCCGTCAACGCGGGCGGCCTCGATGAGCTCGTACGGCAGCGCGTTTTCCAGGTACTGGGTCATCCAGAAGACTCCGAAGGCGGTGACCATACCGGGGACAATGACGGCCACAAGCTTGCCGGACCAGCCGATATCGGACATGACCACAAACAGCGGAATGACACCGAGCTGGGTGGGCACGGCCATCGTGGCAATCACGAAGACCAGAAGCGGGCCGCGACCCTTGAAACGCAATTTAGCAAAGGAGAAACCGGCCAGCGTCGAGAAGATAACCACCGACAAGGACTGCAGCACGGCCACGATCGTGGAGTTCAGCAAACCCTTCAACAGCGGGATGTCGGAGTTCAGGATGCGCTGGACATTGGCCATGAAGTCCCCGTCGGGGATCAGGCTAGGAATCGAGGTCTTTGAGATCGTGAGCTGATCTGAGGAGGCCAACAAGAAGGTGTAGTACAGCGGATAGGCCGAGATCAGAAGAACGACGGCGAGGATTGTGTAAGTGACCCAGCTCGGACGGCGGTCCGCCCCACCTGTTTGGCGACGGCGGCGTTTGCGGGCTTCCGAGCGCGCGGCGCCTTTACCGGAGGTTTGGGCAATGACGGGAAGAGAAGTCATTTGGTCCTCGTTGCTTTGGAGATAGTGGTTTTAGATTTCTTGCCCTGCTTGCTGCTGCCCGAATCTGAGATCTTGCGGGTGATAGCGAAGTTCAGGATGCCGATCAAGATAATGATGAAGAACAAGATCAAGGCCACGGCAGAGGCACGGCCGAAGTTCTTTTGGTTACCCCAACCGAGGTCGTAGATGTACATCGTGACGGTAATCCACTGCTTGCTTGCGCCACCGGTTCCGGCGGCATCAAAGACTCGAGCCTCATCGAAGATCTGCAGGCCACCGATGGTGGCTGTCACGATGACGAAGATGAGGGTTGCGCGCAACTGCGGGATGGTGATGGAGATGAACTGTCGCAGACGCCCGGCGCCGTCGATGATGGCGGCTTCGTAGAGTTCCTTTGGAATAGTCTGCATGGCAGCCAAGAAGATGAGGGTGTTGTAGCCGGTCCACCGGAAGTTCACCATGCTGGCGATCGCGATGTGGCTGGGAATGACCTCGGAGTGCCAGGCCACAGGATCCATCTGTAGGAGTCCCAAGATGGCGTTGATGAATCCGTACTGATCACCGAAAAGGCGGGAGAAGATCAGGCCAACGGCAACGGGGGCAACAACGTAGGGGACCAGAACGCCCATGCGCCAGAACGTCTTGGCGCGGATGTTGGCGTTGAGAACCGCAGCAAGCAAGAGCGCCACGATGACCTGCGGTACGGAAGAGAGCAGGAAGATGGAGAAGGTGTTGCGCAGTGCCTTCCAGAACGTGGGCTGGTTGAAGACATCTATGTAGTTCTGGAATCCAACGAACTTTCCCTGCCCGAGCAGCAGATGCCATTCATGAACTGAAACGTAAGCCGTGTAAGCAAGAGGGAAGAGCCCCGTAATGGCAAAAAGAATGAAGAACGGTGAAATGTACAGGTACGGGGAAAGCTGGACGTCCCACTTGCCGCGCTTCTGGCTGAAGGCAATGCGGCGGGAAGTCTTCTCCTTCTCCTGCACAGGCTTAGGAGCAGTTTGGACAGACATGAATGTTTCCTTTGGAAGTTGTGTGGGCCTCGGTGAGCCCTGTCGGGCGCCGCGAATCAACGACGGCGCCCGACAGAAGCAGCGAATCTCGCCTAGGCGAGCTCAGGAACTCTGAATTAGAATCCGAGTTCTGAGAATTCGGTCAGCACACCCTTCCAGGACGTTTCAGCGTCTTGGCTCTTGTTGACGTCGACACGGGTGATGCCGTTTTGGATTGCGGTGTGGATGGTGAAGTAGTTCACGCCGCGGAAGATCGGCTTGGTGTCATTGAGCGCAATAGCGCGCGATGAGAAGATCTGGCCGGTCGGTGCGTTGTTGAAGAAGTCGTTCTTGGAATCAAGAAGTGCCTTCTCGGTTTGAGCCTTGGTCTGGCTCGGGAAGGTGCCAGCGTTTTCAAAGGCCTTGATCTGCTGCTCGGGAGCGGACAGCCAGGCAGCGAGCTTCTGGGCTTCTTCGGTGTGCTTGCCTGTTGCGGGGACCGTCAGGAATGATCCGCCCCAGTTGCTACCGCCACCGGGGTAAACATCGGCGATGTTCCAACCCGTGACTCCACCGGCGCGTTCTTCGATCGAGCCGGTCATCCAGGCGGGGCACAACATGGTGGCGAAGCCATTGTTCTGGAATGCGGAATCCCAGTCGCCTTCCCACTGAGTCAGGCCAGCGGAGAGGTCCTTGGATTCGGTCAGGACGTTGGTGAACATATCCTGGATGACCTTGTTGTCAGCGAGCTTGACCGGTTCGCCTGTCTTGGGGTCTTCGTAGGCGTTTTCTACCTGTCCAACCATGCTGTGGTAGACGGCATTTGCGGAGTCGAACCAGGCGCTGTCGGACTTAGCGACGAAATCGTGGCCAGCCTTGAAGTAATCGTCCCAAGTAGCATCCTTTCCGCCGAGGTATTCGGCGAAGGCTGCGGGATCGGACGGAAGGCCGGCGGCCTTGACCAGATCTTCACGGTAGCAAACAGCCTGCGGGCCAATATCGGTTCCGTAACCAATCAGCGTTCCATCAGGAGTGCGTCCCTGGTCTTCCTTCCAGGAGAGCCAGCGACCTTCAACATCGGGAGACTCCAGGTCAACGAAGGCGCCGGGAAGCTGGGAGAGCTCGGGCATCCAGTCGATCTCGATGGCCTCGACATCGGCGAGACCTTCTCCGCCTGCCGCGAGGCGGGTCGTAAGGTTGGTGCGAGCATCCGGGGCGGTGGCTGCCTGCTGGTGCGTGATGGTGACGTTCGGGTTGGCATCGGTGTATTCCTTGAGGAATTCATCGGTGTAACCAAAGTTATTGAAGGTCGCGAGCGTGAGCGAAACCTTCCCACCAGCTTCGCCGCTGGCTGCTGGTGTATCGGTGCTGGAACAGCCCGAAGCGAGCAGGGCAATTGTGGCGAGCGAAGCGACCGCAGCCCAATTCTTACGAGTATTCAAACGCATTTGTGACTCCTTTGTCGTGGGACCAACTTTGTTGTCGGTCCCGTGAAAAATTCCTTCAAACCTCTTCACGAGCTATGGCGCCGCACCAACAAAGGGGTGTGATTTGGCAGTACTCTGAGCGAGATGCGGGAGCGCTTCCACGAAGCGATACTCATCCTGCTACGGGTGTGGGAGCGCTGTCAAGAAGATCACATTCACGCTATGGAAGCGATCCCATGATTTCCGCATAGGGTGGGGATATTTTGGAGTCCGCGTTACCGAATCGTTGTAATCCAGAACACATTTGCTGCGGCTTCGACAGACGATTCAGACGGTCGTCATCGCGTCGCTTGCTACCGAAAATCGCCTTGAAAATCGGGCTCGATTTTGGTGTTGAATGCGTTGCTGACCCGACCCCGATCTTTGATCGCCCAGGGCGTCCTGTGACGAACTTTCTCGGGGCACACGAACGGCCGCCGCACCCGCAGGGGTGCGACGGCCGTTGGCCGATTGAGTGTTTAGTGCGCCGCGACGTTGAGCGCGATTTCGTTTGGCACAGCGTCCAACGTCTTGGAGGTCCCCACCTTGCCCGTGGTGAGATCCACGGTGTGAATCGTGCTCGTGGCAGGTTCGGTGACGTAGGCGGTGTTGCCGTTGACCACGATCGCGGGATGCGCGTCCTGCCATTCAGCAGGGCCTTCCCACGCCTTGATGACCGGGAATTCGTTCACGATCGAGCCGTCCTTGGGGTCAAGTACGTGGATGGAGCCATCGGTCGAGAGGATGTAGGCCAGGTCCCCGGGGCCGCGCGCAATATCGCGCCAGGTGTACTGAACATTCGCCGGCAGCGTCACGGCCTGGTAGCTGTGCTTTTCGGTATCGAGAAGCACGACGGCGTTAAGTAGGTAGCCTTCAGCGTCAGGATTGTTGCTGTAATCTCCCACAACGATCGGGCTGCTCTCGGAGACATAGGCGTTGCCCATGCGACCGTACTGATCCGGTGCGGTGAACTTTTCAAAGCTGCCATTGTGGAACAACAGTGCGCCGTTTTCGCAGCCAAAGACCACGGCCTCATCGGCCGCAGTTCCCTCGCCGTGGATTCCGGGGCAGTCCTTGCTCTCCGCGGTAGCATGCCAGTGATCCTCATGTGCCTCCAATGCCGTGGCACCCGAGCGTGAACTCTTATCTCCCACGGTGGTCAGCAGTGTTCCGTCTTCCAAGACAATGGATACGCCGTGGTGGGGAGAGGGTGCCTGGTAATGCTGGCTTGCAGGAAGTTTCTCCTCGCTCGTGGCGAGATCTGCCGACTTCATGATGGTGGTGGTGCCCGTTCCGTCATCAAAGAAGACGGTGTTTCCTGCATGGCGGACCACATGCCCGGCAGCCTTGGCATCCACCACGAGGTCCGTCAGTTTGGGCTCGTTCATATCGAGCAGCTGGAAACCAGCCGTGGTGGTGACCACGACGTGACGGCCATCGCCAGCGGGGTTGAGTCGCGTGAACTCCTCGGAATCGAAACTCTTGACGAGCTCAAGCGTTGTCCCATCCAGGACGCTAATGCCGCCCGGATGGGATACGGCGACGCGTCCGCCCGGGTTGGGTGCGGCCGTTCCGGGGGTATCGGCGCTGGTCCCGCAGGAGGCAAGTAGGAAGGTGAGCCCCGCGATGGCGGCGGTGACACTGAGACGGGTGGTTCTTTGACGAAGCATAGGTTGTTTCCTTATTTTTCGGTGATGAGCGTTGTTGAAAGTTGGTGGTGTTTACGGCGCAAGGCCGTCGACGATCCGTTGAGTGTTGACGCGCATCATGTCTAGATACGTCGGGGCGGCGCCGTCGGGACGGGTCAGCGACTCGGTAAAGAGTTCGCTGACCTGCACCTTCACGCCGGCCTCGCTTGCCAACACCTGCACCAGCCGGTCGGGTTGGGATGAGTCGGCAAAAATTGTGGGAACGTCAGCAGTGCGGATCGCCTCGCTGAGTTCGCGAAGATCTGCGGCGCTAGGAGCGGCGAGCGTGGTTCCGCCAGGGATCACGGCACCGATGACGGTGAAGTCAAAGCGTGCCGCGAGATAGCCAAACACATGGTGGTTAGTGACCAGGGCCCGTCGCTCCCGGGGGAGTCCGGCGAAGGCCGTGGTCATTTCCTGGTCCAGCGCCGTGAGTTGCTGCCGATAGGCGGCTGCGCTCGCGGACAGCTTTTCCTCGTTGATACCGTCGATCTGCCCAGCCGACTCCTCGAGGGCGTCGACCACCTTGATTATGGCCGCGGGATCGGTCCAAAAGTGCGGGTCCGGGGTACCTTTCGCGTCGCCGGAACTGTACGGCACGACGTCGCCCACCTCACCCGCGACGAGCATGGGAGCGCCCGCCGCGGCTGCTCGGTCAAGGTGCTGTTGCAAGCCCTCCTCTAGCCCCAGGCCATTGGAGACCACCAGATCTGCGTTGCTCATGGACGCGGCCTGCTGGGCCGATATCTCAAAGGAGTGCGGATCGGATTCGGGCTGCATCAGTGTGGTCACGGTGGCTTGATCGCCCAGCACCTGACGCGTGACGTCGCCCAAAATATTTGTGGTGACCACAATCTGCGGGCCCGCAGCAGGTGCAGCGGCCGAGCAACTCGAGGCAAGCAAGGCCAGTACCGCTGCCGCGGCCAGCAGAAGCGGGCGCCTCATCGGCCGGTCTCCACGAGGTGGCTGGCCTCGGTGGGTAGGGTGAGCGTCCGGGCAATCCGTGCACCATCTGCGTAGGCGATCTCGTAGACCACGCCTTCCGCGGGGGCATTGAGGTAGGCACGCTCGCTGTCGACCGTGAGTTGGATGTGTTCGGCAAGGTTCGGCGTGTCCAGACTCTTGCCCAGAAGCGGTGCCGTGGTGGCAAGCGGCTCCTTGTCTCCTTGGGCATACACGCTGACTCTGCCATCGGCCCCGACCACGACAACATGCCTAGCAGCGTTATCCACGGCGGCTGCCGCGATCACCGGGGTGGTCGTGGGGAGCCATTCCCAGCTTTTCTGTCGAGTATTGAGTAGCCAGACCCCCTTGTCTGTCCCGATGCCTGCCGCGGTGGGTCGGCCCTTGCGAGCATTGAACTCGGTCGCCGGGGCCGCAGCGCCGTCGGGGTACGGGATGTGTTCCAGGGTCGGTGAATCACCATCACTCGTGGCCAGGACCGCGCCATCGGCGCAGCCAATCACGAGGCCCACCCGGGTGGTGATGGTGCCAGCGGCAGCCGGGCAACCCGCAGTCGTGAGTTCCTTGCCTGTGGCATCAAGGGCGCGCAGGCTCGCGGCGACTCCATCGTCACCGCTCTGAGTGACGACGGCGCCCTTGCCGAGCGGGGCCATAATGCCGGCGTGCGGGGTGCCCGTCATGCGGAGCGACTCCGAGATGGTGCCATCGGAGAGTGCCGAGTTATCCAGCAGTACGGCGTCGCCGGAGTCTGGGAAGAACAGTCCTGTGGTGCCAGCCGTAGAGAGTGGACCAAAAGCAATGGTGGCCGTGCCCTTGCCCGGAAGAGTGCCGATGGTGGCGGCCTCGCCCCGGTAAAAGTGCGAGTGGTCGCCGTGATCCCAAGTCCAGACACCGCTGTCGAGGATGTCCACGCCGGTGGAGTTGGCCGCGAAGACGTAGCGGCCATCGCTCGTGACAGTGTCCGGCGGCGTCACTGGATCGAGGAGGGAAGGGCTGCCGCTGAGGAGATCCAAGGTGGAGGCCTTGCCCGCGGTGTCGATCGCCACGAGATGGCGTTGTGGTTCCTTGACCTCGGCCGCTCCCGTGACGGCGCCATGACCTGCAGAGGTGGGCTGATCCGCCGTCGAGCTTGGGGTTGCTGGTGGGGTGGAGGCAGAGCTGCAGCCTGCAAGTGTCAGGGCGAGGAGAGTGGTGAGAAGAAGCGTGGGAGAGCGAAGAATCATGAGTTCTTTCCAGAAAAGGATGCCTGCGGGGAGGCTGTGGTGATGGGCTGGTGTGAGGTGCTGCGCCGTGCTGGGGTGAATCGTGCCGCGAGAGGGGAGAGGGCTGCGAAGGCGATCGCGGCCGCCGCGATGGAGGCCCCTGCTGCCGTGCCCGCATACCAGGAGCAGAGCAGCCCGGCGCCGACCGCGAGCACGCCGAAGACAACCGCGAGCATCATGCGGGTGGGGATGCTGGCCGTCCATGGCGTGGCCGCAACGGCCGGCGCGAGGAGCAATCCCACGACCAGCAAGGACCCGACGGCCTGGTAGGACGACACGACGGCGAGCGTCACCAGGCCAACCAAGGCCAACTGCGCCACCTGGGGACGCAGGCCCAAGGTTTTGGCGATGCGGGTGTCGAAGGCGGCGGCGACAAAGTTCCGGTGCAGGGCCGCGGCGACAACGATCGTCACAAGCGCGGCGCCAAGCAGGCCAATGAGGTCCAGGGTTTTCAGGGCGAGGATGTCACCGAATAGCATTGCCGTCGCGTCGGTGGCGAAGGTCCGTGAGTGCGAGACGATGATGACGCCGAGCGACAACATGGCCACAAACAATAGACCGATGCTGGTGTCGTACGACAGCCGGCCACGCTTCTGCAGCGCCCCGATCAAGGCACTCATGATCACGGCACTCACCGCGCCACCGGCCATGGCCGGCACCCCGAGCATCGTGGCCAGGGCAACGCCGGGCAGCATGCCGTGCCCAATGGCCTCGCCCAGAAACGCCATGCCGCGCACCACCACCCACGTTCCCACGACGCCGCAAATGACAGCGACGAGGGCACCGCCGAGCAGCGCTCGCAGGAAAAAATCTGCTGTGAAAGGTTCTATGAGCCAGGACATGCCATCACTCTAAATGCTAATGAGAATGATTATCAAATTGAGTTAGACTGAACCGTGATCAATTCTGACTACGCCCTACGTGGGCGAAATCTGTCCTTTAGTTTTGCTGAGGTGCCTGTTCTTCATGGTGTTGATATTGAGTTGCCGTGGGGTTCGCTGACCGCCATTGCGGGACCCAACGGTGCCGGAAAGTCGACGCTGCTGGAGATTCTGGCCGGGGTGCGGCAATCACTGACGGGCTCGGTGGAGCGCGCCGATGAGGTGGCGCTCGTGGTGCAACGAGTCAGTGCCCCGGACACGTTGCCACTGACCGTGCGGGAGGTTGTTGCCATGGGAACCTGGGGTGTTGCACGGCGTGGTTCTGCCCGTGGTTCGACCGAGCTGAGTGCCAAGGAACGCAAAGCGCGGGTGGCCGGGGCGCTCGAGCGAGTGCAATTGGCCGATCTGGCCGCGGCGCCCTTCAACGCCCTCTCGGGAGGTCAACGCCAACGAACCTTGCTGGCCCAGGGGATCGCCCGACGGGCACGGATTTTCCTGCTCGATGAACCGGCGGCGGGGCTTGATGCTGAGAGCCGGAACCGCACACGCGCCATGCTTGCCGAGGAAGCCCGGCGCGGCGCGGCGGTGGCCTGCGTCAGTCACGACGAGGACGCCATTGCCGATGCCGACTTTGTCATCAGATTGGAAAGTGGGCGCCGGCTTTCCGCCCAACTTTCCCCACACTCAAGGTGAGCGCTGGTTCAGTGGTGCATGCCGCCGTCGAGCATCAGGGGCACGGCGGAGGTGAGTGCAAAAAACAGATCCGTGGGCTCGGTTCCAAGTCGGGCGCAGCAGGGAGAATCATGGTCGATGACGAGTCTCCGGGTTGAGCGGAGTGCGCCCTCAGGCTTGACCGTTGACGATGTCCTCGGCGTGCACATTGATCCATTCCAATAACGGGACGAGCAGCGCAACGAGCTCACTACCGCGGCTTGTCAGGCTGTAATCGACCCTGGGCGGAATGACTGGCTGGGCGTCTCGAAGGATGAAACCGTCGCCTTCGAGTGTTTTCAGGGTCTGGGCGAGCATCTTTTCGCTGATGCCTTGGGCACGACGGCGTAATTCGCTCCAGCGCTGCGGACCCTGAGCCAAGGCCACGAGGATGAGGACACCCCATTTGCTGGAGACGTGATCGAGCACCGTCCTGCTGGGGCACGCGGCAGGGAAGATACCGCCTGCTAGAGGATCGAACGACTGGTTGGTGCTGGTACTTACCTTCATGTAGGTACCTTACCTTTAAGTGCGTACTCTCCTTTCGGAAGAAATGGCGCGCAGGCGATGTTGGCACAGATGAAACACTTCCTCCAAAGAACGGAATCCCTCATGACCATCGTCGTCACCGGTGCTACCGGCCAGCTTGGCCGCCTCGTCGTCGAAGCACTTCTTGACCAGAACGTTCCTGCCGAAAAGATCGTGGCTACGGGCCGAAACGTGGCAAAGCTCGCTGACTTCGCAGCCCGCGGCGTCCAGATTCGCCCCATTGATTACACCGACCCCGCATCTCTGCACGCGGCATTTGCCGACGCCGAGAAGGTCCTGCTGGTTTCCGGCAGCGAGGTTGGCCAGCGACTCCCGCAGCACCTCAATGTCATCGCCGCCGCCAAGGAGGCCGGTGTGGCTCTGATCGCTTACACCAGCATCGCTAACGCCGACACGACAGGCATGGCGTTGGCCGGCGAACATCAGGCCACGGAAGTTGCCCTGCGTGATTCCGGCCTTCCCTTCGTCTTGTTGCGCAACGGCTGGTACCTGGAGAACTACACCGAGCAGCTGGCTAATTTCCTCCAGCACGGGGTGGTCCTGGGTAGCGCTGGCGATGGCCGCGTCAGCGCCGCCAGCCGTGCAGACTTTGCCCAGGCCGCGGCAGCCGTGCTTCTTGCTGACGATCAGGCCGGAAAGGTTTACGAGCTGGGTGGCGATACTGCCTTCACGCTTGGCGAACTCGCCGAATCGGTCACCGCGGCTACCGGCCAGCAGGTCTCTTACCAAGATCTGCCTGCGGAGGACTACGCACAGGCTTTGATCGGTGCGGGTGTTCCCGCGCAATTTGCGCAGATCCTGGCCGACAGCGATCTGGGCATCGCGCGTGGCGATTTGCTGGTCAGCAATGGCGAGCTGGGGGCCCTTATTGGCCGCCCCACGACGTCGCTCTCCGAGGCTGTGCAGGCCGCTGCCGACGCACTCTCGGCCGCCAACGCCTAAGCCGGACTCATAGCGGTCCGCGACCCCGGCACTCAGTGGTGCATCGCGCCGTCGGCCATCATGGGTTCGGCGGAAGCTTCCCCATTCGTGAGCACGTACTGCGCCATCATGCCTTGATCCTCGTGCCAGAGCATGTGGCAGTGGTACATATACGGGGTCGCGGGATCCGCGAATTCGCTGAAGGGCACCGTCAGCTGGACGCTCGCGCCGGGCTCGATGAACACCGTGTCCTTCCAGCCCTGATTGCGGGGCGCCGGCGGCCCACCATTTTCTGCCGCGACGATGAATTGCGTGCCGTGGATGTGGAAATTATGGGCCCGCTTGGAGGTATTTTCCACGGTCCACAGCTCGGTGGAGCTGGCCTTGACGACCGTATCGATGCGGCTCATGTCCATCGACTTGCCGTTGATCGTGGTGTCACCGAGCATAAAATGACGCTCGACGCCGGACACCGCCTCGGGATGGTTGGCCGACGGTAACGCTGTGGGCAGCGGGGGCTCGGTGCCGGTCTTGGATCCCGTGATCCGCAGGATCCCAAAGGTGTCCTCGGCGCCGGAGGTCATATTGTCGCCCTTGGTCATGCCGAGATCGTGCGGCACCGAGCGCAACACCACCTCGGCATCCTGGGGCACGGTGAGAAGAATTTCGGCGCGTTCGGCGGGGGAGAGCAACAGCGTGCTCATGGCGGCTGGTGCGGACAGAAGCCCGCCGTCGGTGCCCACAAGGTGAAAGTCTTCGCCCGTGGAGAGCTCGAGGTTGTAACAGCGGGCGGCAGAGGCGTTGAGGACGCGCAGGCGTAGCTGGCGGGTTGTCGCCACAAAGTGCGGCTCGTGGGTTCCGTTGACGATCACGGTGTTGCCAATGCGCCCGATCGGGGTCACGGTGGGCGTTCCCTCGCGTTGGCCGCCGGATTGCACCGTGACGTCCTGAATGATGAGCGGGATGTCGTCCACGCCATAGTCGGACGGCAGGCCCGAGGGCTCCTTGTCGTCGATGAGGAACAGACCGGCCATGCCGCTGCCCACCTGTAATTCGGTCTGCCCGTGAGGATGTGGGTGGTACCAAAGCGTGGCCGCGTCTTGCTCCACCGTCCATGACGGAGACCACGTGGTGCCCTTGGCGATGGCCTGATGTGCCGTGCCATCCTGACTGGCCGGCACTTTCATGCCGTGCCAATGCGCCGTGGTGGCCACCGCGAGTTCGTTGCGCACGTGCACGCGGACCTTATCTCCGCGCGTGGCGCGCAGCGTGGGCCCGAGGTGCGTGCCGTTGAAGCCCATCGTGGCGAAGGAAACGCCGGGAACCAGCTCCGTCTCGCCAGCCTGAGCGCTCAAGCGGAAGACACGTTCGCCGTCGAGCATCTCCGGCTGCAACAGCGGAGGGATGGCCAGGGGAGTGGCGAAAGCGGTGCCCGCGTCCTCTTCGTGTTTTCCGCTCGTGGCCCAGAAGCCGACCCCGCCGATGGCACCTAACGCGCCGAGGCCAATCAGGAAGGTGCGGCGATTGATGCGGGGGAGCTGGGGGCCAATGCTGGCGGAGGTGGGCCGAGGGGTGCTGCTGCTGCTCATGCACGGGCTTTCATGGATCGGGTGATATGGGATCGGGCGTGGACGATGACAGGCTCCAGCTCGACACCTAGATGATGGGATAACGGAGTGAAACAACCACACCCCACCATTTCAATAATTGCAGATGTTCGCGTCGAATGCCCTCGATGAGGTGGCGCCGCAGCGTGGTTCCCATGCTGTCACGAGTGTGGTGCCTGCCGCCAAATGAAATGCTCCCCGAACGTTGGACTGAATAGTTCAGTTCCTTGACTTTCGGGGAGCAGCTCATGCTTTGGCGCAATTGGTGAGGGGCTACTTAAGCCGCACCACCTCGCCAAGGAGACGTCCCGCCGTCGTACTTGTTCCGCTGATGCTCCAGGAGGTGTCGGGGACGAAGTAGCCGCGGGTCACGTCAGCTTCGGTGACGGAGTGGCGCGGGGTGCTGCAGACGTAGGAGGCGCCCGCCGTGAGGTTCTTGTAGCGGCAATTGCCGATGCCCTCGGGGATAAAGGGAGAGAAATTGCCCGCGGTCGGCGTGACGGTGAGGGTGCCCGGTGTGGTGTTTTGCACGGAGAACTTGTAACTCACGGTCTCACCGACTGCGTAGGGTGAGGTCGTGACGTTGCGGATGTCGGTCAACGTGCCAGCGATAGTGACGCCCGCGATCGTGGCGCCAGGAGTCTGGACTCCGCTCCCGAGAGGGACGGGGCGGCCTAAGACTTTCCCGCTTCCGGTCGCGGCACCGGACACGGTCCAGGTGGTTTCGGGGACAAAGTAACCGGCGGCGAGCTCGTCGGCCGTGATGGTGTGCAGCGGTGTGCTGCAGTTGTAGGAGCTGCCAGCTGTCAGGGTTCCGTAGCGGCAGTTACCCGTGCCCGGTGAGACGAAGGGCGCAAAATTACCGGCAGTCGGGGTGACCGTGACGGTACCGGCGTTGCTGTTTTTGACCGTGAAGCTGTAGGGAACTTGCTCGCCGGCGGTGTACGGGTTGGTGGTGAGGTCGCGGGAGGTGCTGGTGGGCAGGCCCGAGATGGTCACGCCGGCGATGGTGGTGGGCACGGCAGGAACGGGCGGAACACAGCTGTTGAGCCAGTCATCGCTGAATTTGGAGAAGGTGATGCCGTTGACGTAGTTGGACTCGTACAGCACACCGATCTGGCCGATTCCAGGCGCGTCACGGTGGAGTAACCCGAGGAGCCGGGGCGGATGACGCGCGGCACACCCCACGTCACGCCGTCGTCGCAAGAGACGCGGGCGGAGACATTTTGGCGCACATTGGCGTCGTTGGCATTGGTGAAGATCAGCTTCTTGGCGTCATCCGATCCGGCCGGGGCGTCCGGGAAGAGTCGGGTGATGGCGGCGTTGTTGGCCGGATCCACGAGGCTGGTGTCCAGGGTGACGGGGCCATAGCTGTGTCCGCCGTCAGTTGAGATGGCGACCTTGCGGGCATTATCCGCTGCGTTATTGGAGCGGGAGTTGAGCATGATGCGGCCGTCGGAGAGCTCCACGGTCTTGTTCTCATCCATTTTGCTGCCGACGTTCGCGCCCTTGACCCACGTTGCTCCGTGATCGTCGGAATAGACGCTGTAGGCCTGGATGGCGTTGGTGCCATCGCTCTGGCGGACGTCTCCGGCGAATTGCTGGATCAGGCGGCCGGCGTAGGTGCCGTACTTGAGTTGGATGCCTTCGCCGGAACTGGCGAACATGCCGCGCACATCTCCGGGCTGCGGGTTGCTGGCGCTGCTTCCGGGCTTGACCACATTGGTGATGAGACGGGGCGTGCTCCAGGTTAGGCCGCCGTCGCTGGATTCGGAGACCTGGGCGCTGATGATATTGCGGTTGGCATCGTCGTTGCCAAAGGTGCTGGCCACGAAGCCGACATCCTTGGAATAGACGGAAAAGAGGAACAGCTTGCCGGCTTCGGCGTCGTAGATGAAGCTGGGATCGCTGTAGCCGTACTTGTTGGTGCCTTGGAACCCGGCCAGGATGGTGCGCTGGGTGTCCCATGTGGCGCCGCCATCTGTGCTGCGTCGCATGACGATGGAGTTGGGATTGGGGGAGTCTGCGGCGCTGGTGGGGCGGCCATCCCAGGCAGCCACAACTACGTTATTGCCCAGGTAGCTCAGCGCGGGAATGCGATAGGCGGCAAAGGGGCTGACTACGGTGGGTGCCAAATTCTGCTCCGCGAAGGTTCCCGGTGCGTCGGTGGGTGCCGCGGTGGACGGTGATGCCGCCAGCAGTGCACCCGCCAACATAACTACCGCACCAACAGTGGCTGTTGCTGCGCGGCCAAAGTTGCCGATTTTTCCATGGTGGTTTCGATACATCCCAGTCCTCTCGAAGCGACCGGCAGGACCGGACGCAAGTGATCCGTGCCCGTCGATGGGCACGCGGATTCGGTGCAAACTACATTTCAGGAGGTTCCGCGCCCGATGGCTACAAGATGAGACCTGCGCCACGTCGGATGTAGAACGTCCAACAAACATAGTGATCCCAATCACATGCGTCAAATGTGTGACCAGCCGTGATGTCACGTGATGGTGCTGGTTTTCCAGCCGCTGAGCCTCGGAGGATGCCCATAGTCGAGCTCAAGAGCGCGTCTCTTATGGTGATTCAGATGTTCTCGCGGAAACTCTCAGGGCCGTGTCAACGTTCAGAGCCTTGCCAGTTTGGCCCGGGCAAAGCTGTAGAGTCCGTACGCCATTAGGCCAGAAGCAATCACGAGCAAGATGACTTCACCGAAGGGTAGGGCGACAAGGGCTTTTAGGGCGCCGTCGAGTCCCGAGGCATCCTTTGGGTTCGTCTTAATGGCGGCGACGATGAATAGGACGCCGAGCGTCACGATCGCGATGCCTTTGGCGACGTATCCGGCAATGCCAAGAACCTCGATAGCGGTTTTGGCGTGGCCGGTTGGCACCTCGATGTCCTCGTGGAACTTTCTCCGCGCGCCCTTGACGACAAGGTAACTGCCGATACCGGCCGTGATAAGTCCGACGGCGATGAGCAGGGCCTGCCCGCCGGGCAGGGAGAGGATGGTTCCGCTGGCCTGTTGAGAGCTCGTGGCCGAGTCGGTTGGGTGCCGCAGGGCCAACGACAGGGCAGTGGCGGCCACGGCAACATAGGCGATGGCTTTGCCAAGCGAAACCAGACTGCGAGCCCACCGCTTTTTTGAAGAAGACCCAATGCCAAGGCTGGCTTGCAGAAGCAGCCATAATGCCAAGGCTGTCAGACCCGCAACAGTGACCCACAGAATAATCATCCCGCCGGGCAATTTCACCATCTGGGCGAAAGCACCCGATTGGTCAGATTCGCCTCCCTGATGAGTGGCAATGCGGATGGACAGGTAGCCCATGAGCAAATGCACGAGCCCACTGGCCGCAAAACCGATTCTGGCGATCGTGGTTAGGGCGGGGCTGTTGCCGGCGCGGCTGGCGGCCCGGCGGGCTTCCCTGCCGGCTTTCATGTTCCCTCGACCTGGGATTGTGAGTGTTCGCCGTGGACTTCTTCCCCGCGGATACGAACCGTTCTTGCCGTGTCGATGGCCATGATTCCTCCTATCAACGAAGCGGCTATTGCGGTGACTTTGTCATCCTGATCGTCAGTGCCAGCGGATCGACGGTGACCCGCAGATGAGTGGCCGTGCCGACGTGGTCGCCGTCGAGCTGGAATTCCTGCGGATGCTCCAACTGGATTTCCGCAACCTTGCCCGAGAGGCTTTGTGCCGATTTATTCCTGTTGCGACCCTTGCCAAAGACGCCGGTGACCACGTTGAGCCAACCGAACCGGCCACGGGGAGCGACGACCAGCAGATCCAGGATGCCGTCGCTGATCAGTGCCTCGGGGAAAATCTCGACGCCGCCCATCAGCTTTCCGCAATTGCCCACCATGACGCTGCGGACCCCTCGGTGAACGGTGAGTTTGCCGTCCACGGTGACCTTGGCTGTGGTGGCCTTGCCCGGTAGGTTTCGTATGCCGGATTCGACGTAGGCCAGCCAGCCCACCCTGTCCTTGAGCTCGTCGTTGGTGTTGCCCATAATGGCGGCGTCGTAGCCGAGACCGGCGGCGACTAGGAACAGCTGTTCGTCTTTTCCATGGTCAAGCACGGCGTTGACGACGTCGATCTTGGTCTCAGACCCGGTGAGTATGCCCTTGCCAGCGTTGAGTGGATCGGTGACGTCAATGCCGAGGTTTCGCGCCAAAAGGTTGCCTGTTCCCAAGGGCATCAAGCCCATGGCGGTGCCTGTCCGGGCCATGACTTCTGCAACGGAGCGGACAGTGCCGTCGCCGCCTGCGGCAATGACGACGTCGACCCCCGCCGCCAGGGCTTGGCGGGTCTGCCCGGCGCCTGGGTCGTCCTCCGTAGTTTCCAGCCACAACGGTTCGACCCACCCGGACTCGGCGCAAAGCTGCAGGAAATCTGCCTTGAAGTTCTCGTCCGGGAGTTTCATTGGATTGATGACGACGGCGGCACGTTTGTCCTGCCGAAGCTGCTGTTCTGCCATGAGGACCTCGTAAGTTCGTGTTGGTCGAGTGGAACTGAATCCTAACCCGAACGGATCCGGGTAGTGTCCTGCCGAGCTAGGGGGCGTCGAGAATTTAGAGCAGGCCAATCTCTTTCATTTGCATTGCTAGACCGGCCCCATCCGGTGCCGAAACCCACGATACGGCCCCATGCTCGGCCATGGGGGAGTCCTCAGGGGCGCGCCCACCAGCCAGCAGGGCCTCCCCGGTGGAAAGCTGACGAATCGCGACGGCTGCGGTCTGGGTGGCATGGGTTCGGGCGAATTCGGCGTAGATTTCGGGGTCGTGCTGCCCGTCGTCGCCCACTAGGAGCCACCGCACGCTAGGGAATTCCCGGGCGAGTCGCTCCAGATTCTTGTGCTTATGCTCGCGGCCGCTGCGGAACCAGTGCTGCCTGGTTGGGCCCCAATCGGTGAGCAGAAGTACGCCGTCGGGATACAAATTGCGGGCCAGAAAGCGGGCAAGAGCCGGGGCTACATTCCACGCACCGGTCGAGAGATAGAGGATTGGCGCACCTGGATGCTGCGCCATGACCCGATCGAGCATGACGGCCATGCCGGGGGTAGGTGTTCGCGCCCTCTCGCTCAACACCAGTGTGTTCCACAAGGCCAGTAGCGGTCGAGGCAATGCGGTGACCATGACGGTGTCATCGATGTCGCAGACAATGCCGAAGGTTGCTTGCGGGTCGACGATCTGAATACGCGCCTCGGCCGGGGCTGCGCCCTGGCTGCGCAGGGTGATGGTGTGCCAGCCCGGTGATAATTGGGCGTCCAGGAGAACGTCCACGAGCCCACCGCCGTCTGCCTGGACCGAATGGCTGACGCCACCCATCTCAACCTCCACGTGGCTGTGCCGGATGGGAACGCTGGTAAATGACTTCCAACCGCGCAGCTTGCCGCTCGTGGCACCGCCCGACTTGCCCGTCAGGACCACCCTGGCCAACACGCGCACCCAGGTGGTATTGCCGTATCCGGGATAAGCGACGATGGTCGGAACGTCACCCGTTGCGGTAGCCATCCGTGTGCGAAGAGCGTGAACGGCATCGGCGACATGCATGAGCGTTCCGAGCAGCGCTCGCGCTGAAGGTTTTGGTGGGGAAGCTGCTTGCCCGTTGGTCTCGTCGGAGAGGGGTTTGCGCGAAGACGTAACCATGAGTTCACTGTCCCACACGACTGGACGCTCGCGCGAGCGATTCATGACACGGGCGGCAAAATACCGGACTAGGCACGGCCGTATTGCAGGAAATTCACTGGTGTCCAGAAAATCCGCGAGGCTCGCCCGGGGTCGTGACTATTATGCGGCCGTTCGTTCAACGATGCTCCCGGCGGGCGTCGCATCATGATCGGATGGAAGTAAAGATGGCACCGCTAAGCCGTGCAGCGTCGCTCCTGGAATCGGGAGCCCAGACATTCAGCCTGGGGCCCGGCGCCGCCACGACGATTACCGGTGAACTCAAGGCGGATGGCATCAACGAAGTCGGGCTCCATCCTCCAGGGGGAAGGAGCTGGCCAAACTGTCATCACGGTGACCACGAGCTCCAGCCACACCGAATTGCTGTCCTTGACGGTAGCCGTTTAGGCCTTCTTAGCGGCCAGAGAAGAGTGCCCGGAAAGATCCACAGCCACGGCCTGCACGGGCCGTGGCTTGGGGATGCACAGCGCCAAAATGCCTGCCACCACCGCGGCGCCGAGCGCTACTGAGAAACCCAACTGGAAACCACCCACGGTGGGGGCCGAGCCTCCGGAGCTGGAGGCTGCAAGAATGGCCCCCATGACGGCGGCGGAACTACCCGTACCGAGAGAACGCATGAGGGAGTTCAAACCATTGGCTGCCCCGGTTTCCGTTGCGTCCACGGCACCCATAATTAGCATGGGCATCGAGGCAAAGCCGATGCCGATCCCGGCCCCAATGAACGCGTTGGCGAGCATGACCTGCCAGATTTCCGTCGCAGCCAGCAGGGCTAGGACGTAGGAGAGGGAAATGATGATGGCGCTCGTGACGAGGGTGACTCGTCCACCAACCGTGTTGTTCATTCGGGCCGCAACCGGGGCCATGGCGATCTGCACGAGTCCTGCCGGGGCGAGAATCAGTCCCATGGCGAGCAGCGACATACCCAGCCCAACGCCCGTGCTCGTGGGGAGTTCGAGAATTTGCGGGAACAAGATGGCCGACGAGAAGAAGGCGAAACCCAGGGCAACGGAGGCCAGATTAGTCATGAGAATCGTCGGGCGAGCCGCCACGCGCAAGTCGACCACGGGATGAGCCAGCCGCAGCTCAAAGGCGCCCCACGCAATGAGCACCAGGATACCGCCGACGCCGAATCCCAGGGTCAGCGGGGAGGTCCAGCCCCACGCGTTGCCCTGTGCGATGGCGATGAGAAGGCCCGAGAGCCCGGCTGAGAGTCCCAAGGCGCCCAGGTAATCAAAGCCACCCGAGACAAAAGCTCGATCCTTCGGAACAATCCACGCAATGAGCCCAAGCAGTGCCAATCCCAAGCCCGAGGCAATCCAGAACAACGCGTGCCAATCCATGGTCTCTGCAATCAAGGCGCTAATGGGCAGACCCAATGCGGAGCCAAATCCAAAGGAGGCACTGATGAGTGCCACGGCGCCACCCACCCGCTTCGCCGGAAGTTGATCTCGCATCACCGCGATGCCCAGCGGTATCACACCGCTCATGAGGCCCTGCATGGCACGGCCCACGAGCAATAACGGCAAACTCGTAGAGACCGCGGCGAGAATATTGCCGAGAATCAAGGTCATGAGCAAGATCAAAATGATCCGACGCTTACCAAAAAGATCGCCCAACCGGCCGGAAATTGGCGTGGCGATGGCGGAGGTCAGGAGCGTGATCGTGACGACCCAGGCCGTTGCCTCTCGGGGAGCGTCCATGAGCTGCGGAAGTTGTGCCTGAATGGGCATGACCAAGGTGAACATAAACGAGGCGCACGCGCCCGTCACCGCCAAAACGGCGATGAGCGGCCATGACCGTTGATCTGTACTGAGAGCTCGAGCTTTGCGCATTGCTTCTTTCGTAGAGTCCGGAGGACCCATTCTGTCACCAGCAACGCCGTCGGTGAGAAAAATGGTCCTAGTAACGGCAAGCGGTTGCATGTGCGGATCTATTCCCGCCGCAGCATAATGTCCACGTGATGGTTGTGAGCGGGGACACTGTTGTTTCCGTTAGCATGGGCGCATGCGATGGTTTCTCCGATGAGGCGGGAAGCGTCTTTCGGCGCCCATCCCTCCCCGGGGTTACCCCGGGGCACGCAGTTTTGCCTGATCCATGCACCTCGGATGCGTCGTTGCGCTCCGCGCAACTGGGCAACCGAACAGACAGCCAGGTCATCGGAGAAACCATCGCAGTCCTAAATCCAAACATCGCCCACATAACTCCCGCCTCCGCAACGCTTAAGCGCACGCCCCGGCCTTCAACGTTGGCCGTGACGGAGACCCTCGCGCAGGCCTTCCTCGCCGCCCCGCAATGGAACAAGGCTGCGCTCATGGCGGCTGGCGCGCACGTTTTAGGTGCACGCCGGCGTTGGCTGGGGCCACTTGTCAGCGACGTTTTGCGAGGGTATCTCCGTGCGCCCGTGGATGCTCCGCGTGAGCTGGCGGCTAGGATTCATCATGCCGAGCCCTTCGTTGAGGCGCTGGCCAAGGCCGCCCAGCAGCGCAAACCCATCCGCCTGGCCCACTACGTGCTTGCGCCCGCGGTGGCCAGGGAGAATGCGCCGCGCCAAACGCCCCGGATCAACAATCTCGGCGATCTTGCGCACCTGCTCGAACTCACGCCGGGCGAACTGGAATGGTTCGCCGACACGCGCCACTGGAACCGCATGGCCACACGAAAACTCCAGCATTATCGCTACGAGTGGCGCGTGCGACCGGGCCGTCTGCCGCGTCTGCTGGAGGTCCCGGCTCCGCGCCTGCGGGCCATCCAGCGAATCATTCTGCACAAACTTCTCTACCTCATTGAGCTGCACGACGCGGCGCACGGCTTCGTCCCGGGCCGCAGTGCCGTGACAGGAGCCGCGCAGCACACTGGCCAAGAGGTGGTGATGAATCTCGACCTCGTAAGCTTCTTCGCCAAAGTCACCGCCGGCAAGGTCTTTGGCGCCCTGCGGAAGGCCGGATTCCCCGAGGCCGTGGCCCACCGACTGGCGGGGATCTGCACGCATCGGGTGCCACCGCGCATACTTGCCCTCATGCCACCCGGCGGCGATCCGGCGGAGCGTTTTGCCCTGCGACAGGCACTCTCGCTACCTCATCTTCCTCAGGGTTCACCCACCTCGCCGATGCTGGCCAACCTCTCCGTGCGCCGGCTCGACTCCCGGCTCGCTGGCCTGAGTGAAAAGTTCGACGGCGTGTACACCCGGTACGCCGACGACCTCGCCTTCAGTGGTGGCAAGGACCTTGCCCGCCGTGCCGACGCCTTCGTTGCGGCTGTCACAGCCATCGTTCGCGACGATGGGCACCGGATCAATCGCCTGAAAACTCGGGTGCGCCCGGCTAGCGTCCGCCAAAGTGTGACCAGCGTTGTGGTGAACCAACGCACCAACCCGGCCAGGTCCGACGTCGACCGTTTGAAGGCGATTCTGCACAATTGCCGCACCCGCGGGCCGGAATCACAAAACTGGGACGGGCATCCCGATTTCCGGGGACACCTGCTGGGGCGCATCTCTTGGGTGGCGACGCTCAACCCCGAACGAGGGGCCAAACTGTTGCGCGAATTTCATCGTATCCAGTGGTGAATACGCAGGAAAGCGTCGAGAATTACGGCTCTCGATGTGATTCGCGGCGTCAGAATGGCTTGACCCGGCGGTCAGTGAGCAGATAACGCCCCTAAAACCGTTCTAAACGGCGTTATCTGGCGAGTCAACGTGCGGACGCGGGAGGTGAGGGATGCGCCGTCGTACTTTGGCGAGGCAAACAGCAAAAAGCGGGCCGACCGAGGAGCAGAGCCCCGTGGGTGGCCATAGCTAAGGTGACTTTGCTCAAAAGTGTGGGGTAAAAGTTGGTGTATCAGAAATCTTCCTGACAAGATGTTGGAATGATACCGACGCGGTGTCAGTATCATTTTGGACACTAAATTAGGACGATCAATGTTCCTCGCACTTCGCGAACTGCGGTTTGCCCGCGGCCGCTTCACCCTGATGGGCGGTGTCATAGCGCTCATTGCCGTGCTTATGGTGATGCTCTCAGGCCTCTCCTCTGGGCTCGTCAACGACGGCGTCTCCGGTCTCAAGTCGATGCCGGCCACGGCGTTTGCCTTCGACGAGGGCACCAAGACGGACAACGCCTTCTCCCGGTCCGTGATTGACGATCAGCAGCTGGCCGAGTGGCGCACCATCGACGGCGTGGCTGCCGCCGAGAAAATGGGCGTCAGCATGGCTAACACCACGGCCGAAGATGGTACTCAGCTCGACGTGACCTTGTTCGGCGTCGAACCGGGGACGTTCCTTGACCCGGCCATCTCCTCGGGAGCCGGGCTAGGCGCCATCGATGGCATCGTGGTTTCGCCGACCATGAAGGCCGAGGGCGTCGAATTGGGCACGGTCGTCACGCTCGACCGTATTGACACCAAATTGACGGTCATTGGCTTCACCGAAAACCAGGCCACGTTCGGCCACGTTGATGTGGCGTACCTGCCGTTGCACACCTGGCAGCTCATCGCCTCCGGACAGGCCCTGCCCGGTGCTCCCACCGAGGCGCAGCTGTCCGCGCTTGATTTCAGCACCGCCAGCGTTGTTGCCGTTCAGGCGAACGACGGCGTGAAGCTAGACCTTGCGGCGGCCGACGCCATCGCGGGCACCAGCAGTCAGCTGCTCAAGGCCGCCTTCAACGCCTCCCCGGGCTATGAAGCCGAAACCATGACGCTGAGCATGATCCAAATGTTCTTGTACGCGATCTGTGCGCTCGTTGTGGGTGCCTTCTTCACGGTATGGACCATTCAGCGCAAGCATGAGATCGCCGTCCTTCGTGCCATGGGTGCCTCCGCGGGCTACCTGCTCCGCGACGGCTTGGCGCAGGCCGCGATTGTCCTGATCGGTTTCACCGCCGTGGGTCTGGCCGCCGGGCTGGGCCTAGGCGCCATCATGCCCGACGCCATGCCCTTCGCCCTCGAGGCAGCCCCGATCGCCACGGCCACGGCACTGACCATCATCCTCGGTCTGATGGGCGCGGCCATCGCCGTGATCCGCATTTCCAAAATTGACCCGCTCAACGCACTCGGAGGCCAGCGATGACCCTGCAAACACCCGCACCCACAGCCCTCTCCATCCGCAATGCCATGTTGGAAATGGGCGACGGCGACAGCAAGGTCATCGCCCTCGACAACGTCAACCTTGAGGTTGCCGCAGGGGAGTTCCTCGCGATCGTTGGCCCCTCCGGCTCCGGAAAGTCCTCACTGCTGGCCGTTGCCGGAGCGCTTTCTGCTCCTGATTCGGGCAGCGTGAGCGTCAATGGACAGGAGCTGGCCGGGCTGAGCCAGGGCAAACTGGCCGCTTTCCGCCTGGCCAACATTGGTTTCGTCTTCCAGTCAGGCAACCTCATCCCGGCACTCTCAGCTGCCGATCAGCTGCGCCTGGTCAACAAGCTCTCCGGCGGTCCGCGCAGCTTCGATCCGCTGCCGCTGCTGGAATCTGTGGGCATGGCGCACCGAGCCAGCAACCGTCCCGGTCAGCTCTCCGGTGGTGAGCGCCAGCGCGTGGGTATTGCGCGCGCCCTCGTTTCGGGAGCCAAGCTCCTCCTCGTCGATGAGCCCACGGCGTCCCTGGACCGCGCCCGCAGCCACGAGGTCGTGGAGCTGCTGGCCCGCGAGAGCCGTGAGCACGGTGTCGCCACCATCATGGTGACGCACGATCACGAGGTGCTCGGCGCCTGCGACCGCGTGCTGGAAATGGTGGACGGCAAGCTCAGCGCCCCGGTCTCCGTCGCCTAAGGTGACCACCTGAAAAGCGGACGACGGCGCCCGGCTAGAGGTGCGCCGTCGTCCGCGATACTGTTGCTAGCTAAGCAGACGCCACGCAAAGGATCCTCAAGTGCCAAAAATTAGTGCCTCGACGGTGGCCGCGCATCGTGCGTCCCAGGAGCGGGCGTTGTTGGATGCGGCTCACGAGCTGCTGCGGGAGACGTTGACGGCGCCCACCATGGCCGGGGTGGCGCAGCGTGCTGGCTTGTCGCGGCCGAGCGTGTACCAATATTTCGCGTCGCAGCAGGATCTGTTGCAGGCCTTGGTGCGCGATATTTTTCCGCGCTGGACGGAGCGCGTGACCGGTGCCATGGCTGCCGCGCCCACGAAGGCCGACAGCATTTTGGCCTATGCCACCGCGAACGTTGACCTCGTGGCGGAGGGCGCGCACGCCGTGGGATCCGCGCTGGCAACCCTCGCGCCCGGGGCGGAACTCAATGAGCAGGCTGGCCGGATGCATCGGCAGCTGCAGGAACCGCTCATCGCGGCGCTGACCGAGCTCGGGGTGTCGGACCCCACGGCTCTCGCCGAGCTGATCAACGCCGTGGTGCACGCCGGAACTCGCATGATCGAATCCGGACAGGACGTCAAAGACGTCCACCTCCACTTCAAAACGCTGCTGGGTCCCTTCGTGGCCGAATTGCGGCATGACGAAAGCTCTCGAACCACAGGAGAGCCCTCGGAGGCCGTTTCTTAGACGAGGGAGTCCTGCCAGGCGCCATGGAGTTTGGCGAAGCGTCCGCCGTCGGAAATCAACTCGGCCGGGGAGCCATCCTCCACGATCTTGCCCTCGTGAACCACCAGCACCCGATCGGCCATGGCCACGGTGGAGAGCCGGTGCGCGATAATCAACGCCGTCCGCCCACTCACGGCACCCTGGGCACCCAAGAGCCTTTGCAGCCCGCTCTGAACCATGCGTTCGGAGGGGATATCGAGCGAGGACGTGGCCTCATCCAAGATCAGCACGGCCGGATTGGCCAGGAACGCGCGGGCAAAGGAGATGAGCTGGCGCTGCCCGGCGGAGACCCGGCCACCGCGCTTGTTCACATCGGTGTCGTAACCATCCGGCAGGGCCCTGATGAAATCATCGGCTCCCACATCGCGGGCGGCCGCCTCAATCTGTTCCCGCGTCGCGGCGGGATTGCCCAGCGCAATATTGTCGGCGACGGAGCCGCTGAACAAGAACGCCTCCTGCGTCACCATGACAATTGCCCGGCGCAAGTCGGCGGTGGAGAGCTCACGCAATTCCACGCCGTCGAGCGTTAACGAGCCTTCCGTGACGTCATAAAAGCGCGACATGAGCTTGGCGAGGGTGGACTTTCCGGCGCCCGTGGCACCCACCACGGCCACGGTCTGACCGGCCGGAATGTGTAGGTTCAGGCGCGGCAGAACCACCGGACCCGTGCCATATCGGAACTCGGCATCGGTGAATCGGATGTCGCCGCTGGCCTGGGGGAGCGCGACCGGGTGGCGCGGAGGGCGCACGGTGGGGACTTCTTCGAGCAGGCCGGAGACCTTTTCCAAGGCGGCCTGGGCGGACTGGAAGGAGTTGTAGAACATGGCCATCTGGCTTACGGGCTGGAAGAACCGCTTGGTCGCCAGTAGCAAGGCCAGCAGAGCGCCCACCTCGAGCGCACTGTGCAGCACACGGAAACCACCGGCCAGGAGCACCACGGCCACGGCAACGTTTCCGATCAGCACCAGGCCGGGCTGGAAGACGCCGTTGAGGTTGATGGAGCGCACCGTCACCCGGCGGTAGTCCTCGGCGAGCTCGTCGTAGCGGGCCGCATTGGCGTCCTCGCGGCGGAAGGCCTTGACCGCGCGAATACCCGTCATGGTCTCGACGAAATGCACGATCAAGCGGGCCGAGACCACGCGGGAGGAACGGTAGGCGGACTGCGAATGCTTTTGATACCAGCGCGAGAGCAGGAACATCGGGATCGCGGTGGCCATGACCAGCAGGCCCGTGATCCAGTCGAGTGAGAAGATCGAGACGGCCGTCAACGCCATGAACACCAGGCCCGAGGCGAGCGAGGAAATACCCGAATCGAGGAGCTCGCGCAGGGCCTCAAGATCGGAGGTCTGGCGCGAGATGATGCGCCCTGAGGTGTAACTTTCATGGAATTCCATGCTCAGGCGCTGCGTGTGCCGGAAGACCTGAAGCCGCAGATCCAGCAACATGGCCTGACTCAGGCGCGCCGTGGCCGTGAGGTAGGCGGCGGTCAGCCAGGAAGCGAGCAATGCGGCCACGACGTACCCACCGCCGGTCAGGATGAGGGGCAGGGGATCGGAATCGGGCGTGGCAGTTAGAGCGGGGAGCGCCGTGTCGATGCCGAAGGCAATGAGCAGCGGCCCGGCCACTTTGGCGGCCTGCGAGAGAACCACGAGGGCCACCGTGATGGCAAAACGCACCCGCACCGGGCGCAGCAGTGCGCCGAGCAGGCGGACAGAGCGCTGGCGTACGGCGCGGCTGTCGTCCCGGCTGAGATCAACGCGGTCCTCATCTGTGGTGCCCTGTGGTGTGGCGTTCCTAGCAGGCTTGTCTTTGCGGCTCATGCGCCGGCTCCCTGGTCCTTGTGTGTCAGTGGTGTGGCGCCGAGCTCATCGGAGGGCTCGCCGGAAAGTTCGGCGTCACTATCCAGATCTCGGGGTTCCTCCGTGAGGCTGGCGAGTACATAGCGGTAGTGCTCATTGCCGGCTAAGAGTTCGGCGTGCGTGCCGACGGCGGTGATGCGGCCATCCTGTAGCAGCGCCACGCGGTCAGCCATGGACACGGTGGACGGGCGGTGAGCCACGATCAAGGTGGTGGTGCCGGCGAGTTCCTCGCGCAGCCGATCCATGACGCGTTCCTCGGTGTTGACGTCCAGGGCAGAGAGCGGATCATCCAGCACCAGCAGGGCAGGGCGGGCCGCGATGGCGCGCGCCAGTGCAATACGTTGGCGCTGACCGCCGGAAAGGCTCAGACCTTCCTCGCCAATGAGGGTCTCGACGCCGTCGGCCAAGGTATGGGCGAATCCGGCCTGCGCCACCTCGAGCGCCCGTTCCAGCGCAGCCTCGTTGAGTTCCGGGGAGGATTCTCCTTGTTCGGCGGCACCCAGGAGCACGTTCTCGCGCACCGAATGCGAGAACAACGTGGTGTCCTCGAACGCCACGGACACGTGGCGGCGCAGATCGTTCAGGGACAGCTGACGGATATCGACCCCGTCGAGCGAAATGGTGCCGGAGCTGACATCGTAGAGGCGCGGCACCAGATTCAGGAGCGCGCTCTTGCCGCTGCCCGTGATGCCGACCAGGGCCATGGTTTCGCCGGCCTGCAGGGTTAGATCAACGCCGTTAAGCAGATCCGTGGTGCCTTCGGGGCTGTCTGGGAATCGGAAGTGCACGTCGCGAAATTCCAGCTCTCCGCGCACGGTGTCGAGCTGGACCGGGTGTTCCGGATCGGTGATGGTGTTGGTGGAGTCGATGACCTCAAAGTGCCGATCGAGCGCCGTCTTGGCGGCGAACGTCATGGCCAGCAGCGGTCCCATGGCCTCGACTGGCCCAGCCACGACGGCAGCCGTGGCGAAAAACGCGACGAGAGCTCCGACGTCGAGCCTGCCGTTGGAGACCAAAAGGATCCCGACCACGAGACCCGCGCCAAGGGCCAACTCTGGCAGCAGCGTGACCACGAGCGAGAAGACGGCGAGCGATTTGGCCTTGTGAATCTCGGTGGCCTGCAGCTCCTGCGCCTGCTCCTCGAAGGAATCGAGGGCCTCGCGGCCGCGACCAAAGGCCTTGAGCACGCGGATGCCGTGGACGGATTCCTCCACGGTGGTGGCCAGGTCGCCGGCCTGATCCTGACTCTTGCGGCTCGCGCGCCCGTAGGAGCGGCGGAAGCGGAAGCCAAAGATGGCGATCGGCGCGGCGGCGGCGAGGAAAATCAGTCCCAGCTCCCAACTCATTGAGAACATGAGCCCCACGCCGATGACCACCGTCAGGGCCGTCACGACGAGCATGATCGCGCCGAAGGCCATCCAGCGGCGCATGAAGTTCAGGTCGCTCATGGCCCGGCTCAGGAGTTGCCCGGAACCCCAGCGGTCGTGAAATTCGACGGCGAGACGCTGCACATGCGCGTAGAACGAGGTGCGCATGCGGGTTTCGACCGTCGTGACCGGGACGATGACAAATTGCCGTCGCAGGGAGATGAGTCCCGCCTCGAGCACACCTAAGAGCAGTACGACGCCGGCCCCCACCCACAGCGCCCCCGTCCCGTTCCCGGGAACTAACGCCGTGTTCACCAGGATGCGGTAGATCTGCGGGACGGCCAGAGCCACACCGCTTGCCGCCAACGCTGAGAGGAAACCCCAAAATAACGGCCATCGGATGGGGTGCAGTTGCGGGGCCAAACGGCTGAGCGTTTGGAAGAGTGTGGTGGTGTTTTTATGTGCCATACGTTTGTGCGACTGCCCCCATAATGCTGAAATGCTGTGGATTTTCTACCCTACGCTAGCGCCAGCGATGCCGATGGTTAGTTCGAATCATTACCTCAGTGTTCACAGCATTTCGAAAGGAACCATGTCCTTAGGATAGGCTTACCTAAATTATCCGTGCGATGGGTACTGACGCCGTCTGAATGCCATCGCGCGGGCCTGGTTAAGTCATGTCAAGGAGTAGCGGGGCACACTATGCGCGCAGTAATCTTTCCCACCGTTAATAACGAAAACCACCTGTTTGGCCTAGCCAGTCATCTCTGGATCGACGATCATCTGTATCCCACCGTCCATAACCGGCAAGATAGCTATGCGCTGCCGGCTTATGAAATTGACGGACCGTGGGTGTATCCCAGTCGATACAACACCGCCCTATCGTCGGAGTATCCCGTGTACATGTTTGAGCATGGTTACTTTGTGGCCACCGGTCACGGCGCGGAACCGGCGGGGCTGCCGATCTTTAGTATCAGGTGCTCCTGCCTGCCGCAGCTAGGCGATTGATGTCGCTGTTAGCGTTGTTCCATGACAGCTCAACGACTCCTGCGCGCGCTGACCGAGGTTATTGACTCCCATAATTGGGCGGCGTTGCCTGGCCTGCTTCATGAAGAATTTTCCTGCCACTACGTCCATACGGGTGAAACGTTTGGTGCGCAGGCGTGGGTCCGGTTGAATGCCGAGTATCCGGGATTTCAGCACTTCATCCTTCGGGATTGTGTGGCGGACGGGGATCGCGCCGTGGGGCGTTTTCACGTCACGGCGTTGGGCGAGAAAGGGCTACAACACTTCGAGGTGGCGAGCTTTATTACCGTTCGCGATGAGCTCATCGTCAACATGATCGAGGTGTGGACAGACGTCGATGAGGTGGCACCTGCCGGAACCCGGCCGGGATAGCCGCGCCAGAATAATTCGCCCCGGTGGACGCACCGCGTAATAGTGGTGCGATTCCCTCCAACGACCTTGCATGTGACTTAGATTGGTCACTAAATAAAGTTCAAGTGTTGAGGAGTCAGTGTGGACCAGGCGCAGGGATCAAGCGTGCTTTTTGCAGGCGATAGCGTGACCGATTGTGGACGCCGGGAGGATCCGCAGGGGCTGGGGGATGGGTATGTGCGGGTATTGGCTTCGCAGCTCAACCCGCAAGGAATCACCGTCAGCAATGTCGGCATCGGCGGAGACCGTGTGGTTGATCTGAAGGCGCGCTGGGCCGAGGATGTCTTGAGCAGCGATGCTGACGTCCTCTCCATTCTCGTTGGCATCAACGACACCTGGCGTCGTTTTGATAGCAACGAACCCACCTCTGCGGAGGACTTTGAGGCTGGCTATCGCGAGCTGCTGCAGCAGGCGCGGCCGCAGTTTAAGCGCCTCGTCTTGGTACAACCCTTCGTCTTGCCCGTGACAGCGGGGCAACAGGACTGGCATGAGGATCTGAGTGCTAAGCAGGAAGCCGTGACACGCCTCGCGGCAGAGTTTGATGCCGTTTTAGTTCCGGCCCATGAGCGGCTCAACGCCGAGGCTCCGGATCACGGGGGCAATGCCGTCCTCGCCGAAGATGGCGTACACCCCACGGCCGTGGGGCACGAGCGTCTCGCTGCGATCTGGTTGGAGAGCGTCAATGTCTAAGGAAGTAACAGCTCAGCTCACGCATCTTCAGTTGCGAGCCGCGGGCACAGGTGTTGTGTTGCGCCTGGCGGCCGACGAACTGCCGCAGATCCTGCACTGGGGCGCCGATCTCGGAGGCGTCAGTGATGAACAGCTGCAGGACTTTGCCGACAACGTGTCCCCGGCCCGAGACAACTCGGTAGACGTTCCTGTTCGCATTAGCGTGGTGCCGGAAAACTCGTCCGCCTGGATGGGGACGCCCGGACTACGTGGCCACCGCAGTGGCAGCGCCTGGACGCCGCAATTCCGCTCACTGACCCACACCGTGGACGGAAACACCGTGCGCTCTCGCGGCGTGGACGCGGAGTCGGAGCTGGAACTCGTCGTCGACATCCAGCTCCATGACTCGGGCCTCCTGCGGTTGCGCGCCTCCGTGCGCAATCTCGGCGCCAGCGACTACAACCTCGAACAGCTCGTCGTGGCGCTCCCCGTATCCGGCAGCGCCGTGGAATCTCTGGATCAGGCAGGCCGGTGGAGCAAGGAACGCACACCTCAGCGACGCCCGATCACGGTGGGCACCCACCTGCGGGAAAACCGTCGCGGACGCACGGGCGCCGACGCCGCCACGGTTTTGCTCGCCGGTGAGCAGGACTTTGGCTTTGGCCATGGCGAAGTGTGGGGCCTGCACGTGGGCTTCAGCGGCAACCATGTCTCGTACCTCGAGCACACCTCTGCCGGGAAAACCCTCCTGGGCGGCGGCGAGCTGTTGTTGCCCGGCGAGGTGATCCTCAAGGAAGGGCAGGAATACTGCACGCCGTGGGTCTATGGCTGCCATGGGGTGGGCCTCGACGCCGCCGCCCAGCAATTCCACAACTACCTGCGCGCCCGGCCTCAGCATCCCACCACCCCGCGCCCGGTCACGCTCAACACCTGGGAAGCGGTGTACTTCGATCACGACCTCTCCCGCATCTTGGCGCTCGCCGACAAGGCCGCCGAGCTCGGCGTTGAACGATTTGTGCTCGACGACGGCTGGTTCCGCGGGCGGCGCGACGACTCCGCCGGCTTGGGGGACTGGTTTGTGGATGAGGATGTCTGGCCCGAGGGCCTGCACCCACTGAGCGATCATCTGGCTAAGCTCGGCATTGAATTTGGGCTGTGGTTTGAACCGGAGATGATCAACCCGCGTTCCGATCTGGCCCGGGAACATCCGGAATGGATCCTGCAGCCGCAGGGTCGCATGCCCTTGCCTGCCCGGCATCAGCAGGTCCTCAACCTTGCCATCCCGGAGGCCTTTGCCTACATTCGCGACCGCATCAGCGAGCTCGTGAGCCGCTACAACATTGCGTACATCAAGTGGGACCACAACCGTGATCTTGTCGAGGCCGGCTCCACGGTCACCGGCGCCGCGGGTGTGCACGAGCAGACCCTGGCCACCTACCGTTTGCTGGAGGAACTCAAGAGCCGTCACCCCGGCCTCGAGATCGAGTCGTGCTCCTCAGGCGGCGCCCGCGTCGACCTGGGCATCCTAGAATTCACGGACCGTGTCTGGGCCAGCGACTGCATCGATCCGCTCGAGCGGCAGCAAATTCTGCGCTGGACGGCCCAGCTTTTGCCGCCGGAATTGGTAGGAAGCCACATTGGCAGCCCCCACTCGCACACCACGGGGCGCACGCATGATCTGTCCTTCCGGGCCGCCACGGCGCTCTTTGGCCACTACGGCATCGAATGGGACATCACGGCGCTGACCGCCCGAGAGCACCAGGATCTGGGGCATTGGATCGGCGTGTACAAGCAACATCGCGCGCTCTTACATCAGGGCACGGTGGTGCGCGTGGACCACCCCACCCCGGAAATCAGCGCTCACGGCATCATCGCCGCCGACCGCTCCCAGGCGATGTTCGAGTTCACGGTCCTGTCGCTCCCCTCGTGCTGGCCGCCTGTCCCGGTCCGCATCAAGGGCCTCGACCCCGAGCGCAGCTACCGCATTCGCCAGCTTGGCCCCACGCCTCCCTTGGGAACGAATAACAATTCTCCTGCGTGGATGAACGACGGCGGGATTCGACTTTCAGGGGCTATGTTGGCTGCCGCTGGACTCGCCATGCCGCCGTTGCGGCCGGAACATTCCGTGGTGGTGTATCTGGAGAGCGAAGGCGAAATTCGGTCATCTCCCGCGGCCAGCTAGGATCGAATGATGATCAAGGCGAAGGCTCCACTCCGGCAAGATTCACGCAGCCGGGTGTTGGATATTATCCGCGCGACCGAGCCCACCAGCAGGATCGAACTGGTCCGGGAAACCTCGCTGACCCCGGCCTCCATCACGCATCTGGTCCGTGATTTGTTGGCGGAGAACCTGGTCCGGGAGGTGGGGCAGGGAGAATCTACCGGTGGCAAGCCGCGCACCTTGCTGCGCCTGAACCATGATTCCATGACGGCCATCGGGATTCAGCTTGGTGCTGCTTCTGTGGGTATTGTCGCGACTAATTTAGCGGGCAATATTGTGGGTCGGCAGATCCTGCAAGGCGCCAAGGATCTGGACCCGCAGGTCATCGTGACGTTTCTGGCTCAGGCCGTGGCCGATCTAATCGACAACCTCGGGCTGGATCGAGCCACGATTGCCGGTATCGGCGTGGCCATGCCGGGTCCTCTCGATATGCCCGGTGGCGCGCTGCGCAACGTAGCGTATCTGAAGAATCTCTCCGGCTTTGCCATGGCCGATGAACTTGAGGTGGCCACGGGGTTGCCTGTCATTGTCGACAACGACGCCACGGCGGCCGCCGTGGGGGAGTACTGGCTGGGGACTACCGGGGGACACCCGGCCTACGCGACTGTGTATCTGGCAACAGGCATCGGCAGCGGCTTGATGGTCAATCGGCGCCCGTACCGGGGCAGTAGCTCCAACGCGGGCGAAATTGGTCACATCAGCATTGATTTCCGGGGCCCGGACTGTCCCTGCGGCAATCGGGGATGCCTGGAATTATTTGCTGCACCTCCCGTCCTGGTGGAGAAGGCTCGTCTGGCGCCAGCGTCGGCGGGCCTTGCCGAGGTTGCTCTGGGAAACGTTGAGGATGGGATGTCACGTCTGGGCATTTTGGCCGCTCGTGGCAATGCGGCAGCCATGAACATCATTCGCGAAGGCGCCGAATCCCTGGCCTGCGGCATTGTCACCCTCGTGAACCTCTTTGATGTGGACATGGTGGTGTTGGCAGGTCCGGGCTTCTCGTCCTGTGCCGCTTTCTATCTGAAGGAGGCACAACAGGCGCTCGATTCGCGCACCCTGGCGCGTGGTGTGCACACGGTCTCGGTCGTTATGTCGGCTAGTCCGCGGGACGCCGCCGCACTGGGTGCCGCCACTTTGGCATTGCAAGACAAATTGGATCGAAAACCTTCGGGTGAGCTTAAGAAGTAGGCCAGCATTCCACGGCGCTGCACTAGGAGCAACTGAATTTTCGTGAGCCCCGACAATCCCGATGTAACAGGAATGGGCGGGGCTGTGGCGGAGCGAAACGTCTTGTTAGAGTGGAGTCCATGCCAAAGAAAGCGCTTTCCAAGCCCTCTGCTGTTATTACCGTCGATCACCCCATTCGGTCGGTCCTACGGCTGCTGTTGCGACGGCCTCGACGGATAGCTTTGGCATGTGCCGCATTCGCATTGAAAGAGATTCCGTTGTGGTTTCTTCCGGTCATCACCGCGGCCATCATTGACGTTGTTACCGTCAAAGGTGATGTGAAATCGGTGCTGTGGTGGAGTTTGCTGGCCGCAGTCTTACTCATTCAAAACTATCCAAATCACATTGTTTACACCCGAAATTTCATGACCGTGGTGCGTGACACCGGATCCGAACTGCGGAACGTTTTGGCAGCCCGGCTGCAAAGTTTGTCGATTGGTTATCACACACGCATGAACTCGTCGATTGTGCAGACCAAGGTCGTGCGCGATGTTGAGAATGTGGAGCTCATGCTCCAACAAGTGACCCATCCCTTGCTGTCGGCGGTCATGGTCATGACGGGGGCCATCACCATGACCGCTATCGCCGTCCCACAATTCCTTCCGGTCTACGCACTGACGGTGCCCATCGCCATCGGCATCCGCATTGGAATGCGAAACCGCTCCCGGACGCGAAATGAGACCTTCCGCCACGAGATTGAGGGCTTCTCGGCGCGCGTGGGAGAGATGGCCTCCTTGATTCCCGTCACGAGGGCACACGGCCTGGAAAAGACGGCGGTCACACGAGTTAGCTCCAGCGCCGATAATGTGAAACGGGCGGGATTGCGTCTAGATATGCTCAATGGTCACGTCGCTTCTATCTCCTGGGTGACGATGCAATTGCTCGGGGCTGGCTGTCTGATGCTGGCAGCTATTTTTTCCCTCACCGGAATCCTCCCGATCACGCCAGGGCAGGTTGTCATGCTCTCCAGCTACTTCGCGCTGCTGACTGGAGGGCTGACTCAGCTCCTCATGCTGATTCCTGTGGGAGCCCGTGGACTCGAGTCGGTGCGCTCCATTGCCGAGGTGCTGCAGGATCCAGACATCGAGCAAAATGACGGCAAGCTGACCGTGGAGATCGTCCGCGGCGCCGTGAAATTGGAGAAGGTCAGCCAGAGATACTCCGACGCCGATGTGGATGCCATTCATGAGCTGGATCTCGAAATTCGACCGGGTGAGACGGTGGCCTTCGTTGGATCTTCAGGGTCTGGAAAGTCAACCCTGCTGAATCTGGTGCTGGGTTTTGTTCGGCCCACGAGTGGCCGGATATTGCTCGATGGTGCAGATATGCAACTCCTGGATATGCGAACGGTCCGTCGCTTCGTTTCGGTGGTCCCGCAGGAATCCGTCCTTTTTGAGGGTTCAATTCGTGAAAATATTGCCTACGGGCTCCCTCATCTCGACGATGCGCGCATCCGCGAGGCCCTGCGGGACGCCAACGTTTTGGAGTTCGTCGATTCTCAGCCCGAGGGCTGGAACACCATCGTTGGGGAGCGTGGGGCCAGGCTCTCGGGCGGGCAGCGCCAGCGGTTGGCTATTGCCCGTGCACTCGTGCGTGACCCGCGCATCCTGCTCCTGGACGAGGCGACCAGCGCTCTCGATCCCGAGTCGGAACAACTCGTCAAAGTAGCATTGGGCCGGCTGATGCAGGGGCGAACGACTCTTGTCGTCGCCCACCGGCTATCAACGATCCGGCAAGCAGATCGGATTGTTGTTCTGGAGCATGGTCACATCGTTGAGATCGGCACCCATGATGAGCTCATGCTGAGTTCCGGGCGCTACGCGCAATTGCATGAAGCGCAACTGGGCTCGCACTAGTTTGGTATTTAATGCCGGAAGGCAGCCGGATCAGTCCCTGCGCTGGGTCTATCCGGCGTGTTCGCGCGAACAGCGGGCGTGGGGCATTGTTCCGTAGCCGGTGCTGAAGGTTTCGAAGTGAGCCTGGCTTTCATCGCCGAAGCCAAGCTCAGCCCGAATTAGTGGCCCGCGTCACATTTGGACTCATTGGGGGAGGTGAGGCATTTTCGACTCAACATTATTGACAGACTTAATTAAGTCTCCTATAAAAGTCTCTAGGCGTTCTTTAGAGCGCACACAGCGCCGTGGCTTATCTTGGCTCAGATGTGCTGTGAATCGCTATTGAAGGGTCAATGATGTCTCATTTCAAAAAGCGCAGCCTTGCCATGAGTGTTGTGGCAGCTGCGACGGCCGGCATTCTGGCGTTGTCCGGATGCAGCAGTGAAACCGGCGGAAGTAACAATTCCGGCGACGCGGGCGCCTCAGCCATTACCGTGTTCAACGGCGCAACGGGCGCCATCTCGGAGAACTGGAACCCGTTCTCTCCCACGATGTTGCAACCCACGCAGGGCGTTATTTATGAACCCCTGTACTACTACAACCTCGCAGCAGAATCCGAGCCGAAGTCACTCCTTGCTACGGCCTTTAGCTGGAACGCCGATGGTACCGAACTGACCATCACCAACCGTGAGGGCGTCAAGTGGAACGACGGCGAACCGCTGACGTCCAAGGACGTGGCCTTCACCTTCAATATGATTCATGACAACCCCGCCTTGAACACGAGCGGTCTCAATGCCACGGCAACCGCCACGGACGACAAGACCACGGTCCTGAAGTTTGCCACCAGCTCCTTCATGCAGGAACCGCAGATCCTGGGTAACCAGGCCATCGTCCCGGAACACATCTGGTCCAAGATTGCCGACCCCACCACAACCATCAACGAAAACCCCGTCGGCACCGGCGCCTACAAGGTGAAGTCCTTCAACGCCCAGTCCTACGTCCTAGAAAAGAACCCCACGTACTGGGAAGCCGGAAAGCCGGAAATCGATACGGTTCAGTACATCTCCCTCGCCACCGCAGATGCTGCCAGCGCGGCCTTGATTGCTGGCAAGGTGGACTGGATGAGCTCCTTCTTGCCCAATCTGAAGGAAATGATCAGTACCCAGAAGAACCTCAGCTACGTCAACACCCCCGTCATGACCACGTCCCTGTTCACCTGCTCGGATGCCGCACTTGGTTGCAAGGGCCCACAGACCGACGTGGCCGTGCGTCAGGCGATCTTCGCCGCCATGGATCGTACCCAACTGAACAAGCTAGCCGGTGGCGACTTTGCCGCCCCGGCCTCTCCGACGCTGCTGCTGCCAGAGCGCGACAAGAAGTGGATTGCTAATCCGAGCGACGTCGAGGTGCCGCAGACCTCTGACGTGGCCAAGGCCACCGGAATCCTCGAAGCCGCAGGCTACGCCAAGGGCAGCGACGGCATCTACGCCAAGGACGGTCAGCGCGTGAGCCTCACGGTTCAAGTTGTGGCCGGTTGGAGCGACTACATCTCCGCCGTTCAGGTCTTGACCAGCCAGCTCAAGGAAGCCGGCATCGAGCTCAAGTCCGTTCAGCTCTCCTACAACGAATGGAGTGGCAACCAGACCAAGGGCACCTTCGAATTGACCCTGGACTCCATCGGCTTAGGCGCCTCGGATAACCCGTACTACACCTACCAGCCGCGCTTCAATAGCTCCACGACGGCAAAGGTCGGCGAGGACGCTTCCACCGGCGGTAACTACGCCCGCTACCAAAACAAGATTGTCGACGCCGAACTGGCTAAGGCTGCGGCCACCTCCGACGAGGCTGCACAGAAGGCCTCCTACGCGGCCATTCAGAAGGAAGTTGTCCGCGATTTGCCGTACATCCCGATCTACGTCAACTCGACACTGTCCGAGTTCAACACCGACCGCGCCACCGGCTGGCCCACGAACGATAACAAATACGCCTTCCCGGCTTCCTGGAAGTCCTGGGACAACGGCATTGTTCTGAAGTCACTCACCCCGGCCGGTAAGTAGCCATGGTGTTGGTGCCGAGCAACAGAACGGACGGTTAAGTAGTCATGCGGTTTTATCTCCAGAAGATTGTGTTTTATGTTGTGGCTCTCTGGGCCGCTCTGACACTGAACTTTTTCCTCCCTCGATGGATGCCGGGTAATCCGGTAGACATCTTGATCTCCAAGCTATCCGCGAAGGGCCCCGTCACGGAGTCCACCCGGCATGCCTTGGAACTGATGCTCGGCACCAACTCCGACGAGCCAGTCTTTATCCAGTACCTGAACTACCTAGGCAGCGTTTTCCGTGGAGACCTGGGCGTATCTGTCACCTATTTCCCCGCCAATGTCACCGACATCATCGGCCAGTCGCTGCCGTGGACGATAGGTCTGATCGGTGTCGCGACCGTCATCTCCTTCATCGTCGGCATCTTGCTGGGCCAGTTGGCCGGCTGGAAGCGCGGCTCCTGGCTGGATAACTTCATTCCCGTCACCACCATGTTCCAGGCAGTTCCCTACTTCTGGCTGGCCCTGGTGCTGCTGTACTTCCTGGGTAGCAGGATCCAGATGTTCCCGCTCAGCGGTGGCTACGATGTCTACACCGTGCAGCCGGGCATGAGCTGGGCCTTTATCTCCAGCGTCATTTACCACGGCGCCTTGCCGGCCTTGACGATTGTCTTGTCCTCCATCGGCGGTTGGATGTTGGGCATGCGCAACATGATGGTGTCGACCCTTTCCGAGGACTACATCGTCACCGCCGAGGCCAAGGGACTCCACCCTCGCCGCATCATGACGGCCTACGCAGCCCGCAACGCCGTCCTGCCGTCCCTGTCAGGATTCGCGATCTCGCTTGGCTTTGTCGTCTCGGGATCCATCGTGACCGAGATGGTGTTTTCCTACCCGGGCATTGGATCGGCACTTCTCACAGCGGTGCAAAGCAACGATTACGCACTCATGCAAGGCATCTTCCTTGTCATCACGATCTCCGTTCTCGGTGCCAACCTGCTCGTTGATCTCCTCTATGCACTCATCGATCCCCGCACGCGCGTGCGTGCCTAAGGGCGGAAGGAACACGATGGAACAGACTCTTGAAGCACCACGTGCCTCGGCTGCCGCAGCCGTGCAGCCCAAGAAGCGTCAGCGACGCCCCCGCTCGGCCAAACTGATGGCCGGCCTGATCATCGCCGGAGCCATTGCGCTCTTTGGCATCCTGGGACCCTTGTTCTTGGGGGACCCCAACGCTATTAGCAACGACACCCTCGCGGCCCCCGGAAACGGAATGCTGCTGGGAACTACCCAAACGGGCCAGGATGTTCTGGCCCAGCTCGCCCACGCCACCCGTGGATCGTTGACGATCGGCGTCTTGGTAGGCGCCATGGCCATCGTGGCCTCGGCGTTCTTTGGCATCGTCGGAGCCTACATCGGAGGCTGGACCGACGAGACCTTCTCCCTCATCACCAACGTCATGCTCGTGATCCCCGGGCTCCCTCTGGTCATCGTCATCTCCAGCTACGTCCCCGACAAGGGACTGTTGCTGATCGCCGGAGTCCTGGCCCTGACGAGCTGGGCCGGCGGCGCACGCGTGCTGCGCGCCGTCACCTTGAGCCTGCGCAACAGAGACTATGTCGCGGCCTCCCGCGTCTCGGGAGAAAAGACGTGGCGCATTCTCATGGTGGAGATTCTGCCTAACCTCATGCCGATCCTGGCCTCACAAATGGTCTTTGCCGTTATTTTCGCCATCCTGGGCGAGGCCGGTCTGGCGTTCATCGGACTCGGCGCCTCCGGGACTTGGACGTGGGGTTCAATGTTGTTCTACGCCCAGAACGGTCTGGCACTGCGGCTCGGAGCCTGGTGGTGGTTTGTGCCGCCGGGACTGCTCATCGCCGTCTTCGGCGCGGCACTGTCCCTCATCAACTTCTCGATCGACGAGATCATCAACCCCAAGCTGCGCGATCAGACCCTGGCGGCGCGCAAGCGCTGGAATACGCCTCGTACCAAGAAGCTGACCGTCCCCGGAACTGAAAAGACAAGCTCATGAATGCATTGGATCCAGGACCCGTCCTGTCGATTGAAAATCTCAGTATCGATTATGAAGGCGAAACCACGGTGCACGCCGTCAAGAACGTGAGCCTTGCCCTAGGCCGCGGCGAGATTCTTGGCCTGGCCGGCGAGAGCGGCTGCGGTAAAACCACCCTGGCCTATGGCATCAACAAGCTACTCAAACCACCGGCTCGGATTGTCAACGGCCACGTGACCTTCCACGACAAGGGCGGCAGCGACATTGCCATCAGTGATCTCAACGGGGAGCCACTGCGGGCCTTCCGCTGGGACAAGATCTCCATGGTATTTCAAGGTGCCATGAACTCCTTGAATCCCGTGCTAAATATTCAGGCCCAGCTGGAGGATATCTTCACCACCCACCGGCCGGACATGGGCAAGGCCGAACGCCGTCAAATCTGTGGCGATCTGCTGGAACGCGTGGGCGTCAACCGCAACCGCGTTCGGTCCTTCCCGCATGAACTCTCCGGCGGCATGCGCCAGCGCGTCATGATTGCCATGGCGATGGCACTGGAACCTCAGATCATGATCATGGACGAACCCACCACAGCCCTCGATGTGGTGGTGCAGCGTGAGATCCTGCGCGAAATCACCCGGCTCCGCGCGGAGCTCGGCTTTGCCGTTATCTTCATTACCCATGACCTGCCCTTGCTGCTGGAAATCAGCGACAGGATTGCCGTCATGCGCGGAGGCGAAATCGTGGAACTGGGCGATGCCCGGCAGGTCTACACCAACCCCTCCCACGCCTACACCCGCACATTGCTGGATTCGTTCCCCAGCCTGACCGGCGAACGTGGAGACTTCATCCGCCACGGACGCGCCTTGGAAGGATCGGCATGAGCACCCTGGAATTTCATAATGTCGTGAAGGAGTATCGCCTCCGCGGCGGCTGGCACGGGCGAACGCTCAAGGCCGTCAAGGATGTCAGTTTCGCGATTGAATCGGGCAAGACGGTAGCCCTTGTGGGACAGAGCGGCAGTGGTAAATCCACGATCGCCAAGTTGCTCATGCAGCTGGAACGGCCAACCTCCGGGCAGATCCTGTTCGACGGCGTCCCCGTCCAGAACCGCGGGGCCGGACTTCGCCAGTACCGCCGCGATGTGCAGATGGTCTTCCAAGACCCCTTCGCCTCCCTGAATCCCTTCCACACCGTAGGACATCACCTGGCCCGACCCCTGAAGCTGCACGGCAAGGCAAAAACCGCGGAGGAAACAGACGTCGCCGTGGCCGAGCTACTCACACGGGTTCGCCTGGATCCGGAGATGGCAGCCAAGCACCCGCACGAAATGTCCGGCGGTCAGCGCCAACGCGTGGCGATCGCCCGGGCACTGGCTCCGCAACCACGGATCCTCGTCGCCGACGAACCGGTCTCGATGCTCGATGTCTCCATCAGGCTCGGCGTGCTGAACCTCTTAGCGGACCTGCAACGAGCCGAGAACCTTGGCGTCCTTTACATCACCCACGACCTCGCCACGGCCCGGCACTTCTCGGATGAAATCCTGGTCATGTACCAGGGCGAAATCGTCGAGGCAGGCCCCTCCGATGAGGTCATTCTCAACCCACAACACCCCTACACCCAGCTGCTCGCCGAGGCGGCACCTAACCCGGAAAAGAGACTTGCGCTGTGAGCACCACAACCGATCTGCTGTCCGCAACAACCACAACAGACCTGACGAGCGCCGGCGGGGCCCTATGGGAGCTCCGTCCCACCACCCCACTGCCACCCGAGGCGACGCTGGGCGCGGCGGCGATTTCCGCCGTCGTACCTGGCGAAGTCCACACCGATCTACTCCGTGCCGGGCTCATTCCCGACCCCTTCGACGGCAATAACGAGGCGGCGCTGGCCTGGATCGGGCTCACGGATTGGCAGTACCGCACCGTTTTCACCTTCGGCGGCGGCTCGCAGACGAGGCACGATCTGGTGGCCGAGGGGCTCGACACTGCCGCCACGATCCGCCTCAACGGCAAGGTCGTGGCCAGCACCGCGAATCAGCACCGCTCGTACCGCTTCGACGTCCGGGAATTCCTGGTGCCGGGCGAGAATGAGCTGATCATCGATTTCCGGGCGCCCGTGACGTTCGCGCATGAGCAGCAGGAGCTGATTGGTGCGCGGCCGCACACCAACCACCACCCCTTCAACGCGGTGCGCAAAATGGCGTGCAACTTTGGTTGGGATTGGGGCATCGACATTGCCGGTGCCGGAATTTGGAAGCCGATCCGGCTCGAGTCGTGGTCGGGGGCGCGCATTGCCTCGGTGCGGCCGCTCGCCACGCTCGATGAGCACGGTACGGGTCTGCTCAACGCCCACATCGAGCTGGAATGGGACGGCAGCACCGCCTCCGAGGACACCGCCGAGCTGACGATTTCCGTGGCCGGGGTGAGCGAGTCGCTCACGGTTTCCACGGACGACGGCGTCACCTCCTTGACCTTGGAACTTCCGCAGGTGGATGCCTGGTGGCCACGCGGTTACGGCGAGCAAAATCTGCACGAGGTGCAGGTGGAACTCAAGGGTGTCGGCACCGATAGCTGGAACTCGCGCGTGGGCTTCCGCACGATCGAATTACGCACCGACGCTGACGCCGACGGCACGAGCTTCCTCTTCCGCGTCAACGGTGTGGATGTGTACATCCGTGGCGCCAACTGGATCCCGGACGATGCCCTCGTCACCCGCATCACGCGTGAAAGTCTGGCCGCCTCGATCGGCGATGCCGCAGAGTCCGGCATGAACTTGCTGCGCGTCTGGGGCGGCGGCATGTACGAGTCGGAAGACTTCTATGAGCTCTGCGACGAGCAGGGGCTGCTGGTCTGGCAGGACTTCCTCTTTGCCTGCGCCGCGTACTCGGAAGAGGACCCGATGCGTTCAGAGGTCATCGCCGAGGCCCGTGACGCCGTGACGCGATTGAGCACGCACGCGTCCCTAGCCCTGTGGAATGGCTGTAATGAAAACATTTGGGGCTGGGTCGAGTGGGGCTGGCGCGAGCCGCTGGCCGGCCGGACCTGGGGCGAGGGCTACTACCGCCAGATCCTGCCCGAGATTGTGAGCGAGCTGGACGCGCGAACAAGCTACTCCGCCGGAAGCCCGTTCTCCTATGGCGACCACATGCACCCGAACGATCCCCGCCATGGAACCACGCACATCTGGGACGTCTGGAACGAGAAGGACTACAGCCACTACGCCACCTACCAGCCGCGCTTTGCCTCGGAATTTGGTTTCCAGGGTCCGCCGGCCTGGTCAACGCTCACGAGCGTCGTCCACGACGAGCCCCTGGCTCCGTATGGCGAGCAGATGCTAGTTCACCAGAAAGCTGATCAGGGCAATCTCAAGCTCGAGCGCGGCCTCGGCGATCACCTGCCGCAGCCCGAATCGATCGAGGACTGGCACTGGGCCACCCAGCTCAACCAGGCCCGGGCCTTGACCTTTGGCATCGAGCACTTCCGGAGCCTGTTCCCGCTGAACCGTGGCACCGTGATGTGGCAGCTCAACGATTCCTGGCCCGTGGTGTCCTGGGCTGCCGTGGACAGCCATGGCATTCGCAAACCGCTGTGGCACGCGCTCAAGCATGCGTACACACCTCGTTTGGCGAGCGTTCAACCGCGTGAGGGGGGACTCGCTGTCGTGCTTCATAACGATACTGATGTCCCGCTGACAGCTGAGCTGCGGCTGCGGCGCCTGGCAACGGCCGGGGAGGTTTTGGCCGAGGACGTCGTGAGCGTTTCGGTCGAGGCGCGCGGTGCTGGCACCTACCAGCTGCCCGAAGCGATTGCCCGTCCCGGCGACGCTACGGCGGAGTATCTTGAGGTGCGCGCGCTCGATGCTGCCCTCGAGCTTGCCCCGGCGTTCGGCTACTTCGTGGAAGACACCGCGCTGGCACTTGTGGCTCCGGAACAGGCACTGCTGGCGCAGGTCACGGCCACGGACGACGGCGTTGCCGTGACGGTACGTGCCTCGGCGCTCGTGAAGGACATCGCGCTGTTCCCCGATCGCCTCGATGCTGCGGCGTCCGTGGATTCAGGGCTCGTGACGCTCAGCGCTGGTGGAGAACACACCTTCCTGGTGCGTGGCACAGAGCTCGACGTCGTTGCGCTGATCTCGGCACCTGTGCTGCGTTGCGCCAATGATCTACTGCACCGGTAGTCTAATTTCATGATCAGCCAGAGGAGTGCCACAGAGTCGACGTCGCGGTCCGGAGTTCCGGCCCCGGCGCCGCTTGGCCTGGTGCTCCTGCGTTCGGCCCAGCCCGGTCAGCTCGATCCCTTTCACCAGGACTTCATCCGCGGTGTGGAATCGAAGCTGGCCGAGGCTGGGCGGAGCCTGCTGGTCATGTTGCAGGCTGATCCGCAAAAGGAATTGGAAACCTACCGACGCTGGGCTGAACAGGGCCGCATCGCCGGCGTCTTGCTCATGAACCTGTGTCTGGATGACGAACGTCTTCCTCTGCTGCAGGAACTGGGGCTGCCCGCCGTGGTGATTGGGGATCCGCAATTTAGTGCCGTTCATCCGGCGGCTTATACCGATGACAAAGCTGCCATGGCTCAGGCGCTGCACTTTTTGAAGGGTCTGGGGCACCAGAATATTGCCCGGATTGCTGGCCCGGTGGAGCTCTTTCATACGGCGCAACGGACCGAGGTTTACTCCCAGACCATGGCCGCGGCAGGGGTTCTAGGCCTGCAGCGCAACGGCGAATACAGCCATGAGTCCGGCAAGGCCTTGACAGCCGAACTCTTTGCTGCAGGTGTTGGACCGCGGCCCAGCGCCATCATTTACGACGACGCCGTCATGGCCATAGGTGGCCTCGATATGCTGGGCACCCTCGGCGTTTCGGTTCCGGAGCAGGTTTCCGTGCTGGCCTGGGACGACTCGGTGCAGTGTCAGTTAGCCGGAGTCACGGCGCTGTCACACGACGTGGCAGCCTATGGGGCCTTGGCAGCCGAGCTCTTGCTGGGACATCTAGCCGGTGAACCCGTTGGCAGCCGCGCAACCGAGGCCCCAACCCTGGTGGAACGTGGCTCAACCGGCTCCGTAGTGAACTCCTAGTTCACTACGGAGCTGGTTTTAGTCGCGTTGTTCGTCGATCAGGCGGGCAACATGGAGCGTCAAATACGTGATCTCGTCCTCGGCTAGGGGTTCCCCGAGCCGTAGCTCCAGAACATTTTGAAGCCGCAGCGCCGTTGAATAAGCGTCGGGATAGGAATCCCTGATGGCCGAGCGTAATTTTCCGGCGCCTTCATCCAGCTGTTTTCCGGAATTGGCGCGCACAAAAAAGTACCGCAGATGGGTGATAAAGCGCGCCGCATTGACGGTGTCCCGATCAATCGGCCTCCCGGCAGCCTGCTCCAACACATCGAAAAGTTGTGTGAACACACCCGTCATTTGATAGGTCGAGGACATATCGCCGCCAGTAAAGCCGGCATTGACCAGGTGCAGGGCAATCGAGACAGCTTCGTCGTCGTCGAGCGGGGCTTCAAGAGTGGCGTTCACATGTTTAAGAATGTGTTGTGCGGCCCGAAATTCTGCGGGATAGAGGTGCGAAACCTCCGCACGCAACGGATACTCGAATCGAATACCATCCTGCAAACGTTTAATGGCATAGCTCAAGTGGTCGGCCAAGGCTACCGAAAGAGCAGCGCTGCGGGGAATGGGCAGCTGAGTCCTGCCAGCCTCAAGTGCTTGCTCCGCGAGGGCAAGATGCTCTGGCGGGATGGCGGCCACCATGGCCCCGAAGTTGTCAGGGTCACGGCCGTCATCGGGAACAAACGTGCGCACAATATTGGCCGGATCGATGGCTTGGCCCGGCTTAGTTTGGAATCCCAATCCTCGGCCGGTGAGAATCACTTCCCGGTGCTCGCCCCCGTCTTCGCGCGCGAGAACGACATTGTTGTTGAATATTCGTAGAATTTTCATTCTTGTCGTCTCCTTTGACGCCGAGGTCAGACAGGTGGATGGGGTGGGGGCCGCAGCGGTCCTCACCCCATCCGGCGCTTGTCAATTAGTTTAGTGTTGCGCCGTTACTGGAAATAACATCCTGGTACCAGCCAAAGGACTTCTTCTTGTACCGGTTGAGCGTGCCGGAGCCGTCGTCGTTCCGGTCCACATAGATGAAACCATAACGCTTGCTCAGTTGAGCGGTGGAGGCGCTGACCACGTCGATGCAGCCCCACGACGTGTATCCGGTGACGTCGACGCCGTCGGCAATGGCCTCGCGGACCTGCACCAGATGGTCGTTCATGTACTGGATGCGGTAGTCGTCCGCAACCGTCTTCACGCCGTCAACCTCAACGAGCATGTCTTTGGCACCGATACCGTTCTCGACGATGAACAGCGGCTTCTGCCAGCGTTCCCAGTAGTCGTTCATGACCACACGCAGGCCCTGCGGATCAATCTGCCAGCCCCATTCGGAGGCCTCAAGGGTGGGGTTCGGGACGCCGCCCATGATGTTGCCCGCGCCCTTGATCTGCTTGGCAGGATCGGCAGTCTCGGCGACGCTCATGTAGTAGCTGAAGGATACGAAGTCCACGGTGTTGGTGAGGTCCTCACGGTCCTGCTCGGTGATGTTCAGCTCGATGCCGTTGTCGCGGAAGTAGCGCAGTAAGTAGCCGGGGTAGGTGCCGCGGCAATGGATGTCGCCAAAGGCGTAGCTGCCGTGGGCTGTGTCCATGGCCTTGACCACGTCATCCGGGTGCGGTGTGAGCGGGTAGACGGGCATGGCCAGGATCATGCAGCCAATCTTCGCCTCGGGCATGATCGCCCGGGCCAGTTTGGTCACGCGGGCCGAGGCCACGAGCTCGTGGTGGATAGCCTGGTACAGGTCAGTCTCACTCAGCTCGTCCTTCGGCGTGGGGATGCCGCCGGACAGGAAAGGCTCGTGCAGCACCGAGTTGATCTCGTTGAACGTCAGCCAGTACTTCACCCGGCTGCCGAAGCGCTCAAAAAGCACTTCACAGTAGCGCTCGTAGAAGGCGATCATGGCACGGTTGGTCCAGCCGCCGTAGGTGCGTGCTAGGTTCAGCGGCGTCTCGTAGTGGCTGATCGTGACCATGGGTTCGATGCCGTGCTTTTCCAGCTGATCCAGCACCCGTGCATAGAAGGCCAAGCCCTCTTCGTTGGGCTCCGCGTCGTCGCCGTTGGGGAAGATGCGGCTCCAGGCGATGGAGAAGCGGTAGACCTTGAAGCCCATCTCTGCGAAGAGGGCAATGTCCTCTTCGTAGCGGTTGTAGAAGTCTATGGCTACCTGCTTGAGGTTGTCCTCCGTGGGGCCCTCGCTGGGTCGTTGCGTGATGCCCTTGGGCATGACGTCCTGAATGGACAGGCCCTTGCCGCCCTGGTTGTAGGCGCCTTCAACCTGGTTGGCTGCGGTGGCGCCGCCCCACAGGAATCCCTCGGGGAAGGCTCCGGTGGCCGGCTTGAAAGTTGCGTTGCTCATGGTGCGGTGGTCCTTTCGGTGCTGCGAGTTTTTCTGTCTTAGAGTTCGATGTCCAGGGCTGGGACGCCGTGGTCCAGATGGCCCTGGCCCACGGGCACAACGGCCGTGAGGTTCTTGGTGTTGGTGACGACCATGATGGTCATGTCGCTGAATCCGGCGTCCTTGATCTTGGCGCGGTCAATGGTCGCCAGCAGCTCGCCAGCCTCCACACGCTGGCCGCGGGTAACTGCCGAGGTGAAGCCCTCACCCTTCATCTGGACGGTGTCGATACCGATGTGCACCAGCACCTCAACGCCGCTGTCAGTCTTCAGCCCGTAGGCGTGCCCTGTCTTCATGGCGACCTGGACGGTGCCGGAAACGGGGGAGTGGACGGTGTCCTGCTCGGGGATGATGGCGAGACCTGCGCCCATGGCACCGGAGGCAAACACCTTGTCAGGCACCTCGGAAAGAGCCACCGCGGTTCCGGTCACGGGGGCGAGCACCTTGACGCTGCCGGTGGCGATCGTCGCGGCGGAGGGTGTCGCGGCGGTGCCGCCATCTGCTTTGCCGGGCACACCGGCGTCGACCGTGTCAGGGGTTTCGCGGGGGCCAAAGAAGAACGTCAGCAGGAAGGCGATAGCGATGGCGACGGCTGTTCCAATGAGCAGAGTAATGAAGCTGCCAATGGTGGCGAAGGCGGGCAGGCCGATCAGGGACGGGAAGACGAAGGCGTTCGCGGCGCTTCCGCCCATGGCCACGATTGCGCCGCCGATGGCACCGCCAGCGATGCCGAAGTAGAACGGCTTCTTCAGGGGCAGGTTCACACCATAGATGCCAGGTTCGGTGACGCCGGCCAGGAAACCGGAGAACGCGGCGGGGAAGGCAACTTCACGACGCTTGGCGCTGTTGGAGCGTATGGCTACGGCGAGCATGGCGGCGGATTGGGCCAGCACGGCGGGCAGCAGGGGAGCCATCATGACGGAGTATCCGGTGGTGGCGATTTCATTGAGCATGACCGGAATCAAGCCCCAGTGCAGGCCGAACACGACGAAGACCTGCCAGAAGCCGCCCATGACGGCCCCGGCCAGCCACGGGGCGAAGTCGAACATGGCGGTGATGCCGGAAGAGAGACCGTTGGCTAGGAAGATGGTTGCCGGGCCCACAGTCAGCAGCGTCAGCGGGACCATGATGGCCATGGCCAGCAGCGGCGTCATGAAGTTACGGATGGCCGAGGGCAAGATCTTGAGCAGGAAGCGCTCCAAATACCCTTGCAGCCAGACGGCGACGATGATCGGGATGACCGAGCTCGTGTAATTCATGACGGAGAACGGGATGCCCGCGAAGTTGGCCTGGGTGCCGTTGAGCGCCACGATGGAGGGGTAAACCAGTGAGCCGGCGATAGCCATGGCCGTGAACTGGTTGGCCTTGAAGCGCTTAGCTGCGGTGATGGCCAGGAATAGGGGAAGGAAGTAGAACAAGGCATCGGCGGCCGCATTCAGGATCACATAGGTGGAGTCCTCGGGTGCCAGCCAGCCCAAGTTTCCGGCCAGTGCCAGGAATGCCTTGAAAAGTCCGGCGGCTGCCAGAGGCCACAGGATCGGAGAGAAGATCGCCGAGATCATCTGAATGAAGCGGTTGAAGATGTTGCCCTTGGCTGCTTCCTCGGCGGGTGCGTCATCCCCGCCGAAGCGGCTGATCTTGCCAAGCTCCGCGAACACCGTGGGGACGTCGTTGCCGATGACCACTTGGTACTGGCCGCCGGCCTTCATCACGGTGATGACGCCGGGGAGCTTTTCGACGGCGGCCGTGTTGGCTTTCGCGTCGTCGCGCAGCGTCAGGCGCAATCTCGTGGCGCAGTGCGTGGCAGTTGCGATGTTCTTTTCCCCGCCGACACCCTCCAAGATGTCTGCGGCCAAAGTCCGGTAATTCACGGAAGCCATGGCAGTCCTTTCTGTCCATTGACGTCTTTCGGGCACAAAAAAAGACCCAAGACATACGTTTGACGTAAGTCTCAGGTCTTGCCTCGTCACCGAGTAACAATCCTTACAGGCAGCGTTGCCTGCAATGGTTACGGTACCCGTGATTGAGGTCACCTGCAAGTCATGCGGTTTTTTGTGTAGGCCACCCGGAAGCGGCGTCCCCTGATGTTAGATGAGTCCAAGCTCCGCGAAGGCGACGGCGATGCCGTGACGGTGAGGGGGCAGTGCCGTGCGGTCCGCAAGGCGCAGCAACTCAGGGTGGGATCCTTCAATGGCAACGCCGATGCCTGCGTAGGCAACCATCTCGAGATCGTTCTGACCATCGCCAAAAGCGATGCTGTTCTCCTGGGCGATGCCGAGATGCGCAATCGCGGCAGCCACGCCGTCGGCCTTACTGATGCCGCGCTGGAACAGCTCACCAGCATTGAGTCCTTCATCCGCAATGGAATTGGCTACGACGTCGAGCAGTTCGCCAACTTCCGCCACGATGCTCGCCATCGGCACCTGGGAATCAAACACGGTGACTTTCGCGAACAACGGCGAACTAACCAACCACGGACTCAGCGAGCCCAGAATGGCCGAGGAACCCTTTGCGGGGTCATTCCCGGATTGTTCAAAGTGGGATTCAACCATGGCGCGCAGGCGCTGCTCTGCCTCCGGGCGGACATGAAGTGATTCCTGGGCTTCCAAGACGTACACGGAATCATAAGCGTCTAAAACTGCCAAGGTTCGGGCCGCCAAATCAGCGGGGAACCGTCTGTCAACGAGCACCTCATCGGCAACTTTCACATACGCGCCAGCGCTCGCAATCAGGCCGTCAAAGCCCGCATCGAGGATATGTTCCGGCAACATCGAGACGGGCCGACCGGTGCACAAAAAGACCTTGTGCCCATTGGCGCGCGCGGCCTGAACCGCTTGCGAATGAGCCTCCGGGACAACGCCGAAGTCAGCGTAAGTGCCGTCGACATCGAGGAAAATTGCGTGGATGGTTCGTGATTTCGCTTCGGCAGTCATGGTCACGGAGTCTACCGGGACGAGATGAAGAACCCGGAATTGCTGACGGAGTGCGGACTGCCCGTGGATTTGACGAACGTCACAAGAAGTCTGCACACTGAAAGAAGGATATGTAACTGGGCAGCCAGGCAGGATCCGATCATTGAGCGTCTCATCGCTTCTTGTTCGGGTCCTTTTTTATTGGTCAAAAGTAGGCAATGTGGCACTCACTGAAGGAGAAGAAATGAACAACGAGGTTTTAGCTTCCACGGCTTTGGTGCAGCAATTTTCGGGTGTCGGAGTCTCTGCCGGACGTGTTGTTGGACCGATACGGCAGATGCCGGGATCTGTTGCGGAACCAGCCGCCGGCGTCGTGGTGCCCGCCGACGTGAATGTCGCAGAACAGGGTCAGCGCATCAAGGATGCCGCCAAGGCGGTCAAGGCCGAATTGCTGGCGCGCGCCGCGTCGCTTGCGGGGGAAGGCAAGGAAGTTCTCGAAGCCACCGCGTTGATGGCTGCGGACCCCATGCTCGTGAAGTCTGCCATCAAATTGCTCTCGCCGGATGCTCCCGGTGGAGCCCGCACAGCGGAGCGGGCCATCTGGGAAGCCGGCGACGGAGTGGCCGAGAAACTCAAGGCCCTCGGCGGCTACATGGCTGAGCGCGTGGCCGATGTCTTAGATGTTAGGGCCCGCATCGTCTCGGAATTGCGCGGGCTTCCTGCTCCCGGGATCCCTGTTTCCGATACGCCGTTCATTCTGGCCGCCGAGGATCTGGCCCCGGCCGATACGGCTACCCTGGATCCGGCCAAGGTCATTGGGCTCATTACCTCCAGCGGAGGCCCGCAATCCCACACCGCCATCTTGGCTCGAGCACTGGGCCTACCCGCCATTGTTGCAGCACCCGGAGTGGATGAGATCGCCGACGGTACCGAGGTGTACATCGATGGTGCAGCCGGTTCCATCACCGTTGAACCCGGCGCGGAGCTGTTGGCTGCTGCCGCGGCCTGGTCCGCTCAGGCCTCAACGTTTTCTACGTTCAGCGGCGCTAACACCCTGGCCGACGGCTTCGCAGTGCCTTTGTTGGCCAATGTGGGAACCGGTTCGGATGCGCTCAAGGCGGCCGAGGCTGGCGCCGAGGGCGTGGGCCTGCTCCGTACGGAATTCTGCTTCCTGGACCGTGCGGAAGAACCCACCGTGGACGAGCAAATTGCCGCCTATGGAGCCGTCTTCGCCGCGTTCCCAGGCAAGAAGGTCGTGGTCCGTACGCTGGATGCCGGCGCCGACAAGCCCCTTCCATTTCTGACCAATGCCGACGAGCCTAACCCCGCTCTCGGTGTCCGCGGCTACCGCACCGATCTGACCAGCCCGGGAGTTCTCGAGCGCCAGCTGCAGGCCATCGCCGCTGCTGAGGCCGCCCATACGGCCGAGGTCTGGGTCATGGCTCCCATGATTTCCACGGCGGAGGAGGCGGCCGACTTTGCCTCACTGTGTGCCGCTGCTGGCCTGAAAACCCCCGGCGTCATGGTGGAGGTGCCCTCCGCCGCACTGACCGCCGCCACCGTACTGCGCGAGGTCAGCTTCGCATCCTTGGGTACCAACGACCTGACTCAGTACGCCATGGCAGCGGACCGGCAGCTTGGCCCGCTGGCAGCACTCAACAACCCGTGGCAGCCTGCCGTCTTGCAGCTCGTGAAACTGACGGCCGACGGCGCCGCGCTCGCCAGCAGCACCACCGGACTTCCCAAGCCCGTGGGAGTCTGCGGTGAGGCAGCAGCGGATCCGGCCCTCGCCGTCGTACTCGTGGGACTTGGCGTGACAACCCTTTCGATGAGTGCCCGTGCGCTGGCCGCCGTCTCTGCCGTCCTGAAAACTGTCACCTTGGACCAGACCCGGCACTTGGCGTTCACGGCTTTGGCCGCGCCGTCGGCCACCGAAGCGCGCGCTGCCGTCCGTGCCGGCCTGCCCATTCTGGACGAGCTGGGCCTGTAAATTTCAACCGTTTCGCCACCTGTTTTCCAACAACCAAGGAGCATCAAATGTCAGAACGCACCGCAATCATAGCCAGCAGTGTTGGTCTGCACGCCCGCCCTGCGGCGATTTTCACCGCAGCCGTGGCCGAACTGGATCTTGAGGTCACTATCGCCATGGAAGGCGAGCCAGCCGACGACGCCATGGAGGCCGACAGCATTCTTTCTCTCATGAGCCTCGGCGCAGCGCACGGCGATGTGGTGGTCCTCCGCGCCGAAGGGCCCGGCGCCGATGAAGCACTGGAGCGTTTGGTTCAGATCCTGGAAACGGATCACGACGCAGCATAAGCCTGCGGCTGTCCCGAAAACAGCTCAGTCAGCGGCGGCGCCACCTGATATCCCAGGTGCGCCGTCGGGCTCCCACCGCAGTATGTCCCCGGGCTGGCATTCCAATGCCACGCACAAGGCTTCAAGGGTAGTGAATCGAACGGCCTTAGCCCGGCCATTTTTCAGGACGGCCAGGTTTGCCGGCGTAATTCCAATCAAGTCAGCCAGTGTGCCAACCGCCATTTTGCGTCTGGCCAGCATGACGTCGATGTCAACGATGATGGACATCAGATGACCTCATCGATTTCTGCCTGCAGTTTGCTCGCCTCGGCGTCGCGGGCCACGGCCTGGGCCAACAACACCCGCAGGACCAGCACAATCAAGGCGACGCAGGCGATCAACAGCCCCGCACCGCCGATCAACAGCACCACGCCGGGAGCTACATCCTCTCCCGGTGCCAGTGCAGCGCCGAAGCTAAATGTCAGAAGCGACGCGGCAGCAATGGCGCCCATGATGATATTCACGTAGAGGAACGAGCCCCGGGAAAACACGGTGCCGCGCCGCACCATGGACAACAGTCGCCAGACGCACACCAAGGCAATCTGGACCGACACTATTCCCAGCAGGACAATGACAAGCAGCGGGATGCGAACCGCAGCCAGGGCGGCGTCGGATTCCTCTAGATCAACTGAAAGCAGCGGCACCATGACCACCTGAACGAACAGCGACCCCGCGAGGACCAGTGCCAACACGACCCTCAGGGTAAGAATGAGCAATTTTCCCATCGGGACTCCTTCGGTTGATTATCAGTAATAATATATCGTTAAACGATATGGTTGGATACGCCATGAGTTGTTTTTCGGAGCAGAGCGGTCCGGGCATGCCGCAGTCCTTGACCGCCGACGCTCAGCCAATGACCGAGATCAATGAGGGCCTGGGTGCGCTCGCCTACGGCCTCGTGGTGCGCCGGTTGTGCACCTTTTCCGATTGACCATCGCTACTGTTCTGCGGTGAAAGTGGATCCTGGAAGCAGTCTCTGGACAAATTTATTTGTCGGTGAGATGCTTGGAGCATGTTGGACGTTGCAGTCATCGAGAACGCGGCCGCGGCCGAGGCTACCCTGGACCCCATTCGCTCCAGGTTGCTGGCGGAATTGCGGGTGCCCTCCTCGGCGGCCACGGTGGCGGCGCGGATGGATTTGCCGCGCCAAAAGGTCAATTACCACTTGAAAATGCTCGAACGCCACGGCCTTGTGGTGTTGGTCGAGGAAAAACGCCGGGGCAATGTCACGGAGCGGATTATGGGTGCCACGGCGCATTCCTATGTCATTTCTCCCGCGGCACTTCCCGGTGTGGCCCCGGATCCTGCGCATGAACCCAACAAGTTATCGGCCCGGTGGATGTTGGCCGTGGCCGCCCGACTCGTGAAAGACGTCGGCACCCTGATTACCGGGGCGGAGCGGGCCAATCAACGCCTGGCCACCTTTGCCCTGGACGGGGAAATTACCTTTGCCACGGCGGCCGACCGCGCCGCCTTTGTCGCCGAACTCTCGGCCGCCACCACGGCGCTTGCGCAAAAGTACCACAGCGGCACTGGTGCCGGCGGACGCAAACATCGTCTCGTCGTCGCACTTCATCCCAGCGTCACAGTAAATCTTGGAAACGAACTGAAGGAGTCATGATGGGCAAGGAATTTAAGATCGTCCACGAAACCGAGGTCGATGGCACACCGCAGCAGGTTTTTGACGCCGCAACCGGCGGAACCTCTGGCTGGATGTGGCCCATGGAGATCGAGCCGAAGCTGGGCGGGGCGGGTCCGTTCGGCAGCACCGTGACCGTGTGGGAGCCGCCGCACCGCTACTCCAACCGCATGGAGGGCGAGGGTGGCTTCTTCAACCAGCTCGACTTTGACATCTCCGAGCTCGCCGACGGCACCTCCTGGCTGCGCTATGTGCACAGCGGCGTGTTCTTCGAGGACTGGGACAACCAGTACGACGGCGCCGCCAAGCACACTGCTTTCTACCTCCACACGCTGGGGCAGTACGTGAAGTATTTCGCGGGCCAGCAAGCCGCGTTCGCCGACGTTCAGGGCCCCGCCGCCTCGTCCTCGGCGCAGGCTTTTGTGGCGGTAAAGCATGCGCTGGGTTTGTACGACGCCGGAGCCGGGGGACACCTCAGCGTCACCATTGCCGGACTCGGGACGGTCGACGCCGTGGTGGATTACCTCGACGATAACTTCGTGGGGCTGCGCACTGAGGATGCCATGATCCGCTTCTTTGGTCGCAACGCTTTTGGCTCCGTGGTGGGCATGACGATCCACCTCTTTGCCGAGGGTGCGGATGCCCAGGCGGTCGGCGCGGCCTGGGACAGCTGGCTCAACGGGCTCTTCGAGCAGTAGCTGCGAGCGCCGGGCCCTGCGCGGATTCGACTCCTCGCGGGGTGGTTCCTGCGCGGGGCGCCCTTGCGTTGCCTGCTTGCTGGTGTGACAGTGGAGGCACGTCGCAATGTGGCGTCCTAGTTCACGGTCGTTGAGCTGGGGGAGTCGTCTAGCAAAGGGGCTTGAACGATGAATGAGCAGTTGCCCAGCAATTACAGTCAGGGGAGCGTGCCTGCTTGGGAGGTGCGTGACCATCCCATGTGGATCGACGGGGAGCCGGTGAGTTCGTTCTCGGGGCAGTGGCGCACGGTGGAGAATCCGGCCCACAGGGAGCGGGTCATCGCCCGGGTTCCGGCTGGCACCGAGGTGGATGTGAACCGTGCTGTGTTGACCGCCCGGGCAGCGTTTCCTGCGTGGCGGGCCCTGCATTTCACGGGCCGTTCCAAGGCCCTACTGGCGATCGCCGACGAGCTCGAGGCGCGTGCCGAGGAATTTGCTCGGCTCACCGCGCTGGATACGGGCAACGCCCTGCGCACCCAGGCCCGGCCCGAGGCCACCACCATGGTGGCCCTGTTCCGGTACTTTGCCGGGATCGCCGGGGAGGTCAAGGGCACCACGCTTCCGGCGGGCGAGAACCAGCTGCAGTACACGCGGCTCGAACCCCTCGGCGTGGTCGCGGCGATTCTGCCGTGGAATTCGCCCCTCATGATCGCCGCCTTCAAGGTCCCGGCCGCCCTTGCCGCGGGCAACACGGTCATCATGAAGGCCGCCGACGACGCCCCGCTCACCATCTTGCTGCTGGCCGAGGTCTGCAATAAACACCTGCCGCCCGGCGTCGTGAATGCCCTGACGGGGCGTGGCTCCGTGATCGGTGAGGCACTGGCCCAGCATCCCGGCGTCGACAAGGTTTCCTTCACGGGCTCCACCGAGGTGGGGCGTGGGGTCGCGGCCACGGCGGGTGCGCGGCTGGCGCATATGTCGCTCGAGCTCGGCGGTAAGAATCCCTCCATCGTCTTCCCTGACGCGGTCGACGACGAACTCCTCGACGGTCTCCTGCTCGCCTCCCGCTTCACGCGCCAGGGTCAAAGCTGTACCGCCGGTTCCCGACTCTTCCTCCATCAAGACATTTACGACGGCGTGCTGACGCGGCTCAGTGCCAAACTTGGCGCCCTCCGTGTGGGAGACCCGTTAGATGAGGCCAGCGATATGGGCGCCATCATCAACGCCAAGCAACACGCCTCCATCAATAACTACCTCGACGAGGGGCGGGCCACGGCAGGGATGAAGGCCGTGCTGGGCGGAAACGCACCCATAGATGGTGCGTTGACGGAGGGCTACTACCATCTACCCACCGTCTTTAGCGGGGGCCGGAACGATTTCCGGCTGTCGCGGGAGGAGATCTTCGGCCCCGTGCTGGTGGCTATTCCGTGGCGGGACACGGCAGAGGTCATTCGCATGGCCAACGATTCCAACTACGGTCTGGCGGCCTATGTCTGGAGCCATAATCTCGACGACGCACTGAATACGGCCCATCAGATCGAGGCCGGCTGGGTACAGGTCAATCAGGGCGGCGGTCAGGTGGTGGGCCAGTCCTATGGCGGGTACAAACAAAGCGGCATGGGGCGGGAAGTCTCCCTCGAGGGGATGCTGGCCGGATTCACACAAACCAAACAAATCAACGTGCGGCTGCGCGGAACAGCCCATGGATAAGGACGCCACGCTGCCCCTAGCAGGGACCCGGATCCTGGATCTGAGCCGGGCGCTCGCGGGCCCCTACGCCGCGGCGTTACTCTCTGACCTCGGAGCCACCGTCATCAAAGCCGAGAACATCAAGGGAGGGGACTCCAGCCGGGCCTGGCCGCCCTTCGAGGATGAGCACAGCCTGTACTTTGACTCCTGTAATCGGGGGAAGGAATCCATCGCCGTTGATTTCTATAGCCAGCCAGGCAGGGAACTGCTGTGGCAGCTGGCGATGAGTGCCGACGTCGTACTTGAAAACTTTCGCCCCGGCGTACTGGCCACGATGGGGCTGGACCCGGATGAGCTGCGGGCCGCCAAGCCGGAGCTGATCCTCGCCTCGGTGAGCGGATTTGGCGTGACCGGGCCGCTCGCGCAGGCGCCGGGGCTGGATCAGGTGGCGCAGGGCATGAGCGGGCTGATGTCGGTGACCGGGCCCGACGTGGCCGGGATGTGCCGGGTGGGGGTGCCGATCGTGGACATGGTGGCCGGGATCAATACGGCGCTGGGGATCGCGGCGGCGCTCGTGGCGAGGGGGCGCAGCGGGGAGGGGTTGGAGGTGTCGACCTCGCTGCTGGAGACCGGGCTCGCGCTGGGCGCCTTCCAAAGTCAGCGCTACCTCAGCACGGGGGAGGTGCCGGTGCCGCAGGGCAATACTCATCCCGCGCTGACGCCGTACGGAGTATTTGCCACGGCCGACATTCCACTCATTATTGCCGTGGGCAACGAGAAACAATGGCAGCAACTGTGCGGGCTACTCGGTGCGCCGGAACTCGTGGAGCGGCCCGAATACGCCACGGGCAAGCTCCGCCATGCCAACGAGGCTGCCTTGAAGGATGAGCTCGAGGCCCTGCTGGGCGAGCGCACCGCCGAGGCCTGGCTGCCGCTACTGCGTGCCGCAGCCATTCCGTCCGGGCCCATCTACAACTACGCGCAGGTGTTTGCCGACGAACAAGTGCGCTCGCTCGCCATGGTGGAGACGGTACAGCGGGCCGATGGTTCGGCACTGCCGCTGGTTCGGGGTCCCATCTCGGTGAACCGGCAGGCTCCGCGCATCCGCAAGGCCCCGCCGTCGTTGGGGGAGGACACGCTCGAGGTGCTGCGGGGGCTCGCGCTCAGCGAGGAACAAATCGCCGGGTTAGTAGACGCCGGGATCGTGTTGGCCGCGCCGCCTCCGCCCGCATGAGTACCATGGCCGGAGGACCACGAGAGGGTAGAGATGCTGCGAATTGAACAGTCCGGACCGGTGGCCACGCTCATCATGGACAATCCCCGGATGCGCAACGCCATCACGCAGGAGATGTGGCAGCAATTTCAGGAGCTACTGGAACGGCTCGACGCCGACGACGCCGTCAAGATCGTCGTGGTGCGCGGGGCCGGGGAACACTTTTCCGCCGGAGCCGACATTGCATCTGTGGAAAGGATCCTGCACGACCCCGCCACGGGACAGCACGACGGCGGCGACATCACCATCGCCGAGAACGCCCTAGCCCGCTTCCGCAAACCCACCATCGCAGCCATCGACGGCTATTGTGTGGGCGGCGGATGGCAGATCGCCGGCGCCTGCGACATCCGCCTCGCCTCCGAACGCGCCGTATACGGCATCACCCCCGCCAAGATCGGAATCGTGTACCCGCTCTCTGGCATCAAGCGCCTCGTGGAACTCGTAGGCCCGGCCACGGCCAAGTACCTGTTGTTCAGCGGCGACTTCATCGACGCACCCGAAGCCCTGCGCCTCGGCCTCGCCACTAAGGTCCTGGAAACCCACACCTTCTGGGATACGGTTCACGCCTTCGCGCTCCACCTTTCAGAGCGCTCGCAGTTCTCCACGCAGGGACATAAAGCCCTGATCAACGCCATCAGCGCCGAATCACACGACGTGGCCGAGCTCAGCGCCTATTGGCAGCGGCAAATGGTGGTGAGCGAGGACGCCGCGATCGGTGTGGCGGCCTTCTTGGCCAAGGAAACGCCCCGATTTAGCTGGCTCCGCCCCCACCCTCAGGAAATGCCATAGTTAGGCATTCTCGCTATAGGCCGAGCTATCGCGAGAATGCCCAGCTGTGGCGAGAATTCCCAACTATGGCGAAAACGGGAAGGAGCCGAGCTATCGGCGTTGCCCGGTAGACTTGCGGAAGCGAATAACTGCCAACGTAATTGAGGGTCTCTTGTCAGAATTTACCGCCCGATTTGCCACTGCTGCCGAAATTGATCAGTGGGACACGCTGGTTACGGCCAACCCCAACGGTGGCAATCTGCTGCAATCCGCTGCCTTTGCGGCCGTCAAGAAAAACTATGGCTGGGACACCCAGTTCGTGGCTTTCGAGGGTCCTGACTTCACAAGCTATAACCTGGTCTTGCAGAAGTCGTTCCCCATTCTTGGCAAGTTTTGGTACCTCATCAAGGGACCGGACGTCAGCGATGTAGCTCAGATTCCGCCCATGTTGGCGGCCTTGCGGAGCTTCGCCAAGCGCGCCAAACTCAACGTCTTTGCCGCCAAGATTGAACCGGACATCGTGTCCTCGGACGAGGCCCACGCGGTGCTCCTCGGTGCCGGACTCGTCAAGGTCCCGGATCTGCAGCCCAATGACAACACGGCGCTGTTGGATATCTCCATGGAATCGAACGAATTGCTGCGCAAGCTGCATTCACGTGGCCGCAACGCGGTCCGTCGCGCGATCCGTGAAGAAGTCGAGGTGGTCCGCATGGATCCCACGGAAGAGACCATGAAGACCATGTACGAGCTCATGGTGGGCACCATCACGGCCAAGTCCAACGCCACCGCCCGTGACTTTGACTACTACCGTCAGTTCTGGACCGAGTTCACCTCGCGTGGCCAGGGCCGCTTTTACTTTGTCTTCGAAGACGGTGTGGCCTCCGTTGGCGCGTTCGTCATCAACTACGGCGCTAAGGCGACCTACAAGGATGGCGGCTCGCTGCAGAAGCGAAACCAGTACGGTGACTCGCATCTGGTGCAGTGGGTAGCCATCAACGACATGAAGGAATTGGGAGCCCAAGAGTACGACTTCTGTGGCACCCCGCCCTCGGACCGGCTCAAGGACCCCACGCACCCGCACCACGGACTGGGTCTGTTCAAGACCAGCTTCTCCAAGACGGTCACCGATTTTGTAGGTTGCTACGATCTGGTGCTCAGCCCCATGCGGTATAAATTGTGGACACTGGCCGGCGAACGGGTATTCCGTCAGCTGTACACACGCCGCACCGGAAAGCAGTTTTACTAAGAAATTCAAGGGCACGGTTCAACGGCATGGAACAGCAGCAGATCCTGCCGTCTATACCGCCGGACACGGCCGCAGGGAGCAGAATGACTAACAATCCCGGTAGCCGGAACTATGACGACGTGGGCATGATCCCCATCGTTGCTCCCGGACGCCCCAACAAGGCCGCTCGCAGCGTGCTGCGCAAACTCGTTCAAGGCGAGGCGCCGCCCACGGCACCCATGAATATTGTGGATCGCCTAGCGGGCAGTCCGTACGCTAATTTCACCATTCAGGTGGGGAAAGCCGAGGAGTCTGCCCGCAAGACCATCGACTTTGCCCTGCGCCTAGCCGAGACCATGTTCCGGTATGGGGCGGGCGCCCTCGAAGTGGAAACAAGCATCATCGCCGTCACGGCGGCCCTGGGCTTGCGCAATATCGAGGTCGACATCACGAACCAGTCGGTCATCATCAACTACGCGCCCCGGGACGCGGTTCCCATCACGCTCCTGCGTGTTGTGCGGTCCTGGACCAACAACTACGCAGGTCTAGTGGCGATCCACGAACTCGTGACAGATATTGCCAGCGGTGGTGTGACTCGTGATGAGGCAACCCGCCGTCTCGAGGTCATCGTCAAAAAGCCCAAGCCCTTCCCCCGGTGGATGGTCTCCCTGGCCGAGGCGATCTTTGCCGCGGCTGTTGTTGGCGTCATCGGTGGCACGCTGTTGGGCATGGCGGTGGCCTTGCTGACGATTCTGCTGGCTGGTCAGGTCGCCAGAGTTCTCGGTAAATGGCGAGTGCCGGACTTCTTCGTGACCGCCATCAGCTCCTTTATCGTCACGATCGTGGCACTGCTCTGCTTCATGGCGAACCTTGCCCTGAGCCCCTCCGTGGTGGTGGCCGGTGGCATCCTGCTCATGCTGCCATCGGGGAGACTCGTCTCCGCGGTGCAGGATGCGATCAACGGGTTCCCCGTGACGGCAGCTGGACGCTTCCTGTCGGCCTTCCTCAGCTTTGGCGCTATTGTCTCGGGCATCGCGGTGGCCCTGGTCATGAGCTCGATGGCCGGTGCCGATTGGCTCGAGGTGGCCGAGCCCATCACGGGGACCAGGCCGCTCTATCTTGTGTTGATTCTTGTTGCGATCTCCACCGTGGCGATTTGTATCGCGGAACAAACCGCCATAAAGCTCCTACTGCCCACCATGGCCGTGGCCTTGGCTGGTTACCTAGCGTTTTACTACGGCATGGAAATCGGTCTGGGTAACCGCTTTGCGCCGGCCATTGCTGCCGTCGTGGTTGGCATCTTGGCACGTATTATTGCTCTGCGGTTGGGTGCGCCCCAACTCGTGGTGGCCGTTCCATCGATCATCTTCTTGCTCGTGGGTCTGTCGATTTTCCGGGCCATGTTTGTTATGACGTTGACGCCCGACGACTCGGTCAGCGGTGCCGTGGGTATCTTCAATGCGCTCATCATTATCTTGGCGGTGGCCGCCGGTGTGGTCCTCGGCGACAACATCGCCCGGCCGTTCACACGCAGCAATGGCCAAAAGGATCGGCGCCGCAACCGCCGCCGTTAGTCGGTGCAGGACAACAAAAGCCCAGATCAGGCGGTATGTTCCCCTGATCTGGGCTTTTGTTTTGCTCCGAATTAAGAGGGAGTGAACTACAAGATGATCCCAATGGGTTCCTTCTTTTCGGCCTGGAAGTTATCTTCCGTGCGGCCGTAGGCCCAGTACCCCGAGAGGGAGAGCTGGGAACGATCCAGACCGCGCTGCTTGAGCAGCAGATCGCGCAGGCCCTTCATGTATTCGCGTTCGCCGTGCACAAAGGCATGAACCGTTCCCTCGAGCCACGGGCCATTGCTGACAGCGTCCAGAAGGGCGGTGCTTTGATCGGGCATTGCTCCGTTGCGGAAAACCCAGGTGAGTTCCACGCCGTCGGGCTTGTTGATGGGCTGAATCTCTGCCGCCGTATCGACCTCGAGGTAGGCATGGCCGATGGCCTCGGCAGGCAGGAACTCCAGCGCGGCGGCGATGGCTGGCAGGGCCGCCTCATCTCCGGCAAAGAGGTGCCAATCGGCCTCCGGATTGGGCGTGTAGGCGCCGCCGGGGCCGGTGAAGATGATGCGATCGCCGGGAACCGCCGCAGCCGCCCAAGGACCGGCCAGGCCGGTGTCGCCATGAACAACAAAGTCGATCGCGATCTCTTGCTCGGCCACATTGACCCAGCGAACCGTGTAGGTGCGGGTGACGGGCCAGAGCTCGCGCGGCATGGTGTCGCGGATGTCGAAGACGTCGACCGGCTCCGCATACTCCACGCCGGGCTGCAGGAAGTTGATCTTGACGTACATATCGGTGGCGTCCTTGGCGACAAACTTCGCCAGATCCGGGCCGCCGGCAACGATGCGGACCATGTGCGGGCTCAGTCGTTCCGTGCGCAGTACCTGCAGGTTGAACTGAATGCGGGGACGGGGAGGACGGGCCGCCCGTTGAGCGGGAACGGCGTCTGCGGTTGTCACAAAAAGCTCCTCAAGAGGGCACTTGCCCAGCGTGGTGGACGCGTCGGGCGCGCCTAGTTAGGTTCTCCTAAAAAGTTTAGTTCATGGGCAGCGCCCAGTTGATGGGGCTCGCTCCCTGTTCCGCCAGCAGCGCATTCACGCGGCTGAAGGGTTTGGAGCCGAAGAAGCCCCGCGATGCCGACAAAGGGCTGGGATGGGCCGATTCAATCACGGCCGTTCCCGCCAACATAGGGGCCAAATTTTGGGCGTCCTTGCCCCACAGGACGCTCACGAGTGGCTTGTCCCTGGCTACCAGCGCCGCGATGATGGTATCGCTCACCTCTTCCCAACCACGACGGCGATGCGAGCCTGCCGCTCCCGGCGCCACCGTGAGCACTCGGTTCAGGAGGAAAACGCCCTGCTCGGCCCAGCTGCTCAGGTCCCCGTGCCGGGCCGGCGGGATCCCCAGATCCGAGCTGAGTTCTTTGTAAATGTTGTTCAAGCTGCGGGGGAGTGGACGGGTTTTCCTGTCGACGGAAAAGGACAAGCCCACCGAATGCCCCGGTGTGGGATACGGGTCCTGACCCACAATCAAGACCTTGACCTCGGCCAACGGCGTGCCCAAGACGCGCAGCACCTGGGTGGGGTGGGGCAGGAAGCGAGTTCCGCCGTCGTACTCGGCGGCCAACATGGCCCCCAAACGCTTCAGGGTCTGCTCCTGGGGCGCGAGAACGGCGGCCCAATCGGGAGTCATGAGCGTCAGGGGAGCGGTGTGGAGGGTGTCGAGCGCGCGGAGTTGGGCTTCGCTCCAGGGGGCAGGGGCGGGGAGGTCAAAGAGGCTGGGTGCGCTATCCATACTGTCCATTGTGAGCTATCGCTGAGCGTTGTTTCATTCCTCCACAGCTGGGGCTAGCGGGGTGCCCATCCACAGCTACTCACATGACATTGCTGTCTATGGCGCATATTATGGGATTAACAGGCCATGGATTATGGCTGGGCAAAAGGTTATACGGAAAGGGTGCGTTGTGGTTGAAGTAGTCCAGCATGGACACGTCCCTGCGGATGACGCCACGGCACCCGCGGATGGGCTTGACCCCCGCGCTGCGCAGATGCTTGAGCTGGAACGGCAGTGGTGGAAGTACGCTGGCGCCAAGGAACAAGCCATCCGCGACACGTTTAATCTCTCCGCAACCCACTACTATCAGGTGCTCAACGCCTTGATCGACACGGATGCGGCAATGGCCCATGATCCGATGCTGGTCAAACGGTTGCGTAGACTACGTACGTCACGCCAACAAGCCCGTTCGGCTCGCCGACTGGGCAATTGACGCGCCCAACACCTAACGTACCCACAAGGACAGCACTGCATAATGAGTAAATACCCGCGGGATGAATTCGACGACGTCGAGGAAAATTCGGCACGCCACGGCGTCCACCGATCGTCGCTTGAAACTCGAAAGAGCTCCCTAGCTCCGCTGATGTTCTTTGGTGTGGCGGCTCTGCTCGTCGGTCTGCTGGCCTTCTTCATCATGCCCAAGGTGCTCGACAATGGCACTCCGACGGCCAGTGAAACCACTGCTACGGCACCTGCCGAGCCTTCGGTCAGCGCCACGCCGTCTGCGACTCCGACGGAAGAGCCCACGATTGCTCCCGTCGAGACGCCGACCCCGGAGCCCACCCCCGAGTCCGTGGTTGATAAGTCCATTCCGGTGGCCATTTTCAACGCCGTGGGTACCTCGGGCCTGGCCGGTCGTTACTCGGCACTCGTCATGGGCGATGGCTGGAGCGTGTCGCAGTCGGCCAACTGGGCCGGTCAGCCGCAGGGCACCTCGGTCATTTACTACAACGGCATCGAGCAGAAGGCTAACGCCGAGGCCCTCAGTGTGCTGCTGAACATTCCGACCCTCCTCGACACCGCAGATCTGGGCATTCCGCTCGCCGTGGTTCTTGGCCCGGGCGCGTAAGCTCACGTAACGAATTTTCTCCAAAGCGCGACGGCGGCGACTCACCTTTTGATTCAAAGGCTTGAGTCGCCGCCGTCGTACTTTTTGTGAGAGCTAGTCCTTCAGGGGGATGCCCTTGCCGTCATTGCGGTAGTTTTCGCTGCCGATCAGAATCAAGATGCCCTCGACCAAGCCCCAGATTCCGATGGCCCAGGCCAAGATGCCGAAGCTCAGGACCGAGACGAGGAGCTGGATCAGGGCGATCTTGGTCTTACCCAAGTAGAAGTTGTGGATGCCCAAGGTGCCGAGCAGGATGCCCAAGATACCGGCAACAACCTTGGACTTTTGTTCGGCGCCATAGCCAGCTGCATAAGCCGGCTGCTGGTAGCCGCCCGGCTGACTGTAGTTGGGCTGGGAGTAAGTAGCCTGCGGTGCCACGGGTGCCGGTGCCACTGGAGGCTGCGGATAGCTGGGAGCTGCCGGTGGTGCGAAAGTTGCCGGGGCTTCGGGGGCTACCGGCGCCGAGTAGCTCGGCGGTGCCTGATATCCCGGGGCGGGCTGATCGTAGCCAGCGGGAACGTCGGAGCTTTTCTCGGGATTGTTGTTTTCTGTCATGGTCTCTCCTGGTCCTAGTACGTGCGCCTCGCAGCGCCGCCGGTTGAGTGGCGGTTCCTCAAGGTTTTCTGTGAATGGTGCTTATCCACAACGCTAGTCTCTTGCGGGCCGTGCCGAAAGGGAGCCACGTCAAGTCAGGCCAATAAGTCGGAATAGTTGCGTTGAGACATGAATTCTGGCAATTATCGCGGGGATTAACTCCGTTCGCCTGAAGCTCATACCACGTTCTCCGCTTGCACTCTGGTGTGGCGAGTGCTAATTATTGACTTAGCACTCTGAGGTGGCGACTGCTAATTTCTAGTCAGGCAGCCACCGTCGGGGTATTGAATTTCCTCATTGGGTGAGGGTTCACGGCTGTTGTATATAGATCAACAGCCGGGGATTCGTCCGTCGCGGGCACCGTAATGAGGATCTTGTATCCGTTAATGACTGTCCCGAAAGGACTGAAGCCTCCATGGCCAAGCTCATTGCATTTGATGAAGAGGCACGCCGCGGCCTTGAGCGTGGGTTGAACATCCTCGCCGACGCCGTCAAGGTTACCTTGGGCCCGCGCGGTCGCAACGTTGTTCTCGAAAAGAAGTGGGGCGCCCCCACGATCACCAACGATGGTGTTTCCATCGCCAAGGAAATCGAACTTGACGATCCTTACGAGAAGATCGGCGCCGAGCTGGTTAAGGAAGTCGCCAAGAAGACTGACGACGTCGCCGGCGACGGTACCACCACGGCTACCGTGCTGGCTCAGGCCCTCGTCAAGGAAGGCCTGCGCAACGTAGCTGCCGGCGCCGACCCGCTGTCCCTCAAGCGCGGCATCGAGAAGGCTGTTGCAGCCGTCATCGCTCAGCTGCTTGAAGACGCCAAGGAAATCGAGACCAAGGAAGAGATCGCCGCCACCGCGTCCATCTCCGCCGGCGATCCCGAAATCGGTGCTCTCATTGCTGAAGCACTGGACAAGGTTGGCAAGGAAGGTGTTATCACCGTCGAGGAGTCCAACACCTTCGGCCTGGAACTTGAACTCACCGAAGGCATGCGCTTCGACAAGGGTTACATCTCCGCTTACTTCGTGACCGACACCGAACGCCAGGAAACGGTCCTCGAAGACCCGTACATCCTGCTCGTGAACTCCAAGATCTCCAACGTCAAGGACTTGGTTGCTGTTCTGGAGAAGGTCATGGCTTCGAACAAGCCGCTGCTGATCATCGCCGAAGACGTTGAAGGCGAAGCCCTTGCAACGCTGATCGTGAACAAGATCCGTGGCCTGTTCAAGTCCGTCGCCGTCAAGGCTCCGGGCTTCGGTGACCGCCGCAAGGCTCAGATGGCCGACATCGCCATCCTCACCGGTGGCCAGGTCATCGCCGAAGAAATCGGCCTGAAGCTGGAAAACACCACCCTTGAACTGCTGGGCAAGGCCCGCAAGGTTGTTGTCACCAAGGACGAGACCACCATTGTTGATGGAGCCGGCGACGCCGAAGCCATCGCAGGTCGCGTTGCTCAGATCCGCGCCGAAATCGAAAACTCCGATTCCGACTACGACCGCGAGAAGCTGCAGGAACGTCTGGCCAAGCTGGCCGGCGGCGTTGCAGTCATCAAGGCCGGTGCCGCTACCGAAGTTGAGCTCAAGGAACGCAAGCACCGCATCGAAGATGCCGTGCGTAACGCCAAGGCTGCTGTTGAAGAAGGTATCGTCCCCGGTGGTGGCGTTGCCCTCATCCAGGCTGGCGTCAAGGCTTTCGAAGGCTTGAAGCTGACCGGCGACGAAGCAACCGGCGCCAACATCGTCAAGGTAGCTATCGACGCTCCCTTGAAGCAGATTGCTTTCAACGCAGGCATGGAGCCCGGCGTTGTGGTTGACAAGGTTCGTTCCTTGCCGACTGGCCACGGCCTGAACGCTGCAACCGGCGTTTACGAAGACCTGCTGGCTGCCGGCGTCAACGACCCGGTAAAGGTAACGCGCTCTGCTCTGCAGAACGCAGCTTCCATTGCTGGTCTGTTCCTCACGACCGAAGCTGTTGTCGCGGATAAGCCCGAAAAGGCTGCTCCGGCTGGCGGCGGCGAAGACATGGGTGGCATGGGCGGTTTCTAACCCCCACTGTTTTCTCTGGTCACGGGCGCTCTTCCTCCGGGAAGGGCGCCTGTGGCGTTTAAATGTCGGCGGAGTCTGAAAGTATATAAGGTATGACAATTGTTGCTGCTGCCGATGGTTCGGCTTTAGGAAATCCCGGCCCGGCTGGTTGGGCCTGGTACGTGGACGAGAACTGCTGGCGTGCCGGCGGGTGGCCTCACGGCACAAACAACATGGGCGAGCTCATGGCCGTCCTGGACCTGTTCAAGTCCACGGCGCATAGGCCCGAAGAACGGCTGCACATTCTGTGCGATAGCCAGTACGTCATCAACTCGGTCACCAAGTGGATGCCGGGCTGGAAGCGCAAGGGTTGGAAGAAGTCTGACGGCAAGCCCGTCCTCAACCTTGATTTGCTCAAGGAAATCGACGCCGCCATCGCTGGCCGAAACTACGAGTTTGAATGGGTCAAGGGGCATGCCGGTCATGAGCTGAACGAGGCCGCCGATGACCGCGCCCGAGACGCCGCCACCGCCTACCAAGCCAAGCGCGCCCCCCACGCCGGTCCTGGCTTCCCCGGAGCCGTGCTCGACACCGAGGTGGCCGAGCCTGCTGCCAAGCCCGCAGCAGCCAAGCCGGCAACAGCCGTGGGCTCAGCGACCCAGAATTCCAGCGCAGCGGTGTCGCCGGCTGCCACGGCTCCCGTGAAAACCGTGCTCCTCTTGGACGAGCTGGAGCAACCTGACTTGTTTTCCTTGCTGGATGACGACGCCGATCCGGCGTTCGACAACCACCGCGATGCGGCCCTGGAAACCGTCGTGGAGTTGGAACGGGAACTTCTCGACCCTGCCGTCCGCGCCGACCCCTTGCGTGTCGGAGAGCTGCTCCACCCGCAATTTGAAGAGATCGGCGTCTCGGGACGCCGCTGGTCTCGTGCGGAGATCCTGGAGATGTTCAGCGACGAGGAAGCCGTTGCTCGGGAGCTGCAGGTCCTGTCCCTGGCTCAGCTGGACGCCGAGACGGCGCTCCTGAGCTACCGTAGCGTCTCACCGAAGGGAAGCGCGCTGCGCAGCTCGATCTGGCAGCGTCAGGACGGCCAGTGGCGCCTGAGGCATCATCAGGGAACCACAGAGGTCTAAGCGGGAGGACGTTCGCGGCCCAAGACCCGGATGTCACCGCATCGTGAACATCCGGGTGTTGGCATCTTCGGCCTGTGCGTATTGCGTGGCAGCCATGGAGAGCGCTGCGTTGATGCTTTCTAGAGAAGCCTCAACCTTGAGCTCCGTGGCATGCCATTCCTGCAGGAGCGCCTGGAAGTTGGTGGCGGCCGATCCGGTCCATGTGGACTGCAGATCCAGCAGATTGCGCTTCATAGCGTCAACCTCCATCCTGATCCGCTCCACGGAACCCTTGACCGCGCTGCTTTTGAGTGCCAGATCGTCGCTGTTGACGTTGAACTGTGCCATGAGAAGAACCTTGTCTGTGAAGTGAAACTTCAAGAATTTCAGGGACAAGGATCAGCCTAGAATTCGCGGTGAGGCAGTGAAAGATAGCAACCCGAAAATGGGGACAGGACAGCTCGCAGTGGCGCTTGTGGAGGAGTCAGTCCACGTCGGAATCGTCGAAGATCTCGGAATCGACATCGTCCCGCTCATCTCCTGACAACGCATGGTAGGGCAGCTCAATGGCCATGGTGGCACCGCCGCCTGGTGTGTTTTCGAGGCGGACCGTGCCCTCGTGGGAGGCCACGATGGCCGAGACGATGGCCAGACCCAGACCGCTTCCTCCCGTGTTGCGATCCCGGGATGAGTCTGCACGGTAGAAACGCTCGAAGACGCGGGGTGCCTCTTCCTCGGAGATACCCGGACCGTGATCGCGAATCTTGATCACGGAGTACTTAGTGGTTCCCTCGGATCGGGTGCCGACCATGATCTCGATGGGGGAGCCCTCAGGGGTGTAACGCAGCGCGTTGCCCATCAGATTAGTGACGACCTGACGCAATTTCGCATCGTCTCCGACACTAGGCGCGGAGGTGCCAGGTCCGCCGTCGAGCCCCACCACCGCAAAACTGCGATCGCGCGCGGAGGCCGTGGCGTCCAAGACCGCGTCGTGCCCAATGATCAAGAGATCCACGGGCTTGAGTTGCAGGGGGCGCTGTTCGTCGATGCGGGCCAGCATGAGCAGGTCCTCGACGAGTTCGCCCATGCGCTTGGCCTCGCTCTCGATACGACCCATGGCCGTGCCGACATCCTCGGGAGTCTGCAGGGCGCCGTGGCGGTAGAGCTCGGAGAAACCACGAATCGTCACGAGCGGGGTGCGGAGTTCATGCGAGGCATCGGCCACGAAGCGGCGCATCTTCCGTTCGGACGCCGTGCGGGCAGCAAAAGCATGCTCAATGTGGGCCAGCATGGAGTTGAGCGAGACGGAAAGTCGCCCCACCTCCGTGGCAGGGTTCTCCACGTCCACGCGGCGCGAGAGGTCGCCGTCGGCAATAGCGGCGGCCGTCTTCTCGACACGTCGCAGCGGCCTAAAGGACCTGGTAACGGTCCAGTAAGCAATCATGGTGCCCAAGGTGATGGTCAGGATCGCCACGCCCGCAATGACGACCGCGAGCCGTTCCATGGTCAGATTCAGGCTCTCATAGGGAATGCCCACCACCACATAGCCCGTATAGGTCTCCGGAGTAAGGGAGCCGAGGGCGGGTTTGTAGTCGAAGCCCTGGGGTGCCAGAACCGTGATGCGCCAGGGGGCGCCACCGTCGCTGCTAGGAACCGTGAAGGTGGTGCCGTTGAGGTCTTTGGCCTGAGCCAAGGAGTACATCGAATAGACGGGCTTATCTTGACCGGACCGGTTTTGATCCGCGAGCGAGCCCTCGGCGAAGTGAAAACCCACGTAGTAATCAAAAGTGAACGGTGTCTGACCGGTGCTTTTTGAGTCCACCGTGCCGTGGCTGATGATGGAGTTTTGGAAGGTCTTGAGCTGGGTATCCATCTGATCTTCCAGGACGGAGTGCAGCAAAAGAAACGTTGTGGCGCCGAGCGCCAACAAAGAAACGCTCAGCAGGGCGCTGATGATGGCCACCAGCTGGGAACGCAGGGAGGCGTTCTTCCACAACGTAATCAAAGTCAGTCCCGAGCGTTAGCGCTTGTCGGCCGTTCGCAGCACGTAACCCACGCCGCGCTTGGTCTGAATCAAGGCAGGAAGCGAGGCGTCGATGTCTACCTTGCGGCGCAGGTAGGAAATGTACGATTCAACGATCGAGGCGTCGCCATTGAAGTCGTATTCCCACACGTGATCCAGAATCTGGGCCTTGGACAGTACCCGGTTGGGGTTCAGCATGAGGTAACGCAGGAGTTTGAACTCGGTGGGGGACAGTTCCACGGTCTTGCCGGCGCGGCGCACCTCGTGGGCGTCGTCGTCGAGCTCGAGATCGGCAACGCGCAGGACCGCGTCGTCGTCTTCCATGGGCTGGGTGCGGCGCAACACGGCACGGATACGGGCCACGACCTCGTCGAGGCTGAACGGCTTGGTGACATAGTCATCGCCGCCGACCGTCAGGCCGGTGACCTTGTCCTCGGTGTCGTCCCGGGCGGTCAAGAAGAGCACCGGGAAGTGCCTGCCCGCGGCGCGCAGCCGGCGTGTGACGGTAAAACCGTCCATGTCCGGAAGCATGACGTCGAGGACGGCAAGGTCAGGGTTGTGCTCTTCGGCAGCGGCGAGGGCTTCGCGCCCATTAGCCGCCGCGATGACCTCAAAGCCTGCAAAGCGCAGGGAGGTGGAGAGCAGCTCACGAATATTGGGCTCGTCGTCTACAACAAGCAACTTGGCTTCAGGTCCGGTCTTCTTCACCATTTCAGTCTCCGACCATTGGCTGGGAATATGCTGGATATTCCGTGGGTAAGTACTGTCAGCATACGCCCAGAGAGTTCCCAGCGACTAGTACGGTTACGCCGGGCCGCGGAAGCATTGCTGGAAAGCGGTTGCCCGGATAGTCTGGAGCCATCACCGTTCACCGCTGAAAGGTTTTTTCATGCCGTTGGCCTTCTCCACGCTGGGTTGCCCCGGGGACTCACTTGCCCAGGTCATCGCCACCGCCCACGCTTCCGGAGCCACGGCGCTGGAGCTACGAGCGGCCCCCGGGGAATTCATTTTCCCCGGCATGAGCCCGGCCCAGTGCGCCGAGGTGTCCCGGCAGCTGAGCGACGCCGGGATCGGCGTTCTTGCCCTCGCCAGCTACGTCAAGGTGTGCGCTCTTGACGCGGACGACGCCGAAGCTGCCGCCACCTCCGCAGCGCCCGTCACCGTCGCCTCACGTGAGTCAAGCGCGCACGATCCGGTGCTCGCGGAGCTGCTGGCCGCCGTCGAACTTGCCGCGGCTCTGTCGGTGGGAAATAAGACTCTGGGCCTCGACGGTGCTCAGGTACGCGTCTTTCCGGGGGCCGGATTGGATCCGGTTGCGCCGGGGGAGGAACCCTCTTCGGAGTTGCGGGCCGCGGATGCGTTAGGGGCGCGTCGGCTCAATGCGGCGGCCGAACGCGCGCGGGAGCTCGGCGTGACGATGTTGCTGGAAACCCATGACTCGCACCCGCGGGCTACCGACATTTCGCGGATTCTGTCGCAGGTAGACGCGGCTGCCCCGGTCAAGGTCATTTGGGATTTGATGCATCCGTGGCGTTACGACGAGGCGCCCGAACGCACGGCTGAGCTGTTGGCGGAGTCGCTGGCGTACGCCCAATATAAGGACGGCATGCGGAATCCGGGAAGCAACTCCGTGACGCTCACGCTGCCGGGCGAGGGTGAGTTGCCGCTGCCGCAGATGCGCGCGCTGGCGGCGGGGATTTCGGCGGCGCACGGAGTTGCCGATCCGTGGATTTCACTGGAGTGGGAGCGGGCCTGGCATCCGGAGCTGCCTCCCGTGGCCGATGCGCTGGGAGCGCTCAAGGCAAGCTTGGCGCTGTAGGAGGCGACAACCGCGTCCTCGATGGGGACGGGTCAGGGGAGGTGGGCGTAAATCTCCACGGGGGACAAGACACCGGAACGGAAGGCGGTCATGAGATTGCTGAGGGCGCCAGCATCGACGCCCACGGGACCGCTGGACGCCGTGGACTTCTCGAGGAATTCGATGCCTTCTGCGAGGGGCTTAACTTCCTGATCAACCTCGAATCCGGCCTGTTCGAGCGCGTCGCTGTAGGCCAGCGGCGGCTGCACGAATGAGGTGTCGGGCGTCTGTGCCCAGGGGAGTGGGTATTGCTCGATGTCGCCGCCCATGAGCATGATGTCGTACACGGCCATGATGCCGCCGGGGCGCAGCACTCTGGCTGCCTCGGCAAACACCTGGTCCTTGTTTTGGATATTCATGCCCACATGCACCAACAAGGCCACATCGAAGACAGATTCGTCGAACGGTAAGGCCAAGATGCTGCCCTGGCTAAAGGTGGCCAGACTCGAGAGCCCGGTGCGCTCCGTCAGGGATCTGGCGGCGGCGACGAACTGTGGTGTGAGGTCGACGCCATGAACCGTGGCACCAAAGTCGTGGGCCAGATGACGTGCCACCCCGCCCGTTCCGGATCCGAGATCGACCACGTGGCTTCCGGCGTTGACGCCTGCCCGGGTAGCGACGCGTGTTGTGGCCTGGGCTCCGCCAATGTGCAGCTGATCTGCTCCGTGGAGATCGGCGGGCACAAAATGCTGGGGATTTCCGCCGGCAGCCTTGATGATGCCTAGCAACACATCTTCGACATTGCCTCGGCTGTAGTGCGCGGCTACTGACTCTTCGGTGTTCATAACGCCTCCACGAAGTACGGGCGGCTGAGCGGACTCCGCCTGCTTCTGATCCTACTCCGGAGCCTCTGCCATGGCACTGGGAAATATCGCGCCAGAGCGTGGCCGGGGACGAAGCCGAGGTGGGGAAGGCTGGGAGGTTAGAGCCGGCGTCGGACGGTCACCGAATGCATCACGCTGGCGCCCATCATGAGGAAGGCGAGCGGCAGGGCGATCATGGAGATCCAGTTGAAGCCGGGCCACGGGGTGCCACCGGCCCACTTGCTGATGAGGACCACGATGAGGGCCACGAGGGCAATCAGGGCCATGGCCATGGCCGTGTAATTGAAAATCTGCCAGCCGCGGCCAACGGTTTGCGGGGCCGAATAAAGGGGACTCATGCTCATAACGCTAACAGCGGACAGTTTCAGCACAAAGCCGCGGTACTGTGGCGAACACGGTAACCTAGAACCTAGTAGAGCGATACGATCTGCCATTGCAGGTACCGGCCGCAAGATTCCCGGCCGTGAGTACAGCGAAGAGCAGCCAGACAAGGCAGATTCGTCAATCACGCCAATGACTTTTTAAGGGGTAAAGCAAGTGCCTATCGGCAAAGTGAAGTGGTACGACAACGAAAAAGGCTTCGGCATCATCGCAGCGGATGACGGACGCGAAGTATTCCTGCGCGCCAACGCCCTGCCCGCCGACGCTGGCGACATCAAGCCCGGCATGCGCATGGAATTCGGTGTGGCCGACGGTCGCAAGGGCGCCCAGGCCATGGCGGCGAAGATTCTCGAGCGCAGCGGTTCGGTCGCCAAGGCCAAGCGTATGCCTGCCCGCGATCTTGCTCCCATCGTGCAGGACCTCGTTTCCCTGTTGGAGCACTCCATCGGATCCCTGACCAACGGCAAGTACCCTGACGGTGACGCGAGCAAGATTGCCGCGGCGTTGCGCAAGGTCGCCGACAACTTCGACGCATAACGGTGCCCAACATGACCGAACTTCTCGGCGAATCAACCGCCACCCCTGTTTCATCCGATGCAACGCCGGAGCAGGAGAACCCCGTAGCTGGTGCAGCCGAAACAGAAGCGGCTGAGACCCAGCGCCCGGGCATTCCGCTGTGGCGCGTGGGTAAGCCCGATTCGTTCCTTGCTGCTGAGGTGGATCCTGCCCGCAGCGCCGTGCTGAGTATCGCCACGGTTGACGAGATCGGCAAGCACGTCGGCGCCCGCAGCGAGGGTGTCCGCTGTGTGACGCACCTCTTCGAATGCAACAAGCCCGGGTACCGCGGCTGGACGTGGTTTGCCACGCTGTCCCGGGTGTCGCGCGGCAAAGAGGCAACGGTCAACGAGGTGGGCTTGTTGCCGACCGAGGACTCCGTGCTGGCTCCGGCCTGGGTGCCGTGGTCCGAGCGTGTCCGACCCGAGGATCAGGCCGCCGCTGATGCTGCCATGAACCTCCATGCTCAGCACACCGCCGCGCATGAGGCGGAGCACTCTGAAGAAGAGTCCGACGGCGGAGCTGCCGCGACTGAGCTTGCGACCGACGAAGCAGCGTCCGAGGACGCCGCGGTTGCTGCTCCGGAAGAAGACACCGCGGAGTAATTCTGCCGCTTCACAGTGTTTTGCTGCTGACTCTTAGTCGCTAAATAAGGGCCGATTCCCCTCGAGGAATCGGCCCTTATCTTTTGTTCCGTCCGGTTCAGAACTTGCAAGATGCGCCGAGGGGCACAGGTGGGAACCCTCCGGAAGTCCCCTGGCTGGGTGCCAAGGCGGGTTCCCGGCGTCGGGCCTGCCTGATTCTTCCCTGCCTGATTCCTCCCTACCTGATTCCGCGTTGAGTCGCCAGATCGCGCCCTTAAACCGCAGCGATAACGGCGTGATGTGACGGGTCAACGTTAGGGAAGTGATTGGTGAGGGGCACGCCGTCGGACTTACTTAGATATTTTCGATCACGTAGTCGATGCACTTGGTCAGTGCGGTGATGTCTTCGGGATCGATTGCTACGAAGGTGGCGATGCGCAGCTGATTGCGGCCCAGCTTGCGGTAAGGCTCGGTGTCGACGATGCCATTGGCACGGAGCACCTTGGCCACAGCAGCGGCATCGACGGACTCGTCGAAATCGATGGTGCAGATGACGTTGGAGCGGTCTTCGGCATTGACCACGTAGGGGGTAGCGACGGCGGATTCCTCGGCCCAGGTGTACAGGCGGCCTGCGGAATCGGCGGTGCGTGCGGAGGCGAAGTCGATGCCGCCGTTGTCATTGAGCCACTGAACCTGGTTATTCAGGGTCACCAGCGTGGACAGCGCAGGCGTGTTGTACGTCTGGTTGAGCAGCGAGTTGTCAATGGCGGTGTTCAGGTTCAGGAAGTCCGGCACCCAGCGGTTGGAGGCACCAATGCGCTTGGCGCGCTCCAGCGCAGCGGGAGAGAACAGCCCAAGCCAAAGTCCGCCGTCGGAGGCAAAGTTCTTCTGAGGGGCGAAGTAGTACACATCGCTCTCGCTGACATCAACGGCCAGGCCGCCAGCAGCGGAGGTGGCATCGATGAGGACCAGTGCGCCCTCATCGGCGCCGGCAACGCGCTTCACCGGAGCGGCAACACCCGTGGAGGTCTCGTTCTGCGGCCAGGCGTAGGCATCCACGCCGGCCTCGGCCACGGCCACCGGGCGGGTGCCGGGAGCGGAGGTGATGATGGAGGAGGCATCCAAGAACGGCGCGTTGTTCGTGGCGGCGGCAAACTTCGAGCCAAATTCACCAAAGGAAAGGTGCTGGGCCTTGTTCTCAACCAGGCCGAACGTTGCAACGTCCCAGAATGCGGTGGAACCACCAACACCCAAGATCACTTCGTAGTCGTCCGGGGCGCCAAAGAACTGCTTCAGGCCGCTGCGAACATCGCCCACGAGGTTCTTCACGGGTGCCTGGCGGTGAGAGGTGCCCAAGAGCATGGCTCCGGCCTCGGAAAGAGCAGTAACCTGCTCGGGGCGGACCTTGGACGGGCCGGCACCGAAGCGGCCGTCGGCGGGTCGCAGGCTGGCGGGAATGGTGAGGGGCGTGGATTCGCTCACGGGTTACTCCAAAATTTAAGCGATGGAAGTTTCATTAGTTGCCAAGGGCTGTTGCCAATTCTGCCGTACTTCACGCCGATAGCGGAAAAGCCGTGTCCAGCTAAGAAATAAACTGCACAGCTACTGGGTTGGAGCAGGTAGCAGGGTTTCCCGGGATCGCGGCAATCAGGCTAACGTAGAGGGTGATGCTCTTTGCACCAAAAACTTGCCCAAAAACAGGAGGATGCTCACGTGGCTGACTTGATCGACACGACCGAGATGTATTTGCGGACCATCCTGGAGTTGGAAGAAGAGAACATCGTTGCCCTGCGCGCACGCATCGCCGAGCGCCTGCACCATTCTGGGCCGACTGTTTCTCAAACCATCGGCCGCATGGAACGCGACGGTTTGGTCATTGTTTCCGGCGATCGCCACCTAGAGCTGACGCCGGCAGGTCGCGACAAGGCAACCCGAGTCATGCGCAAGCACCGCTTGGCCGAACGCCTGCTCTCCGATGTCATCGGTCTGGACTGGGCCTATGTTCACGAGGAAGCGTGCCGTTGGGAACACGTCATGAGCGAGCGCGTGGAACAGCGCCTCTTTGACCTTCTCGGCAAACCCGAAGAATCTCCCTACGGCAACCCGATTCCGGGACTTGAAGAGCTTGGCGGAGAGATTTCCCCGCTTTTCGCTGCGGGATTGGTCACACTCGTTGATGCCATGAGCAGCTACGCACCGGGCCAGGAAGTTGTGATTCACCGCCTGTCCGAACGCATCCAGGTTGAGCCGGAATTGCTCCTGCAACTTGATGAGGGTGGCTTGCGCCCAGGTGCCCGAATTTCCCTAGAACAAGTCGGAGAATACATCTCCGTGCGTGTGCCGGGCATCGAAGGCGCCCTTGAGCTGCCTCCGGAAGTGGCCTCGCATGTTTTCGTTTCCATGAGCTAAGAACGCCTGAAGCGTTCTGACAAGCCGCTATTGATATTCCAGGTAACGGAGTTATTACGTTTACCGCTTGTACCGTATAGTAATATCTAACGCCGTAACCAAAGCGTTACCTGTGTGCGACACCGAGCCTTGCCTTCGCACGCAGGACTAAAACATTCAGGCAAGGACGGGGGAACCACTTATCGGTTGGCCATTTGGTCAACCTTGGGGTGAAGCCCAATCTCATCGCATCACATTGCCGTGACGCTTTCCGTGGGGAAGCGCCATAGCTTGACGTGTGCCGTGAGAGCTGGGCCGGATCAAAAGTTACACTCTCTGATCCGAATCCGACAGCTAACTTCGCAGGTGAACTATAGAGAGGTAATTAGTGTCAGAGGTCAAACAGCGGGGACGTCGCAAGGCGTCATCGCCGGTAACTCATGAGCTGTCTGCTCACCTTGGTAGTCGTCGCGAAGCTCTTGCAGCAGAACGCGCCAACGCCACCCCCAATATTTCCGTAGCCCAGTTGCTGCGTTCCGGTGCCGCCAGCGGAGCCGGACAAAAAGTTGGCGTTGCCATGGCCGCCACCGGCCTCGTCTTGGCCGTCACCTTGCCGTCAACTCAGGCCGCAGAAGTCCCCAGCGTTCAGGCTTCCTCGGTTTCCTCGGTTGAGACCGTAGTCACCGCAGCCGCTGATATCCCCATTACTTTTGCTTCACCCCAGCTGGCAAGCTCCATGAGCCCGGACGGACAGCTCAAGGAAACGCTGAAGGTTGAAGCCTCCAATGTTGCTCCTCAGGCCGCCAAGGGAACGCTCTCGGCTCCGCTGAAGACCCTGGTCCCGAGCTCGCCGTTCGGCGACCGGATCAGCCCCATCACCGGCCAGGTTGATGAACACCACACTGGCCAGGATTACGCCATTGCCAGCGGCACCGAGGTGCTTTCCGCAGCTAGTGGAACCGTTACCTTCTCCGGCTGGCACACCTACGGTGGAGGCAACCGCGTGGTTGTTGACCACGGTAACGGCCTCTCCACGTCCTACAACCACATGAGCAGCAATGCGGTCAAGGTTGGCCAAAAGGTTGAACGTGGCGAAGTTGTTGGCTTCAGCGGCTCAACCGGAGCCTCAACGGGCCCCCACCTGCACTTCGAAGTCATTGTCGACGATGAGACCGTTGACCCTATGGGCTGGCTTTAATTCCTCCACAACCCACTTTTAGTTACGGATTAGTCACAAGACCGTGACCTGAACGTGACATTGGGAAAAATCTGTTGTACCGTCGATATCGCGTCAACTTCGAATCAAGTCGTCGCCCATGTGCAGATTGCCTAGCTCTGCCACCGCACGTGGTCCGTTCGTATCAATCGTCTGGCAGGGGCGGGGGAACCACAATTATCGGTTTGAGCGCTACGCGCGAAGACCTTGGGGTGAAGCCGCGAAGCGTTAGTTCATGCAGAGGAAGCCAATTCCTTCGCTGATCAAATGTGGAGCGGCCGGGTGACTCCCATCCGAATCCGACAGCTTACCTCGCAGGCATTGGGAGAGGAAACCTTCTTGGCTTCAAATATTGCTCTTGGGCGCCACCGCGCCGAAGCTGCTAAGACCAGTCCGATCTCCACCCTCACGAAAGCCGTCAGCTCCAACGTCGGCGGGGTTGGTCGTCAGGCAGCTGTTATTGCAGCCGCTTCTGGTCTGGTTTTGACATCTGGTATCGCAGCAAACGCGGCTACTCCCACTGTGGAGCGCGCTTCTGACGGTGCTACCACGCTGAACTTGAATGCTGGACTTGCTTCCAACATCACGGCAGCATCCACGGTGAAGATCGCTTTCGCCGTACCCGCCATCACCTCCACCCCTGCTCCCGTTGTGGCGCCGGTAGTTGTAGAGGCACAGTCCGACAACGTTGCAAACGTTGAAAACGTTGCAGCCGCAGCTGATGTTGCAGTAGCTTCCGCTCCTGTCGCAGCCAAGGCCGCAGCTCCGACCGTCACCACCAGCACCCCTGTTGCTGAGACCAAGCCTGCTGTTGCAAGCGGAATTGGCGCCACAATCGCCAGCGCTGCCTTGTCACAGATTGGTGTTGCTCAGGATTGCACCGCACTCGCCAGCAACTCCTTGGCTGCCGCTGGAATTAACTTCCACGACTGGCCGGCTGGTTACCTGAGCTTGGGCCGTACGGTCTCTCAGGGCGAAGCACAGCCCGGTGACTTGATTTACTACGCAGATGGCGGCATGGGCCTGGCTCACATCGCTGTTTACATTGGTAACGGCCAGGCCGTACATGGTGGATGGGGTGGCGGCACAACCGCTATCTTCTCCGTCAACGTCGGTTCGGGTCCCGTTTACATTGCAATGGGTCACTAAGACCGATATTGCCTAATGAACCTCGTCTTCGGACGGGGTTCATTTATTTAAGCCACATTCGAGCACGCCCAACAATGGTGTTGAGGTGCTCTTTGGCGGTCCTGACACTATCTTCGGGGGCAGCATGCAGATCATCATTGTGGCCGGAGGCCTGTCGCGCCGACTCGGGGGAGTGCCGAAGGCTGGCCTCATACTCGAGGGCCAAACGCTTCTGGCGCGCACCGTGGACGCCGCGGCGGACTTCCTCGAAGCCACCGGGCTGGAGACTGCCGGGCGCTCCGCCCTGCCAGCCACCGCCCAAGGCGAGCTGGGCCGGGAGGCGCGTATCGCCGTCGTGGGTCCCGTAGAGAAGATTGCCGAATGGCTGACCACGGCCAGACGTGGGGCAGAGGTCGTCGCCGTCCAGGAGGATCCGCCGTTTGCCGGACCCGCTGCGGGGCTAGCTGCCGGTCTGGGGGCCTTGACGGCGCCGGCTGACTTCGTGCTCGTACTGGCGTGCGATATGCCTCATGCGGGCGATCTGATGCGGCTCCTGTATGAGCACGTGGATGCAAGCGAACCCGGAGAGGGTGTTATGGCCAATGCTGAGGGGCGGAAGCAGCCGTTGGCCGCCATTTATCCGCGATCGGCGCTGCAGGAGGCAGTTGCGGCGGCGCGTGCGGCTCACCGGCTGGAAAACGCCTCCGTGTTCTCCTTGATTGCTAAGGTAAACACCAAGGAATGCGTCGTTCCAGCAGCGCTGGCGGCCGACATCGACACCTGGGCGGATGCCCGCGCGCAAGGCATCGCCGCGGATCCGGCCACCGCAGAAGGACAGTAATTGGAAAATCACGACGAGGTTCTGCAGGCCTGGACGAAGAAACTGCTGGAAGCCTTTGAGATCGCCGATATTGACGTCGATGTCAATGCCGTCCTCAGCCTGGCCGGAGTTGCCGCACACTCGATCGTGCGCCCCGCAGCGCCCGTGACAACCTTCGTCGCGGGTCTTGCGGCCGGGCTCGCAGCTGGCATGGGGCAGACCAGCGAGGCCAACGCCATGGCTGCTGCACTGGGCATGGCCAAGAAGTTGGCCGCTGCGGAGGCGCCCACGGCACCTGCCGCCACGGATACGCCCAACCCCGCCGGAAACTAACGCTTCATGGTGACCGCGGCCAGCACGCCCGAGGAGTCTGCGCTTCCCCACACGTGGTCCGAGGCTCGTGAGCGTGCCTGGGATGTGGCGCAGCCACTTCCGGCCCATGCGCTCCCGCTGTCGTTGGCCGTGGGGCGGATGCTGGCCGACGACGTCTTCTCCCGTCACGCCATGCCCCACTATGCCTCCTCGGCCATGGACGGCTGGGCGATTGCCGGCAGCGCCCCGTGGATCTTTGCAGAACCCGGCACGAAGCTGTCCGCCGGTCAGGCTGTCCCCATCCTCACGGGTGGGTTGATTCCCCAAGGGGCCAAGGCGGTCCTGCGCAGCGAGTCGGGCGTCCTCTCCACGGACGACGACGGACTCCCAGTTTTGGTCCTTGGCGGCACCGCGCGTCCGGGGGAACCGAAGAACGGACAACACATTCGGCCTGCCGGCCAGGAAGCCGCCACGGATGACTTGCTGATCAAGGCCGGGGTGGTTTTGAACCCGGCCCATATTGCCCTGGCCGCACTCGGGGCCATGGATGAGCTCTCGGTACTCGGCAAGCCGGCCGTGAAGATTGTCTTGACGGGGGATGAGGTTGTCGCCTCGGGCATCCCGGAGCCTGGGTTTGTCCGTGACGCTTTTTCTCCTCAGCTCGGGGCCGTGGTCGCCATGCTGGGAGGATCGGTTGTGGGGCTGCAACGGGCCGCCGACACTCTGGCCTCGATGCTTGATGCCCTCGACGATGACGAAGATGACCCCGCGGACGTCATCATTACCACCGGGGCAACCGGCCGTTCAAGTGCGGATTTTCTACGCGAGGCCATCACGGCCATGGGCGGCACTTTCCACGTTTCACACATGGCCATGCGCCCGGGCCATCCGACACTGCTGGCAGAACTGCCCGATGGGCGCTTCATTCTGGGACTCCCCGGCAATCCGCTCGCCGCCATGGTGGGTCTCATAACGCTTGGCGCGCCGCTGCTGGCTCGGCTGGGTAGCCTGCCGTGCCCGGTCACCACGGAGGTGGCCTGTGGCAGCCCCATTAAGGATTACCACGGGCCAACTCGGCTCATGCCCTATCGCCTCGTCTACGGGCTGGCCTCGCCCTGCGCCCACACGGACTCCGCGATGATGCGGGGCCTCGCCGCGGCCGACGGCATCATGGTGGTCCCGCCCCACGGGGCAAAGATGGGCGAAAGTCTCACCGCCATTCCCCTGCCTTGGGCCTAGCCACGTTGAGTCGCCACATCACGCCGCTATGAATCTCCAGAAGGGCGTGATGTGGCGACTCAACAGGGGAACCAGGGGAGAGCTCGGCTCCGTGGCAGGAAAGTGGTGTCCATAGCCGGAACACGGAGCATCCGGCGAGAAAGTGGCGTGTTTGGCGGGAAAACCGGGCGCCCGTGGACGTGAAGCCCCTCAGGATTCCCCGCCGCACGTTGAGTCGCCACATCAGGCCGTTATAAATCTCCATAGGGGCGTGATGTGGCGACTCAACAGGGGAGGAAGCTAGGAAACAGGCTCCAGACGGATCACGACGGACTTCGAGGTGGGCGTTCCACTGAAATCGGCCGTGGAATCCAAGGGAACCAGGACATTCGTCTCGGGATAGTAGGCTGCCGCGCAACCCACGGGCGTGGAGTAGGCCACGACACGGAAGTTGGGTGCACGGCGGTCGCGGCCGTCCTTCCATTCCGAGACCAGATCCACCATGGTGCCGTCGGCAATGCCGAAGGAATCTAGATCCTTCTGGTTGACGAAGACCACGCGGCGGCCGTTCTTGATGCCTCGGTAGCGGTCATCCTTGCCGTAAATGGTGGTGTTGTACTGATCATGAGACCGCAGGGTCTGGAGGAGCAGCCGGCCCTCCGGAACCTCGGGGTATTCCAGCTCGTTGCCCGTGAAGTGGGCCAGCCCCGACGCGGTGGTGAAGGTGCGGGAATCACGCGGACCGTGCGGCAGGACGAAGCCGCCGGGCTGTTCGATCTTTGACTCAAAGTCCTCAAAGCCGGGAATGACCGCCGCGATATGGCCGCGAATCAGGCTGTAGTCACCTGCCATAGCATCCCAATCGGCGACGGGAGCACCGGGGAGGGATCCGCCGTCGGGCGTTTCAAAAAGCAGCTTGGCGAGCTGACACACAATCGCGACCTCGGAGAGCAGATTATCCGACGCCGGGGCCAAGCGTCCGCGCGAGGCGTGCACAGCACTCATGGAATCCTCGACCGTGACGCGCTGATCGCCGCCGGCCTGGGTGTCGCGCTCGGTGCGGCCCAAGGTGGGCAGGATGAGTGCCTGGTGGCCGGTCACGAGGTGCGATTTGTTCAGCTTCGTGGAGATCTGGGCCGTGAGGGAGAGGTTGTTGAGCGCGGCCTCGGTGACCTCCGAATCCGGTGTGGCTCGGACAAAGTTGCCGCCCATGCCCAGGAAGACCCCGGCCTTGCCATCGCGCATGGCTCTGATGGCGGCGACGGTGTCGTAACCATGCGGGCGCGGGGAGGTAAAGGCGAATTTGGCATCCAGCGCGTCGTGGAACGCGGGCGACATGCGCTCGAAGATGCCCATGGTGCGGTCACCCTGGACGTTGGAATGTCCACGGACGGGGCACACCCCGGCGCCCGGTTTGCCGATGTTGCCCTGCAGGAGCAGCAGGTTGACCACATCGCGCAGCGTGGACACGGAGTGTTTGTGCTGCGTCAGACCCATGGCCCAGCAGACCACGGTCGCCTTGGATGCCAGCAGTCGCGCGCCGGTGGTGCGAATCTGCTCCTCCGTGAGCCCCGACGCGCGGACAATCTCCTCCCACGTGACGGCCTCGAGCTGCGCCAGGTAGCCACTGAGCCCCGTGGTGTGAGCGTCGATGAAGGTGGTGTCGAAAACGCGGCCGGCATAGCGCGATCCCGGACGGCGGTGCTCCTCCAACAGGAACTTACCCAGGCCTTGGAAGAGCGCCTGGTCGCCGCCAAGTTTGATCTGCAGGAAATCGTCGGCCAGGGGAGTGCCGCCGCCCACCAGACCGCGCATGGTCTGCGGGTTGTCAAAACGCATCAGCCCGGCCTCGGGAAGCGGGTTGATCGCGACGATCGTGGCCCCGTTTTTCTTGGCCTTTTCCAGCGCCGTGAGCATGCGGGGGTGGTTGGTGCCGGGATTTTGCCCGGCGATGAGGATCAGCTCGGACTGGTAAATGTCCTCGAGGGAGACCGAGCCCTTGCCAATGCCGATCGTCTCCGTCAGGGCCGAACCACTGGATTCATGGCACATATTGGAGCAGTCCGGCAAGTTGTTCGTCCCGAGCCCGCGCACCAGTAGCTGGTACAGGAACGCGGCCTCGTTCGAGGTGCGCCCCGAGGTGTAAAAAATGGCCTCATTGGGGTCCTTGAGCGCCTTGAGCTCGTCGGCTAGAATCCCCAGTGCCCGCTCCCACGACACCGGAACATAGTGATCGCTGCCCTCGGCCAGGAACATTGGATCCGTCAGGCGGCCCTGCTGGCCTAGTCGAAAATCGTCCCATTCGCGCAGCTCACTGACGCTGTGCTCTGCAAAGAACGACGGCGGCACGCGCCTCTTAGTGGCTTCCTCAGCGACAGCTTTGGCCCCGTTTTCGCAAAATTCGGCGGTGTGTCGCTTATCAGCCTCGGGCCAGGCACAGCCGGGGCAGTCGAAGCCGTCCTTCTGATTGATTCTCAGCAGGGTCTGGGCGGTGCGAACCGGCCCCATCTGCTTGAGCGAGACTTCCATGGAATGCAGAATTCCGGGAATACCCACGGCCTTTTTCTGCACGCTACCCACTGAGAGCTGCTGTTCGTCAATGTTTTTCTGCGGCGCCTTGCCAGCCATGATGGTTCCCTTCACTGCAGAGCATCTACTGTTGAGCTTAGACGCTTTAGCTTTTTTTTGGAGGAATACATGGGACGGCTCATCCGCAGGGTCAAGGCCACCAAGGTCAACATCACCGATGACCGCCGGGTTGTGCGCGAGGAAGCACTTGCCGTAGAGGAACCCCTTGAAATTCGGCTAGGGCATGAGTCCTTCAGCGTCACCATGCGCACCCCGGGCGATGATTTTGATCTGGTGGCAGGTTTCCTACTCTCGGAAGGGATCATCTTTGAACCGGAACAGCTGATTTCGCTGCGGTTCTGCGCCGGAGAGGACGAAAACGGGCAGCAGACCTTCAACGTGGTGGAGGCACAGCTCCGCCCGGATGTCGCCATGCCCTTGCAAGCCGCCCAACGTCACGTGACCACCTCCAGCGCGTGCGGGATCTGTGGCACAGCGTCCATTGACGCGGTGCACAAGTCCTCCCACTTTGGGGTCCTCGCACCCGTGGAGGAGGTGATCCTGTCGGCGTCTGTGCTGGCAGGACTGCCTGATACGCTGCGCGAACAGCAGAAGTTGTTTGAAAAGACCGGCGGCGTCCACGCTGCGGGGCTCTTTGCTCCGGACGGGGAGCTCCTCTCACTGCGCGAGGACGTAGGACGGCACAACGCTGTGGACAAGGTACTGGGTGCCGCCTTCAGAGAGAAACAGCTTCCCCTCTCCAACACTATTTTGCAGGTATCGGGAAGAGCATCGTTTGAGCTCGTTCAAAAGGCCGCGATGGCAGGGGTGCCGATTCTCTCAGCCGTGAGTGCGCCGTCGTCCCTAGCTGTTGAACTGGCTCACAGTGCGGGAATCACCTTGGTAGGATTTAGCCGCGGCAACTCCTTAAACGTGTACACGCACCCGGGGCGCATCGGCTGACGCGGCGCTCCGTGCTCTGGGAAGCGCCGGTGTTCATGAGGCGTTTTTGGTGCTTGCTCAGAAGAGCTATCTATTGTGCGCCGCTGGCGAATGCGCGAATTTCATCCACTGTGGGCGTCACGGGCAGTCCGAGCTCAGTGGGGCGGATACCGTTGTCCACATCACCCTCTGAGAAGACGTAGTAGGCCACAGAAATGGTGCCCCTGGTGGAGCCCGAGGTGTTGGCAAAAGTGTGCAGAGAGTCGGAGAGCACCGTTTCCAGGGAGGCATCTGCGGACGCGGTGAGACGGACTGTGATGCGCGTGCTCATGCCGTTGTTGGTGTTGTAGGTGGTGCTTGCGTGAACTACCCCGGGGACGTCGGCGAGGGCGGCGTCCATATCCTTGACGAGTCTGGCTTCGGTGCTGGTGCATCCGGCCAGGAACATCACGACCAGTGTGGCTAAGGCGAGAAAGCTCAGTGATGCGTGGGGACGGTTACGTCGCATTGGTGACCAATTCTGTGATGTCGGGGAAGGCTGTCTCGATGCGCTCGGCCACGGAACCGGGCTCATCCGGCGTGCCACGGCCATCGCACGCCGCCAAGAGTCCCCTGGCGATCAACAACCTTGTCTTCTTGAACACGAGAGCTCTGTTCCTTAACTGGTGCGTGCGTTGGGGATATCCACAACACTAGCCCTAGCCGGGACGTTGGCGGTGAATGGATTCTAGGGCAGGGCCTTTTTCCTGGTCAGCAATCTCAGAGGATGTCGCCGAGTTCTATCGTGTACTCTGACAACCCCGCGAGTGCCGACGTGGCACGCACTATGTTAACGGCGAACCGCATCCCCGCGTTTACCGGGCGGCTGCCTCCTCAGCCGTGCCAGCAGCAGATCCCTTTTCGTCAGCGAGCAGAATCTCGTGCGCACCCGCCACGGCGAACATCAGTTCGTGGGCAATGTGCCCCGCAGGGACCTTCGTCAGCTTAATTTCTGACGCTGCGTCGTTGGCACCTGAAGCAGATGTCACGTTGTTGGTGGTCACCGAAAACAGTGTTTCTCCCTGTACCGACCACACGGCCGAGAAGACGCGCGGCGGGAGTCCGGTGGAGACCGTGGTGACGCTGAGCGTGATGTTCGCGTCCTCGGCAGGAATTGAGGCCGGCGTGGTTCCTGTGCTGATGACCACGGCGGGCTCGGAGTCCACGGGCGCGTTCTGAGCACGAGCACGGACAACATCGAGGGGTGGCAGCAGGCGGGACACCGCATCCCACAAGTTTTCCTCGCTGAACAGTGTGATCTCCATACTGTCCTCGCTGCCCGTGATGGTGGTTCCGGCCAGGCCCTGCTCGGAGAGATGCCGCTGGTGGACGGCTAGTCCGCGCCCAGCCTGCAGCCCCACGGCAGTGGTGGTGCTGACACCGTTGTATGTGCCCCGCGCCGTCACCGTGATGGGTGCCGCGAGAAGAAGTGCGATGGCGCCCATCCACTGCCGTGTAATCTCACCTGGCATCGGTGACATGCCCAAAGTCTGTAGTTCTGACCAGCCAGCGGCCGTAGCGTCGTCGTCCACAGGCTGAGGCTCGGTGACCGGCTCTGCGGCAAGTCCCAGCGTGGCACTGGTTGATTCACACAGCAGTGTCCAGGCAGTGGTGCTCATCTGCACACGGCGCAAAATGATGGGGCGTGCCGTGGTTGCTTCAGTCATGATGTTCCCTTGAACGTTGTTGAATGCGGTCAGCGGCTAGTGCCTAAATTTCGTGGAGGAGGCGGCGCACGAACGCCTGGGTCCGTTCTTCCTTGGGATGGCGCAGCACCTGGCTGGCCGGGCCGCGTTCCACCACGAGGCCGTCGGCCATGAAGACCACCTCATCGGCTGTTTGCCGGGCAAAGGCCAGCTCATGCGTGACGATGACCATGGTCCAGCCCTCGTCCGCGAGTTCCTTGATGACGGCAAGCACGTCGTCCACGAGCTCGGGATCGAGGGCAGATGTAGGCTCGTCAAAGAGCAGCAGCTGCGGCTTCAAGGCCAGCGCCCGGACAATGCCCACACGCTGCTGCTGTCCACCGGAGAGCTCAAAGGGGTAGGCGTCCTTCTTTTCCAACAAACCCACACGGTCGAGCAGCTTTTCGGCCTCGGCGACGACCTCGGCACGGGGACGCTTCTGCACCTGAACCGGGCCCTCGATGACATTCTGGAGAACTGTCATATGGGGGAAGAGATTGTAGTGCTGGAACACCATGGCACTGCGATCACGCAGGGCCGAAAGCTGCGCGGCACGCGCCTTCTTCGGCAGCGCGGCATCACCAAAGTCGACCGTGAGCGGCCCCTCGGCCGAGTTATCCCGGGCACCCACCGTGACGGATCCGCCGTCGGGCGTCTCCAGACCGTTCAAGGAACGCAAGATGGTGGTCTTACCGGAGCCCGAGGGGCCGATGAGGGCCACGACCTTGCCGCGGGGGATGTCGAGATCGATCCCGCGCAGCACCGTATTGGAGCCGAAGGACTTGCCGAGCCCGCGGACCTGGAGAACTGCATCAGTGGGCGACATAGCGGTCCAACCTCTTCTCCACCCGGGTTTGGGCGGTCGACAAAATTAGGCAAATGACCCAGTAAATCAGGGCGGCTTCAAGGTAGAGCAGCATGAATTCCTGGCTGAAGGCCGCAACCTGCTGCGCCACGCGGAACAACTCCGTGACCAGGATCAGGGACGCCAAGGAGGTGTCCTTGACGAGCGAAATGAAGGTGTTGGACAGCGGTGGCACCGAGACGCGCGCGGCCTGGGGCAGGATGATCCGCAGCAGCGTCTGATTGCGCGACATGCCAATCATGTGCCCGGCCTCCCACTGGCCCCGGGGGACCGAGAGGATCGCGGCGCGGATGATCTCGGCAGCGTAACCTCCCACATTCAAGGAGAAGGCGATGATGGCGCTGGGCCAGGGATCGAGCTTCACCCCGACGGCGGGCAGGCCGTAGAAGATCACGAAGAGCTGCACCAGCAGGGGAGTGCCTCGGATGATCGAGACATATATGCGCCCCACTCCGCTGGCCACCTTGTTGGAGCTGATGCGCATGACCGCAATAACGAGCGCGATCAGCAGCCCCAAGACAAACGATGCCAGGGTGAGTGGGATAGTTCCCTTGAGAGCACCCAAAAGCATGGGGCCAAGGGAACTCCAGAAAAGATCAAAGTCCATGGCTGAACTCTATCCCGCGATGCATGAGGTGGTGGTGCTTACTTGCTGAAGTCTTCGCCAAAGTACTTGTTGCTCAAGGTGGACAGGGTGCCGTCGGCGGCCAGATCCTTCAGGGCGGTGTTCACGGCGTCATTGAGGGCCGTGGAACCCTTGCGGAAGGCGAAGGAGGAATCCGAGGATTCGTCCGTGGTGGCGGCGATCTTAAGGCCGGAGTTGGGCGTGTTGCTCTGGTAGTCCAAGAAGGTGAGCTTGTCGTTGACGATTGCGTCGACGCGGCCGTCCTTCAGGAGGGAAACGCCCTGAGCCCAACCCTCAACGGCTTCAACGTTGGCGCCGCTTTCCGTGGCGAGGGTGTACCAGTTGCTCGTCAGCGACTGAGCCGTGGTCTTGCCCTTGAGATCGGCCACGCTGGCGATGTCCTTGTTCTCTTCCAGAGTCACAACGACGCCGTGGGAGACCGTGTAGGGGGTGGACAGTTCGTATTTTTCCTGGCGGGTCGGGTTTACGCTGACCTGGTTGGCGACGGCGTCAAAGCGCTTGGCCTCGAGTCCGGCGAACATGGAATCCCACTGGGTCTCTTCAAACTTGGCCTTGACGCCGAGCTTCGCGGCGACGGCCTTGGCTACTTCCACGTCGTAACCGGTGAGCTCGCCCGCGCCACCTTCGTGGAAGCTGAAGGGCTTGTAGGTGCCTTCGGTGCCGAAGATGATCTGGCCGGCGTCTTTGACGCTGCTCAGTGAGGTATCGCCTCCAGCCGAGGAAGCACTGTCGCCGGTGCCACCGCCGCATGCCGCGAGGACCAATGAGGTTGCCGCCAAGAGGCCAACGAGTCCAAAGCTGCGACGATTCATAACTGTGTGTTCCTTTGCTGTGAAGGATTGCCCGGAGGAAATCCATGAGGCCGCGAAGAAGTATGGCCGCGGCGGTCCATGACTGGACGCTATCACTGAGCAACAGTGAATATCGAGAATATATTTCCCTTCGTGACACTTTTGTGAAGCGTGTGACTTGACCCACCTGGCGGACATAAGTTAGCGAATTCGTTGAAACAATCGCCGTCCCTTTTGCTGCCCGTACAAATGACGAGGCCTGCAGCGGAATTACCACCGGAGGAATACCCATGCCAGCGCCTGAGGTTTAGGCTTATAGCTTGCCCTCTTTATCAACTAAGGAATTACACGTATGAGCATGGAAGGCGCGGCATGGAGCTCACTTTGGAGCACCATGCGCATGGACAAATCCAAGGACGCTATTTCTCGAGATACGCTTCGTCGCACCGTACGCTTCGCTAAACCGTATAGCCGGAAACTACTGGTCTTTGTGGTGCTGTCGGTGGTTTCGGCTGCCCTGGCCGTGGCAACGCCCGTGTTGGCTGGACGGGTCGTGAACGCGATTGTGGCCCAAACCGCCGTCGACGTGGTGGTGAACCTGGCCGTGCTGATTGCCATCGTGGCCGTGCTCGACGCCGGACTCTCGCTCGTGATCCGCTGGATCTCGGCGAACCTGGGGGAAGGCGTCATCCTAGATCTGCGCACCGCTGTGTTTGATCACGTCCAGCGCATGCCGATCGCCTTCTTTACCCGGACCCGCACGGGTGCCCTCGTGAGCCGGCTCAACAACGACGTCATCGGCGCCCAGCAGGCATTTTCCGGCACGCTTTCCGGCATTGTGTCGAACTCCGTGCAGCTGGTGTTGACGCTTATCGTCATGCTCAACACCTCCTGGCTCGTGACGCTCCTGGCCCTGATCTTGCTGCCCATCTTCCTCATGCCGGCCCGCCGCTTTGGCCGACGATTGGCCGGGCTGCGCCGGGAAGCTGCGGACCTCAACGCGGACATGAGCACGCAGATGACGGAGCGGTTCTCTGCTCCCGGCGCCACGCTTGTGAAGCTGTTTGGCCGCCCGGCTGAGGAATCTCGTGAGTTTGCCTCCCGTGCCAGTCGGGTGCGAGATATCGGTGTGCGCACGGCCATCTTGCAGTTCGTCTTCTTCACGGCACTCATGTTGGTGTCCTCACTGGCCCTGGCCCTCGTGTATGGCCTGGGTGGCGCCTTGGCCATCGGTGGCTCGCTTAACGCGGGCGACGTCGTCGTGCTGGGGATGTTGCTGACCCGCCTGTACGCTCCGCTCACCGGACTCGCCAATGCCCGCGTGGACATCATGAGCGCCCTCGTCAGCTTTGACCGGGTGTTTGAGATCCTCGATCTCAAGCCGCTCATCGCCGAGAAGGAGTCGCCCACATCGCTGCCGAAGGGGCCGCTCGCCGTCGAATTCAACGATGTGCGTTTTGCGTACCCGGCCGCCGACAAGGTCTCGCTCGCCTCGCTTGAGGACGTTGCCGTGTTGGATAACCGCGGCGGCGACGACGTGCTGCACGGGATCTCTTTCCGTGCTGAACCCGGCCAGACCATTGCCTTGGTGGGGTCCTCTGGCGCCGGCAAGTCCACGATCGCTCAGCTACTTTCAAGGCTGTACGACGTCGATTCCGGCACCGTGCGCTTGGGGGGCGTCGACGTGCGGGACTTGTCCTTCGACGGCCTGCGCGCCGGGGTTGGCATGGTCACGCAGGACGGACACCTCTTCCACGAATCGATCCGTTCCAACCTTCGGCTGGCGAAGCCGGACGCCACCGACGCCGAGATTTGGGATGTGCTCAAACGCTCCCGCCTCGAGGCGTTTGCGCTGGCCCTGCCCGACGGTTTGGACACCGTGGTGGGCGAGCGTGGCTACCGGCTCTCCGGTGGTGAGCGTCAGAGATTGACGATCGCGCGACTGCTTCTGGTGCAGCCCGCTGTGGTGATTTTGGATGAGGCCACGGCCGCTCTTGACTCGACGAATGAGGCCGCGGTTCAGGCCGCCTTAGGCGAGGCGCTGGAAGGACGGACCGCCTTGGTCATTGCGCACCGGCTATCCACGATTCGCTCGGCCGATGTCATCTTGGTGCTCGAGGCTGGGCGCATCGTGGAGCAGGGAACGCACGACGAACTCATCGTGCGCGGCGGACGTTATGCCGAATTGCACGACACCCAGTTCGCCCAGGCCGTTGCAGCCGTCTCGGAGGCCGCGGTCCCGGAGGAGAACTAGACCCGGACCGCGTTGGGCGCTGTTTAGGCGGTCAGCGCGGGGATCACATATTCCGTCAGGAGCGGTGCGAGATCGTCGAAGTTGTGTGCGGTGGAGATATCCATCCAGCGCAACTCGGCGATCTCTGCCGTTGGATGGATAGCTGCCGAATCCCATGTGCCCGGGGCAATGAAGACCGTGGCTTGGATATCGGTGTCGGATTCGTTGGCTGCCGTTCCGGTCCAGACGCCCATGAGCTCGAGGTTTTCCGGGGCCAGGGTGATACCGACTTCCTCGGCCAGCTCGCGGGAGGCCGCCTCGGCGGCACTTTCTCCGCTCTCCGGCTTGCCTCCGGGGTGCATGAACTTGGTGGTTCCGGATTTCCGAACGGTCAGCATCCGGCCTGAGGGATCGTAGATGCAGACGGCGGAGACTTTCAAAACAGTTTTCACGCCTCTGATCTTAGCCTCCACGCCTGAGCTCCGTTCTCAGGCGGCGCGGGGTGCGAACATGATGACGCTGACGCCGAGCAGGGCGATCAAGGCCCCGATAATGTCCCAGCGGTCGGGGCTGAACTTGTCAAAAATCATGGCCCAGATGAGCGATCCGGCGATGAAAACCCCGCCGTACGCGGCCAGAACCCGACCAAAATTAGCATCGGCCTGCAGGGCCGCGATGAAGCCATAGGCGCCCAAAACAACCACGCCGAGCCCGGCCCACCACCACGACTTGTCTTCCCGAACGGCCTGCCAGATCAGCCAGGCGCCGCCTATTTCTGCCACGGCGGCCAGCGCAAAGAGCACCACGGTTCGCAAGATTGTCATGGTTCCATCATCTCCTGCCGCAAACGCCGCGACGGAATGCGTGTGCCCACGGAGGGTGGTTTAGATCAGGCGCAGGCGTCGAGTGCTGAGGGTGACCGTGATGTCCTGACCCCACGAAGCGGTCAGTTTGTCGCCTTCCATCCCGTCGCCAAAGATCACCAGCTGATCCGAGGCTGCCGTGATGCGCAAGATGTCGCCGGAATCCAGGGTGCCTTCCGTGAGCGTGGCGCCCGTTGCCGGGGAGGGCCAAGCCTCGCGGACAAACCAGGCCAGTTGTGGATCGCTGGGCGCCGGGAGGGCCCGGCCGCCGCGGTCCTTGGCGATCGAGGCGGACCAGCCGGTGGCGCCCGTCCCTGAGGAGATGATCACGCCAGAGGACGATTGCCGCTCAACCCGGCCGTCCGGCGTCGTCATTTGATAGTGAGCCGACTGGTGGGAGGAGTGGCCCACAAAAATTTCGTTAAGGGCCGAGAGCTCCTGGCCGTCGTCGAGGCGGGCCGTGACCATGGTCAATTCGTGGCAGCGCAGGGCCGCGGGGTCCGCTGCTGCGGCGAGGAGCTTGGCGGCGGCCGTGGGGGAGTTGCGGACCAGAATGCCGGCGTTCGTGCCAATCTCCGGGTCGATGCCCAGGACCGGCTGACCGCTGAGATACTTCGCCGTATTGGCCACGAGTCCGTCCTGCCCAACGACGGCGATCAGGTCATCTCCGGTGAACATGAAGCGGCTGAGATCGGCCCGCTCCACCTCAGCGCGGCGCCACTCGGCAGGTACCGCGGCCCGGATTTTATCCAGGGCGGCCAGGATGGACTCGTGCCGGTCCTGCACCTCGCGCAGGTTCCGGCCCCGGGTGCGGAGGAAAAATTCCGCCTGGCCGGGCGTGGCATGCCGGTCCAGGAGCTCCTGAAATTCGGTGCGCCGGAAGACGATGACGAGGCGAGGATTTCCCATGGTCTTACTTTCCTAGGGTGGGCAGGCCGGCTTGATCGGCGGGGGTGTTCGGCATCAATCCTGCCAGAACGCCGCTGAGCAGGTCCGGGGTGATGGTCAGATTGTTGATGTTTGGCAGTGATGCGGCGGCCTCGCGGAAGGCCAAGGCCAGCAAGGTTGCCTGATCCATGTCCTTGTAGACGGCCATCGTGGCGGCTTCGCGGGCGGCGGCCGCTTCACCGACCAGCTTGAGCTGATGGGCCTCGGCCGTGGCGCTGATACCTTGGCGTTCGGCCTCGGCGGTGGCCTGAATGAGTCCGGCGGCGGCAACTTCCTCGGCCTGACGGCGGGCGTTGGCGCCTTCCTGCGCCACGAGGTGCTCGCGACGGGCGGCCAATTCAATCTTGCTCGCCATCTCGTTTTCCGAAATGGTCCGCTCGCGCTCCACGGCGACAGCCCGGCGTTCGTACACGGCCTTGTCAGCGTCGGCCTGAAGCTGTTCGCGCACCGGAGTCTGCAGGGCTCGTTCGACGTCGGACTCGGGCCGGACCGCGAGGACCTGGACGCCGAGGATTTCAATACCCGTGGAGATCAGGCGGCTATCGGTCTGCAGTGCCCCCGTGAGGAGATTGCGCAGCTCGCTGACCCCTCGTTGCAGCGCTTGCGCCAGCGTGGTTGTGGCGATCTGGTCGATCGCGTGGCTCTGGCAGAGCTGGCCGATGATGGTGGCCACCTGTTCGCGGCCGGCCATGGTGGCTGTCCCGCTGGGCTGGAGGGCAAAGTCCAAACGGCTGGCGACCGAGACCGGGTCGTTGAAGCGGTAGGTGACATTGGCCTGGACGCTGACGTCCTGATGATCGTTCGTGATGGCGTGGAAGAGGATGGGCAGTTCCTGATCGTCCACGGGGACCTCGCTCAAGACCGAGGATGCGGGGCGGAACCAAAATGCCTGGCCAACGCCTTGGTGGCGGACGGTGCCCTTCTGCAGGTGGACGACGTATCCGGTGGGGCTGCCGAGGAAGTGGCTGATCCAGGGGTAGCGTTTGATGGTGGCCATGAGATGCTCCTTCTCGTTGTTATCGTCAATTTGACGATAACAACAGCGTACGGCACATTTCGATTTATTGTCAATATGACGATAAGTGTTTAAGCTGGTTCTATGCCTGCTGCTTATTCAGACCCTGCTCGCTTTCCTGTGACGGTCGACGTCGTCGCCCTCACCGTCAACGAGGGGGCACTTCACGTTCTCCTCATCACTCGCCTCATCGAGCCCTTCTGCGGAGAATTGGCACTTCCAGGCGGTTTTGTTTTGCCGGGGGAGGGGCTGCGGGAGGCTGCGGCTCGGGAATTGGCCGAGGAATCCGGAGTTGCGCAGATACCTGGCTACCTAGAGCAATTGCATAGCTATGGACCCCAGGGGCGCGACCCGCGAGGCGATGTGCTGACGGTGGCGCACCTCTTGCTGGCGCCGAACTTTCCCGTGCTCGCGGCGGGCAGCGATGCTTCCGGTGCCGGGTGGTATCCCGTTCAAAAACTGCTCGATGGGGAGTTGCAGGTGGCCTTTGATCACCTGCTCATCGTCTCCGACGCCGTGGAACGCGCGCGCTCAAAACTTGAGTACTCGCCGCTGGGAGCAGCATTCTGCGGAGAGGAATTCACGATTGCGCAATTGCGGGCTGTGTACGAGGCCGTGTGGGACACTCGCCTGGATCCGCGGAACTTCCATCGAAAGGCCACGGGAACTCCCGGCTTCCTCGTCGATACCGGCACCGTCAGCGGAGGGGAGGCCGGGCGACCTGCTGCCCTGTTCAGGCTGGCTGATGAGGCACGGTTTGTCCCCGGTGAACCTGTCCGCGCGGTGCTCAACCCGCCGCTCATGCGCCCACGAGGGTGAACGCCGGGGTCGCACAGCTGATCGATTGAAAAGGGAACGCCGTATAGTGGTGCGGCGTTGCCCAAAACGGCCGTAAAGTGATGCGGCGTTTGAGTGGAGGGGGAGGTTATTGTGGCAGGCCGGTGGGGCGGCGGCTGTCTAGGCTCATGAAGAGCAACGCCACAAAGATGGGCCCGTAAGTGAACAACGCCGACCAGCCAAGGGTTTCGCCGAGATACAGCGAAACCAGCAGCAACAGCAGCGGCTCCACATAGCCCAGTAATCCGAACAGCGAGAGCGGGAGCCACTTGCTGGCCAGCAGATACAGGCCCATGGCCGCCCCGCTCAGCACGCCGATCGACATGGCGCTCCATAGCCCCTGAGCGCCAAGCGAGTTCGCTGTTAAACCGTGCGGGCCCGCCACGATGAAGTAGATCCCCAACGGCAATAACACCATCAGCTCGCAGGCAAACGCTGTCAGGTGATCGAAGCCGATCTTCCGGCGCAAGACAAAATATATCGGGTAGCCCAGGCACACCAGCAAGGTTGGCCAGGCCAAACCACTGGCCGCAAAAGCCTCATGCGCCACACCCGCGACGGCGGCTCCCACGGCAAGTTTGCGCAAGGGGCTGAGTCGATCGGCAAAGAACACTCGCCCGGCTAGCACCATGCTCAGCGGCAGTAGGAAATAGCCAAAGGAAACCGACAATGCCATATTGTGCAGCGGAGCCCACATGAACAGCCACAACTGCACGCCGACCAGCCCAGAGGCTAAGACCCCCAGCGCAAGGAGTGCTGGCCGCCGTCGAACTTTCACTAGGAGGGCACGAGCCTCGGCGCGAGCAGAGGGCAGAAACGGCAGGATGCAGCCCAGCGTGGTGAGCGTCAGGACGATGCGCCAGCCAAAGACTTCTTCCGCGCCCCAACCGGGCAAGAGCCCCGCGAGGAGGAAGATGACGGCGAATAACACCGAGGCGATGAGGGAGGCGGCAACGCCGCGCCCGCCCGTGGGGGAGGGGCCGGTGCCTGCCAGTGATGAGCCAGAGGTCATGGCCCCATCCTCGTCGATTGAAAGAGTGCCCCCGCCGGGGATCGAACCCGGATCTGCCCTTTAGGAGAGGGCTGTCTTATCCATTGGACTACAGAGGCGCGTCACCAAGCCTAGCGGACGAGGCAGGCATGCAAAAAACGAGCGGGTCCCGGTGCCGGGACCCGCTCGTTAGGACTGGGTCGGGGCGGGCTTCTTACGCCGGCTCAGGAACAATGCCACGGCGATGCTGAGCAGGGTCAGGGCCAGCAGTAACCAGCTCAGCGAGACCAGCGTGGAGGGCAAGGTGACGGCGCCCGCGCTCAAGGTTTCGGCACCCAGCATGGCGTCGATGCTCGCGTTGCCCCACAGGGAGATGCCGGCGAAGAGAATCGGGAAGGCCCACAAGACCCACCGCACGGCCTTCTTGGCGACATTCATGGCGATCATGGTCATGGCGGAGAAGGCAAAGACCAGCGCGAATAAGGTGCCGGCCGTCTTCTGCACGTAATTGAGCTGGCCCAGGGCGTCGGCGTCCATGGCGGAGCGCAGCGCCTCAACGTGCGCCATATCGAAACCAAACACCATCGACTGCGGCATGGCGAGACCGTCGGAGAGGTCTGTCAGCTGCTGCAGCGTGAGCATGTGGAAGTACCAAAACAAGAGCAGGCTGGCCGCTGAGCCGGCGATCAGGATCAGGTTCGCGTTGCCCTGCGCCTTTTGCGGGGAGCGCTGAGTGCTCGTGTTAACCACGGGGGTCTGCGGTGGGGTGGCGGATTCGCCATGTTTTGCAGCGCGCTGAGCGGGAGTTTTAGCCATGAAATCATTATCGCCCAGATTAGGGTGGAGCCATGGCTAACATTTCCCTCTCAGCGCCCACCGACAGTGAATTGGCGGCGAAACTCCTGCGCGACGCCGGCGCCCTGGCCCATTCGATCCGCTCCGGCGGCCTGGCCGAGCTCCGTGCCGGCAGCCATATTAAGGCTGGCGTCTCCGATTTCGCGACCGCCGCCGACCTCGCCGCCGAAAAATACCTCTTCGAAGCCTTGCGCGCGGCCCGGCCCGAGGACTCCATCCTGGGCGAGGAGGGCGCCGGCTTCGAGGGCAGCTCCGGACGCTGCTGGGTCATCGACCCCGTGGACGGCACCTTTAACTTTGCCAGCGGCTCACGCTATTGGTGCGCGGCCTTGGCCCTCGCCGCGATCCCGGAAGACTCCTCTTTAAGTGCGACGTCGGACCCCCTCGCCGACGCTGAGGTACTTCTCGGCGCTGTGTATCAGCACGAGGAAGACAAACTGTGGATGGGTGGCAGCGAACATCCCGCAACGCTCAACGGTGCGGCAATCACAGTGGATACCCGGGATGACATTTCGCAGTTATGTGCCGGAAGTTATATTCACCCGGGCTGGTTGGCACAGCCCCAAGCTGCCGAGCCATGGCAGCGCGCCGCGGTTTTGCCGGCCACGTTGCGCATGATGGGTTCGGGATCCTGTGATCTCTCCCGCGTTGCGCAGGGCGAACTCGGTGCCTGGTTCCAACACAGCTGCCCGTCCTGGGACTGGCTCCCGGGTAAGGGGATCGTGCGTGCGGCCGGCGGGGACACCGCCGTCGTGCTTGTCGATGGGCTGAACTGGTTCCTGGCCGGGCCAGCCGGTGCGGTGGCGCAGCTCAAGATCGCACTAGAAGGCGGTGCGCTGCCGGCGTAGCTTTTCACGTAGGGCGGAGTGAGGAATGTTGGTGGGGCGAACTAGACTGGATCTCACCATGGATATGTTGTTTGACCCTTACCCCGAAAAGCCCAAGCCGACGTTCAGCGCAGGGGCCGGGCTGCCGCTCTGGCAACCCTTTGAGCAGGACGATCCGGGTGCCGACGCGCCCGAATTTGGCGAGGCCGGCGGAGTTCCTGTGCCGCCCGACGGTGACGGCGGGGCGGAATTTGCTGGGTCCGAGGTTGCCGCGGGGGCCAGTTATGGCGGCCCGGGATTGCCGTCCTCGCGGCGTTGGCCGGATCCGGCGGAATTGCTCGAAGGGATGAATCCGCAGCAGGAAGCTGCCGTGGTGCACTCGGGCGGTCCGCTCTTGATTGTGGCGGGTGCCGGCTCGGGCAAGACCCGTGTTTTGAGCCACAGGATCGCTTATCTGCTGGCTACGGGGCAGTCGCATCCGGGGCAGATTCTGGCCATCACCTTCACCAACAAGGCCGCGGCCGAAATGCGCGAACGCATCGAGGCTTTGATCGGTGACGCCGCGAAGACCATGTGGATCTCCACCTTCCACTCGTCTTGCGTGCGGATCTTGCGCCGTGAGGCCAAGGTCATCGGTCTCAATACCAACTTCTCTATCTATGACTCCGCTGATTCCCTGCGCCTCATCACCCTCGTGTCCAAGGGTCTGGATCTGGACCCGAAAAAATTCGCGCCCAAGGCCATCATGCACAAGATCTCGGCGCTGAAAAACGAGCTCATCGATGACGATGAAAACTCCATGAACACGAACTTCAACGACCCCTTCGCGGCCGCCGTGGCCGAGGTATACAAGGGTTACACGCAGCGCCTGCGCCAGGCCAACGCCATGGACTTTGACGATCTCATCGCCCAGACCGTGTACATGTTCCGGGCCTTCCCTGGTGTTGCCGAGTACTACCGACGCCGTTTCCGTCACGTGCTGGTGGACGAGTACCAGGACACCAACCACGCCCAGTACGCCTTGGTCAAGGAGATTGTTGGCACCGATGCGGACGATTCCGTGGAACCGGCGCAGCTGACGGTGGTGGGCGATTCCGATCAGTCCATTTATGCCTTCCGTGGCGCGGATATTCGCAACATTGTCGAGTTCGAGCAGGACTACCCCTCCGCGGACACCATTAAGTTGGAGCAGAATTACCGTTCCACGCAAAACATTCTCAGCGCCGCCAACGCCGTGATCGCCCGAAACCCGAACCGCCGGGAGAAGCACCTGTGGACGGCCGAGGGCGACGGCGAAAAGATCGTTGGCTATGTGGCCGAATCCGAGCATGAGGAAGCCCGTTTCATAGCCAAGGAGATCGATCGGCTCCAAGATGAGACGGAGATCCGTCCCGGCGATGTCGCCATTTTCTACCGCACTAACGCTCAGTCCCGCGCTATCGAAGACATTCTGGTCCGGGTGGGGCTGCCGTATCGCGTAGTCGGTGGCACCCGCTTCTACGAGCGTAAGGAAATCAAGGACGCCCTGGCATACCTGCGTGCCCTCGTTAACCCGGATGACGACGTCAACCTGCGCAGAATTCTCAACGAACCCAAGCGTGGGATTGGCGACCGTGCCGAAGGTGCCGTTGCGGCTCTGGCGGAACGGGAACGGGTATCGTTCTCGGCCGCCTTGGCGCGCGCCGATGAGGCTCCCGGCATTGCCTCGCGTTCGCTCAACGCCGTCAACGCTTTTGCCAAGATGATGTCTGACCTTGGCGAGGTTGCTGCGACAGCCAGCCCGGCCACCGCGCTGGAAGCTGTCCTAGAGCAGACCGGCTACCTCGAGGCTTTGCGTAACAGTTCTGATCCACAGGATGAGTCGCGCGTTGAGAACCTGGCTGAACTTCTCGCCGTCGTGCGTGAATTTGGGCAGGAGAACCCGGAGGGGACGCTGGGGGAGTTCCTGGAACAGGTCTCGCTTGTGGCCGATGCCGACCAGATCCCCGACGCACCCGGTGGCTCCGAAGCCGAGGCTGCGGCGGCGGTGGCCGAGGCAAAGCGGCTCGGTGTCGTGACACTCATGACGCTGCACACGGCCAAAGGACTGGAGTTTCCGGTGGTGTTCCTGACGGGTATGGAGCACGGAATTTTCCCGCATTCCCGTTCTGCCACCGACCCCAAGGAATTGGCGGAGGAACGGCGCTTGGCCTATGTGGGGCTGACACGTGCCCGCGAGCGGCTATATTTGACCCGTTCCGAGGTGCGTAGCCTGTGGGGGCAGAGTCAGTACAACCCCGCGAGCCAGTTCATTGAGGAAATCCCGGCCGAACTCATTGAGTGGAAGCGTGAAGGCACCTCGCGGGTTGCTCCGGCGATCGGTGGCTTTGGGAGCAGCCGTTACTCGGGATCCTCATGGGGTGCGGGATCGGCCGTGGGTGGTCGTGATACCGGGGTGCTCCCGCCGAGCATTTCCGCCCGTGCCGCTGCTGGTCGGGTGCAACCGCAGAAGGAAGTCGTCTCGGTGAGCGTTGGCGACAAGGTCAACCACACGAGTTTTGGCAATGGCACGGTGCTCGAGGTGAGCGGTGCGGGAGACAAGGCAGTGGCCAAGGTTCGCTTCGAGATCGGCGAGAAACGGCTGCTGCTGCGATATGCACCGTTGGTCAAAGAGCAATAGACCTAAGTCGATTGTCTGGATTAAATCCTTCAGTTAGGCTTAGAGGTGGATAATCAAATAGCAGCAAGGAACGTCATGGTCTCACGTCCCCGCTTCACCTCCGTCATGGGCATTTTCTTAGCCCTCGTCTTAAGTTTTGCCTCGGTGGGAGTGATCGCCCAGCCTGCGCAGGCCGAGACTTCCGCAACCGTGACGATCACCTCGGCTTCCCCCACGGCGCTTCGCCTCAACCCGGGGACTTGCACGGCATCGAACACGCGTGCCCACTACACCATGGTGAAGATTCCCTTTGACTACAACGGGGGCAGTGGTCAGGTGAACTTCTCACTGACCATCAATAGTTCAGCTGCTACCACAGCAATGATTTACCAAGGCGCCTTCTTGCCGGATGACCCTGGAACCAATTGCTACATCACGGGCTGGAGCCAGCGAAGTGGTGCAAATAAGACCACTAAATTTGGTTTTAGTAACGGGGAAATGGTCGGATACCCGGTGACGCCTTGGTATCTGGTGTTGGCTAGTGATGACCCGGGTGCCGGTGTCAGTGCAAGTGTCTCTATCACCTCTAGCCAGGGGACTGTTGCCGTAGAGCCTCAGATGGAACCCGTGCAGCTCACTACGACGTCGCCACTGCCCGGCGGAGTCGTGGGTGCACCGTACAACACCACCCTCACTGCCACCGGTGGAACCGGACCTTACCGCTACACCGTGACGGGACTTCCCGCGGGGCTGAGCATATCCACAGCCGGAGTCATCTCGGGAACCCCCACGAATGCCGGGTCGTTTACGGCAGCCGTGACGGTCACCGATGAGCAGGGCAGGACCGCAGTCAAGAGCTTGGGGCTGAGCATCGCGGCCCCCTCCATTGCCGTTACGCCCACCACCATGCCAGCCGCACAGTTTGGCGCTCCGTACAGCCAGACTATCTCCGCATCCGGAGGTATTGGGCCCTACCGCTACGCACTGACGGCCGGTGCCCTGCCCCCCGGCGTGAGCATGAGCAGCGCTGGAGTTCTCAGTGGCACGCCCGCAGCTGGCGGCACCTTCTACTTCACGGTCACGGCCACAGATTCCGGCAATTTCACCGGCGCCCGGACCTACTCGCTGCCCGTCGGCGCCCCGACCATCACCATAGCGCCGCTAACAATGCCGGCCATGCAGGTATTTGAACCACTGTCAGTAACTGTCACGGCAAGTGGCGGAACCGGACCCTATTCGTATTCAATCGCCGCCGGTGCTCTGCCCGTCGGAGTGACGCTGTCATCCACCGGTGCGCTCACCGGAAAACCCACCACAGCTGGCCCGTATTCCTTCACGGTGCTGGCTCGGGACAGCACCGGCCCATACTCGTCCAGCCGGTCGTACAGCGGCACCGTTGCTCCACCGCAACTTCCTGTCATCCTCCCTGGACAACTTCCAAGCGGTGTGGTCGGTATGGTGTACTCGCAGCAACTGATTGGTGCGAACGGTGTGGGGCCCTATACTTTCGAGCTGGACTCGGGCGCATGGCCTGCCGGTATCACCATGAACAGCGCAGGTCTGATTTCAGGTACGCCCACTGCGGGTGGTTCCTTCCTTCCCGGGCTTAAGATCACAGACTCGCGTGGCCATGGGAGTATCCGGCAATTCCCGCTCTCCATGGGCCGGCCAACCTTTTCCTTTGCTCCTGCCACCCTTCCCGGAGCGACTGCGTACAGCCCCTATTCCGTTGACTTGACTGTCAGCGGTGGTGTGCGACCGTACACCTATTCAAAGTCAAGTGGCACGCTGCCCAGCGGGATCACGCTGGCGACCGATGGGACCTTGTCCGGGACCACCACTGCTTCTCCCGGAACTTATGACTTCACTGTCAGTGTCACGGACAGCACTACGGGGGAAGGACCTTACAGCGGCGTCAAGGACTACCAACTCACCGTTGTTGCCCCCACACTGCCCACCATCACCCCCGTCACGGTGCCGGGTGGAACGGCCGGGACTGCCTACTCGCAACAGCTCAGCGGGGCCACGGGTGTGGCGCCGTATGTCTTCTCAATCGATTCCGGCGCACTGCCAGCAGGCATCAGCCTGTCGAGCACAGGATTGCTCAGCGGCACTCCAACAGCAACGGGAACCTTCCCAGTGGCGGTCAAGGTGGCGGACGCACGCACCCTGAGTAGTACCAGGAACTACATCATCACCATTGCGGCCCCGTCGATCACCATTACACCCGCAACGCTGCCGGGCGCCAACGTTGGCGCAGTCTATGCCGTTGACGCTGGTGCCACAGGCGGGACCGCGCCGTACAGTTTTGCGGTGTCCTCCGGCTCATTGCCGGCAGGGCTGACGCTGACGGCGGCTGGCAAGCTTGCCGGAACGCCAACTGCACCCGGCACCAAGAACTTCACCATCACAGCCACTGACGATCTGGGATTCACCGGTTCGCGGGCGTACAGCTTGTTCAGCTCACCGGCTGCGCTGGTCTTGGGACCGACATCCCTTCCCGACCCTGTCGCCGGGGATTCGTACTCGGCCCAGCTCGTCACCACAGGTGGCTACGGCGACTTTAGCTACGCCGTCACGTCCGGTACCTTGCCCACGGGTCTCGTCTTGGCACCGGATACGGGTCTCATCTCGGGAACCCCGACGGCGGTTGGCAGCTACGGTTTCACGGTCACCTCAACGGACGTTGCCACGGCAGGCCCTAACCCGGTGTCGGTGAACCGCAGCTACACCCTGGTGGTACCCGCGGTTCCGCTCCAGCTCGTGGGGCAGCTGCCACAGGCCCACGTTGGCAGTACCTACACCGGAGCATTGGCAGCCAGCGGTGGTACAGGACCGTACACCTTCGTCTTGCAGCCCGAGGAATCGCTGCCCGCCGGATTGTCTCTGGCAGCCAACGGGCTCCTGACAGGAACCCCGGAGCTGGCCGGCACCTTTGACGTCGCCGTGAAGGTGACTGATGTCTACGGCTCCGCCAGCAACCTCACCGGATCCTTGACTGTGGCTCCGCTGATCACTGTTGCTCCTGGCACGCTCCCGGATGCGCAGACTGGTTCAGCGTATTCACAGCAACTCACGGCGTCAGGTGGAGCCGCGTCCTACACTTTCGCGGTCACTGATGGAGCCCTTCCGGATGGTCTGACTTTGTCTGCTGACGGTGCGCTCACGGGAACTCCCACGGTGCATGGCAGCTCAAGCTTCACCGTTACGGCCAAGGACGCCGGTAACTTCTCCGGAACCAAGGATTACACCGTCTCCGTGAAACCTGCCGCAGTTGTTGTGGGGCCTGCCGCCTTGCCGGCCCCGGCAGCCGGTGACGTCTACTCGGCGGAGCTGACAGCCACGGGTGGAATTGGACCGTTCACGTTTGCAGTCACCGCCGGCAGCCTGCCGACGGGACTGGCGCTGGCCCAGGACACAGGAATTATTTCCGGCACCCCGACGGCGGTGGGTAGCTATAACTTCACCGTCACCGCAACTGACGTTGCCACGCTCAATGATGTCCCCGTGGTCACTACGAACAAGGTCTACACCCTAGTGGTGCCCTCCGTCCCGCTGGAGTTGATAGGTACCCTGCCGCAGGCTCACGTTGGCAGCGACTATTCGGGAACACTGGCGGGAACAGGGGGCAAGGGTCCCTACACCTTCGTCCTGCAGCCCCAAGCAACATTGCCTGCGGGTCTGTCCCTGACCGCCAACGGGCTCCTGACGGGCACCCCCTCGGTTGCCGGTGACTACGACCTGGACGTTACACTGACGGACGTTTACGGTTCCAGCAGCAATGAAACGGCCTCCCTGACGGTGGCTCCGGTGGTTGTTGTTACACCGGCCGACCTTCCGGGCGCACAAACCGGCAGCGACTACTCACAGCAGCTCACGGCCAGCGGCGGCACGGGACCCTACACCTTTGCCGTCACGGCAGGCAGCCTGCCTGCTGGTCTGGCACTGGCGACAGACGGCGAGCTCACGGGAACGCCCACGGTGCATGGCAGCTCCAGCTTCACTGTCACTGCCACGGATGCCGACGGTTTCCCGGGTGACATCGCGTACACGCTCTCGACGATCCCGGCCGCCGTCGTCGTTGGACCGGAATCCCTTCCCGCAGCGACTGCCGGAGGCTTGTATTCGGTGCAGCTGACCTCCTCCGGCGGAATTGGCCCCTTTGCTTATGCCATCACCGATGGTGCTCTCCCTGCAGGTCTATTGTTGGCCGCTGATACGGGCATTATCTCGGGAACTCCGACGGCGGTTGGCAGCTTCGCCTTCACTGTCACATCCACGGATCAAGCCACGGGCACCGGCACTCCAGTCGTTACCGCCAGCCGCGCCTACTCCGTGGACGTTCCGTCGTATCCGCTGCATTTGGTGGGTAATTTGCCACAGGCCAAGGTGGGGTCCGACTTTACGGGCGCTCTGGCTGGCGGTGGCGGAACTGGCCCCTACACCTTCGCGCTGCAGCCTCAGGAAACCTTGCCGGATGGCTTGACTTTGGCATCCAACGGTCTCATCACGGGCACCCCGACCGTGGCCGGTACTTACGATCTGCCGGTCACATTGACGGACGTTTATGGTTCGGTCAGCAATGTCACGGGGTCATTGACTGTGGCTCCGCTGATCACGGTTGCTCCTGGCACGCTCCCGGATGCGCAGACTGGTTCAGCGTATTCACAACAGCTCACGGCGTCAGGCGGAGCGGCGTCCTACACCTTCGCCATCACTGACGGATCCTTGCCGGATGGCCTGACCTTGTCCGCTGACGGTGTTCTAGCAGGAACCCCCACAGCGCATGGCAGCACGTCCTTTACCGTCACAGCCAAGGATGCCGACGGTTTCCCGGGTGACATCGCGTACACGCTCTCGACGATCCCGGCCGCCGTTGTGGTTGGCCCGGAAACCCTTCCCGCAGCGACGGCTGGTAGTTCGTATTCGGCGCAGCTGACCTCGGCTGGCGGAATTGGTCCCTTCGGTTATGCCATCACCGATGGTGCTCTCCCGGATGGCCTGTCGTTGGCTGCTGATACGGGCATTATCTCGGGAACTCCGACGGCGGTTGGCAGCTTCGGCTTCACCGTGACATCCACGGATCAAGCCACGGGCAACGGCACTCCTGTTGTTACCGCGAGCCGTGTTTACACTGTCGACGTGGACTCGGCTACCTTGCACCTCACCGGCACGCTGCCTCGGGCCGAGGTAGGGGAGAGCTACACCGCACAGTTGACGGCTAGCGGAGGCGTGGAGCCGTATACCTTTGCCCTTCAAGGCGCTTCCGCGCTGCGGGCGCGCTTGGCAGCCGCGAGCACGGGATTGCCTGCTGGGCTCACGATGACCAGCGGTGGCGCCATTGCCGGAACGCCCACGGAAGTGGGCATTTTTGAAGTGGCAATCATTGTCACCGACGCCTACGGTTCCACGGGGGGCGTCAAGACCACCTTGACCGTTGCTCCGGCAGCAGTTGTTCCGACACCGACGCCGTCCGTCAGCCCGACACCGACACCGACTGAGACGCCGAGTGCGACTCCTCCGGTATCGCCCTCCGCAACTCCCACGGAGGAGCCTAGCGCCACGCCTTCGGCAACTGTTGTTCCGTCTGAGACGCCTAGCGCGACTCCTTCGGTGACACCGACTCCGACGGAGTCTGCTTCGCCGAGTGCGACGCCTTCGGTAACGCCTTCTGCAACTCCCACGGAGGAGCCTAGCGCCACGCCTTCGGCAACTGTTGTTCCGACTGAGACTGCAACTCCATCTGAGACGCCTAGCGCTACTCCTTCGGTGTCGCCGACTCCGACAGAGTCTGCTGCGCCGAGTGCGACGCCATCGGCAACTGCTGTTCCGACTGAGACGCTGGCTCCGACGGAAAAGCCGAGCACTGATCCTAGCGAGTCGGCGGAGCCGACGAAGCCGTCTACTCCGGTCAAGAGCCCAACGTCGATGATTCAGCCGACGGCCACTAGCTCTACGGCTCCTACCAAGGTGCCGTTGGCAACGACGGGAGCCTCCGGGGTTTCCTGGTTGGCCTATGGCGGTATTGCCGCAGTTCTGATTGGTCTGATTGCTCTGGCACTCAAGAGAAGACGCCACTAGAGTCAATAATTTGAGGGCTGCGACGAAATCGTCGCAGCCCTCAAATTTTTTCTTTGCTCCCACAGATAAGGTGCGTGGCTCTTGTCGTCGCGGCAATGGAACTGGATTCTCTATAGCGTTGGAACGGTCACCTTTAACATTTTGAATTGCCGTTGCCACCAGATGATTTCACCGCTACGGATAAGGCAACGGAAGCTGTTCCTCGCTTCCAGTGCCGTTGTCTCTTAGCCAAGCCCTGCGGAATTGGCGATATGAGCGTTAGATGAGTTACGCCGTCGTGCGTTAAAAGCAAGGAATTGTGAGCTGAATTACCGCTTTTTCCTGTGGTCAAGGCGGGAAATATGTGCTTTTGGTTCTAGGCGGTAATGTGTAAAAAGGGGTCAACGCCCCTCGAAATCACTACTTCGACGCAGAAGGACACAAATCCGTGGACCTGTTTGAATACCAGGCGCGCGACATGTTTGAGGCTCACGGCGTTCCCGTGTTGGCCGGCATCGTGGCGCACACCCCTGAAGAAGCAAAGGCAGCAGCCGAGAAGATTGGCGGCGTAACTGTCGTCAAGGCACAGGTTAAGGTCGGTGGCCGCGGTAAGGCTGGCGGCGTCAAGGTAGCCAAGAACGCTGATGAAGCGTTCGGTTACGCATCCGATATTCTCGGCATGGACATCAAGGGTCACACCGTAAACACGGTCATGATCGCTCAGGGTGCAGACATTGCTGAGGAGTTCTACTTCTCGGTTCTGCTGGACCGCGCCAACCGTAACTACCTGGCCATGTGCTCGGTAGAAGGTGGCATGGAGATCGAGGAGCTTGCAGTTGAGCGCCCCGAGGCTCTGGCCCGTGTTGCCGTTGATCCGGCCGTTGGCATCGATCAGGCCAAGGCCGACGAAATCGTCGCTACTGCCGGGTTCAACGCTGAACTGGCACCCAAGGTCGCCGCCACGATCATCAAGCTGTGGGACGTCTTCAAGAAGGAAGATGCCACCCTCGTTGAGGTCAACCCGTTGGTTCTCACCGGCGCTGGCGACATCGTAGCTTTGGATGGCAAGGTCTCACTCGATGAGAACGCTGACTTCCGTCACCCGCATCACCTGGAGCTCGAAGACGCTGCTGCAGCTGACCCGTTGGAGGCCAAGGCTAAGGCTGCGGACTTGAACTACGTCAAGCTCGACGGCGAAGTCGGCGTTATCGGCAACGGTGCCGGCCTGGTTATGTCCACGCTGGATGTTGTTGCTTACGCTGGCGAAAACCACGGCGGCGTCAAGCCCGCCAACTTCCTTGACATTGGTGGTGGAGCATCCGCAGAGGTCATGGCCGCTGGTCTGGACGTTATCCTCAACGATCCTCAGGTCAAGAGCGTTTTCGTTAACGTCTTCGGTGGCATCACTGCTTGTGACGCTGTCGCAAAGGGCATTGTTGGCGCACTGGCCGAGCTCGGCGCAGCTGCTAACAAGCCGCTCGTTGTTCGCCTCGATGGCAACAATGTTGAAGAAGGCCGTCGCATTCTCAACGAAGCCAACCACCCGTTGGTAACCCTGGCCGCCACGATGGACGAGGGCGCCGACAAGGCTGCCGAACTCGCCAACGCTTCGAAGTAGGGGAAAGAAACACATGTCTATCTTCTTGAATAAAGATTCCAAGGTCATCGTCCAGGGCATCACCGGCGGCGAAGGCACCAAGCACACCGCTCTGATGCTCAAGGCTGGCACCCAGGTTGTTGGTGGCGTCAACGCACGCAAGGCCGGCACCACGGTTGTTCACGGCGACGTTGAACTGCCCGTTTTCGGTACCGTTGCCGAGGCTGTCGAAAAGACCGCAGCAGACGTCTCCATCGTGTTTGTCCCCCCGGCATTCACCAAGGACGCTGTTGTTGAAGCCATCGAAGCCGGCGTTCCGCTGGTCGTTGTCATCACCGAAGGCGTGCCGGTTCAGGACTCTGCCGAGTTCTGGGCGCTGGCTCAGTCCAAGGTTGACGCTGACGGCAAGCAGATCACCCGCATCATCGGCCCGAACTGCCCCGGCATCATCACCCCCGGCGAAGCACTCGTTGGCATCACCCCGAACAACATCACGGGCAAGGGCCCCATCGGCTTGGTTTCCAAGTCCGGTACCTTGACCTACCAGATGATGTTCGAACTGCGCGACCTGGGCTTCTCCACCGCGATCGGCATCGGTGGCGACCCCGTCATCGGCACCACGCACATCGACGCACTTGCTGCGTTCGAAGCTGACCCGGAGACCAAGGCCATCGTCATGATCGGTGAAATTGGTGGCGATGCTGAAGAGCGCGCAGCCGATTACATCAAGGCTCACGTCACGAAGCCCGTTGTTGGCTACGTTGCAGGCTTCACCGCTCCTGAGGGCAAGACCATGGGCCACGCTGGCGCCATCGTTTCCGGCTCCGCAGGTACGGCTCAGGCAAAGAAGGAAGCCCTCGAGGCTGCCGGCGTCAAGGTTGGCAAGACGCCTTCCGAGACCGCAACACTGCTGCGCGAGGTTTTCGCAGCACTGTAAGTCTTCTTTTCCCACCAGGTGCGGGCCGAAACGCCCCATCTGGTGACTAATGCCACCGTTAGGCATTCTCGCTATAGGTCTACTTATAGCGAGAATGCCTAACGGTGGCATTTTTGTTGGGTGACCGGTTGGCGATGGCTCCAGAGCCACCATGTCCACACGTTCGACGGCGGATCCCTGGCCAGGTGCCTCAGCTGAGCCGGGCCAGACCTTCCAATCCCCGGGGCATCTGCACTTTCAGCCGAGCCAGCACGTCCTGCAGCTCCGGAGTCCGTTCTTGCGCGGGTGGTAGGGCCGCGGGGTTGATGGCGACGTTATCCGCCCAAGCCTTAATGTCTGGTTCGGACCCGAAGGACATCGAGGCACGGGTCCCCAGTAGGTTCATTGCTGCCCACTCCGCCAGGCTGTTCGGATAGGGGCTTGCTGGGCAGAGCCGGTTCTTTTCCGTGTCGTCATCCCGGGTGGCTTCCACATAGCCCGCGAGTGCTGCACCGAAGCAGGGAAAACCTGCCCGGATAGGTTGCAAGGTAATGGCGCTTCGACCCCAGAGGGGAATCAGGGGCCGGTATTTGAGCCCCGATGCGGCACAGTGCACCACGAGCGCGTTCTGCGCTGTGGTGACGGATCCGCCGTCGAGAATGATGCGGCCAGGCTCCACCCGGCGGACATGCCCCAACCTGACCACATGCTCAATGGTGCGAAGCAACTCCAGTTCCCACATGGCCAAGGTGGGGGTTTTCGCCATAGTGGGTGTGACGGAGCGATCGATCCTGATCATGATGTTGGCGTCTTCAAGACGCAGAAATAGCTCATCGAGGGTGGCCGCCGACCCGGCTTCCTCCATGATGTCGGCAACCATTCCGAAGAACACCGTGGGATTAGGTTGAAGCGCCGCCCGGTTGAGCATCCAAGGTTCTCGCGGCCTGACCCAGAGGATATTCCCTGCGTCCACCCCGTGATTGAGCAGCCAAATGCAGGCGTCACTGGCCGTCTTCCCCGAGCCCACGATGACATATTGGCCAGGTGCCTCATCGATCAGAGCCAGCTCGCCAACCGGAATGACGGTGGTGCCAGCTCCAACGTCGAAGGGTGCCGGAACTTTCGCCGGAATATCGGGGGAGAGGTACCGGGCATCGACGATGCGGCATTCTGGGGAGATCTCAAGGTGTTGGCCGGAGACGCGAGAGACAATTTCACGCTCCGGCAGGTACTCGCAGTTGGGGAAAAACTCCACCCGATCTGACTCGATCATGCGGTCCGTCAGAATATGACTGTAATAGGAACAGATCTCCGCGGAGTCGGCCCGTTCGTGCAGCCCGGTTTCGGGGCCACGATGCTGCAGCCGACCACGACCCAACAAGGTCGACGCGACGCCGTAGAACGCCGAGGCCTGATGGAGCCGAACAAAAGGGTAGGGATCCAGCCAGTGACCGCCCACGCCATGGCGACGGTCAACGAGTGCCACGCGCGCCGCGGAATGGTCAATCAGCGCATCAGTGAAGGCCATGCCCGCGGCTCCGGCCCCGACCACGAGGTAGTCAGCCCGCACCACGCCCGTCATGGACTAATCCAAGCACCATGGCGGTCGGTGAGCAATGCTTTTTGCGCGAAATTATGCGGGGCAAATGGCGATGGCATTCAGCCGCGGCGCCTCCCGCGGCGGCTCTCCGTCTGCCCCGGCGTTTGGCGGCGGCTACGAGGCAGGTACGACGGCGTGGAGCTGGGGGAGTGCCTCGACCAACGGTGCCAACTCGGGCAGCGTGGCCGCCTCGGCGAGGGCGCATTCGAGCGCCTCGTCATGGATGGGCTTGGCGGTGGCCAAGAGTTCCGAGCCGCTGGCCGTCAGCTCGGTATAAATGCCGCGGCGATCGTCCGCGCACAGGATGCGCGTGAGCAGGCCACGGTCCTCGAGGCGATTGACCAGACGCGTTGTGGCGCTGGGGCTCAGTGCCGTGGCGCGGCCCAGCTGCTGCATGCGCATATGCCATCCGTCCTGGCGGGCCAGTGCGTCGAGCACCGTGTATTCCACGACAGATAACTTGGCCTCGGTCTGGAGGGCCTTCTCCATGCTGCTCTCGATGAGCCCGTGGAGAGCGGCCAGTGTGCGCCAACCCTGGGCGCGAATTTCAACGGCGTCGTCCTTGATGCCCATGAGTAATCCCTTCGTGAAAAATGAGTTGTGCGGCACAAAAGCATTTAGTTGCTTGCGCTGGTTAGTTGCGCGTGCAACAATTTATCTAGCGTCTGCAACTACTAGCTTACGCGGCTTATTTCACTTACCCAAGTCTTTGAAGGAGAATCATGCCTCTCGGCCTGATCGCACTGGCACTCGGAGGGTTCGGCATCGGACTGACCGAGTTTGTCATTATGGGCCTGCTGCCGGAAGTCTCAGCCGACTTCCAGGTCAGCGAAGCCACCGCCGGCTGGCTGATTTCCGGCTATGCGCTCAGCGTGGTCTTAGGCGCCCTGTTTCTCACCGCAGCCGTTACCCACCTGCCACGTAAGCCTGTGCTGGCATCACTGATGGTCCTCTTCATTGCCGGAAACCTGTTGTGTGCCCTCGCGCCCGACTACAGCACCATGATGGTTGGTCGCGTCATCGCCGCCCTCTGTCACGGAGCGTTCTTTGGCATTGGCGCCGTGGTGGCTGCCGATATGGTGGCACCCAATAAGAAAGCCGGTGCCATCGCCATCATGTTCACGGGTCTCACCGCGGCCAACGTCCTGGGTGTTCCGCTGGGTACCTTGCTCGGCCAGCAGGCCGGGTGGCGCTCCACGTTCTGGGCCATCACGGCCGTCGGTGTGGTTGCCTTGGTGGGCATTGTGCTCCTCGTTCCCAAGATTGCCCATGAGCGTAGCGCCGGTCTCCGCGGTGAATTGCAGGCCTTCAAATCACGTCAGGTCTGGCTCTCCATCACGGTTACGGTGCTGGGCTATGGCGGCGTGTTCGGCGCCTTCACCTACATCGCCTTCACGCTAACCAATGTCTCCGGATTCGCCCCGACCTCCGTGCCATGGCTGCTGATCCTCCTGGGCGTGGGCCTGTTCATCGGCAATACCCTCGGCGGCAAGGCGGCTGATAAGAATGTCGATAAGACGCTCATGGTGATCCTGCCGGCTCTGGTCGTCATCCTCGCCGTGTTTGCCCTGACCGCCACCAACCAGCCCATGACCATTGCGTGTTTGTTCCTGATGGGCGGCATTGGTTTTGCTACCGTTCCCGGCTTGCAGATGCGTGTCATGAAATGGGCGACGGCGGCACCCACCTTGGCGTCCGGCGCCAACATTGCAGCCTTCAACCTAGGCAACGCCCTCGGTGCCTGGCTAGGTGGCGTCACCATCACGGCGGGTCTGGGGTACACCTCGCCCATCTGGGCCGGTGCCGGGCTGACCGCCTTGGCCGTAATCGTGATGGCCTACGCGGGCGCTATCGGGAGAAGCGCAACCGCAAGTAGCGAGCAAAAGCTGCCATCCGACGTCGAACTTCAGTCTGCTCAAGCCCACTAAAACCACTTCAACAACGAAGGACAACATCATGAATTCCATCCCCACAGTGACACTGAACAACGGCGTTCTCATGCCGCAAATCGGCTACGGCGTGTTCCAGGTGCCCAACGACGAGACCGAGGTGGCCGTAACGGCGGCGCTGGCGGCGGGCTACCGGAGCATCGACACGGCGGCGATTTACGGAAATGAGGAGGGCGTGGGCCGGGCGATCGCGGCGTCGGAGCTGGCGCGCGAGGAACTGTTCATCACCTCGAAGGTGTGGATTGGCGAGCTGGGCTATGACGCAACCGTGGCCGCCTATGAGGCAAGTCTGGCCAAACTCGGCCTCGACTACCTCGATTTATACCTGATTCACTGGCCGGCCCCCGCGAGCGAGAGCTACCTTGACTCGTGGAAGGCCCTGGACATGCTGTTGGCGGCGGGTCGAGTCCGGGCCATCGGCGTGTCCAACTTCCTGCCCGAGCACCTTGAGAAGATCATTGCGTTGGGCGGGACGGTGCCGGCCGTGAACCAGATCGAGGCGCATCCGGCCCTGCAGCAGCGCGATATCCAGGGCGCCAACGCGGCTCACGGAATCGCCACGGAGGCGTGGAGCCCGCTGGCTCAGGGCGCCCTCTTGAGCGATCCGGCCGTGCTGGCGATTGCCGATACCCATGGCCGCACACCCGCCCAGGTCATCCTGCGCTGGCACCTGCAGCAGGGGCGCATCATCATCCCGAAGTCGGTCACGCCGTCGCGCATTGCCGAAAACCTCGACATCCTGGGCTTCGAGCTTGCCGCCGCGGAACTCTCCGCGATTGACGAGCTGGAGCGCGACGGCCGGACGGGGCCGCACCCGGCCACCTTCAACGGCTAAACAACAAAGGGCCGGCGCGGTCATTCGCCGAAGGAGCAATCCCTCGGCGAATGACCGCGCCGGCCCTTCGCGTTGTGGTGGTTACTGCTGCACCATCGGCAGGCCTTCGGATTCCCAACCGCTCATGCCGCCGCCGAGCGTGTCGGCATTGAAGCCGAGTTCGGTCAAGATGGCGGCCACACGTGCGCTGCGCCCGCCAGCGTGGCAGACGGCGATGACGCGGCGGGATTTGTCGAGCTCGCCGGAGCGGTCCAGTATGGAGCCCGACGGAATGTGCACAGCATTGGCGATCATGCCGGTGGCCAGTTCCGCCGACTCGCGCACATCAACGATCTGGACGGTGGCATCTGCTGCCAAAACGTCGGCGGTGGTGATTTCCTGCATGATTGCTCCTTCTCTGAGGGCACCACGATGGCACCTGAAAGTCTCATAACAACCGTAACGGGATTTTCCGGCGCCGGCGCACACTCGCGGCTAGGCTGAAGGGCGTGAATGCTCCTCTCGCGCCCCGCGACCTTGAAATTGAATCGCTGCCCCGCTTCGATGCGCTCGTAGCCGACGGCGCTACATCCATGCGCGGCTGGCACTTCCAGTCTGTGGATCTGCGTGGGCGATCCTCCGAGCTGGTGGATTTGCGTGCCTCGGGCGCCGTTTTCATGGGCTGCGCCTTTGCCGCCGGGATCGAGGATCTGCTCCGTTCGCGTGGTGCCTTGATCTTCCCGGTGCTGCCGTATCTGCCCTTCAACAGCTATCGCGGCCACCTCTACTCCGCCGCCGAGCTCTTCGAGGGTATCTCCGCCGCCGAGTATGAGGCCGTGCCAGACGCCAAGATTTACCAGTGGAGCCTGCAATCTGGCCGGATGCCGTCCATGCACGCCACGCTCGCCTCGGCCATGCATGACCACGCCATCTCCGACGCGCTTGACGATTTCCTTGCCGAGCAGCCGCTTCCCGTGGTCGGGGTCATGGGCGGTCACGACGCTCCCCGCGGCAGTGAGCAGTACGCTCAGGCGGCCCAACTTGGCCGTACCCTGGCCCGCGCGGGTTTCCTTGTCGCAACAGGAGGTGGCCCCGGTGCCATGGAGGCGGCCAATGTGGGTGCATACCTTGCCACGTACGACGCCGGGACTCTCGAGGGTGCGCTGCTCACCTTGGGGGAGGTCCCCGGCTTTCGCCCGTCGGTCACCGAGTGGGCCAGGGCGGCTTTCGCTGTGGTGGACGCTCATCCAGAGGGTACGCAGACCCTAGGCATTCCCACCTGGTTCTATGGGCACGAGCCGCCGAATGTCTTCGCAACACACATAGCGAAGTACTTCACGAACGCCTTGCGGGAGGCGGTGCTCCTCGATCGCTCGCGGGGCGGGATCGTGTTCTTGCCGGGAGCAGCCGGAACCGTGCAAGAGATTTTTCAGGACGCCTGCGAGAACTACTATGCGGCCGAGGGGGCCGTCGTGCCGATGATCTTAGTGGGGCGCAGGTACTGGCAGGACGAGGTGCCTGTGCTGCCGCTGTTGCGGAAGCTGGCCGCCGGACGATCCATGGCAGATCACGTGCATGTGGTGGACAGCGTGGCAGAAGCCGCCCAGCTCCTGAGAGCCTCCCGCTAACCCACTCCCTCTCTCCCATCATCAACAACTGCTGCCTCCCCTTTGAAGACAGAGGGCGGTTAGCCGCCGATGACTCCTCCGAAGGCCAGACCTAGGAGGTAGGTGGCCGCGGCTGCGCCCATGCCGATGGCGAGCTGACGCAGGCCGCGCCACAAGGGCGATGCGCCGGAGAGTAGACCCACCATGGCGCCGGTACCCATGAGGCTCAGGCCTACGAGTACGCAGGAGAGAATCAAGGAGCCAATGCCCGTCATGCCGAAGAGGAACGGAATGATGGGAATGATGGCGCCCGAGGCAAAGAAGCAGAAGCTGGAGCTTGCGGCTCCCCATGCCGTGCCGAGTGTCTCGTGCTCGTCGGCGGATTCAAAGCTTTCCGGCTGCAGGGACAAGCTGGGATCGCAGTCGCAGGTGAACGTGCCCATGCGCTCGGCGGCGCGGTGTTCGGCGGCCTCGCGCGACATGCCGCGTGCCAGATACACCAGCACCAGCTCGTTGTTTTCCAGATCCAGAGACTTCGCCGCCGTCAAGGTGACCTGAGTTGGCAGGGACGCGTCAAGCAGCTCGCGTTGGGAGCGCACCGAGACAAATTCTCCGGCACCCATGGAGAGCGCTCCGGCGAGGAGTCCGGCGATACCGCTGAAGAGTACGACCTGACTTGATACACCGGTGGCGGCCATGCCGGCTACCAGGGACAGGTTGCTGACAAGACCGTCATTGGCGCCAAAGACAGCGGCGCGGAAGGTGCCGGAGAGGCGAATACGTCCACGCGTTGCGAGGCCGCGGACCACTTCCTCGTGGATGGATTCGTCAGCGGCCATGGCGGCCGTGGCGTCGACATCGCTCGCGTATGGGGAGCGCGACTCGGAGCGCTGAGCCAAGGCCAAAACAAAGACGGATCCGAAACGGCGGGCCAGTAATCCCAGAATCTGGTTGTTGATGGAGGCGCGGGCAGGTGATCCGGCGTGTTCGCCCAGAAGGTTGAGCCAGTGTTGTTCATGGCGACCTTCGGCCTCGGCCAGAGCCAGCAGAATGGCTTTCTCTTCACCGTCGCGGCGCTTGGCCAGATCACGGTAGACGGACGCCTCGGCCCGTTCGTCGGCGAGATACTGGCGCCAGCGCTTGATCTCGGTCTTACTTGGAATACGTTCAGCCACGGGTCTTGCTCCTCAAAGTCAGCCCCCACTTTAGCCCGAATTCTCGCGGTTTTTCGGCCGGTAAGCCTAGTGAAAAAGTTTCGGTGCACCGGAAATGCCAAGTTAAGTAATATTGAGAAAGTACTTGACGCACTGGAAAGTACTTTCGTAGAGTGGAGGCATTAGCGGGAAGTTAGACGTTACCCACCAAGGAGATTCTCATGAACACAGCAATCAAGAACAACGCCTACTACGCCAACCGGGTCATGTGGATCGGATTCTCGATCGCCTTGACGACCATGGTGGCCCTCTTCATCGCTGGCGTCGTCATCGGCAACGCCGGTATGGCCGTCATGGCATCCTCCACGGGAGCACTTCTTGGTGCGGCGGCAACAGCAACCCACAAGGTGATCAACAAGGCGAAGTAGGCAGCAGATCGGGCCGGGCGAAAGAAATAGCTCCCCGAAATCGAGCTCACGTTGTACTCTGGCAGTGAAGGAGCAACGATGCACACCATGCCTACCGAGGACGACAGGCCCGGCACACTACTCATGTCGGTGGGGCGTGCCCTAACGGTTTTGGACTGTATCGGATCGGCCTCACGCCCACTCTCGGCAAAGTCCATTGCTCGCTCCACCGGCCTGAGTCTGGGCACCGCCTACAACGTGCTGCGCACCCTGGCACATTCAAACTATGTGGTCGCCGAGCGCGATGGCTTTGTTCTTGGGCCTGCCCATCCAGCGCTGGCTGCGGGTAGCCAAGCCGTCACCCTGGCACGAAGTCGCGGCATTTTGAACGGACTGCGTGAAGAAGTCCGTGCCGCCATCTACCTCAGTCGCTTCACGGACGGTGAGATCGAGGTCGTTGACATCGTCGATACACCCACCACCCCGCGCGTGGATCTGTGGGTCGGCATGCAGGATGGCGCCCACGCCACGGCGTTTGGCAAGCAAATTCTGGCCGCTCTGGACGCCTCCACGCGCATGGATTACATCACCCGGCACCCGCTCGCCGAACTGACTCCGTACACGATCCGCTCGCCGAGAGAATTCATACGCGAGCTTGAGCAAAACGCTTCAACTGCCATGATGGATCAGCAGGAGTATGCCCTGGGTTTCACCTGCATTGCGGTGCCCGTGGCGACCTCCTCCTGGATCGGGGCATTGGCGCTGTCCGTACCTTCCGGGCCGAACACCGCCACGGGACTCACCCGGACGGACTATGCCAAGGCGCTCCGCGAAGCCGCCGGTGATCTGTCACTGGCCCTCGGCAGCAGCGGCGAAACCGCCTACTTCGGCGCTGCAGAAAGCTAGAGTTCGGGTCAAGACTCTGCTTTTCACGGACTGAAAAAACCACCATGTCGCCGTGGGTGACGTGCGTCTAGTCTCGAGTGACAGGGACACCGAACCCGCACTGAGTAGATTCAGTTGCCGATTCACAAGGCCCCCTGTTCGGACACGATGGCTGGACAAAGGAGTCGCTATGACCACCGAAATAACTGAGGCCACCACGGCGCTCAGCACAGAGCAGAGGCGCGATTTACTGCGTCAGATGATTCTCATAAGGACGTTTGAGGAAGCCATTCTGCGCGAGTATCACGCAGATAAGGGTCCCGGTTTCGATATCGGTAAAGGCTTGATTCCCGGTGAGATGCATCTTGCTGCTGGTCAGGAGCCGGTGGCTGCCGGGCTCTGCGCTCACTTGGAAACAGGAGACGGGCTCACCGCCACACACCGCCCGCACCACCTGGCTATTGCCAAGGGCATGAAGCTGCGCTCGCTCGCCGGTGAGATCTTTGGCCGCGAATCAGGATTGGGCCGAGGGCGCGGAGGACATATGCACCTCTTTGACCCGGTGACGCACTTCTCCTGTTCCGGCATCATCGCTGAGGGATTCCCACCCGCCCTCGGCCAGGCCTTCGCCTTCCGCAGGGCCGGCAATAACAACATCGCCGTGGCTGTTGCCGGAGAGGGCGCCGCCAATGCCGGCGCATTCCACGAGTCCCTAAATCTGGCGGCATTGTGGAAGCTGCCGGTCATCTTCATTATCGAGGATAACGACTGGGGTATCTCGGTGGCCCGCAGCGCGTCAACCTCCGTTGCCTCCAATGCCGATCGGGCCGCCGCCTACGGCATCCCGGGGGTTCGTATCGAGAACAACGACGTCGAGGCCGTCCACGCCGCAGTGGGTCAGGCGGTTGCTCGTGCCAGGGCAGGTGACGGCCCGAGCCTCATCGAGGTCCACACTCTGCGCCTGTGGGGTCACTTCGAGGGCGATGCCCAGGGGTATCGCCTCAATCTGGACACCGTTTCGGAGGGTGATCCCATCCCGGCCTACCGCGGCAAACTCCTCGACGCCGGTGTAGTCACCGCCGCGGACATCGCCGCCATGGAGGCAGAAGCCAGCACTCAGGTCGAAGACGCCATCGAGCATGCCAAAAATTCGCCAACGCCCAACCCTGCCGAGGCCCTCAAGTACGTCTTCGTGGAAGGAGTCTAATGATGAGTATCTCAACGGAAAATACGACGCCGGGACAAGCGTCACTGCCGATCGAACCTTTGCCCGGTACCCGACGCCTCAACACGGCCAAGGCAATACAGGAAGCCATTGGCTCCGCCATGGTGCAGGATGACTCGGTGTTTGTCATGGGCGAAGATGTGGGATCGTACGGTGGCATCTTCTCCTCCACCACGGGGCTCCTGGACACGTTTGGTCCAGATCGAATCATCGACACGCCCATCTCGGAATCGGCCTTCATTGGACTCGGCATCGGTGCAGCCGTCGAAGGCATGCGACCCATCGTGGAACTCATGTTCGTTGACTTCTTCGGCGTCTGCATGGACCAGATCTACAACCACATGGCCAAGATCCACTACGAATCCGGCGGCAATGTTCGCGTCCCCATGGTCCTCATGACGGCCGTGGGCGGCGGATATTCCGACGGCGCCCAGCACTCGCAGGCGCTGTGGGGCACCTTCGCCCACCTGCCCGGCATGAAGGTCGTGGTCCCCTCCAACCCCTACGACGCTAAGGGACTCATGACGGCGGCCATCCGCTCCGACGATCCCGTGGTGTACATGTTCCACAAGGGCGTCATGGGCCTAGCCTGGATGGCGAAGAATAAACGCTCCATCGGCGCCGTTCCCGAGGAGGATTACGAGGTTCCGCTCGGTAGGGCCAAGGTGGTCCGCGAAGGCACGGACGTCAGTATCGTGACGCTCTCCTTGTCCGTGCATCACAGCCTGGACGTCGCGAAGCAGCTGGCGAGCGAGGGCATTGGTGTTGAGGTCCTGGACCTGCGTTCCCTGGTTCCGCTGGATCGCGAAGCCATCATCGCCACGGCCGCCAAGACCGGCAGGGTTGTCGTCGTGGATGAGGATTACCAGTCCTTCGGCCTCTCCGGAGAAATTGCTGCCACGATTTCCGAGCACGACCCCCAGCTGCTCAAGCATTTCAGCCGCGTGTGCATGCCAGACACCCCCATTCCCTACGCCCAAGAACTCGAATATGCTGTGTTGCCAACGGCCGCACGCATCGAGGCCGCAATCCGAAAGGCGGTTGCCGAATGAGCGATGTCCTGTTCCCGATGATGACGGGGGATGCCTCTGAACCCGGCGTCCTTGCGACCTGGTACGTGGCGGACGGTGAGGTCGTGGCCGAAAATCACCTCATTGCCGAGGTGGCCATCGACAAGGTCGACGCCGAGATTTACGCCCCCGTCGCCGGTACCGTCACGCTTCGGGTCGAGGAGGGTGACGAAGTGGCCCAAGGTGCCGTGATCGCCTCCATCGAGTGAGCCTTAGCTCACCCCTGATCTCCACCCCCGGGTCGCGAGCGACCCGGGGGTGGGCCCAACTTTGTGTCCACAAGCCCATTCTCCCAGCGGGCTTGTGGACACAATTGTGTCAACGCTACGCTGGTTCAGTGATGACCGGATCGGCCTTGCGCCACACACAGATCGGCAAACCGGCTAGCTCCTGAGCCGCATGCGGAGCCTCGCGAATAGCCGGGCACCTCCTTCTTTGGCCTACCCAGCCACCAGCCGCGCGCACCAGCGCGCTGGCCCCTACAGAAGAAGGAGAACACCATGTCAGCTACGTTTAACCACACCATCATCGCCGCCACGGATCGCGAAGAGTCCGCACGCTTTTATTGCGAGCTCATCGAGGCTACGCCTGCCCAGTCCTGGGGCCCCTTTAGCAATATCGTGCTCCACGACGGCGTCATGCTGCAATTCGCCGAGCCACCGGTGACGATCCAGATGCAGCACTACGCCTTCCTGGTCGACGACGAGCTCTTCGACCGCGCGCTGGCCCGTCTCAAGGAACACCACACGGACTATTGGGCAGATCCGCAGCTCCAGCGCCTCGGCGAAACGAACACCGAGCACGGCGGACGTGGCTTCTACGTCAAGGATCCGGCCGGGCACGGCCTGGAGCTGATCACGCAACCCTACTTCTAGCCACACCCCGTGAGGTGCGGAGCCTAGTAAGCAGAGAGGCGGAAGCCGAGGCGACGCCCGGCGCGGACGCCGTTCTGCGCCACGGTCACCACGAGGGTGCCGATCTCGGGGATCCAGGCGGCCGGTCGCACCGCACGATCCAGTGCCGCGATGAGCTCGCCCGGCTCGGGGGAGTAGTAGGCGTGGTAGCCAGTGGGGGTGAAGAAGGTGACGGCGCCAAGGTTCACATCCACCGCGGGCAGCACCGGGATTTCGGCGGTGCGAGTGGGCTGGCGCTTGATTGCGGGGGCAACAGAAGTCAGGGTCATGGTCAATGCCTTTGCGTGCTCTTACCGTGGAACTTTTCCACCGGTCACTTCCTCATCCGAACCACCCGTGAAGCATGGGGTTGGTGTGCGACCAGTCGGAGCTTGGCATCGCATCTCTTGAAGCTGACCCTTACGCTATCTCAAAAAGTACGACGGCGGGAGCTTTCGTCACATATTACGGAACCTCCCGCCGTCGTCCCGTCATGAGAGGAACGTGGCTGGATCTTGACCGCAAAGCAACGACTGTTGCCTGCTGGGCTAAACTTTCCTCGTACCAACAGTCACAATGCCGCAGGACGTTTTGGGCGGTAAAAGAGGATGCGCCATGAAAGCACTGCCCCTGGAACCGAGTTCGGCGCCGATTGCTATTGGCTCGCGCATCCGTGCCGCCCGTCAAAACCAACGCCTCACGATCGAGCAGGTGGCCGACGCGACCGGGCTGACGAAAGGATTCCTGAGCCGGGTCGAGCGCGATCTCACCTCGCCGAGTGTCGCCTCCCTGGTCACCATGTGCCAGGTGCTCTCCGTGTCGATCGGTGACTTGTTTGCCGCTCCCGAAACATTCTTATGCCGTGAAGGAGAAGGCCCCAGGATTTCGCTTGGCGGTGAGGGCATTGTGGAGCGACTCCTGACGGCGCGCTCGGAACGCCGGGTGCAAATCCTCAGTGCCACGATTGAGCCCTTTGGTCGTGGGGAATCGGAGCTGTACGCCGTGGACTGCGACGTGGATGTTTTGCACGTCATCAGCGGCGAACTGACCTTGATCATGGCTCAAGAATCCTATGATTTGAAGGCCGGAGACACGCTGTCCTTCCCCGGACGCGAGCCGCACAGCTGGGAAAACCTCAGCCCCAACCCCGTCGAGGCGCTCTGGATTCTGGTCCCGGCGGCCTCGGGAAGTAACTAGCGCCGCCATCAGGTGGGTAACTTGACCCGGCGTTGAGTTGGCAGATAATGCCCTTAAGACTCCTTCTAAGCGGCGCGATGTGGCGACTCAACGTGGGGTCGTGGTGGGTGAGGGCGCAGAGGGGCAGAGGCGCGCCGTCGAACTCGGGGGAGAGCCACTCAAAGCGGGTCACGGGGCAGCACTCCTCCTCGCGGAGTCTCCAAAGCCCCCAATTCTCCGTTGTGACTACCCGGCAGTAACATTGTTGTGAGCTGAACCACACAAGGGAGTGTCGTGCTAGAAAAGCAAGCAACCTCGGCCACACAGAATCGGGCACGGCTGGGCCCGCGCACCTGGCTGGCGTTGATTATTGTCGGTTTTGCCGGGCAACTGGCCTGGACCGTTGAAAACATGTACCTGAATGTTTTTGTCTACAACACCATCAGCACCAACCCGGCCGTCCTGGCGCTCCTGGTCTCCTCGAGCGCCATCGTCGCGACCGTAGCCACCTTCTTAGTGGGCGCTGCCTCGGACAAGGCCCGCCGCCGTCGAGCCTTCATCGCTATCGGTTATGTCCTGTGGGGAGGCTGCACGGCCGCGTTTGGCTTCGTCCAAACCAGCGCGCTCGCCGAACTTCTGCCCGCCGCCAATGCCGTGGTCCTGGCGATCATCGCGATCGTCTGCCTGGATGCGATCATGTCCTTCTTTGGCTCCGGCGCCAACGATGCCGCGTTCAACGCCTGGGTCACGGAGTCCACGGTTCCGGCCAATAGGGGACGGGTGGAGGGCGTGCTCTCGGTCATGCCCCTGCTGTCGATGCTCGTCATCTTCGGCCTGCTCGACGGCTTGACGCAGGACGGGCGCTGGCAGCTGTTCTTCGGCATCATCGGGGCGCTGACGGCCGTGATCGGAGTGCTCGCGTGGTTCCTGGTCCGCGATGCGCCGAGCATGGTGGTCAGCGGCGATAGCTACCTCAAATCCGTGGTGCACGGCCTGCGCCCCTCGGTCATGCGCGACAATCCGCGCCTGTACTGGGCACTCACAGCCTGGCTCGTGGTGGGCACCTGCACGCAGGTCTTCCTGCCGTATCTGATCATTTACATCCAGCGTTATCTGCGCATCGACGGTTACGCCATCATCCTCGGCGTGGTGCTGATCTCGGCCGCGATCCTGAGCATTCTAGGTGGCCGCCTGATCGACAGAATCGGCAAGCTCGTCTCGGTGCTGCCCGCCACGGCGATCCTCATCATCGGCCTGCTCGGCATGTTCTTCGCCCGAGACATGGGCCCGGTCATGATCGCCGGAACCATCATGATGGCCGGCTTCATGCTGACCGTGGCCGCCATCTCCGGCCTGGTCCGCGACTTCACGCCCCCGGATCGAGTGGGCAACGTCCAGGGCCTGCGCATGATCTTCGCCATCATGGTCCCCATGGTGGTTGGCCCGTTCCTCGGCGCCGCCGTCATCGCGGGTGCGGCGGAAAGCTACCTGGACCTGGGTGTCGAAAAGTCCGTCCCCACCCCGTGGATCTTCCTCGCGGCCGCCGTGGTGGCACTCTTCACGGTCATCCCCGTCCTCCGCCTGCGCAGCGCCAGCCGCCGGGAGCTCGCGGCATGAACAACGCCACCCACACCCGGCTGACCCCTTGGGGTGAGACGCTGAATCCCGACGCGGTGCTGCAGGAGTACCCGCGACCCCAGCTCGTGCGCAACAGTTACGCCAATCTCAACGGCCTGTGGCACTATGCCATCACCTCCCAAGAAACGCACGACGGCGGCCAGCCCGGTCTCGTTGATGGCGAGATTTTGGTGCCCTTTTCCCCCGAGACGCCACTGTCCGGGGTGGGACGCCAACTCCTACCCGGCGAGAATTTACGGTACTGGCGCGAGCTCACCCTGCCGGCAGATTTCCTGCAGGACCGCGTGCTGTTGCACTTTGGTGCCGTGGACCAGCGCTGCACCGTCATGGTCAACGGGATTCCAGTGGGTGGCCACCGCGGCGGCTTCCTGCCCTTCACTCTGGATATCACCGAGGCCCTGCGTGCAGCTGTTGATGGAACGCACATCCTGCAGGTAGACGTCCAGGACGACAGCGACACCTCTTATCACTCTCGCGGGAAGCAGCGCCTCAAGCGTGGCGGCATTTGGTACACGGCACAGTCGGGCATCTGGCAGACAGTTTGGCTGGAATCCGTGCCGGCCGTGCACATTGAAAAACTCACGCTGCTGCCCGATCTCAACGGCGCCGCCGTCGAGGTGACCGTGCACGCGACGGGAGGGCACCAGGCGGAGGGGGACTCCGCCGTCGTACATGCCGTGGTGACGATTAGCGACGGTGCCGGGCAACTCATCTCGCTGGAGGTGGAGCCCAATGTGGCCACGCGGATTCCGCTGAGCCGGGTGCGTCCGTGGTCGCCCGAGGATCCGTTCCTCTACGACGTGGCCGTCACGCTCGGCGCGGATCGGGTCACGAGTTACTTTGGGCTGCGCTCCTTTGGGGTGGGGCCGGATGCCAGCGGGGTGGAGCGACTGCTGCTCAACGGCGAGCCGTACTTCCATGCGGGGCTGCTGGATCAGGGCTATTGGTCGGACGGTTATCTGACGGCGCCCTCGGATGCGGCCATAATTTACGATATTGAGCTAGCCAAGCGGCTCGGTTTTACCATGCTGCGCAAACACATCAAGGTGGAGCCGCTGCGCTGGTACTACCACTGCGATCGGCTCGGCATGCTGGTGTGGCAGGACCTGGTCAATGGCGGCACACGGTACAAGGCGCCCGTCATCACCGCGCCCGTGTTGCTGCCCATGCGCCTGAATGACGGCAAGTACGCCAGATTTGGCCGGTCGGATGCTGCGGGGCGGGCCGACTTCATGGACGAACTGCGGGACACCGTGGAGCTGCTGCGCAATATGACCTCGCTGGCCGTGTGGGTTCCGTTCAACGAGGCGTGGGGGCAATTCGACGCGCTCGCGGCCACGGCGGAGCTGCGCTGGCTCGACCCCAGCCGCACGATCGACCACGCGAGTGGCTGGCACGATCAAGGCGGCGGCGATCTGAAAAGCCTGCACATTTACTTCACCGCGTTCAAGCTGCGGAAGCGCTGGCGACGGGACCCGCGCGCCGTCGTCCTGTCCGAATATGGTGGCTATAGCTTGAGGCTGGCCGGACATGATTTTAGCGACCGCGAATTTGGCTACCGACGCTATACGACGCAGGCGCAGCTGAGCCGGGCCTTCACGCGCCTGCACGAGGGCGAGATTGTGCCGGCTATCGCCGCGGGGCTCTCGGCCGTGGTCTACACCCAGCTCAGTGATGTTGAGGATGAGCTCAACGGCTTGATCAGCTATGACCGAAAGGTCGCCAAAATGCCCGACGCCGTGGTGCAGGCCGTGACGGCCCAGCTGCGTTATGGCAGCACAGAATCGAATCCCACCGTGAGGAAGCCATGAGCCCGGAAATTCTGGACGAGAAAGAAATCACCACGCCCGTGACGCTGACGCTGCCCAACGGCCGGCTGAACCCGGCGGCCGTGGGTTGGAGCCGGACGCCCCTGCACGACACCTCCGGAATCGGCCGCGGCATGCAACGTTGGGGTCGCAATAAGCGCTGGGAGTACTGGGCCATGACCTCGCCCAGCCACATCATCGCCCTCACGGTGTCCTCGCTGGACTATGCGGCCGTGCATGAACTGTGGGTCCTGAACCGCGCCACGGGTGTCTCGGTCGGCGCCAACGTGACGGGTATTTTGGGCGGCAGTGCCACCCTCCCGCCGTCGTTGGGGGACGGCCCGGTGCGAGCCGCCACGAAAAAGCTCCGGATCGACATCGAGGAGGTGCCCGGCGGGACGCGATTGCGGGCCGTCACGGAGCGCGTGACGCTGGACGTTTTTGCCGAGCGTCCTGAGGGGCACGAGGCGCTCGCCGTCGTGGTGCCGTGGAACGAGAAGCAGTTCCAGTACACGGTCAAGGACGTCGCCCGCCCGGCTACCGGCACCGTGAGCGTTGACGGGACCACTTTCAGCCTGGAAGCGGGCGAATCGTGGGCCGTGCTGGATCACGGGCGAGGACGGTGGCCCTACTCGATGCACTGGAATTGGGGCGCGGGGTCGGGCACCACCGATGGGCGCGTGATCGGGATTCAGCTCGGCTCCAAGTGGACCGATGGCACGGGCGCCACGGAGAACTCGCTGCTCGTGGACGGGCGGCTGCACAAGATCAGTGAGGATCTCATCTGGGATTACAGCACCACGGATTGGCTCGCGCCGTGGCACATTCACGGCGCCACTGCGGATCTGAGGTTCACCCCGGTGTACGACAAGGTCTCCGCCATCAACCTCGGCATCCTGAGCAATAACACGCACCAGTGCTTTGGCCACTACGACGGCGAGATCACCGACAGCGACGGCCACCGCATCCGGGTGGCTGGCATCCTGGGGTGGGCCGAGGACGTCCACAACCGCTGGTAGTCCCCGCGCTCCTCCGTGACCGTGACCGTGTACCTCGCCCACCCCGCCTCCTCCGCCACCTCCGCCTCCGTGCGTTGACTTGGCAGCTAATGCCCTTATTCCACGGTCAGAAGGGCGTTAGCTGCCAAGTCAACGCAGAGACGGACATGCCCGAGGCCAAAATGCACCTCATGGCGCATTTTCTATTCCGTGATGGGCCCCTCGGGGCTTAGCCGACGTGTACCCAAGGACGTTGCGTGAGATCGGGTTCGGCCTCGCGCAGCACCTCACGGGTCACGGGGGCGATCTCGCCCTCGCCGATGAGGAGGTACTTGAGCAGGTTGTTGATGGGGTTGCCCTCGGTCCACCGGAAGTAAATGTGCGGGATCATGCCCGTGGCGTCGCGAATGTGCAGCAGCACGGCGGCAATCGTGTTGGGCACATTGGAGCTGTGCACCTGCAGGATCTTGAATCCGTGGCGGGTGATGCCCCGGACCTCGAGCGCGGTTTCAAAGTCGGAGGAGTCATCCACAATGACCTCCATGAACAGCACACAGCGCGGATCACCCATGGCATTGACCTGCGTGGCGTGGGCCAGTTTACGCCGGTACGCCGAGGCGCTGCGGGTCTTGGGGTCGTGGGAAATGATCCGAATCGTGCCCTCATCCACGGCGGCCACGAAGCTCATGGCCGCCTCATCCATGCGAATGTAGCTGGCCCGGAGTTCAAAGGAACGGCGGATGCGCGAGAGCAGGCTGACCACCACGATGCCTAGGATAAACATGAGCGCGATCTTCAGACCGTCCGGGCGCTCAATCGAGTTCGCCACGGTTGTGTACAAGAAGGCGAGCGAGATGGCGCCGAAACCAATCGTGCGCCCCTTCTGGCCCTTACGCCTGGCCGAGAGGGTCACGGCGATCGCGGCCGAGGTGATGAGCACCAGCACGCCTGTCGCGTAGGCACCTCCCTGGGCATCGACGTCGGCCTTAAAAATGATGGTGATGAAAAGCGCGACGGCGGTGAACACCAGTACCAGCGGACGCACGGCTCCGGCCCATTCAGGCGCCATGCCGAAGCGTGGCAGATAACGCGGCACCAGGTTGAGTAGGCCGGCCATGGCGCTCGCACCGGCAAACCAGAGGATAGCGATGGTGCTGATGTCGTACACCGTGCCAAAGCCCTCGCCGAGCAGATCGTGGGCCAGGAAGGCCAGGGCGCGGCCATTGGCTTCGCCGCCGGGTTGGAATTCGGCGGCCGGGATCAAGATGGTGGTGGCCAAGGAGGAGGTGATGAGGAAGGTGCTCATGATGACGGCAGCCGTGGTCAGCAAGCGGTGCGCACCCTTGATGCGACCCTCGGGATTCTCGTCCGTGTCGGTGGCTGGGCCCTTGATCTGAGGCATGACGGCCACACCGGTTTCAAAGCCGGAGAGGCCCAGCGCGAGTCGTGGAAACACCAGGAGGGCGATCGCAACGACCATGATCGGATTGCCGTGCTGCGTGGTGAGCGCCGTCCACCAGTCGTTGGTCAGGTGCGGGCTGTGCACTACTTTAGTGAGGGCGACGGCGATGACCACAAGGTTCAAAGTCAGGAAGAGGGCCACAAGAACCACGGCAATGCCGATGGCCTCCTTGAAGCCACGCAGGAACACGGCAGCTAGCGCGGCCACGAGGACGAGTGTGATGATGACGTTTTGCCCGTGGAGGAAGTCGGGGGCGAAGGGGTTCTCGATGACGTGGGCCGTGGCATCGGCGGCGGAGAGTGTAATCGTGATCATGAAGTCTGTTGCGGCGAACCCCAGCAGTGCCAACACGAAGAGCTTGCCCCACCAGCGGGGGAGGAGGCGTTCGAGCATGGCGATGGATCCGGCCCCGTGCGGGCTCTCGCGGGCCACGCGCTTGTAGACCGGCAGGGCCCCGAGCAGGGTGACGAGGACCAGGACGATGGTGGCCAGGGGTGCTAGGACGCCGGCGGCCAGGGCTGCGATGGCGGGCTGGTAACCCAGCGTGGAAAAGTAATCCAGACCTGTCAGGCACATGACGCGCCACCAAGAATGGGGCTTGTGATTGGGTGCCGGTCGGCCGTGGGGTCCTTGCTGCTTACCGGAGCTCTCCGGCATGCCCTCGAGGAGCCACTGGTGCAGGGCCACCTTGCCGTGGAGTTTCCCTGAATCCCAGGGTTCGCTTGGAGCTTTGGTCAGGGAGGTCACGGTCAAGCCTTTCAGTGTATGCCGTCCGGTGGCGGCGGATGCCGGACGATGAATTGGGGGCTCCATCGTCCGGCAACTAGGACACTAGCACCGGCCCGGAGCGGAAAAGCGGCTTCTTAACGGAATCTATACGGCCTCATTTTTGCCGTGCGCCAGTGAACTGCGTGTACCCGCACCGTGTCCGCTTATAGGGGGTATCTATCCCTCCCCTCTCAGCGGACAAGGTGCGAAGAAGCGAATGGTGGCCGGGGTGGCTGGCTCGCGGAATGCGACTCATGGTTTCCATTAGGCAACGAGAGTTGTATTATGGTGAACAATTGCTCGGTTGTGACGTACGTCTACTGCATTAAATCCGCTGAGCCACTGCTCGAGAGAACAAGGACGTCCATGAAAGAGCTCCGCATCGAGGCCAACGGGAATCTTGGCCCCATCGATTCCTCGAGGATTCCGCGGTACGCGGGGGCCGCTACCTACGCACGCCTCCCGCGACTAGACCAGGTCGCGAAAGCCGATATCGCCGTCGTTGGTGTCCCTTTTGATAGTGGCGTCTCCTACCGACCCGGGGCCCGCTTCGGCGCCAATCATGTCCGTGAGGCAAGCCGCCTGCTGCGCCCGTACAACCCGGCCTGGGACGTGTCCCCGTTTGAAAATTGCCAGGTGGCCGACGCCGGTGACATGGCCGTGAACCCCTTCAATATCAACGAGGCCATTGAGACCATTCAGCAAAATGCGCTGGATCTGACGGCTGGCGGCGCCAAGCTGCTGACGATCGGTGGCGACCACACCATCGCGCTGCCGTTGCTGCGTGCCGCTGCCGAGCGTGCCGGCGAGCCCGTGGCCATGCTGCATTTTGACGCGCATCTGGACACCTGGGATAGCTATTTTGGCGCCGAATACACGCATGGCACACCCTTCCGCCGCGCTGTGGAGGAGGGCATCTTGGATACCGAGGCCATCTCGCACGTGGGAACTCGCGGCCCGCTCTACGGCAAAAAAGACCTCGACGACGATCACCGCTTCGGCTTCGGCATCGTCACGGCCGCCGACGTCTACTACCAGGGCGTGCTGGAGACGGTGGCCAAGATCCGGGAGCGCATCGGCAAACGCCCGCTCTACATTTCCGTGGACATCGACGTCCTAGACCCCGCGCACGCCCCCGGCACCGGCACACCCGAGGCCGGCGGCATCACGAGCCGCGAACTCATCGAGATCATCCGCGGCTTCCGCGGTATGAATCTGGTGGGCGCCGACATCGTGGAGGTGGCCCCGGCCTATGACCACGCCGAGATCACGGGCATCGCCGCGAGCCACGTGGGCTATGAACTGGTCACCTTGATGGCCGATAATTTTATTGCAGGGGACCGCTTTGGCGCGCCGAATGGATACGCCGCCCAGGCTCTGGATGCAGAAGCACGACGTCGGCCGGCCGGGTTCGCGCCGACCACCACTATCGAAGGAGACAGTAAGTGACGCAGGTAGTGAACGTGGCAGCCCAAGCCCCGCAGGTCCAGCGCAATGGTGGCGATCTTGTGGTTGAGACACTGACCGCGCTTGGCGCCCACACCGTGTTTGGCATCCCGGGCCAGCACGCCCTGGGGCTCTTCGATGCGTTGAGCCGTTCCTCCCTGCACTTTGTCTCCTCCCGGGTGGAAAACAATTCAGCGTTCGCCGCCGATGGCTACTCGCGGGCCACGGGCGAGGTGGGCGTGCTGTTCCTCTCGACCGGGCCCGGCGCGCTGACGGCACTGGCCGGTTTGCAGGAGGCCTATGCAACGGGAGTGCCCATGATTGTGGTGGCGAGCCAGATCCCGCTCGAGGGATTGGGTGCCCGACGCAAGGGCATGCTGCACCAGCTCGATGATCAAAAAGCCTCCGCGGCCAATGTCACCAAGAGTCAGCGGCTCATTCAGCACGCCTCCGGTATCCCTTCCGCGATTCAGGATGCCTGGACCGAGGCCGTGTCCTCGCCGCAGGGTCCTGTCTGGCTAGAGGTGCCGCAAAACGTATTGCTCGATCCCATCTTTGTGCCGGCCGTCGAGGACGCGCTCGCCGAACCGTTCGATAACCCACCGCGCGTTGAGCTCGTCCGGGAAGCCGTGAAGTGGCTTTCGGAGGCCGAGCGTCCGGCGATCGTTGCCGGTGGTGGCGTGCGGCGTGGGCAGGCAGAAACGCAGTTGCTGGCGATTGCCGAAAAGCTCAATGCTCCGGTCATCTGCACGCCCGGAGGTAATGGCGCCTTCCCGTGGACGCACGAATTGTCGCTGCAATCGTGGATCGAGGACCGCTACGTCACCGAGGTCCTCGAGGACGCCGATGTGCTCGTGGTGATTGGTTCATCGCTGGGGGAGGTGTCCAGCAATTACTTCACGATGGAGCCGCGCGGGCGCATCATTCAGATCGACGCCGAACCCCGTGTCCTCGAGTCCAATCGTCCGGCGCTGGGGATCAGGGCCGACGCCGGCCAGGCACTGAGCGCGTTGGATGCTGCCCTGACCGATGCGCACGGCGAGCGTGCCAACTGGCACGGCGCCACCCCGCAAAGCGTAGTTCAAGAAACCCTTGCTAAGGTCCAGGCCCGGCTCGACGGCCAGGATCTCACGCTGGAGCGCACGTTCATGGCCGACATTCGTGCGGCCGTCCCGGCGGAGATGCAGACGTTTTGGGATATGACCATCTCCGCGTACTGGGGGTGGAGCTGCTGGGACTCGCGCGACGGCGAATTCCATTCCGCTCAGGGTGCCGGTGGCCTAGGCTACGCGTTCCCCGCCGCGATCGGTGCCGCCCTGGGCCTGCGAAGCCAAGGAAAACCAGCCCGCGTTTTGGCGGTGGCCGGAGACGGCTCCTCGATGTATTCGATTGCCGAGCTGGCCACGGCCAAGCAGCACAATGCGCCGGTCACCTGGCTGATCGTGGATGACGGCGGCTACGGCATCTTGCGTGAGTACATGATCGACGCTTTCGGTAAGGCGACACACACGGAGCTGGCCCGTCCGGATTTCGTGGCCTTGGCACAGTCCTTCGGTGTTCCCGCTCAGCGCGTGACGGCTGCGGATGTAGGGGACGCGCTTAAGGCGGGGTTTGCCGCTGACGGGCCAAACGTCGTCGTGGTTGAGACGATGCTGAAGATGTTCGGCCCCACCCACCTGAACCTCTAACCCCCTCAACGCCGCATCACCTTCCGGCCGTTTTTGAGGAACGCCGCACCACTTTCCGGCGGTTGACGCACTCGTATCGTGGGTCAAGGCGTGTGGGAGGCGGCCGATAGGATGGTTCCCATGAGTTTCGCCCTAGAGTCTGAGAGCCGCCCGTTCCAAGTCGACCTCCACGGTGTGGTCGATCTGCTGAGCCGCCACATTTATTCGGGGCCGCAGGTGTATCTGCGCGAGCTGCTGCAGAACGGCCGCGACGCGATTTCCTCACGGCGCGAGCTGGCCGGATCCGGGACGCCGGGGCAGATGCGAATCTTCCCGGTGACCGCGGACAATCCCGTGTTTCGGCTCGACGACGACGGCGTGGGGCTCAACGCCGACGAGATGGGGCAGCTGCTCGCCACCGTGGGGCGCAGCTCCAAGCGCGACATTTTTGATCTGCCGCGAGAAGACCGGCTGGGGCAGTTCGGCATCGGGCTGCTCTCCTGCTTCATGGTCGCCGACGAGATTGAGGTGCTCTCGCGGAAAGAAGGCGAGAGCGCCGTGCGGTGGCTGGGCTCCGCCTCCGGGACTTTTTCCGTGACCGTGCTGGACGGCGTCGACCTTCCCGTGGGGACCAGTGTGCGACTCCGGCCACGCGGCGACGATGCCGAGATGTGCAGCCCCAAAAAGGTCACCGAGCTGGCCACGAAGTACGGGCAGTATCTGCCGGTGCCGATCCTGATCGCCAATGATTCCGGTGGATTCGACACGATCAACCGTGCCCCCGTATTTGCCCTGACGGGGGAGGCGCGCGTCGAGCAGCGGGACGAGATCCTGGAATTTGGCACGCAGCTTCTGGGCGCTAAGCCGCTGGATGTCATTGAACTCGGTGGCCCGGCGACAGGCACGCGCGGCACCGCATACATCCTGCCGTATGCGCCGCCGCCGTCCACGCGCGCCGCCAACGCCGTCTATCTCGGCGGCATGTTGGTGGACGAACGCAACCAGGACCTGTTGCCGGAGTGGGCGTTCTTTGTGCGCGCCGTCGTGGATTCGAGCGGGCTGAAGCCAACGGCCTCCCGGGAATCGCTGGTCGCCGACGAGGCGCTCGAGGTCACGCGCGAGGAATTGGGGGCCGCGCTCCGAGCCTGGATCCTGCGTGTGGGCATCAGCGCCCCGCATAAATTGGCCGAGTTTGTTCAGATTCATCAGCTGGGGTTGAAGTCGCTTGTCGCGTACGACGACGAACTTGCCTCGTTCTTGACGCGGTGGCTTAACGTCGAGACCACTGCGGGACGGATGAGTATCGCGGACCTGGTCGCGCGTCAAAAGCATATTCGCTACACCGAATCCCTAGAAGAGTTCCGCCAGATCGCCGCCATCGTGCCGGCCGAGGAACCCGTGGTCAACGGCGGCTATGTTTACGACGGCGAGATTATTCGGCGCCTGCCCTTCCTGTTTGAAGGCGTCACGCTTGAAAAAGTGGAACTGGCATCCCTGCTTGACTCGCTGGCCGTTCCTGCGCTGGCCGAGCGGGCAGCCGTGCTGGTTTTCGAGCAACGTGCCAGCGCTGTTCTGGAATCATTTGACGTCAAGGTCACCGTTCGTAGCTTCGCGCCGAGCGAGGTTTCGGCCCTGTATCTGGCCGATGATGCGGTGCTGCGTGGCATGCAGCGCAGTGCGGCCCGGCGTGTGGCCAGCTCCTTGTGGAATGACGTCCTCGCCAAGGCCGAGAAATCACTGGGTGCCGCGGCGGAACTCAAGGGCCAGCTGAACAAGGCCACCTTGTGCGCCAACTGGGACAATCCACTCATCCAGACACTGACGCAGAGCAATGACGAGGCCGTTTTTAGCCGCACCATCAAACTGCTTTACGTCCAGGCCATGTTGGCGGCGCATCTGCCCTTGGGTGTTGCGCAACGCAGGCTGCTCAGCGAATCGCTGGGAGATTTAGTACACCTGAGCCTAAACCACTAGTCCACGCCACATCAGGGCCTGGTCGGTAGCCATTGAGATGTCACGCGAAAGTATTGAGGGGAACGCAGGAATGAACACGAGCGGTGAACTGTCCGATCTGATTCAAGAAGCCACAGAAACCATGTGGGGATCGGAACTCTCCGCGATTCTCGAAAAGGCCCTGAGCCTCGCCGTGGATCAAGGCGACGAGGAAGGCGAATATCGAGTCCGCCTGATCCTGGGCAACAACGCCCAGATGAGCGGCGACACCGATGCCCTGCTGAGCAATTTTGCCTGGTGCCTGGCGAAGCACGATGAGGACCCACTCCGATTCCCCAACGAGCCCGACGCCGGCAGCGACCTCTTGTGGCAGTTCAAATGGATGGTGGGCATCCTCGGCGGCGACCCGCAGTTCTCCACGGAACAAATCCAGGCCGTGTTGACGGACATGGAACGCCATTACCGGCACGCCAACCTCGGTCTGTCCGGTGTCGCCATGGCTCGCTTTGAATCGGCGTTCCAGAACGGTCACCTCGACGATGCCCGTGAGGCCTTTGCCGAGGTCATGGCCATGGAGCGAGACGAGTACTCGCACTGCGACGCCTGCGTCCGCTCCGTCGCCCTGGACTACCGCCTCAATACAGGTGACACAGAGGCCGGCCTCAAGGCTTTCAACGAACTGATCGACGGCGGATACTCGTGCGGCGTCGAACCCGAAAACGCCATCTCCCAGGCGCTCGTGTCGTTGCTGCGCGATGGCCAGTACGAGAACCTGCTCTCGCTCCACATGCGCAGTTACCGTGAAGCGCGCGAGAATGCTGACAACATTGGCATCGTCGCCAACCACCTGGTCTTTTGCGCCATCACGGGCAATGAAGCCCGGGGCTTGGCCATGGCCGAACGCCATCTGGCCTGGCTCGCCCACGATCCCTTGGCGCATCGAAGCCACATGGGTTTCCTAGCCGCGCTGGGGCTTTTATTCGACAAGATGATCGTGGCCGGACATGGCCAGGTGCCCGTGCGTGGCTCCGACAGCTCCCAGCTCAAGGCTTTCTTCGGCCACCAAGCCACGGTCCTAACCGCGCAGCAGCTGGCGCCGATGTGTTGGGCTGCCGCCGAGGCGTTGGCCGCTGAGTTTGATGCCCGCAACTCCAACTCCTGGCATGCAGAGCATATTGCCCATCGCCGCCGCATGATCTCCGAAAGCCATGACTTCCCGCTCAGCGCGGAGTCCTTTGCCGCCACCACGCCCCGACCGGTGCTGGAACCGCAGAGCAGTACCCAGTGGCGTGATCGGGCGCTCGATCTGGGCTCAGTGGGTAACTTTGATGCGGCACTCTCGGCCTATGCAGAGGGAGTGGCGCAGACGCAGGATCCACGCGAGCTCGCAGCCTTGCATAACGCTGCCATTAGCATTCGTGCACACATGTCAGGCGAGGAACATGTCGCCGCGGTTCGTGAAGCTGTTGTCCTGCGAGCCGCTGCGCTACGTCTGGCCGGGGATGAGATCATGGCCGGGCTGACCGAGCGTGCCTCGGAAGTTCTTGCCCGGCCCGATAGTGAGGACAATAACCGGGCCAAACTGCTCTTGATCAACGATGAGATCGACGTGCAAGAGTCGCATCCGGAGGCACAGTATCTTCTGAGCTCTGTCCTCGCCGGCATTTTGATTGGGGCCTCCGATCTGGAAGGTGCCCGCGCAACCCTGGCGATCGTGGATAACGCCATCACCGTGTGGGAGGCCGGCCCGTGGCATTCCCCCGAGTTGGAGCTGCGCCGGGCCCGAGCCCGGTATGCCGGACTCATGCTGCAGCTATGCGGCCAAGAACAAGACGCTGCAGGGGCCAACGTCTGGCTCGATCAGTCCATCGAGCTGGAACCCTCCGTGGTGGGGCGGGCAGCGCTCCTAGCCATGAGGTCCCGCGTCCACATCCAGACCCGCGACAACGCCAAAGCCTTGCTCGACGCGGATGCTGCCACCGAACTCCTGCTCAGCATTGGCGCTCGCGATGCGGCACTTCAGACGATTCAGCTTTCTGCCGGGGTCTTGATGGATCTGGGCCGCACGGGAGAATTGCGGGCGCTGCTGCGTTTTGGTATTCAACAAGCCCAGATGGCGGAATCACCCGTCGCGATCTCCCTGAGCTACACCCTAGGTCAGGACCTCGTGGAATTCGGCGCTTATGAGGAAGCTATCGAGCTGGTCGATGAGCTGCTACGTACCACCACCCTAGAGATCGGCGACCACGATCGCGGCGAGCTTTACGATCTATTGGGTGCTGCCCTGCGCCATTCCGGCGAGCTCAGCGGTGCCTTGAGTGCCTGGACGATGGGACTGCAGCACTTCATCGACAATGAAGAACCATCCCGGGCCTCTGAGCTGCACCTTGCCATGTCCTCCATCTATCAAGACGCCGAGCATTACCCGGAAGCTATCGAGCATGCGCAGTCGGGCCTGGAGCTGTTGACCGGCGCGGATGAGGCGCAGGAGATCGATCCGCGAGCAATTGTTGCCGCCCAGATGCAGCTGGCGGCGGTCCTGAGCCTGGCCGGTGACGACGGTGCCCTAGCGATGATCGAGTCCGCTAATACTCTGGCGCAGCACAGCGAGTCGCCCTTCCAACTGGCCGAGATCTTCATGCTCCGGGCAACGCATCTCTTCCGCAGGGGAGATGTGGACGGTGCCGTCTCCCAGGCTCTGAAGGGCTCGAGTGCTTATGAAAAGCTCGACGGTGCGCAGCAGCAAACAGCCTGGGCCATCCTTCAAGCGGCACACATGCTGGACAATGCGACGCGATATGACGATGCCATCGCCCTGTACAAACAAGTCATCGATTCCTTGGACGATGACCCGCAGGGACAAGAAGTCATCCGCCACCAGCTGGCCGACTGTCTGGAAGCTGCAGGCCGGACGGCGGAGGCTGCGACGGTACGCACCGAGGCTCAGGCCGGCCAATAGCCGCAGGTTCACATCTCTTAAGCAGCTCCTGTGGGTGTTTGGCACTGCGCCAATTCTCTTAAGCAGCTCCTGTGGGTGTTTGTCGCTCACACCCGCGTGATCTGCTTAAAGGATTCGGTGGCTCGGTTCACACTCGCAGGAGCTGCTTAATGGATTTGGTGGTTCGGTCTGCACCCGCAGGAGCTGCACAAGAGAATTCCCGCCGCCTTACACTGGGTGGCATGGCTATTGTTTATGCTGCGCAGCTGCGCCCCTCGAAAATGGAACTTCTCGCGCTGTGGTTGCCGCAGCAACCCTGGTTCGTCCCCGGCGACACGGAAGTGGAGCGCCTGGGCTCGTTCCGCTTTGACGATCCCGCCGGTGAGGTGGGCGTCGAGACTCAACTCGTCGGCGCTGGCAACAATGTCTTCCAGGTGCCCATGACCTACCGTGGAGCTCCCTTGGCCGGCGCCGAGGATTTCCTGATCGGCACCATGGAGCACTCGGTTCTGGGGGAACGCTGGGCGTACGACGCCGTGGGCGACCCAGTCTACGCCGCCACCCTCGCCGCCGCCGTGCTGACGGGGACGCCCCAGGCTGTTCAGCTCAGAGAGTCCGACGGCGAGACAACAGTCTTGCCCGAAACCTCCACTATCTCTGCCACGGGAGTTCCGCTCGCATCGTTGCCTGACCTTGCCGATCTGTCCGTCAGCACAGAAGACAACGTCAGCACCATCAGTGCCGGCGGCGTTGAGCTTCAGGTGCTTCGCAGACTCGGTCAGGCTGCCGAGACCACGGCGGCCCACGGACTCACCGTCGTGTGGGATGGCCAAGAGCAGCCGGTTCTGATCGCTTCCGGGACCGTCTCCTAACGCGCAACTCTCAACGCCGAAGGGCGGTACCGAATAAACTCGGTGCCGCTCTTCGTTGTACGCAGTGACTTTGGATGCCGCTCAATGCGGCGTCCACCATGGCCGGAAGATCGTCATCGCGAATAACTCGCAGGCGCAATCGTGGCGTCGATAGTTGCAGTTCGAACGGTGGACACAGTTGCGAAGGAAGCATCCTGAAGTCTAGCGATCAGGGCGCCAGGGACGGTATTTCATGAAGAGTACCGATACGGGCTCCAGAACTAGAGTCGGATCTCGTAGAGGACGGTATCTTGCCATTGACCGGTGCGCGGTCCGGTACTCAGCTGGGCGATCCGCTCACGGTACCCAATCTCACGGAATCCCATGGCCAGGTGGAGGGAGCGACTGGCGGCGTTCTCGACGAAAATACCCGGCTGGATCGTCCACTAGCATTGCGTGCGCTTCTGATGGCTGCCGGCGTTGCGCTCTGTACGGCGATTGGTCGAGCCAGCGTCATGAAGCTGGTTTCACGGCGCAATTCGAGCTCCAATGGGGGTGAGCCGCAGACGAGCGCAGCGAAAAATTCCCATCAGAACCCTTGACGTTGCCACGCAGGTTTCCAATTAGGCAGCGAGAAATTCCGCGAGAGATTGCGGCCTGCGACACGTGAGTTCCTCAACGGAGGTACTTAGCTGTTCCATGGCGCCCGAGCCAATAGCGGTATAGGTGGATACCCACGCGTCATATTGCCATTGCGGCGCGTCCCACGCTTTGCGGGATTCGTACGCTTCCGCCACTGTTTCGTTGTGAAAGCTGATGCTCCGCTGCAATCCGGCGCTGAGAGTAGCCGCAATGTCCGTCATGGTGAGAGCCTCTGGGCCCGTGAGTTCGTACGTCCGTCCGGCGTGCGTGGCGGGGTCTTGGAGTATGGCTGCCGCTGCTGCTGCGACGTCGCGGCGGGAGACCAGCGCGGCTCTGCCGTTCCCCGCCGGACCGCGGATGACGCCGTCGTCCCCTACCATCATGGGCATGAAGTCCAGGTAAAAGTTGTCCCGCAAAATCGTCCACGCCATGCCAGAGCTGCGCAGGTGCTCCTCTGTGGCGAAGTGGTCGTGGGCCAGCGTGAAGACGGCATCCGGGGCGGCAGCCACAAAGGAGGTATAGACAATGTGCCGCACCCCGGCAGCGGCCGCACCGTCGATGAACGCCATGTGCTCCTCGCGTCGGGTGGCACTTTCGGCGGCGGAGACCATGAGCACCGTGTCAATTCCCTTGAGGGCATGCTCGACGCCGGAACGGTCACCAAACGCTGCCACCGCCACCTCCGCCAGCGGAAGATGGGGAGCGCGCTCCGGGTTGCGCACAATCAGACGCTGGGGGAGCCCGGCGTCGGCCAGAGTCTGGGCCGTGTGGCCGCCAATGAACCCGGTAGCGCCGGTGACGGCGATGCGTGGAAGTGTCATGGCTCCAGTACATCCTTGGACGCTGCAATTGTCGAGGGCTCAGCTACTGCTCGCGACAGCTGGTGATCAGATTTAGGTGCCTTGAGCAACTCCGTGATGTCAATCAGAAGCGTCCCGGAGCCAGCCCCCGGATGAACCGTTCCTTTTTGTGGTTTTGCTTTTGGATCCGGAGGTAAGCACCGAGTCTCGGGGCGGGTCATGCTCCGCCCCTGCTGGCTTTCCTGTGAGGAACCTCGTTCAGGGAGTTAGCGCGAGGCCTGGCAAAACCACCGAAAAGTGGTGCGGCGTCTCCCAAAAACCGCCGGAAAGTGGTGCGGCGTTGGAAGGGTGGGATTGACAGCTTGGTGTGAGGGCTGTCATAGTTTCGATTATGAACTTGTCAGACAGCTGGACAGCAGGACAGGGGCCGATTCTCCGGGTCAGTGCCGCGGAAGCCGTATTTAAGGCCATCCGCACGGCCATCGAAAGCGGTGCCTTGGCTATCGGCAGCAAGCTCAGCTCCGAAACTGCGCTGGCAACCCAATACGGCGTGAGCCGCTCGGTCATCCGCGAAGCGCTGCGCTCGTGCACCGCCCTCGGCCTGACGGAAACTCTCACGGGCAAGGGCACCTTCGTCATCGCCAGCCGCGCCTCGTCCGAGCTTGTCCTGGGCCAGTACTCGGCCCGGAGCCTCATGGAATCGCGCCCGCACATCGAGGTGCCCGCCGCCGAATTTGCCGCCACCCGCCGCACTGCCGAACAACTCGAGCAAATGCGCGGCATCCTGGCCCTCATGGCCGAGGAAGACGACCCTGAGATCTGGGTCAGCCTCGACGCGAGCTTCCACGCCGCCGTCGCCAAGGCCAGCGGCAACGACGTGTTCGAACGCGTCGTCAGCGACATCCGCGAGGCCATGGCCAAACAATCCGAAACCATCAACCTGATTACCGGCCGCGCCCGCACCTCGGATACCGAACACAATCACATCCTTGACGCGATCGCCGCCGGTGACCCCGCCGCCGCCGGACGCGCCATGTCCGTTCACCTCACCGCGGTCGACGCCGCACTGAACATCATCACGGGAGCACACTGAGCATGACCACGCACCACTTTCCCGCCCACGCACCCCTCGCCGTGCAGACCCGCGGCGAGCTGGTCGAGAGCGTCCACTTCGGCTCCCTCATCGCCTTGACGTCCGACGGCGGGAGCCTCCTTTCGCGCGGAGAGCCCACCGCCCGCGTGTACCCCAGGTCTGCGCTCAAGCCCTTGATCGCCGTGGCCATGCTGCGGGCAGGGCTCGAGCTGCCCGACGATCAGCTGGCCCTGGCCGCCGCAAGTCACTCCGGTGCGGCCGAACACCAGGACACGGCAGCAAAGATTCTTGCCGACGCCGGGCTGACGCCCGCTGATCTGCGCAACTCCACGGATCTGCCCTACGGCGTCGCCGAGCAGAAAGCCTGGCTCAACGCCAGCCATGGACCCACCCAGCTGGCCCAGAACTGTTCGGGAAAGCACGCCGCCCTGCTCGCCACCTGCGTCAAAAACGGTTGGCCGCTCGAGAGCTACCTGGCTCCCGAACATCCCCTGACCGCCCTGATCCGCGAGGTTGTTGCCGAGCTGACGGGCGAGGAACTACACGAAATCAGCACCGACGGCTGCGGCACCGAGGTCTTTGGACTCTCCCTGATCGGCATGGCCCGGGCCTTCAGTGCCCTGGTCACCGCCGCACCTGGCACGCCGGAGCGCCGCGTGGCCGATGCCATGCGTGCCCATCCCGAGCTCGTCGCCGGAGCGGGCCGAGATGTCACGGCGCTCATGGAGGCCGTTCCCGGACTGCTGGCCAAGGACGGATTCGAGGGCATTCAAATGATCGCCATGGCCGATGGTTCTGCAGTGGCGCTAAAGATTTCCGACGGCGGCGACCGGGCCCGCATGCCCTCGGCCGTCCCGGCCCTGCTGGCTTTGGGCGTTGCCCCGGAACTCTTGGAACCCTTCAATGAACTGCCGGTCTACGGCGGTGGCCACCCGGTCGGTGAACTCCTGGGGCTGCCTTTCCCGACGAAGTAACTGCACCGCAGCTCATCTCTAACACCATTCTTGGCGCAACGAGGCGCCACTCTCAAGGAGAATCATGACCGACAGCATGTCCAACAATCCGGTATCCGACCCCGTCATGACGCGCAGCGAGCACGACTTGATCGGCGATCGGGACATTCCGGTCGACGCTTATTGGGGTGTTCATACCCTGCGCGCCGTGGAAAATTTCCCTATCACCGGCACCACGCTGAGCAGCAACACCCACCTGGTCACGGGGCTGGCCATGGTCAAGCAGGCTGCGGCACAGAGCAACCAGGAACTGGGCCTGCTGGATGATGTTCGGGCAGGAGCCATCATCGCGGCCTGCAAGGAGATCATTGCGGGAAAACTGCACGACCAGTTCGTGGTGGACGTGATCCAGGGAGGCGCCGGGACGTCGTCGAACATGAACGTGAACGAGGTCATCGCCAACCGGGCTCTGGAAATCTTGGGCCACAAGAAGGGTGAATACCAGTTCCTGCACCCCAATGACCACGTCAACCTGAGCCAGTCCACCAACGATGTCTATCCGACGGCGGTCAACGTCGCCACGATCTTCGGCGCGAAATCACTCGTGGTCGCCATGGAACACCTCTGCGACGCGTTCGCCGCGAAGGCCGTGGAATTCCGCACCGTGGTGAAGATGGGGCGGACCCAGCTCCAGGATGCCGTTCCCATGACCCTGGGACAGGAATTCAACACCTACGCGGTCACGATGGGGGAGGACCGGGCACGCCTGGCCGAGTCCACGCTGCTGGTGCATGAGATCAATCTCGGCGCCACCGCGATCGGCACGGGGCTCAATGCGCCCGTTGGTTACTCGGCGATTGCCTGCCGCCACCTCGCTGAAATCTCGGGCCTGCCGCTGACCACCTCGGTGGATCTGATCGAGGCCACCTCCGATGTTGGCGCCTTTGTGCACCTCTCGGGTGTCCTCAAGCGGGTGGCCGTGAAGCTGTCGAAGATCTGCAACGATCTGCGACTGCTCTCCTCGGGGCCACGCGCCGGACTGGGCGAGATCACCCTGCCAGCCGTGCAGGCCGGATCCTCCATCATGCCGGGCAAGATCAACCCCGTGATCCCGGAGGTCGTCAATCAGGTGGCGTACGAGGTCATCGGTAACGATGTCACGATCACTATGGCGGCCGAAGGCGGGCAGCTGCAGCTCAACGCCTTTGAACCCATCATTGTGCACAGCCTGACCAAGAGCATGCGCCATCTGGAAGCCGCGTGCTTCACGCTGGCGGATAAGTGCATCAGCGGGATTACCGCGCACGAGGACAAGCTGCGAGCTCAGGTGGAACACTCCATCGGCCTGGTCACCGCACTGAATCCACGGTTGGGGTACTCCACCTCGACGGCGATTGCGCTGGAAGCCTTGGCGACCGGTCGCGGTGTGGCCGAGCTGGTGTTGGAGCGCAAGCTTCTCACGGCAGAACAACTTGAAGAACTACTACGACCAGAACATCTCGCCAACTTAGGCGACTGACCTGACCGTCGGCAAAGGCGCCGGCGGGCTATAGAAAAGGAATCCTTTCATGCACCACCAGGATAAAAGCGCCAACGCTGACTTAGTGCAGGATGCGCCCAGCACGGCCCTGACGGCGGAGGACGCCGGACTTCACAAGGGTTTGAAGACCCGCCAGATTCAAATGATCGCGATTGGCGGGGCCATCGGCACGGGCCTGTTCATGGGTGCCGGCGGGCGTCTGGCCGGGGCCGGCCCGGCCTTGATGTTCAGCTACGCCATCTGTGGCTTCTTTGCCTTTATGATCCTGCGCGCTTTGGGCGAGCTGATCATTCACCGCCCATCCTCGGGTTCCTTTGTCTCGTATGCCCGTGAGTTCTTTGGCGAGAAAGCGGCCTTCGTCTCGGGCTGGTTGTACTGGCTTAACTGGGCGATGACAGCGGTTGTGGACATCACCGCCGTCGCACTTTATATGCATTTCTTCTCTAAATACGTGCCGTGGATTGGCTCTGTGCCGCAGTGGATCTGGGCCTTGTCGGCGCTGCTGCTGGTGCTGGGTCTGAACCTCGTCTCGGTCAAGGTCTTTGGCGAGCTGGAGTTTTGGTTTGCGCTGATCAAGGTCGTGGCGCTGGTTGGCTTCCTCTTGGTGGGCACCTACTTTGTCATCTTTGGAACCCCCGTGGCCGGCCAGGAGGTGGGCTTCAGCCTGATCATGGACAACGGCGGATTCTTCCCGAATGGGCTGCTTCCCGTGGTGGTCGTGATGCAGGGCGTGGTCTTTGCCTACGCGTCGATTGAGCTCATTGGTACGGCCGCCGGCGAGACCAAGAACCCGGAAAAGATCATGCCCAAGGCCATCAATACGGTCATTATCCGTATCGGCGTGTTTTACGTTGGATCGCTGATCTTGCTGTCCTTGCTGCTGCCGTACACCGCCTACAAGGCGGGGGAGAGCCCGTTCGTGACGTTCTTTGGATCGATCGGCGTGACCGGCATGGACTCGATCATGAACCTCGTGGTCCTGACCGCCGCCATGTCCTCGCTCAATGCCGGGCTGTACTCCACCGGCCGGATCTTGCGCTCCATGGCGCTGTCGGGCTCCGCACCGAAATTTACCGCCAAGCTCAACCGGAATGGTGTGCCGTACGGTGGCATCTTGCTGACCGCCGGTGTTGCCTTCTTGGGTGTCATCTTGAATGCCGTGGTGCCCGCACAGGCCTTTGAAATTGTGCTGAATATGGCGGCGCTGGGCATCATCGCCTCGTGGGGCATGATCGTGCTGTGCCAGCTGGCGCTCTACCGCCTGGCGAAAAAGGGGAAGGCGATCCGCCCCGTATTCCGCATGATCGGCGCACCGTACACGGGGTACCTGACCCTGGCGTTCCTGCTGGCCGTGCTGGTCCTCATGGCGTTCGACAGTCCCGTGGGTACCTGGACCATTGGCTCGCTCGTGGTCATCATCCCGGCGCTGATTGTGGGTTGGTACCTCAGCCGCGGACGGATCAACGAGATTGCCGCCGCCCGTCATTCCGATACGCATCGCCATCCGGTCACGGCCCATCACGGTGGCGTGCCGGTCACGGTGGACGCTGCCGGGGACGGGGCAACAGGCGGGACAGAGGCGTAAGGCGAGGGGCCGACGTCGTACTTTTTCTCCGACGTAGGGATGAGACGGGACTGCAGGATTAGCTACCAGGGCGGGAGGACTCCGGTGGCTAATCCTGCAAGGATAAATACTATGAAGACGACGTACCGCCTGCCTTTGATCCAACGAACCCGCCTCTCGCTCACGCTGGTGGGTGCGCTCGTCGCGGTGCTGGCCATGAGCGGCTGCAGCTTTGTGCAGAAGCAAACGAGCAACGCCTGGTCGGTCAGCTATGAGGTCACGGTTGTGGGCGAGGAGTTGAACCGGCTGGATGCGGTGTCGTACCTGGAGGCGCCGTCGAGGGGCGAGGATTCTTCGAGTGTTGATGCCGGGACCGTGGCGACGAGCAATCTGGCCGACGATCCCGGCAAGGCTGTGTGGAGCGCGACGGCCATGGTCACAGCCACTCAGGACAGTCAGGTCACGGCTACTCCGGGGCCCGGCACCACCGCCAGCTGCCGCATCCTGCTCGATGGGACGCGGGAAATCGCCAGTGAAACCGCAGCCCGTGGGGAAGCCGTGACGTGCACGGCGACTACTCCGGAATTCCCGACACGAGACTAGTCGCGGCGGGCGTTCTCAGCGGTGCGCACAGGGCGGATCTGCGCCGTTCTGAAAATGATTCTGGCTCCCTGGGAATAACATCGCGCAGAGCCTAGTTGACTCAAGTAGATGCAAACGCATGAACTAAGGAGTCAATAATGCAGCGAACCGTAGTAGTCATTTCGGCCGGTCTCGGCGTTCCCTCATCCACCCGCATGCTGGCGGACCAGATGGGTGCCGAAGTCGTGTCGCAGCTGCAGGCACTTGGCGTCACAGTCGCCCTAGACGTTATTGACCTCCGCAACTACGCCACGGACATCGCTAACAATATGGTTTCCGGTTATGCCGGTCCCGCGTTGGCAGATGTGGTTAAGCGGGTGGAAGCCGCCGACGCCATGATCGCCGTGACTCCTACCTTCAGCGCCTCCTACAGTGGATTGTTTAAGTCCTTCTTCGACGTGCTGGACCCGAAGTTCCTTGATGGCATGCCGGTATTCTTCGGAGCCACGGGCGGATCTTCCCGCCACTCGCTGGTTCTGGACATGGCCATTCGCCCGCTGTTTAGCTACCTGCGCGCTCACACCATGCCCACAGCTATCTACGCCTCGCCGGAAGACTGGGGCGGATCCGGCAGCGACACTCTGGAAAACCGAATTTCTCAGGGATCGGGGGAGTTGGCCGCAATCTTGGCTATCGGCGCCACGGCCGGTGCATCTCCGGAAGCTGTTCTCCCTGCGGATCACAAGGAGAAGCGCGCCCAGCGTGAGCGCAATGAGATGACCTCCCTGCCGTTTGAGCAGTTGCTGGCACAAACTCAGCGCCGCTAGCCGATTTTGGCAGGCAGTTCCGGGAATTGCTGGCACTTCTGATTCTCTTAAGCAGCTCCTGCGGGTGTTGGGCTCTCGCACCCGCAGGAGCTGCTTAAAGGATTCCGTGGCGCAGGACGCACCCGCGAGAGCTGCTTAAAGGATTCCGTGGCGCCGGACGCACCCGCAAGAGCTGCTTAAAGGATTCCGGAAGGCCGCCCAAGCCCGCCTAGAAGATCGGCTGCAGCGGCTTGGAGGTAATGGGCGGCGGATCGAGCTTGTCGAGCATGACGCTCAGCGCCGTCCGGTACACATCCGGGTGGATCTCGGGGCTCGCGTGCCCGGTGTTGGGAATGTCGTACGCAAAAAGTGGATTCCGTGGCAGCAATGCCTCCCAACCTCGCCTAGCGGCGGCGGCGTCAACAATGAAATCCTCCGGGTCGTAGAGCAGCCCGATCCCGGTCGAGGTGGGAATTCCGCCGTCGTACTGTCGCGGAAAGGCTTGCAGGAATGTCGCCTGGCTTGTGCTGAGGATGAGGGAGTTGTTATTCGGATCGAATGATCGAGCGATTCCGCGCCTGGCCGCCCGGTACATCCCTTGGCCATTCGGGTTAGCGATCCCGGCCCAGATCCCCGCACCGAGTCGCCCGACGATGCCCAGATATGGCACCACTTGGCCGGCCAGCGAGATATATTCCTTGCCCGGATCGAGGGTATCTGCCACGTTGCTGGGACTCGAGCCCATGATAATGAGCTTCACGGTCAGCCCAATCTGCGTCAGTAGCGAGCCCAGAACCATCGCGACCATGCCGCCAAAACTGTCACCGTAAAAATAGACCGTATCGATTTTCCGGCGGAACACGTCGCGTTGAATCTCGATGAATAGCGCGGCAATGTCGATGGCCTCGTTCGAGTAGCCAATGTAGGAGGCTGGCGCGCGTTGATTCATGGCAGTTTGGAGCGCGGCGAGCTTGCGTTCGGTGTCACGGTAACTGACGAGGAAGCCGCCCAAAAGGTACCAGGTTTTGCCGGGAAAACGGTCCGCGGCCGCCCGATTTTCGTCATTGTCCGGCGTCGTGACACGGTATTGCGTGCGCTCCGTCAGTATGCCATCGGCGACAATATTAGCCTGAAATCCGGTCGTCACTGCGGCGCTTCCCATCGTCAGGAGGAACATTCGACGCGGAAAATCGGGCACCTGACGGGTGTGTTTAGCGGCAGCAGGAGGCGGCTGCGGGGTGCCGCCCTGCTGCTTTTTACTGGTAAATACTGTGCGCGCTGTCATGGTGAATCACTGTTATTCTTCCACGCGTTCGGCCTGTAGCAAGCAATGTACGACGGCGGCACCCGCCTGAGCGGCCAGCGGCACCTTTCGCGGTGCTCGTCTCAGCGGCGGCTTCTCAATTCCTGTTCAGTGGCCAAATCCTATAGGGTTTGGCTCATGAAGCAAACTCACGCAATTAACCGGCAGGTATTGGCAGACCATGTCTATGCCGAAATCTTAGAATCGCTCATGGATGGGCGGCTGAGACCTGGTGACTCCGTGAGTATTGATGGGACGGCTCGTGACTTAGAAGTGTCGCCCACGCCGGTGCGAGAGGCCCTTGCACGACTGGAATATACCGGACTCGTGCAACGCGTGGCGCTGAAGGGATATCGGGTCGCTCCCGTGGCGTCGGCCGAGGATATCGCGCAGCTCATGGAAGCTCGGCTCGTGATTGAGCCCGTCAATACCCGCTTGACCGGGGAGCGAATGACGGAGCAAACCATGGCAGAGCTTGAACAGTCCATTCGTGACTTGGAAACTGCTCCGCGTGGCCCGTCCTTTTCTGAGTTTCGGGATTACTTTGATGCCGATGAGCGGTTCCATCGCTTGATTGCCGAGAACGCAGGGAATCCTTTTCTGCTGGCCGCCTATAACGCGTTGGGTGGGCAGGTGCAGCGCTTCCGTTTGTTCAGCGGCGTAGGCATTACCGATGCCAATCATGCCATCTCGGAACATCACGCAATCTTTGATGCCCTGCGTGCGGGGGATTCTGAGGGAGCCGCGGCCAAGATGGCCGAGCACGTCTCCAATGTCCGCGCTAGGGCGATGGCCGATGCGCCACATTCCCCGGCTGGGACACCAGGCGCCTAGGCGCGCCGCAAGCAACTAAACCAAGCCCGCTATGACTTGTCATGGCGGGCTTTGTTGTGTGCTGAGTCTCCGTTGAGTCGTCACGTAGATCCCATATGGAGCGGGCGAAGGGGCTGTGAAGGGCGTTATCTGACCGGTCAACGAGTGGACGTGGTGGGTGGGGTGGCGAAGGTGGGTGTCACGCCTTCGTGCCTGGGGAAAAGCCTTGGGCGCCTGCCAAGTGACACGTCTCCTTAGTGAGGATTCTCTGAGGCGTGCCCGGGTAAGGTTCAGATGCGCTCGGTGGGGGCGCTGATGGAGAGTAAGACCAATTGTGACGCGGGCCGGATTTATTTGTGACGGTGAAGCCGCGAACGCGCTAGGCAAGAGGCGCATACTGCGAGTTTCCGCGGAACTTCTTGCCTTCAGGCCGCAGCTCTCCGAGCGCGCAACGTGCTCGCTCGGGCTGCCACGTGCCTCTCAGGCCGCCTCATGGATGTGACGGTTGACATAGCGGCCACACTCAAAGATAGTAGATCCTATAGGAAACAGGATTCATCACAAGGGAGTGAAATACATGGCTTACACAGCAGAAAATTGGCCCATCACCGCGGCCCTGCTGCAGTTCCCCGGCAAGAATGCCGCTGGAGTTCACATCAACGATGCAGATGCATCGGCTTGGGTTGACGTCTTCCAAGAGGTCAAGGATGCTGGCTTCGCCAATGCAGACCTCACCGATAGCTGGGTCCGTCCCGGCGATCTGAGCGAAGCTCGTTTGCAGGAATTCAAGGCAGCTGCCGACCACGTTGGCATCGGGATCCCGGTGATCTCCGCCATCCGCAGCAGCATCATTGAAGAAGCTAACTGGGAAGCCAACCTGGCGTACAGCCACCGCACCATCGACGCTGCCGCAGCCTTGGGTTGTGAAGTTGTCTCCGTTGGCCTGCACCAGGCACTCACAGCAGAACAGCAGAAGCAGTTGTGGTTCTGGACCGTTCAGGGGCACACCGACCCCGTCGGCGACACGGAAACCTGGAACAAGGCCGTCACCCGCTTGCGCGAATTGGGTCAGCACGCAGCCGACGCCGGCCTGCTGCTCTCCCTGGAAATGTACGAGGACACGTACCTCGGCACCGCAGACTCATCGGTTCAGCTGGTTCAGGACATTGACCTGGCCAACGTTGGCTTGAACCCGGACATTGGCAACCTGATCCGCCTGCACCGCCCCATCGAGGACTGGCGCGAAGTAGTTGCCAAGACCTTGCCGTACTCGAACTACTGGCACGTGAAGAACTACATCCGCGATGAAAACGTCGCTCGTGGACAGTACACGGCCATCCCGGCACCCATGGAAAGCGGCTTGATCAGCTACCGCGAGGCCTTCAAGGTGGCACTGTCTGTTGGCTTCCAGGGCATCATCTGCACCGAGCACTACGGCGGAGACGGCTTGAGCGTTACGGCCAGCAACCAGGAATACCTGCGCTCACAGGTCCTGCCCAAGACCGACGGCTACGCACTGGGCACCAGCCAGGTCGCACAGGGACGCCAGCTTCCCCTCTCTGCCGCAACACTGCTCAACGCCTAGGACATAAGGAGGAATCATGACGACGATCTTCGACAATCCCGCTGAATTTGCCGACGATGCCCTCGATGGCTTCGTTGCGGCAAACCGGAACTACGTTGCCCGAGTTGATGGCGGAGTAGTTCGTTCCACCGAGATGAACCCGAATCAGGTCTCCCTCGTTGTGGGCGGCGGCTCCGGCCACTACCCGGCGTTTGCTGGCTTGGTCGGCACGGGCCTGGCCGCCGGATCGGCCTGCGGCAATATGTTCGCCTCGCCGGCTGCCGGCCAGATCTACCGCGTTGCTAAGGCTGCCGCGATGAACGGTGGCGTACTGCTCAGCTATGGCAACTACGCCGGCGATGTTCTGCATTTCGGTCAGGCTCAGGTGCGGCTCAATGCAGAAGGCATTGAAACCCGCACTGTGGTGGTCACGGATGACATTGCCAGCGCACCCATCGAAGAATGGGAAAAGCGTCGCGGTATTGCCGGAGACCTCACGGTCTTCAAGGTTGCCGGTGCCGCCGCCGAAGCGGGACTGAACTTGGACGACGTCGAACGTCTCGCCATCAAGGCCAACTACCGCACCCGCTCACTGGGCGTGGCCTTTGACGGCTGCACTCTTCCCGGCGCGGAGGAGGCACTCTTCCACGTTCCCGCGGGCAAGATGGCGCTGGGCCTGGGTATTCACGGGGAGCCGGGCATCTCCGAGCACCCCATGCCGACGGCGTCGGAACTGGCTGAACTGCTGGTCTCGAAGCTGCTGGCGGACAAGCCGGACGACGCTGGGAACGAGGTTGTCGCGATCGTCAACGGCCTGGGCACCGTCAAGTATGACGAGCTGTTCCTGCTGTTCGGCCGCATCGAAAAGCTGCTGACTGAGGCGGGCCTGACGGTGGTTGAGCCCGAGTGCGGCGAGTTGGTGACGAGTCTGGACATGTCGGGGCTGTCCCTGACACTGCTGTGGCTCGACGACGAACTCAAGACATACTGGGGCGCACCCGCCGACACTCCGGCTTTCCGCAAGGGCAACTCGGTCCCGCGGGCTCAGCGCAACGTTGCTGCCGCGGCTGAAGCCGAAGCCGCTGAGTTGGAAACCCCGACGCCGGCCGCGGCCGCCTTGGGCTTGCAGGCCGTGAGCGCCGTGGCCGCCATTCGCGACGTCGTCATTGAACATGAGGAAGCCCTCGGCAACCTCGACGCGATTGCCGGCGATGGCGATCACGGGATCGGCATGCGCCGCGGCGTCGACGCAGCTGCAGCAGCGGCACAGAAGACGGCCAATCTTCCCGGCGGCACCTCGGTGGCGGCGATCCTGACCGCAGCCGGTGAGGCTTGGTCGGAAAAAGCTGGCGGAACCTCTGGTGCGTTGTGGGGAACGGCGTTCATCGCCGCCGCAGCCGCGCTGGGCAATAAGGATTCCTACTCCAGCCAGGATGCTGCCGATGCTGTTGGTGCTTTCTCCAACGCCATCACCACCTTGGGCAAGGCGGAGCCGGGGGATAAGACCATGGTTGACGCGATCCTGCCCTTCCGGGATGCGTTCCTGACGGCGATCTCCTCGGGCACCGAGGTTATTGATTCCCTCAAGGAAGCCGCCGTGGTTTCTCGAGATGCCGCTACGGCAACCTCAGCATTGCGTCCACTCAAGGGCCGGGCCCGCCCTCTCGCGGAGAAGAGCCTGGGACACCCTGACCCGGGGGCTATCTCCTTCAGCCTGATCGTGGAGCGCCTGGGTCAACACTTTGAACAAGAACTAATGGAAAGCGGGACACGAGCATGAGCGCCACGGAAGTAACTGGTTACCGGATCGTTGTAGGAAACGATGAGGCCGGCGTCGAATACAAGAACGCATTCCTTGCGCTTCTGGAAGCGGATCCCCGCGTCCTCTCCGTGACGGATATTGGCGTTGGTAGCAACGACTCGCGGGCCTACCCGCACGTAGCCGTTGACGCAGCACGTAAGGTTGCTGACGGAGAAGCGGATCGGGCACTGCTCGTCTGTGGAACTGGTCTGGGTGTGGCTATCGCCGCCAACAAGGTCCCCGGCATCCGCGCCGTCACCGCACACGATAGCTACTCCGTTGAGCGCTCGGTCCTGAGTAACAACGCCCAGGTGCTCACCATGGGCCAGCGCGTTATCGGTCTGGAGCTGGCCAAGAAGTTGGTCACCGAATGGCTGTCCTACTCCTTTGATGAATCCTCCGCCTCGGCCGAAAAAGTCGAAGCAATTTGTTCCTACGAACCCACTTACACGAAAGCAGTCTGATCATGAGCAACAACGTAGAAAACACCGAAAAGCAGCTGCAGTTCGCCGTTGTGGGTTCCGGTTACATGGGTGGCGGCATCGCACAGGTTCTGGCACTGGGTGGAGCCCGCGTGGCCCTCTCCGATGTGTCGGCAGAGATTGCCGCCAAGAACTACGAGCGCCTCCTGGTTGAGTCGGATCAGTTCGTCGCCGATGGCTTGTTCCCGGCCGGCGCCACCGAGACCTTGCGCAAAAACCTCTGGGCCGCGAAGGACATCGAGGAAGCTGTTGCCAACGCTGACTTCATCGAAGAAGCTGTCCCGGAAGTTCTCGAGATCAAGCACGCAACGCTGGCCCGCATCAGCGCCGCTGCCCGTCCGGATGCCATCATCGGCTCCAACACCTCCACGATCTCCATCGCCGATCTGGCCGTCCCGGTCATCAACCCGGAGCGCTTCCTGGGCGTGCACTTCTCCAACCCCTCACCGTTCATCCCCGGTGTGGAAATCATCCCTCACGCTGAGACCTCCAGCGCCACGGTGGGTGCGGCCCGCGACATGGTCCACTCAACCGGCAAGCAGACGGCCGTCGTCAAGGACGTGACCGGTTTTGTCTTGAACCGCCTGCAGTACGCGCTGTTCCACGAGGCTGCCCAGCTGGTTGAGCAGGGCATCGCTACCGCGGACGACGTCGATACCCTGGTCCGCACGACCTTCGGCTTCCGCTTGCCCTTCTTTGGTCCCTTCGCCATCGCCGACATGGCCGGCCTGGATGTTTACGACTTCTGCTACAAGTCCCTGCAGACGGGCTTCCCGGAGCGTTTCGCTACCCCGAAGATCCTCAAGGACCTGGTCGACGCCGGGAAGCTCGGTACCAAGACCGGCGCCGGCTTCCTCAACGTCCCGGCCGAGCGGACGGCAGAGCTCATCGCCTACCGCAACAAGGCTTATGTTGCCATGTCGGCGTTGCTCGAAGATCTCGGACCGGCCCCGATTCACTAATCGGCCGCCTCTCACAAACTTTCAGGAGAAATCATGTCTGCAACAGCTGGAACGTTCCCGGCGGAACGCACCGCCATCATCACCGGAGCCGTCTCCGAACGCGGCATCGGCCGGGCCACCGTGAATTACCTGGCCGAAAATGGCTGGAACATTGGCATCATCGACCTCGACGATGCCGCCTGCAAGTCGGTGGCCGCAGCGGTCTCCGCAGAGTTCGGCGTCAAGGCCTACGGAGTTGGCGCCAATGTGGGCGATGAATCCTCCGTTCGCAACGCCATTGATGAGTTGGAAGCGCAATTGCCGCAGATCGTGGCACTGGCCAATGTTGCCGGCGTCAGCTCGCCTGTCGGCTATTTGGAAGTCACTGCTGATGAGTGGAACCGGGTGTTGAACATCAACCTCAACGGCGTGCACTACGCAACCCGGCGCGTGGCTGAATCCATGGTGAAGAACCGCGTTGGCCGCATCGTCAACATCTCCTCCGTGTCGGCACAGCGCGGCGGTGGAACGTTCTCCAAGACGGCCTACTCCGTGGCAAAGGCCGGCGTCATTGGGTTGACTCGCTCCACCGCCCGTGAACTGGGCCCCTATGACATCACCGTCAACGCGATCTCTCCCGGCCCCATCGATACAGACATCATGGGCGGAACGCTTTCGCAGGATCGTAAGGACGAATTGGTCAAGGACCTGGTCGTCAATCGTGTGGGATCCACCCGCGATATCGCCGCAGCTATCCACTTCTTGATCAGCGAGGACACCGGCTACATTTCCGGTCAGACGCTGAATGTGGATGGCGGACTGTACATGCACTAGGAGAGAAAATGAATAACGAGACCGCTCCCAAGTGGAGCATGGCACGTAAGTTGTACCTTCTGGTCGGGATTGTTATCTGCGGCGTCGCCATCGTCATGATGACCTACCCGCGCTAACCCCGTACACCCCACTTATCCCCGCTTTTAGCGCTCGATGCCTTGAGCGCGCCACAAAACTATTTCCAAGGTTTAACTCGATGAGGAGTTTGGTATGGCCGTTGAACTAAAGCAAGAAAAGAATGTGCTGGAATCTCCAGCACTAAAATCAGCAATCTCTAAGGCGACCTTCCGGCTCATGCCGATGTTGGTCATCCTGTACATCGTTGCTTTCCTTGACCGCACCAATGTTGGTTTCGCAGAGGCCGCATTGGAGATGGACCGTGGCATCACTGCGGGCGCCTACGCCCTCGGTGCCGGTATCTTCTTTATCGGTTACGCCATCTTTGAAATCCCCAGCAACTTGATGATGAAGAAGGTCGGTGCCAAGTTCTGGCTGGCCCGTATCGCCATCACCTGGGGTATTGTTTCGGCTTGCTTCGCCTTCGTCCAGGGTGACACCTCCTTCATTGCGCTGCGGTTCCTCCTCGGTGTGACAGAAGCCGGATTGTTCCCAGGCGTCATCATGTACCTGGCCGAATGGTTCCCCAACAAGCACCGCGTGAAGATGTTCGCCATCTTCTACCTGGCACAGCCGTTCTCCCAGGTCATCGGTTCGCCGTTGTCCGGTTGGCTCATCAACATTGGTGATCAGGTACCCGGCGTGCACGGCTGGCAGGTCATGTTCTTTGTCGAAGGATCCATGGCGGTCGTCGCTGGTATCTTTGCCTTCTTCCTCCTCATTGATGGTCCGCAGAAGGCGAAGTGGCTCAGTCAACAGGAGAAGGATGCTCTGACGGATGCCATGAAGCAGGAAGACAGCATCAAGAAGGAAACCGGCCCCTCGGGCGTCATGGCGGCTCTCTCAAGCGGTCGAGTCTGGTACTTCACCATCATCTACTTCTGCCTCCAGATTGCCGTGTACGGCGTGACCTTCTACCTGCCGCAGCAGGTTGCTCAGCTGACAGGTCAAAAAGTGGGCATGGCCGTTGGTCTGCTCGCCGCGGTGCCGTGGTTCTTTGGAATGTTTGCCTGCATCCTCGTGGGCCGCTACGCCACAACCGTCATCCGTCGCCGCGTTCTGGGTACCTGGCTGTTTGTCTCGACTGGTCTGTGTATCATCGGTTCGGCATGGGCCGGCGCCAACAGCCTTCCGGCCTTGGGCATCATATTCATCACCTTGGCTGTGTGCAGCTTCCTCGCCATCGGCCCGATCACGTGGTCCTACCCCACGGCGTTCCTGACAGGAACAGCAGCCGCGGCAGGTATTGGTCTGATCAACTCCCTCGGTAACCTGGGTGGATTCGTGGCACCGATCTTGCGGACGAATATCAATGAGACGTTCGCTTCGGATTCAGGCGCCATGGGAATCGTGGCCCTCGGTATCCTCCCGTTCGTGGCGGCTGTCATGATGTGGGGCACCCGCCGTTTCAAGAGCAAAGCTGATGATCTGCTCGAGAAGTAGATCCCAGTAATCGCCACCTGAAGAAAGAAATATCATGACGCAGCACCCGTTCGACGCAAGCACCCAGCAATCAGCAACCTTGTACGTAGGTGTCAGCACCAAGATGTACATGGGCTATGCCGACAGCTTGCGCTGGCTACGGGCTGTGCGTCATGAAGTGGACACCCGCCCGGCTCTTGCAGCCGGGCGGGTGGTCCCGTTTGTCATCCCGTCATTTCCGGTGGTGCCCGCAGCCGCGGACATAATTGCCGGTTCCCCCTTGCTCCTGGGCGCCCAGAACGCCGGGTGGGCGGATGGCCCGTGGACAGGGGAAGTGGCCCCGTCCATGCTTGCCGAGCTCGGCGTGAGTCTAGTGGAGCTGGGACATGCCGAACGCCGTCGTTATTTTCATGAGGACGACGCGGTGGTGGCTCTGAAGGTCACGGCCGCCCTAGCTGCAGGGATTGCCCCCTTGTTGTGTGTCGGGGAGATCGACCGTTCCGAGCCGGCGGAGGCTGCGGCCGCGGTGTATGAGCAGATCGCCGCGGCGGTGACGCAGGAGTGGGCGGCGGCCGCATCCATGATCATTGCCTACGAGCCGGTGTGGGCCATTGGTGCCGCCGAGCCGGCGCAGGCCAGCTACATTTCCGCTGTTGTGGGCGCGCTGCGGGAGTTGTTGGGGGAGCATGGATTAGCGCAGCTGCCGATCATTTACGGGGGTTCCGCCAAGCCCGGACTGCTGCCGCAACTGGAACATGTCTCAGGCCTTTTCCTGGGCAGATTTGCCCACGATGCCAAGAACTTCGGCGCCGTTCTCGATGAGGCGCTCGCCGCAACAGCACTGTAGTTCCGGAGTGCAGTCGTCACGCCAGTGTGCGAGTGCGCGAATGCTACTAGAATATTGCAGATGACCCCTCAAACATCGAAGTCTGGCAGTACCTCGGCTGCGGATCACTCCGCCGCGACTGCCCAAGGCCGGGTGTATTCCGGGCAGCGATCCGAGGATCGCATGCTGGAGCGGTACGGACGTCTGGTCACTGCGGGCATCGAGGTATTCGGCACGATGGGTTACACCGCGGCCAAGGTCAAGACCATTTGTCAGAACGCCGGCCTGAGTGAACGGTATTTCTACGAGTCGTTCTCCTGCAAGGAACAGCTCCTCACGACCGTTTATGATCACCTCGCGTCCGAGCTGATGCGTCAGGTGTTGGAGTCGCTGCGGGTACGCGGGATGACGCTACTCAATGCCGTCAATGCGGGCATGGCCACCGTGGTGAACTTTATGCTGGACGATCCCCGCCATGCCCAAATCATCTTGGTTGAAATCGTGGGTGTCTCCCCGGAGCTGGAAACCAAACGCCACGTGTCCATGACAAACTTTGCCGCGGAGTCACAGCGTCTGCTTTTGCTGCTCGGGGGAGTGGACCCCGAAGGTGCGCCCGACGGCAAAGCCCCGGATGAATCGCTGGCCGAGGTCTTCGAATTCGCCCGGTTGACCGGGATCTCCATGGTGGGCGGCGTCAACAACATGCTGCTGGATGCCTTGCGCTGCGGAACCACGGCCAACACGGAGCGGATTACCAACGCCGCGTTCGCCCTGATCTGCAATGCCTCCACGGGCGTTCGTGTGCTCGCTGGCAAATAACTACCGCGCGCACTAGCCCGGGAGGGCTACGGTTAGCCCTGCGGAGTGGGGAAAAGCCCGCCCGTGTAGACGCCCTCGGAGAGCTGTTTCACGAGCCAGGGGCTGAAAACAAAGGGTGTGGCGGAGACCGCTTCCTCCACGTCCACCACATCCGACCAGGCCCAATCGCAGATCTCATCAGGGTTCGGCTCGATGACGCCGTCGCCTTCGTAGATGGCTGTGAAGACGGGGCAGATTTCATGTTCCACGATGCCCGAGGCGTCCACCGCGCGGTAGCGGAAGTCGGGGAGCGCGAGCGCAATACCTGTCACCGTGATGTTCAGTTCCATGGCTGCGCGTCGGATGATGGCGTCCTCAAAGGATTCGCCGGGAGCCGGATGCCCACAGAAGGAATTCGTCCAGACACCAGGCCAGGTCAGCTTGGACAGCGCCCGGCGTGTGAGTAAGGTCCGGCCCTGGGCATCAAGCAGATGGCAGGAGAAGGCCAGGTGCAAAGGAGTGTCCGTGGTGTGAACCAGAGCCTTATCAGCGGTCCCGATCTCGTTCCCGGCGTCGTCCAGCAACCTGACCAGCTCAATGTTTTGACCCATGATGGGAAATTCCTTTCGCTCATACAGGCTTGGAGTATTAGGACTTAGCAAGGTCGGTAGGTCTTTCCGCCTGGGAGATAACACCGGGGACCAGTGTATCCGGGGTAATCTCCACCAGAATTTTGTGCTGGAGCTTGAACGACTGGAGGAACATAGGGCGCCGGTGCTGGAGGAACATAAACGGGTGGCAGATTTCGGATACGTTCGGCCTCCGCTGCGGCCTGAGCTTCAGCAGCGGCTTGGGCCTCAGCAGCCGCCTTCTCTGCCTTAACTCTTTCTACTTCTTCTCTTGCTTTTGCCTCGGCGGCTGCCTTCGCAGCAGCTTCAGCCGCGGCCTTAGCCTCGGCAGCTGCTTTTTCTGTTGCTTGCTGTTTTGTCTGGGTATCTTTTAGCGTGGCAAGTTTTGCGTCAGCATTGTCAATGCTCTTTGACAGAAGAGTCACGTGGGAGGCAATCTCAGCTTCACTGAAAGCTGCCCATCTGACAACGTTGCTGCCCGTCTTTCCTGCCTGAAGCACTGACTTGAGAGTTTTTGCGGCGGCGATGGCGGCGGCAGAAGTTGTAACAACTGCTCCCGTGGCAGCCGCGGTCGAGCCGGAGGCGCCTGCCGTGGCAGTCTCCAAGGCCTGTGTGGCAGCGGCGACCTGTGCAGGTATGGTGCATTCAACGTCAGCACCGTAGACGCCTGCCAGACTTGCTTTGGCTTCTTTCTCGGCGTCTTGGACGGGCGGCAGAAACTTCGAGTTTTTACCAAACGTCACGGCCGTGCCTAGCCCGGCACGGGCTATTTCGGCGCTGACAAAGAGGTCTTTGTCGGTGAAAACGGCGGCTAAGGTGCGGTCGTATTTGTCGGTACGTTCGACGTCGTACATCAGCTTGATTTTGGCGCCTACGGGTAGCATCTCTGCCAGGAATTCGCTGGCTTCGGGCCCGAGGCATTCAACAGGCTCGTTGGGATCCTTGGTCTCCGGCGCATCGATATTGAGCAAACGAATTGTTTGATTCTTCCCGTTCACGTCCGCCACGAGGGTATCGCCATCGGTGACGGAAATGACCGTGCCTTTGTCCGAGTTTTCATCGGTGCAGGCCGTGAGGCTTAACGCCAGCGCAGCCACGATTCCCATGGCAGGCAGCAGGCGTCGTGCGGAAATTGAATTTGCGGATCCCAAGGCTAAACCAACACCCAATCATTCGGTAGGAGCCCTGAGGCTGCGTGAACCTTAAGTCTATGGTTTGACGACGTCGTGCGGGACCACCTCGTGCAGTTCCACCCCGCCTGCCGCCAGTTTCCAATAGTGCAGCCGGAGTGCGGCCGCGGTTCCTTGTTCAACGTAGAGCCGCCAGCACACATCGTCGCCGCGCAGGGTGACGCCGGCGTGCGCTCCCTCGTTGAGCCGCAGCAGATGCGGTTCGCGCTTGCGTAGTGGCCCCTTGCGATCGGCCACCAAATCCACCACGGCCCGCAGCGTCTTCCCGCGTTGCTGCTCGGTCAGCTGAATCCAGGACGCCAAGAACCGTGGGCTGCAACTATATTTTCCGATCGGGTGCGCGGCCTTATCGGCGGCCGGCACAGCCTGCGCCCACGCGGTGAGAAGGCCAAATTCGAACTGCTCGGCGGGATCTAGGAACAAGGTCTCCGGAGAACTCCCTGTGCGGGAACTGGCCGATCGCTTTTGCTGCCGCAGCTGCACGAGCGACGCCTTAGCCTTGGCCAAATCACCCTTGAGCGCGTCGATCTGATGCATCGCTGCATTCCGGTCCCGCGCCAAGTCCGCCGCCGCTCGACGCTCACTCTCCAACTGATCCTGCAAAACCCGCGCCACCTGGTCCGTGGCACCTTGCCGCTTCGCCGCCACCATCAGCTCATCGATCGTGCGCCGCGCAACCGCCAACTGCATCTGGGTACTTTGCAGGGCCGTGCGCCGCTCGGCAGATGACAGCGGCGCCTCCACCGCTCCCAGTACGACGTCGGACCCCACAGTTTCGTCCCCTTCGGAAGGGACACTGGGAGTGACTGGCGCAACGGCCGAATCGGCGAACAAGCTCGCGTAGGGCCGATCGCTGTCGAGCCAGGGTGGGCCACCGCGCAAGAGGGGTGGGGCTGGGACGGCAGCCTCGTCGTCGTCCACGTCAAGCATCGACAGACGCACGGCGCCATTTTCATAGAGCACGCGGACCCGGACCACCTCGCCCTCAGTCAGGAGGTCCTCGGCGGAATCGAGGTCGTTGGAGGAGATCCGTTCCACGCCGATGCGGAAGTCGCTGTTGGGCCAGAGATGAACCATGGCGTGGGTGGGGCTGACCGATTTCACGCGCGCCAGGGCAACATTGCCGTGCTTGTAGACGGTGACGGGCGAGGCTCGGGGGAGTAGCAGCGCCTTGATGTCCAGGATGCCCGTGGCGGGGTCAAAGGTTCCGGATAGGGTCTGGCCCTTGCTGATGAGCCAGTCGAGCGGAATTTCGGGTAAGAGATCCTCGCCCCGGATGAATGCGGTCTTGCTCGTCTTGAGGATGGTCACCATGGCGCGGTCGGTGCCCGCGAAGCCTTCCACGATGGCGTCGGCGATGATGGGCAATTGTGCCGTGGTGGGTGGCGGGGTTGTCTCTACGGGAAGGGCGGCGAGGACCTCATTGTCCAGGTCTCGGAACAGAGCCGTGAGCTCAGATTCATGGTGGATCAGATGAGGGCGAGGCATTCTGGCGGTCCAGTCCGGCCCGTGAGGATAAACGCGCGCCCCGATACCAAAAATGTGGAGGTGCTCGGGCAGGCCACGCTCTAAGTGGCGGGTCTCAATGCCATTGGCGATCTCAAAGACTTTGGTCTCCGGGCCAACCTTGGCGGCCACGGCTTGGGCGTCGATACGCAGCAATTCGCCAGGGCGGTAGGAGACGACGACGGCGGTGTGGCTGCGGTGCGGATCGAGTAAATGCCGGGCCAGGGCGACGCCGCCCAGATAGTGAACCTCGGTAAAAGTCGGGGCTGGGGTCGCTTGCTCGCGAGGGTGGAACCGATTCCTGTTCTTCTGTGCAGGCATGAGGTTCCTTTCCATCGTCAGCGTTGGATCGTGTTAGAAACTCACCCTACAGCGCGGACAGCTGAGGCCACGTAAGAATCGGCAACGTGGTCCGTTGGCTCTCGTGCGTTACGTTCGCGATATGGGCCGATGAAATTGAAAAGTTCAATGAATAATTGACGTTTCGATGGTCATTATTGGAGAAGAAGTGGATGATAATTTGTGATTCATCTGATCAAAATTCGAAAAAGATGTACTTTTCGACTTTCAAATGACGGTTCGTTCGGAAGTTTGATTCTGATTGAAGTGTGTCACGTTAAGCGTGTAACGCTTCTGTTACGGTTTTTTGAACCTCCTTCCGGAGCACTTCCGCGCAATCTCGCACATTTTCGCGAAATGGGGAAGTTGCTGGGTTACTGACGGGTAAGACCTTTGGCTAGTCCTTGCCAAAATCGTGCCGTTTTCCCGTGTGAGCTGAGGTACATTTGCTCATGGCGTGTGAGGGGGACTACATTTCCCCTCCTTGGTCAATGATTACGAACACCCTCTGTTGCAGTTGGACCGTCACCCCGGTCGGCGCAACGGGCTAGCTTTTAAGGATGAATTAATGCCACTGCACTCACCCTCGCAGCGGAGGCTACGTCGTCAACGTAACGTCGCTGATGCTGCGTTGCGGGAGCTGATTTCATGATCGGCTTCATCGCAAAGAGATTTATCAATTACGCGATCCTCTCAGCCATCGCGACCCTGAGTGCATACGTTCTGGCAAGCATTATCTTGAACCCGGCCAGCCGGTACCTCGGCCGCAATCCGGCTCCCTCCACCGAGACGATTAATTCAATCCTCGATGGATTTGGAACCAACCCCAACACCCCGGTGATTGAACGGTTGTGGGCCTGGATTGTGAACCTCGTGGCGCATGGTTCCCTTGGCAACACCATCCACAACACCAGCGTCATCTCAGAGATGACGGCACGTGCCGGCACCAGCCTGCGGCTTCTGATTCTCGGAACCATCATCGCAGCCGTCATCGGAGTTGTCCTCGGCGTCTGGGGTGCCGTACGGCAGTACAAGACCAGCGACCAAGTCATTTCCTATGCCTCGTTTACGGTTCTGGCAATGCCCTCGTTCGTCATCGGTATCTTGCTGATGATCACGGCAACCACGCTGAACAATGTACTGGGTATACAGCTCATCAACTTCACCGGTGAATATACAGCCGGGCTCGAGGGCGGTTGGTGGGTCCACTTCTGGGACCGCGCCGCCCACCTGCTCCTCCCGACTATTTCCCTGACCCTCATGGGTGCCGCAGGATATTCCCGATACCAGCGCAGCGCCATGCTGGATGTGTTGTCTGCGGACTACATTCGCACCGCACGCTCCAAGGGGCGCACCCGCGGGTCTGCTCTGCTTCGCCACGGCGTCCGCGTGGCCCTGATCCCCATGTCCACCTACTTTGCCTACTCTTTCGCTACCGTCCTTGCCGGAGCAGCCGTTACCGAGCTCGTCTTCAGCTGGCACGGTATGGGTGAGATGCTGATGCAGGCTATCCAGCAAAGTGACATTAACGCCTTCACCGGTGCGATCTTGTTCAATGCCATCTTGATCCTCATTGCAGGAACCCTGGCCGATATTGTCTACGCAGCCCTTGACCCGAGAGTGAGGGTATAGACATGTCTATGTTGGACGAAGCATCTGTAGCCGACGTTACCGCCGGAACTCCCGAAGTAATCAAATCCAAAAAACCCGTTTCGCGCTTCCGTTTGATTTCCTCCAGGCTCCGCAGCACCCCGCGTTTTTGGGTTGGATTCATTGGTCTGGCAGTCATTAGCCTATGGGCCATTTTCGGTCTGGCCCCTAACGCGTGGAACTACACTGACCTCGATGTACGCAACATGGGTGCTAGCCCCTCTGGCCTGCATTGGTTCGGCACGAGTGACATCGGCGAGGACATTTATGCCCAGACTATTGTCGGCCTTCGCAAGTCACTCATTATCGGCTTGATCGTTGGGCCCCTTGCGGCCATCATTGCCGGCATCATCGGTGCCGTGGCCGGTTACATCGGCGGCTGGTGGGACCGGGCAATTGTCTGGGTCATTGACCTGCTCCTAGTTCTGCCGAGCCTATTCATCTTCATCCTGCTGAGTCAGGTCCTCAAGTCCAAGTCGTGGGTTGCCTTGATCTTCCTGCTGTCAGGGTTTGGCTGGATGATTATGGCCCGCGTGATCCGGGCGCAAACGAAGTCCCTGCGTGAGCGTGACTTCATCAAAGCCGCACGCTTCATGGGAGTGGACACCTGGACCATTATTCGTCGCCATGTGCTGCCGAACGTCTCCTCGCTGCTGATCATTGACGCAACGCTTGGTATTGGCGGAGCGATCCTGAGCGAAACCACGCTGAGCTTCTTCGGCTTCGGCATCCAGGCCCCGGATGTTTCCTTGGGTACCTTGCTCTCAGCCGGTCAGGGTGCCGCGGCAACCCGACCCTGGCTCTTCATCTTCCCGGCGGCCATCCTCGTCTTTACGGTGCTCTCGGCCAGCCTCGTCGGCGATGCCCTGCGCGACGCCGTCGACCCTACCTCGGGAGTCAACCGTGACTAATACCCTCATCAATTCTGCAGCCGCCCATCGCGAACGCACCCCGGCCCAGCATTTGTTGGAGGTCCGAGACCTCACCGTCACGTTCCCGCAGCCCAGCGGTGCCGTCACCGCGGTTCGCGGCGTCAACTACCACGTCGATAAGGGCGAGTTCCTCGGCATTGTGGGGGAGAGCGGTTCCGGAAAATCTGTTTCCTCTCTGGCTGTTATGGGACTGTTGCCCTCGTCGGCCAAGGTTGGTGGCGATATTCTCTTCGAGGGCAAGTCGCTGCTGAATCGTAGCGACAAGGACATGTCTAAGTTGCGCGGCGACGGCATCTCCATCATCTTCCAGGACCCGCTGTCTGCCTTGACTCCGGTCTACACGATCGGCGCACAGATCGCCGAGGCACTCCTGCTTCACGACAGCAAGCTGTCACAGCTGGCGGCCAATACCCGCGCCGTGGAATTGCTTAAAGTCGTCGGCATCCCCAATCCCGAGCGCCGTGCCCAGGCATTCCCGCATGAGTTCTCCGGTGGCATGCGCCAGCGCGCCATGATTGCCATCGCCATCGCGAACAACCCCCGCCTCATCATCGCCGATGAACCGACCACGGCCTTGGATGTGACCATTCAGGCACAGATCCTCGAGGTGTTGCAGAAGGCCAAGGAGCTCACCGGCGCCGCAGTCGTTCTCATTACCCACGACCTTGGAGTGGTGGCCGGCAACGCCGATCGACTGGCCGTCATGTATGCCGGCCGCATCGTGGAAACCGGCACCGTCGATGAGGTCTTCCGTGCACCTTCTATGCCGTACACGATCGGGCTGCTGCGCTCCATGCCCAACCTGGCGACGGCCGGGCATACTCGTCTGGTCCCGTTGGAAGGGCGACCCCCGCTGCTGAGCAATCTTGCACCGGGCTGCCCCTTCGCCGACCGCTGCCCAGCCGTGATCGATGCTTGCCGCACCACGGAGCCACCGCTGATGCAGATCGGCGATGACCCGTTGAATGCCTCGGCCTGCATTCGCGTCGCCGAGATTGCCAGCGGCGAGCTCAAGCGTGGCGAAATCTACCCCGTGCCCGAACCCGTTGCGCCCGCCGAGCGAGCCGACGTCGAGCCGGAAAACGTCATGGCGGTGACAACCCTCAAGCGGCACTTCCCACTGACCAAGGGAGCCATCTTCAAGCACACGGTCGGCATCGTCCGCGCCGTTGATGGTGTCAGCTTTGAGATCAAGGCCGGGCAGACGCTGGGCCTCGTGGGTGAATCCGGTTGTGGTAAGTCGACCACCATCATGGAGATCCTCGAGCTGGCCAAGCCACAAGCCGGTCAGGTCATCATCAACGGCCGGGACGTCGCCACGTTGTCCGCCAAGGAACGCCGCGCCCTGCGTCAAGATATTCAGGTGGTCTTCCAGGACCCCATGGCATCGCTGGACCCGCGCCTTCCGGTGCAGGATATCGTCGGTGAGCCACTCACAGTTCACGGCGTTTCGGCGAAGGATCGGCTGAAGAAGGTTGCCGACGTTTTGGAACTCGTGGGCCTGGATCCGTCCATGGCGTCTCGGTATCCGCATGAATTCTCCGGTGGTCAACGCCAGCGCATCGGCATCGCCCGGGCGCTCGTGACAGATCCAAAGATTGTGGTGCTGGATGAACCCGTCTCCGCCTTGGATGTCTCCATCCAGGCCGGTGTCATCAACTTGCTGCAGGATCTGCAGGAAAAACTAGGACTCTCATACCTGTTCGTCGCCCACGATCTAGCCGTGGTGCGGCAGATCGCCGACAACGTGGCTGTGATGTATCTGGGACGGATTGTGGAAAGTGGTTCGGCGGAGCAGATTTTCGAAAACCCGCAGCATCCCTATACACGGGCGCTTCTGTCGGCCGTACCTGTTCCTGATCCTGCCATCGAACGCAGCCGCACCCGGATTATCCTCGACGGTGACCTGCCCAGTCCCACGGAAAACATCAGCGGCTGCAACTTCCGTACGCGTTGTCCTTTGTACCGGCTCATGGATGAGGCCGGGCAGAAACGCTGCGCTACGGATGATCCGGAACCTCGGCTTGTTGGCAGCACCTTAGTGGCGTGCCATCATGCCGAGAACACAGACCTTATGGCCCCTGCCTTAACCTAAAAAATTTTGGCAGACGACTTACCAGCATCAATGGCCGGTCAGGACAAGATCAATGACCAGACGGCCGTCACTCAATGGGAGGAAACAATGAAGCGCATCAACAAGATTTTGGGGGCGGGAGCCTTGGCTCTGACTCTCACCGTCACAGGCTGCAGCGCCGGTGGCGGCGGCGGAGCTAAAGAAACCGTAGATAGCGGGAAGGGTGCCGACGCAACTGCGTCTCTGCCCACCACCGACTGGGAAGTAGCCAAGTTCGATGAAGTGAAGCAGGGCGGCACGTTGACCCTCGCCGTCGACCAGTTGCCCGACAACTGGAACCTTCTGCAGGCCGACGGTGCTCTCGAAGCCGGCGCACAGATCATCGATCCCACCAGCGGTGGACCCGTACGTATCACCGCGGACGGCTCCTGGGAAGCTAACCCCGATTACGCGACAGAGGTAAAGGTTGTCAGCGATGATCCTCAGGTCATCGGAATTAAGCTGAACCCGAAGGCAGTATGGCAGGACGGCACGCCGATGTCCTACAAGGACTTCGACGCCACCATCAAGTCCAGCAACGGCACAAACCCGGAATTCCAGAACGCGGCCGACAACGTCTACAAGGACATTGAATCCGTAACCCGTGGCGACTCCGACCAGGACTTCACCATCACGTTCAAGAACAAGAACGCTGACTGGCCCTCCATCTTGGGCAACAAGGGCACGGTTGTCGCTGCCTCGGTTGCCTCCGATCCCAAGACCTTCAACGAGGGCTTCGCATCCAAGCCGATGCCGTCCAACGGCCCGTACATCGTCGACAAGGTTGACACCACTGCTCAGGTCGTTACCCTGGTCCCGAACCCGAAGTGGTGGGGTCAGGCTCCCAAGCTGGACAAGGTCATCATGAAGGTTGTCTCACGTGATGCGCTGGCTCAGGCCTACGCTAACAAGGAAATCGATGCCCTCATCGTTGGTACCAACAAGGACAACTACGACACCGCCAAGAAGCGCGAAGACGGCGAAATGCAGCAGTCCGCCGGTGTTACCTGGAGCCACCTGACGATCAACGCATCCAAGGGTGTCTTGGCTGATGTCAAGGTTCGCCAGGCCATTGGCCACGCGATCGACCGCGACACCATCAGCGAAAGCCGGCTCGCACCCATCGGTGCTCCCGTCACTAACCAGAACAGTGTCGTTTTCATGCCCGGCCAGAAGGGCTACGAAGATCACGCAACCGAGGCCATCGGCTACGACGTTGAGAAGGCTAAGGCCCTGCTCGATGAGGCTGGCTACAAGGCTGGCGCCGACGGCGCGCGCGCAAAGGACGGCAAGGCTTTGTCGATCGCTTACACCTTGCCTGCCAACAACCCGGTTTCCGAGCAGATCTTCAAGCTCGTCCAGGCTAACTTGAAGGTCGTCGGCGTTGCCGTCACCGCCAATTCCGTTCCGTCGGACAAATACTTCTCCGACTACGTGAACAAACTCAACTTCGAAGTGACCGGTTTCTCCTGGGTTGGTACGCCCTTCCCGATCTCCTCCAAGGAATCCCTGTTCTACCCGGTTGATTCTGAGCAGAACTACACCGGCATCACCGATGAGAAGCTCGGCGCCATGTGGGCCGAAGCCAACGCGGAACTCGATCCCGAGAAGCGCATCAAGCTGGCTAACGATATCGATAAGGCTGTCATGGCTTACGCTCCGTTGATCCCGTTGACCCCCACCCCGATCACCTATGGTGTCAAGAAGGGTCTCGTGAACTACGGTTCCGCTCAGTTCCAGGACATCGACTGGACCACCGTGGGCTACAAGTCCTAATTAGCTCCATCTAAAAAGGCTCGACCCGCTCGTCATGAGCGGGCCGAGCCTTTTTCTTGCTCTTGAGCTGGCGAGCTAGCTCAGCAGGCTTGCGAGGCAGAGCACCAGCAACAAGACTCCAACGACGCCGGACGGCACATTCCAGCCGCTTCTCACCTTGCGCTCTGGCCCAGTGGGGGATTCGGACTGGTTTTCCCAGGCATCCCACGCCGCCTGAACGGCGGCCTGAGTCTGTGGGATAGCGCCGGTGCCAGCGGAAATCTTGGGACCCAATTTTCCCGCCCCGGGAGCACCCCAGCTGGGGATTCGTCCGGCGGTGGTGTCGAAGCTGACGTTTTGAATGACACGCAGGGCGATCAGCTGGCTGAAGGGGACATCGTGATCACGGGCGATGTTGCGGATGGTGATGCCGTCGCGGTGGATCAACAGGCACGGACGCCAGAGCAAGGCAAAGATTCCCCAAGCGATGAACAGCAGCCAGGGCAGGAACTGCCAGATCGATCCGGCGGTGCCGGTCAGTACTAAATTCAAGGAGAGCGCGCCACAGAAGATCCATGCAACGATCGCCAAGATCCGGGTGGGGGTGGAGTGGATGGATCTGGGCTTGGAGGTGTTTGAGACTGTTTGCATGGTCCTTCAAGAATGCCAGATAATTCCTCGCCACCCTGTCCACTGGGCGTGTCTGTCGCCGAGGAGACTTATCGGTCCACGGGCACCGTATTCATCACTGTTTTGTCCACGGGATACCTGTGGAGCAATAGCGACAGCCCCACGGTGCCAGCTAAGGCAATGAGCCCCATTAATGTGAAGGCCAGTGGGAGATTTTGGCTCCACCTTGATAAGGAGCTCGCGGCGGTCCACGTTGATAGCAGGAAAGTGGCAGGCGGCAGAGAAATTAGTGCATCCATAAGCGGACTCCTGAGCTGATGGTTGCTCAACCGCCGGAACGACCCACCATAGACGAGTACGCCCACGGCCAGCAGTCCCATATAGGCAATGAGCCCGAAGCCGCCACAACCTGAGGAGGCAGGGCGGGACGCAGTGACATCGCACGTTCCCGCCACTTCGACCGAACTCCACGTGCCCACGACTATCAGTAGCACGCCAAGTATTCGAGCGGACCACCTCAGCGCAGAGTGGGGTCGATACGTGATGACTTCGGTCATGCAATCGACTCTAGCCGCTCGATTCTTGTTTTCGAAGTGGTGTCGTGGGTCTGGCTTGTGAGCCATCACTATAGGGTTTAAGGCATGCTTCCAACGCTAACCGAGCAACAGCGCGCCCCTGTCATGGAGGATGTGGCTCTGAGGGCAGGCGTTTCCCATCAAACGGTTTCCCGAGTTCTCAACGGAAGCCCCAGTGTTAGCCCGAAAACCAAGGAAAAGGTTCAGCGAGCCATCGTTGAGTTAGGCTATCGACGCAACACGGCGGCCCGAGCGTTGGTGACTCGGAAGACTCAGACCATCGGGCTTTTGGCCAATGGTCTGAATGAATATGGTCCTGCCAATATCTTGCTGGCCGTGCAAGAAGCCGCCCGCGAGGCCGGATATTTTGTCAGTATTGCCGGAATCCGCGGGTTTGCCCACCAGGAAATTGCCGATGCCCTCCAGCGGTTCCTCGATCAGGGCGTGGAGGGGATTGTGGTGCAGGTGCCGCATGCCGATATTCCCGCCATGCTCAAAGAGTTGAACCTCGGGGTACCCATAGTTGTCATTGGCACCGCCGCGGATGGAAGCCTCAGTGGAGTCATGGTGGATCAGGAGAAAGGCGCTTGCGAGGCTGTGCAGCATCTCGTGGACCTTGGGCACACCACGATCGCTCACGTGGCCGGACCCGACGGTTGGATCGATGCGGCGGAGCGCGTGTCAGGCTGGCGCCGGACCCTCGCCCATGCGGGGCTGGCCGCGGGGCCGCTGCTCACGGGGGATTGGACGGCGGCCTCTGGTTATCAAGCTGGGCTGAAACTGGCGGAAGATCCAACCATTACCGCAGTCTTTGCCGCCAACGATCAAATGGCCGTGGGCTTGCTGCGGGCCTTCACCGAGAAAGGGATCTGCGTTCCTGAAGATATCTCGCTCGTCGGGGTCGATGATCTTCCGGAAGGTGCCTACCTTGTTCCGCCTCTGACGACGGTCCGCCAAGGATTTGAGGAGTTGGGCCGCCGCTGTCTTGAGGTCATGTTGAGTCAGCTTGAATCGGCAACGACTGCCCAGACGGCAGTCGTGGAGCCACGGCTCATCGTCCGTGCATCCACGGCGCCGTGCGCCCCGATACAGTAGCAAACATAGAGGTTGCCATTGGCACTGAAGGCGACGTCCAGAAGGTAAGGTCGCAGCTAGATAAAAGTAATAACAAGGGGAGTGGACGATGGCTGCAACGCTGCAGGATGTAGCCAACCTGGCCGGGGTTTCGGTCAAGACGGTGTCGAACGTAGTTAACAACTACACCCATGTCCGGGCAACGACGCGAACCAGGGTTCAGGGAGCTATCGACCAGCTCAAGTACCAGCCGAACATGTCTGCCCGCGGACTGCGGTCAGGGCGGACAGGTGTTATTGGGCTGGCGGTCCCAGAGTTGAGTTTGAGCTACTTTGCCGAACTTGCCGATGCCGTCATCAAGGCAGCCGAACGTCACGGCATGGTGGTCCTCATTGAGCAGACCGGAGCGGATCGGAAGCGAGAAATCGATCTCCTCTCCAGCCCTCGACTGCAGCTGACCGACGGTTTGATCTTCAGCCCCCTCGGCATGGGGAGCGACGACGCCTCCCACCTGGACGTTTCCTATCCGCTGGTAGTGCTGGGTGAACGCATCTTCGGCGGGCCTGTTGATCACGTGACCATGAAGAACATTGACGCAGCAAGGGCGGCAACGGAACTCTTGATTGCGCGTGGTCGGAAGCGGATAGCTGTCATCGGTGCTCATGAGGGTGAAGTCGTCGGCTCCGCAGCGCTCCGGCTGCAAGGGTACAAAGAAGCCCTGGCGGCGGCAGGGCTGCCCTATGATGACGAACTGATTGGCTACGTGGGCCTATGGCACCGCCATGACGGGCTGATGGCCATGCGGAACATGATAGAACGCGGGGTTGAGTTTGACGCCGTCTTTGGGTTGAATGACACCCTTGCCCTTGGTGCCATGCGGGTTCTTCAGGAGGCGCACTTCAAGATTCCCGACGACGTGTCTGTGATCGGGTTCGATGATCTCGATGAGACGCAGTACTCCCTGCCTGCGCTGTCCACGGTTGACCCGGGACGGGCAGAAATTGCAGAGACTGCGGTCCGGGTCTTGATGGAACGCATCAATGGCCAGACGGCCCCGAAAAAACCGGCACCCGTTGAATACCTGGTGGACTTCACGCTGCGGGAACGGGAATCGACGCTGTAGTTTCGCGTCACCACCGACCCGGCTGATGGATCCCGTCATGTTGCGTCACAAATTTACAACGTTGGAAAAAGTGACTCAAACCACTTGACGTCACTATTCGTCTTGTGGCAAGTTTACATTTACAACGTTGTAAATAGGATTTTAGCTCCACCAATCGAAAGGACTGCGTGATAATGAAGTCACGGTTCAAGACAGGCATTGTGGCAGCGGTTGCCGCGGCGGGATTGCTTCTCAGTGGTTGCGGCCCGGCAGCGACAGGGGCCGGCGGCGAGACGCTGACCTTCATGTTCCGCGGTGGCGCGGATGAGAAGGCCGCCTACACCAAGGCCATCGGTGAGTTTGAAAAAGCAAATGACGTCAAGGTCAATATGATCGTTACGACCCCCGATGACTACTCCACCAAGTTGAAGGCCGCGATCGCCGGCAAGAAGGTTCCGGATGTCTTCTACGTTGATCCGGGCAGCGTCCAGGCCTACGTAAAAACCGGTGTCGTCAAGAACATCAGCGAGTTCGTTGAAGGCTCGGACAGCATCGACCTGGACAACATTTGGCAGTATGGCGTGGACAGTTACCGTTTCGATGGCAAACTCATGGGCCAAGGTGACATCTATGCACTTCCCAAAGATGTTGGCCCCTTCTCCTTCGGCTACAACAAGACCATGTTTGACGAGGCTGGCATCCCTCTTCCGAGTGCCGACACTCCCTACACCTTCGACGAGTTCGTCGACGTTGCTAAGAAGCTGACCAAGGATACCAACGCTGACGGCAAGCTGGATCAGTGGGGGACAGGGCTCAATGTCCAGTGGAACCTGCAGCCCTTCGTCTGGTCAAATGGGGCCGACTGGCTTAACCAGGACCGTAGCAAGGTCACCGTGGACACCCCGGAATTCGCCGAGTCGCTGCAGTGGTTCGCTGATTTGCAGAACGTGGCAAAGGTGACTCCCTCCGTCGGCGAGGCTCAGACTCTGGACACCTACCAGCGCTGGATGCAGGGACAGATTGGATTTTTCCCTGTCGGCCCGTGGGACGTCTCCACCTATGAAAAGCTCCCCTTCGAATGGGACCTGATTCCCTACCCGGCCGGTTCAACAGGCAAGAGCGCCACCTGGACCGGCACTCTCGGTATCGCGGTCTCCAACTCTAGCAAGGCCCCGGAAAAGGCAGTGGAACTTGCCAAGTTCCTCAGCGCTAACGAGACGGCTCAGCAGTCTCTCGTTGACGCCGGTGTGCAAATCCCTAATCTGATCGACATGTCAGACCAGTGGGTCAAGGATTCCACCACCAAGCCTGCCAACAAGCAGGAATTCCTAGACATCGTCAAGGACTATGGCCGCGGCCTGCCTGCCAACAGCACCTACAGTGCGGAATGGTACGACGAGCTCTTCAAGAACATCCAGCCCGTTCTGGACGGCAAGAAGACGGCTGCTCAATATCTGAAGGAAGCCCAGCCGAAGATGCAGAAGTATCTGGACCAGGCCAACCAGGCAGCGGGGATCGGCTAAACACATGTCAACCATCACTCGCAGATCCACCCTGCACCGCAAGGAGCAGCGCGTTGCGCTGATCTTCGTGGCACTGCCCGTCATAGGGTTCGCGGTGTTCACCATCTTTCCATTGCTGTTCTCGGTGTATGCCTCATTCACCGAGTGGAATGGCATCTCCGCACCTGTGTTCACCGGGCTTGCCAACTTCCAAGCGATGATGGTTGACCCGTATTTCTGGCAGGCCATGTGGAATACCTTGTTCCTGATGATTGGCATTCCCATTGGCCTGTCGCTGTCCCTGCTGTTGGCTCTGGCGCTGAACCGTAAGATGCGCGGCACCACGTTCTTCCGCACGGTTTACTACGTGCCCGTCATTTCCTCGATCGCGGCCGTGGCCATCCTGTGGCAGTGGGCGTTCAACGGGGACTTCGGCCTCATTAACCAGGCCCTGGCCATGATTGGCATCGACGGGCCCAACTGGCTGGCCAACACGGCGACCGTCAAGCCGGCCATCATCATCATGAGCGTGTGGAAGGGCATGGGCTACTCCATGTTGTTGTACCTGGCAGCACTGCAATCCGTGCCCCGGCACCTCTACGAGGCCGCCTCATTGGACGGGGCGGGGGTCCTGCAGCAATTCCGCAACGTCACGTTGCCCATGCTGCGCCCCGTCACGTTCTTCCTGGTGGTCACCTCGATCATCGGCGGCTCGCAGATCTTCATCGAGATCAACATCATGACTCCCGGCGGCGGGCCCGAGTTCGCCTCCGCATCCATCGTTTGGTACATCTGGCAAAAGGCCTTCAACTACCTGCAAATGGGATACGCAACGTCCATGTCACTAGTGCTGGGTCTGATTGTCTTTGCCGTGACCGCCATCCAATTCCGGCTCAACCGCCGCAACCAGTTTTCGATCGACTGAGGAGGCGACATGAGCCATTCATCGACAACCACCGCGTCCCCTGCGCCATCGGTGCCCCACACGCCGCTGCCCAAACTGCCTGCCCGTCGGCGTAACGCCCAGGACAAGCAGTACCGTATCGGCAACATCATCGTGACGGTGTTGCTCTCACTGGGCGCCATCATCATGCTGGCGCCGCTGGTCTGGACATTCTCTACGTCTCTGAAGACTCACGAGGCAGTCTTTGCTTTGCCGCCGCAGTGGATTCCTGCACCAGCGGTGTGGGAAAACTACCTCAGGGTCTGGTCCGCTGGCCCCCTGTGGAGCGGTATCAAGAACAGCCTCATCGTCGCCGGATCAGTGACGGTAGTGGGCACCGTGGCGTCCTCCTTGGCAGCCTTTGCTTTCGCCAAGATGCGCCTGCCGGCAAAGAACGTTCTGTTCCTGGTGCTTCTGGCCGGGATGATGGTGCCGTTCCCGAGCATGATGATTCCGCAGTTCATGATGTTTGCCACGATCGGCTGGGTCGACACGCTATTGCCGCTGATCATCCCGGGCCTGTTCGGCAATATCGTCATGATCTTCTTCCTCAAGCAGTACCTGGATTCGATTCCGGATTCCATCATTGAGGCGGCCAAGATCGACGGCGCATCGTTCCTTCAGATCTTCGCGAAACTCATCCTTCCGGTCATCAAGCCGGCCATTGCGGCGCAGTTCATCCTGTGGTTCATGGGCGTATGGAACGACTATCTGGCCCCGATCATTTACCTGAACTCCCCGGAAAACCAGACACTGCAGCTGGTGATCGCCAGCTTCAACGCCACCTACGCCACGCAGACAGACTATCCACTGATCATGGCGGCATCGTTCATCGCCCTCCTGCCGGTGCTCATTATCTTCGTCATCTTCCAGCGCCAGATCATTGAATCCGTCGCGCTGACCGGAGCAAAGGGATGAGCGTGTCCGCTGAACTAGATTACGACGCCGCCGATGTCACCACATGGGGCGCACGCAACGCCCACGACCCAACAGTCGTGCGCGCCGACGACGGCAGCTGGTATATGTTCAGCACCGACGCCGGAGCGGGCACCGCAGAATCGACGGCACCCGCCGGGGTCCACATGCGCCACTCCACGGACCTGGTCAACTGGGAATTTACCGGAACAGCATTGCCAGGGGTCCCCGGGCAGGCCGCAGCACTGACCGGGGCTCCGGGGCTGTGGGCGCCTGAGGTTGTGCGCTGGCCCGCGAATGCGGATGGTGAATCGCTTTGGCACATGTACTACTCGGCATCCACTTTTGGCTCCAACACCTCGGCCATCGGGTTGGCCACCGCGCCAGATCCTGCCGGGCCCTGGGCTCATCAGGGCCTGATCGTGGCCACGGAGGCGGGCGTCGATGCCCAAAACGCCATCGACGCCGCAGTCACCTTTGACGCCGAGGGGCAACCCTGGCTGACGTATGGCTCCTTCTTTGCCGGCATCCATACCCTGCGGCTGTCGCTGTCGGACGGCATGCCGGAGGTGGCTGGCGCAAAGGGCTCCCTGATCGCCGTCCGGGATGTCGCCGTCGAAGGTTCCGTGGAAGGTGCCTATGTGCTGTACCGGAAGGAAACGGGGAAGTACGTGCTGTTTGCCTCCTACGGTTCGCTTTTCGACTCCTACAATGTCCGGGTCGCCGTGGCCGACTCCATGGAGGGCCCATACCGGGATGCGCTCGGTGCCTCATTGACGGACCTGGATCTGGAGCCGTGGCAGGCGGGAACCAAGATACTGGGCAGCTGGAAGTTCGACGGCGGTCCCACTTGGATTGCGCCCGGGCACAACTCGGTGCTGGTGGAGCAGAGTGTGGGTGGCGAGGAATACTTCATGGTCCACCACGTGCGCTTTGCCGACCACGGCGCAGCCCAAACAGTCGAACACACGGCGCATTTGCGCCGCATGTTCTTCACCGACGGCGGCTGGCCAGTGGTTTCCCCGCATATTTTTCAGGGCGCGGACAAGGAGATCTTGTCCGCGGAGGAGCCAATTGCGGGGCTGTGGCAGGCTGCGCGGTTTACCCCGGAGTCAGAGGAAACCGCTGAATCTTCCAGAGTCTTGATCCGGGTGCTCTCTGGCCCGGAAGGCAGCGCGGGGGAGGTGGTTCGGTGCCGGCTGGCGCTGACCGCTGGTGGCTCCGGGGAACCGGTAACCGTCGACGCCGTCGTGTTTGGTGCGTGGGACGATTCGGGCCAAAAGTCCGTGCTTTCCTTCAGCGGAATCGACGCCGGCGGCCATGCCTGGTTTGGCAGCAAGGGGGATTAGCCGTGTATGACCATGAAACCGGTTGGGCCGGACGCGCCATGGGTTGGCTCCGGGCACTGACAAATCTGATCCTTGTGAACATCCTGTTCATCCTCGGAACCATTGCGGGCCTAGCAGTTCTGGGACTCTTCCCGGCGGCTGTGGCTACCCAGCACATCCTGTCCGGGATGCGCTCCGGGCGCCGCGACATCGCCGTGGTGAAGGATTTTATACAGGAATACCGGAGCCAATTCAGGCGAGCCAACCTAGTGGGAGCCCCCTTCTGGGCAGTTTCAGCGCTGCTGATTCTGGATGCGGCGGCATTGTCCTCGGACGGTCTTGCAGGGCCCGTCGCCGCTGTCATGACGGCCCTCCTACTGGCGGTTGGCGTGCTGACCTTCCTGGTCCTGCTGTGCGCGGTGGCCATCACAGCCGGCCGCCAGGAATCGCCCACCGCAATCTGGCGGTACGCGCTGGCCTTGCCTCTCGCGTCGCCGGCTATGAGCGGATCTCTCCTGCTGGCCATGGTCGCACTGGGACTGGTCATGGGCCAATGGACGGTCCTGATCCCTTTGATAGGGGCCTCACTGCCACTCTTTGCGGCAGGCTGGCTCATCGACCACCGGCTGGCCGCCATTAATTCTCAACAACGTCTTCTACAACAAGCAACTACGTGAAACACCCTAAGAAAGAGGAAACTACCGTGACGAAGGCAGTTATCGCCATTGATCGCAATTCAGTGGTGGCACCCATTAACCGGCGCATCTTCGGATCCTTTGTTGAGCATCTGGGACGTTGCGTCTACGACGGAATCTACGAGCCCACCCACGCAACGGCCGACGAGGACGGTTTCCGCGGCGACGTGGTGGAACTGGTCAAGGAACTCGGCACCAGCACCATCCGCTATCCCGGCGGTAACTTTGTCTCGGGCTTCCGCTGGGAGGACAGCGTCGGGCCGCGCGAAAATCGCCCCGTCCGCCGGGACCTGGCCTGGCACGCCATCGAGACCAACCAGGTGGGCATGGATGAATTTTCACGGTGGTTGAAACTCACAGACTCTGAGCTGATGCTCGCCGTCAACCTCGGTACTCGCGGAATCGAGGCCGCCCTAGACCTGCTCGAATACACTAACCATCCCTCTGGGACGACCCTCAGCGATCAGCGCATCAAGAATGGTACGGAAGAGCCGCACAATGTGCGCATCTGGTGCTTGGGCAATGAGATGGATGGCCCGTGGCAGACCGGTTACATGTCTGCCGACGACTATGGAAAGATTGCCGCCCGCACGGCCCAAGCCATGAAGGCTGCCGATAAGGATCTCGAACTGGTGGTGTGCGGATCCTCAGGATCCTCCATGCCCACGTTCGGGGACTGGGAGCGCACGGTCCTCGAGCACACCTACGAGCATGTTGACTACATTTCTTGCCACGCCTACTACCAGGAACGCGACGGCGATCTGGATTCCTACCTGGCCTCGTCGCTGGACATGCAGTACTTCATCGAGACAGTTGTGGCGACGGCCGATCACGTTGGCAACAAGCTGCGCAGCGATAAGAAGATCAAGCTCTCCTTTGACGAGTGGAACATCTGGTACTTGGACGAGCACCGCGAGTCCGACGAGGTCAACGACGAATGGCACGAGGCCCCGCGCCAGCTGGAGGATGTCTACTCGGTGGCTGACGCCGTCGTTCTGGGCAACCTGCTGATCACCTTGCTCAAGAACCACGACAGGGTTGCCTCGGCCTCACTGGCGCAGCTGGTCAACGTCATCGCCCCCATCATGACCGAACCCGGCGGTGCCGCATGGCGCCAGACCACGTTCTTCCCGTTCTCGGTCACCTCACGCCTTGCCCGCGGCGAAATCCTGAACCCACGCATCACCGTCGACAGCTATCACACCGCTGCCCACGGCGACGCCCCGCTCGTGGACGCCGTCGCCACGGTGGACGAGGACGCCGCCGCGGTATTCCTGGTCAACCGCAGCACCACGAAGTCCATCGAGGTCTCCATCGATGCCGCGGGTCTCGGCGCCACGGCCATCACCGAGGCGGCCACCCTGCACGACGCCGATGCGTACGCCAAGAACACGCTGGAGGACCAAGAACGAGTGGGACTGAAGGTGTTGGAAGGTGCAGTGTTGAACGATGGTGTCCTCACCGTGGTCCTGCCGCCAGTGTCTTGGTCCGCAGTGGCACTGGCCCTCTAGCGCAGAAGCCCGGAGAGCCCATGAAAACGGGAAATAGACTCATAGCTGTTGCCATGGCGTTGTTCCTGGGGCTCTCCGGCTGCGCCGGTCCTGCGGGCGAGAAAGCCCTGGACGGCGACTTTTTCACCCACGACCCGGCACTCGTGGCCGGGTCGGAGGGTGAGCCTTGGTTTGTCTACTCCACCGGCAACGGAGCGGAGGATGATGGCAACATCCAGATTCGCTCCTCGCCTGATGGTGCGGCATGGGAGCGGGTGGGCCAGGTCTGGACACAGAAGCCGGCCTGGCTTGCCGAGGCCGTTCCCGGCGTGGACAACCTCTGGGCGCCCGAAGTCTACGAGCACGACGGCACCTGGTATCTGTACTACTCAGCATCCACGTTCGGCAGCAATCGTTCCGTTATTGCCCTCGCCACCAACACCAGCCTCGATCCCGATGCTCCCGGCTACAAGTGGGTGGACCGCGGTCCCGTCATTTCCTCCGAGGGAACCGACTTCAACGCGATCGACCCGGGCATCGTCGAGGATGCCGAAGGCACCCCGTGGATGTCCTTCGGCTCATTCCACTCCGGCATTCGGATGATCAAGCTGCAATGGAGCGACGGGCTTCGGGCCGACGACGCTGAGCCACTCCACTTAGCCAGTCGAGGGGATGCAACGAACGCCATCGAGGCGCCGTTCATACTGCCCAAGGACGACCGCTACTACCTCTTTGTGTCTAAGGGCTTTTGCTGCCGGGGACTCGATTCCACCTACAACATTGTTGTGGGTCGCTCGGAGTCGGTGACGGGGCCATATCTGGATGCCAACGGAATACCGCTGCTCGAAGACGGGGGAACACCCGTGATGGAGAGTCTCGGGGACCGGATGGGGCCCGGCGGACAATCTCTTTCAAACGGAGTCCTGGCCTTCCACTTCTACTCGGCAACCCTCGACGGCGGATTCCGGTTGGGTCTGGTCCCGTTGCGTTGGGAAGATGGCTGGCCGGTGCCTGATGAGTAGGGCCGGACTGTTCCCGTCCCAGCACGGCCCTCGGACTGCAGGCTGCTGAAAGCTGGCCGATTCCGGGCAATAAAAAACTGTGTGGCTTCGCAATTTCAGCGGAGCCACACAGTTATTTATTCTTCGTGAAGTTATTTCAGGGTTGCCTTGGCTCGACGCTTGTTGAAGACATCGAACGCGACAGCTGCGAGCAGGACAAGTCCCTTGATGAGCTGCTGGAACTCGGTTCCAACGCCCATGATGGACATGCCGTTGTTCAGGATACCGATGATCAGACCACCGATGATGGCGCCGATGACCGTTCCAACACCGCCGGTGACAGCCGCGCCACCGATGAAGACGGCGGCAATGGCGTCGAGCTCGAAGCCTTCACCGGCCTTCGGGTTGGCGAGGTTGAGCTGGGCCGTGAAGACCAGGCCAGCCAAGGCGGCCAGAACACCCATGTTGATGAACAAGGTGAAGGTGACGCGCTTGGTGTTCACACCCGAGAGTTCGGCGGCGTGGGCGTTGCCACCCACAGCGTAGATGTGACGGCCCCAGATGGAGTTGGCCATGATGGCGGAGTAGCCCACCATGAGCACGCCCATGACCAGAAGCACGATCGGGGTGCCGCGGTAGCTGGCCAAGAGGTAAGCAATGAGCAAGATCAAGGCGCTCGTGAATACCAGCTTGGCAATGAACCAGGCGGTGGGCTCGTCGGCGAGGTTGTACTTCTTCAGGTTGGCACGCTGCTTGATACCGGCAATGACAAAGGCCAAAGCCGCAAGGACACCGAGAATGATGGTGAGCGGTTCAAGGAATGAGGTTCCGCCACCCAAGTCGGGGAGGAAGCCGCTGCCCAAGGCACGGAACTCATCGGGGAACGGTGAGATCTGCTGATTCTGCAACGCGATCTGAGCCAGACCACGGAAGGTCAACATACCGGCCAGTGTGACGATGAAGGACGGGATGCCGAAATACGCAATCCAGAAGCCCTGCCACGCACCAACCAAGGCACCGAGGACGAGGCAGGCGATGATGGCAAGCCACCAGGGCATGTGCCACTGGGTGATCATGACACCGGCCATGGCACCAACAAAGGCAACGACCGAGCCGACGGAAAGGTCAATGTGTCCGGCAATAATGACCATGACCATACCCACGGCCAGGATCAAGATGTAGCTGTTCTGGACGATCAGGTTCGAGACGTTGATGGGAGCCAGGGTGATGCCATTGGTGGTGATCTGGAAGAAGATGATGATCACGATCAAGGCGATGAAGAGCCCCACCTGCCGGAGCTGTCCGGTGAGGTATTGAAGGGCGGAATTTACGGCAGTCATCAGATGTCCTGCTCCTTTGCTTGGGTCATAAAACGCATTAGGTATTCTGCAGTTGCTTGGGCTCTGGGGACATCGGCCGTGATTCGGCCTTCGGCCAGGGTGTAAATCCTGTCGCAGATACCTAACAATTCGGGCAGTTCAGAGGAAATGACAATGATGCCTTTGCCTTGGTCTGCCAGTTGGTTGATGATGCTGTAGATCTCGTACTTGGCGCCAACGTCAATGCCACGCGTGGGCTCATCCAGGATCAAGACATCAGGATTGGCGAACATCCACTTGGACAGCACAACCTTTTGCTGGTTACCACCGGAGAGCTTTCCGGTGATGGATCCAACACCGGGGGCTTTGATGTTCATGCTCTTGCGGAAGCCTTCCGCGACAACATGTTCCCTGTTCTTATCTACCCAGCCCCAACGGGCTAGTTTTTCAAGGGCTGCACCGGATATATTGCGCCGGATATTGTCCAAGAGATTCAGGCCGTAGTGCTTGCGGTCTTCGGTGGCGTAGGCGATGCCATGCTTGATGGCGGCAGCGACAGTCTTAGTCTCAATGGGGACACCATTTTTGTAGACCGTGCCGCTGATGTTCGTACCGTAGGTTCGGCCAAAGACGCTCATGGCCAGTTCGGTACGGCCTGCGCCCATGAGTCCGGCGATGCCAACAATTTCACCGGCATTGACCTTGAGATTCGCACTCTTGACCACTTGACGTGACTGATCCACGGGGTGGTGAACGGTCCAGTCTTCAATGCGGAGCAGCTCTTCGCCAATCGTGGGCGTGTGATCGGGGTAGCGGCTGTTCAAGTCGCGCCCCACCATGCCCTTGATGATGCGCTCCTCGGAGATATCATCGGCATGCATATCCAGCGTCTCAATGGTCTGGCCGTCACGGATGATCGTGACCTTATCGGCAACAGCCTTGATCTCATTGAGCTTGTGGCTGATCATGATCGAGGTGATGCCCTGACCCTGCAGGTGCTTGATCAGATTGAGAAGATTCTCTGAGTCGTTGTCATTCAACGCGGCCGTGGGCTCGTCGAGAATGAGGAGCTTGACTTGCTTTGAGAGGGCCTTGGCGATCTCAACGAGTTGCTGCTTGCCAACTCCGAGCTCGGAGACCTTTGTGCCGGGATGATCGTTCAAGCCCACGCGGGCCAGAAGCTTGGCGGCCTCTAAGTTGGTCTTGTTCCAATCGACGAAACCATTCTTGGCCAATTCGTTGCCCAGGAAGATGTTCTCGGCGATGGAAAGGAACGGGCTCAAGGCCAGCTCCTGATGAATAATGACAATGCCGGCTGCCTCTGAGGACTTGATGTCCTTGAACTGGCAGAGCTTATCCTCGAACCAGATTTCACCGTCGAAGGTACCTGCTGTGTAGACACCGGAAAGTACCTTCATGAGTGTCGATTTACCGGCACCGTTTTCGCCACAGATGGCGTGTACTTGTCCGCGTTTGACCTCGAGCGAAACATCTTGAAGGGCCTTAACCCCGGGAAATGTCTTGGTGATGGCACGCATGTCAAGGATCGTTGATGGCACGATGGACCTTCATTTCGCGTTCGTGATGATGTGGATGACATTCGTTCCAGTTGCGGCGGCAGACGCCGCCGCAACTGGAAGGCGCTGCTACTTCAGGTCGGCAGCGGTGTAGTAACCGCTGTCGATGAGTTCCTTCTGGTAGTTGTCCTTGGTGATGACGGAGGGCTGCAGCAAGAAGGTCGGAACAACCTTGACCTTGTTGTTGTAGCTCGTGGTGTCGTTGACCTCGGGGGTCTTGCCGTTGAGCAGGTCATCGGCCATGGTGACGGCCTGGTCGCCCAGCTGGCGGGTGTCCTTGTAGATCGTGGAGTACTGCTGTCCGGCGATGATGGACTTCACTGAGGCTGCTTCTGCATCCTGACCCGTGATGATCGGGAGGGTGTCGCTGGCGTAGCCGGATGATTCCAGAGCGGAGATGATACCGATGGAGATGCCATCGTAGGGGGAGAGGATGCCGTCAACCTTGGCGCCACCTGCGGAGTATGTGCTGGCGATCAGGTTCTGCATGCGCTTCTGAGCCGTGGCCGGATCCCAACGCAGGGTAGCGATCTGGGTGAAGCCGGTCTGGCCGCTCTTGACGACTACGGTGCCGTTGTCAATGAACTTCTGGAGCGTCTTCATGGCGCCGTTGTAGAAGAACGTGGCGTTGTTGTCATCGGGGCTACCGGCAAACAGTTCAACATTGAAGGGGCCGGTCTTGCCGGTTTCCTTGCCGGCGGCATCCAAGATGCCCAGGCCGGTCAACAGCGAGGTGGCCTGGTCAACGCCGACCTTTTCGTTATCGAAGGTGGTGTAGTAGTCAACGTTAGCGTTGCCATTGATGAGGCGGTCATAAGCAATAACCTTGATGCCAGCCTTAGCGGCATCATCGAGCTGATCGCTCAAAGCAGTTCCGTCGATGGAGGCAATGATCAAGACCTTGGCGCCCTTGGTGATCATGTTGCTGACCTGCTGAACCTGCTGCGGGATCTTGTCATCGGCGTACTCGAGTGTGGTCTTGTAGCCCAGCTTCTCCAAAGAAGCCTGGATGGCGGTGCCGTCCTTGATCCAGCGCTCGGAGGTCTTGGTGGGCATTGCGATGCCGATCAAAGCTCCGCTGTTGTCAGCGCCAGCGTTATCTGCCGCTTCGCCTCCGCGGGTTCCGCCACAACCGGTGGCTCCCAGGGTCAGTCCGAGTGCCAGAGCACCAACGATTAGTCTCTTGAATTTCATGGTGAATTCCTTTGTGCCCTGTGAGCCTCATTGCCACGGGATAGTAGGTTCAGCGTGTTGGTGGCGTGGAGCCGCAACACGGGAAGCGGCACTAACCGACATTGTTAGCGCTAACATTCGTGTTTAGTGTAACCCACAACACATCCAAATCGTCAACTGTGGCCGCGCTACCACTCTGGTGAGTGGCCAATAGGCGACTTGTGGTGTTCATAGCGAGACATATTGCTTTCCATTGAACCCTGCGCGGGCACAAAAAATCCCTGTAGTTCCTTCTCAAACGAGAAGGAACTACAGGGATCACTGAGCCAAAGCTTGAAGAGTTTAGACGCCCGAATACACGCCGTACTGTTCACGGATGACCGGGTGGAAATCACTCACAGGTGCGGCATCCAGCTCCAGTTCCCAAGTGGGACGGGCGCCGTCGAGTGCCCAGGCCGCCTGAACGGCAGCGCCCCGTGCCACGTATTCACCGGGTGCTGGAACAATCACCGGGACGCCAAAGACCTGTGCGGCCACGGCCTGGACGGCGGGATTCTGAGCCGCACCGCCAATCAGTAGTAATCGCTCGGCCGTGACGCCGGAGGCCACAACGGCATCCAGGCCATCGGCCAGACCGCACAGCATGCCCTCGATCGCGGCCCTAGCCGTGTTGGCCCGGGTCGTTGAGGAAATGCTCAGGCCATGGAAGCTTGCCTTCGCGTTGGGCAGATTTGGCGTACGCTCACCCTCAAAATAAGGAACCAGCACGACGCCGGCACTGCCGGGTTCGGCGGCCAGCGCCAGCTGGGCGAATTCATCGAAGGAGACGGCCAACAACTCGGCCACCGAGCTCAAGATCCGTGCCGCATTGAGCGTCACGGCGATGGGCAAATACGCACCCGCCGCGTCGGCAAAACCGGCCACGGTTCCCGAAGGATCGTTGACGGCGGCAGGAGCCGCGGCAAAAACCGTGCCGCTGGTGCCCAAGGAGATGACAACATCGCCTGCGGCCACGCCTAAACCGAGCGCGCCAGCGGCGTTGTCACCGGCACCGGCACCAACGATGATCTCGCTGCCGTTGGCGTAGTCCGCGTGGACCGTTCCGGTGTTGGCCTCAGGAGCTGCCACCTTGGGCAGGACAATCAGGCTTCCATCGAGCTCGCTCGAGCCGGCCTCACAGGCCGGACGGCCAAAGGCAGCCTCGAACAAGTCCAGATCGTAGGCCTCGCGCGCCGGAGACCAATAGCCGGTGCCGCTGGCATCGGAACGGTCGGTGACGAGCTGGTCCAGATCCGGGCCCAGCGGGCTCTCATCGGCAGGGCCGTAGCCACGAAGTCGCCAGGACAGCCAATCGTGGGGGAGGGCCACTGCCGCAACGCGTGCAGCTATCTCGGGCTCGTTGTCGCGCACCCAGCGGACCTTCGTGCTGGTCAGCGACGCCACGGGGACAGAGCCGGAGCGCTCAACCAAGGCCGCGGCACCGAACTCGGCAATGAGAGCCTCGGCGGAGACAGCGGATCGGGTGTCGTTCCAGAGGAGTGCGTCGCGGACGACGCGCCCTTCACTATCCAGCAGCACCATGCCATGCTGTTGTCCCGCGATGGCGAGGGAGGAAACATCAGCCAGCCCTCCGGCGTCGTGCAGTGCTTCTAGCAAGGCAGTCCACCAGAAGCTGGGGCTGACCTCCGTTCCATCCGGGTGAGATGCCCGGCCGGTGCGGAGGGTGGCTCCGGTGCCGGAATCGACAATGACAACCTTGCAACTTTGGGTCGAGGAATCGATCCCGGCAACCAACGCCATGGAGTTACCGCGCGCCGAGCAGGTGCTCGATGAAGAGCTGCTGCAGCTTGACGAAGCCGAAGCCCTTGCCACCGAAGTAAGCATCGGTGTCGAAGTCCTCGTAGGAGGCCTTGTCGGCACGGAGAGCTTCCCAACCTTCGCCCGGGTTCAGGGTGGGCTGGTTGATCTCTTCCACGCGGGAAGCGAGCAGCGCGGCCTGGACCTCGGGATCGGCGCGGAATGCGGTGGCGCGTTCCTTCAGGAGCAGGTAAGTCTGCATGTTGGCGGCTGCGGAATCCCACACGCCGTTGATGTCCTCGGTGCGTGAGGGCTTGTAGTCGAAGTGGCGCGGGCCGGTGTAGGCGGGGCCGCCGTTGGGGCCACCGTTTTCCAGCAGGTCAACGAGGGAGAAGGCGTTCTGCAGATCGCCGTGGCCGAAGACCAGGTCCTGATCGAACTTGATGGAGCGCTGGCCGTTGAGGTCGATGTGGAAGAGCTTGCCCTGGTAGAGCGCCTGGGCGATGCCGTGGGTGAAGTTCAGGCCCGCCATCTGCTCGTGGCCCGTCTCCGGGTTGATGCCCACCAATTCGGGGCGTTCCAGGGTGTCGATAAACGCCATCGCATGGCCCAGGGTCGGCAGGAGGATGTCGCCGCGGGGTTCGTTCGGCTTGGGCTCGATCGCGAAGCGGATGTTGTAACCCTTGTCGGTCACGTAGTCACCCAAGAGGTTCACGGCTTCGCGGTAGCGCTCCAGCGCGCCGCGGATGTCCTTGGCGGAATCGTATTCGCTGCCTTCACGGCCGCCCCACATGACGAAGGTTTCGGCGCCCAGCTCGGCGGCCAGATCGATGTTCTCGATGACCTTGCGCAGTGCGAAGCGACGCACGCCGCGGTCGTTGGAGGTGAAGCCGCCGTCCTTGAAGACCGGGTGGCTGAAGAGGTTGGTGGTGACCATCGGCACGATCATGCCGGTGGAATCCAGGGCGCCCTTGAGGCGGTCAATCTCGTGCTGACGCTCGGTGGCCGTGGCGTCGAACGGGAAGAGGTCGTTGTCGTGGAACGTCAAGCCGTAGGCGCCTAGGTCGCTGAGGCGGTTGACGGCTTCGACGGTGTCAAGCTTGGGGCGCGTGGCCGAGCCGAACTGGTCCTGTGCTTCCCATCCGACGGTCCAGAGGCCGAATGAGAATTTGTCTTCGCGGGTTGGCTGCAGTGCCATGGGATTCCTCCAGGTGATGTGCGTTACAAATAAATAAGTTCTGAGTAAGAACATATTGCAGGAATCGCCTCACGTCAAGCGCTCGTCCGGAAGTTTCTGGCGGGGCTTAGGGTGCAAGAATGTCGTGAAATACTCTGAAATGTGCCTCCCGGGAGCATTAAGTTGCTAAAGTAATCAAATTACGTGACGGTCGCACTCTTTGATGGACGACGTCGAACCCCGGCTTGGCTGCCCCTCGGCAGATGTGGCGCTAGTTTCGTCAAGCAACGAAAGAAACACAATGGCCAGCGGCACAGTAGGCTTATTGGCAGCGAAAGAGGTGAATTGACGTGGCATCCATGGAACAAAGCCGTCCGGCACAAAGGGGAAACAACCTCGATGATGTGAGGCGCAATAACCTGGCCATCGTGCTGGGCCTGGCCCACGTTCGAGGACGGGTTTCCCGTGCAGAAGTCACCAAGATGACAGGGCTGAACCGTTCAACCGTGGGCGGCCTCGTTGCTGAACTCGTGGATCTGGGCCTTGTGGATGAGCAGGAGCCCGACGCCGCGAATCATGCGGGACGGCCCAGCGCCATCATCGTGCCGCGTGCCGACATTGTGGCGATCGCCGTCAACCCCGAGGTCGATGCCGTGACCATCGGCCTAGTATCGCTCTCTGGCCAGGTCCTCAAACGTATTCGCTACGACACAGCCCGTGTTCCCACGCCCGAGGAAGTCGTCAACATTGTTGGCGCCGTCGTGGCGGGCATGCGCGGTGAGTTGGACAGCTCCTTCCGCACAGTCGGTGTAGGAGTGGCAGTGCCCGGTCTGGTCCGCGAGTCCGGCGGTGAAGTCGTTGTGGCCCCGCATCTTGATTGGCACAATGTTCCCTTCTCGGCCATGCTCAGCGATGCGTTAGACCTTCCCGTGGTCTCGTCCAACGATGCGTCCGCCGCCATCTCCGCCGAAAGCACCTTCGGCGCTGGACGTGGAGCACGTCAGCATATTTACCTCAACGGTGGTGCCAGCGGTATTGGTGGTGGCATTGTCATCAACAACGAGTTGTTCCCGGGCGTCAGCGGATTCGCCGGCGAGTTTGGACATTCGCTCGTGAACTCCGAAGGCTCGCTCTGCCATTGCGGCGCTTATGGCTGCCTGGAAACTGAGGTGCGGCAGTCTGCCCTGCTCGCCGTCCTGGGGCTCGACGCCGCTGACAGCGAGCAGCTCGAGAACGTCTTGTTGGCTCAATTTGCCCGCCCCGAAGGTGCCGAGCCGCAGGTTGCCGAGCTCGTCAATAAGCAGCTGACCTTCCTTGCTGAGGCCTTGCGGGGAACGGTAAATATCTTTAACCCCGAGCTCGTGATTTTGGGCGGCTTCCTTGGCTTGCTGTACGCAGCGGCCCCGGAGGTGCTCGAATCGGGCGTGCGGGATCGGGCGCTCATGGGCCCTCGCGGCGATGTTCGCTTTGCCCGTGCCGAGTTGGGCCTGGATCTGCTGATGATTGGCGCGGCGCAACTCGCCTTCGCCCCCGTCTTGGCCGATCCGGCCAGCATCACGAAATCGCTGCTGAAATCCAGCTAACAGCTCCCGACTCTTACAGTGAGTCCGGCTCGATCTCGGCTTCTTTTTCCAGCGCAGTTGCGTGCTCGTTGATTTCCTCGATGTCCGGGGAAACCATCTCGGAGTAAACCTCGGCCAAGGGATCGGAGGAGGAGGGCTCGTTGATCAAGTCTTTGTCGTCATAATCGGAATTCTTGCTCATATTCACACAATAGCCCCGGCCCGTCGGTGCGGGTAGAGCTTTGCGCACCAAGGAACTTGCGGGGTTCAAGGCACCGGACATGTCCTGTTGACGATCTACCTCGGCAAAATATTCTTCTCAGCGATGTCACACTTTGCTGATTCCAGCGTCTTTCTATGTAGGAGCCCCAACGTGGGGCTCGGGAAAGAAGGAAAACCTCATGCTGAACCTCGTCATCTTTGACTTCCCCTTTGAGGGGCCCTTCGGCGCTGAAATGGCAACCGCCTTCGCGCCGCTGGCTGCTGAAATCGACAAGCAGCCCGGCCTCATCTGGAAGGTTTGGACGGAAAAGCCGGGCGAGAAAGCCGCAGGTGGTGTCTACCTCTTCGCCGACGCTGCAGCCGCCGATGATTTCATCGAGCTGCACTCAGCACGGTTGGAATCATTGGGAGTCAAAGGCGTGGCCATCAACCAGCACGAAGTCAACGAGCCGCTCACCGCGATCACGAATGCTTCGCTGAGCCGGGACTAGCACCGTCCCTGCACTCAATGAGGCGTTTGCGGGCCCGGGATATCCGCTGCCTGACAGCGGCGGCGGATATCTGTAGGCGATCGGCGATCTCCGGTGCGGTCAACTCATCTGCCACGTTGAGAATCAGGGGTACTCGTAGCGTTTCCGGGAGATCCTTGATGGCCAGTAATGCGCCGTCAAGGATCTCCCGGACTTCACTTTCTCGAGAGAAGTTCTTGGGATCTTCGATGCTTTCCTCGAACGGTACCACCGAGCTCCGGGCCTGTTGACGGGCCAGATCGATCGCAGTGTTTCGTGCAATTCTGTCCAGCCATGAGCACATCTGTCCTGGCTCTGCGGACTGTAAAGATTCGATGGAGCGCCAGGCCCGCAGCAATGCCATTTGAGCCACGTCCTGAGCGTCGTCTGGAGGCACGCCCAGGGAGATGCTTCGCCGACGAAGCCGGTCCGGTTGACCAGAAATCATGGTGACAAACGACGAACGAGCATCCGGGCCGCTGTTTGCAGGTTCGTGGACGCTCATGGAACACCAACCCTCCGAAATGAGGTGATGCCATATTGGCGGACCCCAACCCAATGTTAATACACCCGAGTGATGGCACTCCATGGGTGGGGCCAGCCAGATTCACTCAACGCCCCGACCATGAAGCTAACGGTTCTCTGCACCGATTTAGGTGAAGCGTTAGGTGCACACTGTGGCTATCCGGCGCTAAGCGTCCGCAATGTACTGCCCGTGAATTCCCGAACGGTGTCCTGCCAACCATTGACAAGCCCGAGCAGGTTTTCGCCGTCGGCCCGGTGCGCGCCGGTGTCGCTTTCCAGCATGCGCAACACACTGGTTCGGAGCTCGGTGTTGAAATTGACCTTGCCAACACCAAACGCCGGAGTTTTGGCGAGGTCTTCTGCAGGGATGCCGGAAGCTCCGTGGAGAACCAAGGGGACGCTGGATAGGGTGGAGATTTGCTCCAGCAGATCCCACTGGAGTTTGGGTTCGCCAGCGTATTTACCGTGAACATTTCCCACAGCGACCGCGAGCAATTGCGCTCCGCTGTCGCGGACAAAGCCAGCCACCTGATCTGCCGCAGTCAACCCTGTGGCCACAGCTGCGAAGGCGCGGTCCTCATCTCCGGCAAGTCCGCCCAACTCCGCCTCAATGATCACTGACGGATCCGCGATGGCATCTCGTACCGCGTGCACCAGAGCAATATTGGCCGCAATATCCAGGGACGAGCCATCGGCGAGGACGGAGTCAGCCCCCGCTTCAATCCCGGCGAGGATTGACTCGATGTTGCTGGCATGGTCCAGTTGAATGGCCACGGGTACGGATGCTGCGTCTGCCAGTGAACGAAGTGCCGTGATCAAACGCAGACCCTGTGGTGAGGAGGCGGTCTTCGGTGCAACTAGGAGAATGACGCCGCGGCCGGCTGCTTCGGCTTCAGCAACTACGGCAAGGGCCGTGGTGAAGTCATAACAGGTGAAGGCTGGGACGGCGTTGCCGCGGGCCAGGGATTCAGAAACCAAGGTGTTCAATGATGTACGCATCAGGTGTTCAAGCCTCCAACAAAGATCCAAGTGACAAAGGTGAGAGCAAATCCGGCCAGACCAAGAATCGTGGTCAGGACCGTCCAGGTCTTCAATCCGTCGGAAACGCTCAATCCGTAGTAACGGATCACTACCCAGAAGCCAGCGTCGGTGACGTGCGACAGACCCAGCGAGCCAAAGCCAATGGCCACCGTGATGACGGCGATCTGGGCAGGGGTGTAGCCGCCGGACAAGATCGCGCTGGACAGCAATCCGGTGGTGGTGACAATGGCCACCGTCGCGGAGCCTTGGGCGGCCCGCAGTGCCAAGGAAATGATAAATCCGAGCAGCAGAACAGGGACGCCCCAGCCGTCAAGCGTGTGGGAAAGAGCCCCGCCAATTCCACTGACCTGCAGAACGGTGCCGAAGATGCCACCGCCGGCAACGATCATCAAGATTGAGGCGATGGGCGGCAGTGCACCCTCAAAAATGTCGCTGGTTTCCTGAAGGGACCAGCCGCGGCGTACCGCAAGGGTGAAGAAGGACAGTGCCACGGCCACGAGCAAGGCAAAGAAGGGGTTTCCTACAAAGGCGCTGACGCTGTGTCCGAGGGATTCCTCGGGAAGGATCATGGTGCCGATGGTGCCCGCCAGAATGAGCACAATGGGTGCGGCAATGAGGGAGATGATGAGGCGAGGACGCGGCGGTGCCGTCGTGCCCTTGTGCGAAGCGACAAGCGTCTCCGGATTGCCGAATTCTTCGACCTGGGCGCGGACGCTGGGTAGCAAGGCAAATTCCTTGCGGTTCATAATGCTGGAAACCCAGTAGGACAAGAAGCCCAATGGCACACAGATGATGAGGGAAATGATCATGATGAGGCCAACGTCAGCGCCGAGTACGCCCGCTCCGGCAACAATGCCGGGGTGGGGCGGGACGGCGACGTGAATGGCGAGCATGATGCCGGCCATGGGGAGGCCGAACTTGATGGGGTGGACCTTGGCGATCTTGGCAAAGGCATAAACAATCGGCACCAGCACGATCACGCCCACTTCAAAGAAGACCGGGATCGCGACGAGGAAGCCCACAATGGTCAGGGCTACTGCCACTCGTTTGGGCCCAAGCTTGGCCGTGAAGTGGTCGGCCAGTGATTGCACACCGCCGGAAACTTCAATCATGCGGCCGAGGATGGCGCCCAAGGCAATGAGAAGTGCCACCTTTCCCATGGTTCCGCCGACGCCCGTGGCGACAACCGTGAAGATCTTCTCCAAGGGAATCCTGGCGGCAACGGCCACCAGAATGCTGACAGTTAACAGGGCAACAAAGGCGTGAATCTTAAAGCGAATGATCATGAGCAGCAGCAAGGCGACGCCTGCCGCAGCGATGGTCAGCAGCAGGGGAGTGCCCAGCTCGACGGTAGGTTTGATGACTGGCGCATCCGCTGCGACCAGCATCAAGGGGGTCATGAGGGTGTTCATAAAACAGATGTCTCCTTTGACACGAGGTAATTAGCGCGGCGTGCTTAGGCGGCGTGGCGCTGGGTAGGAGCAACAACCTTGATGACGGCAGAGTCATCTTCCGCGGCGAGGCCCTGCGCCTGACCGAGCAGGAAGAGCTGTTCGGCTGCCGCGGCCACGGGAGCAGCCAATCCGGCGGCGCGGGCGGCCTTGCCAACAATCCCCATGTCCTTGACGAAGATGTCCAAACGGCTCAGAACTTCGGCGCCTTCCTCGGAGTAGGCCTCCAGGATGCGGGGGCCACGGTTGGAGAGCATGAAGGAACCGGCGGCGCCGGCTTCGAGCGCAGTCAGGGTCTTTGCCTGATCCAGGCCCAGGGCATCGGCCAGCGCGAGCGCCTCGGCGGCCGCGGCAATGTGAACGCCGCAGAGGAGCTGGTTGACGGTTTTGAGCGCCTGACCGTCGCCGGGGTTATCTCCCACGATCGAGAGCGTGGACGCCAGTAGTTCCAGCACCGGTGCCGCCTGACGCTGAGCGTCCGGTGTGGCGCCAACAACGATCAGCAGATCACCCTCGCCGGCACGCACGGGGCCGCCGGACAGCGGCGCGTCAACAAGTTCCACGCCAAATTCGGCGAGGCGGGCCACCGTCGAGGGAATGGCTTCGGTTCCCACGGTGCTCGTGAGAATCACAACGGAGCCCTTGGCCAACACGGGAGCAACGCCGTTTGCGCCGAACAAAACCTCGTTGAGCTGCTCGCCATTGCGGACCGCCAGCAGAAGGGCGTCGACGCCGCGGGCCGCGGCCTGGGCGGAATCAAAGGTACGGATGCCGGCTTCTTCAGCGAGCTTGAGGCGCGGCTCGGCAATGTCGAAGCCGTGGACGGTCAGCTGTGAGGCGAGACGGGTGGCCATGGGCAGTCCCATGGCGCCCAGGCCCAGGACGGCGACGGTGTAATCGGTGTTCATGGTGATCTCCTTGAAAGTAATGATTTAGAAGGTGTCGCTGAGCTTGCGGGTGACGGCGGCCAAGGACTGGTCGTCGCCAACATTGCCGGCGAAGACAATGTAAGGAATGCCGGCGGCCGGGCCATCAACGGGTTCCCAGAGGGAGACGATGCCCGGGAGCATGGGGCCGCGGACAATCGCGTGGCGAATCTCCAGCCCATGGGCGGCCACGTCCGAGGAGGTGATGCCGCCCTTGGCAATGACAAAGCGCGGGGGAGTGGACTTGAGCGTCTGGTTGACCACGTCGACAACGGCGGCCGAGACGGTGCGGGCGATCTTCAGGCTCGCCGCAGCATCGTCGGACTTAATGAGTAGGCGGCTCGTATGAACAATCACGTCTCCCGTCGCCAAGGCGCGGGCAATGTCGCGCACGACGTCGGACACATGGCTTGCGCCGTCGTCGGACAGGAGCTTTTCAACGTCGATCTCAACGATGCGGGCTGAGCCATGTTCCTCGGTGAGGGCCTTGAGCTGACGGGTCGTGACGCCCACGTGTGAGCCCACCACGATCAGCCCGCCGCGAGCGGAACCGGCGGGGACGGTGCGGTTGGCATGGAAGATCTCCTCCGTGGCCAAGGGCGCGTGGATCTCCTGACCGATGCGGGCGCGAACAAACGGCGGGCCCACACGGTAGATGAAGGACTTGCCGCGGCGCTCGGATTCCTCCAAGCCCAGAGCCAGGACGCGTAGATCGTTTTCCGTGACGGCGTCGACCACGATCGGGGTGGACTCGGTGGCGGGGTCAAGGGCATCGGCAATGGCCATGGCGCCGGCCTCGGGTGTGCCGCGGCGGATCAAGGGCAAGTCAAGTGTGATGACGCGTGCGGCGGGAATGCGGCCGTGGGACTTTTCTTCGACGTAGTCCGCCAGTGATGAGTGGGAGAAGCCGAAGCTGGCGTCCTTGGCAAACTCGGTGTCGGCCACGGGGATGAGGCTGCCGTGCTCGCCGCGGGTGTAGTGCACACCGCCAATCGTGATGCGGCCGGCGTCGGGGAAGGCCGGGACGATGACAACGCCATCGACGGAGCCGGCATTTTCGGCGCTCAGCGTCGCGGCGATGGTGTCCGGCTCGAGGGGAAAGTGCCCGCGAAGGGTGGAGTCGCTGCGGCTCACGAAGCCCACGGAGATGCCGGCTGCTCGGGCAGACGTCAAAGCGTTCACAACGATCTCTTGATTGCGGGCCTGGGCCTCGGCGGGATCAAGGCTGCGCGTATTGGTGAGAACATACACGGCCTTGGCAAGAGCGCCGTCGATCCTGTGCCCAAAGACCCAATCGAAGTCCGCGACGTCCCAGCGGGTCAGGACCGGCAGGCCTGCAACAGACTGAGTTCCTGTGGGGTCGTCGTCGAGCACAATGAGCACGCGATTGGATGCGGCTACCTTGGCCGAGACAAGTTCCGCAGGCACATTGACCTCGGCCGGGTAGGCGGCCAGGAGTTCGGATTCAAGAATCATTGCTTCACACCTCGTTGTGGGGACATATATTTGTAAGATGTCTGACATCTAACATTTGAATGTTATTGTGGCACACGACACGTCAACCGTGCAAGTTGATGCCGGAAGGGCGAACACGAAGGCCCTAAACTGTAGTTTCAACCGTGTGAGGAAAGGGAACCATGGCACGCAAGTCATTGACCGATGTAGTGGCTGATGATCTGCTGGACCGCATCGTCGCCGGTGAGTTCTTGCCTGACTCGCTTGTCCCTGGTGAGCTGGAGTTGAGCTCGCAGCACGAGGTCAGCCGGATGACCGTCCGTGAAGCCATGAAAACCCTCGTTGCGCAGCGCATTCTCCGCGTAGAGCGAGGCCGCGGAACATTCGTCAATCCGCTGGGGAGTTGGGGCTCGCTCAATGCGGTGCTCCGGGCAGTTTCCGAAGGGGAAGATGACGCCGTCGTTGCTGTTCAACTCATTGAGCTGCGGCGCATGTTGGAAACCGGCGCCTGCGAATTGGCAGCCGCACGCATCTCCGAGGACGACCTCGAACGCTTGGGGGAGCAACTCTCCCTCATGAAGGCAGCACATGAAGCGGCAGACGTACCGGCGTTTGTCTCCTCCGACCTGACCTTCCATGACATTATCTTGCAGGCCTCGGGAAATATCTTCGTAGCGGTCCTGTTCGAACCCCTGCATCGCATCCTGGAGAGCCGACGCGCTGAAACTTCGCAGGTGCCTCAGATCCAGAGCAACGCTATTGCCATGCACGAGGCCATCTTAAATGCCCTCACCACGGGCCAGCCGGAAGCGGCCCGCGTCGCCATGGATAACCACATGAGCCAAACTCTGGACGACCTCAAGAGTTACGTGCTGCGCTCGCAGTAAGGGATCCGGCCCAGCCGCGACGTATGGAGTTGGGATTGTGAGCGTTCGCTAAACTGTCCACTATGTCTCTGGAACTCTTCCCGCCCGTGCGTCTCCCGTGGTGGAAAAAGTTGTTCCGCAAGCCACTGTTTTGGGCGCTGATCTGCGCTGTGCTGGCCTTGCCCTGGTATCTCAACGGGAACGGCATGGAGCTACTGCCCTTCCTTCTCACCCTGGTGGGCGGGTGGCTGTGCGGCTTTGCGTTCGTGAATTTCACGCTCGGCATCCAGCGCACCTGGTGGGGTGTGCTTCTTCATGCGGTTGTGGCCGTCGTTGCAGCTCTGCTGCTCCACTGGGTGGTGTTTAACGGCAGCAGTTTCCTCAAGACCCTTCCCGAGCAACTTCGTGCGGTGCTGTTCTGCGTTCAGATGGGGGCTATCCCCGGAGTGGGGTGGATCTGGCTCGGCTTGCTCAGTCGCATCACATCAGTCGTAGCTAAGCCTGCGAAAACAGCAAAAGTTACGCGGCTTGCGCCTGGCTGGGAAGATACAAGCCCTGGAACGCGAGTGCAGTTCTGGGCCCTTCCCATGAGCATGCGCACCTTAACCTGGGCAATTGTCGGGATGTGCGTGCTTGGCGGCGGGCTGGCGTTCTTGCTCATGATCGCCTTTGACTCGTTCTTGTTGAGGTTTGGCAGTGCCAAGCTCTTCATCATCGTCTTTGGTGTATTGATCGCGCTCCCTGGCTACTACCTGTTCAGGACTATTCTCGGCCGCAAAACAACCAGGCATACTGTCAGCTTTGCCAAGGATCGAATGACCATCGAGACCGAATCCAACATCACCACGATCCCGTATGTTGACTTAGAGCGCCTCATCTGGCGCAACGCCAGTGACTATGCCCGAATGGAAGTGCGCGGTGGCGCGCACACACTGAGCCTTCTTGTTGGCATGGCGCGGACACCAAAAACAGTTCTGCCCCAACTCCCACCGCTGTCGCAACAGACTATCCAGAGGCTGATCAACGCTGGCATGGAGAAGCAGCCGAGCCGTCGTCCCGGCGTGACCATCCTTGTGGTCGATCCCTCGGCGCGGCACAGTGATAGAGCAAAAATTCGGGAGCGCTCTTGATGCGACGGGCCCCGATGCCCACTCGCCAACGCCTTGAGTTCGGCTGGGCTATTGCCGGTGCCAGTGTTCTTGCGGCGGTGCTGATCTGGGCGTTGTGGGTCCTGCCGATCAGCCGCTCCATCGAGTCTGCCACCCCGGCGGCCATTGGAAGCTCTGTTGTCTACGAGGTCGAGAAGGGTAAAACGGCTGGTATCTGGACCAGCGGGCGATCCTCCTGGCTCGGTACCGTGAGCTGCACGGTCGAGGGACCCGATGGAGGGAGTCCGGGCGTGCTCAATGTGCGCGGTCTCAGTTGGGAAGACACCCTGTGGTGGATGACCCGGCGCTCAGGTTTTGAGCAGACTCGCTGGTTTACAGCAACAAGTTCGGGGAACCACACCATCACATGCCGCGATTCGCTGGACACATACGAGGGCGAGTATCTCCTGGCCAAGAGTGCTGCAGGGAGTGGAGACCTTGGTCTGGGGCGCAGCGGTGGCGTGAGGTACGCGAAATCGGAAATTCTGGCGATGTCGGCCGTATTTACCCCGCTCTTAGCGATCATGCTGATTCCCATCATGACGATTCAGACGCTGCGTGTGCGTTGGAGTCGCCGGAAATCAGAGAAATCTTAGAAAATGCGCCAATAGGTGTGGTGCATCAGGGAGATTTCGGCTTCGGAGATGACTGACTCCGCGGTCAGTGGGCAGATAACGCCCTTTAGAAAGTTCTAAACGGCGTTATCTGGCGGGTCAATGAAGGGAAGCGGCGGGTGAGGGGCGCGCCGTCGTACTTTGGCGGGAAAACGCAAAAGGTAGGCCTGCCGCGTGACAGATTCTCCTCGTGGCGGGTTCTCTGAGTCTGGTCTTGGACGCACATGAGGGTGGTTTCCCTGCCGGCACCGGACAGGAAACCACCCTCACAACGTGTAGCTCAATGACTAGGCTGAGGTCAGTCGCGCGGCCTCGGTCAGCCAGCCAACAACAGCTCCGGGATCGTCGGAGGTTCCGCCGTCGACGCCTAGCTCAAGAGCCTGCTGAACATCCTCGAGCGAGCGTAGCGGCCAGACGTGAACCTGGTAGCCAGCCTCGTGGAGACGGTTCACTTCTTCGGCCGTGAGGCCCTCGAAGCCGCAGTAGAAGGAGCTGGCTTCGATGGTCTCAAGGATTCCATCGAGGCCGCCTTCATGCTTGAGTGCATCTTCGTACTTGCTGACGATCAAACCGCGGGGGATCGAGGGTGCGTGCTCGCGCAGCAGCAGGAGCGCCTCGACCTGGAAGCTCGTGAAGCGAATGCGCGCCGCATCCTCCGGTCGGCTCAGCACCAGCTTGGCCAGTTCCGGAACAGCCGCCGGGTCTTTGATCTCTACCTGAAGCTCAACGCTCGTGGCGTCCAAGACCTCGTTGAAGGTCAAGGTGGGCTCGCCGGAATCAAGCAAAACGGTTCCGAGTTCATCGAAATCGAGCTCGGCCACGGGTGTGTCCGTCAACGGGCCGGGCTCGCCGGCCACGCGCGCCAAGGTGGCGTCGTGCAGGACGATCGGAACGCCGTCGCGCGTGATGCGAATGTCGAGTTCCAGCTCCGTGGCCCCGCTACGCTCGGCGAGCAGGAAGGAGGCGATGCTGTTTTCTGGGGAGTGGGCCAATGCGCCGCGGTGACCCACGATCGCGAAAGTTTGAGTCTGCATACTAGGCAACCTTTTCGTTGTACTTAGTGCGGATGGAGTCGGCGCCGCGGCTGAGGTTTTGTGCGGCGGCCTTCATGACCTTTTCGCTGGAGTCGTTCTTGACGTACAGCTTCTGGATGACGTCCTTCATCTCGGTGATGCCGTTGTTGACGTACTTTCGCACGTGGTCCGGGCCCTGGGCGATCTCGAGCTGGTCAACGGCCACCTTGTAGTTGGGGTTCTTGGCCATCAAGGACGTCACGGTGGGGGAGGTCAGTGCGGCCGCGGTCGCGGGTAGGTAACCGGTCTTGGTGGTCCAGGTCGAGGATGCTTCCTCAGCGGCCAGGAACTTGAGCAGTTCAACGGCCGCAGCCTTGCGGACAGGGTCAGCGTTGCGCATGATCGAGAGCCCGCTGCCGCCGGTGGGGACACCCGCGTGGAGGCCCTTGGGCAGGAATCCGGTGCCGAACTCGAACTTGGCGTCCTTGGCCAGGCCGGTCAGGCCGCCCGTGGACTGGGTGATGCTGGCGACCTGGCCGTTGGTGAAGTCGGTGACGAAGCTCTGGGCGAGGTAGGCGCTCTTGTCGTCGTGCACCATGGCGCGGTCGAATTCCGCGGCGGCGATGGACTCGGGAGTGTCCAGCTTGACGTCCAATCCCTGCGAGATGGATCCGCCGAAGGCCCAGAGTAGACCGCTGAAGTACCAGTCGTCGGCGCCGTTGAGTGCGCGCATCTTGACCGACTTGCCCTTGTATTGCAGGCCAGCCAATTCCTGACCCCAGCCACGGTACTCATCCCAGGTGGCGGGTGCGCGATCCGGCAGCCCGGCAGCGGAGAAGATTTCCTTGTTGTAGTAAAACAACGGGGTGGAGCGGGCGAAGGGCACCCAGTACGACTCGTCCCGCACCACGCCTTCCGCATAGAACCGAGGGTGGTACGTCTCGGGGCTGAAGCCTGCGCCGTGGTGGGAATTGAGCGGTTCTAGGGTGTCGTTGAGGAAGTAGCGGTTCCACGTGACGTCGGAGAGCACGGCGATCTCGGGGACCTGCTTGGCCTGCAACCCAGCTGTCAGCTTTTCCGAGACGCCGTCGTATCCGTCAAATTGCTGGATTTCCGCGTAAATCTCGGTCTGCGATTCGTTGAACGACTTGATTAGCTGCGCCAGAACCTCACCGTTGTTTCCGGCCCAGGGACTCCACAGTACGACGGCGGTCCTCCCGGAATACTGTGCCGGCACCTTGACCCCGGGCTGGGAATAGACGGGAACGCTTGCCTGCGCTCCACCGTTTCCGTTGCCGCAGGCCGAGAGGAGCGGCAGAGAGAGTGCTGCCATGCCGAGCCCGCCGAGGAAGCGGCGTCGGCTGAAGTTGTTGGCAACGGTTGCGGGCTGAGGGTGACTATTCATGATGTTTTCCTTGAGATGATCTCGAGTGGGTTTGCGAGGTGGGAAAGCAGGGGATGAAAACTTGGGGGTCATCGTTTGACGACGGTGCCGGCCAGACCGGCCACGATGAAGCGTTGCGCGAAGAGGAAGAGCAGGAGCATGGGAACAACCACCAGAACTGTTCCGGCCATAATGACGCCCCAATCGTTCATGCCCTCGGTTTGCTTGAGGTACATCAAGCCGATGGGCATGGTGCGCATCTCGACCGTGTTGGTGACGAGCATGGGCCAGATGAATTCGTTCCAGTCATCGATGACGGCAATCAACGCAACCGTGACTACGGCCGGGATCGACATAGGGAGCACAAAGCTGAACAAGCGGCGTAGGTGACCTGCGCCGTCGAGCTCCGCAGCCTCCATGACCTCGGCGGGGAGCGAGAGGAAATGCTGGCGGAGCAGGAAGGTTCCGAAGGCCGATCCCAAGCCGGGGAGGATGATTCCGGCGTAGGAATTGATGAGTCCCAGATTGCCGATCGTGATGTAGTTGATCAACAAGGTCACATGCCCCGGCACCATCAAGGCGCCCAGGATGCCTAGGAACATCCACTTCTTGCCTGGGAACTGCAGGAAAGCGAAGGCGTAGGCCGTGCAGATCGCCATGCTCACCTTGACCGTTGCCCCGATCGTGGTGATGACGATCGAGTTCGTGAAGAAGCGGCCAAAGGGTGCGGCGGCAAAGGCGCTCGAGAAGTTGTCCCAGGTAAAGGTCTCGGGCCAAAAGTTCAGCGGCCATTGGTAGATATCGCTATTGGGTTTGAACGCGGCGGTGAGCATCCAGTACGCCGGGATGAGGAAGACCAGGCCAACCAGGGACAAGACGAGGATGGTCCACCAAGGGGTGCGCCGCCGTCGTACTTCTTGAGACGAGATGGCACGCGGGAGGGTGGGAGCGTTCATCAGTAGTGCACCTTCCTTTCGGAGTAGCGCAGTTGGACGGCGGTGACGCAGAGCAGGATGACAAACATGAGCACCGAGGCGGCGGCCGCATATCCGGCGTCGAAGGATTGGAAGCCCTGCTCGTAAATGAACCAGCTAAGGGTGGTGGTGGATCCCGCGGGCCCGCCGCCTGTCATCATGGCGATCAGATCGAACGACTGGAAGGCGCTGATGATCTGCGTGATGGTCAGGAAGAAGGTCGTCGGTGAGAGCAGCGGCATGATCACGTGACGGAAGATCTGCAGGCGAGTCGCGCCGTCGAGCTTGGCGGCCTCCTGAATGTCGTGGGGGATGCCCTGCAAGGCTGCGAGGTACACGATCGCGACGAAGCCGACGCCTTTCCAGATGGCCACGATGATCAGCGCCGGCAGGGCCCACGCGGAATCGGTGGTCCAGCTGGGCGAATCGACCCCGAAGAGGGCGAAGGCGGCGCGGGATAGTCCGAAGTTGGGGTCGAAAATGAACAGCCAGATGGCGGCAACCGCGGCACCGGAGATGACGTGGGGGCTGAAGGCCATGGCGGTGACGGCCGGCGTTCCCGGTGCGCGGAGGCTAAAGAGGAACGCGAGCACCAGTCCCAGCGCCAGGCTCAAAATAACGACGGCGGATACCCAGACCAGGGTTCGGCCCATCACGTCTAGGAAGTCCGGATCGGTAAATAGCCGGGTGTAGTTGTCCAGGCCAATGAACAGGGGAGTGGGAGCCACCATGTCCCAGCTGGTCAGGCTTAGGAATATGTTTCCAATGACCGGCCAGTAGGCGAAAACCGCAATCAGAATCATATTGGGGAAGGCCAGCAAGGCAAAGAGCGCGTAGGACTTTCTGTTGCGCTTCTTGCGGACCGCTGAGACGGTGGTGCGTTGTGGCTGGTCCGGCTCGAGAGGAGGCGGAGTTGTCCGCCGTTGGATCGGAGGTGCTGAGGTTACAGTCATGGCCGTGAGGCTCTCCAAAATATCAATTTGCTGTGATAGTCACACTTTCAAGACAAATACTGACACGCGAATTGTGAAAGCGACAAACACTGTGATGGGTTTGAATACCGGAATCTCAGAAGGGCGTTTTGAGGTGAAAGCCGCGTATTTACTGTAATTTTGAGCGGTTTCGCATGGCTTGAACTGGGCATTTGTGGCTACCGTTTTTGTGGGCTTTGAACAAGTTTTGCCCAAGGTTCAGCAAGCGTTAATCTCTATTTGAATGATATAAATATCAGGTATTGATTTCCTTCTGTCACCACCCGGGAGAGTGTTCCCGGTTCTCACAAATAAGGAGGCATAGTGACCCAGAGGATCATCAGAAGTGCACGGCAGGAACGGCTGCACGGCATTCTGGAAACCCTTTTAGAAGACAAGAGTGCATCACCGCAGAGCCTGGCCGCGCGCTTTGACGTGTCGGTCATGACGATGCATCGGGATTTGGATGAGATGCAGCGGCGTGGTTTGCTCCGGAAGATTCACGGCGGTGTTGTCGTTGAGCGCACCCGCAGTCACGAGATTGCGGCGTCTCTGCGTTCCGGCGTTGCCGTGCCGCAGAAGCTGGTACTTGCCGCGGCAGCAGCCAAATATGTCAACGATGGTGACGTCATCATGCTGGATGACTCCACTACGGTGGCGGGAATGATCCCGCACCTTTCAGAGCTGGAAGATCTGCGCGTCGTGACCAACTATTTGCCTGCCCTGGCAGATCTTGCAGCTCATGGCGACATTGCCGTGCAGGCTATTGGCGGTGACTACGACCATGCGCATGAATCATTCCTCGGGATTGGCGCGGTTCAAGCGGTTCGAGCGTTGCGGGTCGATACCGTGTTCTTTTCCGGAACCAGCGCCGATCTCGCGGGTAGTTACCACCAAGAGGAAAAGATCGTAGCGCTGAAGGCACAGATGCTGGCCAGCGCGCGCAACCGCGTGATGCTCATGGACAGCTCAAAATTCGGTCATGACTCCCTGCATCTCATGACGGCGTGGCAAGACGTAGACCGGCTGATCACCGACGACGGTCTCAGCCAGGAGTTGCTGGAAGGGCTGCAGGCCCAGGGCGTCACTGTTGAAGTTGTTTCGGTTTCACATGAAGGAGAAAGCTAGTGTTGCAGGCAGTCTTTTGGGATATGGACGGCACCATCGTGGATACGGAACCGTTCTGGTTCATTGCCCAACACAAGCTCGCCGCAGAATTTGGTGTGTCGTGGACGGAAGAGCAAGCAAAGCTTCTGATCGGAAGCGCCCTGTCCAACTCGGCCAAGGTCATGCAGGATGCCGGTATTGATATGGGCATCGATGACATCATCAGCACGCTCACGGCATCGGTTCAGAACCAGGTGACGGCGGATGTCATCTGGCGTCCGGGAGCTAAAGAGTTGCTGGCCGAACTTCGTGAACAGTGCATTCCCTGTGTCCTGGTCACCATGAGTCACCATCCCTTGGCAGCAGAAGTACTGAGTCACTTGCCGGAAGGCACCTTTGAATTCATGATCACGGGGGATATGGTCACGCAGGGCAAGCCTCATCCCGAACCGTACTTGATGGCCGCCGAACTGCTCGGCAAGACCGTCGAGAACCTGTCCATCAATCGGTGCGTCGCCATTGAAGATTCCCGTCCGGGCCTTGCATCGGCTCACGCCTCAGGCGCTGTCGCACTGGGCGTTCCCAACTTGGTCACGTTGATGGAATCCCCAGGACTAACACTCTGGCCTACCTTGGGCGGTATGACCGTCGCGGATCTTCAGGGTTTGGTTGAAGAGCGGGCGCTGGTGTCAGGGCGAAACTGAATCACCGAGGAAGCCACAGCAGAGATGGCGTTGGCTCCTTGTTCATGGCTGAAGCCGCGGGTGCAGACGGCCAAGATAAGGTGTGATTCCGTCCCCGGCTCGCCAATGTATGCAACGTCGTGATGGATGCCATCCACCCATCCGGATTTGCTGCCCCACACGGTATGAGCGGGAAGCTGCGTGGCGATGACGGGGAATTCTTGCTGGCCCAGAACCTCGCGGATGAATGCCGTGCTACTTGCCGAATAGTCGGTTCCGGCCAGAGCATGCTGCATGATGATGGCGAGGTCATGAGCCGAGGCTTCGTGAGTGAATCCTTGGTCTCGTGCAACGTGGTCGCTGATCAGGCGTTCCATTTTGGCATACTGGGTGCCGCAGTGTTGTAGTTCCTCGGTCACCGCGTCTAGACCGACCAGATCAATCACCATGTTGGTCGCGGCATTTGAGGAAACGTAGATCATACGGCCTAGCGCCTGCGCCAAGGTGATGTCCGTACCGGCCTCTGACATTCCGTTGTCCTGCTCGACCAAGTCAAATGTGAAATTACCTGCTCCGGGGATACGGCTTGGGAAGGTGTTTCTGACCGTTACGAGTTGAGTGAGGTCTAACTTATGAGTGTCGACAAGACGCATAGCCGCCAAGAGCACGGCTAGCTTTATGGTGCTTGCCGCGTAGTACGGTTCGTCCGGGTTATGGGAAGCAATAACAGACCCATTCCAGTCAAGTGCCACAAAAGATATAGACGATGCGCCATCAGCGTAGGGCGATTGTATGCTCAAAGGACGTTTCTACTTTCTGTTCACGTTCATGAGGACTTCATGCTTTCTTCAGCCCGTCTTGCTGCTCTCCTGCAGGTTGCTCAATCCGGAACAATCGCAGGGGCCGCGAAAGTCCTTCGGCTGACACCCTCGGCAGTCTCGCATCATATTTCTACCTTAGAAAAGGAACTAGATACGAAACTCCTCGAGCGTGGTGCTCGGGGAGTTCAACTGACGGCGGCCGGAGCTAGATTAGCTGAGTACAGCGAATCCATTATGGGGTTGATGGCACAGGCCGAAACAGAAACCCGCGAGCTGGGAACAGGCGCCGCGGGACAGCTCAACCTAGGCTTCTTTGCGTCTGCCGGACTCCAGCTAGTTCCCAATGCCTTGTCTAGATTCATTCGGGAACGTCCCAGCGTAAGTTTGAACCTCATCCAGGGTCAACCTTTCGAACTTGTTCCACGGTTACTCAGTCGAGAACTTGATGTTGCTGTGGTCTTTAGTTATTCAACCTCGCCCAAGGCCTACCAGCGCCCTGGCGGGAATCCAGCACTCCGCTATGAAGACCTCCTGCACGAGTCCCACTTCCTTGCTGTACCCCCAAGTTACCGGCCCATGCGCCGCGGACCAGTCAACATTTCGGACCTTGCGGAACAGCCGTGGATCGCAACCCAAGGTATGGAGAACGAGGCAGCCTTGGTGGACAGGTTATGTGCCACGGCCGGATACTCACCTCGAGTTCGTTGCCGCACCGATTACTACGAGGTTGCCTTGGGTATGGTGTCGGCCGATGTGGGCTTCGCTCTGATTCCCGGGATGAGTTTGATCCCGTGGTCTCTGGCCCAGACGCGTGGGATCAGGCTTTCTAAGCTGACCACCACGCATCCGGCCGGAAGAACCATTCAAATCGCCACCCGCGCCGGTAATCCGAACCCGCTGGTTGATGCCATTGTGGCTCAATTGCGGCATTCGGCTATCGAAGTCGGGCAGGAGATTGAACGGCTCGAGACGGCCATTTGACCCCTACCTGGATCTGGCAACGAAGGTACCGGCCGAGGTGCCGGTCAGCACTCCATGCTGCAGAGCCCGACGGCCAGCAATAAAGACGTGCTCAATGCCAGTCGGCGGCAGCAGGGAATCCACGAATGTTGCTTGGTCGCTGACCGTGTGAGGATCAAAGATCGTCACATCAGCGATGTTGCCTGGTGCCAGGATACCGCGCTCATTCAGTCCGAATCGTTGGGCGGGTAGTGCCGTCATACGGTGGACTGCTTCTTCGAGCTCTAGGACCTGTAAGTCACGAACGTAGCGTCCCAGAATACGGGCAAATGTTCCTGCCCAGCGGGGATGCGGTTTGCCGTCCTTGGGGACACCGTCAGAGCCAACCATAGTTCCGGGGTGAGCTAACACGCGCTGCATATCGGCTTCCTCCATGGAGTGGGAAATGATCGTCACATGCCCGCCCGTTGAAATGAGCAGATCAGCAACGAAGTCCACGGCATCCTGCCCAGCCCGAGCTGCCAAGGCGGCAACAGAGATGCCTTGCGTTTCCGTCCGACCCGGGGCTGTCGCCACATCGATCCGGTCCCAACCGCCATTTCCAACGGTGTTCTCCCAGCTAGGGATCCCGCCGGCAATGTCGGCACGCATTCTATTGCGGGCGGCTGGATCATGGAGTCGGCGGAGCAGCGCGCCCATGCCGCCTTCAAACGACCACGGCGGCAGCATGGCGTGAAGATGCGTGCTCGCAGCGACGTAGGGGTAGACATCGCAGGTGACATCCAGTCCTTCCCTCCTTGCCGCATCCATCGTGGCAAGCGTCTGGACACTGCGTCCGTGACTAAACTTCCCCGCTGTCTTGTGGTGGGAGACGTGCAACGACGTGCCTGACTGCCGTGCAATATGTAGAGCCTCTTCGAGGGCTTCCTCGACATACTGCATTTCATCACGTAGATGAGTCACATACGGCACGCCGTGACGAGCCGAGATCTTCCCAAGATGAATGAGTTCATCCGTTCCGGCATAGGTGCCCGGCGGGTAGATTAGTCCGGAGGACCAGCCAACTGCGCCACCGTCCAAAGCGGAACTAAGAAGCCGTTCCATTGTGGCGATTTCAAGGACGGTGGCTTCTCGCTGCTCGAAACCCATGACCGCGGCTCGCAGACTGGAATGGCCCACAAGCGAGGAAATATTGTTGAAACGGCCGGAATCATTTTGGCGCTGAGCATATTCTTCAATGTCGTCGCAAACGGGGATGCCGTTGCCGAAGAGCGTGGCCGTGAATTCGGCCAGAGCATCGACCTGTTTCTCCGTATCCGCGCCGGGGAACACCGAATACCCGCAGTTGCCAGCGATTTCTAAGGTGGCACCCTGCATGACCGCTGCTAGGGCCAACGGGCCAGTATTGGACTTCCCTGCATACTGTGAACGGATAGTGGTTGCATCAGAATGCGTGTGGACATCGATGAAGCCCGGAGATACCACGAGACCTGTGGCATCGACAAGGACCGCGTCCTTGGAAACAGCTGCCGGCTCAACCATTGTCCCGTTGACGATGCCAATGTCAGCGCGACGTGCAGGTCTGCCCGTGCCGTCAACAATGCTGCCGCCCTTGATCAGATATGACTCGCCCATCTAAGCGACTCGTGAGAGGAAGTCTCGGGTACGCTGATGAACCGGGTTTTGCAGGACCTCTTGCGGAGTCCCTTGTTCAACAATGACACCATCAGCCATGAAGATGACCCTGTCGGCAACGGTTTTGGCGAATTCCATTTCATGGGTCACCACAACCATGGTCATGCCAGTTTGAGCCAGCCTCTTCATGACGGTGAGAACTTCGCCCACCAATTCCGGATCGAGCGCTGAGGTTGGCTCGTCGAAGAGCATGAGGCTCGGCTCCATGGCCAAGGCGCGGGCAATTGCCACGCGCTGTTGCTGTCCACCGGAAAGCTGGCCAGGGTAGTGGTTCTCTCGTTCGCTCAGTCCAACTTTTGCCAGCAGTTCAGTTGCGACCGCGGTGGCGGCAGCTTTGCCTTGCTTCTTGATTCTCCACGGCCCTTCGACAACGTTCTCTAGCGCCGTCATATGCGGGAAGAGGTTGAATCGCTGGAAGACCATGCCAATCCTTTGCCGTTGCTGGCGCAGACTCTCGTAACTTCGCTCCATCAACGAGCCATCTGGCTGTTCGATGTATCCGAGAAGTTCGCCGTTGACGTGAATACGCCCGGAATCGATCTTCTCTAGCTGGTTCAAGCAACGCAGGAGCGTGGTTTTTCCTGAGCCTGAAGGGCCGATAATGCAGATAACTTCGCCAGGTTCGACGGAGAGCGAAATGCCTTTGAGAATTTCATTAGTACCGAAACTCTTCCTGACGGCCTGGGTCTGGACGATGGGCCCGGTCATGGTGTGGTCTTCTTTCGTTGGCCGGGAAGTGCGAGATTCTTGATGACTTTGCTCTTGACGGTGATGCTGGCGTCAAAACCCTTTGAATAGCGCTTTTCGAGGAAGTACTGACCAATCGTGGCAATCGTGGTCAAGAGCAAGTACCAAATGGACGCGACGATGAGCATGGAGATGACTTCAAAGTTGCCCAAGTAGATTCGTTGTACCACTGTCAAGAGATCTGCGCCGGCGATGATGGACACCAAAGATGTCGTCTTCAGCATAGAGATGAATTGGTTGCCCGTCGGCGGCAAGATGATTCGCATCGCTTGGGGGAGAACCACTCGAAGCATGATGTTCCGTCGCGGCATGCCCATGGCTTCGGCAGCTTCACGCTGACCGGGGTCAACGGCCAGGATTCCCGCACGAATGATCTGGGACATGTAGGCGCCTTCATTGATGGCAAGACCCAACAGCCCCGCGATAAAGGGGGTAATGATGGAAGCTTCCACACCGAAGAGTTTTGGACCGCCAAAGGGAATGCCCAGTTCAAGCCGCGGGAAGATGATGCCCAAGTTGAACCAGAAGAGAAGCTGGACGAGCAGCGGCGTTCCACGGAAGAACCATGAATATGCCCCAGCGACATAGCGCATGACCTTGTTTGGGGAGAGCTGCATGACGGCCACGAGCAGACCGATGAGTACACCGGCAACCATCGAGATGACACTCAAGGCAATCGTGACGCCCAGACCCTCGAGGACAGGGCCATCGAGGAAGAAGTCGACCACAATATCCCAGTGGATATTGGGTGCCATGAAGAGGGTATAGGCCACCCACACGGCGAAGACGAGTGCTGCAATGCCGCCTGCGAGTCTGCCCCAAGAGGGGCGCTTACGGGCGTTTAGGGGAATTACTTCTTCTTGAATCAAGGTGGCCTCGCGGCTCGCGGGGCTACTTACCATCATTGAGCGTTGCTTCCTTGACGCCCGCATCAGCAACGTCGTACTTTTCGAGCAGCTTCTGGTATTCGCCGTTGTCCATCAGTTCCTGCAGAGCAGCCTTGATCGCGGCGGTGAGCTCAGTGTTCTTCTTGTCGATCGCTATGCCCCAGGGGCCAGCGTCGTACTGCTCCGGCAGAACTTCATAAGTTCCGGCCTTCGCTGCGAGCTGCTTGGCGACCGGGTAGTCAACAACGGTGGCGATGGCACGGTTTGTGTCGATCTGGAGGAGGCCCGTGGGAGCGTCCTCGGATTCCGAGATGGTCATCGGGGTTTCGCACTCGTCCTTGGAGTAGTTTTCAAGGATGGCCAAGTTTGAGGAACCCTTGGCACCAACAATCTTCTTGCCGCAGAGGTCAGCGATGCCCGTGATGCCCTCGGGATTGCCCTTCTTGACCATGATGGCGCCGCCGGCCATGAAGTAGTCAACGAAGTTCACGGCGTTGCGACGCTTCTCCGTGTCACTCATGGATGAGATGGCAAGGTCCCACTGCTTGGACTGGAGTCCCGGGATCAAGCCAGGGAAGGAGGAATTGGTGATCTGGAATTTCAGGTCCAGCTGCTTGGCGATCAAGGCGCCCAATTCGGGGTCAACGCCAATGAGTTCCTGAGTTCCCTCTTTGTACATTTCCATGGGAGGGTAACCCTCGGCCGTGGCAACCTTCAAAACACCAGCCGCTTTAAGATCTGCAGGAACCAGGCTGGCTGCCGACTGCCCGGTCTCGTTGCTTACTACCGTGTCCTTAGCGGGATTTGTGTCACCGGAACGACCGCATCCTGTGGTGAGTACCAGCAGTGAAACTGCGCTGAGCGTAAGCGCGGTGCGAGCGATCTTATTGATTCTGGTCTTCATCGGAGATCTCCATCCAAACAGGTAATGGTCGGGGCCTACGCGGGTAACGTGGGTCACCCATTGACGTTGCCTTAGATCGTATGGATTCCAAAGTTGTGAATCAATGAATCGAATGGATTAGATGTCAGTCATCAATATTCTTGATGTCTGAGGAGATGGCTCAGGGGAGACAATTTGGCATGAATTTGGGTGTCAATCGATCAAAATGATCCGCGATCTCGGGGTTTTTGAAATGTGGAGTTTCAACTTAGATCCAAAAATGACCCGAGGATTTTTTCCCCGAATTGTCGCTGTAAGAGTACGCGCCAGTGGCGTGCAGGACGTGAAATCTGCTACCTCATTGCTCTCAGCCGTAATGTGATGGTCACCAAAACTACTAGGGCCGCGCCAATTAAAGCGGCCACGGCCACGGCACCAGATTCGAGTTCGCCGGAGATACGTGCCACGGCCAGCCAGGAAAGACCCCATGCAATGGATGCGGCAGGAGCCAACCGGCCCTTGCCGAAGACCGCCAGTAGTAGCCCAATAATGACGATCACAACTAGCGCGCCCAAGGCCCACAGGGTGCCGCTGATGCCGAATCCCGACCAGCCCATGGAGACCGTCCACGCAGCAATGTTTGCCCCGGTGGCGACGCACACCCACCCTAGGTAGAGGCCTAGGCTGCCATCGGTGACGACGGCGTCCACTGCGGATGTCGAGCGGTTCTTACGCAGTAGAGCGAAGATCCAGAACAAGACAAGTAAGAGCACAACGATGATGGGAACGCTGAGCCACAGCTGATCAAACTGGATGCTGAGAATCCACGCCGCGTTGAGCAGAAGCGACGCTGCCACGTGATATCCCAGCCTTTGGTGGCGAAGCTGGCGTCGCTGCTGGGGCAGGAACTGCCAAACGGCGTACGCGATAAGCCCAAGGTAGATGACGGACCAGATCGAAAATGCCGAGCCATACGGTGCCAGCAGGGTGGCGTCGGCGGCCAATGCGCCACCGGAAGCTTTCTGAATTTCGGTGCCGCCGGCTGCGCCAGACCCAATAAAGGAGCCAATGACGGCCACAGCAGCGCTTGCGGCAACAATGACAGGGCGTCGGAGTGAGGTGTCGTTCGTTCTGTTTGATGGCTTCATACAACAACAGCCTTGTCGTCGAGGAAGCTCAAATCAACAGATGTTACTGAACAGTAATGAGAAGTTCACTTTTGCCTTGAGCCAAGACGCGCTATTTGCTCGGCCCCGGCACAAAGAACGACGTCGTGGTCAGCCGTGTGCCATTGAGCAGCACCATCCACTCGTACGTCGTCCCTGTCGGCAGTGGCAGCCCGCCGGGAAAGTTCAGCACCACGTTGGAGCAGCCCGGGAAACCAATCGGCGGTTGTTGCATGTCCGGCGCCGTCGTATGCCGGAAATCGACCGACTGGCTAAACCGCATCACATTGCCCCCCTCCTCGCTCGGCACCGCCACCGGCTGCCCGTCCGAGTCCACAAGCACCACCTCAACGGCCGCCTGCGTCTCATCGAACGAGGGAATGCTGACGGTTACGCTGACAAACACCGAGAATGGCGCCGTCTGGCCACTGTCAAAGTCCGAGCCCAGAAATTGGATGCCCCCGCCAATCACATTGACCTTGCCGGCGGCGTCCACGTTGACGAAATCCGCGATCAAAATGGTGGCACTCGCACTCGAAAGATCGCTCATGCGGAAGTCTCCGTAGCTAGTGATTGGCTGTTGCCTTAACCATAGGCTGCGCGGCAGTTTCAAGAAGAAGTACGACGTCGGACGGTCATCTTGGGTGGGTTAGCCGGGACTCGCGCCCCGGCTAACCCACCCATAACGTGCCTAGCTGGGCGAGAACGGCTTGGTCTTGTGCCCCGGCCGCGTGGGCTTGACCCTGTAGTCCTTCCCATTCATGCGGACGGTGACGTTGCCCTGGTTAGGTGACTTGTCGCCAATGACAACGACCTCCGTCACCAAGCCGTTCCTCCAGATGCAGTCGATCTGGTAACCGCCCCGGGCACGGAGCCCGGTGAAGGAACCGTCGGCCCATGACGCCGGCAACGCGGGGAGAAGCTGGATGGTGCCGGTATGACTCTGGATGAGCATCTCCGCCACAGCGCCGGTGATGCCGAAGTTGCCGTCCATCTGGAACGGCGGGTGGTTGCAGAACAGGTTGGGCAGGGTGTTGAAGCGCAACAGCCCGCGCAGCATGAAGCGGGCACGTTCGGCCTCGCCTAGGCGGGCGAACAAGGCTGCACGCCATGGCCAGGTCCAGGACCGGCGGCTGTCACCGGAGACGCTGCCCTCGGTGAACGGCACGCCTTCCTTTTCTCCGCAGCGGGCCTTCAGCGAGACCAAGGCGGCCGCCGCCAGTTCTGGCGATTCCGCGACATTGATCTGGCGTCCCGGATAGACGGCGAACAGGTGCGATGTGTGGCGGTGGATGTCTTTGGGATCATCGAGGTCCGCCTGCCATTCCTGCAATTGACCCCATTTGCCAATCTTGTTGGGCGCGAGCCGCGACTGTAGTTCCTTGACCGTGGCCTGGTACTCAAGATCCAATTCGGCTGCGGCCTCGCAGTCAATGTAATTCTGGAACAGATCCCAAATGATCTGCTGGTCGTACATGACACCGTCCTCACGCGGGCCATGTTCGGGCGACCAGCCATCCGGCGCCACCAGCTTCCCGTTTGAGTCCTCAACCAGCCGGTCTTCCCAGAACTGGCAGATTTCCTTCAGTAAGGGAACTGCGGTTTCACGCAGGTAGCTGGAGTCCTGCGTGAAAGCCCAGTGTTCGTAGATGTGCTGTCCGTACCAGGCGCTGGCAACGGTATTCCACTCCCAAGAGTTGCCTCCGAAGATGCTCTGGCTGGTCCGTGCCGTCCAGCCGCGGGTCTCAGCACCAAAGGCGTTCCGGGTGGCCACCCGGCTGGGGACCGCCACCTGCCTGATGAACTCAATGAGCGGCTCGTGACTCTCGGCCAGGTTGGTGGTTTCGGCACCCCAGTAGTTCATCTGGACGTTGATGTTGGTGTGGTAATCCGAGGCCCAGGGAGGTTGGTTGCTGTCATTCCACAGGCCCTGCAGATTGGCCGGCAGCCCGCCGGGGCGGGATGAGCCGAGCAGTAAGTAGCGGCCGTAGGCGAACATGGTTTGTTCAAGACTGGGATCATCCTGCCCCGCACCATATGCCGCGAGCCGGACGTCGGTGGGCACCTTGGCGACCTGATCCGGCGTCGTGCCCCAATCCACGGAGACGCGGGACATCAGGGGTGAGAGTTCGCCCTGGTGCTCCGCACGCAACGCGTCGTAGGGCCGGGCTGCGGCGGAGGCAATGGCCGCAGCGATGCCGGGTTCGGGGTCCGCACCGCGCCAGCCTGCAGCGGCGTCGAGCTTGTAATTGGTGCGGGCGTCGAGGATCAAGGTCATGATAGAGGCCCCCTGGACGCGGAGGCTCGCGCCCACGCCGGTGACAATGCCGTCAGTCTCGGCGATGCGCAGCGTAGCCGCATGTTTGAGCTGGTTGGCCATCATGCCGGAGAAGGCTAGTGAGCGCGATGCTGCGTCGGCCGCCGTCGCCACGCCGTCTTGTCCCGAGGTCAGGGCAAGTGACGCGGTGAGTCCGCCGGGCTTGTCGGTTTCGTAGCGCATCACGATGACGTCGGCGGTCCGGCTGGCGAAGGCTTCTCGTAGGACGCGGTTCCCGGGGGTGCCAAATTGGGTGAGGTGGACGCCAATGGTCGGGTCCAGGGCGCGCTTGTACTCGGCCACGGCAGAGCTTGCACGGGAATCGAAGCCGTTGCCCTGCAGCCTCACCTCGGCGATGCGCAGCTGCGCGGCGCCGACAGCTCCGCGCAGGGTCAAGCGGTAGGAGCTGAAGGTTGCCGTGCCGGGCAGGGGGAAGGAGACGGTTGCGCCGCGTGAGGCAAAGGGCGCCCCGGGTGAGCGCGAATCCAGGACAACCCAGTCGCGGCGGTTGCTTGAGCCTTCGAGAACCCAATGCGTGGGATCCTCGCCGGCGTTCTCTGCCGCCGACGTCAATGAATAGGAGGTCAGGGCCACGGTTTTACCGAGGTCGCCCTGCCATACGACGCCGGATCCCGGGTTGGCTGCCACCCACGCCGTTGTGGGGGAGCCGTCCACGGTGCGCATGATGTCCGCGCCCGTTCCGTCGCCGTCGGACTGGCCGGTGGGGGAGGAGAGATAGAGGGCCGACTGTCCGCCCATACTCACACCTGCCAGGGAAATTTCGGAGACCTGGAAGTGACTCACGCCGGGCTTGGGCGTGAAATCGAACTTGTAGTAGGCGTATGGGGTCTGATTCGTGGAGGTGAATTCCTTGGCCTGGCGACGCTCCTCGAACGGCGCCGGCAACGACTGGGTGTCGAGGGCAGTCCAGCTTTCACCGTTCTGGGAACCAGAGAACGTCCAGTTCTGCGGGTCACGCGCGGGCACATCATTGGCGCTGGTGAATGTGTATTTTGAAACCACGACGGCGGACGGCAGCTTGATCTGCCACGTCACTGTGGCCGGTGGTCCATCGATACACCACTTGGTGCCTGTGTTCTTATCGATGGACGCTTCGACTCCTTCCGCGCCCCAGACCTTGTACGGTCCGCCGGGTGAGGTGACGACTGGCTGTTCGTTGAAGCTGACAACCACGTTGCCAAAGTTCCTGTAGGAGCCGAAGCCTGTGACGCTGGTGTCGTACGCGCCATCGGGCTTGCCGGCCAACGCATTGTCGTAATTGTTGGCACCGCCCCAGAGGCTCTGCTCGTTGAACTGGATCCTGTCGCTGGCGGGATCGCCGAAGAGCATGGCACCAAGGCGGCCATTGCCGATAGGGAGTGCGCCGGACTGCCAATCAGTGGCGGGAAGCTGGTACCAAAGTGCGTGGTTTGAAAGGGCCGGATGTGGTGCCAAGACCGTGGCGGGCAGAGCTGCCGTCTTGGCGGATGCTGTTTGGGTGAAAAGTTGGGTGGCAAGTGGCGTGAGGGCAAGGATCCCGCCGAGCTTGAGGGCTTGGCGGCGTGATGGTTGTGCGAAAGTCATGGACAACTCCTGAGCTACATTGGTCTGGTGTTTGTTGTGCAAATCTCGTGAAACTTCCCCTGTTTTTGCGGTGCTACGCCATTTTGGCATGCATAACATCCGACGTCTATGGTGTTACGTGGAAATTGCCCCAATGGTCAGGTGAGCGCGGCGCCGACGAAACTTTTGTAACACCCGGAATTACTACGATGACGCTTTGGAACTAGACTCGAACTCCGCCCTTTCCACGACCCAAGGAATCTTCATGCGCGCAACAATCATCCACGGCCCCAGCGATATCCGGGTCGAGGACCGCGAATACCCCACAGTCCTGCAGCCCACCGACGCCGTCGTGAAGGTCACCGCCGCCTGCGTTTGCGGCTCCGACCTCTGGCCCTACCGTGGCGTGAAGCCCACTCACGAGCCCTCCGCGATCGGGCACGAATTCATCGGTCTGGTTGAAAGCCTTGGTGACCAGGTCAGCACGCTGGCCGTCGGTGACCTGGTCATCGCGCCTTTCGTGGTCAGCTGCGGGAAGTGCCCGCAATGCCTCAATGGCGTCACGGTTGACTGCGATCGCCTGGCCGGCTGGGGAGGAACAGACGACGCCGGTCTTCCGGTCGATGACGGTCAGGGCCAAGCGGTCCGTGTTCCCTTGGCCGATTCAACGCTGGTGAAGGTTCCCGGGATTACCGAGCCCGACGATGCCCTGCGCGCCAGCCTGTTGACCCTCTCCGATGTCATGGCCACCGGCCACCACGCCGCACTCAAGGCACAAGCTGGCCCCGGCCGCACCGTCGTGGTGGTCGGCGATGGTGCCGTGGGCCTGTGTGGGGTTCTCGCAGCCAAGCGATTGGGTGCCGAACGGATTATCGCCATGTCCCGGCACGCCGACCGGCAGGCGATTGCCCGCGAATTTGGTGCCACGGACATCGTGGAAGAACGCGGTGACGAAGGCGTAGCGAAGGTGCGTGAACTCCTCGGCGGCGTTCTGGCCGATTCAGTCCTGGAATGCGTTGGCACGAAGGAATCCATGGAACAGGCCCTGCACTGTGTTCGTCCGGGCGGTGCCCTAGGTTTTGTTGGCGTTCCCACCGGCGGTGCCGAGATCCCGCTGCGCTACCTCTTCGATACCAACATCAGCGTTGGCGGTGGCATGGCCTCTGCCCGGAGCTACATCCCGGAGCTCCTTGCCGACGTGCTGGCTGGCAAGATCAACCCTGGTCGAGTATTCGACGTCGTCATGCCCCTCGAGGAAGCTCCCGAGGCCTACCGTGCCATGGACGAACGACGTGCCATCAAGGTCCTCCTGGTCCCGTAGCGGAGGAGTACTCAGAGGCTTGAGTAGCTAACAACAACCTGTGGGTAGCCGGGAACGGGTAGCTGCCGCTGCTGGAAGTCATTGAGACGGACAAACGTTATTCCGTCCCAGCCTTCGTCGCGGGTATTGCCACCGGCAACGGCTGCCCACTCTTCGCCTGAGGCATCGCTCCAGCCGGCGACAGTCTCATGAGGCACGTCGAGGGGTGCGATCCGTTCCTCGCCCGTGGCGAGATCAAGCACGGAAAGGTTCGGATCGCCATCGGCATTTCCGAATGACCCCGTGCCCACGGTGAGGAGTCTGCCACCAGCTAGGGCAGTGCCATGAGCGTGAGAGTTGGCGGTCGAGGGAATGGTGCTGCTGGTTCCGGTCATCGGATTCAGCCGCACCACGACCTTCCCTTGGACAGGAAGGAGGATTGAGCCGTCGGGCTCCACCGCGGCGTAGTGAATCTTCTCCCAGGACGCCAATCCGCCCTCCGTGCCGAAAGGTGCAATCTGGTGGGGCGTGGCTTTTAGCGTCTTTGGATCTACAACCGTGACGGTGAAGCTGTCATGGTCAATCGTCGCGACCCAGGCGCCCTTGGGATCCACAACCACGTCGAACGGTCGCCACCCCACACGTACAGATCCGGTGAATGCGCCGCTCGCGACGTCGAACACTTCCAAATAGGTCGTCTCAGTATTAAGGCCAACGGCTACGTAGACGGCGGAACCATCGGGGGAGACCGCAAGGCCTAGGCCACCGGGACGATACTCGCCTTGGGAGATGTTTGGCGCCGGGTGCAAGTAAGGAACCAGAGCCCGGCGGGTGAAATGTGCCAGATCGACCACAGCCAAACCCTCCGCCGTAGCAACGAAAGCGGCATTGCTGGCAGCGTGGACGCCGATGCCCCAAGGAGCCGCGCCAACAGTCAGGACCTCAACCGCACCAGAGCCGTCCTTGGAAGGATCGATCCGGGCAATCCCATCGCTGTGTGCCAAGGTCGCCAACAAGAAGTTCGACGGCGAATGACTGACAGTCGGCTCAGCGCTTGCAGTCGGGACCGTGGTCACCGAAGCGGAGGGAAGCCGAGTCGTTGATGAGGTCTGGGCCACCGGCGACTCGGAAGTGCAGCCGGCTAGCGCAAGTCCGGCAACGCCGGTAAGGGCGAGGACTGCCCTGCGAGACATTCTTAACCCGGATTCCTGCCCCTGAAAATTCATGGTTCCCACTTCTGTGCTCCTGATAGCGTTGCGGCAAGTTGATTTCCACAAGCCTTGTGAGGCTGTGCGGGGCCACCCATAGCTACGACCGTTCCTGGACCCCCTGGTCAGAGATGTACTCGTACAGCCCATTCTCAATTGGAGTGATGAAGTCTAATCCCATAGTGACGACGCTGAGCTCTTTGCCCTCCTTGCCTGCCATTGTTGTTTGATCCGCATCCCGAGAGTCAGCTTGCCCAAGATAGTAGAAGTCGGACCCTTCGGCATCATCCTTCTTTACGAAGATATGGAGAGGGACATCGCCGTTAACAATTGAACGGACTTCAGCGCTCTTAAGCGTCCGGTTGCTCCGAGTGAACCATTTAAGCCTTGTGGGGTCAACGAACTCATCTTCGTAACGGGTACTTTCAGCAACATGATCAGCCTTGTGGTAAGTCACAAAGATTGGGCAAGATTGTGAAAACTGATCAACCTTGTATCCGTACATTGTGCTGTACTCGTTGCTCTTCCAATTGAGTAGGCGGCAGACATCTTTGCGGGAGTACATTTTTCCAACTTGAAGAGTGCCAGTGTGGTCATAACGGTGTCGAGCGAGGTATTTGCCAGTTGCGATGACATCCTGGACATGGCCCCGCAAAGTCGTTGAATCATTCAGTAGAGTCCTAGCGAATTCACTCAGCTTAAATGCGCCGTTGGATGAATCAACGTAGGAGCTACTGCCGTATTTCTTCTGTTCACCGGAAGTAAAAAATTCCAGTGACAGGATACGTCTCACAGAATCTAGCGTCTTGTCATCGCTCACGGAACCATTGGAACGTAGTAGTTCCTTGTAGGCCGCTACCGATATTTCTGGGACGGCTAGGAGCTTCTCCAGCAGTAGTAGCTCGTGTGGCCGCTTTCCGTTCATAAGCTCCATAGTGAGGAAATTTAGGAAGGACTCTTCAGCGTTGGTTGGATTCGTGGAGTCAACTTTGAATCTATTTTGAAGAGACCAGTAGTTCTTGCTCTTGGTAGCGACGACAACGGGATCAACGCTGTCGTATCTGGCGAAATCAAAAAGTAAAGGTGTGCGGCCCAGACGCTGTGCAAGTTCGTTAAATGCCATCTTGATGTTGGCCAAACTGTCAAGAGAGGTGTTCGCTAGAGACTGCAAGATCCGCTCGCGCGAGACTCGATCAAAGTTTACGCTGGAGAGCCCAGAGATAGTCCCTGCTTGATCAATATTGATCAGTTTCCGTCGAACGGCGTCCTTGTTTAGTGATCTGTCGCCGAGAAGAGCAATCGGAATCATGTAATTATTCGCATAATTCCCGATGAAGTCGATCACTCTGAGATGGTCTTTTCCTGAATTCTTTCGTAGACCACGGCCAAGCTGCTGCGTGAATATGATGTTGGATTGAGTCTGACGCAGCATGACGACCTGATTGATCGACGGAATATCAATACCTTCATTGAAAATATCGACCGTCAAAATGTAGTCAAGATCGCCAATTTCCAGCCGCGCAACTGTTTCATTTCGAACCTCATTGGAATCGGAACCGGTCAGTACTTTAGTTCTGAGCAGGACACCGTTTACAACTTGATGATTGAGGAGTCGAGAGAGCTCGTAGGCTTCGTCGCGTCGGCTGCAAAACATGAGGCCTCGTGTGGGGCCGGCATGGCCATACGTTTTGATGGCTCTGATGAGGTGCTCGACTCGTTCGGGAGCCACAAGGCGGGTTAGGTTTGAAGTGTCGTCGACTGTAGTTCCATCAGAATCGACGTAGTCCGTAACGCCATAATAGTGAAACGGTACGAGCATTTGGGCCTCGAGAGCGGCTTGCAGCCGAATCTCGTAGGGAACATTGAAATCGAATAGCTCAAAGACGTTGAAGTCATCTGTGCGTTCTGGTGTAGCCGTGAGGCCCAACAGGAATTTGGGAGTGAACCAATCGATCAGGCGCCTGTAGCTTTCTGCTCCAGCGCGGTGAACTTCATCAATAAGAATGTAGTCGAAATGATCGCGATTGATGCTCTGCAGCGTTGCTTTCTTGGAAATCGTTTGAATTGTTGCGAAGACAAACTGCCGTTCAATTTCACGTTGGGAGCCAACAAACTTGCCGAGAGACGAGCGGTCGACTTCAAGAACTTGTTCAAATTCCGACATTGCTTTGTCAAGGATTTGCTCGCGGTGGACAATGAATAGCATTCGCGCCGGATCGACGGCACGGACATCGAGCGCTGAGAGTATCGTTTTTCCGGTTCCCGTTGCAGAGATTACGAGGGCGCGTCGTTCGCCTGAATCTCGAACTTGGCTGATCGCTTCCAATGCTTCCAGTTGCATCGAGTTTGGGTAAATTTTGCCACCCACCGCAGGACCGTCCAAGACTCGACTTGGAAGTAGTTCCTCAAATGGGGATGCTGGTTTCTGGACATAAATCTCTTCGTATGCGGTGATCCAGTTCGCTGTCAGTGGTTCGGAGACGTGTTTTTGGCGACCGATTGCTTCCTGGAGCTGATGCGTGATGTCACCATCTGGGAGCGCAGAAAACCTGAGATTCCATTCAGAGTTCCTCAGTAATGCGTTAGCCGTAAGATTTGAGCTTCCGATGATCGCTGTAGTTGTATCACCCAGGTCAAAGACGTATCCCTTGGCATGAAAGCCGCCCGAAGTTCCTGGGTGGACGTAAACATCTACGTCTTCGAGGCTAAGCAATTCACGAAACATCTCCGGAGAGTTGAAGCCAAGATATGTCGAAGTCACGATGACTCCGGGACCGTCGTATTGCAGGAGGACTTCTTTTAGAAGGGCGATGGCGCTCGTCGTGATAAATGCTACTGAAATAATGAAGCTCTTGGAGCGCTGCAACTCCTGGCGGATTGCGCGGAGCATCGTATTCTCATTCTCATTCGAGATTAGAACAGGATGGAATACCTGGTCAGATGTTGTTGCCGAGTCTATGAACCCAAAAGCCGTGTCAGCGCGGACGACGTCCGCGGCTCCAAAACTCATTGGCCGTGCTCCCTGACGAGGCGATCTACCGCAGGGATGTCGGCTGGCGCCCAGTCCAGTGAATGTAATTCAGATACTGGAACCCAGCGAATTTCCGCGTGCTCAGTTAATTCAGGGGTGCCCTCCACCAAACGGCAAATATATGTACTGAGAATGACCAGACCAAAGTCGTACTCATACTCGGTAGTCTCTAGGTGATCTCCAACCTCAGCGGTGCAGAGAAGCTCTTCTTCAAGTTCCCTGCGCAAGGCCTGCTGAGGAGTCTCATTCGGCTCGATCTTGCCGCCCGGAAATTCCCACAGTCCGCTGAGTGACATAGCTGCTCCGCGCTGTGCTGCCAGCACAGTGTCGCCATCAACTAACACGGCACCAACAACATTGATGCGCTTTTTCGTCTGGGAGCTTGAATCGTAACTAGTCATAATTGACCAGGCTAGCAGGGACCTAAAGGCTCAAGATCCCTGTCAGTCAGCACAACAAGTGGGTCTGGCATTCGATGCTAACTTTCCGTCGAGATGCCGGCAGATTGATTGGAGTATTTGCGGATTGAAGATTGCAACTTCCTCGATTCCTGCCATGGACCTAGTAGTGGTCGTGTTTGGGGCAGGAATCGATTTGGAGAATCCTGAATCAGTGGGAGTCTTCAACTGTTTTCGTCATGTACTGACGCGTAGGGTCTGAACATGCCACAGTAGAATCACACCCCGCTTTAAAGAGGAGATTTGCCGTGAGCATTCGTGACAATACCAATCGCCGACTCAAAGAAGTTCTCGACATCATGGCCGCCGGATCGTGGCTAGAAGAGAAGCCCAATGGGGGAGAAGTCCTCGCGGAAGCAACAGCCCGGGTTCCCTTCACCAAGGAAGAATCGGAACTCCTCAGCGGAGGTATTCCCCGCGGACACAAGAACCTCACCAAGGCCACGGCTGACCTCGTCAAGGCTGGCTGGATCACCAAGGGTCGTAGCGGATGGAGCATCACCGATAACGGTCTTCGCGCCACCATCGCCTTCAATACCGTTGAAAAGTTGGCCGACGCATTGAGTAACGGCACACTCATCCCGGCTGGCACGCCATTGCCTGAAAAGTCGGCAGCCAAGAAGCCTGCCGCTAAGAAGGCGTCACCTAAGGCAAAGCCAGCGAAAGCTGCCGCTGCGAAGAAGCCGGTTGTGGCCGACGTCGTACTGGGGGAGCAGCCTGCATCGGTTGGCCTGGCAGGCGACTTTGGCCATGCTGTCGGTGCCGAGAATTGGGATCCCAACCACCCGAGTCTTCAGATGACGCTGGAAGAATCCGGATTCTGGCAGCTCACTGCCGAACTACCTGCCGGACAGTACAGCTATAAAGCGGTGCTGAACGGATCGTGGGATGAAAACTACGGTGCCTTCGGTGTTCTGGACGGTGCCAACCATGAGTTTGCGCACGCCGGCGGACCCGTCACTTTCCGGTATGACCATGCAACTAAGGACGTTTTGCGGGCAGAACGCTAGCGAGAATGGGGCGGTCGGGAAGTGCTCAGTTTCGGGCTTCCCGGCCGCCCCGATAGCCTTGATGTATGACAACGGACGCGAGCGATTCACCCCTGAGCCCAGCCCCGGCTTCAACCTGGCAGGCTGACGGGAAGAACCTCGTCGCTGAGGGGGACAATCTCAGCTTCCTCGGGACGCTTCCGGATGAGAGCTTCCGCCTGATTTACATCGACCCGCCGTTCAACACCGGCAAGGTCCAGGCCCGCCACAACATCACGAATGTGCGCAGCGAAACTGGATCGCGCGTGGGATTCAAGGGTCGTAGCTATGACACGATCAAGGGCCTGACACTCAGCTACAACGACTCTTTTGGCGACTACTGGGAGTTCCTTGAGCCGCGTCTGGAAGAGGCCTGGCGACTTCTGGCCGACGACGGCACGCTGTACCTCCACCTCGACTACCGTGAGGTGCACTACGCGAAGGTTTTGCTCGACGCGCTCTTCGGCCGCGAATGCTTCCTCAACGAGATCATCTGGGCGTACGACTATGGCGCACGGTCCAAAAAGAAGTGGCCGGCCAAGCACGACAACATCCTTGTGTACGTGAAAAACCCCAAGACGTACTACTTCAACAGCATCGAGGTGGACCGCGAGCCGTACATGGCGCCCGGACTGGTGACTCCTGAAAAGGTAGCGCTCGGCAAGCTGCCCACAGATACCTGGTGGCACACGATCGTTTCACCCAACGGGCATGAGAAGACCGGATACCCGACGCAGAAGCCGCTGGGCATCCTGCGCCGCATCATTCAGGCCAGTACCGAAAAGGGTGACTGGGTACTGGACTTCTTCGGCGGATCGGGCACGACCGGTGCTGCCGCCTTGGAGCTGGACCGCCGCTTCGTCATGGTGGATCAGAACCCTGAAGCCATCGAGGTTATGAAGACTCGACTGGATCCGGAGAAGGTCGAATTTATTCAGCACGAGAGTGCTAAATAGCGGTTCGTGACGCGCGGTTCCGCGGTTATCCCAGCGGGATGAGCCACTCGACCGTGAGGTAGATGCAGGCGGCGACGGTGAGCGCGCCTGTCAGCAGCGCTGGGAGCCAGAGGGCCCGACGTCGTGCTTTGATGGCGAGACCAAGCAGCAGTGGGAAAGCCAACATGGCCAGCGCGCCCAGCATCCCCATGACGCCTAGAGCAATGCCCGGTGCTGTAACCGTTCCGTCGACGGATCCTGTCATGACCACGAGTGAAAGCAACCCCAGTAGGACGATGGGATAGGCCAGAACTATCCAGCCCACTAGGGCGATGCCAACCGCCCACCAGATAGAGCGCTGAGGCTTGGCCACGGGGACGCTCTGTGAACGGGACACCGCGAGGCGTTGGGATGGGATTTCACTGTGGGGACGAGGCATGGATCCAGTGTGGCATGCGAAACTGGGCGGTTTCTATGATCGGTTTTGGGCTAGCCGAGGTTGCTGAGCCACCGGAATACAAAGTAGAGGACCACGCACACCGTGGGGATGCCGGTGACCAAAGCGGCGCGCCACATCGCCCGTTCGCGGAATCGAACGGCCTGTCCGAGCAGATGCGGAGATGCAATCATGCAGAACAGGAGAGCTGCGCCGCCGATGGCTATGGCGATACGCCCGGGTGTAGCGATGCTGGCGCTGGGCTCTAGGACGGTGGCAAAAACGAGAATAGCCAGCAAAATGATCGGCAGAATCACGACAGCCCAAGCAACGAGCGAAACCATGGAACCTTTGAGCTGCGAACGCTGGTTATGGCGCAGTTCATCATGGGCGGGAGAAGGGCTGGGAGTCTCGGTCATTCCTTATTTCTACCAGCAAGAGCGGTAGGTGATGGTGCCAGGAGAAGGGGGAGGCGCCGTCGTACTTTAAAGGGCGAAAAACTATAGACATAGTCGCGGGTCCGGTGTATCGTGCGTCACGGTCTATAGTGGTTGGGACGGCATTGCAGGATGTCTTGACGACGATGTGAAAGAGGACCACTGTGCACGACCGTATCCGCCACGCCGGACTGTTGGAAAAGCGAATGTCAGCCGAGGCAGCAGCGGCTCTCATTAAGCCTGGGATGACAGTAGCGATGAGCGGCTTCACTGGCGCTGGCTACCCGAAGTCAGTCCCGCAGGCTCTTGCTGAGCAGATGGAAAAGGCACACGCCGCCGGTACCGACTTTCAGATCAAGATTCTCACGGGCGCCTCGACCGCTCCCGAGCTCGACGGTGTGCTCGCGAAGGCTGGCGGCATGGAACTGCGCCTGCCCTACATGTCCGATCCATTGCTGCGGAAGCGGATCAATGACGGTGAGATTGAATACATGGATATTCACCTCAGCCACGTTGCGCAGCATGCTTGGTTTGGCTTTTACGGCGACATCAACATTGCCATCATCGAAGTGGTCGGTATCCGCGAGGATGGCAGCCTGATTCCCTCATCCTCGGTGGGTAATAACAAGACCTGGCTGGACATGGCCGATGCCGTCATCATCGAGGTCAACAAGCAGCAGTCGGCCGGGCTCGAAGGCATGCACGACGTTTACTACGGCACCGCGCTTCCGCCGTTCCGCAAGCCGATCATGCTGAACCACCCGGAAGACCGAATTGGTCAGCCGTACATGGACGTCGATCTGTCCAAGGTCATCGCTGTTGTTGAAACCGATGCGCCGGACCGCCTGTCCGCCTTTGCCGAGCCCGATGCCGTCTCCAACCAGATCGCCGATCATCTCCTTGATTTCCTCGACGGGGAAATTAAGACCGGGCGCATGACCGACAAGCTATTGCCGCTGCAGTCTGGCGTGGGCAACATTGCCAACGCCGTGCTGGCCGGGTTGTCCCGTGGCGGGTACCGTGGGCTGAAGGCGTACACCGAGGTGATCCAGGACGGCATGCTCGGACTGATCAAGGACGGGACGATTGCCTTCGCGTCGGCCACCTCCTTCTCACTGTCCGAAGCCGGCATTGCCGAATTCAACAAGCACGTGGACTTTTACCGGGAACGCATTGTGCTGCGCACCCAAGAGATCTCCAACCACCCAGAATTGATCCGTCGACTCGGCTGTGTTGCCCTCAACGGCATGATCGAGGCAGACATTTACGGCAATGTGAACTCCACGAACGTTGTGGGATCGCACGTCATGAACGGTATTGGCGGATCCGGCGACTTTGCTCGCAACGGTTTCCTGTCCGTGTTCATGTCGCCTTCGGTGGCCAAGGAGGGCCGAATCTCCGGAATTGTGCCCTTCGCAAGCCATGTGGACCACACCGAGCACGACACGATGCTGCTAATTACCGAGCAGGGCTACGCCGATCTTCGTGGACTTTCCCCGAAGCAGCGCGCTCGTTTGATCACCGAGAAGCTCGCGCACCCGGACTACAAGCCGATGCTTGAGGACTATTTCGAGCGTGCGCTGCGTGATTCCTATGGCAAGCACACCCCGCACCTGATGGGCGAGGCGCTGTCCTGGCACCAGCGCTACATCGAGACCGGAGATATGCGGCTCTAGTTCTTCCTCTAATCGTGGGTCTGTCGAACTTCCTATTTCGGTGGGCCCACGATTCTTTGGATTCCGGGGCTAGCTCATACTTCGGATGAAGAATTTCAGACCCAATCTGTAGGCTCCGAAGCAAGGTCGATTTGAGAACGTGATGCTTTTCGTGAAGGAAATCTCAGACTCTTAACGACTCCGCCATCCGTACTTATTGCGTTGGGAGTGCCATTATGTCGACATTTTCTGATGAACAAATTCGGCTTCTAAAGTCGATTCGTGCGACGCTGACGGGAGGACAAAACGATCCTAGAGGCCATGACAAAAATCGTGACGTCAGACCTAAATCCGGTAGCCAAGCGGACGGAATCGGTGGAGAGCCCCGGGGCAACCGCCCTGACAATATGAAATCGTTGAGGACCACTGCCAATGAGAGCGGGACAGCACGCAGGCTAGAGTCCGTAACCCTTCGGAAAACGCGCGGCGCGGCGGGGCCGTTCAACTGGGCGATCTGGCAATGACGTTGAAAATTTCAATTGCGTTGCTCTGGGAAGAAGCTCGTGAACTTCGGTTTCCGGTGGGTAGTCGGCCTGCCTCATTCCTTCTCACCGACGCCCAGGCAGACGCTTTGAGGGATTTTGCCTATCACTACCGCAGGCTTCTACAGCAACCGTGGAGAGCAGGAGATTACGTTCCGAGGTCCGACGGAAAAATCAGACTGTCGGTCTACGACTTGCTGGAAGGGGAGTATCGGAAACAACTGCTGGATAAGGGGTACATACCCAAAAGAGCTGACATTGCCGAATACCCTGACCGTAACTGGTCTCAGGTTCAGCGGCATGTTCAACATAGGATTTCACAGAAAAAACGTGTTGCTGAGACGAAGTCAAGTGTCGGTCCTGAGATAGGCGCGTCAACGAAAGGAGTCCGGCTAGAGAAATCGCCAAGCATGCCCCTGAACCTACGCGGGGAAATGTCTGGTAGGGCCATGGCTGGGCGGCGGCAGAATGAACTGGTAACTCAGAAGAGTCCGCTCTTCAATGTCGCTTTAGTGCCGCCAAAGGATCCCTCTGTCGCGGCGATGCGCAGCAAAATGGCCCAGCGTTACTCCTCGCGAGAGACCAATCCAGAGGATCCGAATATTGATGCGATGTTCCAGAATTTCGCGAGTTCACCAACTGTTCAAACAACAATCGGTAATGACTCCCACGCAATATCACTGTTGACTCAGACACTCACGAATTTCTCTCCGAAGGACCATGCGGTACTGTTCGACCAGTTCAAACGGGTTGTCAGCCTAGATCGAAAAATTGCGGCAAGTGTGGCGAAAGAGCAACCACAATTCTCTGGAACCAATGAGGCGTTGCGGCACGTTATGAGGCTCTTCAGAATTGAGAGTGTAGTTTCGGTCTGAATCCGCCTGATTCCAGCAGTGATCTGGCGACGTAGTTGGTGA